>NZ_CANMSK010000012.1 GCF_947500655.1 uncultured Psychrosphaera sp. | reverse complement strand
TTGGTGGGCGGTACTGGGCTCGAACCAGTGACCCTCGCCTTGTAAGGGCGATGCTCTCCCAGCTGAGCTAACCGCCCAACTTCATCGATACATTAGCAACTAACTGCGCTGCTTCTGTGGGGGCGTATTATAGGGAGACCTTAATTAGAGTCAACAATAATTTAAAACTTTTTACTCGTTCGGTTAATTCTTAAGCAAAGCGTTTGTTATTTATTAAATGTGTTTGAAATTTAATCTAGCTTGGCCAATTTCATTATAATATCCCATTCCGCAGCAGCTACAGGTTGAATAGACAGGCGTCCTCTTTTAACTAAAACCATCTCTTCTAATTCTTTGGTTGCCTTTATTAATGGTAAAGGTACAAATTTAATACACTGTTGTTGGTATTGAATATCTAAACTTACCCAGCGAGGAGCATCAGGTTTTGATTTTGCATCATAGTATTTTGATTCAGGATCAAATTGAAGTGGGTCAGGGTAGGGGTTAGATACTACCTTTGCCGTGCCAGCTACACCTATATTTTTGCAACTAGAGTGATAAAATAACACGAGGTCATTTATTTTAATCTCGTCACGTAATAGGTTTCTTGCTTGATAATTACGGATACCATCCCAGCGCACTGTGCTGTTCTTATCATTTTTTAAATCCTGAATACTGTAATCATCTGGTTCTGATTTAAATAACCAATACTTCATGTTCACCTTAATTAATCTGAATTCGGCATAAGCCGAGCCTCTCAATAACGCTATTTTTGCGCCTATCTACGTTGTGCTTTCTAGTCATAGCAAGCTATGACGTACGAAAGCTCTCCTTGCTATCCACAAAAATTTCGTCACCGAGTGAGTTGTTAATTTAATAATATAATTAAATATTTCATAACTGTTTGAATTTAATTAATCCCCGAACAGTCAGTCGACACTTCTTATACCGAATTCAGGTTAATAATGGAATTTCTTACTGTTTATAGTAGGAACTTTTCGATAGAATACGCGCAAATTTATATCATTTCATTTTTGTTGGAACAATCTATGTCTGTTGTAACTCGTTTTGCTCCTAGCCCGACTGGCTATTTACATGTTGGCGGTGCTCGTACTGCTTTATATTCTTGGTTATATGCTAAACGCAATAACGGTAAATTTATCTTACGAATAGAAGATACCGACTTGGAGCGTTCAACTCCTGAAGCCGTTCAAGCTATTTTAGATGGCATGGAATGGTTAGGGATGAAAGGTGACGGAGAGATCTTTTACCAAACTAAACGTTTTGAGCTTTATAAAGAATTTGTTCAGAAGTTAGTTGATGAAGATAAAGCATACAAATGTTACTGCTCAAAAGAACGCTTAGATGCGTTACGTGCAGAGCAAGAGAGTAACGGCCAGCGTACAGAGTACGATGGTAAATGTAGCCATGGTGCAAAAGCGCCATCTGCCGATGCACCTTATGTAGTACGTTTTAGAAATCCTAAAGAAGGTTCAGTTAAATGGACTGACGCTATTCGTGGCGACATGGAAATTTCAAACTCTGAAATGGATGACATGATCATTCTACGTACTGACGGTAGCCCAACATATAACTTCTGTGTTGTTATTGATGATTGGCAAATGGGAATGACTCATGTTGTTCGTGGTGAAGATCATTTAATTAACACAGCTAAGCAAATTAATATATTTGAAGCTTTTGCTGCAACAGTCCCAACTTACGCGCATTGTTCAATGATTTTAGGTGATGATGGTAAGAAATTATCTAAACGTCATGGCGCCGTTGGTGTAATGCAATATCGTGATGATGGGTATTTACCACAAGCACTTATTAACTATTTAGTTCGTTTAGGTTGGTCTCATGGCGACCAAGAAATTTTCACACTAGATGAATTATTTAATTTGTTTGATATTAAAGATATCAACAAATCAGCATCTGCATTTAACACTGAAAAGTTAAATTGGATGAATCAAGAGTACATGAAAAGTTTGCCTGCTTCTGAAGTAGCAAATCACCTGGTTTGGCATTTTGAAAACCAAGGCATTGATACTACTAATGGTCCTAAATTAGAGTCTATCGTCGAAATTCAGGCTGAAAGGGTTAAAACCCTAAAAGAAATGGCAGAGATCAGTGCTTATTTCTACCAAGACTTTGAACAGCTGGACGAAAAAGCAGCGAAGAAACATTTACGTCCAGTTGCTAAAGATGCATTAGTTTTAGTTCAACAAAAATTAGCAGCGATAACTGAGTGGACTGGTGACAATATTCAAGCTGCGATTAACTTAACAGCAGAAGAACTTGACGTTGGAATGGGGAAGGTTGGTATGCCGTTAAGAGTTGCTGCAACAGGCAGTGGCAATTCACCTTCGCTAGATGTAACTTTGGTATTGTTAGATAAAAGCAAAGTTATTAGCCGTATTGATGTTGCATTAGAATATATTGCTGCTAGAGAAGCTGCACAATAAAGCAAGATTAAATGTTGAAACTAAAAAGCCAGCTAATTCGCTGGCTTTATTATTAATTGACATGTTTATTAAGCAATAGAACTAATTTTTAACCTGTTTGTAAAAAAAATAGGCAGTCGGTTCAATAAAAGTAACTTTTATTGAAATAAGGGTTGACGCATTCATAGTGAATGCATAGAATGCGCCCCGCGTTTGAGGCAATATATTGTTTTCAAATGTGTATTAAAACAGCGGGGCTATAGCTCAGCTGGGAGAGCGCAACACTGGCAGTGTTGAGGTCAGCGGTTCGATCCCGCTTAGCTCCACCAACGTTTTAATATTGATAAGTCCATAGTGCTCCCATCGTCTAGAGGCCTAGGACACTGCCCTTTCACGGCGGTAACAGGGGTTCGAATCCCCTTGGGAGTACCACTTATCAAGTTCAGATGTTTTCGAACCTCAGGGTTCGCTAATGTAAATCTGGCCTTGGGAGTACCACTTATCAAGTTCAGATGTTTTCGAACCTCAGGGTTCGCTAATGTAAATCTGGCCTTGGGAGTACCACTTATCAAGTTCAGTATATATCGAACCTTAGGTTCGCTATTTTAAATCTGACCTTGGTAATAATGAACTTATCGCTTAGTTTGATGTACCTAGTGCTCCCATCGTCTAGAGGCCTAGGACACTGCCCTTTCACGGCGGTAACAGGGGTTCGAATCCCCTTGGGAGTACCACTTCAAGTTCAGATGTTAGAGCTTGTGTGATAAGTAATTAAACGCAATTTGATGTACCTAGTGCTCCCATCGTCTAGAGGCCTAGGACACTGCCCTTTCACGGCGGTAACAGGGGTTCGAATCCCCTTGGGAGTACCACTTCAAAGTTCAGTTAGTATCGAACCGTAGGTTCGCTATTATAAATCTGGCCTTAGGAGTACCACTTCAAGTTCAGATGCTTTCGAACCTTAGGTTTCGCTAATACAAATCGGGCCTTGGGAGTACCACTTCAAGTTCAGTTAGTATCGAACAGTAGGTTCGTTATTATAAATCTGGTTTTGAATTAAAGATTTAGAGTGAAGTAAGCTCGGCCAAGTTCTGTAATTTGCCATACGTAAAGTAGGGCAGGTAACAACAAGACGCTCCCATCGTCTAGAGGCCTAGGACACTGCCCTTTCACGGCGGTAACAGGGGTTCGAATCCCCTTGGGAGTACCAATTATTTTAAATGCGATTGCATTTAAATGTAAATAAACCAGCTTATGCTGGTTTTTTTATGTCTAGATTTTAGAGACGAAGCATCTTCCACTGCGTTAACAGGGGTTCGCTCTTTCAAAGATTGGCCTTGGGAGTACCACATTAAGAAACCAGCTAATTGCTGGTTTTTTTCGTCTCGGTTTTATGATCAGGTATTCATTACTTTATGGTGTAATGACTTCGGGGTAACAGGGGTTCGCTCTTTCAAACACTTCTTTTTACGTTAGCCCTTGGGAGTACCATTATTTAAGTTCAGGCTATTAATCTGAATATGGCAGAACGAAATTGATATTAGCTGATTTATTTTCATCTAAAGTTTAACGGCTAATTATAAATTACCTTATTAAATATAAGGTTAAGTATTTATGTAGGTTTTCTGTTAATAAAATTGTTTAACTGTCTTGTTCCAACAATATATTTTACGTGTCAACTGGTCAGATTATTTGCTATAAACACACTTAACTTAAAGGACTTTAGTGAAGATTTGCCAATCTATGAATAGAATATCAATACTTTTATTACTTGTTGTGAGCATTACTTATATGTTCCCGGCAATGAGCTTTGCTAATGATAAAGTCATTGTCGTTACTGAGTTATCCCCGCCATATCAAACAATTAAAGACAATGTTATTGGTGGTTCTGCGACAGAGAAAGTAAAGCAGTATTTAAATAGCAAAGGCGTTGATTATGAAATTCAAATGTATCCTTGGGCTCGAGCATATAAGTTAGCTACTACCAAAAACAATATAATGATCTACGGTATAGCTAATACAAAAAAACGAGAAGAGCTATTTGATTGGTTGATCCCAGTATATGAATTTAAACCGTATTTGGTTGGTTTAAGTGGCAGAGCAGATTTAAAAATCATTAATTTAGAGCAAGCTAAAGCTTTTACAATTGCGGTTCAGCGTCATGATTTCACGCACGGTTATTTATTGTCTAAAGGCTTTGAAGAAAACAAAAATATTATTTTAACAAATTCAATTGTCGATTCTTGGCGGTTAGTTAAAAATAATAGAGTAGATTTTATCATTGAAGATACGACATTCGAGCCTGTAATTGACGGCAAAAAAATTAACAATAAAAATTATGAAAAATATTTATTCCTAGCAGAATTAAATACAAAAACCTATTTAGCCGCTAGTAAATCCATTTCACCTAAAATCAAAGCCAAGTTAAAATAAATGTCCAATTTACCTAATCTCGTTTCCGTCCATTGGTTAAAGGAACACTTATTTGATGATGACCTCATCTTGCTTGATGCAAGTATGAATAAATCTGTCCATGGTAGTAATTCAACAAAATTAGTGAAAATACCCACAGCTAGATTATTTGATTTTGAAACTGTGTTCGTTGATAAAGACAGTTCATTATCAAACATGATGCCCAGTGATGCGGTTTTTAATTTAGAAGCAAAAAAGCTAGGGCTAAACAAAGATTCAGTAATCGTGGTTTACGATCAAAAAGGGGTATTCTCGTCAGCACGCGCCTGGTATATGTTTCATGCTATGGGTCATCACAATGTATTTATATTAGATGGTGGCTTACCTGCATGGTTAGACGCTAGATATGAAACAGTGACAAATTATCAATCATCGCTAACAACGGGTAACTTTCAAGGGACATTACAGGAAAACGCTTTTTATAATTCCGACTTTCTACTGGCCAATTTACAAAACTCAGCGCTAACTATCGTAGATGCAAGAGCAGAAGGTCGCTTTTCTGGTGAAGAGGATGAACCAAGAGAGGGAATGTCTTCTGGGCATATTCCCAATTCGATTAATATCCCATACGCTAGTTTATTAGATGATCAGAGATTTCGTTCAAAAGCAGAATTACAGCAGATAGTTGCAGCTTTAAAGTTAAGTAAATCTAACCAGTTTATTTTTAGCTGTGGCTCAGGCGTTACTGCGTGTATTGTACTGTTTGTTTTCCACTGCTTAGGTTATAGCAATTTAAGTGTGTTTGATGGCTCTTGGAGTGAATGGGGAGCTAATAAGAAGTTTCCTGTAGCGACCAGTGACCTTAATTAATTGGTCACTGGTTTTGTATTAAATTTGCTAAGTTAAAATTAACTAGCTTAAATTGAATATCCCAGCTTAATAGCTAAGGTGCTAGCAAGCTTTCAATCAGAGGTCGCATTATATCGCGAATAACCGGTTGAGCTTCCACATTAGGATGTAAGTTATCTCGTTGCATATACTCAGGTTGTGTCGCTATTTGTTCCATGAAAAACGGTACTAATGGCAACTTAAACTCTTCAGTTAACTGTTTATAATTGTCATCGAATAGCTTTTTATATCTTGCCCCATAATTCGGTGGAACCGTTATCTGCATTAACGCGACATTTATGTTTTTTTGTTGAGCTATTTTGATCATTCCAGTTAAGTTGTTTTTAATTGTTTTAACAGGAAAACCTCTTAAACCGTCGTTTCCTCCCAATTCTATGATAATCCAATCGTTGTCAGATAAAGTATAACGTTTTAATACATTGCTTAAGCGTGCAAAGCCGCCACCTGTGGTTTCACCACTAATGCTTTCATTAATGATTTGTATGTCTTTTTCTTCATCGATAAAAGCCTCATTTAATAAATTTGGCCAACTTTCAGGAAGAGTCATACCATAACCAGCGCTAATGCTGTCACCATAAATGATGATCTTTGTTGGCGCCGCAAACGTACTAAAACAAGTGAAAAATAAAAATGTAACAATTAAACCCTTTATAAAAGTTTTAAATCGAGTATTTTTATCAGTAGAAGAATAACTTAATGAATTTTTTACTTTTATTGAGTCAAACCAATTATTGTTTAGAACTGTATACATATATTTAGAGAGCCTAGTTATGAATCAAAGTCGAATATCAGCCTTAGTTGCAACCAATGTATCAAAACAAGTTTCCTTGCCATCGGCGCCATCAGCGTCTAGTGATGAAAAATCTTTACACATACTAAACGATATACAACTCAATATTCAAGACGGAGAGTCAATTGCAATTGTCGGTGCGTCAGGCTCTGGTAAATCTACCTTGTTAGGAATCCTGGCAGGACTGGATTTACCAACAACAGGTGAAGTTCATTTTTATGACAAAGCAATTCAAACATTAAATGAAGAACAAAGAGCACAAATTAGACGTACGGAAGTTGGTTTTATTTTCCAACAATTTTTATTAGTGCCAAGCTTAACTGCTCTTGAAAATGTAATGTTGCCTGCTGAATTATCTGACGATGCTGAGCTCAGAAATAGCGCAAAACAAAAAGCTCAACAGTGGTTAGACAAAGTAGGTTTATCTCACCGCCTTGATCATTTCCCAAATCAATTATCCGGTGGCGAACAACAACGAGTTGCCATTGCTAGAGCATTTATTACCAGTCCTAAATTATTATTTGCAGATGAACCTTCGGCAAACTTAGATACTGAAAACGGCAAACTAGTCGAGGATCTTTTATTTGAATTAAATCAAAAGGCCAACACCACTTTAGTACTGGTTACTCACGATTTAGAACTAGCCGAAAGGTGCCAACGTAAAGTTTTACTAACCAATGGTCATTTAGTGGAAAAACCTGTGGTCACAAATCAAGATCCTACGGATCAAGGATCCAAGTCTAACGCTGAAAAACCATTAGATATGCAAGTTTCAGAGGCTATTACCAATGCATTCTAATTCACAGTTAGCAAATCAAATCTCTAAGACAAAGTCCTCAGGGGCTTTCTTTACTTGGCTTAAAATAGCATGGCGACTATTCATCAGGGAGCTAGGACGAGGTGAGTTAACCATTATAGCCTTGTCGATCATTTTAGCTGTATCTTCTGTCATGGCATTAAGCAGTGTAACCGACAGAGTTGAACAAGGGATCATGAGTAAAAGTGCTGCATTTATTGCCGCAGACCGAGACTTACAAAGTGCGCATCCTATTGATCAACTCGTGATCGAAAAAGCAATCGACTTAGGGCTTAACACCGACAAACATATCTACTTTTCATCAATGGCATTTGCCGGTGATGAAATGAATATCACGACTGTGAAAGCCGTGACAAAAAGTTACCCTTTAAGAGGTGAATTATTAATTTCACAAGATCTTATTTCCAATAAAAGCACGGTAAAAAATGGACCGTCACAAGGTGAAGTTTGGTTAAGTAAACGATTGTTTTATGCATTGTCTCTGGATGACACTTTATTATCTTCAGACACGCCACCTGTTATTGAAGTAGGCGAGTTAGCATTAAATGTAACCGGTATTATTGAATCTGAACCTGATGCGCCATTTCAAGTATTTGACTCTGGTACTCGGATCATTATGAATATTGATGATGTGCCAGCTACTAATGTGATTCAACCTGGCAGTCGCATATTTTACCGAGATCTTTTTGCTGGTTCTGACTCATCGCTTGACGAGTTAGTAAAATGGTTAGAGCCTCAGTTAAAACCGAATCAAGAAATTCGAGATGTTAAAGATGGTTCAACTGCAATGTCTAGCGCGTTAACCCGAGCAGAGAGCTTTTTAATGCTTGCTGGCGTGTTAGGTTTATTATTAGCGGCTACTGCCGTAGCAGTTGCTACACGTCTTTACAGTCAAAGACATTTTGACTCAATTGCTATTTTTAAAACCTTAGGGGCAAGTACCGAACAAGTTCGCGTCGTGTATTTGTTTCAACTTGTGCTTATTACCATCTTTAGCGTGTCGGTGGGGATTATCATAGGATCACTAATACAAAGCGTCGCAATTGAAGCGATGGCTGGCCAATTGCCAAGTGATTTACCACCTGTAGGACTCAAACCACTGTTAATTGCTATTGCCACAGGTTTTGTTTGTGCCTTAATGTTTTCTATTCCGTCTTTGTTAAAGTTGTTTTCCGTTCCACCGTTACGCGTACTTCGTCGTAATTTAGGTGATAACTTTGCTACTTCTATTATGGCAAAAATCATCATGGCGCTGACCACAGTATTATTGGTGTTGTTATACAGCCAAAACCTAAAACTAACCGGCATTGTAATGGCCGCGGGTGTTGTACTTGTGGTTGTGATCTTATTGGTCTCAAACGTGATGATAAGACTAAGCCGCAAAATAGGGACTAGTGTTGGTGGCAGTGCAATTAAAATTGCGTTGGCTTCATTAAAACGACGTGCCAGTGAAAATACTTCTCAGTTAATTGGTTTTACGCTTGCCATTATGTTGATCCTAATTTTGTACTCGTTGGAAAACTCCATAATCAAAGAGTGGCAACAACAATTACCAGAAGGCACGCCAAATCATTTTATTATTAATATTGCCCAACACGAATTAGACCAAGTAAAACAAGAGTTCGAGCAACAAGAAATTAGCTTAGAGCAGTTTTATCCAATAATTCGAGGGCGTTTAACCAAAATAAATGAAGAAGTATTGCTCCAAGATGACAACAATGAATCTGCTGGCAAGTTTACCGAAGGCGAGGGCGAACAAAACCGTGAAGCCGAAGCAGAAACGGAAGAAGAAAAGCCAGAAGGTCGAGTTGGAATTGGCCGAGAACTTAATTTAACTTACACCGAATTGTTCCCAGAGAATAATGCCTTAATAGAAGGTGAGTGGATGGTTGAAGGTATTCCTCATCAAGTATCGGTAGAGCAAAGAGTGGCAGAGCGTTTAGATATAAAACTGCAAGACAAACTGAGCTTTTTGATTGGAGCCAGAGAAGTTGAAGTCGTAGTAACAAGTATTCGCGATGTAAATTGGAATAGCTTCCAACCTAACTTCTTTATGATCTTTAGTAACGACGTTGTAGCTGACTTTCCTGCTACGTACATCACATCTTTCTATATTCCAAAAGATCAAAAACTATGGGTGAATAAGTTAGTTAAACAGTTCCCAACATTAAGTGTGATTGATGTTGAAGCTATGGTTCAAGAAATTCAAAAAGTAATAGAACAAGTATCGGTTTCAATCACTTTTGTTCTTCTTGTTGTTGTATTGGCTGCAACTTTAGTTCTGCTTGCGCAAGTACAAAGTTCGTTGGATGAACGCAGAAAAGAAACGGTCATTTACCGGACTTTAGGAGCTAAAGGTTCAATGATCCAGAATGCCATTACCTTTGAGTTTTTAAGTTTAGGCGCGATAGCAGGTTTAATTGCAGCGCTAGTGGCGGAAGTGAGTTTGTACTTATTACAATCGCAAATGTTTAACATGGACTGGGTACCACATCCAGATCTTTGGTTAATAGGCCCAGTATCTGGTGCCGTTTTTGTTGCTTTAGTTGGCACGATTAGTACACGTTCATTATTAAAAATGACACCGAGTGAATTGATACGACAGCTGAGTTAAATTGTCAGCTGAGCTAATTCGACAACAAAGTTAAATTGGGATCTGTCGGGGAATAACAACAATTATGAAACATAAAGTGTATTTATTACCCGGCACTATGTGTAACCAAAGGTTATGGCACAAGTTATTTACTTGTGCCAAAGCTGAATTTGCCTCCAAGCACAGTTCCGAAGAACAAGCGCAATTTGAGTTTGTTCATATCCCTATTCCAGCCAATAAAAATTTTGAACAGTTAGCTAATTGGTTAAATGAGTATTTCCAGGAAGAGAAAGTCTATTTGCTCGGTTTTTCTTTGGGTGGTTATCTCGCCTCATATTTTGCCGTGAATTACCCCGACAGAATAAAAGGGCTTTTTATTGTAGGAAATAGTCCTTGTACTTTAACGCCTCAAGAAGTTTCACAGCGACAAGCGCTACTTAACTTTGTCACTGATAATAAGTACAACGGCTTAAGTCATAAACGTGCGTTACAATTGTTAGACTCTAATAATGACGATCAAAAAGATGTAAATACCATTAAACAAATGGATGCAGATTTAGGTGTTGATGAACTTATAAGTCAAATGACATACACAAGTGAGCGAGACGATCTTCTGCAGGCAATGTCAGTACTTAATATACCAATGACGTTTTATTACAGTGAACAAGACCCTTTAGTTAATGTCCCTTGGTTACTCGAATTAAAAAGCAATAACCCTAATTGCCATTTAGTCTCCACAAGTGGCAACGGACACATGCTGCCATTAGAGAAGCCACAAGAGTTACAACAACTCCTCAAAAAGACACTTTATAATATGGGTTAGTTATTAGGCCTCAGATTTTTTATCAGAAAAAATAATGTATGCAACGGCTCCACCGTACATATCAAGCATAATGTGTAAAATAATAGGGATGATAATGGACTCAGTTACTAGATAAATTAATGCCATAATAAAACCTAGAATAGCGGTTCTAATTACATGTACAGCTCCTTGATAAATATGTCCTAAACCAAAGAGAATACTGGAGATTATAACGGCTATATAAGTTGGAAAATCGTTACTTACTAACTGGATTAAATAACCCCGAAATAATAACTCTTCACAAATTCCAGCCGTTATAGCTAAACCGAATATAAAGTAATTTGCTTCTTTTGATGTGGCTGGTAATAACCAACGAACGAACTCGTATTGTTCTCTTAGTTTAGGGTGTTGATCACAATTTTTAATTAATGACTTTAGTGATATTAGAAAATAAGTTGCTAATAAAAAGAGAAATAATAACGCCAAACCAGTCCTCATATTCCACTGCCAGACAAGACCGAGTTCTTTTAGACTTAAGTCCCCTAAAAACACAATAACCATCAATAAGATCAGTGGAGCCCATAGATATAACATGGTTTGTTGATACACACTTATTTTTGATTCTTGTTGATTTATGACCCTTAATTGTTCAGATTTATGAGTAAACAGTATATACAAGGGGTATAAAATAAAATAAGACATTAATATATATTCTAAATATTTCATTATTTTCAACTTCGTTATTTTTAGTATGGACATCATAGTTTTAAAAAAATATAAAAATATGGTATATAGTTTTAATAATATTAAACTTTAAGTTTACAGTGGTGTCATGTTTAAAACAGAATCGTTAATCGCATTTATATTGGTAGCAAAACATAAAAGTTTTACACTTGCTGCAAAAGACTTAGAGCTTAGTACTATGGCGATAAGTAAGCAGATCTCACAGCTTGAGACACGCTTAGAAGAACCTTTATTCATTAGAACCACTCGAATAATTAAATTGACTGAATTCGGAGAGGACTTTTTACGCCGAGCAAAGGATATCCTTACACAACATGACTCGTTAGAGCTCTGGTTAAATTCTAGAAAAGATAATCTAGTAGGCACTATTAAAGTAGTTGCACAAGATGTACAGACATACGAAGAAACTATTTACCCTTGGGTAGGTGAGTTTCAAAGGTTATTTCCCGATATAAAACTAGTTTTTGAGGTAAACGAATCACTATTAGATTTGAAAAAAGATTGTCATGATGTTTATTGGGGAATTGGGGAATATTTAGGCATACAGTCACCTTCGCTTAGAAAGCGATCTTTATGGCAGGCTCAATTAGGTATTTTTGCGTCTCCTGAGTATTTAAAACAATATGGTGTTCCTAAAAATATTAATGATCTAAAAGATCATAAAATGATAGGCCATCCACATTCTAAACCTAATAATATTTTAGTTGTTAAATCTCAATCTAATCCAAATGAAATGGATTCCGTTGAGTTAGACGCTCCGATTTTAACAGTGAGTAACCAATCTAATTTTGCAGTACAAGGTTTAGGCTTAATTAATGCTTTGGTGGATAACAATGACATTAAAACTTACCTTGAAAAGAAACAATTAATACCTGTTTTAGAAGAGCATTGGTTACCCTCGGCGGAAATATATATCTATTACCAACATGCTAAAATAGAACAGTTGAAAATAAGAACCTTTATCGACTTTTTCTTATCAAAGCGTAAGTTCTGGTGAGCTTCAGGAGTAAAGTGTTTTAAACTATTGAAACGCAGGTATAATGTTAACAGTTCAAACCACAATCCTATAACAACGGTATCCATAACTGTATTCCATAAAATATGAGAGTTAAATGAAATTAATAAGAATCATACTAGGTGCAATCATTTTATTTTTAGATTGGATCACAACGCCAAGAGGCATAAAACGTACTCCAGAATTACAAAAAGAAGTGGATGATAAAACGGCAAAGTTAGCTTTGTATCACTTTAAAGCTTGTCCATTTTGCGTCAAGGTTCGTCGTGAAATGAAACGTAAATCATTAAACATAGCTAGTTATGATGTAAAACGTAACGAACAACGTCGCCAAGAGTTGTTAGAAGGCGGTGGCCGAGTAAAAGTGCCATGTCTGCGTATTGAAGATGAAGCGGGTGGCGTTAAATGGATGTACGAGTCATCTGACATTGTTGATTATTTACAACAGTACAGTTAATCCCTGTTTCTACTGCTATTTCAACTTCAACGGGGAAATCAATTTGAAACGCTTATTTTATTCTTCAGTCATTCCTTTGGCTCTATGTTTAGCTTTACATTCAATCATGTCAACCGCTCAAGCTAGTCCCCAAAAAATTGTCGTAGAAAAACCGAGCTTAAATGAAACGCAAATTGCCTTTATGCCAGATATTCATTTTCATGATATTTACGCAGACTTTAAAGATGATTCATTTAAAGGATTACCTAACAGCATTAGTGGTAAAAACGCCACTATTCGTAGTTTGTCTGCCGAGTTACATTCCACGCGTTTATTTAATGAAAATTATTTTGCTATGTTCGCCGCGTTGGACGACGCGGTATCTCGTGGTGTAAAACTGATTGCTTTGCCAGGCGACTTTAGCGATGACGGGCAACCTGTTCATATGCGCGGATTAGCTAAAATCCTAGATGATTACGCTAAAGAACATGATATTGAATTTTTCTCTGCACCAGGGAATCACGATCCAGTTAGACCGTTTAAAATACCATCGGGAAAATCTAACTTTCTAGGTGCTGGTGGACATGAACAGCGCATATTCAGCCGTGGTAAAAATGAATGTAAAGATTATGACGGTGCCAAGGCTGTTATAAAGGCTGCGGTTATAAAGAATGACACAGCTTTAGACACTATTTGCACCGAAGAAGTATCAGGCTTAGGTTATCAAGGAATAATGCAACAGCTTAAGTCTCATGGTTTTTATCCAAAACCAAACTATCAATATTGGGAAACACCTTATAGTACTTACAACTCATATAATTATGACTTTGAAACTGCATTAACCGAAAGTACCAATGAACAGCGCCAATATGAAATTTGCCATCAAGGTACTGGCGGGAAATACAAGCAACTCAATGCTAATGGCAGCACTAGTAACACCGCGAGTAAAAACACAGCTACGAAAAGCATGGTTTACACAAATTGTTTTAATATCATCGACAGCAGTTATTTAGTTGAACCTGTAAAAGGACTTTGGTTGTTAGCAATAGACGCCAATGTTTATATACCTAATCTTGATTCTACAGATCTAACTGCTCCAAAAACCTTTAAAGGTTCAAGTAGTGCTGGGTACAATAAAATGTTCACCCACAAAACTCAGGTTATAGAGTGGATAAGTAATGTTGTAAAACGGGCTGAAAAAGAGGGCAAGCAACTCGTCGCCTTTAGTCACTTTCCTATGACAGAATACTACGATGGTCAAGAAGACAAAGTAAAAAGGCTATTTGCAAAAAATAAATTTCAATTGCCACGTTTACCACAAAAATCAGTTAGCCAAGCATTAGCCGCCACAGGACTACAAGTTCATATCGGCGGGCATATGCACATTAACGATACCGGCGTTACTCGTAATGATGACGGAAGTTTTTTGTTTAATATTCAAGCGCCATCTATTGCAGCATACATTCCAGCATATAAATTAATGACATTAAAAGCCAACCAACAGATTGAAATAGAAACTGTGGTGGTTGACGATATCCCGCGTTACGCCGAGCTTTTTGAGCATTACAAACAAGAATATAAAACATTGCAAAAAACAGATCCAGAACGTTTATGGAATATTGATATTCTAGCGTCTAAAAGCTATCGAGAGTTTACTCAGTGGCATATTAGAGAGCTTACTCGTCAGCGATTTTTACCAAAGGATTGGCCAGCAGATTTACGAGATTTATTATTCTCATTTAATGGATTAGATATCTTGGTGTTATCGCAATTAAACACGGATGTGACAATTAAGCAGTGGCAAGAAGGCCTTGTGACTATTGATGACTTGCATAATACAGTACAATGGAAAGCAGCACTGACCAAAGCGCAAGACCTAGCGCTAAGTGCAGGTTTGCAAACCGAACAATTCAGTCAATGGAATGGTTTCGACTTAGCGGTCGATTTTTATCGGTTACGCAATGCCGACCAATTAGCGTTACGAGATATAAGTCAACAACGTCTGGCTCAATATGCAGTGTTGACGAAAGCTTTAGTAAACACGAACAAAACAAAATTAAATTCAACGATAACGGACGAAACACTAACGTCTGTATTTAAACGCCGCTTTGGTAATTTGTTTAGTTTGTTTGACGGATTTAAAAATGGTGAACCAAGTGATCATTTTATGTTGAACCTATCCAACGGAACTATCTCAGAGCTTAATTCAATGTCTAAATTAAAACTGAAAGCGAAATAAAATAACTATTCATAACTCTGCATAAGTCTTTAATTTGATGTTAAACATAATTCTGACACATTTCTAAAATATAGTGGTGTCAGGATTAATAGCTAGGTGATTGTTTAACGAATCGTTTTTGTTAAAAATTAATACTTCATGAAACAAACAGATCCCTTTACTACATATATACCTAAACTCCGTTTGTTCGTTTTAAACAAGACTCGGAACATAGATTTAACTGATGATATAGTGCAAGAAACACTTCTTCGAACATTCCAAAGAGCAGACTCTAGTCATATTAATAACCCTTTGGCTTACCTATATACGGTGTCAAAAACTGTACTATTTGATCATTGGAAGTCCCAACAAAAAACAGAAACAGACGAACAGTTGGAAACTCTAGTTGATGAAACTATGTATGTTGAAGATCAGTACCTCGCAGAGGAAAAAATTAAGATTTTATCTGATGTATTAAAAAATATGCCAATGCTCAGACAAAAAGTTTTTAAGATGCGTCGTTTAGATGGCATGAGCCGTGAAGACATTAGTCAAGAATTAGATATATCAGTAGAAGCAGTAAAAAAACATATTACTCGTGCAATGGTTGAAATAACCCTATGCGCTGAAGAGCATGATTTGATATTTGATAAAAAATAGTCCCCTTTATTGGCTAAATTCAGTCACATATAATAAGAAAGATAAACAAGTAGCCGTTATTCACTTTAGAGAATTAGCAATGAAACCAGAGATACTGGAACAAGCAGCCGATTGGATTGATCAAGAAACGGAATTAACTGCCAAGCAAAAAGCAGAACTTGGCATTTGGTTACAAAACCCCGAGCACGAGGCTGCTTACAAAAAAATGCAACGTGTAATGAACTCTAGTGGGCTAGTGGAGGCAATAACACTTTCTCAGCAAGAAAAAGTTAACCAAGTAACCAAGATTAAACCGGTAGTTAAAGTTAACTATTTTCAGACTCCTTTAGCACTAGCAGCTTCTATCGCCTGCATTTTTACCTTCGTCTATATGTTATATCCATTAACTAATACTCAACCGCAAGTTGAAGTTGCTGCGCAGAATATTTACCAAACAGAACTAAATACAGAAATTGCTGAACGTTCTTCATCTATGTTGAAGGATGGTAGCAAAGTACATCTAAATGCCAACTCAATGCTAAGTGTTTCACAGACAAAAGAACAACGTTTAGCCTCACTCGATAAAGGCCAAGTGTTCTTTGATGTTGCTCCAGATAGAAATCGACCATTTATAATAAATGCTGGTGACTCTACAATCACTGTGTTGGGTACATCGTTCGATGTTGACCGCACAGCCAATTACACTAGTATTAGTGTTTATGAAGGTGTGGTAAAAGTGAAAGCAGAAGAAGAAATTACCTTAACTAAAGGGCAAAGTATAAAAATTAGTTCAGGGCGTATAGTTGATTTTAAAAATCAGTTACAGGACATGTTGCCATTATGGCGCAGTGGATGGTTAGAGGTCGATGATGGCTCAATCGTAGATGTTGTCTCTCAGTTACAAAGTTACTTAGATAAAGAGGTGGTCTTTGATGCGCAATTAACAGATTTACGCATTAACGGCAGGTTTGCCTTGGACCGCCCTGAAGAGTCATTAATGCTGATATCCAATGCTAACCAATTAGAGTTACATTATGAAGCACAGCGTATTGTACTTCGCCCAAAGAAATAATAAGGGCAATGTGGTTGTTTAACTTAGTGAATTCGTAGGTGCAGCTATTTGAAATTAAAACAAAAGTCGTTTTTTTCATCTATTACTAGGTTTATACAAGGTGAATTTATAAAAGCTAAAGGCATTCATTACCTTATTGGTGTCGTATTGATTTTTTTCAGTGCGGTTAATTTTGCGGCTAATAATAATGATATACGCCATCTAAATATAAAACAGCAGCCGTTAGCAGAAGCAATAAAACAATTTTCAATTGTATTTAATACTCCCTTTGTTATTAATTCAGAGCTGGGAGAAACTGAGTTTTTAGTGAATATTCAAGGAGAGTATTCCCTTAATAAGGCTCTTGATTACATTTTTAAACAAAGCCAAATAAGTTATAAAATATTAAACTTTGGCGTGATGATATTACCCAGAAAAGAAGGCACTAAAAATACAGCAATAGATGAAATTGTTGTGACTGGGATCAGAGGCGCTTTACAACGTTCCCGCGATATAAAACGAGCAACTGTAGAAATTTCAGATGTGATTGCAGCTGAAGATATGGGCAATTATCCAGATATAAATTTAGCTGAATCTTTACAACGTATTCCTGGAGTCACAATAACTCGTGAGGCAGGCGAGGGAAGGCAATTATCATTACGCGGGACTCTTCCAGATTTCACCCAAGTTACCTTAAATGGTATACCTGTACTTGCTAATAATGACTCACCAATGGATAGTCGAGAACAAAAGCAACGTGACCGTTCGTTTGATTTTAATGTGTTTTCGTCAGAGCTATTTAACCAAGTTCAAGTATTTAAGGCCTATTCAGCAGAACATTTATCTGGAGGTTTAGCTGGTACGGTTGCACTACAAACGGCTAAACCTTTTGATCAACCGGGCTTTAACTTAATCCTTTCACCACAAATAGGTGGTAATGAATACAGTGATCAACTAGCAAAACGTTTTACTGGTTTAGTTTCAAATACATGGGGAGATTGGGGCGCTTTGTTATCGGCATCTTATGGTAAGCGTTATGCCGAAGAAAGAGGAGCTAATACATTTAGGTGGCGTAAAATAATTCCACAGAATATATCACTAGAGCCTTTATCAAGTGAGCTACAAAATCAATGGTTAAATGGCGAGATATATGTACCAAGAGGAAATCGTTATTCTATATGGCGCAGTGAACAAAGTCGTTTAGGTTTAGGCGTAGCACTAGAATATGACGCTGAAAATACTTCAATCACCTTAGATATTCTCCATGCTGTATTAGACTCGCAACGAAACGAATATCATCTTTATCCAAGAGGTCAACAATCAACCCCAATAATTGATGATGTAACACAGATTGTTGGCGGGGAAATAAATGCAGCTAATGAATTAATATATAGCGCTTACAAAGATGCACGAGTCGCGACAGAAAGCCGAGCCCAGCTAACGAAAACAGACTATAACCAGGTGGTATTTAACAGTAACACTTCGTTGAATGAACGTTTAAATATGTCGTTTATCGCAGGGATTGAAGATTCAAACTTTGATATTCCTTTAAGTAATAAAATTTATACCAAAGGGCAAAGTGACGTAAGTATCGATTATCGCGATGATCCTTTTTTTGCAGATATTCAATATAGTAGTGATTTGTTAGCCCTTAGTACGTGGCAAATGCAAGAAATTGATTTAGAGGAATACACTGCAAGCACCAATTATAAACACGCAGGACTGTCATTTGATTATCAACATTTAGCGCATTTATCGATCCAAGCAGGTTTTCAATTTACTCATTTTAATAATGCCAGTGCTAGCCTGTTTCAAGATGATTTATTAATGGATGAATGGGCTGCTTACGCAAATGGTATACCGCAAGGGGAGAGTGATGAAAGTGGCATTGTAAGTACAATGAATAACTTACCTGCTAGTTTTACTCAGCCTCTTTATCAACACCCTAACGTGGATTGGTTAACATTACAGACAAATTCAGCGATGCAATATTTTGGTGTCAATCCTTTTGACCTCACAAAAAATGATAAAGAAATAACTCAATCTCAACACCAAACAACTGAAATTAAACATTCAGCATATTATTTAATGTCATGGGTGAAAGCACCGTTAAATGTAAAAGTAGGGTTGAAGTTTCAACAAGAGAATGTGCAAGTCACACATAAATTATTAACCCAAGATGTTATGTCAGAGCAGAAGCATCATAATTGGCTGCCAAGTATTAATGTGTCATGGGAGTTTGATAAAAACTGGTTGTTACGAGCTAGTGTATCGAGAAATACCGCAAGACCAGCACTCACCGACTTATCAAACACATTAAAGTTTGAGGAAGAAACCAACACTGTTTTAGGCTTTAATGACTCCTTAGCTCCCTACCGCTCGAGCAATATTGATTTGGCACTAGAGGGGTATATTAGTCATAATGTATTATTTTCGTTATCTGCATTTTATAAATCCATATCTGACTTTGTTGCTACAAAAGTGGAGGTCACCTCGTTTGGTAAAACAGGCTTACCTAATTTATGGCCAGAAAGTGATTTAAACTCAGACACTATCGTTAATCTTGTAACTAAGGACAACCATGAGTCAGCTTCACTTAATGGAGTTGAAACTATGCTACGTTATGAATGGTCTCATTTACCATCGCCTTGGCAGAATATGGGGACAATAGGGCATTACACTTTTACCGATGGCAATATGACGTATTACAATGAGTTAACGGGCGAAAAGTTATTTGACAAACCTTTTCCTTATTTATCAAAACAAACGGCATCGGTCACTTTTTATTATGAAACTGATATTGTAAGTGCTCGGTTATCCGCGTCTTATCGTGATAAATATATTCACAAAATCAGTAGCCAAACCTTGGAAGATGAAGATGAAACAGGATTTCATTCTACAATATATGTTGATGCTAATCTGGCTTACCAATTAAATCAGCACTGGCAGTTTAAATTACAAGCTCAAAATTTAACTAATGAACGTGAAGAGCAGTATAGTGATTCAGCTAATAGAGCTTACAATTCAGTTACTAGCGGCCGTTCTTATTACTTGGGACTGACCTATCAGTATTAGTTGTTATATATTTTATGTCAGTGTTATCCGTCGCTTACGGTTTAGCTAGCTTAAATATATTTGCAAACCTAGGCTTGTTTAGACAAATGTAATTACTACTAAGTGATGGACTAATCACGCAGATTATTATTAATTTTTAGGCGAAGGTAGTTCAACCTATATAAAAACATTTCAGGACAGGACAACAAACATAAAAAAAGCCAGCTTAAAAGCTGGCTTAGTTATAACCTTGTCTATCCGTTTGTAGATTAGAACGAGTAGGTAGCGCCTAAATAGAAAGTACGACCATTTTCAGTTGTGTTATACAATCTATCAGCCGAGTCACTGTACTGCTCTTCACGTACGTCCGTTAAGTTAGTGCCTTCAATCGTCACTTTTAACTGTTTAGTTACGTTGTAAAAAGCAGAGAAATCAACGTAAGTTGTTGCATGAAAACCACGTTCATCTTCATCGCTGTTTGACGATACATCTGAAATGTAGTCACTACGGTAAGCTGATGATATACGAGCTCCCCAACTTTCTTTTTCAAAGTAAAGAGTGAAGTTACCAGCGTGTTCAGACAAACCAGGGAATGATTTGTACTCATCAACTCCAGTATTTCCTACATTGCGATATAAAGCTTCACCGTCGGCATAGGTATAATTAGCAATCAAACCTAAATTATTAAATGGCGCCGGTAAAAAGTCTAAGTCACGTTGGAATGCTAATTCGTATCCGCTAATGTCACTATTATCTGTATTTATTGGCTGGCTAACTGTGAATGTTGTATCTGCCGTTTGTGGATTTCCAGCGGCATCAACGGCACCTAAGAATGACAAAGGATAACCAGTATCGCCATAAGCTACAGACGTAGTATCAGTCACAATAAAGTTATCAATCGATTTGTTAAAATACGCTGCCGATATATAACCTACTTCATCAAAGTAATACTCTAAAGCCATTTCAAAGTTAGTTGATTCAAATGGTTTTAATCCTGGATTACCCGCGGAAATACTTAATCCATTTGTCGATGTTGGGTCGTTTTGTACTGTCCCTGTCGCATTTAACGCACCCAATGAAGGACGTGTTACATTCTTGCCAATACTGCCTCTAACTACCAAATTATCGGTTGCATCCCAAGCAATATTTAAACTTGGTAATACACCTGAATAATCTTGAGTCACTTCAGTTAATTCATCATTTACTATACCTGTAGAGCTAATGTCAGTGCTGTAATATCGAGTGCCAATATTTCCTCGTAAAAAGCCACCTGCAATATCAGCTTCAAATTCGTATTGTAAATAAGCACCAAGAGTATCTTCAGTTACTTTGTCTGAGTATTCCGCTTGAGGTAAGTCTTTATCAATATCAAAAGCATTTAATACACCGTTAACGTTAACGGCTAACCATTCTTGCTTGTTATGGCCAGTGTAAGTATAAGTTAGGTTAGGGTCAATAATGTCGCTTACATCTCCAGTTTCCCATTCAGATCGCAGTATATTAGCGTCGTTATTTTCCCAAGCTTCATTCTCAAAGCTCTTTAAAGATATACCAGCGGTTATAACACCGGCACTTTCCATAATATAAGTCGCGTCTACTTTGGCAATATTAAAAGTATTTGTGATTTGATCTTCTTCTAAATCAATTTCGTGATAACGGTATTCGTTAACATCAGTAACGTCGTAGCCATAAGTATTTTCGCCATAAAATCGGTCTTGAGTGTAATCAATAATTTGGTCACCAAAAGATTCTAAGTAAACTTTTGTGCTGCCAGTTTCAAATTCACTACTTGAACTACCAATTAATGCCGTTAAGCTAAATTCATCTGTCACATTCCATTCACTGTTTAAGCTCATTTGTGTCAGCGTTGTATCGGCAAATTGTTGACGACTTTCAGAATGAAGTGCTGCATTTTCAAAGCTTGAATACATAACTTCGTTTGCAGAGTTATATTTTATATCAACCAAGCTTGAGCAGATCCCTTCGTTTTCTACCGTTTGGATATTGCTATAACTCGGACCTGTACAACCTAAAGCTGTTGAACTTGAACCTCGACTTTGTAAATGAAATTCGTCACGGGCATTATCTAAAACACCGTACACACCGTCAAAACCTAATTTGAACGTATTAGTAGGTCGATATTGTAATGCGACTGTAGCACCAATTCGTGTTTGTTCATTTTCAAATGTAGAGTAACGACTGCCTCTTGAAAAGCGAAGCTCTCCACTATTTACAGCATCTTGATCTGCTTGAGACAGAGCTGAAATATCAGAGCCTTCCGAATTTTTTTCGCGCCAGCGGTAAGTATCAAAACCTTGCTCGCTAGTGTTACGTTTACTATATGCAATAGACGCTAAAGCACCAAAATCGTCCCAGATATTAGAAATTAATGCAGCTACACGAGGACTCGTACCGTCGGCTAAAGTATTTTGTCCAACCTGACCACTAAGCGCACCTTTAAAACCGTCATAATCAAAAGGCTTTGCTGTAACCAAGTTTACCGTTCCACCAATACCACCTTCATCCATGTTGGCTGAGAATGATTTATTCACGTCTACACGATTAAATAACTCTGAAGCAAAAATATTAAAATCAAAAGCTCTAGAACGGCTAACTGAACCGCGGCTATCCATAGCAGAAGATGATGTACCTAATGCTTCCATACCGTTAAGTTGAACTTGGGTAAAATCTGGACCTAAACCACGTAACGAAATTTGGCGACCTTCACCACCTTCACGAGTAATAGAGACTCCTGGAATACGTTGCAATGCATCGGCAAGATTAAGATCTGGAAAGTCAGCGATGTCTTCAGCGACAATAGAATCTTGTGAACCTAACGCGTCACGTTTTAAATCTTTTGCTTTAAGTAAGCTACCACGAAAGCCACTAACTTGAATTTTTTCAATATCTTGAGCTTTACCATCGGCATTTAGGTTATCTTGTTCTAAGGCTGTTACCGATACAGAACTTAGTGCACCAACAATAGCTAATGCTACTGTGTTTTTGGCGAAGTATTTTTGCATGTGAATCTCCACGTTTATAATTTAAATTAAAAGTTAAAAAAATTGTGCCCATTTGTTTGGGCTGTTGTTATTTGGTTATTACGAATATATTTTTTATGCTTAAAAATAACTTGATAGCCAGATGTAAATGACTGAGGTGATTGGCTATAAAAGTCGGTAGAAATAACTTGGGCTCCACTGTTAAATGCAGCTTGTCTGCGCTTTGTACGTTGTGAGTTATTATTTGATAAGTTAGCGTCTGCACGGGTTCGTACCATGTAACCTTGCTCTACTCGTTGTTTTATTTGGTTAAACTGCTTGATAGGGTCATTCATTATTAAATAAGCAGCTTCTGGTTGGCCGGGCTCAAAAGAGGCAAACATGACTCGCTCAGATAAAGACGGATGATCTTTACGATAAAGATCTCGTTGTCGGCTATTACCATCAAACACAAATAAAAACTGACCCTTTAGACTTTCTATACTTGGCCAGCCATTGGTCAAAATAGCTTGCTCTAAACTAGGTAGCTCACCGCGAATAACATCAGGAGTAATTAACTTTTCTGTGGTTAACACTTTTTTAATTTCGTTATCTAATGCGGTGTAATCATTTTGTGTAAATGTTAGTGGTGATACTCCATCGACAAACTTAGCTTTACTTTCTTTGACATTAAGCAAAATAGTGACGGGAAAGTGTTTAGGATTATTCTCGGACCAATGTAAAAGTTGCTCTAAACATTGTGTAAACAAAGTACAGTGAGATAAAAAGTCGATATCTGGGATATGTAAAACTTTCAATCCTTTTTGCTTTAGCTGCTGCCTTTGTTTCTCATTTAAAAGAGGTTTGTTAATAATGCTTTCAGCACTTGGTTGGCTAAACTTGCCACCGTCAGGGTCAAGCAAAACATCAATTTCTAAATGTCTCAGTCCTAAATCAAGTTGAGCCGTTAAAGTATCGTGATAATAATTAATGTTTTCTGCGGTACGAGAGTCATAGCCAGCTATGTAGTTCATCATTTGTTTTGGCATTAAACGTTTATAACTGTTGTGAGAGCCAATAACTTGAAAGTCATTTAACGTTGAAGTTTGTAAAAAAGTACAATTAAGTAAATTAGTGAAGGCAAATAAAACCAGAGTGATCAACAAGACTATAAAAAGGACACTAAGTTTAGTGATGCTTTTAACTGTACTTTTTATTTCACTGTTTACTGCTTTTGACATTGTACTTTTCACTCATTTAAATCAACTGACCTTAATGAGTGTAAAAACAGATAAAAGGGGACAGGTTAATTTAGCCTAAACAGTGATCTTCATAAATGTGTCACGTAGAAAGCTAGTGATTCATAAAAGCGTCATATAACTGATTGAATATTAATCGTTTGTTACAGTTTTGTGCTGTTTTGTCACAATTGGTTTTTTATTAACAGTGGTGAGTTTTTGTTAATCTAATATTAAAAATATTAGATTTAGTGGAACTTTAGAATTTCCTATCTACACTTAGTTTCAATCATAAGTTAGCGCATCAACACATGAGTTGATTCAGTTGTTGTAATAGGAGTATGTCATTAACATTTCTTACAATGTTGATACTTATAAGTATTTCAAAAAGAAACGTCTTATCCAAATATTTGGAGCTACAGAGTTAGTTTTATTAGTCGTTTTCATTCATCGTTTTTTTCTAGGCAATTACCTGCAATGTTTATTAGTTGGTATGACCGCCGTTATATTATTAAGTGTTTATAAACTAGCGAAAGATAATAAAGTTGAGCAAGGCGCATCTGTTTTGCTTTATGTACTTACTTTATTAATGATTCAGTTTATGTGGCGTTATGGCGGCCTATACGACGAATCTGTTTTGGTGTATCCATGTATTTTGATCATGGCGGCCATGGTCGGCAGTAAGACGGTATTTATTCGTCTTTTAGTTATTATTTCACTTTCTATTGGTTTAAATGCCTGGGTAAATCATGAAGCTTGGTACACCAATGAAACCCCAATTATCAGCTTAGACAACGCCTTCATTATTTTATTGATCCTCTATTTAACCAGTTATTTTATTTGGATTTTAATTTATGACTTTAAGCATTTAGTCGACAAACTAAATATTGAAAATAGCAATGCACTAGAATCAAAAAAAGAAGTAGAAAACCTGTTGCATCACGATGTATTAACCGGTTTGCCAAATCGTATTATGGCAAAAGAGTTATTTCAAAAAGCCAGTTCAAAGGCGAATAGAACCAATCAAAAAATCTATTTAATGTTTATTAATTTAGATAACTTTAAGGTGATAAATGACGCGCTAGGTCACCAAGCTGGCGATGCATTATTGGTTGAGCTATCACAACGTATGTTTCAATTAGTACCAACACATGACTCAGTATGTCGTTACACGGGCGATGAGTTTATCGTTATTATGGAGTCAATTGAATCGGAAGAATATGTCGCGAGCTTAGCGCATCACTTTATAGAGCAAATTCAAAAGCCTTTTTATTATTTAGATAATGAATTTATATGCGGAAGCTCAATAGGCATTAGTACAACATCAACAGACGGCAATGAGTTTGAAACCTTAATAAAACATGCCGACGCGGCAATGCATTATTCTAAATCTCTAGGTGGAAATAGTTTTCATTTTTATAATAAAGCAATGAATATCCATGGTCATAAATATTTAAGTGTTGTATCCGACTTACGCAAAGCCATTGCTGAACAGCAGTTTGTTTTAATGTACCAACCTAAAATAGACTTGAAACACGACAAAGTTATCGGTGCTGAAGCATTGATCCGCTGGGAACATCCACAAAAAGGATTAATATTCCCGAACGATTTTATCCCGCAAGCTGAAAAGTCTGGATTAATTGTAGAGATAGGTGAGTGGGCTTTAGATCAAGCATGCAAACAAACGAAACAATGGATAAGTGAAGGGCTAAATCAAGGTCTAGGTGAGTTAACCATCGCGGTTAATGTATCGTCTAAGCAGTTAGCCAAAAAAGACTTTTATGCAAAAGTGAAATCAACATTATCACGTCATAAATTAGATGGTAAATATCTAGAGTTAGAAATGACAGAGTCTTTGTTAATTGATAACTCAGATGAATTAAAATTAACTCTTAGGAACTTACATCAACTAGGTGTGCACTTTTCAATTGATGACTTTGGTACGGGCTATTCTAACTTAGGTTATTTAAAAGAATTTGATATCGAATATTTAAAAATTGATCGCTCTTTTATTAGCGACTTAGCCACCAATCAGAAAAATACAACCTTAGTAAAAGCGATAGTTCAAATGGCAAAAGGTCTTGAGCTGGAAAATGTAGCAGAAGGGGTTGAGGACGAGAAAGTCGTTAAGATTTTAAAAGACTTAAACTGCGAAATTGGTCAAGGTTATTATTGGTCCAAACCAATAAACGTAGAAGAGTTTGAGTCATTTGTTACTTCATTTAATGCTTACACTCATTAATAGTTGGAATTGTAAGTGGGGGATTTTGAAGGCGTGTTTATACTTATAAGGCGTACTGATAAGAGGTGAGCGCTAATAAGGCGCGATCTTGTTTTAACGGATAATATAATGGAAACAGGTTCGAGATACGAGTGGCGAGTATCGAAAAGATTCGAGACTTAAGCTTTTACTCGTAGCTCGATACTCTACTCTCGTTGCTAGCGCGGTACCAATTGAGTTTAATCGACATAAAACTTTTGGCTAAACTTAATGGTTTCCGTTTTATTACCTTGTTGTACGTCTATTTCAAAGTTATATATTTCTTCATTGTCGTATTTAAGCTGAGCTAAATAATACGTCGCTTCACCTTCTGTCACTTTAACAAAATCCAACTTAGTACGCTGACCCAGTAAGTTTTTTGCCATACCTGATACATAAGCATTCTGCGCTTTGTTGTTATCTTTATTATCCAATACTGAAATATTTATAACCGCTAAGTATTTACTACGTTGTAGTTGATACTGTTTGGCAATTTCAGGCTGAATAAACGAACTAGGAAAGGCAATGTAATGGATGTCCCAATTACCTTTTGTGATCTTTTGTTCAGCATGACTATTAAATGATAATAATGCTGATAGTAAAAGTATAAAACTGCTTAATAATTTCATGTTAAATCCAGTGTTTTTTTTGTTCAAGAGCTTCTAAATCAATTCTCTACAATAAATTGCTTTACAACAAATTCTTTACAGCAAATTGCTCTACAGTAAAGAGCTTAGTAAATCTTGAAAGCCTAATTCAACAAACTTCAAACCAATTAAAAACACCATAATACTTAAGTCAAATCCACCCATATCAGGTAAAACACGACGAATTGGATTCAACATAGGTTCAGTTAATTGATTTAATAGGGCTTCAATCGGATTGTAACCTTGGCTAACCCAGCTCAAGATAACGCGAATTAACATCACCCAGAATATTAGATTAAGCACTTCTTTAACAATTGATATACTGCTAGCAATTAGGATCTGTACCGCTGGAAACCCTACGCCATACAACACTTGTAACAAAGCAATTTTAGCAAAGCCAACCAATAATAATAAAACAATGCCAGCCCAATCAATACCAGCAAAACCTGGAATAATACGTCTTAGAGGTATTAAAACTGGATTCGTGATTTTAACCACAAACTGACTTACCGGATTATAAAAGTCGGCACGAGTGAGTTGTAACCAAATACGTAAAATGACAGCCATCATGTATAGGTCAAATAACGTTGATATTAAAAATTGAGTTGCTTGCATAACGTTCTTATTTCCAGTGTTTAATTTATATTAAAGATAACGTGAATATTATAAAAAGTATAAGCCTTAAGTTAAGGTTACTCTTTTAGGATATTCTTTTGGATTATAGTTTACTCATTTCTTTTGCTCTTAATACGGCAGCGTCTAACGCAGACGACACTATAGAGGCTAATTCTTTTTCATTAAATACTTTAACCGCTTCTGCTGTAGACCCGCCAGGCGAGGTTACGTTAACGCGTAATTGTTCAAAGCTGTCATCACTTTGCGCGGCCATTTGAGCCGAGCCTAAAGCAGTTTGCAGAACAATTTGGTTAGCTGTGTCTTGATCAAAGCCTAACTGAACCGCTTTTTCCGCCATACGCTGCATAAACAAAAAGAAGTATGCTGGTCCTGAACCCGATACCGCAGCGATATCATCAATTTGAGACTCTTGTTTTAACCAAACCGTTTTACCAACAGCGTTAAACATAACAGAGGTAATTTCTTTATCTTGCTCAATAACGTCAGCTGAGTATTTATTTTGGTCAGTACCACAAAATAAACCTGATACTCCTAAACCAACTAACGACGGCGTATTTGGCATACAACGGATAATTCTTACATTACCAATAATGTCGGTATATCTATTTATTGTTAAGCCTGCCGCAACGGTAATAATTAGCTTTTGGCTAAAGTCGATACCTTGCTCAACTAAGTCAGTTAACATTGCCAACATCATTTGTGGTTTAACGCCCAAAATAATCACATCTGCTTGTTCAATAGCCGACTTATTGTCTAAGTCAGTTTTAATCCCAAACTTTTGATGCAGCGCTTGCTGCTTTTCTTTCGTTCGGTTGGTGGCAATAATATTGTCTGGGTTAATACCACTATTAACCATGCCGCCGAGAATTGCGCCAGACATGTTGCCCGCGCCTATAAATGCATATGTGTGTTGCTTATTATTTATCATTAAATTCCTCTTAATTTCTTTTACCAAATATAGCAGTACCTAACCTGACCATAGTTGAGCCACATTCAATCGCGACATCTAAGTCACCGCTCATACCTAAAGACAACGTATCTACACTTGGATATTGTTGCTGTAAGTCCGAATAACAAGCCAACATTTGATTAAATTCGTGATTTAATTGTGGTCGGTTACCGTTCTCGTCAGCAGTGTAATTATCAGGGATTGCCATCAAGCCTCTTAAAGTAACATGTTCTAGTAAATTAATGGACTCTGCCAGCTCATTTACTTGCTCTAAACTAATGCCTGACTTTTGTGGCGAATTAGAAATATTAACTTGCAGTAACAGGTTTATGTTTTTATTTAGTTCTTTAGCGTGAGTATCAATACGGTTAGCTATCTTAAGGCGATCGACACTATCAATCCAACTGGCGCTTTGGCAGATTATTTTAGTTTTATTACTTTGAATTGGACCAATGTAATGCCACTGAATATCTGCTAAATGGCTTAGCTCTTGATGTTTATCAAATAGCTCTTGAGCGTAATTCTCACCAAAAATTCGTTGGCCAGCATTGTAAGCCGCAATAACATCTTCAACAGGCTTGGTTTTACTTACCGCCATTAAGGTAACCGCACTTGCAGAGCGGTTGTATTTTTGAGCAATATTTTTGATATTATTTTGGGCGTTTAACAATTGAGTTGCTATGTTATTAATATCACTATTTTTTGACATGTTCTTCCAGTAGGTACAGTCTAACTTTTCTAGGTTTTATTTATGAATATAACCGAATTACTCACACTTAGTGTGCAGCATAACGCATCTGATTTACATTTGTCAGCGGCGACACCACCAATGATCAGAGTCGATGGCGATGTTAAACCTCTAGACGTAACTGCGAATACAGCGGACTTAAGTGCGAAACAAGTTCAGTCATTAATTTACGACATTATGAACGATAAGCAGCGCAAAGAATACGAAGAAAAGCTAGAAACCGACTTTTCCTTTGAAGTACCTAATTTAGCCCGTTTTCGTGTTAACGCCTTTAATACTCAGCGCGGCGCAGCTGCTGTTTTTAGAACTATCCCAGCAAATGTTTTATCCCTTGAGCAATTGGCTGCGCCAGATATTTTTAAGCAAATAGCTAATAAACCAAGAGGGTTAGTATTAGTGACTGGTCCCACAGGTTCAGGCAAGTCAACAACCTTAGCTGCCATGATTGATTATATAAATACCCAGCGACAAGAACATATTTTAACCATTGAAGATCCCATTGAGTTTGTCCACAAAAACAAACAAAGCTTAATTAGCCAACGAGAAGTACACCGCGACACATTGAGTTTTTCCAACGCACTGCGCTCTGCATTACGTGAAGACCCAGACGTTATTTTAGTAGGCGAGTTACGAGACTTAGAAACCATAAGATTGGCCATGACGGCTGCAGAAACAGGCCATTTAGTATTTGGTACATTGCACACCACATCCGCACCTAAAACCATTGACCGTATTATTGATGTATTTCCAGGTGATGAAAAATCTATGATCCGCTCTATGTTGTCTGAGTCGTTACAAGCTGTGATCTCGCAAACATTATGTAAGAAACAAGGCGGGGGCAGGGTTGCCACACATGAGATAATGATAGGTACGCCAGCCATTCGTAATTTGATCCGCGAAGACAAGGTCGCACAAATGTACTCGTCTATTCAGACCGGGGCCAGTTTTGGTATGCAAACCTTAGATCAGAGTTTGGTTAAGTTAAAGAATGAAGGGCTGATCTCAATGGAAGAAGCGGCAAGTAAAGCGGTTGATAAAAGTGTGTTTGGGGGCATGAGCTAGCTTTTTGTTTTTTACTCAAAGCTCGTGACTACAGCCGTTTCACCTTCGGCGTCCATACCTTTTTCAACAGCCAAAAAAGGCACAGGCTTTTGGTTTTATGTTATTACTGCGACATTGAATTTATACGAACTCTAAGGTTTCACCTTGACGGCGACCATACCTTTTTTCAACAGCCAAAAAAGGTAGGCGAAAAAGGCCGCTTCCAAACAAAATCAAATTCTTCATTAAATAGTTATTTTTGTTTATAAAAAAGGATTGGAAAATCGTCCCTGATAATCAATCCTTTCTCAGCATCCATGCTTCGAATTTTATAAAAAATAATATTTAACAAAGTGATTTTGTGATGGAGAGTTAAAAGCAAAAGCAAAAGCAAAAGCACTACGGCCGTGCTAAACATTTATTTAAAATAAAAATGAACAGCGAAACTGTATGGTTATACAGGTATAAGTAAAAATAAGTGAATTTGTACTGTTATGGCACGTTATGTAATTTATCAAAATGGCTCGATTAAGTAGACGTTTTTAATAAATGACTGATTTAAATATAAATTTTGGATAAATGTTTTTTACATAACGTGCCATTGATGGCGTGTTATGTAAATGGCTCGTTTTCCCCAACTCAAAAAGTGTTTGTTTATCCATAAATCTACTGGTAAGTTATTAGTATTATTAAATAAAAAAGTTTATTAGCGGAATAAAATCGCCTGTGGATAACTTCCTTTAACAGGAATTCGCGCTAATACGCTGTTAAGTGTAAGTATCAAACTATGACTAAAAATATTAAAAAGATACTCAGGTTCATAGATAGCCAAGAAGAAATTAAGGGTAGAGGATATTTCCGCGACGAAGTAGATAATATCAATGGTCTAGAAGAATCTCTTCGGCATCTATCCAAAGCAGAATGCGAGCAGCTATCAGAAGTACGAGATAATGAGCTTTATAAAAACAAAATACTGCTTGTGGTTGGTCAAAGTAATTTAATCGCACCAGTAGTGAAAGAGCGTATACAGAATGCACTCTGGTAAACACTTAACAAGTGTGTAAACCAGACCCAAAAAGCGTCGCTCGTTTGTGTATTCGCTACGCTCATTTTATCACAAACGCCCGCCACTTCTTGGGCTGGTTACACAGGCGTTGAGGCTGTAGAATTTCTCTAAAAATAGCGTTTAACGCTCTTTTTTCAATTAGGCTTATTTGTATATAAAATGTACTTGTTCGTGGTGGGCGTCTGTGATCTAATAGTTATTATTCGCTCAGAGTTAATTTCACATGGCTAACTATAAACCTGACTTATCCTGCCAAAGTAAATTCATTCCTGTTGATTTTACCCAGCAAATTATCCCTGGCACATTTGAATACGCACTTTCTCATATTGTTGATAACCACCTTGATTTAACGCCTTTTGATGAATGGTACAACAACGATAATGGTGGCGCTGCGGCGTACCCTCCATCTGTAATGTTGAAGATTGTTTTGTTTGGTTATTCGCGTGGATTAGTCAGTAGCCGCCGAATTGCAAGGGCGTGTGAAACCAATATTACCTTCATGAGCCTATCGGGGGATGTTCAACCTCATTACACATCTATTGCGCATTTTGTTGCAAACATGAAAGACAAAATTGAACCCTTGTTTACACAAGTGCTGATGATATGTGACCGTGAAGGGCTTATTGGGCGTAACATGTTTGCTATCGACGGCTGTAAAATAAGGTCAAACGCGAGTAAAGAATGGAGCGGTACATTCGAAGAGCTTGAGCGTAAACAAGCCAAACTACGCCGAGCCAGTCAACGGATACTTGAACGTCATCAAGCACAAGATAGTTTAGGTGAAGACGAAGTCGTTCATGACTTGAAACAGAAAGAGAAATTGGATAAAAGCGCAGAAAAAATTAAGGAATACCTAGCAACACATCAAGAAAAAACAGGGAGTAAAGGTAAGCCCGTTAAAAGTAATATAACCGACCCAGACAGTGCAAAAATGACAACAAGTAAAGGTACAATCCAAGGTTACAATGGCATTGCGATTAACGATGATAAACATCAAATTATTTTACAAGCCCAAACATGGGGCTCAGTTGGTGAGCAACAAACCTTAGCACCAGCGGTTACTCAACTAAAGCAACAACTTGATAAGCTCACAGCAGCAAAACAACCAAACGAGCATACGATTAAATTCACAGCAGACAGTGGCTTTAACAGTGAAGTGAATTTGGAATTCATGGCCCAAAGTGGCTTCGATACCTACATTGCAGATAATCAATTCAGAAAGCGTAATCCGCTATTTAAAGAAAGCGAAACGTATGAAACAGAGCAAGAAAAACGTAGATTGAAACGCAGCAAAGGTAAGCCAAGATTATTCACCTCAGATGATTTTCATTATGACGAAGCAACACAAACATGCCACTGCCCAGCGGGCAATGAAATGTGGTGCAGTGGGATAAATGTAAATAACCACAATCAACAATACACTCGATTCTGCGGTTACTTAAAAGACTGTAAGATATGCCCTCTACAACAGCAATGTATGCGTAAACCACCGAAGGACAGAGGAAGATAAGTACAATTTAAACGTGATGAGTCACGGAAAAAGCTAAGTTATGGCGACAAAATGAAAGTTAAGATAGATAGTCCAATAGGACGACGACAATACAGTAAACGACTAGGTGCCATTGAACCCGTGTTTGGAAATATTACCGTTAATAAAGGCATGAACAAATTCACGCTGCGTGGGCAAGATAAAGTAAATACCCAATGGCAAATGTATTGCCTTGTTCACAACATAGAAAAGTTAAGAAATAGTTTACATTAGACCAATAGTTAAGCCTTTATACCCACATCAAGCCTCACTTCATTAATTAACTCTATAAATCCACTTTAAACGGAATATAACCAAAACTATTATTGAAAATAGAATAAGTTATTGAATCTTAGAGGAATGTGAAATATTGTGGTTTTTATTTAAAGAAATTGGCTGAGAATGAGAAATTCTACAGCCTCGTTAGGTTAAAAAAACATCGAAAGAACAGGGAGTAACCAAAAGCAATGTTGAATTATGATGGGTGGTGTCGAAGAATCGATTTGATTTTCCGAGCCAAGTTTCCCTACTTGACCACGAGAATATTTAAGATAAGTACCTATGAGTATCAGCTATATGTTGAAAGCGAAGTTGATGACTTTGATAGTCTGGAGCGCACTTTTCATCATGAGATAAAATACGTTACGGCCCCTATAAAACTAGTCAACAGAATGCCTGATGGCTATGATCAGGAGATAGATGGAATAACAGATAAAGATATACCTTCAGGTTTTGAAGGAATACCATTTACACTAAATCAAACACTTATACATATTTCGTCTGTGCATTCTGATGTGATCTTTAACGGAATGTCTGAAGACCATGAAAATAAAAAAATAATTATTGAGGTCTGTGAATTAACCGACTCCAATACCATTAGAGATATACAAAAAACTGCAGAAGCGCTTAAGTGCCCATACTCATTTGATATCGTGACCGGGAACTCGTTAAACTCACAAATTAAAATTCCCGATGAGGTATTTAATATAGCTCCATCGAAAAGTAGAGAAATGTTGTCATGTGAGTTTTTAGTGCGTGATGAAAGACTTTGGTACGATAACGTAGATGGCATCTATGACGGCTCATTCAAAAAGTCTGACCTTTATTTCCTTGATCAGACTAAAACATCGTGCTTGGTTAACTTTTCAAAGTTTCAGAATTCAAACATAAGAAATCATTTGCTTCTATATGATGTTGTGTACTGCGTGCTTCCTTTTTCTTCTGATATGACAGAATTTTTAAAAACCCAAAAAATTACAAGGAATGAAATTCTAGACCTTGTTAAGAGAGGAAGACTAAAAATAATCAACATGCAGCCAGAAGTCCGCTTAGATTACGGCTTTATAAACGAAGCTTATTCGGAAAATCCATCGTCGGTAGTTAGCAGAAGAGCGTTGGCCGCATTGGCTGCTATCGACTTGGTCGAATTAAACGAGTCATATATTTTTAGCGATCCAGAATTGAATAAATACATTTATCCATTGCTCAAGGAAATTTCAGAGCTTACACAAACAAGCGTTGAAACGATAAGCAATTATCTTCTATGGCCAAAGCATGCTTTACGTACCAGCCTAGATACTCTGAATCAATCTGGGCCAATGGGGATAGCGCGTTATGGTGTTAATAAACCGATTATTGATTCATGGCCTAAAACCAAGGATAAAGAAAAATATGAGTTTGAATTTGTAGTGAATAGCGATCAAATTCATTTGGCACATGCATTAGATGCAACTTATTTCCCTTTTTATATTGATGGCGATAAGTATACAGACCACCCATACGCATTAATGATGGGAGGGCTCTTAAACTTTTATAAAAGCGCAAGCTATGAGGCTCTAAGCCAGACATTTGATGTCAAGGAAATGAAGAGAATAAATAATCCCAGCCTATCGCTAATATCTACTTTTGATATTAACGACTACATACCGATAGACTCTTTCGAAGAGGAGATATCAAGTAGTGTTGTACGAAAAGGGATGAACTCACTTTTCTCTGAGTTGTGCATGCTGGATGACTCTAAAAGAAATGAACGTATTTCTGAGTATAATACTGAAGTTAATAAGGCTTTAAGAAGCAAGAATGTATCTAAGCATGCGCTAGACTTAGGTGAAGATGCTATAGGTATGGTCGTGCCTTTTCTGGCCACGGGTAAAAAACTAATATCAAAAGGAACACAAGCAGCAATGAAAAAGTTCCCTGTCATCCAGAGTATTTCTGAGTTCGTTGAAGATAAAGCTTTAGAAAGAAGTGAGCAAGCTAGGTATATTTCTCTATTATCCAGAGTTAACCGTGTGGCGCGCCTAAAGCGTAATTTTACATAGGCACTCACCTAACAAGCACTTCCAGACCGACAGCTGGTACTACGCGATTTTTGCGTTACTCGCTATCGCTCAAACAATAACACAAAAACCGCTTCATACCAGCTGCGGCTGAAGTGAGCGTTAGCAATATTTCAGGATTAGGTGTTAAAAATGAGTAAAGGATTTTCAATTGCATTATTAGTGCTGTCCAGTTTATTGGTAGGTTGCCAATCAACTACATATAAACAAGAAGGCTTAACTTCAAATAATTCAGCTTTACTAAAAGCAGATTCCGAGCATGCTCACGGTATATTTGTGGCGCTTGATGAGCGCCTTTATATCAATACAATAAATGGTGAAGCAGCAGGTGACTTTTTCAAAGGGTATCCTGAAGAAGCTCGTATCTCTGAAGGTGAAAATAAAGTCAAAGTGGATTACCAAAATGGTCAGATAACTTCAGAAGGTTGTGTTCGTTTTAATGCTGAAGTTGGTAAAACTTATATTATCCGTAAAAAACGTGACGGTTTTACTGTTTATTATTGGGTTGAGCTTGAAGGCGATAAAACCAAAATAAGCCAAGGGTGCAGTGTTTAATATTGCTAACAAGCTGTTCAAGCGGGACAAATTACAGTTGGCTGGTTCCGCTCCGCTACACATTTTAGCCTGCATATTTTTGCCGCTAAACGGCGTTAGATGACAAGGGTAGTTATTTTGAAAACAGTTACAGATAGGAAATAAAGAAAACGGTATTAGAGACACCCACTTCAATTTGACAGTTTTTTGAAGTACTAGATTCAAAGTCAGTTAGTTTCATTTAAAGTGGTTGGCTTAGTTAGTTGCTATGTTTTACTCAGGAATGGCGAAATGAAAAAGGTTTTAGTATTAGTTGCAGTTGTATTTTTATTTCTTATTTACCAGTACGGTAGAAGCTTATGGTATCCAATAGTGATTAAATTTACCGGAAAAGCAACCGTAGCAGAGGTTATAACAAAACTGGAAGGGCAGGTTTCTCAGGAATTATCTCCTTTATTTCTGTCAAAAGGTATCCACTTTCCTCCTAAAAATTTGTCATTAATTGCTTTTAAAGACAGTAAAGAGTTACAAGTTTGGGCGTCAAACGAAGATGAAATATTTAAATTGATCACCCGTTACGATATTAAAGCAGCAAGTGGTGTTTTAGGCCCCAAGTTGATTGAAGGTGATAAACAAGTGCCTGAAGGGCTTTATAAAATTGAAGGGTTTAATCCAAATAGCTCATATCATTTATCTATGAAATTGAATTACCCTAATGCGTTTGATTTACAACATGCAAATAAAGAGGGGAGATCTTCTCCTGGTACAAATATTTTTATTCATGGCCGTTCTGCTTCTGTAGGCTGTTTAGCTATGGGAGATCCTGTTATCGAAAAATTATTTTATTTAGTGCATAAAACTGGGATCTCCAATACTAGAGTAATTATCTCTCCTACTGACCCATCATTAAATGAGCTGCATGCTCCAAGTAACTCACCTGAATGGGTTGGAAAATTGTATGAGGAAATTGTAACGCAATACAATACGGTTACTAAAAATAGAACCGCACTTAAGTAGTTAAAACAGCTCCATTAAGAATTAAAAGAAGAATAAAAAGAGCCACCCACTCAGATTTGGTGGTTTTAAATACTTGAGTTAAAGTTATGACTTTTATAAATATTTATAAATACGACAAACAATAAACACACATGGAGGTTGGTATGAAGGTAATGGTTTTTGGATTTTTTAGTATTCTTATTTTAAGTGGATGTGTGGCTAACCCACAAGATAGTGCTTTGTATGGTGTTTTGCAGGATCCAACACTGAAAGGTTGTGCTAGTGCCATTCCAGCAGATAAAAGTGATTGTGAAAGGCGTATAAATAGCAGTAAGAGCGTGAAGTTTGGGGAATATGAAGAAGAACCCAAGGTTATTCGTATCACTGGCATTCCCAAAAAAACGGTTGATGAATTTTTAAAGAAAAAATTTCCTAAAAATTAGTAAACACAAACATCACTTTTATTGTTAGATGTATTCAAATAACAAAGCCAGTTAGCGTAAGTTAATTGGCTTTGTTGTTTTGATCTGCTTTTGTTTATTTCACATACGTAAATTGATCATAAAAAATTCTGATAAACGGACAGCAATATTTGATTATCTAAAATGAATATAATGTTTGACTGAAATTTGATCTGATCCAATCATTCCCTAAAGCCCTAAAGCCCTAAAGCCCTAAAGCCCTAAAGCCCTAAAGCCCTAAAGCCCTAAAGCCCTAAAGCGAATAAAAGAGCCGCCCACTCAAGTTTGATGTTTTTCAATATCGGATTTAGATTCATGGCTTTTATAAATGCGAGTTATAAACAATAAATAAACATGGAGGTTGGTATGAAGGTAATCGTTTTTAGATGTATTCAAGTAATAATGTGCTGTTATATTAAAAATCTAATTTAATCATATACCAAGAAGCTAAAAAATTAAGAGAATGGCATTTGCTGTTCACTTCAACACTATATTATTTAAAATACTGTAAAGTATAGGAATTATTAAAATAACTGTTGCAATCGTTAAATGTTGTGTCTATATTTTAATCAGTACTTACAATTAATAAGGAAATAAAATGAAACATATATTAGCTATTACTTTAGGTTTAGTTGTTCTTTCAGGTTGTTCGTCAACAACAACTATGTCGTTAAATGAAAAAAATAATGCTTATTCGAAATTCGTAATGGATGAAAGTTTATCTAGCGAAGATAAGGTTGACGGTTTTAAATTTAGTGGTTGGACATCGCTTTCTGATAACTATTTAATAATCACCGCAAAACATAATAAAGACTACTTAGTAGAAACTAATGGAAGATGTATTGATTTAAATAAATCAGCTGACATTAAATTAAATCGTTCATCTAACTTGGCTATTTATAAATCTATTGATTCGATCTCAACTTCAAACCAAATGACTGGTGAGTGTTTTATTAAATCAATTTATCCAATAACAACAGTTCAAACTGATGATCTCACAAGTATCGGTTAATATTTAGTGAGGGGAGGCTTTTTATGAAAGTCACTCTTGTCTAAAAGAATCAATTTTTAAAACGCTTATTTTGTAATAAGCGTTTTCTTAAGACTAGAATAATAAGAAATAACCGAAACACACCATTATTCGAAATCATTAGCATATAAGCCGCAAACTTAACTAGTTATGCGGCTTTTTGCTTCTTAGTGCGCCGAGTAAAATAAACACGTGGCAAATGCAGACGGATAGAAACGCGCTTACGCCGAGAGCGCCGCCGTAGCCGTCAAATATGGGGACTAGGTATTCAAATAGCAGTGAGAAAATAATGGATGCGCTGGTTATGGTATAAATACCAAAGCGGTGTGGGGCGCTCATGCCAATAAACGTGCCGCCAAAGAAGACTACAGCGTATAAATCTGCATTAAAACCCAACGCGTCAATAATCAAATAAGCGATGATAGAAAGGGCTGCGGAAGCTCTGATTCCGTCAAAGCGATTATGTCTAGCTAGGTAAAATGTTAAAAAAGCACCTAATAGCGCCAATATTGGGTATTTAATACTCAAAGTATTATCCCTTTGGCTAAAACAAAAATAGCGACACTGGCAAAAGCAACGCCGCCGAGTTTACCGCCAAAACCGTTAAACATATTCATGGTCAGTACATATAAGCTTGCACCAATCAGCGAGATAATTGCAATTTCCCAGTAACTGGTGATTAGTTGTGTGGAGCACATTCCAGCAAAACTGCCTGCATAAATAGCGGCGTAAGGATGGTTTTTATATTGTTCAGGAAAAGGAATAAAAGAACCAACAAGTCCAACTAATGCTGCGGATATCACTAAAGGCAATGCAAATGTAGTGTGCATTGCAAAACAGGCAACAAAGCCAAAAAAGAAAGTGATGAATTTTAGCAGCAAAAATTTAATCATAAGCCTAGTATTTCAAAACCTAAATTCAAGAAACATACTTTTATACCTGTAATCAAAAACGGTGAATTTGTTTATTGGCTAAATTTTATTTAACTTGGCAAGTTCTTCCTTAGCTTGTTCTGTATCCGCTTTTTTGTACCAAATTTTTGCTTGTTCAATATCTACAGGCTCTTTGCCTTTTCCGTAATGATAAATTTGAGCAATATTAATATAAGCTTTAGTGCGTGAAGTATTTAGCATCTTGTCAAAGTTCTTAATGTTTTTAGCATATTGTATTTCATCTATGTCATACAGAGCGATTAACGTTTTGTTACGTTGTGCTTTACCCATTTTATCTGCATTAATTAAAACACTCTTTTGCTTAGTTAGATCATCTTTATAATACTTAGTGTATAAGTTAGATAGGTAGAAAGTAGCGGTGGTTTCAATTTCATTAGTGGGGTTTAAGGTTAATGCTTTTTTCATGAACGCTTCTGTATTCTCATGGACTAAAGTCTTCATCACACCGGTTTGTGAACCTCTATTTCCTAGAATAAGTCCAATTTCATAGATTTGATCTAAGTCATTTGATTTTAAAATATTTGAAAGGAGTAATAAGATATCTGGTATATATTCTTCTCTGTATTCTCTTCTTCTCAATAATATCCTTTTAAGATACTCAAGCTCTGTGAGCTTCTCTTCCATATAGCCTTTTTCAACCATAATGGCTTTTACTCGATCTCTGTTTATATATCCATAATAGTCATTTGTTTTCTGGTATAGGTTATAGAGATCTACTAAATCTTGTTTAGTCGCTGTTTTAATATAGACAGATTCAAGTTCTTCTGTTTTAAACTCTAAGAAATATTTAGAATAAAAGTTGAGAAGAGTTAACGTCGCTTGCTTATTTAGAGGGCGGTTTGCCAGTTTAAGCAAGTTTTCATATATTTCTCGTCCATTGGGAAACGCTAACTTTTGCTCATAAAACATCTTAGTTAAGGCTAGAATATCTTCTGAATTTGCATTTTCATCTATATCGTCAGCCCATATTTTATATTGCTTTAAACCTTCTTTTGTAGCCCCAAACTCGTACACATTACTCAGCTCTATCATTGATTTAATATCGCCTTGATTTGCTTTTTCAATTAAAGTTTCTTGAGAATCCCCGTTAAAACAACTCGTTAAGAGTAAAAGCGGAATTAAGATGATTGATACGTAAATTTTATTCATGGAGTTGGCTTATATTTTATGTTCTTTTACTTAAGATGTATTTTAACCTTAAGGATATCAAATGGTAAGTTATTTTATCCTTCGTAGCGGTCTCAATATTTGTATTGCTTAAGTCGTGGGACTGTCGGATAAAAAACTGGATGACAATAATCGTCAATCAAGTTGAAAACAAAACACCTTTAAAAGACAGGGTTGAAGTAACAGAAATAAAAAAACCGCTCAATGAGCGGTTTTCTTTTAAGACTAAGAAGAATAACGAGTATTAGTCGTTATTCTTTATGCCTATTATAGTGTTTTTGTCGTTGTAGACGTTGAGCTACTTGTTGCTGATGCAGAACCACCAGTTCTTGTAGACTTAACCACTGCTGTTCTATTTGCGTCATCCATTGCTGTTGGAACACCAACAGAAACTGACTCAACCGGAGCTGGTTTTGTCATAGGAGCGCTTGAAGAACCACCAGTTGTAGCTTTAGTTTTAACTGCCGCTTTTGCTTTTGGCTTAGCCACTGCTTTCGCTTTAGGCTTAGCTGCTTTAGGCTTTTCATCTGCAACTTCTGTTTCAGTTTCTGCAGGAGTCGCTGGCTTTTCAACTTTTGCTTTTACAGCTCTTTTAGCTCTAGGCTTAGCCGGTGATTTTTCTGCTACTGTATCAACCTTAGCTGTTTCAGTAGTTTCTGTTGCTTCCGTTATAGGGCTTTCAACTGGAGTTGTGTTGCTTACTTCAGTATCAACTACAGGCTTTGCTTTAGCTTTAGGAGCTGCTTTCTTTTTAGCTGGTGCTTTTTTCACAACTTTAGCAGGCGCTTTAACACCTTGAGCAATGTTAGCAATCACTTTACGTTTTTGCTTAGTCACTTGAGTATTATTACGAATACCACGTTTTGACTTCATTACTTTTTTAGTAGCGACTTCAGCAACTACTGCAGTATTAACTTCAACAGCTGTATTTACGTCTGCAACTGGTGCGTCAGTACTAGCATTTTCTGTTCTCTTAATACGTACATTTTTACGGTTACTACGACGTTGTCTACGTTCAGCGTTGTGCACTTCTTTACGTTCTGGTGTTGTACGCTCAGAATTTTGAGTAGCGACAGGCTTTTTACGAGTGTCAGTACGATTTTCATTACGAGCTTCGCGTGGAGCGTCTTGATTACGACGAGTATCTTTTTGATTCGTACGTCGAGTATCTTTTTGATCCGTACGTGTATTATCACGTTTGTCGTTACGTTCGTTTGGTTTTCTTTCACCATTGCGAGCATTACGAGGACGGTTCTTTTGATTACCACCACGACGGTTCTCGTTTTTACCTTTGTAATTACTATTACGGTTTTTATGTTGAGGCTTAGGCTGTTCTTTCTTAGCAAATAACGAACTTATCCATTTAACCGCTTTTGATATTAAGCCTGGTTGTTTAGGTTTGTCATTTTTTGCTGGTGCTGTCGCTTTTGGCGCAGCAGCTTTAGGAGAAGCAAAACCTTTTAATACTGGCTCTTCAATTTCTTTCTTAGATAAAGGAATGATTTCTTTAGTTAACTCAGGTTCTTCTGGGCGAGTTACTAATTTAAAGCTTGAGTCAGCAATATCTTCATCAATACGTACACGTACAACATCGTAATGTGGTGTATCCATATGGATGTTAGGGATAACCATGATGTTAACTTTATTGTTGTTTTCAATGTGACGAATTGAGTCACGTTTTTCATTCAACAAATAAGACGATACTGGAACAGGCACTTGTGCTTGAATTTGAGCTGTGTTGTCTTTTATCGCTTCTTCTTCAATTAGACGAAGAATTGATAACGCTAACGACTCATTACTTCTTACAGTACCTTGGCCATCACAACGAGGACAAGTATGTTGACTTGCATCACCTAGTGAAGGACGAAGACGTTGACGAGACATTTCAAGTAGACCAAAACGACTGATCTTGCCGATTTGAACACGGGCTCTGTCTTGTTTAATACTGTCTTTTAAACGGTTCTCAACATCACGTTGATGTTTTGGTGGAGTCATATCGATAAAGTCGATAACTAACAAACCGCCTAAGTCACGTAAGCGTAATTGACGCGCAATTTCTTCTGCTGCTTCTAAGTTGGTATTTAGAGCAGTCTCTTCAATGTCGCTACCTTTGGTGGCTTTTGAGGAGTTGATATCAATAGAAACTAGTGCTTCTGTTGGGTCAATAACAATTGAGCCACCAGACGGTAATCTAACTTCACGTTGGAAGGCAGATTCAATTTGGCTTTCAATTTGATAATGAGTAAACAGCGGAACTTCACCTTGATACAGCTTTACGCGTTCAATGAAGTCAGGTCTGAATAATTCGATGTGACCGCGAGCTTCGTTATAAACGTTTTGGTTATCAATTAATATTTCACCAACATCACGTTTTAAGTAATCACGGATAGCACGGAATACAACGTTACTTTCTTGATGTATTAAGAAAGGAGCCGGCATGCTTTCAGATGCTTGCTGAATAGCTTCCCAATGTAATAGTAGGGCGCCTAAGTCGTATTCTAATTCTTCATAAGATTTACCAACACCTGCGGTACGAACAATTAAGCCCATGCCTTTTGGTAATTCTAATTTGTTTAATGCTGATTTTAGCTGTGTTCTTTCATCACCTTCAATACGACGAGAAATACCACCGGCACGAGGATTATTTGGCATTAATACCAAGTAGCTTCCTGCAACGCTGATAAACGTAGTTAAGGCTGCGCCTTTTTGACCACGTTCTTCTTTGTCGATTTGAACGATTACTTCTTGTCCTTCCTTTATCACTTCTTTGATATTTGGACGGCCAGAAAATTTGTAATCTGATGGGAAATAGTTACGAGCTATTTCTTTAAGAGGTAGGAATCCGTGACGGTCTGCACCGTAACTAACAAAAGCGGCTTCTAAACTCGGCTCTACTCTTGTTATTGTTCCTTTATAGATGTTGGCCTTTTTTTGTTCATGACCTGGACTTTCAATATCCAAATCATATAACTTTTGACCATCAACCAATGCAACACGCATCTCTTCTTGTTGCGTGGCATTAATTAGCATGCGTTTCATTATGTGAGTCTTCTTTTTTATCAAAGGCCACGTTTCGCACGTTTATATCTGCACTTTCTAAACACCTCGGCGCTGTATAGTTTCACAACTATTGCTTACTGTATTTCAATCATCACGATTGTAATCAAGGATAATGGATTCTATTTTTAAGAATTCTTCGGTGCCTTTAGCATATAAACGCTATTGGAATTCGTGGCACTGGTTAAGTTAACGCCTCTAAATATCGACTGGTCTGAACGGTTAAAGTAGAGGGTAATATGATACTCGCATTACCTTACTTAGATGGCGTGGAGGTCTGAAGCTTTTTGGTCTGCCAGTAATATGTACATGGCTTTATCGATTAACTCTGATATGATCGTGTCTTCAAACCCTGCTCCGTTACATGACTCTTATGTTCATTACCTGAGGCAGTTCAATCAGTTGCTTTATATTCTAAAGCGCCGTTATTATCGGTCGCAAATGCATATATAGCAACTGAATTAATAGTTTATTTATATAAATGTTAAATTAATCACTAGTGAAAGCCAAAAAATGCCTGAAAATGAAATAAATTATCCAAAAGTTCAGCAAGTAGAAATCGACGAAACTTATGCAGGACAGCGGATTGATAATTTTTTAATCACTCGATTAAAAGGTGTACCTAAAAGTGTGATTTATCGTATCATTCGCAAAGGCGAAGTTCGTGTTAACAAAGGCCGAATCAAACAAACCTACAAATTGCAGTTAAATGACATTGTTCGCGTTCCTCCTGTGCGAGTTAGCCAAGAGTCGCAACCTGCAATATCGGACAAACTTCAAGCTGTACAAGATTTAGAAAAAGCCATCATTTATGAAGATAAAACGCTGATTGTATTAAACAAACCTTCTGGTATTGCTGTTCATGGTGGTAGCGGTTTAAAGTTTGGCGTTATTGAAGCACTAAGAGCCTTACGTCCTAGAGAAAAAATGATGGAGTTAGTTCATCGTTTAGACCGAGATACCTCTGGTATTTTACTTATTGCTAAACGTCGTTCAGTGTTAGTTGCTTTGCACGAGCAGTTACGTATCAAAACCATGAACAAAGTTTATTGGGCATTAGTGAAAGGGCAGTGGAGTGCAAGTCAACGTTCGGTTCAAGAACCTTTATTAAAAATTAATACTAAGTCAGGTGAACGAATTGTAGTGGTTAACCGTGAAGACGGTAAAAAATCATGCACTTTGTTTGAAGTTATTGAAGAGTTTGATGGTGCTACGTTAGTTGAAGCAAGACCGCAAACTGGCCGTACTCACCAAATCCGTGTGCATACAGCATGTAAAGATCATCCAATCGCTTGTGATGATAAATACGGTGACAGAGAATTCGACAAGTTAGTTAAAAAAGTAGGTATTAATAGACTGTTTTTACACGCTAAAGAAATTTCGTTCTTTCATCCTGTGTCAGAAACTACAGTGCATTTTGAAGCGCCTTTAGATCCTGTGTTAGAAAAAGGCTTGGTAAAACTAAAAGCGTTAACATCTGTTAACCGTGAAGCCGAATAGCAATTAACTATACAATTCATCATATACTTCATCATATACTTCATCATATACTTCATCATAAAGTCACTTTCATCAATATAAAAGACTGAAAGTGACTTTATTAAAGATAAACAGCCCTTAGCAACAAGCTACTGGTAACAAAACCGACATAATCAAATGTTACATTACAGATATATGTTCTTTATATATTACTTGTGTAGGTTAATGTGTCGTACCCAACCTCCTTACTTGAAGAAATTACCCGACTAATTTTAGACCGCAGTTTAACCATAGTATTCCAACCCATATTTGATATAGAACAAGAATCTATTTTAGGTTACGAAGCCCTAACTCGTTTGCCTGCTGATTCTATTATCAGAAATCCTGATCATTTATTTACAGCCGCTGATCAAGTGGGCATGTTATCTGAGTTAGAGCTTCACTGTCGTCAGCAAGCAATTAATCGTTTTGCTCAATTAAAATTGACGGGATTATTATTTTTAAATGTCAGTCCGTGTACTTTGTCTCAACCTGATCACCCAAAAGGAGAAACATTAAATTTATTAAAATGCGCTGGAATTTCCCCTGATAATGTTGTGATAGAGATCACTGAGCAGTTTGAAGCCAATGACAATCACATTCTAAAACAAAGTCTAGAGCATTACCGAGAGCTAGGTTTTAAAATTGCTATTGATGATTTAGGAACAGGGCATTCTGGATTGAAGCAATGGTCAGAGCTTAGGCCTGATATTGTAAAAATAGACCGCTATTTTATTAGCGGTTGTCATCAAAATATAGTGAAACGTGAATTACTCAGAACTATTTTTGAATTGGGGACCGCGACCGGAGTGTCTATTATTGCTGAAGGGATTGAGCTTAATGAAGAATTTTTGTTGCTAGAAAAAATGGGCATGCAGTTCGCACAAGGATTTTTATTATCCAAACCAGAAGAGTTCCCCGATGTTAAGTTGCCAGATAGCTTAAGTTTGCGCCAGCTTGGGCCAAGTAAGTTGTTAAGTGATAACAAAACATTTGAGTTAGAAAAATTAATTGTTCATGTTAAACCAGTTGCAATTGATGAAGTATGTTCAAAGGTTTATCAAATATTTAAAACCTCTGTAAAAATACAATCTATTGCGGTTATTGATGAAAATGAAAAACCAATTGGGGTTATTTACAGAGATACATTGGCAGAAATATTTTCGTCTGATTACGGACATGCATTATACGATAAAAAGCCAATTACTAATTTGATGGATAATTTACCATTTACCGCAGATATTTCAGCATCTATAGATGATGTCAGCAGCTTAGTTACGGATAATACGCATTTTGACTTACGACCAGAGTTCATTGTGGTAGACAAAGGTAAATACGTTGGAGTCGCAAGCATTCGTTCCTTATTAAAAATCATGACTGAACAAAAAATCCAACATGCACAGCATGCTAATCCGTTAACTATGTTGCCAGGTAATATTATAATCGAACAAAAAATTATCCAGCTGTTATCCAGTAAAAAGTCATTTTCAATGGCATATTTTGATTTGAACCACTTTAAACCATTTAATGATCTCTACGGTTATGCAGATGGGGATGTAGTTATTCGTTTGGTGGCGGATGTTTTATCTAAAGTGTGTTCCGATGCATTTGTAGGCCACGTGGGAGGAGATGACTTTGTAGTGTTGTTTCAGCATCAAGAGCCAGAATTTGCATGTAGAAAAGTATTAGAGGTCTTTGACCAGCGAATTATTAGCATTTTTAAGCCGGATCATTTAGCTGAGGGCGGATATTATTCAACGTGTAGAAAAGGCAATAAAGAATGGTTTTCATTAATATCTTTATCCTGCGGAATTATTCATCCTAATGTCAGTATTGTTCAGTCACATCTAGATGTTGCCAATTTAGCGTCAGAAGCAAAAAAAATGGCAAAAAAAATGTTAGTAGGTGAGGTTTATATTCAGCCGCAATCAAATATGGATTTAAACAGAAAGTTGAGAGTGAACGGGATAATGAATTAATAGACTGCCCTTAAAAGAAGATAAAGGTTTAGTTAAATTAATAATTAATCCTTTATCTATATTTGTCACCTAAGATTGAGTTTGTTGCTGTAAAACGGAATAACCGAACTTATCTAATAAGCTAACTAGTTTTATTAATGGTAAGCCAATCAGTGTATTTGGATCTTCGCCCACCAATTTTTCAAATAAACAAATCCCTAGAGCTTCACTTTTAAAGCTTCCTGCGCACTTGTATGGCTTCTCAGCTAATAAGTACGCTTCAATCTCATCTAAGGTTAGTGGTTTAAAGTAAACTTCAAATGGTTCAACTAAAGAGTGAGTTTCTCCTGTTGTGCTATTGGTCACCGCTAGACCGGTTAAAAAGGTGACTTTATTACCAGAGAAAGAAGATAGCTGTTTAATGGCATTTTCGTGAGTGTGCGGTTTACCTAATATAGTGTCATTAAATAAAGCGACTTGATCTGATCCGATGACTAGCGCATTATCGTGTCGGTCGGCAACAGCATGTGCTTTTGCTACCGCTAAACGTTCAACTAATTGATAGGCTGTTTCATTAGGTAGAGCAGTTTCATCTACTTCTGGTTTATCCGTTAGGAAAGGTAAGTTAAGCTTGTCTAAGATTTGTTTTCTAAATTCAGATGTAGAACCTAGAATGATAGTTGGTTTTTTTTTCATAAATCGCTCAAAAAAATAGCAAAGTGGCTAATAAGTAAAATATTTTGAAGAAGTTTAGCTTTTTTTACACTTTCATACTATTTTCTTTTGACTATGTTGCTCAGTAACTATAATATGCGCGCCCTATGCAAAAGATGAAAATTCCAATCTCAATCGAACCAGCAAAAGCTGCGTTAAAACGAATGACCATTAACGGTATTATCGTTAAAGGTGAATTGTCTCGTTTAGCTGAAGTGGCTGATGTGTTAGATGAATACTTGGACGTAGCTATAGAATGTGGTATTGATCCACAGGAATTAGTTTTCGTTCGAGGCAATGTAGCTGCCAATCTTGAATTGCGCTGTCAACGTTGTGGCAATGGTATAAAAACAAATGTTTCGGCTGAGTTTTTATATACACCTGTACGTCGTGGTCGGGCTGCTGAAGAGAGCGAAGAACAGATACCTGATGCATACGAAGAAATCGAGTTAAATGAATTAGGCGAAGTTAACCTTATTCAATTGGTCGAAGACGAATTAATGCTGGCGTTGCCTATTGTAGCAATGCATGAACCAAACGAATGTTCGATTACAGAAGACGACATGATATTTGGGGAGTTAGCGCCAGAAGCAATGGACCAAGAAAAATCTAATCCATTTGATATATTGAAACAATTAAAGAACTAATTTAATAGTTAAATAAGAACTAGGAGACGGCTAATGGCAGTTCAAAAAAGTAAGAAATCCCGTGCTAGACGTGGCATGCGTCGCTCACATGATGCATTAACTACTGAGCATTTATCTGTAGATCAAACGACTGGTGAAACTCACCGTCGTCATCATATGACAGCAGACGGCTACTACAAAGGCCGTAAAGTAATATAAAGTAAGTTTAGGCTGCTTTATATTATGCGTGATATTCGAATTGCGCTAGATATGATGGGGGGCGATTATGGCCCCCGATCTACTATCCCCGCAGCTATTAAAGCTGTTGATTCATATCCCAATTTACATCTTTTTCTTTGTGGTCACTCACAGAGTATTCACACCTTTCTGAATAAACATAATGCATTGGCACATCCAAGGTTAACTATTGTTCATACTGAGCAAGTGGTCAATCAAGATGAACGTCCAGATCTCGCATTACGTCGAAAACCCAAATCTTCAATGCGTAAAGTTTTAGAACTTGTTGAACAAGAACAGGCTGATGCTTGTGTTTCCTCTGGAAATACCGGTGCTTTATTAGCAATGGCTCGTTATGTGTTAAAAACCTTGCCCGGAATTAAACGTCCTGCATTAATTAGTGCTTTGCCTACCTATGAAAATGAAAAAGTATTTTTATTAGATTTAGGCGCTAACATCCATCAATGTGCTGATACTTTATTTCAATTTGCGGTTATGGGCTCTGTTATGGCAACAGAAGTCGAGCAAATAGAATCCCCAAGAGTCGCTTTATTAAATGTTGGTTCTGAAGACACAAAAGGCAGTAAACATTTAAAAGATGCGGCAATCAAACTCAATAACTGCAAAGAAATCAATTATGTTGGTTTTGCTGAAGGAAATGACATATTTTCTGGTAAAGCAGACGTAATAGTATGTGATGGATTTGTTGGAAATGTGGCATTAAAGACAATTGAAGGGGTTTCTAAACTTATATTGTCTAAAATAAAAGCACTTAGCGAAAAGTCATTTTTGAGCAAAATCCTAGCAGGAATGCTACTTCCAGGTATTAAAAAGCTATTTTCTAAAATGAACCCCGACCAGTACAACGGCGCGAGTCTGGTAGGATTGCGCGGAATCGTTGTCAAGAGTCATGGAAACGCATCTTCACAAGCATTTTTTAGTGCGATAAAAGAGGCGGTTAAAGAGGCTCAACGTCAAGTTCCCCATAAGATTAAAGATAAGGTGGAACAAGTTCTCAACGACGAGAAAAAATAAGAATAATCTAAGACGTAGAGAGGGTGCATGTTTTCAAGAATAGCAGGTACTGGTAGTTACTTTCCTAAACAAGTACGTACCAATAAAGATTTAGAAGAAATGGTTGATACCAACGACGAATGGATCCAAGAACGTACTGGCATGAAAGAGCGTCGTATTATTGGTGAAAACGAAACCGTTGCAACCATGGCTGTTGAAGCGTCTAAAAAAGCTATTGAAGCCGCTGGTATTGACCCAAGTGAAATAGATTTTGTTATTGTTGGCACCACAAGTCATGCTAGAGCATTACCAAGTGCAGCTTGTGAAGTTCAACGCGATTTAGGTTTAACCTCAGGTATCCCAGCAATGGACGTTGCTGCGGCATGTTCAGGTTTCTGTTACGCATTAAGTGTTGCAGATACTTACATTAAAGCGGGTAAAGCTAAAAAAGCATTAGTTATTGGCGCAGATTGTTTAAGCCAAATGATGAGCCCAGAAGACCGCTCTATGGTGATCTTATTTGGTGACGCCGCCGGAGCCGTTATTTTAGAGGCATCAGAAGAACCTGGCGTATTATCTACTCACATCCACTCGGATGGAAATTACACTGAATTATTACAAGTCGCTATGCCGGTTCGAGGAGATGAAGCTTCAGTTCATACTTCTTGGGGGACAATGGAAGGCAACAAGGTATTCAAAGTTGCGGTGACTAAATTATCTCAAGTGGCTGATGAAACACTATTAGCAAACAATATTCAAAAATCAGATATAGATTGGTTGATACCACACCAAGCCAATTTACGAATTATTTCAGCGGTTGCTAAAAAACTGGATATGTCCATGGATCAGGTTGTTATCAACCTTGACCGATTTGGTAATACTTCAGCAGCAACGGTTCCAACAGCACTGGATGAAGCCATTCGTGATGGACGAATTCAGCGCGGACAAACCTTATTATTTAATGCATTTGGCGGTGGTTTCACTTGGTCGTCTGCATTAATTAAGTACTAATAGTAAAAACTAGAATTAGAAATTCATAAACCTAAATTAGAGAAGTGTATAAATGAGTAAAGCAATTATTTTCCCAGGTCAAGGCTCTCAGGCTGTTGGCATGTTGTCTGATCTTTATGAAAATCATCAAGTTGTTAAAGATACCTTTACCGAAGCTAGTGATGCACTTGGTTATGATCTGTGGGCATTGGTAAGTGAAGATGCCGAGGGCAAATTAAACCAAACTGAGTTTACTCAACCTGCGTTACTGACGAGTTCAGTTGCTGTTTGGCGTGCTTACTTAGAAAACGGCGGTGAAAAACCAGCGTTTTTGGCCGGTCATAGCTTAGGCGAGTATTCTGCTTTAGTTTGCGCCAATGTATTTTCTTTAGCTGACGGAGTTAAGTTAGTTGAAAAACGTGGTCAATATATGCAACAAGCGGTTCCTGCTGGAACTGGGGCGATGGCTGCTATTATTGGTTTAGCTGACGATGCAATTGCCAAAGCATGTGAAGATGCAGCACAGGGGCAAGTAGTTTCACCGGTTAACTTTAATTCACCAGGTCAAATTGTAATTGCTGGTAATAAAGAGGCTGTGGAACGTGCAATGGAATTATGTAAAGAAGCCGGTGCTAAACGTGCATTACCTTTACCTGTTTCTGTGCCGTCTCATTGTGCATTAATGAAACCTGCCGCTGAGCAATTAGCTAAAGATTTAGAATTATTAACATTTAACGAACCGACTATTTCGGTTGTTAATAATGTTGATGTTGTAGTAGAAACGTCTGGCGAAACTATAAAACAAGCGTTAATAAAACAATTGTATAGTCCGGTACGTTGGACTGAAACCATTCAGTTTTTTGCAGCTGAAGGCATTACACAAATGTTGGAATTTGGATCAGGCAAAGTATTGTCAGGTTTAGTGAAACGTGTCGATAAATCAGTGAGTTGTTCTTCAGTGAATGACAGCGCTAGCTTAGATGCAATAAATAATATTTAAGAACATATATTAAAAAATTATAGGAATTAACATGTCTTTATTTAGCTTAGAGGGCAAAGTTGTTTTAGTGACAGGTGCCTCCAGAGGAATTGGTAAAGCGGTAGCTGAAAAATTAGTTGCCATGGGCGCGAAAGTAGCTGGAACAGCAACGTCTGATAATGGCGCTGGAAAAATTTCAGAGTACTTAGGTGACAATGGTAAAGGTTATACGTTAAATGTGACGGAATCTGAATCTATTACTAACGTATTAGCCGCAATTAAAGCCGACTTAGGTGATGTTGATATTTTGGTTAATAATGCAGGGATCACTAAAGATAACCTACTTATGCGTATGAAAGACGATGAGTGGAATGATATTATCGACACAAACTTAACGTCCATCTTCCGCTTAAGTAAAGCTGTATTAAGACCTATGATGAAAAAACGTCATGGTCGCATCATTAATATTGGCTCTGTAGTAGGTACAATGGGCAATGGCGGCCAAGCAAACTATGCGGCAGCAAAAGCCGGTGTTATAGGTTTTTCAAAATCTCTAGCAAGAGAAGTTGCATCTCGTGGAATTACAGTTAATGTAGTAGCACCTGGATTTATTGATACGGATATGACTAAAGCGTTAGATGAAGGTCAACGCGCAGCAATATCAGATCAAGTTCCAGCAAACCGTTTAGGTGAGCCAGATGAGGTTGCATCTACTGTTGCATTCTTAGCGAGTAATGAAGCTGCGTATGTTACAGGTGAAACCATTCACGTAAATGGTGGCATGTATATGGTATAACCGTCGAAATCGTATTGATTTTGATGGAAAAGTAGCCGAATCGCTCCTGTGAGGTTCGACCACCGACATAAAGTAAATAATAACTTGAATACGCGGTTAGCAGTAATTAAACTAGCCGCATCAAAATTTAAAATTTATCTTTTTATTGATAAGGAAAATAAGATGAGTATTGAAGATCGCGTAACAAAGATCGTTATAGAACAACTTGGTGTTAAAGAAGAAGAAGTAAAATCAGAAGCATCTTTTGTTGATGATCTAGGCGCTGACTCTCTAGACACTGTTGAATTAGTAATGGCTCTTGAAGAAGAGTTCGACACTGAAATTCCAGATGACGAAGCAGAAAAAATCACAACTGTTCAATCAGCTGTAGATTATATCAAAGCACACGCTGAATAATTGTATAATTGTTTTTAAAAGGCAGCTTTGGCTGCCTTTTTTTTCATCTTACATTTGTTTTATTAATTTAAAATGTAGCATTCATAACCATTGTATTAATGAATTTATAAGTAATACCAATTTATTAATACAATTGATAAGAAAGTTTAGGAGAGTGTTTGTGTCAAAGCGTAGAGTTGTTGTGACCGGTATGGGCATGTTGTCACCAGTAGGGAACGACGTACAATCATCATGGGCAAATTTGTTGGAAGGTAAAAGTGGCGTTGATTTAATTACTCACTTTGATACTACAAACTTCGGAACTAAGTTTGCTGCAATGGTTAAAGGTTTAAATACCGAAGATTACATTGCACGTAAAGATGCAAAAAAAATGGACTTGTTTATTCAATACGGTCTTATCGCAGCTATTCAAGCACTTAAAGATTCTGGTATTGAAGTAACTGAAGAAAATGCATATAGAATAGGTGTTGCTATCGGCTCTGGTATCGGTGGTCTTGGCTTAATTGAAGAAAATCACACTAAGCTGATGAATTCAGGTCCTCGAAAGTTATCACCATTTTTTGTTCCTTCTACCATTATCAATATGATCTCTGGTCAACTTTCTATTATGTATGGTTTAAAAGGTCCTAATATCTCTATTACAACGGCTTGTACAACAGGCGTTCATAATATTGGTCAAGCGGCTAGAATGATCTCTTACGGCGACGCTGACGTTATGGTAGCCGGTGGTGCTGAAAAAGGCTCAACTCAGTTAGGTATTGGTGGGTTTGGTGCAGCTCGTGCTTTATCTTCTCGTAATGAAAGCCCTACAGAAGCAAGTCGTCCTTGGGATAAAGACCGTGACGGCTTTGTTTTAGGTGATGGTGCAGGTGTTATGGTTGTTGAAGAATACGAACACGCTAAAGCTCGTGGTGCGACTATTTACGCTGAAATCGTTGGCTTTGGTATGAGTGGAGATGCTTATCACATGACATCGCCGCCAGCTGATGGTGACGGTGCAGCACGCTCTATGATGAACGCGATTAATGACGCACAAATAAATCCTGAGCAAATTGGTTATATTAATGCCCACGGTACATCAACACCAACGGGTGATAAAGCTGAAACTGCAGCGGTAAAACGCGTATTTGGTCATCATGCTGGTAAAGTAATGGTGTCTTCATCTAAGTCGATGATAGGTCATCTTCTAGGTGCGGCAGGCTCTGTAGAGTCTATTATTACGGCAATGAGTTTAGTTGAACAAAAAGTAACGCCAACAATTAACCTTGATAACCCAGATGAAGGTTGTGACTTAGATTACGTACCTCACACGGCTCGTGATGCTAAATTGGAATATGCTCTGTGTAATTCATTTGGATTTGGCGGAACAAACGGTACTTTGCTATTTAAAAAGATGTAACTTAATACATTATTAAGATGAAAGATCTTCATTAATTTGATACAAAAGCCTATCCAAATAGTTAGGCTTTTTTTATGTCATTTTTTTGCTTTGATCACAATATTAATAAAACCTCCATAGAGAGTGAATTTCAGCACCAAAGAAGTTTTTTATACGGTGATGGTCACTTTACTACGATGAAAGTTGTAGATGGTTTAATTCAGTTTTTTTCTGCTCATTTAGCTCGTTTGCAACAAGCAAATGAACGGTTAGATTTTAATGATATTAACTGGAAATTATTAGAGCTGGAATTACGAAAGCTTGCAGTACAAATGGAACTTGGCTTTATAAAGGTACATTTTAGTCGAGGTCATTCAGTGCGCGGGTATGGTCAATGTGCCAATATTAATACTAATATTTTTGTTTCTAGTGATGAATTGTCAGCGCCTTTTATAAAAGAAACCCAACAACCAAAACCAATTGCATTAACCCAATTAACAACTCAATTAGGCTTACAACCTCTACTTGCAGGTATAAAGCACTGTAATCGCTTAGAGCAAGTATTGGCGTCAGTGGAGTTAGAGAAAACGATATTTACGGACGGGCTAGTTGCTGACATTAACGGTAATTTAATAGAGACAACCAAGGCTAATGTTATCTGGTATCAAGAAGGAAGTTGGTATACACCATTATTAAGTAATGCCGGTGTCAGTGGCGTTATATTAAATCAGCTACTAGAGTACAATAATATTATTACAATAGAGAAAAATATTAATGATGTCATTCAACAAGCTGAAGCCGTATTCATTTGTAATAGCTTAATTGGTATACAGGCAGTTTCAAGCATTGATGATAGACTATTCAATACTGAATTGAGTTCGCAACTTATGCGAAAAATAATTTTATAAAAGAAGTAACAAGTGCCTAAAAATTTAAAATTCAATAAAAAATTTCTGTTCAACGTCGCGTTATTATTCTTTGTATGCTTGTTTATTATAGCGCTTGGCGCATTAAGAGTTAGTTACACTCAACCGATTGTTTTATCTGACGCTAAACTGATCCATATAAAAGAGGGCGACTCGCTTAATTCAATATGCCATCGGTTAACAGAAGATGGCTTTATTAATGACTGTATTGGCGTGAAAGTCCTTTCTAAAATAGACAGTCGTATTGGCCAAATCAAAAAAGGCGTTTATGCGCTCAGCCCTAATACACCTTTAAATGAATTTGTTGCAAATTTAAACGAAGGAAAAGAGCAGCAATTTCCTTTTACTATACTTGAAGGCGAAAATATTTATCAGGTGCTGACTAAGTTAGATTCAACTGTATTTTTGGATAACGACTTAGAGTCCGACTCATTAGCAGAGATATCTAAAAAACTATCTTTAGTGACAGATACCCCCGAAGGATGGTTATACCCAGACACTTATTATTATTCTGCATATACTAGTGCGTCTGCATTATTATCCCGTGCTGTGGTTAAGCAAAAAGAAGTATTAACTCAGCTTTGGCAACAAAAACAATCTGACTTATTAGTTAAAACGCCTTATGAAGCACTTATTCTGGCATCTATTGTAGAGAAAGAGTCGTCTTTGGCTTCTGAACGTAAACTTATTGCGTCTGTGTTCCACAATAGATTAGTAAAAAGAATGCGCTTACAAACCGACCCTACCGTTATTTATGGTGTATGGGACGAGTATAAAGGCGATATTACTCGTAAACATTTAAAACAAAAAACAGCTTATAATACCTATCGTATTAACGGCTTACCGCCAACACCAATTGCTAACCCAAGTCAGGCATCAATTGAAGCTGTGTTGAATCCGGCGGTTACTGATTATTATTATTTTGTCGCATCAGGTACAGGTGGCCACGTATTTAATACAACATTGGCAGAACACAATAAATCAGTGCAAGATTACTTAAAGCAAATGAAGCTGTTGAAAAACGACACATCAGAAAAAGGGCAGTAATGAGTAAGTTTATCGTTGTAGAAGGATTGGAAGGTGCAGGTAAAACAACGGCATTAGAACTGATCAAACGTTTACTATCAGATCAAGGTATAAACTTTACTACCACTCGGGAACCCGGTGGAACTCCGCTTGCTGAAAAAATGCGTGATATTGTTAAATCTGAAACTGAAGAACTACTAACACCAGAAGCTGAATTGTTATTAATGTACGCAAGTCGTATTCAATTGATTGAAAATGTAATTAAACCTGCGTTAAATGATGGTAAATGGGTGTTGGGTGATAGACACGATATGTCTTCACTTGCGTATCAAGGTGGTGGTCGTCAAATAAGCCAAGATTTAATTATGCCGATACGTAATGCGGTATTAAAAGGCTTTGAACCAGACTTAACCATATTAATGGACTTAGATCCTAAAATTGGTTTAGCCAGAGCCGCAGCTCGTGGAGTGCTAGATAGAATTGAACGTGAACAAATAGAATTTTTTGAACGAACTCGTGCGGTCTATTTATCGTTAGCTCATAATAATCCTAAAGTGATTGTTATTGACGCATCAAAAGCATTAGAAGACGTACAATCACAAATAACCAAAGAACTAACTAACTGGTTAAGTGCAAATAAATAATGATAAATACCAGCTCAGACATATTGTCATTACCAAAACAGCAAGAACTGTTAGCACATGCTTACATTGTTGAAGGTATAGATATTAATAAACGTTTGACCAATATATTAGGTCTTGCAAAAAGTTTATTATGCCAAATGCAAAGTACTCATGCTAAGTCTGAGGTTGGTAATTACTGTGGTCAGTGCCATAGCTGTAATTTATTTGATGCAGATACACACCCAGACTTTATGCTAGTGAATGAAGAAAGGGGCACAATAGGTATTGATGATGTTCGTAAAACCTCTGAGTTTTTATCAAACATGTCACATTTATCAGGCAATCAAGTTATTGTATTAGAACACGCTGAAAACATGACAGAAAATGCCAGTAACGCGCTGTTAAAAACGTTAGAAGAGCCCACCAATAAAAGTTTTATATTTTTACTGTGTAAATCTAAAGCTGTGCTATTACCGACTATTTTAAGTCGCTGTCAGTTTATTCAAATTAAAAATAAATCCAAAGAACAACTAAAAGCTATTTATCCAGATTTAGCGGATTATATTATTGGCTTTTCAAACAATTCAGAAAGTGAATTGGAAAGTTGGGTGGAAGAGCAAAAATTAGAAGAGTTTACTGAGGTTTATCAATTATTTATTCAGTGGCTTAAAAATCAAGTTCCAAGCTTTGTGTTACTTAATAAAGTGGTAACTAAACCACTAATGTCTTCATTCTTACTTTATTTAATAGAGAAACGAATAAGGCAGTTAATGCTCAAATCTGCAACAACAGGTAATGCTGCAAATGCTATGGCGGCATCAAGATTGTTGACCGACTTTAATCACACGGCAACATTGATAAAAGGGCAGAATAAATCGTTGGCAATGTCAGAGTTTTTAACGTCAATAGAGTCATTAGTTAGGTAGCTGCTAAATAAACTAAGTAACAGCTACATAAGCTAAATAAATAAATAACTAACTTAGTAAAAGATATAAAGCCGTATTTATAGTTTTTCCTTACTCGGTATTTATTTTTACGTCTAATGTTCCAGTTGAACTTTCAGCTTAATTTCTTTCTTTTCTGAATCACTTGGCAGAACTTCTTTTTCTTTTTTCAGTTTTATTCTTTTACTTGTCAACTTGGTGATAGCCGCTTGTATGGTTTGTAAGTCTAACGGCTCTCTAACTGGCTCAGCATTAGAAAATGACACATTGGAAACAAGCTGACCATGTTCAAACAACATACTCTTATCTTTGTACAGAATACTAAATAAACCCTGATGGAAATTAGTGAAAATATAATCATACGTTATGTCATTAATCGCACTGTCTATTAAGTTTTCTTCAACATACATAGGGCAATCTAACTGTTCTTTAACATATGAAGCAATAATATTTTGCGGTGCAATTGGAATATTATTAAATGGTTTGAAACCAACTAATATTGCTTTGGTTCTATAAAAAGGTAAGTCGTTTGTTTTGTCATAAAATACATAAACTCGACTCGTTTCAGATATTGCAGATTGTTGCTCAACGTCATAAGTCCCTGCATGCACTTCTATCGCAATCTTATTTGCACCAAGTTGTTGATTAATATCTAAACTGGTTTGATGTTCCATATGATTATATAAGCCAGGTAAACCTGTGGTGAAGTTAAACATTGCTGTATCAAAATCAGCCGGAATACTAACTTGGTATGAGCTTTGATAATCTATATCGAACCCATTTAACCACTGTCTAATTGCAGAAAAATTAGATATATCTACAAGGTGAACCGACAGATTGTTTTTGTCGGTAATGTCACAACTTACCTTAGTAAAAGGCATTATAGTAAAGCCCGATTTTGACACGTCAGCTTGTTGAGATTTATATGTTTTGTACTTGTTTAAGTCCATCAACTCGTATTTAGCTAACAGAGTTCTTGCTGTTAATGGGTACGACACTGGGAAAATATTGTTTTGTTTGGCTATATCGGCATTGAGCGTAGCGTCAGACCACATATGCATCATGTGGCTGATAAAAAAGATAGTAACTAAAGTAGTTGAGATCCCATTTTTATATTTGAAGTTTTGTAATTGATGAATGCGCTTCCAAGTTAAGTTACTCATGGCAAATTGATAAGCCAATATAGCAACTAAAACAACCAGTAATAACACCCAATAAGCATTACCTATGTGTGCGACATAAAAGTCTTCAACTTCACGTAGTTGCACCAATGATGTTGCTGACAAGTGATAACCTAAACCTCTAAATGATAATACATCTAAAAATAGTAAAAGTTGAAAGCAGGTTGCCATTACAGACGAGAACCCACGAATATGATGTCTGTGTGGGAATAACGCAATAATAGGGAATATGGTAAGGATAAAGCAGCTGATGGCTAAAAATGAAAAATGGCCAATCCAGTTAACGCCTAAATAAACCCAACCTAAAAAAGTCTCAGGTAGTTGGGAAGGTGAGAGATAGAAAAAAGAAAATAACAAAGCCAACAAAATATTGGTAAAAGTAAACCAGTGTCCCCAAGACAATAAGTTAAAAGGGCGTTCTAATTCTTTCATGTTAGGAATTGTAATCAATTATTCAATCTCTCATTTAACACTATGGAACTAATTACTTAAAATTAGTTACTCATTGACGCTAGCCTTTCATCGAAGCTAGGAGGGCATCGGAAAAGCTTTTAGCAATAGCCGCTTTTTGCTTTGGTGATACATTATCGTCAATAACGTTACTAACTGTATTTCCTAAGGCAATTAATGCAAGATCTACAGGTGCTTTTTTAGCTTGAATAACAGAAATTATCTCTTCGACTAAATTATTAATCTCATCGTTAGTGTATTTTGATATGATTGGCATAATATTTTTGAACTGCGTTGTATTTAAATTAACGCAGATGCTAACACAATATAATGATTAGGAAAAACCATGTCACTAACGGTTAACCAGTTTTCAATCGCTTTTTATGAAAAAAAAGAAGATACCGACTTTTCTACCAAATGGGCGGTAATGACAGATACAAGTTTAGAGAAATCTAATCAGTTTGTTGAGCAACTACATAATGTCTACAACGCAAAGCCAAGTAAGAGCTATGCGGCATTTAGTGAAGAGAAAAACACTGCATTCTCTCAAGGTCTACATAGTTATTTAAATCAAGAAGTTGCCTTTGATCATGTGTCTAAAGAAACCTTACAGATATTTCAGGCAGAATTAGAAAAATACGAATTCCAAGAAACCGGCTATTTATTACTAATCGATTATGAATACGTTTCTACCCGTTATTTTATGGTTGGTGTAGTTAACTTAACTGAGCATTTCTCTATTGATACAGAATTTGGTATTCAACGTGCTCGCCATTTAGATTTAACTAAAATTCAATTAGCAGCAAGAATAGATGTTAGTAATTTATTGCATGCTAAAGATGACTTAAAAGCGATCTCCTTTATTAAAGGACGAGCTGGACGACAAGTTAACGACTTCTTTATGGACTTATTAGGCTGTACGGAAACGATTAACGCTAAAGTTCAAAGCAAAGAGTTGTTAACGGCGATTGATGACTTCATGTCTACAGAGTCTATGGCGCAAAATGAAAAGTCAGAAACACGCGAAAAAGTATTTGAATACTGCAGTGAAAAAATCTCTAGTGGCGAAGATGCCGATATTTCTGGACTTAATGAAGCCTTATCTGTGGTATCAGACAATGAATTTAAAGACTTTATATCTCAGCAAGAGTACAGTTTCGATGACAAGGTAACGCTTGATAAAAGTACTGTGCGTAAGTTAGTTAAGTTATCTGGTTCTGGTGGCGGCGTGTCGGTTTCATTTGACCGCACATTACTAGGTGATAGAGTGAATTATTCGCCGGGTACAGATACATTAACCATTAAAGGTGTACCGGCTTCGTTAAAGGCACATTTGTTAAATGAATTTGGTTTGGAATAAGCCGCGCTTATTACTTGAATTCAATAACGTAAAATTAAATATGAGTAGTGAAAACTAAATTATGAAAAAGATCATAAACCTTAGAGCTAAGCTTAATCAAAAGATCAGAGATAAAGCCATTAGCAAAGCCAAAACTCGTATTGTTTTGGCTGGCAAAGTCCCTGAAGATTTTGACGAAGAACAATTAGAGATCATCGTCAAAGAAGAAGAAGAACTGATCATCAGTAATGCCAAAGGTAAAGGTTTATTGGTATTAGCTTCTTTATTGGGTTTGTCTTTGTGGAGTTGATGATGGAGGTAACAGAAGCTTATGTTTAATCAGCTATTAAAATGGACATTAGTAATTTCCATTTGGCGTAAATATAAAAAGCACATAGGTATCACTATTATCTTGATATTGGCGTTGTTTTTAACCTCGTTAGTACACCAAGATTTTGTTAATTACAGCCTAGTTTCTGATAACTCCAGTCTAGGTTTGTCTTATCTTGTTAAGTGGCTGGTGTATTTAGTTTTAGTTAGCGTTTATTGGTTTAGCGTTGGTAAAATTAATGAAAATGCCAGTAAAGATTCAGATCTGCATAAAAAGATGAAGGCGTCTAAACAACGAAAGCCTAAGTCAACAACATTAGATCAAGAAGACTCAAACGAGCCAGATCCTTTTGCTAGTATCAGAGGCAAAAAGACACTCAGATCAAAAGCCGATATAGCCCTTGAAAAACAAAGTAAAAATCCCAAGGTCTAAAGCAGAGCCAAAAAGAGAGCAAAGGCATTAAGGAACAAAAATGCAAACATTTGTTATTTTATTAAGAGGAATAAATGTAGGCGGTAATAACCTATTACCAATGAAATCCTTAGTGCCGCTTTTAACCGCCAGTGGTTATCAAAATATTTCAACCTACATTCAAACGGGTAATATTGTTTTAACGTCAAACAGTGACACCAATCCAGAACACGACATAAAAGCATTGATAACAGAACAGTTTGGTTTTACACCGAACACTTTTGTTATCCAAGCCAATAAATTCAGTAAGTCTGTAGCCAATAATCCATATCAGAGTTTTGAAGGTAAATTTGTGCATTTTTACTTTTGTCAGCAGGATATAAAGCTAAAAATGGACAATGTAGATAAATGGTTATCAAGCACAGAAACCTATTATGTTGAAAATAATATATTTTATTTACATGCACCAGAGGGCATAGGTCGCTCAAAGTTAGTGGCCAATATCGAGTCTTGTTTGGGGCAGCCAGCAACTGGGCGTAACCTAAATACGGTAAAAAAAATTACAACCATGATTGGAGGCAAATAGTATGGGATTTGATAAGTTTAGAAATCGTTCAATTAGAACTGGGAAAGGCATTTTAGGTGTGTTTTCAATTTGTGTGGTTGGTGTCGGTTTATTTATATTGATAGCCAGTTTATACAATAAAAGCGAATTTAACGTTAGCGCATTAGTTGCCATTATTTTGGGCTTAATTGGTTTTTATGTTGCCATGACCAGAAAGGTAAAAGAGTAGGCAGCAAGACAGTAATAAAATCAGCCCTTTTAATTTAGAAATTAAAAGGGCTAGTGCAAATATTTACAAGCTAATAAAAATCAAACTTACTTAATTGTTTTAACTCATTAATACGTTGGATTGTCATATAAACCTGACACTCTTTAGACATATTAACGGCACTTTCAACATCAGGTAAAAATGTTAAGTACTGCCATTTACAGTTTTTATTCTTAAACTGCTCAAACTCTTCACTGGATTTTTCAAATAAAGAAAGTGCATCTCTACGACCCGTAACTTCCCTGATTTTTGTCTCCATATCTGTTTGCCATGTTTCTAACTCTCGTTTTTTAGTAGACAAAACACTATCCAAACAAGTGGAATAGGTGACATTGTCGGAAAACTTACTCTGACAATGTTTAACTTCAGGTATATCAAAACGACTCACATCATTTGCATTCAATGTATCTGCTTGCGCTGTTGTATTAATAAATATTAATACACTAAGAAGTAAAAACTTTTTATAAGACAATATTAATTCCCTACTAATTTGGGGTTAAATGTTTACGGAAATACTTTTTTAAAAGGCTTAACAAGCGAACTTTCATAAACACCGGCATCAAGGTATGGATCTGCATTAGCCCATTGTTGTGCATCTTCTAACGAGTCAAATTCAGCAACCACTAATGAACCGGTAAATCCAGCTTCACCTGGATTTTCTGCATCAACCGCTGGTAAAGGCCCTGCAAGTAATAAACGTCCTTGAGATGTTAATTCATGCAAACGAGCCAAATGCTTTTCTCGTGTTTGCATTCTTAAGGCTAGGCTATTTTCAACATCTTGTGAACAGATCATGTAATACATTTTTAGATAATTCCTGTTTGAGTTATTTAATTTTTGTTATTTAACTGGATATTGCAACATTTGAGCTGAAAATCAAGTGTAGAGGAAGACAGAGTTTAAATTACTTGCTAGCATGCGCTGCAGAAATTTATTCATAACAATAATAACATTTACTTAAAGGAAGCTTGTATGAGTGCTGAAAGAGAGCATTTTTCCTCAAAACTTGGTTTTATTTTAGCTGCAGCTGGCTCAGCTGTAGGAATTGGTAATCTAGTTGGATTTCCAGTGGCAGCCGCAAAAAACGGTGGAGGTGCATTTTTAATTATTTACGCATTATTCGTGATCTTAATTTGTTTACCTATCATGATGGCAGAAATGTCAGTTGGTCGTCATACCAATAAAGACCCACTTGGCGCATATAAAAGTATCTCTAATAATGATACCAAATGGAAGATAGCTGGATTGATAGGTGTATTAACACCATTTATGATCGCATTATTTTATATGGTGATCACAGTTTGGATATTTGGTTATCTTTACCACGCCGTTACTGGCGACTTAGCTGCTTTAGCTGACCCTGATATGTTTGGTAAATTTGTTACTAGCAATTCATTATTTATTTACATGATAGCGGTTGTAGGCATTACCGGTGTTATTTTAATGAGTGGCGTAAAGCAGGGGATTGAGCGCGCAGCAAAAATTCTAATGCCTTCGTTATTTGTTCTCTTAATATTATTGGTTATCTACGTATTAACATTAGATAACGCCTTTGCTGGTGTAGCTTTTTACTTAGTCCCTGACTTTTCTAAAATTAACGGTACGGTAATAAGTTCAGCTTTATCACAAGCTTTCTTTTCTTTGTCATTAGGTATGGGGATATTAGTTACTTACGGCTCATACATCAGTAAAAAACAAGATATTGCAGACTCGTCAAAACTCGTTGCGTTAACAGATACAAGTGTGGCTTTTGTTGCAGGCTTGATGATCATGCCTGCTATATTCAGCTTTAACCCTATGGTTGACCCAGACCAATTGAGTGAATCATCAGTTAATTTGATTTTTGTTTTATTACCAAAAATATTCTTGTCACTACAAACAGACATTGGTTACTTTGGGGCAAGCGCAATTGCATCAGTGTTTTTCTTATTAGTATTTTTTGCTGCTATTACGTCTTTGGTATCTATTATTGAAGTACCAAACTCAGCATTAATGGATGGTGCAAAAGTTAGCCGTAAAAAATCACTGGGTTACTTGGCTGTGATCATGGTGTTCTTAACGGTATTAACGTCAATGTCATTTGGTATGTCAGAGGGGCTTACTAACTTAACTCATTACGCTGGCGCATCTAAGTCCATGTTTGATGTGATTTACGATGTATTTTACGACACCATATTGCCATTAAATGGTTTATTAATATGTTTGTTTGTTATGTATCGCTGGAAGATGGCTAACTTCAATAAAGAGCTATCAGAAGGGTTAGAGAAGGGAAAACACAGTATTTTGCTTAAGTACTCTGACATTGCATTAAAAACCTATATTCCAGTTATTTTAGCGATTGTGTTTATTAATACAGTGGCGTCGAAGTTCTTTGGTTATAAATTGTTATTTTAATTAAAGCTAACGCGGATTAACTAAAGAGTACTTAACGCCAATCAATTGATTGGCGTTTTTTTATCTATTGATACTAAATACCTGTTATCTCTTACTTATTTTTTTCCTGTTAAATAGACCCCACTGATAGTCATAAAAATAAACGTCTAAGCTTAGTCACATGGGGATTAAGTAGTAATTGACTTAGTCTTACTGAAAGGTATAATTTGCCCAATCCCACTATGTTCTTGAGAGCTAAAATGGCTACAACCAGAAGACAATTCGATAAAGATGAAGCGCTAAATGCGGCAATGAAAGTTTTTTGGCGAAAAGGTTATGCCAGCTCATCTCTTGCCGATTTAACTAAAACGATGGGTATTAATAAACCAAGCATGTATAGCGCGTTTGGTAACAAAGAAGCCTTGTTTATTAAAGCTACCCAGCTTTATATTGATACCATCATTGAGCCAACCGGCGAGCTACTTGCGATAAAAGAGTTACCTTTAAAAGAACGTTTACGCAATTATATGATGACGGCTCTAGCTTTACAGTGCGATCCTAATAATATGAAAGGTTGCTACTTAGCGTTTTGTCGTTCAGAAGTAAGCACTGGTGAAATACCAACGCAAGCTGAAAATATGCTTAAAGAATTTGATGTAATTCCACCACCTGCATATATAGATTTATTCAAAGAAGATCCTGAGTCTATTGAATTAGGCTTAGACAAAAGAGCCTATGAAAATGCAATGGCTGTATTTACAATCCTAAAAGGCACAGCGTCAATGGCTCGTTCTGGTGTTGATAAAGCCAGCCTTGAGTTTTGTATTGATAGTGTAATTGCCGGGATTGGGCTTAAATAAATTCATTTTTCTACGCCAAACTGGCTTTTTAAAAGGCCAGTTTTTTTAGTTATTTCTATTCACTTTAAATTTCATCTGCGTGATCCTAACTTTTAGCAATATCTAAGAGCTTTAACTTTTAAAACTTATCTCTCATTATTAACGTTTAATATTTTTAAAGAATAACAGGGACAGCCATTTTTAATCGCTTTGCTTTTGTCTGATGTGCGTGGTCAGAACACAAAACGTAGATGTAAAGTTAATGATTTATAATTGCTACCTCTGTGAATAATTCATTAATATAATTGGTATATCTTGTTTTTCATTTTCTCACCCTCACTTACAGATGACATAAATGTACATTAATTAGGACTTTTTATAATGACAGATAAAACATATACACCAGAGAAAGTATGGAAGTGGAATAGTGAAAATGGCGGTAAGTTTGCCAATATTAATCGTCCTATCTCAGGAGCTACTAGTGAAAAACCATTAGCTCATGGCAAACATCCTTTTCAGTTATATTCTTTAGCTACGCCAAACGGCGTCAAAGTCACCATAATGTTAGAAGAGTTATTGGAGCGTGGCATTAAAGGCGCTGAATATGACGCGTATTTAGTTAATATCATGGAAGGGGACCAGTTTGGTTCTGGCTTTGTTGATGTTAATCCAAATTCTAAAATTCCAGCGTTAGTTGATAACAGCACTGGCGACAATACACCTATCTTTGAATCTGGCGCAATTTTAATGCACTTGGCTGAAAAGTTTGATGCCTTTTTACCAACAGAGTCAGTTGCTAGAGCTAAGTGTTTATCTTGGTTATTCTGGCAAGTTGGCAGTGGCCCGTTTTTAGGCGGTGGTTTTGGTCATTTTTACGCTTACGCACCAGAGAAATTTGAATATCCAATAGAGCGCTTCACGATGGAAGTAAAACGCCAGCTTGACGTATTAGACAAACACTTAGCCAACAATCAATTTATGTGTGGTGATGATTACACTATCGCAGATATGGCAATTTGGCCTTGGTATGGTGTGTTAGTCCAAGGTGGTTTGTATGAAGCGGCTGAGTTCCTAGATGTTAAGTCTTATAAAAACTTAGTGAGATGGGCTGATCAAATTGCCGAGCGACCAGCGGTTAAGCGCGGTATTAAAGTTAATAAAAGTTGGGGCGAACTAGACGAGCAACTACATGAACGTCATGATGCGTCTGATTTTGAACTAAAAACACAAGATAAATTAGAAAAAAGCTAAGACAATAAATAAAAAATCAAAGGTAAACAGTCCTTAATCTAATTTAGAGATGTCCTTTGTTTGTTCAAGCAGAATATAATATTTATATTCTGCTTTTTTATTTGCCGAACAAGGTTTTTATTATCACAACCAAGATCAAAATAATAAAAGTTACTTTTGCTTAATTAACCTCTATAATTCGCCCGTTAATTAAGCTTGGAATATAATTATGTTATCTGTTGTCGATTATACTGCTGAAAACGCAGCTCTTGAATTTGTTACCTCGTTACACGAAACGGGTTTTGGCGTATTAAAAAATCATCCTATTCAAAAAGAATTACTTGAATCTATTTATAAAAATTGGGCAGGTTTCTTCGCATCAGATGAAAAATTTGATTATCAATTTAATGTTGAAACTCAAGATGGTTTTTTCCCAACTACAGTATCTGAAACAGCCAAAGGTAACAGTTTAAAAGACATCAAAGAATACTTTCACTATTATCCTTGGGGTCAAGTTCCTGCAGAATTAAAGCAACAGCTTGCTGATTATTACCAACAAGCTAATACGTTAGCGGCGACCTTGTTAGATTGGGTTGAAAAATATTCTCCAGCGGACGTATCAGCAAAGTTCTCAATTGCCTTATCTGAAATGATCGCCGAAAGTGAAAGAACATTATTGCGGATTTTACATTATCCACCAATTACCGGTGATGAAGAACTCGGTGCAATCCGAGCCGCAGCTCATGGTGATATTAACCTTTTAACGATTTTGCCTGCGGCAAATGCTAGTGGTTTACAAGTTCAGTTAAAAGACGGTACTTGGTATGACGTGCCTGGTGATTTTGGTTGTTTAATTGTTAATATTGGTGACATGTTGCAAGAAGCGTCTGGTGGATATTATCCGTCAACCATTCACCGAGTGATCAATCCAGAAGGGCAAGACAAAACGAAATCTCGTATTTCTTTACCTTTGTTTTTACACCCAAATGCCGACGTGGTTTTATCAGAACGTTATACTGCAGATGAATACTTGCAAGAGCGTTTACGTGAGTTAGGTGTAAAATAACGGGGTTAACTTTAGCTCGTACTATAAATGGAACAATAGTAATTTAATTTATTGTTCCATTGATTGTATTTAAGGCATGTAAATTCATGTCTTTTACAATTTATTCGCGTATCATGCACGCCATTACTCAGATCTCAATCTGAACGTTATCTTTTTAGGAATATCATGAAAAAAACATTTGAACTTGTACACCCAAAAATCCAACCAGCACGTATGGTTGACTCAGTTAAACATGATGTAAAAAAATACTTAAGAAGAGAACGTAATAAACAAATACCTAAAGACGCAGATTTTTGGGATTTTGATGTTAAGTTTGGTTTAACTCAAGAAACGTCTGAAGTTATCCGTTTAAGCGAAATCAATAAATCTATTGATACTGCCGTTGAAGGTGGCGCTACCTCTTTTTATATAGAGATCATTGCTAAACCTGGCATTCGCATTATTCAAGAGCCAGTGTTTGATGAAGACGACATTGAACCAGAATTTGTTAATGATGAAGATTAACTGTTGATTTAAAAATAACGGTATTCAAGCAGTAAAGAACAGGTTTATATAGCCTGTTTTTTTATGCCTGTTTTTCATGGAAACACATAAACAGGGAATGGGCTCTCTTACTTGAAAACACATCCAAAGTTATAAACATAAAAAAATCCCGTTTGCGTTAACAAACAGGATTTTTATACTACTTACAGCTTACAGCTTACAGCTTACAGCTTACAGCTTACAGCTCTAATGCAGCAGCAGCATCCATATATTCTAATTTTAATGTATCGCCTAATGCATCAACAACGGCTTTATAGGTTACTTTACCTTTATGAACGTTAAGACCATTTAATAAATGCTTGTCTTCTAGCATTGCACGTTTAGGGCCTTTGTTAGCAAGTGCTAAACCAAATGGCAATGTTGCATTGTTTAATGCGATAGTTGAAGTACGAGCAACACCACCTGGCATGTTAGCAACACAGTAATGTACAACGTCATCAATAACATAAGTAGGGTCTTGGTGAGTCGTTGCTTTTGCAGTTTCAAAACAACCGCCTTGGTCAATTGCAACGTCAACAACAACAGAACCTGGTTTCATTGCTGCAATGTGAGCTTTGTTGATTAATTTAGGCGCTGCTGCACCTGGAATTAATACCGCACCAATAACTAAGTCAGCGTTTGCACTGTATTCTTCAATTGCATCAACAGTAGAAAATACTGTTTTTACACGACCGTTGAAGATATCGTCTAATTGACGTAAACGAGGTAGAGAACGATCTAAGATAGTCACATCTGCGCCCATACCAACCGCCATTTTAGCTGCGTTTGTACCAACAACACCGCCACCTAACACTAATACTTTAGCTGGCGCTACACCCGGTACGCCACCTAATAAAGTGCCGCTTCCGCCTTGGGCTTTTTCTAAGTTATGTGCACCAGCTTGAATAGACATACGGCCTGCAACTTCACTCATAGGAGCAAGAAGAGGTAATCCACCAGTATGATCAGTTACGGTTTCGTAAGCGATACAGGTAGAGCCTGAAGCAACTAACAATTCAGTTTGAGTAGGATCTGGTGCCAAATGAAGGTAAGTATATAAAGTTTGACCTTCACGTAACATTTTACATTCGTTAGGTTGTGGCTCTTTTACTTTAACGATCATTTCAGCTTGAGCGAATATGTCAGCAGCAGTTGCAAGGATAGTTGCACCAGCTTCTTCGTATTGTGCGTCAGTAAAACCAATTGCCGTACCGGCATTTGTTTCAACAATAACTTGGTGCCCATGAGCAACAAATTCTTTTGCAGAGGCAGGAGTAAGACCTACACGATATTCATGGTTTTTAATTTCTTTAGGTACGCCAACGATCATTTTAAGTCTGCCTTTTATAGTTATTTGTAATTGCGTGGCACAAACATAGTGTAATGTGCATTTTATTTTATGCGAGTATATGTGTAAGTAATAAATATTAAATACTGTATTTTTAGCTTTTACAGGATATTATTCTGTTACCTATTGCTTACTGAGTGGTTAAATGAATAAAACGCTGGATCGTATTGATAAGAACATTTTAATTGAATTGCAAAAAAATGGTCGAGTTTCTAATGTAGATTTATCTAAGTTGGTTGGTTTAAGCCCAACACCTTGTTTGGAACGCGTGAAGAGATTAGAGAAGCAGGGTATTATTGAAGGCTATAAAGCGGTAGTGAATGCTGAAAAAGTCGGTGCGTCATTATTGGTGTTTGTTGAAATAACCTTAGAAAAAACAGCACAGGACGTATTTTCTGACTTTTCAAGATCGGTAAGTACGTTTGATGAAATATTAGAATGTCATTTAGTCTCGGGTAGTTTTGATTATTTGTTAAAAACTCGAGTTAAAAATATGGCGTCGTATCGTAAATTATTGGGGGATACCTTATTAAGACTGCCTTCTGTTAGTGCCAGTAGAACTTATGTGGTGATGGAAGAAGTGAAGTCAAATACGGCAATTCCAATTAATATTTAAATATTGAATCCATTCAAGTAGATAATCTACAAATAATTGTGTAAAAGAGCATAAACGCAATGATTCTTATCATTAAATTTGCTACAGTTTTACAGCCTCAAATGAATATTTCATATAAAACAAAAATTGAGTGCGGAGTATATTTTGACAGAGAACCAACCGAATATGTTAAATGGATTTCAGCGATTATTAGAAGCCGGGTTATTTATTGCTGGGCTTATCGCAATATTCATTTTAATCACGCTATTTACTTTTGATCCAGCCGACCCTAGCTGGAGTAAAACGGGCAACTATGAATTAATTAAAAATGGCGGTGGGGCTTTTGGTGCTTGGCTGTCTGATATTTTATTATTCACCTTTGGTTGGTTAGCCTTTTTTGTGCCAATCGCGGTTTCTTTAGTGGGTTGGTTATTATTCCGTAAATTTCATAACTTAATTGAAATTGATTATTTAGCATTAGGTTTACGTTTAATTGGTATTTTTCTATTTATAATAGGTGCTTCCACGTTAAGCAGTATTAACTTTGATGACATTTATTACTTTTCTTCAGGTGGCATCATTGGTGATGTTTTCGCTTATTTGTTGTTACCAGTAATTGGTTTTACAGGCTCAACTTTAGTGCTATTAGCGTTTGTAATGATAGGCATAACGCTAATGACTGGCATCTCTTGGATTAACGTCATTGATAACATAGGTAAGTATTCGTTAACTTTGAGTGGGATCTTGTATTCCAAATTACGTAGTTCTTTTCAAAAATCAAAACAAGATAATAAAACAAAAAGCAGTGGTGTTACTTTAACTTCAGCGGGTGAACCTTCTGAAAGTGCAGAGCTTAATAACACAACGACGATTCCAGAGAAGCTAGACAGTAATAATTCACAATCATTTTTAAATCAATTCTTCGGTGCTACAGCAAGTAAAGATGAAGTGTTAGATGAGCGAGTATTGCCATCAATAACAACAAATTCAATATCAAGCGATCCAATTAAACCAGCATCAGTAAACACTGGGTCAATTGACGATGATGAAATCTCAATTGAAAATTCTCAAGCCGCTGGCATGGTAGACTCTCACTTTGAAACTCCAGAGCCTACACATAATATTGCAAAAGCAGCAAATGAAGTGTCACTTGAAGACGACATGCCAATGTCATTTGATGAATATGAACAACAACCTACCTATTCAGGTGTTGATGATGAATTACATACTACTGACATTAAAAGCACGTTAGATGGAATGCAAGCTGCACATCAACGTGCCCCTGAGCGTGATACTTCAGCAGTAGAAAATAAAACGCCAATAGTAAAAGAAATTCAACCTATAGTCTTACCGTCAATAAACTTATTAGACCGTCCAGATAAGATAGAAAATCCAGTTTCACAAGAAGAGTTGGATGCAGTTTCAAGATTGGTTGAAGCCAAGCTATTAGACTTTAATATCCAAGCTAAAGTAGTTGGTGTATTCCCAGGTCCTGTTATTACCCGTTTTGAATTGGATTTAGCGCCGGGTATTAAAGTAAGTAAAATCACAACGTTATCTAAAGATTTAGCACGTTCGCTTTCAGCATTAAGTGTTCGAGTTGTTGAGGTTATACCGGGTAAGTCGTTTATTGGTTTAGAATTACCAAACAAACATCGTCAAATTGTTCGCTTATCTGAGGTGATGAATAGCCCAAGTTTCCAAAATTCAGAATCACCTTTAACTATGGTTTTAGGTAAAGACATAGCAGGTAAAGCGGTTACGGTTGATTTGGCAAAAATGCCACATTTATTAGTTGCTGGTACAACAGGCTCTGGTAAGTCGGTTGGTGTAAATACCATGATTTTAAGCTTGTTGTATAAATCAACACCTGAAGATGTTCGTTTGATCATGATAGATCCTAAGATGCTGGAACTGTCTGTTTATGAAGGTATTCCACATTTACTTTCAGAAGTCGTAACTGACATGAAAGAAGCAGCAAATGCATTACGTTGGTGTGTTGGTGAAATGGAGCGTCGTTATAAACTAATGTCTGCATTAGGTGTTCGTAATTTAAAAGGTTATAACGCTAAAGTGGCGAAAGCGATTGCTGAAGGAAATCCGATTTTAGATCCGCTTTGGGTTAAGTCAGATCAGATGTCAGACCGTCAACCAGCGTTAGAAAAACTTCCAGCAATTGTAGTTGTTATCGACGAATTTGCTGACATGATGATGATTGTTGGTAAAAAAGTAGAAGAGCTTATAGCTCGTATCGCACAAAAAGCTCGTGCTGCTGGTATCCATTTAGTCTTAGCAACACAGCGTCCATCTGTTGATGTAATAACCGGCTTAATAAAAGCCAACATTCCAACAAGAATGGCATTCCAAGTGTCATCCAAAATCGACTCAAGAACTATCTTAGATCAGCAAGGTGCAGAGAACTTACTTGGTATGGGTGACATGCTTTATTTACCACCAGGATCTGGCGTGCCAACACGTGTACATGGTGCATTTGTAGATGATCATGAAGTTCATGCCGTGGTTAATGATTGGAAATCGAAAGCAAAACCAAATTACATTGCAGAGATTTTGCAAGGTGAGATGACAGACGAAAACATGTTGCCTGGCGAAGCAGCAGAAGCCGCGGAAGGGGAAGAGATTGACCCAGTATTCGACGAAGCGGTTGCCTTTATTACTGAAACTCGTAAGGTTTCAATTTCTAGTATTCAACGCAAACTTCGTATCGGTTATAACCGTTCAGCTCGTATTGTTGAGCAAATGGAAATGATGGGTATTGTAACTAAAGCTGCAAATAATGGTGGTCGTGAAGTATTAGCGCCGCCTCCAGTTAAAAACATTGAAGAAGAATTTTAATAAATGAAAATAACAAAAATAGTTATATTGCTGACTTTAATCGTTAGCTTCGCTAGCAGCTTTTCGCTGTTAGCAGAACCTTCTGAAACTGAACTTAGAAAGTTATTAGCTGATTATGATGGCTTTACTGCCGACTTTAATCAGGAAGTCAAAGACACAAAAAATAACTTACTTCATAGTGCATCAGGCAAATTGGTATTTAAACAACCGGGTAAGTTTATCTGGCAAATCAATGAACCAGAGGAAGAGCTTTTATTATCTAACGGTGAAACCTTATGGTGGTTTAATCCGTTTTTAGAACAAGTTTCTATCTTTGATGCAGCAGATGCCGTATCAACGACACCATTTGCACTATTGGTTTCGCAAAACGATGAAGTTTGGAATAAATTTACCATCACTGAGTTAGAGTCAGGTTTTATGATCAAACCTAAAGATGAAAATGACTCACAGGTAAGTCAACTGGCTGTGTATTTTGACGAATTCTTATTAAATGAAATTGTTATTACCGACAGAACACAACAAACCAGTTCTTATATATTAAAAAACCAAGCATTTAATAAATCACTTAGCGTTGGTTTTGACTTTGAAATACCTGAAGACATTGAAATAGATGATCAACGTCAGGTGCAAGCAACGCCGAGGCAGTAGGACTTATTTTGTCTCACCACACTAATATAGGTTTTGACTTTTCTCCAACAGATACAAAACCATTAGCTGCAAGAATGCGGCCTTTAACCTTAGACCAATATGTTGGACAAAAACATTTGGTTGGTGAGGGCAAAGCAATCCGTAAAATGATTGAAGGCAAACGTTGCCATTCAATGATTTTATGGGGACCTCCAGGTACCGGAAAAACGACACTTGCAGAACTTATTGCACAGTACTGCGATGCGGAAGTTGAAAAGCTTTCGGCTATTAGTGCAGGTGTAAAAGAAATTAGAGCCACGGTTGAACGAGCTAAAGAACGATTACAGCAAACAGGTAAAAAAACCGTTTTGTTTGTTGATGAAGTTCATCGTTTTAATAAAGGCCAGCAAGATGCTTTTTTACCCTTTATAGAAGATGGCACGGTAAGCTTTATAGGCGCAACGACAGAAAATCCATCCTTTGAGTTAAATAACGCTATTTTATCTAGAGCTCGTGTTTATATCCTCAAAGCCATAGAACCAAGCGATCTTGTTGAACTAGTCGACCGCGCATTAACAGACGAAGAGCTTGGTCTTGGCAAATTACAGCTTAAGCTATCGGAACAAAATAGAACCTTATTGATTGGTTTAGCCAATGGTGATGCTCGTAAATTACTAAACTATCTCGAACTCTGTGGTGACTTAGTTGCAGATGATAATGTCATTACCGATGAGATCATTGAACAAGCCACTGGCAACCAAATGGCAACCTTTGATAAAGGGGGCGATCATTTTTATGATTTAATCTCTGCCTTTCATAAGTCTGTTAGGGGCTCAGCTCCAGATGCTGCTTTGTATTGGTATTGTCGAATTTTAGCCGGCGGAGGCGACCCTTTATATGTTGCACGCCGGTTATTAGCCATAGCAACAGAAGACATAGGTAATGCTGATCCAAGGGCAATGGAAATAGGCTTAAACGCGTGGGATATTTTCCACCGTGTTGGTCCGTCTGAAGGCGAAAGGGCAATTGCACAAGCAACCTTATATATGGCTGCCGCTCCAAAGAGTAACGCTGTTTATAAAGCCTTTAATCAAGCGAAACAAGATGCCGCAAGTTTACCGAGTTACGATGTTCCAATCCATTTAACCAATGCTCCAACAGAGTTAATGAAAACCATGGGTAAGGGCGCTGAATATCGTTACGCTCATGATGAACCTAATGCGTATGCCGCTGGTGAAAAATATTTACCAGAGCAAATGAATGGTACAGAATACTATCACCCAGTCGAACGGGGCTTAGAAAAGAAAATTGCTGAAAAGCTACGTTATCTAAAAGGCTTAGATGACAATGCTTAATATTAAACAAACGTGTTTATTTGCAGTAAATATTCAAAAGGCAGTGCTATGAACAATCTAATATTTGTCGCTATTGGCGGTGCGTTAGGTGCGAGTATGCGTTATGGCGTAACTATGTTGATGGTTAGCTTGTTAGGTAAAGGCTTTCCTTACGCAACTTTGTTGGTGAATGTTATTGGTTCATTTTTCATGGGGATCTTATTTAGCGTAATTGAACATGGTATGATGTCCGACTTGCCTTGGCGATCGCTATTTGGAATAGGTTTATTAGGTGCATTTACCACCTTTTCTACGTTTTCATTAGACACCTTGTTGTTGTTGCAGGACGGTGATTGGTTTAAGGCCATATTAAATATTTCGTTAAATGTTGTTGTTTGTGTTTTTGCCGCTTGGCTTGGAATGCAAATGATGGGATTTAAACACAGTTGAATCTGAACTCAAATTGTCGAGTTTAATTAAAAAAATCAGTTATAGGGTTATTAAAAAATGTTAGATCCAAAGTTCTTTCGTAACGACATTAATGAAGCTGCAAGTCGTTTAGCCACTCGAGGCTTTGAATTGGATGTTGCAAAACTCAATGAGTTAGAAACACGCCGTAAAGACCTACAATCAGCCACACAAGATTTACAAAACGAACGTAATACCAAATCTAAATCTATTGGCCAAGCCAAAGCTAAAGGCGAAGACATTCAACCTTTGCTAGCCAGCGTTGCCGACTTAGGTGACAAGCTAGATGCCGCTAAAGCAGAATTATCTGAGTTATTAGCTGAAATAGATACGATTGCATTACAAGTACCTAACTTGCCTCAGCTTGATGTGCCGGTTGGTAAAAATGAAGATGAAAACGTTGAGATTTTAAAGTGGGGCACACCTAAGCAATTTAGCTTTGAGGTGAAAGATCACGTTGAATTAGGCGAAGGCCTAAGTAAAGGTTTAGATTTTGAAATGGGCGCTAAATTAAGCGGTGCTCGTTTTGTGGTTATGCGCGGTCAAGTCGCAAGGTTAAATCGTGCGCTAGCGCAATTTATGTTGGACTTACATACTGAGCAGCATGAATATATGGAAGCCTCTGTTCCATATTTAGTAAACCCTGAAAGCTTATTAGGCACAGGTCAATTACCTAAATTTGAAGAAGATTTATTTCATACTAAACCTATTTCAGGCCAAACAGACAAAGAAGGTGAGCAAGATAGCCGCAAGCTTTCTTTAATCCCTACTGCGGAAGTTCCGTTGACTAACTTTGCACGTGATGTGATTTTTGATGAATCAGAGTTACCAGTTAAATTAACTGCTCATACTCCATGTTTCCGCTCTGAAGCGGGTTCTTATGGTCGTGATACTAAAGGTCTTATTCGTCAGCATCAATTTGATAAAGTTGAATTAGTGCAAATGGTGAAACCTGAAGATTCAAATGAAGCGCTTGAGCAACTCACTAATCATGCTGAAACTGTATTACAACAACTTGAGTTGCCATACCGTAAAGTGATTTTATGTACTGGTGATATGGGCTTTGGAGCCACTAAAACTTACGACTTAGATGTTTGGTTACCAGCGCAAGATACTTACCGTGAGATCTCTTCATGTAGCAACATGGGCGATTTCCAAGCGCGTCGTATGCAAGCTCGCTTTAGAGCTAAAGGCGCGAAAAAACCTGAACTGTTACACACATTAAATGGTTCTGGTTTAGCGGTTGGCCGTACATTGGTGGCCGTATTAGAAAATTACCAAAATGAAGATGGCACTATAACGGTTCCATCTGTATTGGTTCCTTATATGAAAGGCTTAACTCAGATAGGTTAATTGCATAACAGCAACCGAACTGAGTTGAAAATATAAAAAGCGACTGCATATAGTGTTAGTCGCTTTTTGTTTATTAGGCTTTAACTAAATTGGAAATAACGCATGTTTGATTTAACCACCATATGGCTGATAATGTTTTTCGCTTGTATTGTTGCTGTATTTTTACAATTTAGAAAACTTGCAGAAATTGCTGAGTCAGCAGCCAAAGGTTATTGCGAGCGTTACCATCTTCAATTACTTTCTGTGCCGATGCAAAGCTGGAAATTAGGATTTAACAAGAAGTTAATTATCAAAGCTAGCTTTATACTAAATTATAGTGCAGATGGGTTGAGTGCTAAAAAGGGTGAGATCATTTTGCATAATGGCAAAGTAGAGCATATTCACCATTGGGCTTAATTCATTATTAAACTAAATTAAGCTAAAGTTAATCTAGCGTTAAGTTAACCAAACACGCAATAAAAAAGCCTATTTAATAAATAGGCTTTTTTGTTTTAACTGTCTCGTCCTTAAATGTGTTTAATTAAAACAAGACAGCTGATTTGAAAAAATAATGACATTAAGCCGTCATTATTTTTACTGTGTTGGTTGCACCAATTGTTTCCATACTATCGCCATGAGTAACGATAACTAGGTCACCTTTTTGTAATCTTTCTTGACGAACCAAAGTGTTAAGCGCTTCACGAGTATCTTCATTATCAAACAATGTAGAGTCAAAAAATACTGGGTATACACCACGGTACATTGCACTCTTATTTAATGTTTTCTCGTGACGAGATAGTGCAAAAATAGGTAGAGATGAACTGATACGTGATAATAACTTAGCGCTACCACCAGACTCAGTTAACGCCACAATCGCTTTGATGCCTTCCATATGATTAGCTGCATACATAGCAGACATCGCAATTGCTTCAGATACATCATCAAATACTTTTTCCATACGGTGTTTTGAAATTTGTGCAGTAGGGTGTTTTTCAGCACCAAGACATACATTAGCCATTGCTTTTACTGTTTCAACAGGGAAGTCACCAGCGGCTGTTTCTGCAGATAACATAACGGCATCGGTACCATCTAATACAGCATTTGATACGTCCATTACTTCAGCACGAGTTGGCATCGGGCTTGTGATCATTGACTCCATCATTTGAGTCGCTGTGATAACCGCTTTATTAAGCTGACGTGAACGAGCAATTAGTTTCTTCTGAACACCAACTAACTCTGCATCACCAATTTCAACACCTAAGTCACCACGGGCAACCATGATAACGTCAGACGCATGTACAATATCGTCAATCGCTGCATCAGTCGCTACCGTTTCAGCACGTTCTACTTTTGCTACTATAAGTGGTTTAAAACCAGCTTCGTGTGCTAATGAACGAGCATAATCTAAATCAGCACCAGAGCGTGGGAAAGAAATAGCAAGGTACTCAACATCAATTTTTGCTGCAGTAAGAATGTCAGCTTTATCTTTGTCAGTAAGTGCAGGAGCTGTTAAGCCACCGCCTTTACGGTTGATGCCTTTATTATTTGAAAGTGGACCAGCGACCGTTACTTCAGTGAATATTTTACTACCAGATACTGACAACACTAATAATTGAACACGACCATCATCTAGTAATAGAAGATCACCGTTGTTTACATCATTTGGTAATTCTTTGTAATCGATACCAACTTGGTTTTGATCACCTTCATCACGACCTAGTTCAGCGTCTAAAATAAATTTGTCGCCAATGGCTAAATGGATTTTTGTATCTTTAAATCTTGCAACTCGAATTTTAGGACCTTGTAGGTCACCTAATATTGCAACATAAGTATTTAATTTTTTTGCAGTTTCACGTACTTGTCTTGCTCTTTCAATATGATCTTCGGCTGAGCCATGAGAAAAGTTCATACGAACGACATTTACGCCACTTTTTATTATTTGCTCTAAAACGTCATCTTTGTCCGTTGCAGGACCTAATGTTGATACTATTTTTGTTCTTCTCAATATATTCGACATGACGACTATAAACTCCGTTGATTTTATATTTTTGTAATTTAATTACATTTTGAGACAATTTAATAAAATTACAAGAAAAAACTGCTTAAAGTGATTAAAAATTAACACATTAATAAAAAAAGCAGCCTAGGCTGCTTTTTTTATTACATTAGCTGAAATTTTCTTTCTTTTCAAAGCGAGACGGTCTTAGCGAGTCTTTTACTTTTTTCAGATTATCTCTGAATTTAGGACCGCGTCTTAAAGTAAATCCAGTTGCTAAAATATCCACAAGTACTAGCTGAGCAATTCGAGACGCCATTGGCATATATAAGTCAGTGTCTTCAGGTACATCAGAGCTTATACACATATTACATTCTTTACCTAGCGGACTGTCTTTGGCTGTTAACCCAATTACAGTTGCATCGTTTTGACGAGCAATTTGAGCGATTTCTACTAACGGTTTAGTACGACCTGTATGTGAGAAGATCACAACAACATCGCCATCTGTACTGTTAATACAGCTCATACGTTGCATAACAATATCTTCAAAACAGTTTACGGGTACATTAAAACGGAAAAATTTATTTAGTGCATCTTGTGCTACAGAAGCGGATGCGCCAAGACCAAAGAAAGAGATTTTTTTAGCTTGAGTTAAAATATCCACAGCGCGATTAATCTGGCCAATATCTAAGTTGCGATGAGCTATATCTAACGCAGCCATGGTAGATTCAAAAATTTTAGCGCAATATTCATCAGGTCCGTCGGTTTCATCAACGTGACGATTAACGTAAGGCGTACCATTGGCTAAGCCTTGAGCCAAATGCAATTTAAAGTCTGGGAAACCTTTAGTGTCTAAACGACGGCAGAATCTATTTACCGTTGGCTCACTAACATCAGCAACTTTTGCTAATGTAGCTATGCTTGAATGAATAGCTTGTTCTGGGTTAGCAATGATGACTTCTGCTACTTTTCTTTCAGATTTACTGAATGTGGTAATTTGAGAATTTATTTTTTCAAGAATATTCATTCTTTTTCCTTAACTTTACTAAGCTAACTCATTAATATAGTTGTTTTTTGTGTGGTAGTCTTTAATCAAAAAAGGCTATCATTTTAGTTTTATCATAATATCTTGAATTTAGTTAAATTGAAGATGGCTCAACGAATAACGAGTTTTGAATAAGTTATATTCAGCATTAGAATGTAATTACGAGTTAAAAACAACAATATAAGTTAAAAATTTACTCAAAATGTAAAAAAATTACATAATTTAGGTTTACATAGACCAAGATAGTTAGTTAGCATTGGAAACATGTAGTTAAATTACAAATTAATCATACAAATTTGTTTATTGGAGAATCTGAATGGCCACAAATTTAAGTCATAAGCCATGCGATTTAGTGTTATTTGGCACTAATGGTGATTTAGCACGCCGAAAGTTATTACCTTCGTTATATCAATTGGAATTAGCAGGCTTACTTGCTGACGACACTAAAATCATCGGTGTTGCCCGCCAAGACTTTAGCCACGAAGAATATCAAGCGGCAGTTGTTGAAAGCCTGGAGCGTTTTGTTAAAGAAATTTTAGATGAAACGGCTAAAAATAAATTTATCGCAAGACTAAGTTATTGCCAAGCAGATATGACCAAGGCTGAAGATTACCAAGGAATAAAAGCGTTAGTTGATTTAGAAAACAGAACCTTAGTTAATTACTTCTCTACACCACCATCTGTATTTGGCGATATTTGTAGTGGCCTACACTCTGCTGGATTAGTGATTGACGAAACTCGTGTTGTGGTTGAAAAACCAATTGGTCATTGTTTAGAGTCTTCAAAAGTTATTAATGACAAAATTGCAGAATATTTTAACGAAAACCAAATTTATCGTATTGACCATTACTTAGGTAAAGAAACCGTACTTAACCTTTTAGTACTGCGTTTTGCCAATGCAATATTCACCAACAACTGGGATCATGAGTGTATTGATCATGTGCAAATTACCGTTGCAGAAGAAGTGGGTGTAGAAGGGCGTTGGGGTTATTACGATGACGCAGGTCAAATGCGTGACATGGTACAAAACCATTTATTACAAATCCTATCGTTATTAGCGATGGAGCCTCCGGTTGATGTGAGCGCTGACAGTATCCGTGATGAAAAATTAAAAGTATTAAAAGCATTACGTCCAATTACAGAACAAAACTACCAGCAAAAAACAGTGCGTGGTCAATACACGTCTGGCTTTGTAAATGGTCAAGCAGTACCTGGTTATTTAGAAGAGGAAGGTGCGAATACTCAAAGTAAAACAGAAACGTTTGCGTCTATTCGTGTTGATATCGATAACTGGCGTTGGGCTGGTGTACCATTCTATTTGCGTACAGGTAAACGTTTGCCTATTAAAGGTACTGAAATTGCGATTCACTTTAAAAAGTTACCGCACAATATCTTTAAAGATACCTACAAAGATTTGCCAGCCAATAAATTAATTATTCGTTTGCAACCAGATGAAGGTATTGAAATTCACTTGTTGAATAAAGTGCCTGGCCTAGGTGAGCAAATGGAACTGCAACAAACTAAGCTTGATTTAAGTTTCTCAGAAACCTTTAAAAACGACCGTATTGCCGATGCATACGAACGTCTTATCCTAGAAGCTATGCTAGGTAATCAATCTCTGTTTGTTCGTCGTGATGAAGTTGAAACAGCATGGACTTGGGTCGATGGGATTTTAGATTCATGGAAACGTTCTAACGAATTACCTAAACCATATTCAGCTGGCTCTTGGGGGCCTGTTGCGTCTATTGCTATGTTGGCAAGAGATGAACGTGAGTGGGATGAATAATCTCACCTTTTGTTCAAAAATAAATATTAGCCAAATAGAAGCAACGGACAAATATGAAAGCAAAAATTAGAAAGTTTGAAAATTCGACATCATTAAATGAAGAGTTTTCACAAGAAATTGCAGATAAGTTACAAGCTGGTATTAATGAAAATGGCAGCGCCACTTTATTAGTATCTGGCGGAAATACGCCTAAACCTATGTTCTTAATGTTGAGTAACAAAGACATTGAGTGGAACAAGGTTAATATTGCATTAGTTGATGACCGTTGGGTTGAGTTATCCGATCCTGCTTCCAATGAAGCCATGGTTAACAGCGCGTTATTAATCAATAAAGCCAGTGTTGCAAACTTTGTTGGTATGAAAACCGAACATAAAGATGCGTTTGAGGCCCAAGCAGCCGTTAGTGCTAAGTTTGATACTTTTAAACGTCCATTTGATGTTGTTATTTTAGGTATGGGAGAAGACGGACACACAGCTTCAATTTTCCCATGTTGCGCTCAGTTAGATGAAGCGTTAACAACCAGCAAAGACATTATGGCCACCGAGCCAACGACGGCGCCACATCAACGTATGACGTTTACTAAGTCTGCGTTGTTAAATTCAAAACAACTTTATCTACACTTAGTCGGTGAAAGTAAAGAAACCGTATTATTAGACGTTGCTGCAGGCAGTGACGAAAAACAAGCACCTATACGTGCATTCCTAAATCAGTCAGTTGTGCCTATGTCTGTGATGTTAGCAACCACCAAATAACCTGACTTAGCTTTGGAGATAATTATGAATTCAGTCATTCAAGAAGTAACAAACACAATCATTGAGCGTAGCAAAGTATCAAGAGCTGCGTATTTAGCCAAAATTGAAAAAGCACGTTTAAAAGGACCACATCGTGGCATTCTTTCTTGTGGTAACTTAGCTCATGGTTTTGCTGCTTGTAGTACACAAGAGAAAAAAGATTTAACCCAGCTAACTAAAGCCAATGTTGGCATTATCTCTTCTTATAACGACATGCTTTCAGCACACCAACCTTATGAAGTTTATCCAGCTAAGATAAAAAAAGCGATTGAGAACGTAGGTTCTGTTGCTCAGTTTGCAGGCGGCGTTCCTGCCATGTGTGACGGCGTTACACAAGGTCAACCAGGAATGGATTTGAGCTTAATGAGTCGTGATGTTATTGCCATGAGTGCAGCGGTTGGTTTATCTCATAACATGTTTGATAGCGGTATAATGTTAGGTATTTGTGACAAAATTGTCCCAGGCTTAGTGATGTCTGCATTAACATTTGGTCACTTACCATTTATCTTTATTCCAGCTGGTCCTATGGAATCAGGCATTCCAAATAAAGAAAAAGCACGTATCCGTCAGTTATACGCACAAGGTAAAGTTGGTCGTGATGAATTATTAGAGTCTGAGTCTAAATCTTATCATTCAGCGGGTACTTGTACGTTCTACGGAACTGCTAACTCAAATCAACTTGTTGTTGAAGTAATGGGATTACATTTACCGGGAGCGTCATTTGTTAATCCAGGTACAGAATTACGTGATGCATTAACAGATGCTGCGTCAGTTCAAGCAACCAGAATTACAGATTTAGGTACTGAGTACCGACCTGTTGGCCACATTGTTGATGAAAAATCAGTGGTTAACGGCATAGTTGCATTATTAGCAACTGGCGGCTCAACTAATCATACAATGCACTTAGTGGCAATGGCGAAAGCGGCTGGCATTTTAGTTAATTGGGATGACTTTGATGCGTTATCTTCAGTTACGCCTTTAATCGCTAAGATTTATCCAAATGGTGAAGCTGATATTAATCACTTCCAAGCAGCTGGCGGCATGGCATATCTAATTAAAGAATTACTACGTGGTGGTTTCTTACACAACGATGTAACGACTATTTGTGGTGAAGGGTTAGATAAATACACACAAGAGCCTATTGTTCGTGACGGTAAACTAATGTGGGTTGACGGTCCTGATAAAGCACTAGATTCAGAAGTATTAGCAACGATTGAAAAACCGTTTAAAGCTGACGGTGGTCTTTCTGCATTATCGGGTAACTTAGGTCGCGCTGTTATTAAAACATCGTCTCTACGTCCAGGTAAGGCAACCGTTAAAGCACCAGCAGTTGTATTTGAAAGTCAACATGACATAGACGCGGCATTTAATGCTGGCGACTTAGATAAAGATTGTGTTGTTGTGGTTCGTTATCAAGGGCCAAGAGCGGTTGGTATGCCTGAGTTGCATAAACTAACGCCTCCTTTGAGTGTATTACAAGATAAAGGCTTTAGTGTTGCTTTGGTTACAGACGGTCGTATGTCTGGTGCATCAGGAAAAGTACCTGCGGCTATCCATTTATATCCAGAAGCGCTAGATGGCGGCTTGATCGCAAAAGTACAAAATGGCGACATTATCGAAATTTGTGCAGAGAAAAATATTGTCCACCTTCATGTAAGTGAAGAAGAATTGGCAAAACGAATCGTTACTGTTAAAGATTTAACAGAAGATCGTGAAGGCATGGGACGTGAATTGTTTAACGGATTACGTCAAGCAATGACAACGCCAGAAGAAGGCGCATCTTGCGTTTTTCATGAAGCATAATTCGATTTAATCGTGGATTTAAAGTATGACTATTAAAGCATTAGTTGCCGATATTGGCGGCACTAATATTCGACTTGGTATTGCGGATATGGAAACACTTTCCATATCCAATATTTTGTCTTACCAGTGTAAAGATTTTGACAATGTAGATGGTGCAATTAGCCAATATAAACAAGATTCAAAACAAGAATTTGAGTATGCATGTCTTGATGTTGCTTGCCCGGTTGTTAGCGATGAAGTTAATTTAACCAACAATCATTGGTGTTTTTCACAAGCGGCGGTGACAAAACAATTTGGTTTGAAAAAGCTAATTGTTATCAATGACTTTACAGCGATAGCTATGTCAGTGCCAAATATAGCAAAAGATAAGTTAGTACAAATTGGTGGGCAAGATGCTATACCTAATGCGCCAATTGCGATTTTTGGTGCAGGTACAGGACTTGGCGTTGCCAATTTAATCCATGCAGAAAACAAATGGATCCCAGTTGGAGGCGAGGGCGGACACGTCGACTTTTCTCCAATAGACAGCGATGAAATTGAAATTTTAAAAGAATTACAAAAGAAATACGCTCGAGTTTCAGCAGAGCAAGTATTGTCAGGCTTAGGTTTAGTACAAATTTATCAATCTTTGTGTGCCATGAATAATGAAACAGCAAAAGATTATGAACCAGCAGACATTACCAAACATGCAATTGAAGGAACCGACCAATTAGCGGTTAAAACACTCGATGTTTTTTGTCGTATCTTAGGTAGCTTTGGTGGTAATTTAGCACTAACGTTAATGACCTATGGCGGTGTATTCATTGCTGGCGGCGTAGTACCAAGATTTATTGAATATATTAAGACAAGTGAATTTAGAGCTCGTTTTGATGCAAAAGGACGTTTTGGAAAAATAATAAAAACAGTTCCTGTATACGTTGTAACAGAAGAACAACCTGGATTAATTGGTTGTGCTGCGTATTTACAACAAGAAATTTAATTAGGGTTCCTTAACTGGAACAACCTCATAATAAGAAAAGTTTAAAAGGGTTTAAAATGGCAGAACGTAATTGGTTAATCGACTCAGCAGAAGTATTCGCAGCAGGTCCTGTAGTGCCAGTATTAGTTATTGAGCACGTTGAAGATGCGGTTCCAATCGCTGAAGCATTAATGGCCGGTGGCATTAAAGTATTAGAAGTGACTTTGCGTACAGCTGCAGCACTTGATGTAATACGTGAAATTGCCACGCATTGCCCAGACGCCATAATTGGTGCAGGAACCGTTACTAATGCAGAGCAGTTAAGACAAGTAACAGAAGCCGGCGCTAAATTTGCTATTAGCCCAGGTTTAACACCTGAGTTATTGGAAGCTGCTAATGCAGGCTCTATTGCATTAATCCCTGGTATCGCGTCCATTTCTGAGCTTATGACTGGATTAGATAGAGGTTACTCACACTTTAAATTTTTCCCAGCAGAAGCATCTGGTGGTGTACAGTCGTTAAAATCTATTGGCGGTCCATTTCCAAATGTTCGTTTTTGCCCAACAGGTGGCATTAACCCAGCTAACTACAAAGATTATTTGTCACTATCTAACGTTATGTGTTGTGGCGGCTCTTGGTTATGTCCAGATGACGTTATTAAAGGCAAACGCTGGTCAGAGATCACAGAGTTAGCTAAAAAGGCAACAGCAGGCGTTTAGGCTGTTATTGTTTAGATTTCCAGTGTTTAAATATTAAAAAACCAGCTACGGCTGGTTTTTGTTTTTTAGTCCAGGGCTTAATCAATAACACAGTTCAATCTAATAACATGCTAGAAAATTTTACTTAAAGGGCTTATACCAATTGTATTAATGAATTGATTAGTTCAGAGCTATGTTAGAGGTGTGAGAATAAGTAAAATTTGTGTCGATATAGTTATTCTCGGCTTTGTCTCCTGAGTCGCTCTATCTCGTGCATCCAAACACCTGCATATTGCTCATTTTTTATATCCAGCTCTAGATACTCCCCAACCTGCATAATTTGATTCCTAAGTAATGGGATCAACTCAGTAGCTAGTGTAACAATTCGATGCTTGTTCCCTTTACCATTCCAAACTTGAATACATTTATAGTCAAAATCAATGTCTTTTACCCTAAGCTGCACAGCTTCCATCACTCGCAAACCACTACCGTACATTAATCCTGCAATTAAATAATATCGCTTAGATAAATGACTCATCAGTTGTTTTACTTCATCTGGCGTCATCACCACAGGTAATTTTGGCTGTTTCTTTGACCGAACAAATTCTAAATTTAATGAAAGTTCATTCTTAATGATGTGTTTATATAAAAAGACCAAAGAATTCAACGCCGTTGCTTGAGTCCGAGGCGATACATTACCTTTTAGTACGATATGATCCAGATAAGTTGTCACCTCATTATTTCCCATCGATGCTGGGTGACGTTTATCATGAAAGCGAATATAAGAACTTATCCATTTTAAATAGATTTCAACGGTTCTAAGCGAGTAATGTCGGCTACGCATGTGATCAGCAATAGAGTTCAAAAAATGGTGAACGTGTTTTCATAAAGCTCCTCCTAAATAAACTGTATGTATATACAGTTGCAGTAGGGTTTACCCCATATTCAAGAAAATGCGCAAATTACGCACTTTTATCTTACTTATAAAGTTAACGGCTTATATTTTAATAATGCTGGCAAATAGTTATTAACTTTGTTAAAAATAACTCATTCAGAAAAGTGCGCGATTGCAAATCAGAAATATGCGCAATTTGCGCACTATTAAATTGTTAGCAGTACAAGATAAATCGGAGTATCAATGAACATCGAAGTATTAGAAAACCCGAAACAAGAACTAATCGATTATCTAGATAAAAAAATTGATGATTTTAACTGGGCTAACTGGGAAGTAAGTGAAAGAACTCCTTTAGCAGTACAAATTAAAAATGATCAAGATGAAGTTATTGCTGGTGCAGCAGCTCGGTCATTTGGTGATTGGCTATTATTAGATACCTTGTGGGTTTCAGATGAACTGCGGGGTCAAAATATTGGTAGTAAGCTCCTTAAAGCAATTGAAGAGGCAGGTAAAAAGCGTGGGTGTGTTAAATGTCTATTAGATACACTTAACTTTCAAGCAATGCCATTTTATGAAAAGCATGGTTATAAAACTCAGTGGGTTCAAGAAGGGTACCCTAAAACGGGCTGTAAATACTTTATGCTCAAAGAGTTATAAAACAGTTTGAGTACAGTACTGCTAACAAGGGTTTTCAAGACGGACAAATTACAGTTGGCTTTTTGTTCGTGCCTCACTTATTTTAGCCAACTGCAATTTGCCGCTTAAAACGGCGTTATGCTACAAGGAGAGTTCGGTGTTTAAACTAACCATTATTATGACTTCGTTGTTGTTTGTGACTTCATGCGCAGCAACTTCCCATAAACTTAATTCAGGTACACCTGTTAATATTTATGGTGTTTCTTCGTTATCACCTAAGAATGGTAGTTGGTCTGTTATTACCTCAACTGGCTATCAGGTTGCTCTTGGGACTAAGCTAACAGATAACAGTAGTGGCGTTATAAATATGTCGCTTTATCAATTACCAGAATTCCCTTCAGATGAAGCATTTCTTTCACTCGTGGTTAAACATAGAGCATCCTCACCAGATATCGGCAGGTTCGAACTTAAAGAAAACACCGAAGAGTTAGTAAACCTTAATGGTGCAACATGCGTAAAGCACAGAACAATTTCTCAAGATAACAATGCCAAAATCGATGGTAATAAATCAGCCGTAATGCAGATAGAGTATCTTGGGTATAATTGCATACATCCTTTTAAAAAATCTGTTGGCGTACATACGGAATATTCTCTTCGTCACTTTCAAGGCAAGGAGCACCCTGAGCTAACTAAAAACGCAGAAGAGTTTTTTAGTAACATGCAATTTAAAGAGTTTTAGTAGCATAACAAGCTGTTAAACAAGGACAAAAAACAGTTGGTTTTGCTCCTACGTCGCTAATTTTAACCAACTATTTTTTGCCTGTTAACAGGGCGTTGAGGCCGTAGAATAATTCTTTTTTAAGAAAAACGGCCGATTTTGTGGGTTCCAAATGCATTACCTAGTGGAAGAAAAGCGCTTAGAATTTGTTGCAAGAACTCGATTTTTATCAATTTGGGCTGTTGGAGTAATTCTACAGCCTCGTTAGCATTTACTGAGATTATGGTGAAATATTCTAAACTTGTTTTTATATTACTTGTGCTTAGTGGGTGTGCGTCAAATACAGTTTCCTTAAAAGATATAAATGAAGCTAAAGATAGCCATGATTTCAAAACTCTTAGTAACAGTTACCAATTCAGACTAGATTATTTAATTAACGATAAAAAATATTCTTATTTTACATATGAGATTGAGGATAAGGATAGATATATCGAGCTGTTAACAGAGAGCGGTCGATTATTAGCTAGCTCAGAAATATCCCGAGATCAATTTTACTGGCCTGAAATTAGAAAGTGTACTTTATTCCCACACCACGAAAAGCTGGATGTAGTGGAGTGCTTATCTAAATTTAATTTAAATGTTAAAAACAATAATAACCCTAATTTTCTAACCAATTTAAAAAGTGTAAATGAAGAAGAAAAAAACCGAAAAAACAATGGGGCAGTAGGAACTGTTGTATTTGCAATACTCTTGTCTCCCATTTTAGTACCAGCTGCAATACTGTCTTCTCCGATTTTAGTATACGATTATAAGTCCTCTGAAAATCAGAAAGAAAAATTTCATTTAACACTCAGCTCAAATAAGGGACTAGAGAACTATTTATCTAGTTTCGATTCAAACTTTATTTCTAAATCCAATGGTAAAGGTTCAGCATATTTAGAGTCAGGAATAATGGATGAACCATCCGTCGCCTTTGGCTATATTAATAACGAAGTTATATGGATACAACTCAAGCCGTCTTGGGTTTGTGGTGGAGGTTTTATGTTTTGGGGATTAAAATGTACAGTTGGGTGGCATGAAGACAAGCACTGGTAAATGCTAACAAGAGAATGAATAGTGATTCACTTTAGTTTGTCATTTTTAGTTGCAAACAACGCAATAAAACTGCCAAACTAGCTCACACATTATTCAGGCGTTATAAGCCATAGGGAATTTCGGTGCAGAATTCAATTGTCAGGAAACTTGATGTATTAAGCGTTTTTATCGCTTGGACTTTACTGATCGTATTCTTTGTATCTTTAGGCTACGGAAAAGTTTTCTCAGAACCAAATGCAAGCGCTAGTCATTTGATTTATATTTTTGGTGCTTTCTCTGTTTCTGTTGTACTTCATATTGTTCTAGCGTTTTTTAATCGTTGCCCACATTGTAATAAGTGTCTTATTGTTCAAGGTTTTAAAACGCCACATCCTGTATCTAGTGGTAGTTGGGATAAAGTTGTATGGCGTTGGTTTTCAGGCTCTATTGTTTGCATTCATTGCGGTCAAAGAGTGGTGACAAATGGCTTGTAACAAGAATTGGCTGAGAATGAGAAATTCTACAGCCTCGTTAGGTGTCTAATTGAATTCCGTTACTAAATCGAAAATTAAGTTTTCAATACTCACTTTAATTACAATAGTTGTTTTTACTCTGGTTTTAGATAATTTTTACTTTCGCGGAATATACATGTATTCAGTAGAAGCCATGGTCGTAAAAAAGATAAAAAAAGTAGTATCTAATAAACCCGTTTATCGAATGATAGTAAAAATTGACTCTACCTCCGAGCAATATATTGAAGCGGTAAATAACGTTGAAGTAAGATGCCAAAAAGATTGTCCATCGAGTGGGAAAGTTAAAATTCAGGTCTATAAAGTACCACTTCTAAATTATAGAAATTACTTTTACAACGGCACCTAACAAACGCATTAATAATGGACGCCTTAAATCTTGGCTGGCGCTCATTTTTAATCTAGTTCTTGTTTATTTCACATACATAAATTGGTCGTTAAAAATTCTGATAAACGGACAGCAATATTTGTTTATCAGAATTAATATAATGTTTGAATGGAACTTAAGCTGCTTCAATTATTCTCTAAAGCCCTTTAATTGCTATGTATTTTCAATTTCATTATTTACAGTAAATGGTATTACGCAGCTTTGCTTATAAATAGTTGGCTGTAAAAATAATGGTTGAATTACAATTAAGCCAATTAATGAAGTTAGTTAAACTCTGCTCTAAAGAAAGTAGGTTAGGGGACGCGGGAGGATAATAATTTAGTTATATTTTTCTTTACCTTAATTTCTTTTGGGGTTAATCAAGCTATTTGACTTAAAAAAATCTAGTAACGCACAGAGTTAGACCGTTAGTAAATTAATTATAAATACGAAAGTTGGTATTAGACCCTGCTACTCAAACTGTTTATTTATAAGGTAATTTAAGTAAGTTCTGGCTTAGATGAACTAACAAAGTTAATATTATCTAAGCAACAAAAATATGTTGTTATAAACATTTTAAGGATGAAGGATGCTAAGACGAGTCTCAATGTATATGTTGTTATTGATGGTATTAACTTACTCTTGCCAACAACAAGCACAAGCAGCTGTTGAACCTACACCCATTACTTCTCTGCCTGACGAAAATTGGCAGTTATCTTATTTTAATGAGCCTGTCTTTAATAGTGAAGTTGCTGTATTAGAGGCTGGTGACCGAATTAACCCTCCTATTATTTTGATTCATGGACTTGGCCAGTTAGGGATGAAAGATTGGTTTAGTGTTATTCCAACCCTTGCCAAAAATTATCGTGTAATAGCCATGGACCTTCCAGGTTTTGCGCTTTCTTCAGGTTCCAGAGGACGTTTCTTACCCACCAATTATGCCCATGTTATAGACGCTATTAGTAAAAAATACACTAATAGAAAGTCGATTGTTATTGGTCACTCTATGGGGGGCGCAATTGCTCTACGTTATACTGAGTTATATGAAAACTCTGTTGAACAGCTGATTTTGGTGGATGCTGCTGGTTTATTAGAAAAGTCGGCCTTTATTAAGCACATTGCATCTTTTGAGTTTGGCGATTATATACCAGCACCTATTCAAAAATTAATTGATGGAGCAAATAAATTTAGCTCATCAATGATAGAAGTTACGACCAAAAGCTCTTTGTTAACCGATTTTTTACAAAATAATGATTATGCATGGAATTTGTTAGTGTCAGATTCAAATAATATGAATGCGGCATTGAGTTTGGTTGAAGAGGACTTTAGTCAAGCCGTTAGTCAGATCAGTTTACCCGTTAATATTATTTGGGGGGATGAAGATAATGTTGCACCAATTCGTACCGGTAAAGTACTTTATAAGCAAATGCGTAATGCCCGTTTACAAGTGATTCAAGGTGCGGCGCATGTGCCAATGAAAAGTCATAATGTGGAGTTTATGAGAGCTTTAGAAATAGCTCTTAACCAGCCGATAACCGATAAATATACTTTGCCAAATACAGGTGAAAATCAAGGTGTTTTAAATTGTAAAGGGTTACGTAATAAAACCTATTCTGGTCATTATGATGAAATTGTAATGGACGATTGCGACAATATTAAATTGATTAACATCAGTGCAGATAGCTTTAAATTCATAGACTCGGTAGTTAATATTGAAAACCTGAGTTTTGCTAATAAAGATAATCAAATAGAATTTAAAGGCTCTGTTGCCACTATAACTAATGCAAATATATCTGGTCATAATGTAATGTTAATAAGTGGTAGTCGTTTAGATATGGCTGGGGTTTCTATTAAATCGACGGGCGATGCTGTAATGGTAGCCAATAAATCACGAATTTCAGTCTCTCTTAGTGATATTAGTAGCCCTCAATATACTGGGATAGTTCATGGTATTTTTTATCCTAAAAATCAAAGATTGATTGGGCAATAATTAACAGAGTTATATATGGCAATGTTAAATTTATTTAAACATATTGCTGAGGAAGTATATTTCTACAGTAGATATTAAACAGCTAAATACTCAAATGGAGTCATATTTAAGAACAATGGGGGAGTCTAATGCTTATGTACTTCACCATAAAACAGAAATCTCTGGTATTTTTGAGCCTAGGTACTATTTCTACCTCTACAAATTTGATCGTCAACCGCTTTTAGTCAAATTCGAAGTTTATAAATCTAGCAACGCACAGATAGACAGTTAGTAAAATTAGCTCTTAGCTACAAATTCTAAAGCGATGCAACACTTTGTTTAATGCTGCTAAGAAATGAAAGGATCAGAGTTATATTATTTTTATTTAATATCACTCTGATCCTTTTTTGCTCTGCGATTAATTCTTTACTTTAAAAAATCAGGTTCCAAGTAAGCAGGGTTTGGGTATCTATAAAAACCTTCACCAGTAGAAACACCTAGTTTATTTTTATCAATAAAGTTTTCTTTTAAGTACTCTACTGTTTTAATTTTAAGTGGATCTTTTGTTTTGGCTGCTGATAATTGATTAATATTATATGCAGTTGTAATACCAACCGTATCTAATATTGCAAATGGCCCAATTGGGGCGCCTGTGGCTTTCATCCATGTTTTATCAATTGTTTCAGGTGTTGCAACTTCTTTGATAAGTAAATCCAAGCCAGCTGATAGTAAAGGCACTAACAGTGAATTTAAAATATATCCAGGCTGCTCTTTGTTTAGTGGTAAGGTCAACATTCCTATTGCTTTACCAAACTCCACTACTTCCTCAAACACCTTAGGGTCTGTTGTCGGGTGACCCATTATTTCGGCTGTATTATGGGTCCAAATATTATTAGCAAAATGCAAGGCTACAAACTGAGTTGGTCTTCCTGTGGCGTCGGCTAATTGGCTCGGAAGAAGGGTTGACGAATTGGTTGCAAAAATTGTTTTTGCTGGAGCAACTTGAGCTAACTTTTGATAGAAATCTATTTTTATCTCAGGACTTTCAGGAACCGCCTCAATGAGCAGATCCGCATTTTTAACGGACTCTTTCAAATCCGACGTGTAAGTTAAATTTTTATATGCCTGATCTAGTTGCTCTTGAGTTGCATTTAAATCTACTTTAAACGCCTCACTTAACGTTTGAAATTTTGTTTTTGCCTTTTCCAAAATATCATCGTTGATGTCATAAACCGTTACATTAAACCCATGAAAGGCCGACTGAAAAGCAATTTGATACCCTAAAACACCACTTCCAGCCACAGTTACATTTTTATATTTCATAACATTAGTCTCCTACTAAACAAAGAAGTAGTTATATCCTTCTTAGTATTTAGTTTATGGTTAGTTTAAAAATCTAATTTCAAAAATCAGTCAAGAAATAGATATTAAAATCAAAATCTTGGCAATAAAATAATTAAGTTAATGAATAAAGTTAACTTCTACTTATATGGTTGGTGCTTTACCGGAAATTAAAAGGGGGGAAGAGCAAATTAAATAAAAGTAATTCACTATTACACAGGTTGTTAAATTCTATATTTAATGGCTCATAGCCACTTTGATTTAACTTTCAAAACGAAATTGAATATAAAAGAATGATTAGTAGGTTTACAAAAGCCACAGTTTTAACCTAAAGTGAATGGGGGCAATTCAACAAACTATCGAGCAATCATTGAACATCAGTACAGCTATCACTAAAAAACAAATTAAAACCGCCGTTATTATCAGTATTGTTGTTGGAACAATTTTGACCTTAATCAATCAAGGAGAGGCTTTTTTTGATGCTGCAGAGCTGAACTGGTTTAAAGTTATCCTTACCTACATAGTCCCTTTTTGTGTATCACTATATTCCAGCATATTAGCAAAAATAGAAACAAAATAAGTATAAGTATTACAACAAGCATCTCATCTTTGGAATGACTTAATTCGCCCACTTTAAATTGGAAATAAAATGAATTTTTTAAATAACATCAGTATTAATAATCGTTTACTGATAGGGTTTAGTATTACTACTTTGCTTATGATAATACTTACTACCGTAGGTATTTACCGAGTTAATATGATCGGTAGTTCTCTAACTACAATGACGAACATTAATGTAGTTAAGCAACGTAATGCGATTAATTTTCGTGGCAGTGTTCATGACCGTGCTATCGCTATTCGTGATTTGGCAACATCAAGTAGTCCAGAAGAAGCAAATATACATATTAACAATATCAATGAATTAGCTGAGTTTTACCAGGTATCACAAAAAAACATGGAAGCAATGAAAGTATCTGGCATCGAGTTTAGTAGTGAAGAGAATTCGATACTACAGCAGCTTGAACAAATTCAACAAAAAACCGAACTCTTAATTCTAAATGTCATTAAAACTCAAAATGGGATGCCAAATAACGACGGTTTAATGTTGTTAAAAAACGGTGGTAGTCAACTGTTTGTAGAATGGCTTAGTACCATTAATTCGTTTATTGATTTAGAAGAAAGTAAAAATATTATTACAACTAAAGAAATTTTAGAAAACGCATCAACGTTTAAAACTACTATGTTGGTATTAACGGTTAGTGCATTAGCCCTGTCTATTTTAATTGCCTACATTATAGCTAACAGCTTTAAAAATTCACTTGGTGCAGAGCCTAAAGTTGCGGCTGAGGCGTTGTCCCAAATAGCCCAAGGTAACTTGGTCCAGCCATTTGTCACGCCATGTGAAAATAGTATGATGTGTACAATGGCTAAAATGCAGGAACGTTTAAGACATACAATGCTTGAAATTACAGGTGCGTCAAATGACTTGAAAGTACAATCTACAGTGGTTACTAAAGGGTCTAAAGACATAATATTATTGGCTCATGAACAAGATAAATTAACCGTAAGCACTAGTGAAAACCTGAATGATATTCAAGCCAACATTACAGATATAGCAGAAACGGCTTCTAAAAATAAAACAAACGCACAACGTATGGTGGAAAGGGCAAATAATGGACTTGAGTCTATGTCTTTAAGCGTAGAAGCAATGCAAAACGTAGCAAATATCGTTACACAGGCTGTAGAGCAAATTAGTAAATTAGAAGCGTTAACTATTCAAATTGGCGGCATTACTAATGTGATCAACGGTATTTCAGACCAAACCAACTTATTAGCCTTGAATGCAGCTATAGAAGCGGCTCGTGCTGGTGAAACTGGTCGTGGCTTTGCGGTAGTTGCCGATGAAGTAAGACAACTTGCTTTACGTACTGGTGAGGCAACCAGTCAAATTCAATCAACTATTGAAGAGGTTCAGCAAGAAACCTCAACTGCGGTAACGGTAATGCAGGATACCTTACCTAAAGTTCAAGATGGTCAAACTAAGACACAAGATGCAATGAAGTTGTTACAAGAAATCGGTGACAATGCTAATAATTCGTTTAAAAATGCAAGTTTAGTTTCAGATACAGCGACTGAGCAAGTTGTCGTTATTGGTTCAATTAACGATGTTATGGCGCAAATTGATGATATCAACAAACAAACAGTACATTCGTTAGAACAAAATAATGCTGCAACTATTGCGTTAGATAAATTGGCAGAAAAACTAAATAAAGAAGTTGGATTCTTTAAAACTAGTTAGTCTTTAACCATAAGTTGCAAAATTAAAACTGATTAGCTTTATGTTAATCGGTTTTTTTATTTTTTGAATTTAGGGCCTGTTGATCTTTCGAGTTTGTTTTTGCAGCGAATTGTTTGGTATTTAGATAACTTAGAACATGTGAGGTGTAATTGCTCTACCTAAATTATGTTATGAGGCCGTATTTATACCAAACAAACGCTGTCCGAAGGGATCAACCAAGACACCTTGTTCTTTGTTACCTACAAGGATGTAACTAAGGGGGTGGCTGGACGCGGAAGCTTTGTTAATTGTTGACTTAACTCACTCTGCACTAGTAATAACCCATGATATATAAAATCTTAACCTTTGCCTTGAGAGTTTTATATTCTGTTGGTGCTAATCAATAAGTATCCATAGAGTGAAGCGTACCTTTTTTAAAGATCTAAAATGTGTGGGGGCTTTAAGAGTAAAGCAAAGTTCGTCCGTTTTGCCACGAGCACCAAGCATTGCTATTATGTAGCCTTGATTAACAAATTAATTATTGAATTTTATGCCAACAACGTTACTTGAACGAATTACTATTGAACCAAAATCCCCAGCGACTTCCTGTGTAATATGGTTACATGGATTAGGAGACTCAGGTGCTGGATTTGCTCCAATTGTGCCAGTATTAGCTTTACCGGAAAACCATGGAATTCGTTTTGTTTTTCCTCACGCCCCAGAGCAAGCGGTTACGATAAATCAAGGTTATGTAATGCGTTCTTGGTATGACATTAAAAGTATGGATTTACATAATCGTGCTGATATAGAAGGTGTGTTAACGTCTGAGAAACTGGTTAAGGACTTAATTCAAGAGCAAATTGACTCTGGCATACCTGCAAAAAAGATTGTTTTAGCCGGCTTTAGTCAAGGTGGTGTTTTGAGTTTATTTACTGCTTTACGTTTTGAACATAGCTTGGCAGGTATTTTAGCGCTGTCGTGTTATTTACCGACAGCAGATAAACTACCAGAGCAATGCCATAGCGCTAATGCAGATACTCCTATTTTGCAAAATCATGGTGAGCAGGACGGTGTTGTTCCTATCAGTGCAGGTAAAATAGCAAACCATTTACTTAATGCTGCTAAATATAATGTAACTTGGCAAAGCTATCCAATGGAACATTCTGTATTACCAGAGCAACTCGCGGATATCTCATCATGGTTACAAGCTCGATTACTTGCTTAAGCTTTTAAACCAATAGGGTCAGAACAGTTGATTTTCAATCATCTTTAACATAGAAACTCACTTTAATTATTCGCTTTTCTCTGAGTCTTGGTGGTTTAATCAAGCTCTTACCCAGGAATTGGAACTTATGGTAGTATCTCTCCTCTAAATTATTAGTTTAATCTATTAAAAACAGAGCAAACTTGTTTATGAATACCGGTAAACTAGACTAAGTAGGGGGTGAGTAATAAATAGGTTTATTGAGTTTTTGATATAAAGCTTCAATATGAACTATAGTCCGATGGTCAAAGCTGTTTTGATTGCTGAGATAATTAAGCAGCCCTAAATTAAACTTGGATATAAATGAGGCATTCATGTTAGTTAAGTACATTTTGTTATGTGCAGTTGTTATGATTTTTGTATCAAGTCCGATCAAAGCAGATGACCTAGATGTTGATTTTAGTGGTTTTGCTACTTTAACAATGAGCTACAGCGATGATCCTGATATTGGTTTTAGCTCTAACTATCTAAATGCTAGTGAGGCAGGCTTTTCATTTAGGCGAGATTCTCTACTTGGTGGTCAAGCGAACATAACCATAAATAATAATTGGGACGCAGTTGTTCAAGCTATATACCAAGATCGCTCAATTAAGTCTTTTGATAATTTTTTAGAATTAGCATTTATACGTTATCGTCCACAACGTAATTGGATATTTAGGGCGGGTAGGCTTAATAGCGATCTTTATCTTATATCTGAGTACAATCATGTAGGTTACGCATACCTATGGGCTAGGCCTCCACATGCATACTATTCTTTTGCTTCAACCGCAGGTCATTATGACGGAGTTGATGTTGAATATAATAATCAAATTAATAATGGCTTTTTACGAATTAAGTTTTCTGTTGGCCAAACAACGCCTAAATTAATAGCCGGAAATGAAACACTAGCCGTTACATTTGATGATTTATATACGGCTAGCGCTGTATATATAAAAAGTGCATGGACTTTTAGGGCTTCGGCATCCAGAACTGATATTTCAAATTTTAAATCGGCTCCTTTTGATTATTTAATTGATGGCTTAAATTCTGTTGCTTCAACGGGAGTTTGGCCTCAGGCTGCTGAATTTGCTCATGGGTTTGAATATCAGCACCATAAAATAAATTATTCAGCATTAGGTGTCGCCTACGACGATACTCATTGGTTAATTCAAGCTGAGTTAGGATCTGCAACGTCGGATTGGACTGTCATTCCATCTAACACCAGTGCTTACTTAAGTGTTGGTTATCGAGTTAATGAAATGACTTATTTTGGCGGTGTTTCAACAGCCAAAAATAAGAAAAACACTCCAAAGATTGTCATACCAGAGTCATTATCTTATTTACCCGAGGCCCAGTCTCAAGCGATATATACATTAATTGCAAATACAGACTTAGCAATAAAACGCAGTAGTGCGGATCAAGAAAGTGTTAATTTAGGTGCTAAATGGTATTACTCAGATAAGCTAGTGTTTAAAATACAAGCAGACCATTATATTATTAAGTCATCAGGTGCTGGTTTATGGGATCTTAAAGACTTATCTCAAGTAGACCTTGAGCATAATGTTAATTTAGTTAGTTTTAGCGCTAATATGGTATTTTAACCATGAAGTTAATAAAACTTAGTATCTTACCTCTTTTATTATTTAGTTTATCTAGTCATGGGCAAGATATAGTGGTGGTTGTCAGTAAAGCTAATAGTATAAGCGAACTATCTAAAAGAGAAGTAATCGATATTTATATGGGCCGTTATATAACGTTTCCTGATGGTAAAAGCGCTAAACCTTTAGATTTAGCAAAACAATCACAATTAAAAAATGATTTTTATTTGAGACTGGTTGATCAGAATGAACGAAAAATTAACGCATATTGGGCTAGACTATTATTCTCTGGACGCGCTAAACCTCCTGAGTCAATGGCGTCAATTAATGAAATACTTAGTCATTTGAAAATGTCTGAATCAGCAATTGCCTATATTCCAGGATCAGAAGTAACGGATTCAGTTAAAGTGGTGTATAGATTAAATGAGAATTAGTCAAAAGCTTTACGTTAGAGTTGCATTTTCAATTACGATCATGGCTTTGTTAGTGTCGTTGATTACGTCACTTTTTTCTTATATATCAGGGTTAGAAGAAAAGAAAACCACTAATTATTCTTTGGTTAAACAACTTGCTGAAACAATACAAAAAACAGCGGCTATTTCTGCCTATTTAGTCGATTCTGAGCTTGGCGCAGAGATCACTACGGGCTTATTAAGTAATGATCTAGTTAAAGGGGTTACCTTATCCGGTGACTCAGAAATGCTGCTTACTCAAGGTGATATAAATAACGTATCTGAGCCTGTATCAATTCAGCTTATGCATCCTTTTATACCTGACACTCAAATAGGTATATTAACCTTATACCCTGATGATATTTATATTCAGCAGCAAGCACAAAAGGCCAGTGAAAAAGAAGTGTTATTAATGATGGTTCATTCTATTATTATCATCTTTTTTGTGTCCATTGTTGTACACAAACAATTAAGTAGACCGCTACAAAAATTAACAGATGATTTTGCTAAAATAGATCCAAATATGCCACAAACAATGCAAATGCTGAGTGTAAAAAAGCGTGGTAAAGGTGAAATAAGTCGACTGATAACTGGTATTAACTCCTTAATGCATGCATTACAACAGACTATCCGTAATGAAAGGGAATTAAGAACAAAAACAGAAGAGCTAGAGTCTCGTTTTAGATTGATTTTTGAACAAGCCAGCGCAGGTATCTGCTTGCTTAATGAACAAAACATGATCACAACCTACAATCCCGCATTTAAATCCCATTTTTTGGTCAAAGGTGAGACTGAATTATCCTCACTTAATTTTCCTGTTTTATTAAACAATTCTGAAAAATTACAAGAGTTGCTACATGTGATCAGAGATAAGGAAAATGCAGAGCAGTATACTTTAGACATCGAATGCACAATTGGAACACAAACAAAGTGGATACATTGCTTATTCGCTAAATTATCAGAGCAACGTAATACATTGCGCGAAAATCAAGAAACCCTGATTGAAGTTATTTTACATGACGTAACTGAACGTGCAGAAAAAGAATTCCAAACTCGATTTGAAGCGGATCATGACGTATTAACTTATTTGTTAAATAGACGTTCTGGAGAAAGAGAACTCAATAACGCGCTATCTGAATGTATCCAAAATGATCGTAACTTAGTGTTAATGATGATTGATTTAGATAAGTTTAAACCGGTAAATGATAATTTTGGTCATGAAGCTGGCGACAAAGTATTAACTGAAGTGGCCAGACGTATAAAAAATCGATTTAACTTCAAAACAGATATTTGTATTCGGTGGGGGGGAGATGAATTTTTGATTGCTCGTCAAATTGAATCATTTGATCAAAAACAAGTTATGGCCCAAGCTCAACAAATGTTACAGGATATTGAGCTGCCAATTAAAGTAACGGATAAAAATAGTTGTGATATTAGTGCCAGTATTGGTGTCGTTATTGGTCCTAGCCATGGAGAAGCATTACATGAACTTATGGTGAATGCAGATAACACTATGTATCAAGCAAAAGAAAATGGCCGAGGGCAAGTTGTACTATTTAAAAATAAATAGCAGGATTTAATCAAAAGCCAATTCAAACAAGATTACCCAGATCTTAAATATCAGCAAAGAGCTCGTTCTATAAGGAAAATATGAAGTACTTTATCAATTGGTTTTTATTCGCTTTTTTTATATTAACCGCTTTTATAGCAACTCCAGTTGCTGCAACTGTATTTGAGCAAGATATAGTGGCAGCTTCAGTAGAAAGAACAACTCATCAGGTAACTTATGATGGTGCTTATTTATCTATTGGCTATCCAAATGGGGATGTACCTAAAAATATAGGTGTTTGTACTGACGTGGTTATTCGTTCTTACCGAGCAATAGGTACGGACTTACAACAACTTGTTCATGAAGATATGCGTGATAATTTTTTGTTATATCCGTCTAAGCGAATGTGGGGCTTAAAAAGCCCTGATAAGAATATTGATCACAGAAGGGTGCCTAATTTACAAACGTTCTTTACTCGACATGGTTTGGTATTAACAACATCTGCGGTTCCAAGTGATTATAAGACAGGCGATATAGTGACTTGGATGGTGTCGGGAAATCTTCCTCATATTGGTATCGTGATAGACCGTATTAATCCAAAAACAGGTAACCCTATGATAGTTCATAATATTGGTAGCGGTCCTGAAATTGAAGATATGCTATTTAATTATAAAATTACAGGGCATTATCGATACGTGCCAGCAAAGTATAACGAGTAAGTTAACTAAGGCGTATTTAACCAATGACTCAGAATGAAAAACTAAATTATGTAGAATTTCCAGCGACTAATATCCCAGCAACAAAGCTATTTTTTGAGACGGCGTTTGGTTGGTCATTTGAAGACTTTGGACCTGACTACACTGCATTTACAAACCAAGGTATTGATGGTGGTTTTTATAAATCTGAATTAACGGCAACCGTTGCTAATGGCTCTGCTTTGTTAGTATTACTAAGTAATGATCTTGAATTATCCCAGTCTAATGTCGAATTAGCTGGTGGTAAAATAACAAAACCTATTTTTTCATTTCCAGGCGGTCGTAGATTTGAATTTACAGAACCAAGTGGAAATGAATTAGCTGTTTGGTCAAAAATTAACTCGTAGGAAGAATACATAGTCCTTATTCGGTTTAGCTCAGCTAAATATTTATTCCATGTGTAAGTGCTGATATGTTTAGAATGTCCTGTTTTATTTAGTTTGGAGTATGTATGTCTTTTGAAAGAATTATGGGGGTGGAGGTTTTTGATGATGAGGTATATCAACAATACCGTGAAAATATGATCCCAATTCTTAAAACCTTTGGTGGTAGTTTTGGTTTCGATTTTAAAGTCAGTGATGTTTTAATTTCAAAAACAGAAAAGCCGATTAATCGTGTTTTCACAATTGATTTTCCAAGTAAGGAAATGATGGATGGATTCTTTACGGATCCTGCTTACCTTAAAGTAAGAGAGGAGTATTTCAACAACTCAGTTAAGTCAGTCACAACTATTGCAATACACGGTTCAAGTGATTGAATTAATACACCATACCCTCAAAAACTTCTAATTTCACTGTAGTTAATATAAAGTAGCCGTTGTTAAATACACTCTACTCATTTTAGTTTTTTTAGAAACGATTATTAACAGCTTTTGTTAGCAAGTTCTTCTTAACCACTTGGGTTAATGACTTTTTGTTAATAACGTTTATTCATAAGGAATGTGTGATGGACTCACATCGTAATGAGTTGATTGATCTCATTGAAAGTAATGTAGTAACGGATGAAAACCTAGAGCAGGCCGTTACTCTGGCTAACATTATCCCAAACGATTCACGTTGGTTAACCTTCTTAAATCAATTATGTTTGTGGACTGGCAGTATTGCGCTTGGCCTTTCTGTACTTTTCTTTATTGCCTTTAACTGGCTTGAATTCGGCCGCTTTGCAAAATTTGCTTTGGTTGAGGTGAGCTTAGTCGCGGCTGTAATTTCCTACCTAATATTAAAAAAAGAATCCTTGTTGGCAAAAGCATCTATCACAGTCTCTGCTATTTTAGTGGGGGTTTTGTTAGCACTGTTTGGTCAAACTTATCAAACAGGAGCCGATCCTTGGCAGCTATTCTTTATTTGGGCTTGTTTAATTCTACCTTGGACAATGACAGCAAGATTTTCAGTGTTGTGGTTAATATCCATAATCCTAATTAACGTCGCTTTTATTTTGTATATCGATGCGCATAACGGCTTGTTTTTCCTACATGACGTTCAAGATAGTATTTTATGGGGCTTGTTTGCCATTAATTTTGTCAGCTTAATTGTATGGCAGCTGGCCAGTGTAAAGTGTAAATGGTTACAAGATGGTTTTTCTATGCGATTTATAACTGTAACTGTGGCCATTTTAATTACAATTCTTGCGATAATTTCAGTGAGCGAAGGCAATATGCTGAGCAATTTAGCCGTACCTATGTGGGTAATTTGTATGGGGTTAGGTTATTGGGTGTATCGCGTTAAAAGCGTTGAACTGTTTATATTAGCCATTGGTTGTTTGTCTGGAATTATGCTGATCGCCACATTATTTATAAATCTTTTATTTAATGGTAGTGAAATCATAAGTGCATTTTTGTTGCTAGCGTTAATTATCGTAGGTCTTGGTGCTTGTTCTGCTTGGTGGCTTAATTCAGTGCAAAAGTCGACTAAAGTAAAATCATTTGAGCAAGACAGGGGCGAACAAGAGCCATTGCAAGAACAGGTTAAAAAGGAAGTTCAACATGAGTCAGAGTAATTCATTATTAGCTAAGTTAAAAAATGCAGGACTCATGAAAAACAATGATGATGACGACATTCAGTCGCAACCGTTAACATCGTCTTGGTATATTAAAACGCTATTGGCTATTTCTGGTTGGGTGGGCGCTGTATTTTTCTTAGGGTTTGTCGGTTTGTTAATGGCTGAGCTATTTGATGAACAAGCTATTGTTGGCATTGTCGGTGGGCTTCTCGTTGTTGTAGCGTATTTTATAATACGCATACCTAAAAATGAATTTTTTGAGCATGTAGGGTTAGCCATTAGTTTAGCAGGGCAAGTTTTGGTTGTTTTTTCCATTGTTGGTGAGAGAGAGCCTGATAGTTGGCTTGTTGTCGGTGTTTTCCATGCGCTATTAGCTGTGATCATGCCTAATTTTGTTCATCGTGTTTTTTCTTCGGCTTTTGCTGCAATCTCATTTGAAGTTGGCTTTCAAGTAATAGGCATTCCTTATGTGGTTAGTTCAGTTGTGCTGGTACTGCTTGTTGTCTTGTACACACGTGAATTTAAAACGACTAAGTCTTACCAAAAAGTCAGTGGCTTGGTTTATGGGCTAACTTTGTTCTGGTTAACCATACATTGTGTAACTGAACTCGATTTATGGCTTTTTACGGTTTTATCTAGTGATATAGAACCTTTGTTTTATTTTCCATATAGAGTTTCCCAAGGCTTATTTGTATTTGCCATTATGTTTAGTATCTGGAAAGTCATTCCATATATGGAAAAAACCGTTCAAAGAAGATTACCAACTAAGCCGACTATGTTAGCGCTCGGCGCGGCTTTATTGTTTTGTTTATTAACTATTAAAGCGACTGGTTTCTCGGCGGCGGTTGTTATTATTATACTTGGTTTTTCTCGTTCTAATCGAGTGATGATGGGAATAGGGATCATCGCATTATTAGGTTTTTGCTCGGTTTATTATTATACGATGGAACAAACCTTATTGTATAAATCTGCCATATTATTCCTAGTTGGAATTTTAATGTTAATGACTCGATTTGCCCTTGTACGTTTTTGGTCTGAGACTGAAAAATCAATTCTTGATAAAGCTGATGCACAAGGAGTTGAGCATGCGTAAATTAGTTGCCGTTATTACCTTGGTTTTAGTTCTTGGCGTGGTGAATTGGTCTATTTATAAAAAAGAACAATTGTTAGAAAATGGTCAAATTGTTTATTTGCAATTAGCTCCGGTTGATCCCCGATCTTTAATGCAAGGCGATTATATGGCGCTGCGTTTTGCCATTGCCAGTGAAATTGAAAAAGGCCTCAGTCATTATCGCCATAGTGAGCTTAAATCAAATGTTGAAGAGAATGTTTTTGACGGTTTTGCACAACTAACACTCGATGAAAATCGAGTTGGCTCATTTATAAAAGTGACTAAAACTGCTTATGATAAAAGTAATATCCTTGATAATGAAAACGCTGAACTTATACCGGCTAAGTTTAGAGAGCGCAGTGGCAGAATAAAAATAGCTACCAATGCTTACTTCTTTGAAGAGGGCAAAGGCCTTGAGCTTGAAGCTGCAAAGTACGGACTATTTAGAGTAGACCCTTCAGGCGAGTTATTACTAGTGTCTTTAGTGGACGACGCATTTAATGTGTTAGGGAAGTAAAGAAGGAAACAATACTCAGCAAAGTAAAAATATTTGAAAGACACTTAGCAAAAATTAATCATTAAATGTTTAGAGGAAATAAAATGAAAAATAAAATATTAGCAGGTATTGCTGTTACCTTACTTAGTACGGTATTTAGCTCTACGACTTTTGCTGCTGTAAAAGATAAAAAAGCGATACGAGCTGTTGATGCAAAAATTGCAGAAGAAGTGACCAATGTGAAAACAGCGTGTGGTAATTCATCATTAAACGTTACTGTAAACTGGGATGAATACAAAACAATGATCTCTACAAACAAAGAGACATTAAAAAGTGAGAAGTACAAAAGTGAATGGGTTATCGGCCATTCAGGCGAGCGTACTGTTGCGGTTTTAGAATCTATTAGTAAAATTTGTGCAGCAGATGAAGATTATAAAGAAGAATTGGCTAAACTGACTGACATTCAAGTGCTACCAAAAGCGAGCTTTGAAGACACAAAAAGCGAGTTTTCATTAAACGGTAATACATTAACAGTAAAATCAGGTCATAAAATGACACGTAGTTTTTCTGATTTTACTACTAGAATTAAAGATTTATATTAATAATATAAGTAAAAATCTTGTTTTTAACATCTAAGTTAATTTAGTTAACGTTAATTAGAGAATAGATAAATAGTTTTGGCTTGGTATTGTAAACTTAGCCAAAGCTTTTTTATTCATAGCAATAAATAGCAATAATCTTTCTGTAATTGCATCTATAAGCATATCCATAAACACCCACGTTAAACCTCTACATCAAATCTATTTCAGCTGAATCTAGTTATTAAAGCTATTAATAACATGCACTTAACTATTTTGATGTAGCGTGTATCTTATTTTTTCAAACATAAAAAACAATAATTAATGTTAAATATAGAGTATTGATTTTTAATAATTTAAGCGTACACTTGTGCGCTCAAACTTCAGCGTACAGGTGTACTCTCAAATTATGTTATCTACAACTTTAAACAAACTAAGTTTATGGTTTTCACACCATAGTGCTTTTTCTGGTTATTTTGAACCAGTGATACAGCGAGTAAAACCTGCATGGCGTCAGGGTTTATATCGCGCTCAAGTTCTTAACGTTACTAAAACTATTGGTAGCTTTGTACATATTACATTGCAACCTCAGCACCAGTGGAAGGCACATAAAGCGGGTCAACATATTGAATTGACAGCAGAATTTAATGGTCGTTTGCTAACGCGTATTTTTACAATAGCCTCTAGTCCTGAGCAATATGCTAAAGATAAAACGATTACTTTAGTGATTAAGACAAATGAATTAGGGCGTTTTACACCACAGTTAGCGGATGAACTCACTATTAATAGCTGGGTAAATATTTCAGCGGCACAAGGTGAGTTTGTATTTCAACAGTCAAATAAGCCATTGGAAAATCCTATTGTTATGCTTGCAGGTGGTTCAGGTATCACTCCAATGATGTCAATGTTGTCAGAGCATATCTCTGCAACTAACAGCCCAATGTATTTACGTTATATTGCGCCATTGAATGAACATCAATTTGTTGAGCAATTAGAGTCATTAGCAAAACAGCATTCTCATTTTACATTTGACCTTATGACTCGCAGTGAACATAAATCACAGCCATTAACTTTACTGGCTAACTCAGATGTTTATTGCTGTGGACCTCAAGGTTTAATGTCTGATATTGAAACGTTAAGTAAAGATGCTGGCGCTAATTTCTATCAAGAGCATTTCTCATTAGCTCCAATAGTTAATGATGATTCAGCGACAGAAATAGAAGTAACTGTTACGTTAAATGGCAACGCTTTTACGGCATCTAACCAACAAAACCTGTTAATACAATTAGAAAGCCAAAACGCGCCAGTGATACGTGGTTGCGGAATTGGTGTATGTCATCAATGTCACTGTACTAAAAAGAGTGGGCTTGTAAAAAACTTGCTTACTGGCGATGTGTCAGACAGTGGTGAACAAATTATACAGCTGTGTATTTCACAGCCATTAAGCGACTTGGAGATGTCAATATGACTCAAATGAATTACGATCAATTTGCTCAAGAGCTTGATTCTATAAAGCAAAATACTATGGCAAAAGTAGGTAAGAAAGACGCCGACTATATTCGTCGTGTTATTCGTTGGCAACGTTACTGTGGTTGGACAGGCCGCTTAATGTTATTAACTGGATTAATTCATCCTGCACTTTGGGTAGTTGGTATTTTATTATTGGCGACATCAAAAATTTTAGACAATATGGAAATTGGCCATAATGTTATGCACGGTCAATACGACTGGATGAATGATAAACACATTAACTCACAAAGTTATGAGTGGGATATTGCCTGTGATGGTAAAAGTTGGAACCGAGTGCATAACTTTGAACACCACACTTATACTAATGTAATAGGTAAAGATCGTGATTTCGGTTACGGACTTTTACGTTTATCTAACGACTTTAAATGGAAAGTTAAAAATCTTTGGCAGTTTATTACTTACATTAATTTAAGCTTACTATTTCAGTGGGGCATTGCTTATCACGAACTAGCGGCTGAACGTGTTTTCTTTGGTAAGAAGAAAGCCGGGCGAGATCAACGAGTTCCACATTCTGAATTAAAACATCGATTTTTTAGTAAAGCCACACGCCAAATAATTAAAGATTATGTGTTTTTCCCATTGATTGCTGGCCCATTATTTTTGTGGGTGTTAGTAGGTAATTTAATTGCCAACTTGTTACGTAATTTATGGACTTCAACCATTATATTTTGTGGTCACTTTACCGAACACGTGCATACGTTTACAGAAGCGTCTATTGAGAATGAGACTCGTGGACAATGGTATTACCGTCAAGCGCTGGGATCTTCAAATATTCAAGGTGGCAAAGCGTTTCATTTAATGACAGGGCATTTGAGCTTTCAAATAGAGCATCATTTATTCCCTGACTTACCATCTTCTCGTTACCAAGACGTTGCGCCACAGGTTCAGGAAGTATTTAAAAAGTATCAATTACCTTATAATACCGGAAGTTTCTCAACTCAGTATTCTGGCGTATTAAAGCGTATATTTAAATACTCTTTACCTAATGCAGTTTAAAAAAACATTATATAAAATATCAATAATCTAGGTTATTTTAGAGTTCAAATATTTAAATGTCACTTTCAATAGGTGGCATTTTTTTTACTAAACACGAATGGTTAATTCAAATTGTTTTTTTCAGGTATGACTAGGGGATTACCCTACTAGTTAACTTACTCATTTTATTATAGTATTTGCGGCCTATTAAGCTAGATGAGAGTGGGTTGACGTTACGGTTAACGCAAAATCAACTTTTACCAATGATCCCATACACTAATTGCTTAATAACAATAGAAAGTACACAGTTGAAACATTAATGGATACGCCATTTTACGAACACTCGCTAATGATGTAACTAAAACATTATTGAATGTATGACACTGATTTACTAACAACGCAAAATTACCAAACTAATACGTAGAACTAACATATAAGGTTAATGTCCAATGGATGAACAAGATAAAGACAAGAAGGTTTCTTTGTTATCAAAAGTATTTAATTTAAAGGTACTTAAATTTCTCGGGTTTGTAGGCAAGCAATTCTTATTTGGCGGTTTTGTTGCTATTTTGTTGGCGGCTATTTTGGGGATTATTATTTTATTCACCTCGGGTCCTGAAATGGCATTAAAGGGGGTGGCTATTTTTGCCAGTATTTTTGCTGTTGTATTACCTATTTTAAGTATCTTAGACATTATTACACTGAAGAAACCTAAATGGTTTAAACCGTCTTGGACTTTTATTGTTGGTTACATTAAACGATTTAAAAAGACCGTTATCTCTGTTGTGGTTTTAGTGACATTAGCTGTAATTGGTTATAATTATTACCTTTCGTTACCTCAACCTGTTAGTTATACAATCAGTAACACTGGTCCAGGACTCACTCGTTATAATAGTGAAACATTACACCCAGAAGCGGTATACATAAGATTTAAGCCTAGCAAGTCTAGAAACAATAAAAATGAAGAAGTATCACGTTCTGTTGCTAAATTAGAGCTGTTAGGTAAAGAGATCACAAGTGGCATAACAATGACCCCAGAGGTTGCGGGTGTTTGGCGTTGGAATGAAGAAGATAGTCTTAAATTTCAACCAAAACAAGATTGGCCTGCTGGCAAAAAATATACTGTTAGTTTTGATGCCTCTATTTTTAAACCTGACCTTTTATTAAATAACGACAGTACTAGCTTTACTACACCTCGTTTTAAAATGAGCTTAGCCTCGTTTGAACTTTATCAAGACCCACAAGTAACAAATAGCCATAAGGTAGTTGCAACATTAAACGCAACTCATCCGGTTGAACTTGAAAGCATAAAAGAAAACTTAACCTTGATTCAGCCACTCAGTGGCAAAGGTAGCAACGGTGAATACAAATACAAATTTGATGTAAAGTCCGACAAACATCAACGTAGAATTTACATCACGTCAGAAAAAATAAAAATTCAAGATAGTCGTAGTTATATGTACCTTGAACTAGATAAAGGTATTGAGCCAATTTACGGTGACTCTAGTTCAGCTTATAAAGTTAAAAAGACGCTATCAATTCCAAGTGTTTCTAGCTTTTTTAAAGTCAATAGAACAGGTATTTCTTTAGTTAAAGATTCAGAAGACGAACCAGAACAAGCACTTGTTATTAACTTTACAGACCAAATCAGCTCAGAAGATGTAATTGGTAAAACTAAAGCGTATTTATTACCAACAACTGATGCTAAAGGTAGAAGTAAATACTGGAGTCGCACTAGCGATGTTGGTTTTAAAGAACTTCTAAAACCGGCAAACGAAATCAAATTAACTGCTGTGCCTACTGAGCATGATACGGCTAAGTTGCATAGTTTTACTCTTGATGCGCCAGAGAATAGACAGGTTTTTATAAGTTTAGACTCTGGATTAAAATCAACTAATGGTTTTGTAATGGGCAATAGGTACGAGCGATTTTTAGAGACTCCAGCTTATCCTAAAGAAGTAAATATTATGTCAGATGGCGCTATTTTGTCTAAAAATGGTGATCATAAATTGTCGTTCTTAACGCGCGGCATTAAAGAAATTGAAGTCGATATTTCTAAAGTACATGAAAATCAAATTAATCACTTAATTAGCCAAACAAGCGGCCGTATAACGAGCCCTGATTTTAAGAGTTACTACTTTTCAGAAGAGAACATCAGTACGCTTTCAACCAAACACATTAAATTAAAAGACGAACATCCGAAAAAAGCCGTGTATTCATCGCTTGATTTAAGTGACAGTTATACTCCTGCGGATGGTTTGGGCTTATTTATTATTGATGCTAGAGCTTGGGATCCAGTTGGAAATTATTCATTTGGTCGTACAGACCGCCGCCTTATTCTTATTACAGATTTAGGTATTTTAGTAAAAAATAATGCAGATGGCTCCCACGACTTATTTGTGCAATCTATAGAAACAGGTAAACCTGTTGGTAACACAAGTGTTTCTTTATTAGCGAAAAATGGACTTAGTGTTTTAACGGCAAAAACCGATGCGAAAGGTCATGCATATTTCCCAATAACATCTTCATTTAAACGTGATAAAGAGCCTGTGGCTTTTGTTGTGAAGAAAGGTTCTGATATTTCTTTCATTCCATATAATCGTTATGACAGAACGGTAAATTACTCTCGTTTTGATACCGGTGGTGTAAGAACCAGTCAAAATGCGAGCAACCAAATAAATGCATTTGTTTTCTCTTCTCGTGGTATTTATCGCCCAGGTGATGAAGTTAACTTAGCGACTATTGTTAAACAACAAGACTTCTCTGCTTTAGGCGCTATTCCTTTAGAGCTTAGAGTTACCGATCCTCGTGGCGCAACGGTTTATAAAAAACGTGTGCGACTAGAGCCTAATGGCTTAATTGATTTTAGCTTTAAAACCGAATATGGCTCAGCTACAGGTAACTATTATGCGTCTGTTGCGCTGGTTGAAAAAAATAGACATCGCCAACTTGGTAGCACCAATTTTAAAGTAGAAGAGTTTCAAGCTGATAGATTAAAAATAAAAAGTGAATTTGCTCAATATAAATCAAAAGGTTGGGTAACCGCCTCTGAAATAAAGGCATTGGTTAATCTTGAAAACTTATTTGGCACACCAGCTCAAAACAGAAGAGTGACAGCCAATATACGTTTAACGCCGGCTAACTTTTACTTTAATGAATACGCTAAATATAAATTTTCAGACTCTTATTACGATAATAAAAATATCAGACAAAGAAATGAAAACTTAGACGAAACCAAAACCGATAAAAACGGTAAAGCTGAATTTGATATTGATCTTAAAAACTATGAAGCGGGTACATATCGCTTAAACTTTTCTGTTCAAGGTTATGAAGAAGGCGGTGGCCGAAGCGTTCGTTCAAGTACCGCTATGCTTGTATCACCAGCAAGCGAATTGGTAGGTTATAAAGCTGACGGTGACTTAGGTTATATTTCTAGAGACTCAGACCGTGTATTAAACTTTGTAAATATTAACTCAGACGTTAAACAGATTGCTCGTAATGATCTGTCTCTACAGTTAACGCAACAGCAGTATATTTCTACTTTAGTACTGCAAAATAATGGTACTTATAAATATCAATCGGTAAGAAAAGATAAACTGTTAAGTACAGAAAAGTTCTCTATTACTGAAAAGGGCACGGACTATAAATTACCTACTGACACAGCCGGTGTTTATTTATTAGAACTTGTTGATCAAGACGGCAACAAACTAACTAAAGTACACTTTACCGTTGTAGGTGCGGGTAATTTAGCAGGCAAGTTAGAAAGAAATGCTGAGTTACAATTGCAATTAAACAAGGGCGATTATAAGTCTGGTGAAGAAATTGAAATGAGTATTGTCGCGCCTTATACCGGCTCTGGCTTGATCACAATTGAAACCAACAAAGTCCATGCGCATAAATGGTTTAAAACGACCACACTTAGCAGTGTACAAACCATAAAGTTACCTGCGGGTATTGAAGGTAATGCTTATATAAATGTGTCTTTTGTCCGTGATGTTGACTCAAAAGAAATATTTACTAGTCCATTAAGCTACGCCGTTAAGTCATTTTCTATTGACCGTAGCACACGTATTGTTGACTTGGACTTAGGTGTACCTAAAAAAATCAAACCAGGTGATGAATTAACTATTTCATACAGCTCAGCTAAACCATCCAGCGTGGTTTTGTATGCAGTGGATGAAGGCATATTACAAGTTGCAAAATATCAAACACCTAAACCGCTAAATCACTTTTTACAAAAACGCGCATTAGAAGTAGGCACTATGCAAATAGTGGATCTTATTTTACCTGCGTTTCGTTTAGTCCAAGAGTTTGCTGCCGCAGGTGGTGGTGTGAACGAAATGGTATCGTCGTTTAGAAGCAAGCAGCTTAATCCATTCTCTCGTAAAGTAGAGAAACCTGTTGCATTTTGGTCTGGTGTTTTATCCGCAGGTCCTGAAACAAAACAACACACTTTTGTAGTCCCTGACACTTTCTCAGGTACATTACGAGTTATGGCGGTGGCTGTAAATAACGACGGTGTTGGTGTACAAGAGCATAAAACACTTGTGCGTGGTCCATTTGTATTAACACCAAATGTATTAACCGCAGCCGCTCCAGGTGATGAATTTGAAGTTGTGTTAGGTGTTGCCAATGGTGTTGAGCAATCTGGCAAACAACTACCAATTGATATTGATGTTACTACGTCAGATAACTTGCAAATATTAGGTGAAAATAAACTAAGCTTGAAAATTGATGAAAACTCAGAGGATAAAGTAACCCTTAGAGTTAAAGTTCTTAACAAGCTAGGCGCAGCGTCTATTTCCTTTACTGCATCTGCGGGTGAAAAATACAGTCGTCGTACGGCAACATTAAGTGTTCGTCCACCAGTGCCTTTAGTGAGTACCTTTGAAAGTGGTTTAAGTGAGTCTGGTAAAGAAGAATTTGACGTACCAAGAACACTTTATCCTAGTTTGTCTAACAATAAGATCACAGCGTCTCAAAGCCCATTAGCTTTAGTCGATGGTTTGGTTAACTATTTAAATACATTCCCACACATGTGTACGGAACAAGTAGTCAGTGGCGTATTCCCAATACTTAACTATTTAGAACATCCAACTTATATGGGGGATGTAGACACTAAATATGAGCGTTTAAATAACCTAATAAACACATTAAGAAAACGCCAATTACCAAATGGTAGCTATATGCTTTGGCCTGCTAGTAATTACGAGTCTACGTATGCGTCTTTGTATGTAATGCACTTTTTACTAGATGCGAAAGAAAAGGGCGTAGCAATACCAAATGATATGTGGAAAAAAGGCTTCGAGGCTGTGCGCAAGATAGCTCATAACTCGTCTAGCTCAAGTTCAACAATTAGTAATAGAAACCGAGCTTATGCTATTTACCTGTTAACACGTAAAGGTGATGTTACTACTAACTATCTATTCGACTTAGAGAAAAAACTCAAAAGTGCTAGAAGTAAAGAGTGGCGTCGTGATATTGCGTCAGTATTTATTGGTGCGACTTATAAGTTAATGCGTGTTGAAGACAAAGCCGAGTCCTTTATTGAAGAATATAGTGTGGGCAAGAAATCTAAGAATGATCGTTGGAGTTCTTACGATTCGCGTCTTACCCATGATGGGCAATATGTTTATCTTTTAGCTAAACACTTTCCAACAAAGTTAGCTGAACTTGAAAAAGACAAGTTGTTTACTTTTGTTGAGCCAATTTTTGAAGGCCAATACAACACTTTGTCATCTGCATGGTCAGTCATTGCTATGAGTGCTTATTCGCAAGCTGTATTACCAAAAGGTGTAGAGGAAGATGTAACGGTTACGGCATTTAAAGCAAGTAAAAAAGATGGCGAAGAAGCTCCGGGAGATGAGTTAACGGTTGAACATAACCCATATCCTAAAGCCAGTTTCTTTACTGATATTGAAAAACTAAAACTATTTGCTCAGCCAAACTCATTTTATATGCTTAGTCAGTCGGGTTTTGATACTAACTTACCAAAAGAAGCGGTAAGTGAAGGCTTAGAAGTGATACGTGAGTTCCAAGACGATAAAGGCAATGTTATCACTGGTAAAGTAGCTCAAGGGCAAGAGTTAAATGTTGTATTAAAAATACGTAGTACAACAGGCAGCTATGTTCCTAACGTTGCGGTTGTTGACTTATTACCAGGTGGTTTTGAAGTTGAAACCGAAAGTGTACGTCGTGGCTACAATGGTTGGAAGTCTGATTACCAAGACGTAAGAGAAGACCGAGTTGTATTTTACGGTGGCTTTGGTGAGAGCGTGACAACACTAACTTATCAAGTTAAAGCAACAACGATAGGTAGTTTCGTTATTCCTCCGGTTAGCGTTGAGTCTATGTACGACTTAACTATTAAGGCTAATTCGACGTCTGGTCGCTTTGATGTCATCTCGTCTAAATAGAAAACGCTTTGTGCTTTTCAAAAAAGCAGTTTTAATAAAGTTAGTTTTAATAGCAGTACTGTTTACAGTGCTGCTATACCTATTTATCCCCAAACCTGATATTACCCAGCATATTTCTTATTCAACGGCATTTTATGACAATGACGAGAAACTACTGCGGTTAAACTTAGCCAGAGATGATCGTTACCGCCTTTGGACACCAATAGATAAAATTCCTTTAGATATACAAGAGGCCACTCTTTTATATGAAGATCAGTACTTTTATCAACATATTGGTATTAATGTTGTTGCCTTAACCAAGGCATTTTATACCAGTTATATCAAAGGTAGCCGACGCGTTGGTGCTTCCACTATAACAATGCAATTGGCGCGCTTACGTTTTGGCATGAACACACATGTTATTTTGGGCAAATTGGAGCAAATTTTCCGAGCCTTACAAATTGAAAGGCATTACAGTAAAACTGAAATACTAGAAGCTTATTTTAACCTGGCGCCTTACGGCTCAAACATTGAAGGTGTTGGTGCTGCTAGTTTGGTTTATTTTGATAAACCAGCAAGTAAGCTTAATTTGCCAGAATCTTTGTTATTGAGTTTAATTCCGCAAAATCCAACCAAACGTAATCCTATAAAAAAGACAGCTAAACCGATACTGATAGACACAAGACAAAGACTATTTACTCGTTGGTTAGAAGACCATCCGGACGATGCAGATTGGGCAAGTGCAATGCAACTGCCTATTAGTGTTAAGTCCACGTCTGACTTACCTTTTTTAGCACCACATTTTATGAATCACTTACGCAGTGAATACCCACACCTTAAATCAGGTCAGTACAAAACCTCGATTAAGCTGAATTTACAAAAGTTATTGGAACGTCACGCGACAAGTTATATAGAACGTCGTGACCGAGATGGCCTCAATAATACCTCTGCCATGTTGCTGAATTATAAAACCATGGAAGTGGTTGCCGAGCTAGGCTCTGTTGACTTTTTTAATAGTAAAATTAGTGGGCAGGTGAATGGTACTCAAGCCAAACGGTCACCGGGGTCAACCCTTAAACCGTTTATTTACGGACTCGCTATTGATGAAGGATTAATCCATCCTCTGTCTTTAGTAAAAGATGCCGCAAAACGTTTTGGTGCATACACGCCAGAAAATTATGACCAAGGTTTTTTAGGGCCAATAACGGCAACTGATTCATTAGTCTTAAGTCGAAATGTGCCAGCGGTAAATTTAATGTATGAACTGAAAAAAACAGGTTTGTACGAGCTTTTAGTTGCAGGTGGGGTTAAAGATTTAAAACCAAAAGAGTTTTACGGCTTAGCGCTAGCGTTGGGGGGCAACGAAGTTACCATGTTAGAGCTGGTAAAGTTATACGCCATGTTAGCTAATTTAGGCGAATATAAAGAAGAAGTAATTTTAACACCTGAGTCGTCAACAGTCGTTTCTAACGAAAACACTGCTAAAGCTGATATAAACCAGTATTTCCTTAGCAACGACGATAACGAAAACCATGCCAATAGCGAACAAAGATCAAATGAAAATCGCTTATTAAGTTCAGAAGCTGCGTATTTGACCTTACAAATGTTAAAGCAAAATACCGCGGTAGATGAAATGGACTTTCAAAAAGAAAGCCGACAAAAATATCCAGTATATTGGAAAACAGGAACGTCTTTTGCCTTTAGAGACGCTTGGGCTGTTGGCGTTGCAGGACCTTATGTATTAGCCGTTTGGGTTGGTAACTTTACCGGAGAAGGGCATCCTTCTTTTATCGGCAGTAAAGCAGCAGGGCCTTTATTTTTTGAAATAATCCGCTCATTAGAAAGCTATGGTTTAATTAAAGATAATATCTCAGCCGACGGCTTAAATGTGACCAAAGTCGATATATGCGCAAGCACTGGCGATTTACCAAACGTACATTGCCCTAAAACTAAAAAGGGCTTGTTTATACCGGGAAAATCGCCAATTAAAATATCCGACGTACACAGAGAAATTTACATAGATAAAAAAACAGGATTAAGAGCATGTCGGTTTGACTCAGCGACAACTAAAAAAGACGTTTATGAATTTTGGCCGTCGGACTTAATATCCCTGTTTAGACAAGCCGGTATTGTGAAACGCCAACCACCTATTTATTTAGAGTCGTGTTCTATTAACGAAACTGGCACTCGAGGTCTTGCACCAGTAATAACCTCGCCAAGTAGCTTAATTCGTTACACAGTTAGAGCAAGTAAGTTAAAAGATGAAGTACTGCCTTTTACAGCCACGACAGATAGCGACTCAAATTATTTATATTGGTTTATTGATAATAGGTTTGTCGGCAAGGTAGACCGAGATACTCCATTTTTCTGGCATCCAGAAGTTGGCACATTCAACGTTAAAGTTGTAGACGACCTAGGTCGAGGCTCATCAAACAAAGTTCGAGTAACCCTTATTCAGTAGTTAAATTATTGATGGATGTCTCTGATAGCTGCTACATCAATTAAAAACACACTGCTATCTCTTAACGTTTAAGCCTTTTATAGTCATTTTTATTTATTTCCTTACATTAACGGTAATTAAACGTCTGTTCTTGGGCATTTAACCGTTTAGCTGTATTTTTCAGCTTATGATTAAAGGTATAGTGAGTTAATACAATTGGTATAACTCACAAATTCACATTAAATTAAAAAAGCTAAATTATAAAAGCTAAATTGGAATGTCAGATGAATATAAAAACCTTATATAAAGTCAGCTTACTGCCACTTGTTATGATTGTAGGTCAGTCGTTTGCAAGCGACATATCTACAACACCAGCATCAGGCTCTGTCGACAATCAACAACTACATAAAATTGCGAGTGAAGTCTCTGCAAGTAATATTGAAAAAGATATAAAGAAACTGATCAGCTTTGGTACACGTCATACTCTGTCTGAAACTGAATCTTCAACCACAGGTATTGGTGCTGCACGTCGATGGATTAAAGCTGAATTTGATAAAATATCTGCGGAGTGTGGTAATTGCCTTACTGTGTATTATCAATCAGAAACTATTAGTGGTGAAAAGCGTATTCCAAATTCAACTGAGGTTGTTAGTATAGTTGCAATTCAAAAGGGGCAATCAGATCCAAATCGCTTTGTTGTAATGTCTGGTGATATTGACTCAAGAGTGTCAGATGTAATGAATTCTACATCAATATCTCCGGGAGCTAATGATAATGCTTCTGGCTTGGCTGGTACTATTGAAGCCGCTCGAGTACTGTCTAAATATAAATTTCATGGCAGTATTATTTATGTTGCTTTAGCTGGTGAAGAGCAGGGCTTATTTGGTGGCAAGATAATGGCCAAACAAGCACAAAAAGACGGTTGGAGAATTAAAGCGGTTTTAAACAATGACATGATTGGTAACATTGAAGGTGTTAATGGTGTTATAAATAATACAACCGCACGCATTTTCTCGGAAGGAACACGCCCTACAGAGACAGCCAAAGAAGCGAACACTCGTCGTTTTACTGGTGGTGAAGTTGACTCACCAAGTCGTAATTTAGCACGTTATATAGATAAAATTGCGGATCAATACATTCCAAATTTAGATACTATGATGATTTACCGTTTAGACCGATTTGGTCGCGGTGGACACCACAGACCATTTAATCAAGTGGGGATCCCAGGTGTTAGGATCATGGAAACTAATGAAAATTATAACCGTCAACATCAAGACTTACGTACTGAAAATGGCATTGTTTATGGTGACACAATTGATGGCGTTAACTTTGACTACGCCGCTAAATTAACATCTCTTAATGCTGTGTCTTTAGCGTCAATGGCAATGGCACCAACACCACCTGCAAATGTTGGTATTAAAGGAGCGGTTAAGCCTGACACAACACTTTGGTGGACGTTACCGTCAGCAGAAGAAAACCCACAACTGGTTGGTTTTAAAATATATTGGAGATTTACAGACTCTTCACAATGGCAATTTAGTCGCTCAGTTGGCAAGGTAAGTGAATTTACCTTAAAAAATGTAGTTATTGATAACTACTTCTTTGGTGTAGCCAGTGTTGCTGCTGATGGTACAGAAAGCCCTGTTGTATTTCCTGGAGCTGCTGGCAGCTTTGGTGATTAAAGGATTAAGATTAAAGAATTGAACTTACATTGTTTATTCTCCTCTGATGAGGCATAACTTAAGTTATAGTTATAAAAAGACACGTATAGTGTAATGCCAGTCACAGTTAAGCCGACTGGCATTTTTATTTCCGTTTTTGGGATACTTAGACGGTTTTGGCTTTACCCATCTAGGATAACG
>NZ_CANMSK010000011.1 GCF_947500655.1 uncultured Psychrosphaera sp. | reverse complement strand
TGGTTGCGGGAGCAGGATTTGAACCTACGACCTTCGGGTTATGAGCCCGACGAGCTACCAGACTGCTCCATCCCGCGCCATTATTTTTGCATTTTTATAGTCCTACTTAAAAGACCTATAAAACTCGGTGGAACTCTCTGCCCCAACGAGGTGCGTATAATAGTGATTAAAAAAAATTATGCAAGTATTAAATTTAAAAACTGTAATAAATAGGTCTTTTAGTGAAATTTGCTTATAATGGCGCAAATTTACTAACTTTTGATCTTATGCCTAACTTTATTGCTCTTACATCTGCCGGAATTGAACCTCTTTTAGCCACCGAACTGGAAAGCTTAGGTGCCACTGATGTGCACCATAAACTGCAGTCTGTATATTTCACTGCTACTTTTGAGGTTGCACAAAGTATATGTCTTTGGTCACGACTTGCTACTCGTATTTTACGTTACGTTACGGAAATTAAGGGAAGTGATAAGGATGATATCTACAATGGTGTCCTAGGCTTTGACTGGCATCCTTACTTTACTAAAAGTCGTTCCTTCTCTGTGGAGTTTGTTGGAACAGACAAAAGTATAAGAAACACACAGTTTGGTGCATTAATAGTCAAAGATGCCATCGTGGACAATTTAAGAGAAGAATCAGGTAAACGTCCGGATATAGATAAAGAGAATCCAGACATACGAATTCAGGCAAGAATGTTCAAAGGGAAATGTAAGATTTACGTCGATTTTTCAGGTCCATCTTTACACCAACGTGGTTTTAGAACAGAACAGGGCGCTGCTCCGTTAAAAGAGCATTTAGCTGCCGCTATTATAAAACGAAGTGGTTGGGATGAAAAAAGCCCGTTCGTTGATATGTTTGCTGGTTCAGGCACATTGTTAATTGAAGCTGCTGGTATGCATATGAAACGTGCACCTGGTTTAAATAAACGTAGTTTCCCATTTGTTAAACACCCTGAGTTCAGTGTATTTAAGTATGAAGCATTAAGAGACGAAGTGATTGCACAGGAAGTTCCTGCATCTACTACCTTTATTGGTTATGAAATTTCAAAATACGTAGTCGATAAAGCAATGCTTAATGTTGAAAACGCTGGCTTAGAAGACGTGATCACTATTGCTCAGCAAGATGCTTCTAAAGCCATGGTTTCAAAATCGTTAGAGCCTGGTTGGATTGTTTCAAATCCTCCTTACGGTGAACGTATTGGTGAATCTATTGTTCTTTTGTCTTTATTTAAACGTTTAGGTTTAAACTTTAAACAAAATTATGAAAATTGGCATGTGTCTCTACTATCCAGCCAACCAATGTTAATTAAGTTGCTAAGACTGCAAAAAAGCAAAGAGTTCAAATTAAAGAATGGTCAGATAGATACGGTATTAACTAATTATCATTTAACGCCGCAGCAATGTGAGCTATCAGAAAGTGCGAAGAACGGTAAATATTATTTAAGTAAAGATGGTCAAGCATTTGAAGGGCGTTTAGAGAAAAACTTAAAACGTTTAACTAAATGGGCTAAAAAAGAAGACGTTACTTGTTACCGTATATACGACGCTGATATTCCAGAATACAACGTAGCGGTTGATTATTATGACGGTAAAATTGTTGTTTATGAATACCAAGCGCCAAAAACGGTTAATGCTGTTTTAGCGGAAACACGTTTGTTAGATGTATTAAGTATCTTGCAGCAAAAATTCAATTTGGATGAAAACACCTTTGCATTGAAAGTACGTAAATCGCAAAAGGGCAAAGACCAATATGAAAAAGAAGACAGTAAATTCCATAGATTTACCGTAAATGAGTTTAATGCTCAGTTTTACGTTAACATCCATGATTACTTAGATACTGGTTTGTTTTTAGATCACCGTTCAACTCGTAAAGAGTTTGCCTCTTGGTGTAATGATAAAACGGTTTTGAATCTATTTTGTTATACAGGTAGTGTGTCTGTGCATGCCGCATTAGCTGGCGCTAAAAGTGTAACTAGTGTTGATATGTCTAACACTTATCTAGATTGGTGTGAAGATAACTTCAGACTAAACAGAATTGACACTAAGAGTCACTTTTTCCAAAGAGCTGATTGTTTAGATTGGTTAACTAAGTGTCATGATAAATTTGATTTAGTATTTTTAGATCCACCAAGTTTTTCTAATTCTAAAAAAATGGATAGAACTTGGGATGTACAGCGTGATCACGTTGAAATTATTAAATTAGTAAAAGATCGTTTAAATGATGGCGGTGAACTGTTATTTTCCAACAACTTAAGAAACTTTAAATTAGATTTAGCAGCAATTGAAGAGTTAGGTTTTGCTATCACTGATATGACAAAACAAACTTTGCCAGAAGATTTCCAGCGTAATAGTAAGATTCATCAATGTTGGAAGCTATCTTTAAAGTAGCCTTTTGTAATAAATAGTAATGATTAAACAAGTATTATTATATTCAACCGATGGGTGTCATCTATGTGAAGACGCCCTTAAATTATGCCAATCTCTGGAGTTGTCACCAACAGTTATCGATATTGTTGAAGATGATGATTTAGTTCATTTATACGGTGAGCATATTCCAGTGTTATTGGTGGAACGCGAAGAGCAGGCTTTATTTTGGCCATTTGACGCAGAACAAATTAAGCAGTATTTGAAATATTATGGAATTAGTTAGACTTTCTAAGGCTCAATTAGCCTTTGGTACCAACCCAATATTAGACAAAGCCGACTTTCAATTAAACAGCGGTGAACGTGTTTGTATTGTTGGACGAAATGGCGCCGGAAAATCATCATTGATGAAGATCATTAACCATGATTTAACGTTAGATGACGGTAAACTACAAATAGTTAGCGATGTTATAGTTGCTAGGCTTGAACAAGATCCACCACGTGGACAACACGGTACCGTGTTTGAGTTTGTATCCAAAGGTTTAGAAGAAACTAAACAGTTATTGGATGAATACAACGAACTAGCATTAAAAGTTTGTGATGAACCAGACTTAATGGACAAGCTTGAACGAGTTCAAAACCGTATTGAGCAATTACATGGTTGGACGTTAGAAACCACTATAAGCCAAACATTGTCTAAATTAGAGCTGGATCCAGATCAAGATATTAATAAACTGTCAGGTGGTTGGTTACGAAAACTGGCACTAGCTCGTGCATTAGTAAAACAGCCGGATGTATTATTACTCGACGAACCAACTAACCATTTAGATATAGATGCGATTCAATGGTTAGAGACATTCTTAAAAGAATTTACTGGTGCTATTGTCTTTATTTCGCATGACAGGGCGTTTATCAGAAGTTTAGCGACTCGTATTATCGATTTAGACCGTGGTAATTTGGTTTCTTTTGAAGGCACATACGAATACTACCTAGAAGAAAAGCAACGTTTGTTGGAAGTAGAAGAACAACAAAATGCGTTGTTTGACAAAAAGTTAGCGCAAGAAGAAGTGTGGATCCGTCAAGGTATTAAAGCTCGTCGTACACGTAATGAAGGTCGAGTTCGTGCATTAAAAAGTTTACGTAATGAACGTGGCGCTCGAATTGACGCACCGAAAAATGCGAAAATGACCATTCAGTCTGGTGATAAATCAGCTAAGAAAGTATTTGAAACTATTAATATATCCTACTCTATTCCGGGCAGAACCCTTGTTAGTGACTTTGATGCATTAGTAGCAAGAGGCGACAGAATAGCGTTAGTTGGTCCAAATGGTGTTGGTAAATCTACACTAATTAAACTTATGATGGGACAGATTGAGCCTGATGCTGGTGTTGTTAAAATTGGCGAAAACCTTAAGGTTGCTTATTTTGATCAGCACAGATTAGCATTAGATGAAGAACAAAGTGTTCAAGATAATGTTGCAGAAGGTAAGCAAGAGGTTGAGTTTAATGGTGGCACACGTCACGTATTGAGTTATTTACAAGATTTCTTATTCCCGCCTGAGCGCTCAAGAACACCAGTTAAAGCATTATCAGGTGGTGAGAAAAACCGCTTGTTACTTGCTAAGTTGTTTGTAAGACCGTCAAATCTGTTAATTCTGGATGAGCCAACCAATGATTTGGATGTTGAAACACTAGAATTACTTGAAGAGCTAGTGGCTAATTATGAAGGCACCGTTTTATTAGTAAGCCATGACCGTGAATTTATTGATAACACGGCAACTTCTATTTGGTCGTTTGAAGGTGATGCTAGGATAAATAAAGTCGTTGGTGGTTATCAAGATTATGAAGATTATTTAAAGCGTATAGCACCCAAAAAGGTTGAAAAACCAACAGTTAATGTTAAACCAAAAACTAAAGTTGAGCCAAGTGTAAACAAAGTTAAGAAAAAGCTTTCATACAAGGAGGCGACAGAGTTAGAATCATTGCCAAAATTGCTCGAAGACCTAGAGTCTAAACTTACTGAAATTCAGGAGGTTGTAAATTCATCAGACTTTTTTAAGCAAAATAGTGAATTTACGTCAGCAAAATTGAACCAATTAGCTGAAGCGGAGTCGAAGCTTGGAGTTGCTTATTCTCGCTGGGAAGAGCTAGAAGAAAAACAACAAAATTGAATTGGGTAGTATTATTTTGAACACAAAATTATTTTTAACATCGGTGCTGGCATCAACTCTTATTTGCCATTCAGGTCAAAGCTTTGCCGCGCAATATGAAATAAAAGAAATTTCACCATTGGACCAATACCGCGAGTATTCTTCTATGGGGATAAACGATTCTGGTACAGTTGTAGGTATCGCAAGCGATAAGTTTAATTTCCAGTTTTATAATGAGTCATATATAGAAAACAGTTATAAAAGTGCTTGCGGTTTATCAGATAGTGAAGTGGCATCTGGTAGTTTTGATGCAAGTTCAACATCTTGCTTAATGAGTGTTTTGTCTAGTCTTACATCGGCTTCTTATCAAAAACTAGGAACGTATAAATCATTTATCAGTTCAGGGGATGATACTACTTTAGCAATACTATCAGACGTTGTTGATGGTGAGCTAGGTGATTATACAACCAGTAATACTGAAATAGTTTATGCCATTAATTCAAACGATATTGCAGTGGGTACTACTTCCGCACCTTTTATACCAGTAGATTTTAGTTATACCAATAGTAACAATATAAAGTTCGATTTAAAGTATTGGCAGCGTGAATATAAAACACGTGCTGCTGTTTATTTGAGTGGTAGTGTTTCACTTATTGAACCGACTTTTAGTGATTATGGTGGGTTAACCTCTGCTGTTGATATTAGCGATTCTGGCTATGTTGCTGGTTACTCTTCTACTTCTATGTTTGATAGTGCACTTTCAGCGATTGAAAGTGACTGTATTAGTGAAACAGAACCTCTTTTAGTTTGCGTTTGGGGAAAACAACAAGCATCTGCTCTTTACGCAACAAGTCCTTATATTTGGCAAGTTGATAGTAGTGGTAATGTTTTATCTAGTACTGAGTTTGGTTTAGGTTTAACAGTTGATGATTCTACAAGTACCAGTAGTTATACAGCGGTTATTTCAGCCGTAAATGACGAAGGCATTGGCGTTGGCTATGGTCATGTATATAACAGTGATGAGTCGGTACGTATACAGCCATTAGTATTTGTTCGTTCTGACAAAAGTACCGAAAGTCTTATTGATAATGACTTATATGATGCAGGATATGCGTCGGACATCAATAACTCAAATGTTGTCGTTGGGAAAGTGCAAACTTATTATGATGGTACTTATAATGATGAATTTTTTGTATATGACATGGCGACAGAAGAGCTACAAACACCAGATACATTTTATACTTCAGCTGAAAGCTCAGCTAATGCTATTAATGATTTAGGAAAAGTAATTGGGGAAGCTGAATACGAAGTGACCACAGATACAGTTCGTAGAAAGCATGGGTTTATTTATGATATTAATACAAAAGAGTTTTTTGATATTAATGACTTAGTCGAATGTAACTCTGAGTTTGAAATTGTTGAAATGAAAGATATCAATAATAGTAACCAGATAGCTGCTACCGCTTTAAAAACGATTGATGAACGAGATTCCCTTGGTGAGGTCAAATACGATACGTATGGTGAACCTTACAAAGAACAAGTTACAGTTTCTGTTTTATTAACGCCTATTGAGTCTGGAGAGATTGAAAATTGTAGCGATGTTAATGAAGATAAATATGAAAGAAAAGGGCTATCGAGTACACCTATATTGCTTATTTTCTTAAGTGCTCTTTTGTATATTAGACGCCGCTCTATATAACTAACCATTCTATATAAAAAAGCCCATGATATTCATGGGCTTACTTTTATCTGTAACAAAAATGTCAAAAAGCAGTTGAACTAAATATAGTTTTTGTATATCACTATATAAGTGTATTTTTTATACAAATACACAGGATGAATTTTCAACTAAATTTCCAAAATAAAAATATATTAAGGAACTGCCAATGAAAAGACAGAAACGAGATAGGTTAGATAGAGCACATTCTCAAGGTTATAAAGCTGGTATTACAGGACGCTCCAGAGAGACATGCCCATATCAGCAAAGTGGAAGTAAGTCGCAGTGGTTAGGAGGATGGCGAGAGGCCATTGGGGATAAGAGCGACGGATTATTTAAGTAATTCACATTCATTAACGTAAAAGCCCGTAATTAAACGGGCTTTTTTGTTTTTTATTCGGTTTTCATTGATTGAGCTTTATAAATGTGGCTCAAACTAGAACGAAGATGTATCTGTAAATAAGCCAACTTTTAAGTCGTTTGCTTCATAGATTTTTTTGCCATCTACTTCAACAACGCCATCACCAAGTCCCATAAATAATTTACGTTTAATAACACGTTTCAAATCAATGCGGTAAGTCACTTTTTTAGCTGTAGGTAAAACTTGTCCTGTGAATTTAACTTCACCAACACCTAGTGCACGCCCTCTACCCGGACCACCGGCCCAACCTAAGAAGAAACCAATAAGTTGCCACATTGCATCAAGGCCTAAACATCCTGGCATTACTGGGTCACTCTTAAAGTGACAGTCGAAAAACCATAGATCAGGCGTAATATCTAATTCAGCGATAATTTCGCCTTTTCCATATTTACCACCTTCCTCGGTGATCTTAATAACACGGTCCATCATTAACATATTATCTGACGGTAAACGTGCGTTACCTTCACCAAATAACTCGCCGTTCCCACATGCAATTAAATCGTTTTTATCAAAGCTGTTTTTTTGTGGCATAAATAAACTTATACTAGTTCCAAGAAATTAGAACGCTAATTTAGCGTACACTTGTACGCTAAACAACTCCGAACAGTTAATTATTTGAGATTATGGACAAAAAAATACCATTAACCAATGCTGAAAAGCAAAAACGCTATCGAGATAAGAAAGAATCGCTTGGAAAAAAAGAAGTTCGTGGCTATTTAACTGAAGAAGCACAAGCTTGTTTGAACGAAATTCGTGATTTAACCGACTGGGATGATAGTACTATTTTAAGTAATGCTATTCGTCTAACCTATGCAGCGCAAAAATGTGGGCAAGTAAAACAGTTAAATGCTTGGTTAGTAAAAAACAATAAATAACAGAGGCCTTATTTCTTAAATTTAAGTTTTAAAGCCAATGTTCATTATGTTTGTTTAAGGTAAGTTTGTCGTCATCTCGCCTTTAAGGTTTTGACTAAATAATTCTCGGACGGTATCAAACGGTAAGTCTTGGCTTAACAAATGATGTATCTTTGTTAAACAAGCCTCTAACGTCATGTCATACGCTGAAAGTACGCCAGCTTCCTGTAATGCTCGACCAGTTGCATAACCGGCCATATCCACGCTACCTCTATGACACTGTGTTCTGTTAACAACTAATATCCCTCGATCATTTGCATCTTTGATTTCATTTAACAAAGCTTTATTCTCGGGAGCATTACCAACCCCATAACTTTGAATGATCAGTGCATTTACCGGTTGAGCTAAAATATTTTTGATCACCAAGTGAGAAATACCTGGGTATAAGCTAACAACACCAATTGGCTGATCTGTAATATTAAGAACGTTAAAACTGTTATTAATGTTTTTAAATTCTTTATGAGCATTTAAAGCGGTAGAACTCATATCAATTTGAATGCCCGCATTGATAAGAGCAGGGTAGTTAGGACTGTCAAAAGCATTAAATCCATCAGCGTCAGCTTTGGTTGCTCTATTTCCACGATATAAACGATTGTTAAAAAACAAACCGACTTCACTTATTGGATAATTAGCCGCAATATATAATGCATTTAATAGGTTGTGTAGACCGTCAGAACGTATTTCAGACAAAGGTATTTGACTGCCAGTAACAATTACCGGTTTATTTAAGTGGTCGAACATAAAAGATAAAGCGGAAGCTGTGTATGCCATGGTATCTGTACCATGTAAAACAACAAACCCGTCGTAATCATCATAATTTTTATAAATATCGTTCGCAATATTTTGCCAGTCATTTGGTGACATATTGCTTGAGTCTAAAACGGGGGAGAATTCAGAAATAGTAAATTCAGGCATTTCTGGACGGTTTAGCTCTGTCATCGAATTTAATACATCAGTAATGTATCCCTCAACTGGAATATAACCATTGGTTGACTTTTTCATACCGATAGTACCGCCAGTGTAAGCGATATATATACGTTTTTTATCTGAAGTCATGAGAAATCTCGATGTTAGTAGCGAACAGAAAATGTAGGCAAAAATAAACCCACTATTATTAGTGGGCGTATTCTAGTTTCAATCCTAGTGTAAACCAAGCTTGAATTGAGCTAAATCATACTTTGTTATGCTTTAGTTCACATCACATTCATAACAATATAAGTACATGCCAACAGGATCATTTAACTGAGTCCATGTTTTGGTTTCAGCCATAATGCGATTTAATACACTGAGCATGCCGTTATTGTTGTTTGTTGACACTGTGATTTTAGGGGCGTAAGCAGCAAATAAGTCATTCATTAAGATCTCATAAGATGATAGTTTTTTCTTTATAACCGTCGTTTTAAAGTCTGTTAAGCCGGCACGCTCAGCTGCAGAGTCAATAGCATCTTGGTAAGAGCCTAACTTGTCAACTAAGCCTAATTCAAGCGCTTTTTTACCAGACCAAACTCGACCCTGGGCAATACTATCAACGTCAGCTTTACTCATGTTTCTTTCTTTTGCCACTAAGCTAATAAATTGGTCGTAACCATGTTCAACAGATGTTTGGATAACTTCGCCCATAACTGGATTCAGTGCTCTAGTTACAGAAAATCCTGCCATTTCAGTTGTCGCCACGCCATCTGTTTTTATACCAAACTCAGCTAGAGAATCTTCAAATGTGGTTAACATTCCAAAAATACCAATAGATCCTGTGATTGTTGTAGGTGAGGCCCAAATTTCATCTGTTGAAGCTGAAATCCAGTAACCGCCAGAAGCGGCCATAGAACTCATAGAAACAACAATAGGTTTTCCTGCTAGTCTTATCGCTTCTATTTCATTACGAATAACCTCAGAAGCAAATGCGCTACCTCCTGGACTATCAACACGTAGAACAATAGCTTTTACCTGTTCATCTTCACGGGCTTGTTTCAGTAACTTCGCTGTTGAGTCACCACCTATCTCACCTGACGATTTACTGCCGTTATAAATAGTACCTTTAGCTACAACAATACCGACTTTATCTTTATTGTTTTCTAAGAAAGGTTGTTTAGTCGCGGCTAGGTAATCATTTAAACTAATTGTTTTCGCTTTTTGTCCTAACCATTGCTCATCAATATATAAATCAAACTCTTGGTGAGTCATTAATTTATCAACCCAAGAGTTGTTAAGAGCAAACTGTGCAAAATTACCATTAACGTCTTTTAATTTAGCCAGTAAGTCATCAAGTTGTTCATCAAAGTTAGTTGATTCAAAGTTTCTAGCTTTGCTTACGTCTGCTTTATAATCAGACCATAAATCACCTAACCATTGTTGATTAGCAATTTTAGCTGGCTCAGACATATCATCGCGTAAAAAAGGTTCAACAGCAGACTTATAAGTACCAACTCTAAAAATATGGGTATTTACTTTTAACTTTTCTAATGCTGATTTTAAATACATGCGGTAGCGGCCAAAGCCATCAATAGAAACTCCGCCCATTGGATGCAAAATAACTTCGTCAGCGTGTGCTGCAATATAATATTGAGATTGAGAAAAATAATCACCGTAAACTAAAACCGGTTTGTTGGATGTTTGCTTAAATCTATCGAGTGCTTGACCAACTTCTTGTAACTTACTTAGTCCACTACCTTGTAAGTTTTTAACGTCAATGAGCAATGCTTTTATTCTAGAGTCAGTAGCTGCCGTTTTTAAGATTGTGAGAATGTCAGTTAATAAGATTTCTGGACTTGAATCAGTATCACCAAGTGCGCCAGACATAAACTCGCTGTAAGGGTCAACAAAGGTTTTTTCCTCAACTATTTCACCAGATAAATTCAATTTTAAAACTGAATTATTCTCTACAATTACAGTTGGCTCACCACCGGCTAAAATAGCGATTAAAATGAATGTTGCTATTATAAGAAATAAAATATTTAACGTAGCGGTGCGAGTAAAGCTAATTACTCCCCAACAAGCTTTTAATAAATCCTTAATCCAGTTTTTATTTTTTTTTAACTGATTTTCCATAATTGTTCTCTAAAGTTGGTAATTTGGCTTAAACTTATTGTCGAATAATTTTTACAATATTGCCAGAGGTGCTTTGTAACTAATTATTTAATTGAAGTCCGACCAGTAGTTGGTTAGAGTAGCAAAATAATTAAAAAAATAATAATCAAAAGGGTCGAATATGCCTTATCCGCATTTATTAAAACCATTAGATCTAGGGTTCACTCAGTTAGCAAATCGTGTATTAATGGGGTCAATGCACACAGGATTAGAAGAAGAAAAAAAAGGCTTTAATAAACTAGCTGCTTTTTATGAGGAACGAGCCAAAGGTGGAGTAGGCCTTATGGTTACTGGTGGTATCGCACCAAACTTTGCCGGCCGAGTTGAACCATTCGGTTCACAGTTAAGTCACTTCTGGCATGTAAAAAAGCATAAAATCATAACTGATACCGTACATAAATATGACAGTAAAATTTGTTTACAAATTTTGCACACAGGTCGCTACGCCTATCACCCATTTAATGTCAGCTGTTCAGCTATTAAAGCGCCAATAAATCCGTTTAAACCTAAAGCCTTGTCAGAACGTGGCATAAACAAAACGATACGTGATTTTGTTAAATGTGCAGGTCTTGCTCAAAAAGCTGGTTATGACGGTGTCGAGATCATGGGATCTGAAGGTTATTTAATTAATCAATTTATTGCGCCAAAAACCAATAAACGTACAGATCAGTGGGGCGGTAGTTTTGAAAACAGAACACGCCTAGCACTAGAGATTGTAAAACAAACAAGAGAAAAGGTCGGTACGGACTTCATTATTATTTTCCGACTCTCTATGATAGATCTTGTTGATGATGGTTCTACTTTTGAAGAAGTTGTGCAACTGGCTAAGTTATTAGAGCAAGCTGGCGTTACTATGTTAAATACCGGTATTGGCTGGCATGAAGCTAGGATCCCAACCATAGTTACTTCTGTACCAAGAAAAGCATTCACTTGGATATCAGAGCGTATTAAACAAGAAGTTTCTATTCCTGTTATTGCGACTAACCGCATTAATACACCAGAGGTAGCGGAAGAAATATTATCAAGCGGACAAGCTGATATGGTCTCTATGGCTCGTCCATTATTAGCCGATGCTGAATTTGTAAATAAAGCTGCTGCGGATCAGAGTGACAAGATAAATACTTGTATCGCCTGTAATCAAGGTTGTTTAGATCATGTATTTGCTCGTAAACGTGCAACCTGTCTAGTTAATCCTGTAGCTTGTTATGAAACAGAATTAGTATTTAAAACGGCAAATAAAGCTAAAAAATTAGCAGTGATTGGTGCAGGGCCATCTGGAATGGCGTTCTCAGCTTATGCCGCGGAAAAAGGTCACGAGGTGCATTTATTTGATGCTGCGGATGAAATTGGTGGGCAATTTAATATTGCCAAAACGATTCCCGGCAAAGAAGAGTTTTTTGAGACTATTCGTTATTTTGAAAACAAACTAAAAGACGAAAATGTAACTCTTCATTTAGGTCAGTTCCAGTCAGTTGAAAGTTTAAAAGCCATGGGCTTTGATGAAGTTATAGTAGCAACTGGAATTACACCAAGAACACTTGACTTACCTGGGTTCGACTCTGACAAAGTATTGGGTTATATAGACATATTAAAACTTAACAAACCAGTTGGAGATAAAGTTGCTATTATTGGCGCTGGCGGCATTGGTTTTGATGTTGCTTGTAGTTTAATTCAACCTGAATCCCATACATTGGACTTGGAACATTGGTTAGATTATTGGGGGGTTGATAAAACGTATCAAAACCGTGGCGCAATAAAACCTATTGTGGAAGATAAAGTAAATAAAACCATTTACCTTATGCAACGTAAAGACACTAAAGTGGGCGCTGGTTTGGGTAAAACATCCGGTTGGGTTCACAGAGCTGAACTTAAACGTGCTGGCGTGCAGATGATCAATAAAGTCGAATATAAGAGTTTGTCAGATAAAGGCTTAGAAGTGGTTATTGATGGCAAACAACAATACTTAGATGTAGACAATGTCATTGTGTGTGCAGGGCAAACGTCCAACAGTAAATTATATGATGAATTAAAAGAAAGTGGCGTGACCGTACATTTAATTGGTGGTGCGAGTATAGCTGCAGAGCTTGATGCTAAACGTGCAATTCGCCAAGGGGCAGATTTAGCCGCGATTATTTAATTAAAAGTGATATTAGCTAACCTAGTAATAGATCAAAACTTAAGTAATAAAATGTAATTACAGCTATCAATACTCAGACGATAATGTAAAAATTACGTATATTTGAAAGCCAAGCATCAGCTTGGCTTTTTACTGCTTTAACGTAAAACAAAGAACAAACTATGACATCTGCAAATACTAATAAAGTGACAATTTGTTTAACCAATCCTAAAAGCCCAACCAATGTTGGTGCGGTATTAAGAGCCGCAGGTTGTTTTGGTGCTAATGAGATCCTTTATACCGGTAACCGTTATGACCGCGCTAAAAAATTCACCACAGATACTCAAAATGTAAATGATGAAATTGGTTTATCTCACGTTGAAGACTTCCTAGCGGAAAAACCAAGTAATGTCCCTCTAATATGCGTAGACTTGGTGGAAGGGGCAACGTCGCTACCTGAGTTTCAACATCCAGAAAGTGCTTTTTATGTGTTTGGCCCAGAAGATGGTTCAATCAACCAAAAGATAATAGACAAAGCTGATCATGTGGTTTTTATGCCAACCAATGGCAGTTTGAATTTAGGCGCATCAGTTAATGTGGTGTTATACGATAGAGTTGCCAAATCCAATGTGAAAATTGAAAATGATAAACTTATTCGTGAAAGTCGCGATGGGAATAATCGACTTAAAGTGAAGTGATGAGACTATAACTCCAGGCAATAAAAACCAATTTGTTGAATTTTTTACTTGTTTGTTAATTACCTCAAAAATTGAGGAGTTTGTGATGTTTTTGGAGCAAATTAAATTAAGTTAAATTCAGGAATGTTTTATATGAGAATAAAATAAAAGTCATCCAGCTCCATGATATCCATTCTGGCTTATAGTTTGCTTATTATTTATGTAGAGATTTATAAGTCTAACTTTTAATGAAAAGAGATGTTAATCACATGGATGTAATAACTAACAAATGGCGTTCAAATACAGACATTACGCAAAAAATTCCGCTGCAATCAAAATCTACACCTAGCCACAATAAAATGCATGAAACAAACGTTTCTATGTCCTCTTTAGCATCAAAATTAACAAAGGCGCAAAGTTCTATTGAATACGCCCAATTAAATCAGCAAACTTTATCTTGGGAACGGAGTGATCTGGACTTAAATATTAAAGGTAACTCAAATAGCGTTGCTTCTGCAAAAATAGAATTTGAACAACTATCTAAAACTCAACTTGAGACGATAGCATTAGACCCTAGTAATACCTTCACCGCCTCTGAAAAACTAGCAGCTTATGAACAGTGGCATACATTAGATCAAGTTGAGCTCTCATCATTAAAACGAGAAGCACTTGCTGATCACAGTACGACAGACGCAATGGTCTCTTTTGAAAATTCGTTATTATCCCACACAGACTCTTTTTCAGATCTTAGCAAAGCAATGATCTCTAGTGATTATAACTCACAAGCAAGTGCACAATTTAAATCAACGTTAAATGAGCTAGGCCTCACAACAACTGACGATAATAGCCAATTTGAACATTATTATGAAGTCATGGTAGAACGTATTTTTGGTGGAAATGAACCCCCAGTTCAAAGCGGTGTTACTACGGAAAATTTGTTAAAAATCCCAGCTGAATTTTTAACACAGGAAGACCGAGATACAATCGCAGGTATGTTTCAATATGCCGATGAAAACGATATCGATACTCACTATATAATGTTGCTGGCCTTCGATTTAGGTGGTTATAGACAATTTGATAATGGAGAAATGTTAGGTAGTTATAATGGCAATCATTTTGACTCAGAGGGACATTTACTCTCGATCAGTTTTACGGATGAAGACCAGACAACTATCGATAACCTTTTTGCTAGTGATGCTTTATCTTCCACAAGCTTAGATAAAGGATTTATTTCATTCATCACAGACTCTGCATCTGGAACTGGTGCGTTGTCTCACGCGGGAAGTTATGAATTTTTGCAACACATGGTAGAGGTAACAGCCGGAGTAGAAACCAGCGCGACACCTAATGAATTTACAGAGTTTACTAGAGCTGAAGAGCGATATGTCATAACCGCTTCAGAAGAAGTAGTACTTCATAGAGTAGAGCCTGATATTGTTTGTAAAAATGGCCACTGTGAAGTCACTGAAAAAGGCCGTGAAAACGGGGTTACTTTAAAGGGCGAGAATAATAACTTTACACCTGAATTTGACCTTCAAGCTGATTTTTTAGAGTCATTTTTACAGCGAAAAATTAATACTGAAACAAAAGAAGAAACGTGGTTTAAATGGTTTATGTAGTAAGTAAATTAATTTCAATTGAAATAAAAAAACCACTTAAATCAGTGGTTTTTTATTGAATACGATTTTATTTAAAGCGTATTATAAATCACGCAGGGCAAACGAGTACGCTGTATAAAAAGCGTCTTCTTGGAATTTACGTAATTCCAAATCTTTCATATTGTAATCCAGTGGATTCTTTTTCAGCGTCTCTTTGATTTCAGTCGCAGGTATCACTTCAACAGAAACTGAGTCGATTAACTGAATCGCTGCTTCCATTTTAAAGCTGTTCGTACTACCTGCAAACTTACCTTTCGCATGACGTTGCTTGATCACAACTTTGTCGATGGCGTAATCGTCAATCAACTTAATCATTTGAAATTGAAAGCCACGAACGCCTTCCGCTGTTTCTGCATCACGTAATTCGATGCCGCGAGTACGACATTCCATAACGTTAAATAATCCTGACTCTGATGCCATTAAACACAATACAGCTTCTTTTGCGTTTAATTCTATACCTAATATTTTCATGATAAACCTCATGTTCTTTTTCATTAAAAAGGGGCTTTAATTAGCCCCTATACCAATTTAATTAAAAACTGGTTGAATTATTAATCTCTAACACAAACTACTATTTTAGTAGTTTGCTGTACCTGGTGCACGTGGGAAGGCGATAACGTCACGAACATTTTGCATACCAGTTACATAAGCAACCAAACGTTCAAAACCTAAGCCAAAACCAGCGTGAGGAACAGAGCCGTAGCGACGTAAGTCACGGTACCAACTGTAATCTTCCTTATCTAATCCCATTTCTTCTAAACGGGCATCAAATACGTCTAATCTTTCTTCACGTTGAGAACCACCAATGATTTCACCAATACCTGGTGCAAGTACGTCCATTGCTGCAACGGTTTTACCATCGTCGTTTTGACGCATGTAGAATGCTTTAATATCACGAGGATAATTTTGCATAATAATTGGCGCACCAACATGTTCTTCTGCAAGGTAACGTTCGTGTTCAGAAGATAAGTCAATTCCCCATGCAACCGGGAATTCAAATTCTTTACCTGATTTTAACAAGATATCAATTGCATCAGTGTAGTCCATACGAACAAACGGTGAATTAATTACTTGCTCTAAACGAGAGATCGCTGTTTTTTCAACACGTTGTGCGAAAAAGTTCATGTCATCTGGTAATTCAGTTAGTACGGCTTTAAATACGTATTTTAATAAATCTTCAGATAACTGAGCAATGTCGGCTAAGTCAGCAAAAGCGACTTCTGGCTCAATCATCCAAAATTCAGCTAAGTGACGGCTTGTATTTGAATTTTCGGCACGGAAAGTAGGGCCAAAAGTATAAATTTTGCTTAGTGCACAAGCGTAAGTTTCACCATTTAATTGACCAGAAACGGTTAAGTAAGCTTCTTTACCAAAAAAGTCTTGGCTGTAATCAACTTCGCCTTTGTCAGTCATTGGTGTATTAACCATATCTAAGGTAGATACACGGAACATTTCGCCAGCACCTTCACAGTCAGATGCTGTGATGATAGGAGTACTCACCCAGTAATAACCTTGTTCATGGAAAAAACGATGAACAGCTTGAGCTAAACAGTTACGAACTCGAGCAACCGCACCAATTATATTAGTACGAGGACGCAAGTGTGCGTGTTCTCTTAAGTATTCTATTGAATGACGTTTAGCTGACATTGGATAAGTATCTGGATTTTCAACCCAACCAACGATTTTAACGTCAGTTGCTTGAATTTCTAGTGCTTGTCCTTGGCCTTCTGATTGCACAAGTTCACCCGTTACTTCAACAGAACAGCTTGTTGTAAGCTTAGTAATGTCTTCGTAATTAGGAAGTGAATTAGGTGCAACTGCTTGGATAGGGTCAAAACATGAACCGTCATGAACGGCCAAAAATGAGATCCCAGCTTTTGAATCACGTTTAGTGCGGATCCAACCTTTAACTGTAACTGTGTCGCCGGCAGAGAAGTCGCCAGATAATAATGATTTTACTGAATTATGAGCCATATTTTTATCGGTCTAAATATTGTTTTAAAAAAAGTATATATATGTCGACAATATTACTGGCTTGAGGGCTAGATACAAGCACTAATAGAGTGTAGGCTAAACTTATTAAACAAAATTAGGCCAATTGAACGAATTATGTTCAATATGAAGAGGTTGAAACGAAATATAGAGGTTATTTCATGTGGTACGGTAAAGAACAGCGAAGCGGTAATTCAGATTGGGTTAGTGTCACTATTAATATGTTTAATATATTTTCTTGGATAGTTTTTTTAATTGCGCTGGTTATTTACCATTATGCGAAACCAGAAGTGGAATATGTGATCTACCAAATAATTGATGAAAAAGTCAGTGTCAGAACAAATTGGTTGTTAGAGTTAAAGGGCTGGTTGGAGATAACTCTGTACTTTTGTCTATCATTGTCACTAGTCACAATAGTATTAAATCAGTTTAGGTTAAAAAGACGAACCGACAGACAAAGATATAATATGTATATGCTGTTTTTAATTAGTCTTGTGTTTTTTACTTTTGTGACCGCGTCTTAAACCTAAAATTTGAGTTTGCGCTTTTTATCTAGGTATAGTTAATGTTGAAATTAGAAGTGAAAGTCGGTAGTTAAAATACGTTAAAAGCATTTACAATGCTTTTAACGTATTTACTATGCCAGAAGTTAAATTAGTTAAGTCTTGTTCTGAGATCACATATTGCGGCATTACATAAACTAACTTACCAAAAGGTCTTATCCATAAACCATATTCTATAAACTGCTTTTGAATTTTCGCTACATCCACAACCTGTTTCATTTCTACTACACCAATTGCCCCCAATACTCGTACATCAGAGACAGTTTCAAGTTCTAAACAAGGTTGTAAGCCTCTACGTAATCCTAGTTCAATCTGTTGGACTTGTGCAAACCAATCACCTGTCATTAACAAATTCAAACTGGCGTTAGCTGCGGCACAAGCTAATGGATTTGCCATAAATGTTGGTCCGTGCATTAAAACACCGGCCTCACATTGGCTAATATCCAACGCGACTTTATCAGTACAAAGCGTGGCCGCCAAAGTCATATAACCGCCTGTAATTGCTTTTCCTAGACAAAGTATATCTGGTGTTATTTGTGCGTGTTCACAGGCGAACATTTTACCTGTACGGCCAAAGCCGGTAGCAATTTCATCGGCAATTAATAATATGCCATATTGCTCGCAAATTAGTTTCGCTTCACGAATAAAGTCAGGATGATAAAATCGCATACCGCCAGCGCCTTGCACCACAGGTTCTAGAATTAACGCGGCAATATGCTCATTGCTGTTTTGTAATAAGGTTTTTAATTCATCTAATTCTGCTAAATCAAAAGTGTCACTAGGTTTGCTTTTTGGTGCGTCTATAAAATAGTTTTTAGGTAAAATATCTGAATATAAAGAATGCATAGAATTAACAGGGTCACAAACTGCCATCGCACCAAATGTGTCACCATGGTAGCCATGTTTAATAGTGACAAATTTATTTCTATTTTTATAACCTCGGCCTAATTGACATTGAATTGCCATTTTTAGTGCCACTTCAACGCTAACTGAACCACTGTCAGCTAAAAATACTTTCTCAAGTCCTTGAGGTGTTAATTCAACTAACTTTTTACATAAATCAATTGCAGGGCTGTGGGTTAAACCACCAAACATCACATGACTCATTTTACCTAGCTGATCCGTTATTGCTTGGTTTATAACAGGGTGGTTATAACCATGTATAACTGACCACCAAGACGACATTCCGTCAATTAATTCAGTACCATCTTCAAGTTTGATACGCACACCGTCAGCACTTTTTACTGGGTAAGAAGGCAAGGGGGATTGCATCGACGTGTAAGGGTGCCAAATATGTTGCTCATCAAATTTAACGTCAATTGGTTTGGTCATAAAGTAGCCTGATGTAAATGTTTGTGTCATTTGTAAATTGACAATGTTTTGTCGGCAGCTAGACTAGCCAAAAAATGTAATAGGTTCAATGATAGTTTTAGAAATATAGCTTTTAAAACCATTTAGCCTAGCAATACAATTTTATTACACATTATTAGTTAAGCCTTTCAAAGAAAATTGGCTGCTAGGTAATACGCTTGAGGAATAAATATGACTACAGAAATCAGAAATAATTGGACGTTGGAACAAGTTAACGAGCTATTTTCTATGCCATTTAACGACTTAATGTTTAAAGCTCAAGTAATACACAGAGAGCATTTTGATCCCAACCAAGTACAAGTCAGTACCTTGTTATCAATTAAAACAGGGGCCTGTCCTGAAGATTGTAAATATTGTCCACAAAGTGCTCGTTACTCTACGGGCCTTGAAAAAGAACGACTGATGGAAGTTGAAAAAGTACTGACAAGAGCCAAAGAAGCCAAAGAGATGGGCTCTACACGATTTTGTATGGGCGCGGCATGGCGTAATCCAAAAGACAGAGATATGCCTTATGTCATTGAAATGATCAAAGGGGTTAGAAAGCTAGGGTTAGAAACCTGCATGACGCTTGGCATGTTAAGCAAAGAACAAGCGCTGGCGTTAAATGAAGCGGGCTTAGATTATTACAATCACAACTTAGATACATCTCCAGAATATTATGGTGACATAATTACAACCCGCACCTATGAAGACCGTCTTGTGACGTTACAAAACGTGCGTGACGCAGGAATGAACGTATGTTCTGGTGGCATTGTTGGTTTGGGGGAAAGTGCCAAAGACCGTTCTGGGCTGTTAATCGCCTTAGCCAATTTACCGCGTCATCCTGAAAGTGTACCAATTAACATGTTAGTTAAAGTAGAAGGTACGCCACTGGATAATGTGGAAGATTTAGAGTCGTTTGAGTTTATACGCACCATCGCAATTGCCCGTATTATGATGCCTAAATCACACGTGCGTTTATCAGCAGGGCGTGAAGGTATGAATGAACAAATGCAGGCTATGTGTTTCTTAGCTGGCGCTAATTCAATATTTTATGGTTGTAAGCTTTTAACCACTGGTAATCCAGATGAACACTTTGACCAGAAGTTATTTAAGAAACTAGGTATTAACTCTGAAAAGAGCCGTGATTATTCTGATGAAACCAAAGAAGCTGCGCTTCTTGAAAAAATAAGCGAGCAAGTAAACGAGAAGAGTAAGCCAAAAGATCTGTTTTACCCAGCATAACTAACGAAAATTCTTATTATGTTTGAAGCAACTCTCAATCAAAGACTACAACAACAGGCCTGCTCAGGTCTGTTGCGTACTCGCCTAATAGCCGATGAAATATCGGCGGCATATTTAACGGTGGATAATAAACAATACCTTAATTTTGCTAGTAACGATTATCTTGGTATTGCGTCTGACAACACAGTTGAAAAATTACTGAGTTCTGACAAACATAAGCATTTATCTTCTGGTGCTATGGCAAGCCCATTGGTAGTTGGTCGTCATAAAATTCATCAAGAATTAGAGCAGTTATTACTGGACTGGGTCGATGCGCCAAAGTCGCATGATTGTTTATTGTTTGGCTCAGGTTACAGTGCCAATACTGGTGTAATAAGCGCTTTGTTTAATCAAAAAAACAAAGACGCATTACTGGTGCAAGATAAGTTTAATCACGCGTCACTAATGGATGTTGGCAGAAACAGCCAAGCATTAGGACACTGTCGTCAACTGCGTTTTATGCATAACGACTTAGCTAGTTTAGCTTCTATTTTAACTAAAGCTGCTCACGATAAAAGCGCCAGTGAGATGCAGAATAAATTAGTGGTGACAGAAGGTGTGTTTAGTATGGATGGCGACCAGCCAGACTTGCCGCCGTTAACTCAAATAACCAAAGCCAATAACGCTTGGTTTATGTTGGATGACGCACATGGTATTGGTGTTCACGGTAACAGAGGTTGTGGCAGCTTATCCGCGCAAGGTATAGCGTTAAGTGACTGTGATATATTGGTTATTACCTTTGGTAAAGCTATTGGCGCTCAAGGTGCAGCAGTTATTGCCACAAAACAAACCATAGAATACCTAACTAATTTTAGTCGTGACTATATTTATTCTACCCATTTATCTCCAACGCAAAGTGCTGCAGCCATCGCCAATATTAAAACCATTCAAGCTGATAATTGGCGCAGAGAAAAGCTGGCTGAAAATATCGAATATTTTAAAAATCACATGAACCACTCCAAATTCACTCTAACCAATAGTAACTCGCCAATTCAGCCAATCATCATTGGTGATGAAACAAAAGCCGTGCAATTGTCTGAGCAATTAAAAGTAAATGGTGTCTGGGCGTCGGCTATGCGTTATCCAACGGTAGCAAAACAACAAGCTAGGTTACGTATTACTATTTCAGCGGCTCATTCAAAACAACAATTAGATCAGCTCATTAAACAGGTGTCAGCATGAGTGTAGTAGCCAACTTAACAAAACCTTGTTTAGAACCAATTGAGTTTAAACAAATTCAAAAGTATTTTTCTGACTCAGCTAAAACCTATGAAACGGGCGCTCAGTTACAGCATAAGGTTGGTGAGAGTTTATTAAATAACTTGTTACTGAATACATTTGAAAATAACAATCGATTAACCTGTGTCGACTTAGGCTGCGGTCCAGGGTTATTTACTCAGCGACTAAACAAACAGTTTAATAAATTTATAGGGTTAGATTTAGCTTGTGACATGTTACGCGCTAACACAACGACAAACCTTAAAGTACAAGCTAACTCTCATTCATTACCATTTTTGCCTGCTAGTATTGATGTCTTTTATTCCAGTTTAATGGTGCAGTGGTGTGACTTAAACCAAGTATTAACTGAAGTTCATCAATGCCTAAAGCCAAATGGGAAAGCGTTTGTAGCTACGTTAGTTGATGGGACGTTATTTGAACTAGAACATGCATGGTCAAGAGTAGACTCAGATAAACATATCCATAATTATTTAACAGCAGAGCAATTATCTTATGTGGTGGATACTTTGCCATGGAGCAATGTCAGTTTAAACAAGCAAACGGAACAATTTTGGTTTAGCGATGCAAAAATGTTGGCCAAAGAACTTAAATGCTTGGGCGCTAACTTTGTACAGAATAGAAAAAATAAAGGATTGATCACTCGTAGTGTTTGGCAACAAATGGAACAAGCATATCAGGCCGAATTTTATAACGATCAAAAGCAAGCTATTCCAGCCACATATAAAATTATGTATTTAGAGTTAACTAAATAATGAATATCTTTGAACTGTTTACCAAACATAAAAAGATCTTTATTACTGGAACTGATACAGAGGTAGGGAAAACCTACTGTGCAAGTTTAATAGTAAAAGATCTATTTAAAAATGGATTGGATGTATTCCCATTTAAACCCATTTCTGCTGGAACAATTTCTTATATAGAACCATCTGATACGATGTCAAAAACCTCATTGAAATCAAGTGTGACCAAAAGTCATAACTTTAATCGAACAAGTGGTCATAATGTTAGCAAGGCCAATGAAGACGCTATTTCTTTATTTGATGCCGTGCAAAATCGTTACAGTTTAGATCAAATTAACCCAATAGTATTTCAGCAACCAATTGCACCACATATTGCCGCAAAATTAGAGAATAAAACACTAGACTTTAAATTACTCAATAACGTGTTTAATAATGTCGATACGCTAGGTGATGTGCAAATTATTGAAGGTGCGGGAGGATGGCATTTACCACTTAATAACACTGAATTATTAAGTGATTGGGTGGCATTAAAAAAACTACCTGTAATTTTAGTGGTTGGTATTAAGTTAGGTTGTTTAAATCATGCTTTGTTAACAGCGCAAGCGATTGAACAAAGTGGCTGTGAGCTTATTGGTTGGATAGCCAACTTTATAGGTGGTGAAAATGACATCGCTCGTGAGAACTTAGCCTTTTTACAACAGAAACTAACCGCACCATTAATTACTCAAATCAAGCAAGGACAAACAGAGGTTTTACTTTAGTTTATTAAATAATTGTATTGGTATTATTATGTTATCACTGTGAGTGTTATCATGTGCGCCATACGCAGTAATACCAATTTTATTAAGTATTTAGTCATTCAGCGCCATGTCAGAGCTTTTAGTTCGAGGCGTTTGAATGCAGTAATACTGGACGTCTTTCAAATTCGAACAACAAAGAAATAGAAGCTCTGAATGGCGTCTCCGATCCGATGGGTCTAAAAAAGCATTAATACGGCTTCAAAAATTTTTGACGTAGAACAACTATGCCTTCAATCTTGTTCCTTGTCTTAATGCTTTTTAGTTCCTCTGAGTGACTAAATACTTAATAAAATTGGTATAATAATTATTTATAAAAAAGAAGAGAGCCAATGGCGCAAAAAGCGACAATATTTAAAGCCGAAATTTCCATATCTGATATGGATCGAAATTATTACCAAGATCATAATTTAACCGTCGCTAGACATCCATCAGAAACAGACGAGAGGATGATGTTGCGTCTTGTGGCATTTATTCAAAATGCTCACGAGTTTTTAAGTTTTAGTAAAGGAATTAGTGACGACGAAGAGCCTGATTTATGGCAAAAAGATTATTCAGATGTTATTGAGTTGTGGATTGAGCTAGGGCAACCGTCAGAGCAACGCATTAAAAAGGGCTGTAACCAGTCACAAAAAATGATGATTTACTCATATGCCGACAACAGTTTTAATCAATGGTGGAGTAAAGAGGGTAACAAGTTATCTCAACGTTCAAATTTATCCGTAGTGACATTACCTGCAGAGCTTGCGGGTGAGTTATCTGGTTTAACTGAACGTAACATGCAAATCCAAGTGACAATTCAAGACGGTCAAATGTGGTTGAATATTAATAACCATAATATTGAAGTTAGCTCAACCTTAGTCTCATAGTAGGTTGAGCACTAATATAATTGGTATTACTCATTGATAAGCCAATTGTAAGCAGATTGAGCATTACATATAAGCTCAATCTGCCTTTTCTCTGATTTTTTAATTTAACAGGTTTAGTCGTTCAACTTAAATTGAGAAACTTGACTGTTAATGCTTTTAGATACATCGGTTAATTTGTTCGCTGCTTGCTCATTCTCTACCGCTTTTTGCGCAACATCTTTTGATTGATGATCTATTAACGACATATTTTTATTTATCTCACCTATAGTTTGGGTTTGTTCATCGGTGGCGGTGGCAACAGATACAATCAATTGCTCCATTTGATGAATTCTATCGGTTAAACCATCAATAGTATCTTTAAGTTCTAACACTCGCGTACTGCCTTTACTGGCAATGTTAGTGGCATTATCCATACTGGCTAATGCGCCATTTGTGGTTTTGTCGAGTATCTCTAACTTCTTCTGAATTTCAACGGTAGATTCTTGAGTTCTCGACGCTAGGTTTCTAACTTCGTCAGCTACTACGCTAAACCCTCTGCCATGCTCACCAGCTCTTGCTGCTTCTATCGCTGCATTTAATGCAAGTAGATTAGTTTGGTCGGCAATAGATGTGATCAAGTCGAGTACAGACGTTATTTCTTTTACTTCATTATTTAATTCATTAACAACTTGAGAGGTTTCCTGCAATGTTGTCATTAACAGCTGTATATCATCAGAGGCTAGGGCTGCATTAGTACTGCTGGTTTCACATTCTTTAACAACCTCTAAACTTATAGCCTGACTTTCATCACTTATTTGTGACACAGTGGCAATTGACGCTTCAAATTGCTCTAAGGCCGCGACTGTATTTCTAGTTGCATCCGTTTGCGATAAGATAATATTTTGGCTTTGTTTCGCAACATTTAACACTATGTCGGATTCAATTAAAATTTGCTTTGATGTGTTTCTAATATCATAGATAATACTATGAAATTTACTGATGATTTCATTAAACGCACGAGAAATATCGCCAAATTCATTAGTACCGTCATAATCTATTTTTGCCGTTAAATCACCATCACCTTTGGCAATGTCATTCATTACATCAGATAAATTATTAAGATGCAGACTGATACTTCTTGCTACTAAATAGCCTAACGTACTGCCTACAATTAAAAATAAAATAACGGTAATAACTGACATATAAGACAGTTCAGATTTTAAATCATCGAAGTTAGAAAATGCTTCTTCAGTTTCAATCTCAGCAATTAAAGCCCAAATTTCACCACCAGAATCAATATAAGTATAAGCAGATAAAACGGGTTTGTTTTTATAGCCTACATATTGAGTAACCCCAGTTTGTTTTTCTAACGCTAACTCGACACCTGTAGATTCAATAGTTAACACGCCAAGGGCGCTGCCAATTCGCTCTATTAAACTAACTTGTTCTGTTGAACTGGTTTCTTTTAATATTTCAAAATACTGTGTTGGCTGCTCTAGTAATAATCGATTTTCACTACGTAACGTTTTGTCTTCGCCAACAAGGTACACTTCACCTGTATTACCCAATCCAACAGAATTCCATTGTTTATCATTGGTCATAATATTAGATATACGGTCAACAGGGAGTTGGAATATTAAGACTCCAATACTCTGACCTTGATCATAAATAGGACTTGCCATAAAAGCGGCTTGTCCATCATAAGAGGGTTGGTAAGTGTTAAATCTTGTGGTGAAAACTTCACCTTTGGCTAAATCTTTTGCACCATTAAATGCCTCAGCTAAACCGCTATTGGCAAATGCTCCGTTATTTAAATTAGTGGCGAAATCTATTTCTTTATACACAGAATAAACAACATCGGCACTGTCTTTACTTACAAGGAAAATATCGTAAAAGCCAAACTCTTCTAAGTAATTACGAATACTGGAGTGGTAAACTTGATGAACTTTGCTGTATGTCGTGCTGTCGGTTGCTAAATCTAACAAATGTTTGTTGCCCACAGGATTAGAGTTAGTTGCTATATAAGCACTTTGTAAGCTGTAAGCCGCACTGTTTTTATCTGGAATTAAATTAGATACATCAATGTCTTTTTTATTAATACTGGCGTATTTATTTTTGAATTCAGTATTGTAAAACGTGATCAGATCATCGTTTGATGCTTGGTATTCACTCAGGTAATCTTCAAATGAATAGTTAAATTCATCTAATCCTGCGATGATCATTTCATTGCCAGCATAGGTTGTGAGCTGGCCCTGTATATTTTCAAGATAATTGGTTAATTGCTGTTTTTTATTTTCTCTAATAGATACTAATAAATTTTGATTTGAAGTGTTTAGAGATTGCTGAATTAAATTAAGAGATGTTTGCCCTGTAAACCAAACTCCTAAAGAGAGTGGGATCAGAGACAAACCAATAGATAATGCTAATAGTCGTTGCTTTACTGTTAATTGAAATGCCACTTATAATTCCCCATTGTCAAAGTCTTTAAATGTTTTTAACTGTGTTAAAAACATGCAGTTCAGGTTGTTATTGTTATTTATGCCCGATACTGTCTTAACTTTTAATATATAGGTTATTAGCGGCTAAAACCATCTTAACTTGAGTGATAAGTCTCCATTGAGATTAAAAATCAGTCATCTTTTAAGCTGTGTTCCAATGTGTCATTGGTTTTGACATTCTCTTTATTTATTAAATCTTTATTTGTGGTATTTGTTTTTTGCATGGGAAACTTTGCAGTTTGTTTCAATAATAGAATATTGGCAATTATAAAACCTAAAACCAATACAATAATGACAATAACAACAAATATGTTCATTGCTTAAATCATCCTATCTGCTGGCGTTATATTAAAAACATAGTGAGACAGTATCTGCTCTATGTTGTCTATTATGGCTTGTTTACCACCAATGTCTGACGTGCTTAAATAATCAATTAACCACTGAGGATTTTGTTGCAGTGCATCTTGGTATTGTGATGAAAGTGGTTGGTAAGACAAATGCCATGGCTCTGGTGCAACGCCAGCATTGTCACTTTGGTAAGGTAAGTAAAATCCAAACTTAGCGCTGTTGGCCATTATCCACTTTGATAGCTTAATGAAAGGCCCTTGAGTATATTCACTTGGTACTAGTTGCAATTGGTAATCCGCATGTACTGCATTTTTATCGTAAATGTCGATATCTGTGCCCCAATGGTGGCGACTTGTACCTGGTAATGCTGAGTAAGTTAAAATAGCTTGCGCTTTTTCCCAGTCAGTTAAGTTTGTCATATCAATAACTTGCTGTTGTCTGTCTAATGCCGGTCTAAGGTTATTAAACTTAGCATTCCATATTGCCAACTGACGCTCAAAGTTTCTAAAGCCAGAGGCAATACAAATATCAAAACCAGCTTGTTTAGCTTCTTGTTGTAATAACAAAAACGCATCTGCCATTTCCCGATGAACAAAAGTACCTCTGCTAAGAACTTGACTAAGCTCGACAACGTGCTGGTCAGTTGTACCTAAAGTTTGTTCTTTGGTTAATTTAAATGGCATTACAGTTCCGCCGTTATTTTAATGTTAGACAGTTATAATAAAGTACGTTCTAGTATTTTTTCATACATCAAAGTTAAATCATCAAGTTCTTGCACACCCACAGATTCATTGATTTTATGAATTGTGGCGTTACATGGGCCTAACTCAATTACTTGTGCCCCAGTTGGTGCTATAAAACGTCCGTCAGATGTGCCACCAGAGGTTGAAAGTATAGGTTCTTTGCCTGTCACGTCTTTTATTGCGCCACTTACTGCTTCTATAAACGTACCTGTATCTGTTAAGAAAGGTAAACCGTTATAGGTCCAATCCAGTTGGTAATTCAATTCGTGTTTGTTAAACAGGGCTTCTACGGTTTTAACAAGTTCATCTGCGGTCACTTCTGTTGAATAACGGAAATTAAACATAATATCTAATTCACCAGGTATTACGTTACCAGCACCAGTTCCACCATTTATATTAGATACTTGAAAGCTAGTTGGTGGGAAATAATCATTACCTTCATCCCACTTAACTTCAGTTAATTCAAATAAAGCATGAGCAACATTATGCACAGGATTGTCCGCTAAATGAGGGTAGGCCACATGACCTTGCACACCATTTACTTTTAAATCGCCGGTTAATGAGCCACGACGACCATTTTTTACTATGTCACCGCAGTAATTGGTACTTGAAGGCTCACCAACTAAACACCAAGTTATTTTTTCATTGCGCTTTTCTAAGGTATCTATAACTTTCATAGTGCCATTAATAAAAGGGCCTTCTTCATCGCTGGTGATCAAAAATGCAATAGAACCTTTGTGATCAGGGTGCTTAGTAACAAAGTTTTCAGTTGCGACCACCATGGCGGCTAAACTGCCTTTCATATCCGCTGCACCACGGGCATATAACATACCGTCAACTATGGTTGGCTCAAAAGGAGGATATGTCCACTTGCTCACATCGCCCGTTGGCACAACGTCTGTGTGACCAGCAAAACAAAAAACAGGCTCTTGTTTCCCTTTACGTGCCCACATATTTAATGTGTCTACATAAAATAAAGACTCGATATCAAAGCCTAGTTTTTCTAATCGTGAAGCCATAAGTTGCTGGCAACCAGCATCTTCTGGAGTAACTGACGGTTTACTAAGTAAGTCTATGGCTAATTCGAGAGTATTAGATAATTTAGTCATTAGGGTTTCCTACTTATTAAAAATTTCAGCGTACTGAGCGTCTTTAAAACCAATATATAATTGATTGCCAACACTTAAAATAGGGCGTTTTATCATAGCTGGAGCAAGTAACATTTGTTCTATTGCTGCTGACTCATTTAAATTGTCTTTGATAGCACTGTCTAATTGACGAAAGGTGGTGCCTCGTTTATTTAAAACCAATTCCCAATCTAAATTTTGGCAAGTATCTATTAGCCATTGTTTATCAAGGCCATCTACACGGTAGTCATGAAATGTATATTCAATCTCTTGGTTATCTAACCATTTTCTGGCTTTTTTTATTGTGTCGCAGTTTTTTATGCCGTACATAGTGATCATAATAATTACTTCTTTTTAATAGGTTTGGGTGCTACTGGTTTTGGAACTAATGAAAAAATAGGATCTGTGCCTATTTGCACATGTTTATGAAAAACTTCAATCGACTTAAATGCTTTAACGTCGAGTAAAATAAAATATAAAAATATAGGTTTCATTTGCTGATTCATTTTGTATAAATCAACTTTTAATAAAGGGTCGTTAATATTGATAGTTTGGCCAATTGTAACCAATGACTTGATGCCAATGCCATTGAATTTAATATATTCAAAAGGAAACTGTAATAGAAAACGTAACTTGTTTTTAGCTTGTATTATGACTTTACCATGACTAGGTACAGTATCAATAACAGTACCGCTAATAGGTGAGTTTACTTGATGACCTTCCATTTTTATTGCAACACCTTCACCAGCACGTTTATAAAACGCTTGGTTACCAGCAAGTTTTGCAATGTTAAATACTTTACCTGATACAGGCGCACCTATTTTTATACCTTTGGCTAAATTAAGTGTCGTAAAATTAACAATAGAGTGAAGTAACATAGTTTATAATTAAGCCTCGTCAGTTCGCACTCTATATTCATTATTACGAAGTTCTTTAATTGCGGTGGGCACGGCGTCTTTTTTCACTAAAATATAGTCGGTATCAAAAGTAGAGATAACAAAAATGCTAATATCTGCTGCCGCAAGTACGCCAGATATATTAGATAATATTCCCGTTAATGAGAAACCTAACGGACCTAACACTTCAAGTGCAATCCAGTTATCTTCATGCTCCAAACTATCCAGCTCAATAGAAGAAGGGCAAACGACAGATAACTCGTCAGGCGTTTTACTAATAAAATAGATTGGAGAAGAAAATACAGCTGACGGGACGGATTGATCATGGTCAAAACTGTGAACTGAAAACGATTCGGCTAACACCTGTAAAGTCTGTTTAGGCATAAAATAACAATCCTTTTAGAAATATAAGACTCTGTATTACTTAAATATACTATGTTTAATGAAAATTAACAGTTATCTATTGTTTAATTTTATTTATACTAAAACACTATGATCTATAGTTAATGGTGGTTTCTTAGCTTAACTTGAATGTTTTCCACAATATCTGTGGATAACTTTGTGTGATACCAATTCACAACTTTTTAACTTGTTGTAATTATTGGTTATTTTTAAATGATCAAAAGGTGTTACATTTTAAACAGTCGTACAATTAAGTCGCAGTTGTAGCTAATTAAACTAGCAGTTAATAAACAAAAAGAGACGTTAGCGTCTCTTTTTGTCATCTTACTGGGTAAAAATAAATTTAATCTTTTGCTTGGATCGCAGTTAAAGCAATTGTGTATACAATATCATCTACTAATGCACCACGAGATAAGTCATTCACTGGTTTTCTCATCCCTTGTAACATTGGACCAATACTAACAACATGAGCACTACGTTGTACGGCTTTATAAGTCGTATTACCTGTGTTTAAGTCAGGGAATATAAACACAGTAGCTTGACCTGCAACTGGGCTATTTGGTGCTTTTTTCTTAGCAACATTTTCCATAACGGCAGCGTCGTATTGTAATGGACCATCAATAATAAGATCTGGACGTAGGTTTTTAGCAATCTCAGTGGCTTTCCTTACTTTTTCCACATCAGCACCAACACCCGATGTTCCGGTTGAGTAACTGATCATCGCTACTTTAGGTTCAATACCAAACGACTTAGCCGAGTCAGCAGATTGAATTGCAATATCGGCAAGTTGTTCTGCATTAGGATCTGGGTTAATCGCGCAATCACCGTAAACTAATACTTGATCTGGTAATAACATAAAGAATATTGATGATACTAAATTTGAACCTGGAGCTGTTTTTATTAATTGTAATGGCGGACGAATTGTATTGGCTGTGGTGCTTACTGCGCCAGACACTAAACCATCAACCTCATCTAACGCTAACATCATAGAAGCAAGTACAACGTTATCTTGTAATTGTTCTTCAGCAACAACGGCGGTTAATCCTTTGTTTTTTCTTATTTCAACCATAGGTGCAATATAGCGTTCTCTGATTTTATCAGGATTTTCAATGATCACATTTTGGTTAAGCTCAACACCTTGTTGAGAAGCAATCAGCTTAATTTCATCTGCATCACCAAGTAACACACATTTAGCTATGCCTCTTTGACCACAAATAGCCGCGGCTTTTATAGTTCTAGGCTCATTGCCTTCAGGTAGAACGATAGTGCGGTTAGCTTTCTTAGCTTTATCTACTAACAAGTATCTAAATGCAGCAGGGGATAACTTACGAGATTTAGGCACATTTTGGATCATATCAGTGATCCATTCTTTAGATATGTGACTTGCAGTATGTTCTTTTACTCGCTCAATGCGCTGTTCATCATCAATAGGCACTTCTACGTTAAATCGTTGTAATAATAACGACGTTTCCCAAGTGTCTGACTCGGTAGATAAAACGGGGACGCCTGTCTCAAATGCCTGTTTACAAAGACTTAAGATAGTTGGTTCTGGCATAAAGCCACCAGTTAATAAAATTGCACCTAGTTTGGTACCATTCATTGCAGCAAGAGCAGCCGCGACTAAAACGTCGGAACGATCTCCCGGTGTTACCAATAAAACACCCGGTTTAACTCGGCCTAAAATATTACCTACGGTACGCGCACAGAAGGTGATACTTCTTAAGCGTCTAAACTCCATATCACCTTGGTTTAATACTTTAGCGCCTAAGTACTCTTGTAAGTCTTTCACTCTTGGGGCAATTAATTCAGGATCCCAAGGTACACAACCAAGCATTTTAAATTGGTGTCTAAAAATAGACATTTGTTGGTATTTAAACGCAACATCCTCAATTTCAACTTTGGTTAATTGCTCAGTAAAGTCATTGGCTAAATTACCGCGAATATCTTGTGGAGCATTTACCTTGTTAAAAATACAACCAATTACGCGTTCTTTATTAAAACCACCATAATTATCGGCAGCAATTTCCAATTGATCTTCCAAAGAGGTAATAGATTCACTGCCCGGCGCAATAACAAATACCACGTCAGCACCAAGAGCTGATGCAATTTGGCGATTGATTTTATTAGCATAAGCTTGTTGTTTAGTTGGCACTAAACCTTCAATTACCACCGCTTCATTTGGGTCAATTTTTGACTCAAATCGACCAACAATTTCTTCCAACAATACATCAACATTACCATCACCAATTAAGGTTTCAGCATATGTTAATTCAAATGGTTCCGGTGGATTAAGGTGAGATAGGGTTCTAAAAATTTCAGTACTTTTATCTGGCCCATTATCACCTAATTTAGGTTGTGAAATAGGTTTGAAAAAATTGACGTTTACCGCCTGACGCTCCATAGAACGTACTAAGCCCATGGTAATTGAGGTTAAACCAACACCAAATCCAACGGGTACTAACATAATTCTGTGTGACATATTATTTACTCTCAGATAAACGTGCAGCGTCTTGGGCGATAACCCATTCTTCATTGGTTGGGATAACTAAGACTTTAAACTGCGAATCAGGCGCTTGAATTTCACCAAAAGCACCAAAACGCGCTTTTTGATTTTTTTCTTCGGATAATTTGATTTTTAATATAGATAATTGGTTGATAACTTGTGAGCGAATATAATCTGAGTTTTCACCAATACCACCAGTAAATACAATTGCATCTAAATGGGAAAGGGCAACTGTGTATGAAGCAATATATTTGGCAACGCGATAGCAGAAAACATCTAACGCTAATTTAGCTTGTTCTTTCAGCTTTTTATCATCACCAAAAACAGCCTCTTCAAGTGTGCGACAGTCGTTACTCATTTTAGATAAACCCAGTAAACCACTTTGTTTATTTAATAAGTCGTCAATTTGTTTGCCGCTGTAATTGAATTGATTCATTAAATAAACAATAAGACCTGGATCAATATCGCCACTGCGAGTTCCCATCACTAAACCTTCAGCAGGAGTTAGTCCCATTGAAGTATCAACACTTTGACCATTTTCAATGGCACAAATAGAACAACCATTACCTAAATGAACGGTAATTACTGACGTCTCACTTGGTGGTTGTTGTAAATGCTTAGCTGCTTCTTGGCTAACAAAATAATGACTAGTGCCATGAAAGCCATAACGGCGTAAGCCTTTGCCTGTGTATAAATCACGATCTATCGCATACATATAAGCGTGTTGCGGCATAGTTTGATGAAATGCAGTATCAAATACAACTACTTGTGGCAAGGTTGGAAAACTTTTTTGAGCGGCTTGAATGCCAACTAAATTGGCTGGATTGTGTAACGGTGCGAGGCCACTGGTTCTTATAATTTCATTAATTACATGTTCGGTAACAATTACAGAAGATGTGAAAACTTCTCCACCATGAACCACTCTATGTCCAACAGCAGTTAATGAATCACTTAAACCTTTAGTATGTAAGTCACTAACTAAATATTCTATTGCACCTAAATGCTGGTTATTATCTGTTAATTCAACAACTTGTTTTTCACCATTGTACTTAATAGCTATTGTTGCTTTATTAGAGCCTAAACGCTCAGCTAACCCAGAGATAACGGTTTCAGCTGTCGTACTATTAATAACGGCAAACTTCAAAGAAGAGCTACCACAGTTTAAAACTAGAATATTTTTTTCAGTTGGCATAGATACCTTAAGTTTTTGAACTTCATAATTAAAGTAAGTATTCTAGTACAAATATTTAGTTTAAGAAATTGTTATAAGCTCCCTTAGTCGCATACTACTAAGTTACTGTTATACTAGGGGCTGTTTATCTTTCATTTTACTCAACGCTGGAGACTATTTGTTGCATCTAGCGAGGCAGAAGACTCGCGAATAGTGGTTCTATTTAAGTGTCTGGCGAAAATTAACAAGAACGAAGTTGGGGTGACAAATAGACCCAGCCCTTCGGGTTGAGGTTAAATTGTCCACTCAACGTTGCGCAAAATGAAAGATAAACAGCCCCCTATGGCATATTCGTTGTGTTAATTACAAGTTAATAAAGGTGATTGTTATTTTAGTTACTACCTTAAATACAGGTTATAAATTTAGCCAAACATGGCCGAAAAAAGAACCTTATTTACGCTCATTTCCTCAAACTGGTTACATTAAACTTGCCGACTTATCGTTAACGGTTGCTCCTATTATCGCGTTTATAACAGCTTGGTTGCAGTTGTCTTATATTGGTATGGAAAGCTTAAATACTGCTCTGGCTATGTCGCTATTAATTTTGTCATTACCCGTTCATGGTTACTATTTATTGGGTAAACAAGCTGAAGCAAGTTTATCTAGTGGATTAAAAAGCTGGTACAAAGAAATTGAAGAGCAATTACAGCAAAGTAATAAATTAATAAAAGAGGGCGAAATTAAAAAGGCTAGTTCACAACAGTTAACTTATATGGATTTGGCTAAGTTGTTGAAAGTTAGGTTTGAGCGGGGGTAGGTTTTTTTAAGGCTTGAAGGCTTGAAGGCCGTTAGGAAAAGCAAAAAAGCAGTCGTAAGCTGTAAGCGGTAAGTAAAAACAGATGGAAGGGGTTAGGGCTGTAAGCTCTAGTCCAAGTTTAAAGTTTACAACCAAAGCGCACACATCTCTGATGATCATCAATGATACACTCCATCATTCATCCCCGCTCGATTTGAGAAAAGTATTATCTTGTGGATAGACGTAATACAGATATTTAAATCGGGAGTAAAAGCAGAGCGAAAAGCAAAAGCGCGAACCTGCGGTTCGCAAGCAATAAATAGGTTTATATGTTTGTGCAATTAAGGGAATGTTCACGTTATTCAATGTAATTTATAAAAACGGCTCGATTAAGTAGAGGTTTTTAGTAAACTTCTGATTTTATAATAAATTATGTAAATAAATTTTTTACATAACGTGCCACTGATGGAGTGTTATGTAAATGGCTCGTTTTCCCCAAACAAAAAACGTTTGTTTATAAATAAATCAGCTGCTAAGTTATTACTATTCTTATAATTTATAGAAATAAAAAAGTTTATTACCCGAAAAAGCACCTGTGGATAACTTCCTTTAACAGGAATTCGCGCTAATAAGCGGTTATATGCACAAGGAGGTTTGGTGAAGTATCTAATTTTATTATTATCAATGTATTCAGGCTTTTCTTTTTCAGTGTGTACCGCTGAGCAAAGCGCAGCACCGATAAATATTATTACAAGTGTTGATATTTCAGGCGTGAAAGCAGGTGGAAATCACGATGATATGGATGTTATAACTATTGAAATACCTAAAGCTATTTTAGGTGTCCCATTTGAAAGTATCGAAATGACTGAAGGGGAAGTCGCAGAGTATTGGATCCCATTACAAACAATTGCTCAAGGTGATAAGTTCGTTGCACGTTTTAGCGGTCATAAAAGTGGAATTTTAAATTTAGAGTTTGCAGTCAATTTTCAATATAAAAACTGCTTACTTAGTACTTATACATCGGTAGCAAGTGCATATAACAAGCGCCTAAACTCCGACAATGATTAGTTGTCATAGTTTTGGCAAACAACGCAAAACGCCAAGTCAACACATTGCGTGTTAGGCGGGCGTTGAGGCCGTAGAATAACTCTTTTTTAAGAAAAATGGCCGATTTTATGGGGTTAAAATGCATTGCCTAGTGCGAAAAAAGCGTTTAGCATTTATTACAGGAGCTCGCTTTTTTTATCAATTTGGGCTGTTGGAGTAATTCTACAGCCTCGTTAGGCATACAAGGATATTATGAGTAAATTTCTACCTTTGGCGTTATTAACAACTGCTTTATCAGGTTGTGCTATTTTTCCACAGACTGAAACCGCATTAATAACTAACGGTAACAAAAGTGAGACAATGTGTTTTTCTGAAAACAAAAATGTTGTTGAAACTCGCATCAAGGGTTACTTAGCTAAATGTTATAAACCTAATTTTGTCTTTATTTCAGGAACCACTGGCTACAACTTAAACTATAGAGTTATGGAAACTAAAAGTAGTGACTCAACTACCTACAATGTATATTCGCCCTCAGGGAGTTCTCAAGGTTACTTTCTAAACGTAAAAATTGATCAAAATAATAAAAGCTGCGCTACGTCAGTAAACGTTGTGGCTTTTAATATGTTTTGGGAAGATAACTTCAAAAAAATTAATGACTCTGTAAATGGTCTAGAAGTAAGTTGTCCTATGTAATGTATGCCTAACAAAGGTTTTCAAGTCGGACAAATTACAGTTAGCTTTTTGTTCGTGCCTCACTTATTTTTAGCCAACAGCAATTTGCCGCATAATGCGGCGTTGGTACAAGGATGATTAATGCGTAAATTTATATTGATCAATATTATTATTTTATTATCTATATCTGGCTGTGTATCGATTGGTACGTTAGGTGAGAAAGAGCATAATAATAAAGTATTCTCTGGCACTATTCGGCATATAGAATTGGCATGCGGACATGGTATATGTTTAGATTTCCCATTTTCTTTTGTAACTGATGCAGTTTTATTACCTGTAACGATTCCTTGGTCTATCTATAATGTGTCAACAGGTAGAGCAGAAAAATATAAAGAATATCAAAAGTCTATTAATGACGATGTTCCAGAACTTTTAAAGAAAAATAATGTGGAGTAACTTGTACCATACAAGCTGTTAAACAAGGACAAAAAACAGTTGGTTTTCATTCCTTCGTCGTTTATTTTAGCCAACTATTATTTTCATGTTAGTAAAGCGTTATATTTATTGAGGTGGCGGTTATGATTGCCTGGCCATGCATGTTGAAACTCGATGGTGATGATGAGCTTATTTATTTAGATTCTCTACAAAGCTTCAATTTTGAATGTCGTGATCTTATTTTTAGTGATGATGATTATGTTATTGATTCATCAGGTTATTGTTATTTAATAGAGATTATTTCAGGGGAACTTGGCTTAACTAAAGAAGGCAAGGCGTTGTCAACGGATGAAGTTACTAATTTAATACGTGCACATGAATTTAATAAAGCTTCAGTTTGTCTTACTAAAATTCATTTTTTAACTGTTTCTGAAGGTATTGAGTCATTATCAAATTAAAAAAATAACCGAGATGCCTAAAAATACAAAAATAACAGAGGTAGTCTGCTGAACTTATTAAGTACTTGGATAGGATATTTATTTAATTCTTAGAGTTAGAGGGCTTTTAAAGTGGAATTGTTAAGGCGTTACGTGAATCAAAACGGAGTTTTAATCTATGCTAGAAATTAGACCTAATTGTGAATGCTGTGATAAAGACTTAGCACCTGATTCTACTGAAGCCATGATCTGCTCATACGAATGCACTTTTTGCTCGTCATGCGTGAATGATATCTTAGGAAATGTATGTCCCAATTGTGGTGGTGGTTTTGTTCCTCGCCCAATCCGCCCCAAAGTAGCTAGGCGAAAAGGCTTGAGCATTAATCACCAAATGGTTTCAACTGAAAGAGTACATACTGAATACAGTATTGAAGAACTTAAAAGTTTCTCTTTAAACGTTAAACACATAAAAGCGGAAGACAGATGATTAATAATTTATATAAAAACGAACACTCGGTTCGTTTTTTTGCTCTTACTTACCGCTTATAACTTACGACTTACCGCTGTTTTTTATCATCTAACAAACTCATTAATTCTGGCAGTGGCATTGGTTTGCTGAAATAGAACCCTTGGTAGTGATAACAGCCTAAACTTTTTAAAGATTCTAATTCTGCTGATGTTTCTACACCTTCAGCTAGTACTTTCATATTGAGCATTTTACCTAAACTTATTATCATACTAGCAATGGCGATACTCTCTTTACTTTTATCTATGTTGGTAACGAATGAACGGTCTATCTTTAGAGTATTTGCAGGAATTCGTTGTAGATAAGTTAATGACGAATAACCTGTACCAAAATCATCAATTGCACAGCCAATATTTTTCGCTTTTAAATTATGTAGTAGTTTAATCGAGCGATCTATATTTTCGACCAAAAAACTTTCAGTTAGCTCCAAGGTTAAGTACTTTGGATCAATATCATTTTTCTCAATTGTATTGATTATTAACTCTTGAAAGTCATGTTGAATAAGTTGTTTCGCACTAATATTAACGGCTATGTTTCCAACATTATCTAACAGTTCCTCTTGTTTTAATTGATGAATATCTCGACAAGCTTGCTCAAGTACCCATTGGCCTATATTTAAAATTAAATCACTTTCTTCGGCTATTGGAATGTAAATTGAGGGAGATACCATCCCGTAAATTGGATGCTGCCAGCGAAGTAGGGCTTCTGCTCCAACAATGTCAGCGTTGTGATTATATTGTGCTTGATAATATAATTTAAATTCATCATTAACTAAGCTTTGCTTCATTGCGTTACTATAAGCTAAACGTCTATTAATTTTATCGGACATGCTTGTATGGTATTGAATACCTTGTAATGTCTTGGCGTTTTTAGCTTCATACATTGCTATATCAGCAAACTTAATAATATTACTTACTTCACTACTTTGCTGCGGGAATATGGCATAACCAATACTGCAGGTTAACTTGTATGAGTTGCTTTCGAACATAATTGGAGTAGATAAAAGGTTATTGATTTTTTGTATAGTCTGTTCAATTTTTTGCTGGTGATTGGCTGATAACTTTTTAATGACTAAGATAAACTCATCGCCACCAAAACGGGCAACGTCAATATTGTCATTCGCTAAACTTTGTAACTTTTGAGCAAACGATAATAATATTTTATCTCCAATAGTATGGCCCATCACGTCATTAATTGGTTTGAATTGATTCAAATCTATAAAAATAATACTGCCACTGTGTGAATTGTTGATTGAGTCTGTAATGGCTTTTTCTAATAAATCATTCAAATGCTGGCGGTTTATTAAGCCGGTTAATCCGTCATGCTGAGCCTGATAAATAACCTTTTTTTCTGCAATTTTTCTTGACCGTATTTCTTGAACCAAAGAGTCATGTACTATTGATGCATAACAGCTGGTTGCTAGTTTTTGTAAAATTGGCGTGAGGGCTTTTTGTATTGTTTCTTCTATAAAATAATGAGTTTCAAAAATTAGCAAACCTTGCTGTGGAATGATAAAACCAAATAAGTAGTGCGAGTTTTTACATTGGCGTGAATGAGAATGCTGTAATGTATCCAATTCTTTTACAAAAGAAGACAGAGCTAAATCAACAAAGGACGCTTGTCGATCTTTCATTTGGGGAATACTTAACAAATGTTGATGTGGTGCATTTTGTTGTTTAGCTAATTTTATTGGCAAGCCATTACGATCACAATACATATAGATATGAGCGCTGGTTAAATTGAGACGACTAAAACACACTTTCAAAAAAACTTTTAACATGTCTTTAAGATCTAATTTGTTACCAATCGCCATGGCGATTTCATGTTGTAATGAGATAATAAATAATGCGTTGTTCATTGTCTTCGCTTGATCCCTAAACTAAATAAGTAGCACCTAAATTCACCAAGAACCAATAACAGTTGATTTGTTAAGTAGTTTGATTGCACCGCTTTCACTATTTGTAATTTCACCAAAGCAGACTACGCCAAATAATGTTTGCTCGGATGAGTGCTTACAAATTGAGTCAAGCTCTAAGCTAAATATGTCATCTAAGTATAATGCACGACTAATACAATCAAATACTATAGTGGCAGAAAAATCGTTATTATCAATTGTTGTCATGGCAACTATCGCAGCATCTTCCGCTGCGCGAATTAATGAATCTGTACTTCCTTTGAGTAAATACACCATAGAATTAACTGGAATACTGCCAACACATTGTAAATAACCGTCTTGAGTTAAAATAGGGTCTCGTACTATAAGTTGGTTGTTGACGCCTTGTATGCCTAAAGGATAATTCTTTGCGATGTCAAAGAAGTTACACTCGTTAAATTTAAGGTTACTAATACTTTCAATTTCATCTTTATAAATATTGAATGCAGGTTGATAATCTAAACTTATAACGGTTTGTTTTTCTACTTCAGAGACAAGGAAAGGGCCTTTTAATATTTCCCAACCATGAGTTGCTGCAGTGGTTATTTTACTATTTAAAGTCACTATTTGAATTGCGTCGTCAATTAAGCCGTCATTAGTAAATAAACAAGGTCTTTGTTTGAATTCTAAATTGCCGGCTCCGCCACCTATTATGTGTGTTTGATAATCTAAACATTCAAAAAGGCAGTCGATAAAGTTTTCGGTGTTGTTAATAAGAGAGTCATAAAACATAAGTAAGCTACGATTACTTGGTACTTGACCATTCATAAGGGAAGTTTGTTCTATTGCTTGGATCAGTTGTTCATCGATGACTAATGTCGATACGTCACGAATAAGACTTACTTTAACTTGCTGCTCAAAACCTATGATAATGCAGCCTTTTTGCATTAATTCATTTTTATAAATTAACTTAGGATAAATACCGCCACAAATAGGCAGGGGACAAGCAGATATAAGAGGATTGATTTGTTGTGCGGTAAACTGGTTATCTTGGCATGCAAGAATTAATAAACTAGCTGAATTACTTGCCTGTGCAAGCGTTAAGCCTAGCTCAAGCTCAGAGATTGAATGACTATTGCAGCGCCAGGTAAATAATACATTGCTCATTAAATACTAATTGAAACTCCAGTTGAATAAGTCGGTAATATAACAAATTTATTACAGTAAAGACAGAGTGGCTCTGTGTTTGAACATAGTTCTAGTAAATTATTTGTCATTAAATTATGTCAAATTAATAAACAGCGATATTTTCAAAGGTCCTGCGACTTAAATTTTAATCCTAACTTAACAAGGTTAATTACCTCAACTTAAAAGTACTCGATATGCTCTTTCAAAGTCACTGTTGGGCAAATAAGTGTCTGGGTCGTGTTCTCTAATGCGCCAAGCATTAACGGTCATTTGTAATTTTCCGTTCACCTTTTTAAAGCCAACCGTCATAAAATGTTCACGTGTACGTTCTTTTGGATAAGCTGAAAACAAAAAGCCTTTTTTAGTACTTACCGAAAAATCTTTGTAATAGTTGACTGTGTGTTGCTGCCATCCGTCAGGCAAATAATCATAATGAGGAAATTGCTCTGGAGTAAACTCAGGTTTAGCCGTCGCTATGCCATTTAGGTAGGTTAAATTGGACATTGGAGAGGATATTACTTCTGTTAATGTCGCTCCGTTATCGCCAATTGGACAAGACGCTATACGCCCATAATGAACATCACCTGATAAAACTACAATATTTTGGCCTGTACTTCCCAACGCCTCTAATAACTGCTTATATTGTGTGGTAAAGCTAAGCAGGTTTCTTTCTGAATTGTTAACGTTAACAATAAGTGGCTGAGGAATAACTAACACGCCAGGGCTAGTTAGTGATTTAGCCCAGTCTATTAATTGTTTAAACGCACTTGGCGGTAAAAAGTTTCTTTTAGAACGATAAGATCGTAAATCTGCAAGGCAAAAGGATAGGTCGTTACCAATGTTAAAGGTTTCAACTTTGGGAGAACGTTGAATGTTTTTAACCGCATCTTTAGATGCCTTGGTCCAGACGTTACGTACACTTTGTAATTTAAGGGCTAATAATTGTGGAATTAGCGAATCATGAAATGGATAGTCATTCCAATATTCATGATCATCAGGCAACATCCAAGTGCCGCCTCGGTTTAATATACCGCCTAATAACTGCCAGTTATCAGCGTAATCATTACCAATACGCTCTCTTATTTCATCTGGATCTCTAGATAAAGAATCAAAGCCAATATCTAAGTACACCTGATCACCAGTTAAAAAAGTAATGTCAGGTTTTATGTCTTTATGGCCTCTTTCATAAATAGCTTGGTAAGCTTCAGCTGTCCGACCTCCATCTCTATGGGGATAAAAACAACTCGCTAAACCAACAGTGAAAGAAGATTGTTCAGGTATTTCTTCAGGGAGAGTGGTTAAATACCCATTTCTTAAAGGGACCCAACCAATTGGCAGTGTTTTTTCTTCAGGATAAATATAACGTTCAAAGCAAAGAGTATAAGATGTGTTAGGTTGTAAGTCGTCAAAAGTTTGCAATGAAAAAAAACGTTTTTTAGTAAAGCTGAAAGGGCGTTTCCAATTTGATTTTCTAATATACTTGGTTTGTACAATTTCACCATTTGCAATCAGATGAACACGAGCACTTTTAGGCTTTATAAGCGTGGAGAAAAGAGTGCCAACCCAAACTTCTGCACTTGTAGTGGTTACTCTATGTACCGCAATAGCCCACTTACTAGTATCAGTATTGTATTCAGGCTTGTGTTTTTGCAAATGTTCTATCATTGGAGATCCTTATCGCTTAACTTGAATTAAATAACATTAATGCTCTGGTGTATATTTGTAAAGAATATAACTTTTTAGTAATACGAATGTAGAGTATAGAACGGTTGATAATAAATCTAAGGTAAAATATGACATTTAAAATGGCGACGGACAGTGACGATACAAACAACAGGACTGAACATCTAAATACTATTACATTACCTGTTTTGCATTCTCCAATAAATGAAAAAGATAACAAAACAGACCGCTCCCTTTTTACTGATCAATTATTATCTCTTGATGATTATAACGGACTGTTTATTACACCCAGAATAGACGCGCTTAACTTTCGTCATAGAATGAGTGAACCCAATTACGTTAGTGATTGGCATGTTGCAGGTGATGCTACGTTGATTATTATTCGTAGTGGAGTATTAAGAATAGGGCTACGTAATGGTGATCATCGAGACTTTAACGCTGGTGATATGTTTGTTGCCAAAGACCATCTACAAGATGACGAAGAGTTTGATAGCGAAAAACACGGTCACACTGCTGCTGTAATTGGAAATGAAGTGTTAACAGCTGTGCATATTAAATTATTTGAGAGTTAAATAAACACAAAATATTGTTGATCCATCAAACCTCTATTTTTCATAATTGTATTTATAAATAGCTGAAATGATTAGCTTTAAGATTAATTTCAATATAAAAGATACTTGTAATAATTGTTTTTTTAATTATATTATCTCTACTAAAATATCATGCTAATTAATAATTAGCAGCTAGCTAGATTTACATATTGAATCAACTACTCGTCATTGACGTTAAAGCAACTCAATTCAAACAATGGAAGTACCATGAAAGGATTTAACATCTTGTTTAATAAAATCACAATTATAAATTACAAAATACTGTTTATCTTTATTTTGTCGCTTATTTCATCTTTAGCTACTAGTGCAGAAATTCCATTAGAACATTTTACCAAACATGGAGACTACTTAGACATAACAATTTCACCTGATGGTAAACATTTTGCAGCCCGCATTCGACATGATGGTAAGGTTCCTCTTGTTTTTATTGAACGCACAAGTGGTAAAATTGTGGGAGTGATCAATCCAGGGATTAATAATGAAGTCCATACCGTAAATTGGGTTGATAATGACCATGTTATTTATGAATTGGCAGAGAAAAAGTATTTTTTAGATAAACCGATCTCAACTGGAGAGTTATTTAGCGCTAATTACAGAGGTAAAGAATTAAAAATACTTTTTGGTTATAGAGCTGGCGATGAAAAAATAGGTTCTCGTATAAGTAAGAAAAAAGATATTAAATCGTCTCAAGAGCTAGTTAATATATTGCCAGATGACCCTGATAACATATTAATAATTGAGCACCCTTGGTCTGAAAAAGGTAATTATTATTATGATAATAGAAATCGATCACCAATTCTTAGTTTATTAAATTTAAAAAATGGTAAACGAAATAAAATAGAATCCATTCCTTTTAAAGGTGCTGATGTAATCTCAACAAAAGCAGGTGATGTATTATTCGCCTCTTGGACTGATGAGAATTATATTTTTCGAGCAGCTTATAGAAAAACAATTGAATCACCTTGGGTAGAGTTAGATGAAAATATTTTTAATGGTTCAGGTGTGGAACCTGTTACTTTAAGTGATGATGCATCAAAAGTGTATTTTATGGTTAGTGAAGGTGAACTCGGCATAAAGAATATGCTAGAGCTTGATTTAGTTACAGGAAATAAAAAAGTCCTTTTTGATTCAGTGGGATCTGGTATTTACGGATGGGAAGTGGAGTTAGGTAGCGGTATTCCAGTTGTTGGTATTAGTTATAAAAATAAACAAGAATTCCATTATTCATCAAGAGCATCTGAAACATCCAATTTACATAAAATGTTAGCGAAAGCTTTTGATGGGCAGAGTATTAGAATGGTCGATTCGACAAGTGATGGCCATTTAGTATTGCTACGGGTTAGTAGTGATATAAACCCAGGTGAATATTATTTATTTGATGTAGAAACTAAAGCAGCTGAATTTATCTGGGCTAATCGATCTTGGATAGATCCAAGACACTTAAGGCCAACTAAACCTATTTCTATTGAGGCACGAGATGGATTAAAAATTTCTGGATACCTAACATTACCGGAGCGAGTAGCAGAAAAAAAATCACCAATGGTAGTAATGATCCATGGTGGACCTCACGGTGTCAGAGATTACTGGTCTTATGATAGTGAAGTTCAGCTGTTAGCAAACCGAGGTTATGCTGTATTACAAGTTAACTTCCGTGGTAGTGGTGGTTATGGATCGCACTTTCAGAAGCTAGGTTACAAAGAGTGGGGAGGAAAAATGATTGATGACATTATTGATGCTACCAATTGGGCATCAAATGAAGAATCAATCGACAAAAATAATATATGTGCTTATGGAGCTAGTTATGGTGGTTACGCTGCTATGATGGTAGCAGCTAAAGCCCCAGAACTTTATAAGTGTACTATTGGTTATGTAGGTGTATATGACTTAAGTCTTATCTTTAGTGAAGGTGATATTATAAAGTCTTGGGGCGGACTTGCTTATTTAAATCGAGCTGTAGGTAATGAAAAAGACTTATTGAGTGAAGACTCTCCAGTTAATAGAGTTGATGATATTAAAGCTAATGTTATGTTAATTCATGGTGATAACGATAGACGTGTACCCGTTGTTCACTATGATAAAATGCTTGAAGCACTTAAAAAAGCTAATAAGCCAGCGAAAGAGATGCTTTTCGACTTGAGTGGGCATGGCGTTTGGGACGAAAAAAGTCGAAATAAACTTTATTCTGGAATGTTGGAATTTCTTGAAGAGAATATAGGTCAAAAATAATTGATTAGGTTTTAATTACTTTGGGTATTTAGCTTTATGTTTGGGGCAATTTATCGCCCCAGCTTCGTTTTTATTATTCTAGTTATCCCAAATAATAAAGTGTAGTAATACAATATTATCAAACATAAAAAGCTCATTTTTGCTCTATTGAATAATAGAACTAAAATGAGCTTATTAAATAATTTTACTCTGTAATGAATTTTTTCAAATTATCATAGTCTAACTTTTTAACCGTGCCGTTATATAGAACTAATGCAACTGGTTCTTGATTTCGATTAAACTCTATATAATAACGGTTATTCCTATCAGTTTTTATCTTTTTGTATTTATCATTGCTCTTTATAACTAAAAAACTGTTTTCATTTACTATGTCGTCAGTTGAGTTAGCTGAAATGTAAATTGATATATCTTTTATTGACGTTAATTTGAATTCTATTGGTTGTGCATCTAAATCACTCGCTTTCCCTTCATTTAATACATTACTTTTAAGGTATTCATGAATGTTGTCTAACGTAGTTTCTGATATTTCTAAATTTAAGCCACAAACAGACTGACCTATTGGTAGATGGGTGAAATAAGAATATTTACTAGAATAAATGCAATCAAATAGACTGTTATCATCGCTAAACGTAATAGATATTTCTTCTTTTGAAATACTCTCTGTTGTTCTTTCTAATGCTTGTTTATCATTAAATTCAGATAAAAATACATTGTTATTTTGAGACTGACTCAAAATGTTTTTATAAACCTTGGTGTTATCTATTACGATGTCATTACCATTTTTTGTGATCTTATCTATCTGTGCATAAACATTTTTTGTAGTAAATAAGCTAAAAACGATAAGAAGTAAAAGTACTTTCATTTTATATCCTTTATTAAATTAATTACCTTCTATATTTCAGTATAAAAGGTAATTTTATTTAGAATGGTAGCTATTTAACGCCATCAAATACTAAGTTAAAGGTAACTGGTACTTGTGTGGTAATTGACGGTAAGCCAGCAATATCTCTTAACGCATTTATCCCTTCTACTAATTTAAAATCAGCGGCGTTTAATACAATTGGTTTTATTGAGCTTACGTTTATTGCATCATTGACTAGTTTCGTTATTTGAAGTTCTGTGGCCAATTCTTTTTTATTACCGTGTAAGTCCAACACAACTGTTTGTTTTTGAGTAAAAGACTCACCAATGGCTAATTTACTTAATTGTGCAAAATCAATATTGGCCATAACAACGGCTTTTGAATAAACCTCAGTTTGAAATAGCATAGACTGTAGACGGTCATTACGAATAGGGATCATAGTTTCAGGGCTCGCTAAGTCAACTTCTACACTTGCCTTTCCTTTCTTATCCACTGAGCCAGATAACTGTTTAAAATAGTGTACTTCAGCAATAGCTGAGCTTTTAACTGAAACAAAACTTAATGTAGATTTATCATTATTAAGTGTCCAATCAGCAAAGGCCTTACTAGAAACAAACGCAGTCGAAAGTAATAATGGCAGTAATAAACTTGATGTGATCTTTTTTGCTAGTTTCATTGTTATTCCTTATCTTAAATTTAAGAGTAAAAGTTAAACTAATATCGTCTTACATTTTTTATTTAATATCAGCGTTAATATTAAATATCAAACACTGACCAAATTGGCGCATGATCTGACGGTTTTTCTATACTACGTAATTCGTAATCTATACCTGTTTCAGTACACTTTTCGTTAAGACTATTGGTTGCCAAAACAACATCAATACGTAACCCTCGGTTATCGTCAAAGCCTTTTGAGCGATAATCAAACCACGAATATCTATTATCAGTCGTTGGATTTTGCTCTCTAAACGTATCTTTAAAACCCCAATCCATTAACGTTTTTAGCCATTCACGTTCTTCAGGCTGAAATGAACATTTACCGGTTTTCAACCAACGTTTACGGTTTGGTTCGCCAATACCTATGTCTAAGTCAGTAGGGGAAATATTAATGTCTCCCATTACAACAACATTCTTTCCTGCATCTTCGTGTTCTTGTAGGTAGTTCATTAGATCAGAATAGAACTGTCTTTTGTATGGAAACTTAATCGGATGATCAATTGCTTCGCCTTGTGGAAAGTATCCATTTAATACTGTAACACTTTGGCCTGACTCAGAGTCAACTTTAATAATGACCATGCGTTTTTGATTTTCTTCGGAGTCAGTAGGGAAACCTTTTTGAGTATGTGTAATACGAGCTGCAACGTCGTACCGAACTAACATAGCCACACCGTAATGGGCTTTTTGGCCATGAACAATAGGTGTATAACCTAAGGCTTCAACATCAGAAAAAGGGAACACTTCATCATGCGCTTTGGTTTCTTGTAAGCCAATAATATCTGGATTGTGTTTTTCAATTAAAGCTGCAAGTTGATGAATACGAGCGCGAATGCCATTTATATTAAAAGAGATTATTTTCATTATTAATTTATCAGGTAATGAACAAAGATAACCTGATCATGCCTTTAACAAATTGTTATAGCAAAGGAAAAGTAATAAAAAGTATAAAATTAAATAGATAAATAATTTCAATCTTCCTACTCAACAAGTAACATACAACAACTATATTTATGTGTGCTCGCATTCGTTACTAAAGAATATAACTCAAACGGCATTGTTAGAGTATTAAATAAGAGATTAGATAAGGTAGATAAATGAAACAACAATCTCCTATTGGAGTTTTTGACTCAGGAGTAGGTGGGCTTTCTATCGCGAAAACCATTCATAATTTAATGCCTAACGAAAACGTTATTTACATAGCTGATCACCTTTATTCGCCATACGGTAATAAATCAACAGAAACCCTACAACAACGTACATCACTTATTATCGATTACTTTGTAAGCCGAGATTGTAAGGCTATTGTTGTTGCGTGTAATACCGCAACCGTTCATACAATTGCATATTTAAGACAACTGACTGACATTCCTATTATTGGGGTAGAGCCAGCGTTAAAGCCTGCATCAGAATTAAGTAAAACAGGTGTTGTTGGTTTACTTGCTACACAGCAAACCATTAATAGCGATTCGTTATTAAATTTAAAGTCTCGGTTTGAAGACAGGGTCAATGTGCAATTAGTGGCTTGTCCTTTGTTTGTTGAATTAGTTGAACAAGGAAAGTTAGACAGCGCAGAAACTAAACAGGCGATTACTCATTATATAAAAGGGTTGATTGACCAAGATATAGATCATCTCGTATTAGGTTGTACTCATTATGCGTTTCTAATCCCGACTATTAATCAATGTATAAAGCAATTAACGAATAAGCCGGTTACTATCATTGAACCGTCATATCCTGTTTGTTTGGAGTTGCAACGCCAGTTAGAAAATAGAAATCTACTAAGCTCACATGACATTTTAGATAGTGCTCCAGAAAGTAGATCAAGTAAGAGAATAGGAGTATTCGAGTTTTTCAGTACTCAAAAAGACAAAGGCTCGATAGTATTAGATTTAAACAGCTTGTTTAGTTTGTTATGGCAGCAACAAGTAAATGTACAAACAATAGAATTAGGAACTAACACAACTAACGAGTTTTTCAGGACAACAGCTGAAAATAGAAAATAGAAACAAAAAAGCCATCGTTAGATAAAGTAACGATGGCTTTTTTATTAGCTTATTTGAATAGCAACAGGTGAGTTTACGCTATCTTATTTTTTAGCTTTTGGCTTGCACGGTATTCATTATAAGAGCCGTGGAAGATATCCATGCTGCTGTCTTTAATTTCAATAACATGGCTGGCTAATGACGACACAAATTGTGTGTCGTGGCTTACAAAGATAAGCGTACCGTCAAACTGTTTTAATGCATGATTAAGTGCTTCAATAGATTCCATATCCAAGTGATTGGTTGGTTCGTCCATGATAAGTACGTTTAAGTCCATCATCATTAATTTGCCAAACAGGAGTCTGTTTTTCTCACCACCAGAACATACTTTAACTTTCTTTTCAAAGTCGTCAGCGGTAAATAATAAACGACCTAACATAGCTTTTACTGCAATGTCGTCATGCTTTTTTGTTCGCCATTGGCTTAACCAATCAAACAAACTTAAGTCGCAATCAAAGTCTGTAGTGCTGTCTTGAGGGCAATAACCGATAGTGGCATTTTCAGACCATTTAACATCACCTGAATTGGCTTTTACTTCGTCAATTAAACAACGTAAGAAAGTAGTTTTACCTGCGCCATTTTCACCGATAACCGCAAGTTTTGCTCCAGCTTCTAAGATCAAATTACCTTTTTGGAATAATGGACCTTCATCATAACCGTGTCCTAACTCTTCTAAAATAAGAACTTGGCGATGTAATTTTTTATCTTGTTTGATTGAGATAGAAGGAGTGCGTCGACTTGACGATTTAACTTCTGATAATTCAATTTTATCTAGCTTTTTAGCACGTGAACTGGCTTGTTTCGCTTTAGATGCGTTGGCACCAAAACGCGCCACAAAAGCTGTTAACTCTGCAATTTCTGCACTTTTCTTGTCGTTCTCTGTTAATAGCTGTTCACGGATAAGTGAAGATGCTTCAACAAAGTATTCGTAGTTACCTGGGTAAATGCGTAATTCACCGTAATCAATGTCAGCCATGTGAGTACAAACAGAGTTAAGAAAATGACGGTCATGAGAGATGATGATCATGGTACATTTACGTTGGTTTAATACTTCAGCTAACCAGTTGATAGAGTGAATATCCAAGTTATTGGTTGGTTCGTCTAACAACAAAATATCAGGATTTGAGAATAGGGCTTGTGCTAATAACACACGCACTTTATAACCTGGAGCAACTTGACTCATTAAGCCAAAATGGAATTCTTCGTCGATACCTGCTTCTAACAAAATATCGCCAGCGCGAGATTCGGCAGTGTAACCGTCCATTTCTGCAAATTCAGTTTCAAGGTTGGCTACTTTCATGCCATCTTCTTCTGACATTTCAGCTAAAGAATAAATACGATCGCGTTCTTTTTTTATTTCCCATAATTTGGTGTCACCCATAATTACGGTATCGACTACTGAATATTCTTCAAACGCAAATTGGTCTTGGCTTAACACACCAAGTTTATTACCTGGAGTTATAGAAACATTACCCGAGCTAGGTGATAAAGCACCACTTAAGATCTTCATGAATGTTGATTTACCACAACCGTTGGCGCCAATTAAACCGTAACGATTGCCATGCCCAAACTGAGCAGAGATGTTTTCAAATAATGGCACAGCGCCAAATTGCATGGTGATATTTGCGGTAGTGATCAAAGGGTATTTCCTGATATGTGGGGCTTGCAGAACGATAACTGATCTGAATGCCAGTTATTGCCAACTAGAGCGCGCGTATTATACAGAGCATTAACTCTAAAGTCGATGTTATCTGATGATTATATAAACAAGAATATTCGGAAGTATTTCTTTGTAACTAAGGCCGTTTATAGTAGTTAAAGTATTAGATGCATAGCGTTATATTATTTCATTTGTTTAAAATTGAATCTTTTGCTATGTTGTTCTGGCTTTAGAGAACATGATGTTTTGAGCCGTAATATATGTGTTTACATTGAAAGTTAAAATCAAAATGTAAGTAACTCATATAATTAAACAATTTTAATGACTCGTACTTAACCACCTAAAGGGTTAAGACGTCAAAGAAGTTAAGAATAAAAGGAATTTATATGAAAATATTCAAAAAATTACTGCTGTGCATATTTGTTATTTCCCACTTTTCTCACGCCCAAGAACTCAAGATCACAGCTCAAAAAGAAGTAGTAACAAACAACAACAAAGTACACACCTATATTGGCAATGTACAAATCACACACTCAGAAAACGAACAACCTCAAATAACATCAAACTCAGTAAGTATGGCTAACGGGAAAACGGTGATGGAAGGGAATGTAAAAATGACCTTTGAACATGCAACTGCTGTGACTAACAAAGTCGTTTATGTGCAAACTAAAAGTGGGTTTGTGGCAAAAATGGATAAAGTGATTGTTACTTATCATTAGCACCTAGAATCAGTGCTTATGACAAAATCACCACTAATAATTAACCTACTTGAGTAGTATTTATTATTAGTGGTAAGTTGCTATTATTTAAGTTTAACGGATACGCCAAGCTCTAAAACTACGGCCTTTTAATTTGCCTTTTTCTAACTTGTGTAAGGCTTCTTTGGCAACAGATTGGGCTACCGCGACATAAGCACAGAACTCTAATACGTTAATTTTCCCAACGTCTTTACCATCAATACCGTCTTTACCAGTAAGTGCACCAAGAATATCACCCGGACGTACTTTATGTTTCTTGCCACCGTCAATACGAATAGTGCCCATTTTAGGCGCAAAAATCTCTCTTTCAAGTACCGACGCATCTGGTAATTCAGATTCACTAATACGAATGCCTAAGTAATCTTCAATCTCGACAACTTTGTAAGAATCTTTATTGGTAAATAAACTACAAGCAACACCTTTGCTACCAGCACGACCTGTTCGGCCAATACGGTGAACGTGTGTGTCGGCATCATGAGCTAATTGGTAGTTAATCACCGCGTCTAAGTTGTCTATATCTAAGCCGCGAGAAGCAACATCGGTTGCCACTAAAATTGATATGCTTTTGTTAGCAAAACGAACCAATGTTTGATCTCGGTCTCTTTGTTCCAAGTCACCATTTAGTTCGATAGCACTAAAGCCTGCGTCTAATAAGAAGTCTGTAACTTCTACCGTTTCTACTTTTGTATTACAAAAGATAACGCAAGACTCTGGTTGGTATTCCATTAATAATAACTGTATCGCTTGTTTACGAGCGTTGTTGTTATCAACATTAAAGAACTTTTGATCTATGCTGCTTTCAGTATGAGTTGACTCAACTTTAACCATAATCGGGTCTTTAAGTAGTTTACTGCTAATACCTTTAATTTGATCTGGGAAAGTGGCACTGAATAATAATGACTGTCTATCTTTAGGCGCTAAATCGATAATAGCGTCAACAGCATCTTGAAAGCCCATTTCTAACATTTTGTCAGCTTCGTCTAATACTAAAGTATTTAAGTTATCTAGGTTTAAACGACCACGGTCTAAATGATCTAAAATACGACCCGGCGTTCCAACAATAATATGTGCGCCATGTTCCAATGAACCAATTTGTGGTCCCATAGGAACGCCACCACACAGTGTTAATACTTTAATGTTGTGAATGCCACGAGCTAGTTTTCTAATTTCTTTAGCAACTTGGTCGGCTAATTCACGGGTAGGGCATAACACTAATGACTGAACACGAAAACGTTTCACATCTAAGTTATGTAATAAACCCAAACCAAAAGCAGCTGTTTTACCTGAGCCAGTTTTACCTTGAGCAATTACGTCTTTACCTTCAATAATTAAAGGAAGACTTTGCGCTTGAATTGGCGTCATTTCGTTATAATCTAGCGTCGCTAAATTACTAACAAGATCTGGATTAAGGGCCAATGATGAAAATGATGTTTGTGTCAAAGTTATACCTTGAAAAGTAGTAAATGATTAAATTGGCGGCATTATAACAGCTAACAACCTAAGTAAGTATGCGAGTTTTCCTTATATGGCTAATTTTTTTATAGGCGTAATTAAACCAATAGTACTAGCGTGATTAAATAGCGCAGTTTACTATGCGCATGTTTAATAAATTATTTAGATCTCATTTTATGTTCCATCTGCTTTTACATTTTATTGTTCCTTTATTAGTTGCCCTAATATTTTTTCGTGAACATTGGGAAAAAGCCCTAATCATTATGATGTTAACGATGGCTGTCGATATTGATCACCTATTAGCAACACCAATTTATGATCCACTAAGATGCAGCATGGGATTTCATCCCTTACACCAATTAATTCTAGTTCCACTATATTTGGGTTTATGCTTTATAAAGCCTGTGAGGTTGGTTGGTATAGGCTTAATGATCCATATGTTGTTGGATAGCATAGATTGTAAAGTGAACCTAGGTGTTTGGTTTATGTAGTAATTTTTTCGATAATAAGCAAAGCAAGTTCGCTGAATTGCGAATACTGTGCTTAGATAGTAGTAGAATATTTACGAGGTTACGCTCAATATGAGTCAAGAATTAGATTTAAAGTTAATCGTTAGGGTGGAGCCAGGTTCATTAGGGCCTGACGGGTTAGATCATATAGAAGCTTTTTGTGAGTTAGCTAATAAGGTTTTTTCAAAAGTAGATTATATTCAGTTGTCTTTTAGCATAGTTCCTCGTTATGACAAAGCTTTGCCGGAGCTTCAATTATTAATGAATGATGTAATTTTACCTGATCAAAGAGCTGAATTATTGTTAGATAAAATGAATGTTACGTTTGAGCAAGTAGAAGAAGAGGTTATGGAACGTATTTCAAACCTAATTGACAGGTTCATAGGCCATAAGTACTAGTTATAGTCATAGGTATTTAAGGCTGATGTGACTTCGTTAGAAACATCAAGGTAATAACACGAATTATTCAATTTTAAGACATCCATTTTATTTACTCATTCAGTAATATAAAAAGGGTGTCTTTTTTTATTTTAAGTATGATGCGCATAACAGTACTACATTTCCCATAATTGCTATTTTTATAAAGAGTGAATAACTTGGTCGCCGTTAAAAAAATCTCCCTGTTTCATGGTAATGGAACTGATAATAATGGAACAATAGATGAAACCTTATTTGGTTTAATTGCACAAGATATTGAACAACAAGGTTACAGTATTAGACTCGGAGCACTTCCTATAGAGCTCACGGAATCATTATTCATCCATCAACAAGCTATGGAAGTTGAAAAGTTTGCCAATGCAGGTATTGGCCGGGGTAATGAATATCTCAAAAATGAATTTGTCCGTACGGACGAAATTTGCTGGATTAATGGTGACACTGACGCCAGTAAACAATGGTTAGATTGGACTGCAGGTTTACAAAGCTTTTTAAATCGTCGATTATTTTTAGGTCTGTTTTCATTTGAAAGTCATTTTGCTCATTATGGTCCAGGTGATTATTATAAACGTCATTACGATGCGTTTAGAGGTGAAGCCAACCGAGTTTTGTCTATCGTGGCCTATTTCAATTCAGGTTGGACGAATACCGACGGTGGCGAGTTAGTAATATATAAAGACGACAGTGACAAAGACGGAACCAAAGTTATTCCGCTAATGGGGACGCTAGTGGCGTTTTTAAGTGAAGAGTTCCCCCATGAAGTGCTCAAAGCAAATCGAGACCGTTATTCTATCGCAGGTTGGTTTCGAGTTAATACTTCTATAGCAGATAAAATAGATCCACCTTTATAAATCTCATTTATAAAGCTTATAACCTAGGTATAAATTTTTAGGAATATTGATGCTTAAATCAATTCATCATGTTGCAATTATTTGTTCTGATTATGAAAAATCAAAACACTTTTATACTTCCATTTTAAAATTGGAAATAGTTGCTGAGAATTACCGTGCAGAGCGAGATTCATTCAAGTTAGACCTTAAATTACCAGATGGAGGACAAGTAGAATTATTCTCTTTCCCTAATTCTCCAGCAAGACCAAGTTTTCCAGAAGCTCAAGGGTTACGTCATTTAGCATTTTGTGTCGATTCAGTTGAAGAGGTAAGCCAATATCTGACAAATAAAGGTATAGATGTAGAGCCAATTCGGGTTGATGAATTTACCAATAAAAAATTTACTTTTTTTAGTGATCCAGACGGTTTACCTTTGGAGTTATACCAAGGTTGAATTTACTGTGTAAACATTAAATTCATTTAACCTATGGATAATTTGTTTCATCGTATTTGTCTGTCATATGCGTGTTTATTGATCATTAGTTGTGCTAAAATTTCATCACGTAGGCTTCTTGTTAGTTTCCTAATTTCCTTGAGTTTTATTACAATAAACCTCAGTTAGTAAAGACATAAGCATCCTCCTTTTTATCCATTTATTATTAAGAAACCAAATGAATTCTCAGCCAAAACCCGTCAGTAATTTTGAATTTATAAGTTTGATGGCATTATTAATGTCGTTACTTGCTCTAGCTATTGATTCTGTATTACCAGCTTTGTCACAACTTGGTTCCGACTTACAAGTTGCAGAAGGTAATGATATCCAACTGGTACTGTCATCTATCTTTTTTGGTATGGCGTTTGGTCTTATTTTTTATGGGCCTATATCAGATTCATTTGGCCGTAAGAAAACAATTTATCTTGGTGTTGGCGTCTTTATTCTAGGGGATTTAATCTCACTGTTTGCTGTAGATTTTAATATGATGATCATCGGCCGTGTTATTCAAGGCTTTGGCGCAGCGGCTTGTCGAGTAGTGAGTTTAGCTATGATCAGAGACAAGTTTGAAGGACCTGAAATGGGTCGCGTTATGTCATTAATTGTAATGTTCTTTATCATAGTTCCAGCCATTGCTCCGTCAATTGGGCAGGGTATATTATGGATTGGCGATTGGCGCGCTATTTTTGCCTTTGTATTTGTTGTTAGTTTATTGTCTATCGTGTGGTTGCACTTTAGACAAGAAGAAACCTTAATAGTTGAAAAACGATTACCTTTTACTATCACTGTGATTTTACACGGTATTAAAGAGACCTTAAGCAATAAAACAAGCCGAAATTACATGTTGGCTTCAGGCTTTATATTTGGTTCTTTTATTGGTTATTTAAGCTCGTCACAGCAGTTATTACAGGTGCATTACCAATTAGGTGAGCAATTTGCGCTGTACTTTGGTGTATTAGCCTTGGCTGTTGGTTTATCGTCTTTTGCTAATTCTAAATTAGTCATGCGCTATAAAATGGTTAACTTATGTTTAGTGTCGTTAACTGGTTTATTAACCTTTAGCGGCATGTTCTTTGCGTATTGCTTATTAATCACAGGTGAACCTGCATTACTTGTTTTAATGATGTATTTGTCAGCTACATTTTTCTGTTTTGGTATATTGTTTGGTAATTTGAATGCACTGGCCGTTCAACCTTTAGGTCATATTGCAGGTGTTGCAACATCAGTGATCAGTTCTATACAAACCTTAATATCTGTTTTCATCGGTGGTTATATAGGTTATTTGTATAACGGAAGCGTTATGCCTCTGACGATTGGATTTTTAATTTGTGCCTTGTTGTCAATAATATTAGTGTTAAGGGCAAAGCAGAAAGGTAAGCTAAACGCGGCTTAAATGCAGAATACAAAATAAAACCGTCAACCCCGTTATAACCTTTGATTGATTAATCAATATGTTTAATACAGTATAGGTTATCCGTCAGGGGCGCATACCATAACATCATGTTTTTATGACAATCTTTGTCTAAATGTTAGATGTACAATATTATCAAGCCGTTCACATCAATGTTTTATAAATTTAATAAAAGCGTTATTATTTTCTGTGAACTAAACTAAACTTGATATTCGTGAGTAATTTAGGAAATGTTTTTATGTCTAATGTGATGAATTCAGTTGATCAACGTACAAACTTGGTCGGTGAAAACCGGTTGGAGTTATTGTTATTTCATCTATCTGGACGACAACTTTTTGCACTTAATGTGTTTAAAATCAAAGAAGTGGTTAAGTTACCCAAGTTAAGTATGTTACCAAGCTCTCATTCTAGTATTGAGGGTGTTGCCAATATACGCGGTGATTCAATTCCGGTGATCAATTTAAGATCGGCCATTGGTATGCGTCCTATGGATGCAGACGAAGAATCTAACCTTATCATTACTGAATATAACCGTAGTGTTCAAGGATTTTTGGTCGGTAAAGTTGAGCATATTGTAAATATGACTTGGCAAGAAATAATGGAGCCTCCAAGCACAGTTGGCCGCCAGCACTATTTAACGGCTATTACCAAAATAGTTGAAGACGATAAAGAAGTCTTAATTGAAATTATCGATGTTGAAAAAGTACTGGCTGAAATTATTCATTATAAAGTTGAAATAACTCAAGGCATTGTTGATGAAGCTATTCTTTCAGAGTTTGAGGGAAGAAAAATACTACACGCTGATGACTCTCCAACGGCTAGAAACCAAGTGGCAAGCACACTAGCTCAACTTGGAATTGAAATTATACCGGTGAAAAATGGCCTAGAAGCATTAACACTTTTACAAAGCTGGGCAGACGAGGGGAAAAACGTTAAAGATGAAATTTTAATGTTAATAACTGATGCTGAAATGCCTGTAATGGATGGTTATAAATTAACGAATGAAATTAGAAACGACCCACGTATTTCAGACCTATTTATAGTGTTAAACACATCATTAAGTGGTGATTTTAATAAAGCTATGGTGCAGAAAGTAGGTTGTGATGACTTTTTATCTAAGTTCCAACCGGACCTTTTGGTGGAAGTGGTACAAAACCGCCTTAAAGCTAAACTCAGCGAATAATTCACTCTAAACTGATTTTGACGAAAACCCTAAATAATAATATTATTTAGGGTCGTTGAATACCTCTGTATACTTTTAAATATACTTGTTAAATTATTGTCATTATAATCACAAGAAAATATTTGATATATGGCAAAGGACAGTGAGCATGATAAAACGATTTATATTTGCAATATTGGTTTTGGGTTTACTTGTAGTCAATAATGCAATTGCTGATGTACGCTTACCTATACCAGATAAATTTCAATCTCAAATTCTTAATGAAAAGCGCGCTTTACTTATCCAATTACCGAGTGGTTATAACAAAAAACCAAAACGTAAATATCCTGTAATGTACTTACTTGATGGTCCATCTAATCTTAGCCACACATCAGGTACATTAGACTTTTTAAGCTTGTCAGGTGAAGTGCCGGAAATGATCATCGTTGGTATTGCTAATACCAATAGAACTCGAGATTTAACACCACCATTAAAAAACAATAAAGAACGAGAAGGCGGCGGTGCTGACAAATTTTTAGACTTTTTGGAAAAAGAACTCATTCCTTATATCGATGGTTTGTACAGAACTGAAGATTATAAAATTATTACAGGTCATGCCTCGGGTGGACTGTTAGCAATACATTCTTTGCATACCCGACCTCATTTATTTCAAGCGCACTTTGCTTTTAGTCCAACGCTTAGTTGGGACGACAAATCTCCAGTAATAGATGCCATAGATTTTTTTGCTAAAACGCCAAGCTTAAAAAACTTTCTGTATATGAACATTGGCAATGAGAAAGGGGATCCAAGAACTGCATTTGATGAATTATCTGAAGCCTTAAATAGCAAAAAAACAAATGGATTTATTTTTAGGCGCGATTATTTTGAAAATGAAACAAACATGACAACGCCAGTTATTGGTCAGTTTTATGCGTATAGAGAGCTTTTTGCTAACTGGACTTTTCCAACTGATAAAATGATTTTAGGAATAAAGGCGGCTGAAGAACACTATATTAAGTTATCAGAATACTTTGGATTCCATATTCCTATCAGTGAAAATACGCTGAATGCTATGGGTTACTATCACTTAGTAGAAAAGAAAGATGCTAAAGCAGCGATCAAAATTTTCACACGTAATGTGAAGGAATTTCCAAAGTCTGCCAACACATACGATAGTTTAGCTGATGCTTATGAAGCCGACGGTCAGATTGAAGAAGCTTTAAAACAAATGGACTTAGCGGTGGCTATTGTCAAAAAAGACATAAGTTTATTTCGTGTAATTAGTGAGCATAGAGAGCGACTTATTAAAAAGATAGGATCAGAGTCTGATTTATCTCCTCAAAGAGCCAATAAATAGAAAAAAGGGGAGTGATTTAATTTTACTCTGACCCTTTTATTCTTGTCATTTGAAGATTAATTATGTAAGTTACTAACATATATACACAAATAACTCATATACGAGAAAGAATTAAAAGGCAAACTGTACCGAAAGGACAGGACGCAAAACTGTTGGTCTAACACTCTTTAGAGTCAATGATTGCAGCGGTTACATTAGCTTAGTCGTAATTTTAAATATCCCTTTCTATTTTTAGTAGATTGCGTTTTTACATCACTTCTTTTGCTTTTAGTTCCCTACTACAGAATTTGCTAAGTTTTTATAATATTTCTTGTTTCTGCCAGAAATAAAAAAATAAAAGGAAATAAAAGGGGTCAGAGTAAAATTAAAATAATAAAAGTGATTTTAATTTTACTCTGACCCCTTTTATACTGACCCCTTTTATAAAAAATTAGGGATTGATTTATGAAAGTTTTATCCGCCATTACCTATAACATAAAAACGACATTGGCTGTTTTTTTATTGTATTGCAGTTTTAGCGCTATGGCTGATACTACTATTTTCACCCCAATTGATGGGGCCTCTTCGACTCCTGCGTCTTTCTCGATAAAAGTTGATGGTGAAAATTATTTGTTAACATGGGATAGCTCAGACGCAATCTACTATAAACTTGAACATTTAGTTGATGATAATTGGGTATCCATTAATGACTATATATCAACAGAGATTTATACAATACCCTTTAGTAACGAAAGTGGAATACGAGTCAGTAGTTGTAATACCTTAAGTTGTTCTGACTGGAGTCAGATCAATAATGTAATAACCAGTGACTTGATGATAAACCGCTTCAGTAAATCAGGTGACGCGGTTGTTGAAGGGCAAGATGTCTTATTGTCTTGGGATGTAGAGTCATCTACGAATGTAAATATAGAAATATCAAGTAACAAAGAACATCTATTCTCAACGGATATAAGCCAGGGGACGCAAGCTTTTACCGTAAATGAATTAACCATATTCACGTTAACTGCAACGGACTTTGAACAAACCTATAGTCAAAAAATAATAGTGTCTCCTACCTCAGTTGTGCCAGATTTTAGTTCAGATGTTAATGTAGACAGTTACCAACAACCTCTGCAAAATCAAATGTTAGCGGTAGAACGTGCTTTAGTTTCTGTTACCTTATCAAATGGCTCTAAGTTAAATATTATCCCTCAGCAAGACAACAAACTTTCTCGTGTATCGGATGATGGGGTTGAGTTATGGACAATAAACGTAGATGGCATTATTGCTAATCGGCCAGTACTTAACCTGAGTGATAAATCAGGTATGTATTACCTCTTTTTTAATGTGTCAACGGTAGAAGGTAACGGACAGTTATGTAGACTTACTATTGATGAAACTGACAGCACCTCTGATGATCTTGATGTTCAATGCTTCACTAAAAAGCCAAACACTGAAGAAATGTTATCGAGTTTAATATCATCCCCTATATTGATTGAAGAGCGCGTATTTGCGTTTAGTGTAGATGGCGGTATGTATGAAGTTTCAACCGAATTTACCAGTGCAAGTTATATCCAACACGGTCAAATTTTATTAGATACCAATGATGCGATATTAACGACCCCACTAATTGATACAAGAACCAGTAGTATTATAATTAGAACCAAGCAAAATGATGTGATGTCCATCCTCACTCCCGCAGAGCAAGGGACTGTGAATACACTTGTCAAACAAGCAAAATCTTTTTTTGGTTTTGTTTCTAAATCGTCTACTTCATCCACATCGTCAGACTCATCCAGTGAAACAATTGTCATAAAATGGAAAAAGTCATTATCCCAGGGAGAGGAAAAGTAAGATGAATATTCTTAAAATAAAGCACTTAGCTCACTCTATTCTCGTACTTACATGCGTAATGTTTAGTAATGTTAGTTATGCAGCTGATTACTGTAATGCAACTATTTCTGGAACAACTGATACAAACACCAGAGCTGAGAGTGACTTTATTCTCGGCTCATCAAATAAGAGTGTTGTTTTCCATGATATTGTAATTGACTTAAGTGATTATGATGACCCGACGAGAGATAATCATCGAGTTTACTTTGCAGGCTGGGAAGTATCGTATTTATCTTTATGTAGTTTAGATAACGTATTGATAAAAGAAATAGAAATTTCTGCAACAACAGCGAGTTTAAATACACTTAACCTATCGGCTTCTTACTTGGGTATTACAAATCCGGGAAGCTATAAACTACACTATACAAGGCGATATAGTATTGAGGAAACTTGGGTTGAAGAGGAGTATGGGCAAAACCAAAGGTACTTTGAGGATGGGTGGACACAGTCGAGTATATCTACAGGCATAATTCATGTCTTTGAAAACTCAACTCCAGAATTTGTAACCATACCTAGTTTTAATACGAACATCAATAGTGGAGAATTTACTACTGTTACTTTTACCGTTTATGATAGCGGCGATAATCTTGATATTAATCAAGATTTTATATTAGCTAAATACGAAAACTCAAGTGACTTGAACGACTGGAACGATACAGGTGACTGGAGTGATTGGGGAGCCAAGGAAGTTATATCATGTTCGTATAAGACCGAGTACCTTCGTAAATGTGAATACAGGTTAACTTCCGGAAGTAGCTTAGGGGTACATAAATTTAGACTAGTGGCTAAAAATAGGATTAATAAATATAAAGCCAATGAGTTCACCATTACCGTTATTGAAAATGATATAGCGCCAACGATTTCTACCGTAGAAAACGAAGATACAATCATTGCAGTAGGTAGCCAAGTAATACTAAAGGCAACCGCAGAAGATAAGAATGTGGGTACCAATAAAGGTATTCAATCTATCAAGTGGTGTCAGTTTCAAGGTATAGACAGTACAGTATGTAAGAGCATATTAGAGCATGACACGTCTTCTATTGATAAATGCGTTATTAATAACTCTCAAGAGGCAAACTGCGAATATACTCATAAATTTACTACTTCAGGGGTTTATAACATATATGCTGAAGTTCAAGATAACTCTACTACCGTCCGTTCAACACCATTTACAGTTACTGTAGATGGTAAACCTAGTGATGTAACCGTTGATATAACAGGTGATCTTAAGTTAGGCAACACAATTACGATTACTGGCTCTGCTATAGATGAAAAACTTAATACACTCACACTGTGTTATGGCCCCCCGGAAATAGACACAACAGATCTAGACATAACAGATGATGAAGTTTGTGCTGGTGGTGTTCTTATAAAAGAATGCACCAATAACCTATCCTGTGAAGCGCAATTAACCCTCGACCCTGAAATATTCAACATAACTCGATATGGCTTTTATGTTATAGCGAACGATGGTTATCATGTTGTTGCTTCATCTTCTTTTCAAGGGGCGGTTTATGGTTCATATACACTGACGGTACCAGAGGTAATTGCGGAGAATAACCTTCCTGGTACAGCAGTAACTATTTCTGGCGAATACAATAAAGTTGATGACGACAGTGATATTGAAGTATCTAAAGTTGAATTGTGGATCAATGAATCTTTGCAAGACACCATCGACAGTGCAACGTCACCATTTTCTTTTAATTTCACATTAGGTGATGTAGATAAATATGATTTCCAATTTAAAATAACGGACGATAACGGTGCAACCGCCAGCTCAGCAAGCTTAACCTATAGCGTGGAAGAAAATCCTCCTACAGAAGCGCCTATTCTTACTTTTGTCGATGACAATAATACGGACACTACAAGTGATATCAGCACGACGGGTGCTTTTAACTTATCTTTGACTGCGGTAGCAAGAGCTAGTGATTATAAGTGGTATGAATATTCATCTTGTCCTACGACAGCAACTGAAGCTAATGACAGTTCCAACAGAACAAATATCTCTAATACACTGGCCAGTAATACAAATATAACTATAAACAAACCTTTTTCCGACAACGGTAATTATTGTTATTGTGCTCAAGCAACGAATCTAAATGGCGATGGACCAATTGGTCTTGGTATAGATACCTGTGCACAAGTGACAGTGGCTATTTCTGCTGACAATCCTGGCTATACACGCTTTTCCGCTAACCTGTCATTAACACAATCTCAAAACTATGACTTAATGTGGGAAAGTGATAGCGCCAGTGCATTAACATTTACACTTGAAAGTAAACAAGGTCAACCTGGCAGTAGTTATGAATGGGAAACCATCGAGTTATCAACAGATGAACAAACTCAAGAATCAGCAACGATCAACATCGCAGAAATGCCACTAGGTGATGTAAGTTATAAAATAACAACCTGTAACTCAGAGGATAAATGTCTAGAAGGGCAGATAATTACTATTAATCATCAAGTGCCTTATTTGCATAAAGCTGAATTTACAGAAGTGACTCCAAGCGTAGAGTCTTTTATTACCTTTGAAGGGTTAGGGTTAGATGGCTTTGGTGCAGAGGGATCGAATAAGGTTTATGTACAAATTCGTAACACAGCACAGACATTCGAGTACAAAAGTAGTGATATTACAGAAATTGACAGTACGAGTTTTACATTAACCGCAAACGCAGACATCATTGACGGTATAAAAAATGGCGGTTTACGTTTAAGTGTGACTACCTTATTGGGAAAAGCCACAATTGAATTTAATAGTACCGATACCAGTACTCGTGCAGATATCAACTTAATAGACGCAAGCCCAACCATCAGTAGCCAAGGCATTATATATGTCAGCTCTGGGCAATCTGTGTATGCCTTTGATACAGGAGGATTTAATCAACCAGGTTGGCCATTTACCTTAGACAATACAATATCTTATGGTGCTGAATTTATCGCAGCTCCAACATTAGATGCGGACGATAATAATCAGGATCTTATTTATATTGGAGCCACAAACCGTTATGTTTATAAATTAGATCACCAAGCTAATATTCAGTGGCAAACACGCTTACGTGGTGAAATCCACGCAAAAGCTCAGCTGTTGTCTCAAGAAGACACTTATAGTAACGAGGAAAACCCTGAACTCTTAAAACTCCTTTATGTAGGAGCCTTTGCTAATAATGAAACCAGCAGCAATGATGTAGGTGGCTTGTACGCTCTTAATGTAGATACTGGTGCAGAACGCTTTATGTACCCGTTATTAGCTGGCGTAACACAAGAACCGACTATTTTTGCTAATGGCGATTTACATGTCACTACTACAGATGAACAACTGCACATTATTAACCGCCAAAATTTAGGGCCTAATGCACTGCGCTGGGAAGACATTGATGGCTCTTTAATAAGCGAAAGTTTAGACCAAATTATTGATTGGAATATTCCAGAAAATACAGATGTGCCTTTACGTACATTAACCGGATTATTTTATGGCTTGTTAGGCCGCTCACCAACACAAAGTGAATTAACCTTCTTTGCTTATTTTTACTGGCTCGGTGAAGTGACTAACGATGAATGTACTAAGGAGGAATGCACTAAGGATGAACTGGTTGCTAATGAAATCACAGCGGCATTTTTGGGCTCAAATAAAGGAGTAGAACGTTTTGGTTTACATCCTGATAACGAAACGATAGAGACAGCAACTGTATTTGTTGATAGTTTATTCAGTTATCTATTTCCATCAGAGCCAGACAAGGACAGTGCAGGCGGGTTAACTAAAACAGATTGGGTCGCTTATTTATTGACTGGAAAACGCAGTGAAACGGCATACAAATTAATTCAAACGGATGACTATAACGCCTATAGCAGTAGTGCAGTGGATGTGGTGGTTAATATATTTTATGACCATTGCACAGCTTCAACTGAAGACTCGAGTTGTGAAGATAACATAGACAGTGACAATGACGGTTATACCGACGCAGCAGAAGTTGACTTAGGAACCAATCCATTAGATCCAACCGACTTAATATTTGACCAACCTACATTAACCGCATCTGTGCCAGAGTTAGGTGAATTTAGTTTATCTTGGGACACTATAACGTCACCTAATGAGCTGCAACTTATGTATTACAAAGTAGCAGAGAGTGTTAATGGACAACCGGATGTCATATTGTCTAATAATACCTACGATACTGAGCATGACTTAGTTAAAGCCGCAGGACATTATGAATACAAAGTTCAAGCGTGCCTTAATGAGCAAATTTGTAGTAGCTGGTCAAATACCACTGTAGTTGAAATAGCCGACAGTATTGCCGCTACCACAGTACAACCTCGTAGAGCGCCTCAATATGCTGCCGAGGTTGTTTTACCTACTGCGGATATCATCAAAGCTTCAGCTGAATTTGGTGTAACGGCAGGCCAGTTTAGAGTCAGTGAATCCGGTGCCGCCACATACAGTATACCTTTCAATTTACCTGCTGGCATTGCAGGTGTAAAACCTGAGTTTGGGTTGGCTTACTCTAGCCAATCTGGTGAAGGGCTTGCAGGCATGGGGTGGAATTTACAAGGTCTTTCCGCTATCACTCGTTGTGCCAACAGTAAATTACTAGACGGTTATAACAAACCCGTTTCTTATGATATAACAGATCACTTCTGTATGGACGGTCAGCGTTTATTACTAAAATCAGGCACCCAAGGCGTTTCAGGCTCTACCTATGTAACAGAAATAGACAGCCAACAAATTATTAGCTACTCAGATAATAAATTCTCTGTAGTGGGTAAAGACAATAGCTTAAAAGTATATGGCGCAACAAAAAATGCTAAATTGCTTTTAGATATTGATGGAGAGTCAAAAATACATTCTTGGTTCATATCTTACTCACAAGATAACTTACGTCAATCTACTAACCAAATTGATTATGTGTACACAGAGCAAGATGACTTATTAGAAAAGGTTATCAGTGAAGTAACCTACAGCGGTAACCGAGTAGTCTTTAGTTATAATAAAGATAGCGATAGGATAAAAGGCAGTGGTTACATTCAAAGTAACAAGCTTGCACAAAGCGCGACATTAAATGGCGTAGATATTTATAACCATAATGGCAGCATTAACCAGATAAAGTCGTATAACTTTGAACTTGAAGAAAACGATATTGGCCAACAAACACTAACTAGTATTCAAGAGTGCGCCTATGCTTCTGAAGAGAACAACAGGCAAAAAGTTTGTAAAAAGCCAGTTGAATTTGATTACAATGACGTCTTCACTCAAGACCAAAATGACATTTCTTTCCGTAATTCATTAGAAACCAAAGCTGGTGAATATTTGCGAAGTGTTATGGTGCTGGACACCAATAATGATGGCGTTAATGAGTTGGTTACCCTAACACAAATGACAAACAAAATAGCTCAACTGTGTATTGACACTGTCGATGAATCTGGCCTAGTAGATAAATCTAAAAATAGTTGTCGAGATGTTAGTATAAATCAATACCTCCAACAGGGTATCCGTTTAATCCCTACAGATCCAGATGGTGACGGTTTAATCACATTTTTAGTGAATACTCATTATGATGAATATGACGGTAAATGGGTACAGTTTGAAGTATCAGGTGACGCTCAGTTATCAGGTGAAAGTGAGTTGCCTATTTTTGGGAATGCAGTAATGGGCGTTAATATTAAGCCTATCGATTTAAATGGGGATGGTTATAGCGATTTAGTTCATATCAGAGAAGAGCCTGGAGATCCTACTGCATTTTATGATCCCGATAGGTCATACATTTTTGTAAAATTTTGGGATAATGTAGAGCAACATTATTCACTTTCTGTAGAAGTGGCATTTACCTCAACTTTACAGGGTATTTTGAACCCTGAAATACCAGCTGATTGGCAAAGTATTGATATGAACCAAGATGGTTTAAGTGACATTATGATGTGGGGAAGTGGTGGGAAAGGTTTATACTTTTATACTTTAGAACCCGAAGTTACCATAATAGACACACCTGAATGTAAAAGCTCTTATGGCTACTTTCTTCCTGATTGTAGGTTCCTTTATATACATAATGAAAAAACTATTAATATTGAAGGAAAACATGCTGTACCAGTAGATTTTAATAATGATTCGTTGGTTGATATTGTACTTTACGATAAAGAAGCCGAAATTTGGCGTTATTATCTTAATAATGGAATTGACTTTTTAGAAGGGAATGACTTTAAAAATAATGACAATCTGTCGTCATCTGTAGCTCCTATGGTAGTGGATGTAGATGCAGATGGTAAACTCGAATTGGTGTTTCATGATAAAACAGACAGTAAATGGTACCGCTATGAATGGGCTCACTCTGAGGTTACGCAAAATAATTCAACAGTAAAAAATGGTTTTGTTAGAATAGAGCAAGCTATGAGTGACTGGACATTCTCACCACCAGCAGGTGATCAGGTTGACAGCGATAGTATAGAATATGGCATGTTTGCCGATCCGGATAATGACGGTTTATTAGACTTTTTATACAAAGAAAGCCGCATAAAGGGCAATGCAAGTACAAGTATCAATTTATACTACGGTGGTAACCGTGCAAAGCACCCTGGTTTGTTAAAGACCATCACAACCGGTACAGGTTTAAAAACCAACATTGATTATGGCTCCATGGCTAATACCGGCGAAGAAGATGATGTGTACACGCCAGGTACAGGGTTACCTTTAGGCATGGAAGATCAAAACCCAGTATTCAGAGTACTGAATATTGCAGGTGGTGGTTCTTTAGTTAAATCCGTCAGTAACGACGTACCGGTTGGCAATAGCCAAGACTCCGTCAGTATTGATTACCATTACCAAGGTGCAAGAGCGCAATTTGGTCGCGGTAGTCTAGGGTTTGAATCCATTAGCACCACCACGGAAAAAGAAGGTGTTAGCTTCATCACTACCACCACTTATTCACAAGTTTTCCCGTATTTAGGTATGCCACTTAAAACGGAAAGAATGGCAAATGACGGTAGCAATAGCGAATTAATTTCCATTGCTGAAAACCGTTATACCCACCAATCTACTACACTGGACAGCGATTACACTAGTTACCTGGTTTACCAACAAGAAAGCAGAGACTGCCAAGCAAACTTAAATCTTGACAGTAATTCCCCTACCTCGGTATATATAAGCAGTTACTCGTGCCAACAAATGCTGACCGAACAAGATGCATACGCCAATGTCACCAGTACCCAAACAGGCCATTATAATGTTGGTATGTATGGAGCTGAAACGTTTGTAAATATGACATATAGCGTGACAGGTGAGCTATTAAAATCATCCACTAGTACCAATACTTATGGCACTGACGCTGGTGAAGAAGAGACAGAAAAGCGCTTTGGTCGTTTAAGTAAAACCGTTGTTGAACATAATAAAGTGGGGTTACCAAGTCAAACGCGTACAAGTACCTTTGAATATTACCCTAAAGATCACCAAAACGCATGGATGTTGAAGAAAGAAACCCTTGAGCCTGAGGGCGACTGTACCGTCAAGCGTGTTACCGAGCACTCATACGACGCTTACGGTAATTCAACGGGGACAATCGTATCAAATGGCACAGACTGTACAGACGACGAGGCCGTATATAGCTCTAGCAGTAAGGTGTATGACGGCGACGGCCGTTATGTAAAGAAAACCATAAATAATGGCATCACCACCTCAGAAGACGCAGGCAGAAATACGTTAGGGCAAGTGATCAGTGCCAAAAACACAGACGGTGTGCAAACCTCATTTAGGTTTGATGCCTTTGGTACAAAATACTCAAGCTTTAATCCATCCGGAACACAGTCCACCAAACTGAATAAAGCGTGTGAAACCGACACAAATAATTGTTACACCGTGGTGGTTAAAACCGCTAACGGCATTGAGCTTGCAAAAGAATATGTAAATACCGCAGGACAAGTGTATAAAAAAAGCAGTTTGGATGCATTTGGTAACTGGCATGATACCTACCAAACGTATGACAAATACGGACGTGTCACCACATCAATCACACAAGGTACAGACGGCAGTGAAAAAGTAAGTCATAGCACTTACGATGTGTTTGACCGAGTCATTACCACCTTTGATGTAAGTACAGGTTTAACCGCAAAAAAAGACATTGTTGGCTTTGTACATACCTCAACATTAAACGGTGACATACCAGACGACACTCAAACCAATGTCACCACTTACAATGCATTAGGTGAGCAAAAAAGTGTTGAAGACACACTTGGCAACATACTCACGTACACATATGGCATAAATGGTGGGTTAACCTCAGTCCACAGCAGTGTTGATGATACTATTTTAAGTACCATTGAATACGATAAGTTAGGCCGTAAAACCAAGATGATAGACAAAGAACGTGGTGTTTGGTTATACGAATACAACGCACTTGGTCAACTTGTACAGCAAACGGACGCAAGAGGTGTAATAACAAACCTTGTGTATGATGATCTTGGTCGCAAAACTAAGAAAGTTATTACAGGAATAGATAGCGGAACAGATACAGGTGATGTCCCATCAGAAACAATGGAATGGGAATATGGCACTATTAGTAACAGCAATAGTGATGATGAAGATAAAAAAGTAGAAAAAGTAGACAAACACAGGTTGTTAAAGGAAAGCATAGGCACTTGGAGTCGTCATTTTTATTATGACAACTTGGGTAGAGCCGTGGCCACATTAACCAATCTAGATAACACAACAGATTGTGCTGCTCATGTGACCTTTAACACAATAGAAAACGACCTGCGCATTACTGACGACTCACTAAGTGATCCAATAGCCAGCCGTTGTGTTATTCAACAAACCTTCTTTGATGAATACGGGCGTACTTTCCAACAATTTGATGATTACCGTCGTAATAAAGACGGTACGTATGTGGATGTACGTGGTGTGCGTCAACATTACCAAAACAATCAAGTCGTTAAGCAACAAGAGGCCAGAGAAGGTAATGACGGCCGTGTTTACCACGAAATTGTCAGCCTTAATGAATTTGGTTTAGTCACCAGTTATAACAAGGGTGCGCAGCGCATGTCGTTGGATTATGACGAAGCCAATCGCCTAGTCAGTACGCAAAGCTCGTCCGAGCATATACAAGCAGATTATTACGGTTACGACAGCATTGGTAACGTCACAGATCGTTTATTCAAAGGCATGGACACACAAGAATTTAGCTATGACGCGCTTAACCGTGTTACCCATGTGGACGGCATACAGTTATATCATTATGACGATAACGGCAGCATAACCGAAAAAGATGGCTGGACACTTGAGTATGCAGGCACCGGCAGCAGTGAAAGCACAGAAGCCAGTCCGTTACACGGTGTCACCAGTCGCAGTAAAAGCGGTGAAGCCACAGAAACCTACGGTTACGACGCCAACGGTAATCAAATATGGGGCAGAAAAGACGCTGTAGACTGGCGTACATTTACTTACAGCGGTCGTAATAAAGCCACAAGCATAACCGTAGGTGATAAAACCACCACCTTTAGTTATGACGCCAATAACAAACGCTTTAAACGTACCGACAGTGAAGGCACTATCTTCTACGTAGGCAGCCTTGAGCTAACCATTAAAGATGCCGTTAGTGCAGGTGTGGATGAAGATGGCAAGGAAGAGTTTAATAAAGAGCTTTACATCAAGCGCTACCTTGGCGAAGCCATGCAAACCTATTACGTTAATGGTAATAGTATGTTGCGCTGGTTGTACAAAGACAACCTAGGCTCTGTTATCGCCATTGCCAACGACAGCGGTAAGTTAGTCAAACGTTTTAAATATGACGTATTTGGTCAACAAACCGAAATACTACCAACGCAACAAGAACGTGAGCTTTATTACGAACTCACCTTTGCGTCCGTATTAGGCTTGGCTGAAATATCAAACAATACCCGTGGTTACACAGGGCATGAGCCGGTATTTTTTGATAACGGTGGTGACGATGACAAACGCATAATCCACATGAACGGCCGCATGTACGACGCCTCACTAGGACGCATGTTACAAGCAGACCCAGTAGTTCAAGCGCCAAATAACCTACAAAACTACAATGCGTATACGTATGTGTTGAATAATCCGCTGAATATGACCGATCCTAGTGGGTATTTTTTCACTGCTAAGTCAAGAAGAAATATTATCAAAGGACTGGGGAAGGTATTTGGTAACGATTTTGTTTATCTAGCTGGCTCAATAGCTTCTGGTTATTGTTTGGCTTTGGCTCCTGCTTGTGCTGCAGCATGGTCATATGAATATAACCGCGCGATGGGTGTAAAACCATCAGATGCTTTAAGAGGTGCGGCTATAGCTGGAGTGGTTTCATATATCGGGCAGGGGGCGAATTCTTATTGGGGACAAGGATCTTGGCAGGCAGTAGGAACTCAAGCTGTAATTGGTGGTTTAGCCTCTGATGCACAAGGTGGTAACTTTGGTCATGGTTTCTGGGCCGCAGGATTAAACTCTGCAGTGGGAGGCGGGGATGTAAGTAACAATGCAACTCTTAATGTTATAAGCTCTGCCGTTATTGGTGGTACTATTTCTGAAATTACAGGTGGCAAGTTTGCCAATGGCGCATTGAGTGCTGCGTTTAGTTCTGCCATGAGGCAGGATTGGGGGAGTACCCGTGGTCAATTCAATAATAATATTGATATCGAAGCTGGGTATCAAGCAAGTGTTGATGCACATGGTAGTCAAGAAGCTTCTTTTAAACTTTCAGATGACCTTTCTGTAGATTACTCTGTGAGTGGCTCCACAGGTTTTGCTGATGATGTGGCATCTCACATTAGCGGATTAAGCAAAACCGATACAGGTCTCGAGATTCTAATTGGCTTAGCAGAAAGTGGTACAGGATTAGCAATCTTTGAAAATGCAGGACAATCTGCGGCTACAGCTAGAAAGGGCTATCATTTCTCATGGGATAAAACAATTATTGCACTTGACCCCAGAGCTGTTAGAGCGCCTGCTGGTTTATTTCAAACTGTGGCAGGTAAAGCTGCAAGACCTTATATCTCAGCCCAACATTCTTTGGGACATGAACTGGTTCATGCGTGGCAAAATACTTCATGGAGTAATGGTGCCCCTCAAATTTCTCACAATATTTCAGGGAGTTCTCCTTGGGAAACCCAAGCTTCTGCTTATATGAACTTGATCCGACAACAACAAGGTTATAGATATAGGCGAGTCAAATATGATTAATCAGTGGAGCAGCAAATATGAAAATGTATAAGATTAGAAATGCGCTTTTATTGTTTTCTCTAGCAGTATTTGGTTTGCTGGTAGGGGTTTGGCTCTCACCTCAAGAGCCAATTACTTCCTTTTTACCAACTCAAAGCGAAAGCGAAGCGTATAAAGGTGCTGTGAATACATTGGCATTTGTGTCAGGTGTTTGTACGTCTATTTTTGCTTTCTTAGCAGGTTGCCTACTTAGATTCACCTACGTTCAAGTTGCTACGGCAGTCGCAATTGTAGGCCTACTTTATATAGGGAACGATATAATTCGATTTGGACAGCTTACCCTTGGAAACTTAATGTGGCTGTTTATTTTCGGACTAGGAATGTTACTAATTCTTGTTTTTGAAAGATTTTTAGTCTTTTTATTTAAGAGAATTATAATAAATAATAAATAAAAGGGGTCAGGGTCAAATTAAATCTGCCTCTTTTTTGCAAAACCAGAAGTTTACAATCCTTTAAATAAAAGGGGTCAGGGTTAAATTAAAATCGAGAATAATTAAATCTGCCTCTTTTAATAAAAGGGGTCAGGGTTAAATTAAATGAATAAAAGGGGTCAGGGTTAAATTAAATCGCGAATAATTGAATCCGCCTCTTTTCTGCAAAACCAGAAGTTTACAATCCTTGTGCTATTCTTTTTTTATCATCCGTATGGAAAAAGGAAGCACCATGCCACGACGTCCACGAGTTTCTATCCCCGGTTATCCTGAGCATATAATTCAGCGCGGTAATAATCGTCAGCCTATCTTTGCTAGTGATGAGGACTTTAAAGCCTACGCTTATTGGCTGCGTGAATATGCTGAAAAATTTGAAGTCGCAATACATGCTTGGGTGTTTATGACTAACCACGTCCATTTACTTTGCACGCCACGTAGCTCAATGGGGGTATCTAAAATGATGCAATCGTTAGGGAGACAATACGTGCGTTACTTTAACTATTCATATCAACGCAGTGGAACATTATGGGAAGGGCGTTTTCGCTCTTGTTTGGTACAAAATCAAGATTATCTTTTCCACTTGTATCGTTACATTGAACTTAATCCTGTCCGCGCCAATATGGTGGCAGACCCTGCTGAGTATTCTTGGTCTAGCTATCAATGCAATGGTTTGGGCAAACGCAGTAAATTACTAACCCCACACCAGTGTTATTTGTCACTTGGGCATACAAATGAGATGCGCTGCAATGTTTACAGAGGAATGTTCCGTGAACAAGTCAGTGTTAAGTTAATAGATGATATTCGGTTAGCGACCAATAAAGGTTTAGCGTTAGGGAATGATAAATTTAAAGACAGGATAGAGGCGCTAACAGGGCAACGGCAAAAGGAAATTAAACGAGGCAGAAAGGTAGGTTGGCGGAAAGAACAAAAGAAAAAGTAGGCTTTAATTAATTTTACTCTGACCCCTTTTATGATAAATTCAATTAACTCATTGTTTTTATAAATATATAAAAGGATAGTCAATGATTTCTAGAACGCTCTACAGCTCAATTTTCACTTCCCTTATTAGTTTAACCCTTGTAGGTTGTGGTAGTGACTCAGCTAAAAATTCTGAAGAAATTTTAACGACTCTATCTGTTGCAAATCCAATTGCTGACTCTACATTGATAGCAGACACCAGTTTAGATCTTTCCATTCCAACAAATACTTGTACCGACAGTAGCGGTGCAGGTATTAGCTATCAAATGGGCTTTTCAAATAATCTTGGTTTTACATTTAACGGATCTCAATTAAGCGGCTTACCCACAGGAGTTGGCGTAGTTAACGTAACTATGACTTGTAGTACAGCAACAGAAAGCTTAAGTGACGAATTTATAATCACTGTTATAGATTTTGAAGCTAATCCTATCGTTGAAGTGACGGCACCTAACTTAGCTAGAGTGGATGAAAATACAACCTTAACCGCAATAGCAGAAGATGTTAATTTTACCGGCTCAATTGTTTCTTATGTGTGGGAGCAAGTGTCAGGCCCAATTATTGAACTAACAAGTACAAACACAGCAACCACTCGCTTTACTGCGCCAGATACAACAGAGCAAAGCTCGGCTGTTTTTTCAGTAACCGTTACTGATAATGATGGTGATACAGCAACAGATACGGTTGAAATCGACTTAATCTCAAGCTTAGCGCCTAGTATTTCTTTATCATTTCCGCTAAACCTTGGTATATATAATCAAGATAGTATTGATATGTTTGGTAATGTAGAAGTGACTACTGGAGATATTATTGATGCTAATGGTGATGTGACGACAGTAGATGTTATTGTAGATTCAGTTGAGTACTCAGCAATTATTACTGAGAATAGTTGGCGTATAGAAGATGTTACGCTAACAGAAACAACTGACATAAAAGTATTAGTCACAGCGACAGATGGTTTTATTAATTACGAAGAAATTAGCTTAGTTCATGGTGAGTTATTTACAACGGCGTTGGACAATAATGTTTCTGATATTGCTGTAAATGATGCAACGGATGAAATATACGTACAAGCAAATGGTGATTTGGTCAGCGACACTAAATTTACACGGTTTAATTTAACTTCTGCTGTAGGTAGGGTTTTAACCGTTAATCAACCTAGTAGTTACAGCTATAGCTCATATGCGCCAACAAGCATAGCGCTAGATGCTATATCGAATATTTTATTTGTTGGTTATTCAACGGCTATAAGTACAATTGATTTAAGCACTGGTGATGAAACACTTTTGTCGGATTCAAGTAACGGAGCTGGTACTTATCCTCAATTTATTTCAGATTTATCTTATAACTCCACTACGGATACTCTTTACAGTATAGATATTGATGCTCAAAGCATTAACACTGTGAGTACTACTTCTGGTAACCGTTCGGATATAATTGTTAATTTAAGCAATGGCTCTGCGGTAGCAACAAATTCAACTACAGGCGATCTTTATTATTCTCAAGGCCTTACAACCAGTGATCAAACTTTAATTAAAGAATACGACTCTTCCACCAACTCAAGTTCAACAATATACAACATTGCCGCTGGTGATCAAGGAAGCCCAATCTCAGACATAGCAATAAACGAAGCAGGTGAAGAATTATTTTTTGTTGATGGTAAAGGTAGCTTAATTAAGCTTGATTTAGAGGATGATTCAACAACGGAAATAATAAGTAACATATTTACTGTAGAAGATATAACTAATGAATACTCCTCTATGGTTGGTCTGCATTACCATACGCAACGTGATGTACTTATTGCCGCTGGTAAAGATGTTGACGGTACTAACAAGTTATTGGTTATAGATCCTCAATCAGGTAACTACGCAAAAGTAGCAACCGGTAAATAAATAATAAATGGGGTCAGAGTAAAATTATTTAATTTTACTCTGACCCCATTTAACCAAAGAAAGGATAATCTCAATGACTTCTCGGAAGCTTTATAGCGGCCTAATTTTTTTTATTAGTTTAACATTATCAGGTTGTGGAAATAATCATTCTGCCACTAAGGTACCTGAAACCACTACAGAAGAAGATACTTTATCAGTTGCAAATCCAATTACTGATATTACATTAGTAGCTGATGCCACGTTAGATTTTTCTATTCCAACAGATACGTGTATTGACAATAGTGGCCTGGATATTAATTACCAAATAGAAGTTACTAATAATGTTGGTTTTACATTAGTTAACGATATCCAGTTAAGTGGTTCAGCAACGGAGATGGGGGTTGTTAACGTAACTGTTGTTTGTAGTACAACAACGGAAAGCTTAACCGATGAATTCACCATTACCGTTATAGACTTTGAAGTGGATCCAACTGTAACGGCGGTAGCTCCCACTTTAGCTTATGTTGACGACATTGTTTCACTAACTGCAACAGCTAAAGATAATAATTTATTTGGCTCTATTGTTTCTTATTCCTGGGTAGAAACCTCGGACCTTGGTATTACATTAACCAATTCCGATATGGCAGTTGCTTCGTTTACAGCGCCAGATACTGTTGCACAAAGTAAGGCGATTTTTTCTATAACAGTAACAGACAATGATGGTGCTACGGCAAAAGAGACTGTAGAAATAGATTTAATATCCACTTTAGCACCTACTGTGTCTTTATCATTCCCGTTAGCTTTTGGTGTATATAACCAAGATAGTATTGATATTTTTGGTAACGTAGAGCCATTAGTTGGTGATGGTGTAGCAAGCGTTATTATCAACGTGGATGATGTGGATCACACCGCGACTGTTTCTAATAATATATGGCGCGTTGAAGATGTAATGCTTAGTGAACAAGCAAACATTAAAATGTTAGTGACCTCTACAAATGGCTTTATTAATTATAAAGAACATATACTTAATAATGATACGTTTTATTCTAGCTCGATAGATAATAGCGTTTCTGATATTGCCGTTAATGATGAAACAGATGAAATATATGTGCAATTGAATGGCGGTTTTATTAATCCAATTCAATTTATACAGTTTAATTTAACATCCGCTAAAAATAGTACGTTAATAGTAAATCAAGCCGATAACTATGCTTATCGCACCCATACTCCAACGAGTATTGCCTTAGATTCAGAATCTAATACTTTATTCGTTAGTTACCCAAGTGCAGTAAGTAAAATTGATTTAACTACAGGTTATGAGACGGTTTTGTCAGATTCAACAAATGGTACAGGTACAGCACCTTTATATATTTCTGATTTATCATATGACTTAGGTTCACAAGCTTTGTATGTTACAGATTTGACAAACAAAACTATTAATTCAATTGATGTCGATACTGGTGATCGTTCAGAATTAAGAAACTCAATAACAGATGTACTTTCTATAAATGTCAATTCAACAAACGGCGATTTTTATTACTCTCAAGGGAGAACTACAGCTTCACAGAGTATACTTATAGAATACGATAATACAGCGGTATCTCTTAACCCTATATACGATATTGCAGCCGGTAATGAAGGTGGACCAATATCGGACATAGCAATTAATGAAGACGGTGAAGAGCTGTTTTTTGTTGATGGTAAAGGTAGTTTAATTAAACTTGATTTAGCTGATAATTCGACAACAGAAGTCATAACTGGTTTATTCTTGATGGAAGATATTATAGATGAAACATCTTCGATTATAGGCCTCCATTATCATGCAGTTCGTAATGTACTAATTGCAGTAGGTAAAGACATTGATGGTATTACTAACAAGTTATTGATAATTGATCCGAAGTCCGGCGACTACGCAAAAGTTGCAACTGGTGAATAAAAGTCGTAGATTTCTTTGAACAAAATGGGTCAGAGCAAGATTATAAATAAACAAAAGAAATAATTTTACTCTGACCCCATTTAAAAATACAGGTTAAATATGAGTGAAGAAAAAAAGGACTCTGCATTACGCGTATTTGCAGTAAAGCTAAAGGGGCGTATTCAAAGAGCTTTAAAAGCAGCAATTTCACATCCTTTACATATACTAAAAAATACCTTCATTGTGACCGGTGGTTTGGTGTGGTTTGGTTTTTTACTATTAGCTATTTATTTTTACAGTGTATTTAGTAATGTACCTGACTTAGAAGATGTTGAATTTCAAAAGGTTAGGGAAGTAGCCGTTGAAAGCGTTCAGTCCAAAATAGACTCAAAATCTAAAAGAAATCAATATAAATGGGTAAGAATAGATAGTATAAATCGTGACTTATTGTACTCAATTGTTATGAGTGAAGATGGTCAGTTTTTTACTCACGGTGGTGTTAATTGGGACGCATTAATGAATGCTATTGGTGAGAATATTAAACGTCGTAAGTTCAGTTATGGCGCTTCTACTATTACTCAGCAAGTAGCCAAAAATGTGTATTTACGCTCTAACATTAAAAGTTTACACCGTAAATTTACTGAGCTGTTTGTTACCAGAGAGTTAGAGCAACATCTGTCTAAAAATGAAATTTTAGAGCTGTATTTAAATGTGGCTGAGTTTGGTCCAGATATTTACGGCGTTGCACACGCTTCCAAATACTATTTTAATAAAAAACCTTCAGAAATTAATGCAGCAGAGGGCGCTTTTTTAGCGGTTATGCTGCCATCACCTAGAAAATACCATTACAGTATTTTCAAAAACAAGTACCTATCAAAACGACATAAAACAAAACTTAAACGAATTTTAGCGGATATGTTGTACAAGGAATATATAAGTCCAAGGCAATATCGACGCTACCTTAACTGGAACTATTTCACGGATACAAAAAACTAATTATTATTTATAGTGCGTTATTTGAGCCCTTGCATATTATTTGCACTATTCTTGAGTAGGATAAGCAAATAACCCCTTGTATAGATAATTTTTTGGAGTGTGCAGTATGAATTTACAACTTACTACTAAACCATCGTTACTTGTTAAAGCGCGTCGTGCGGTATTGCTTAGTGTTGTATTGTTAGGCACAGTGTTTCTTAATGCTTGTTCTAGCGATGATGATGACGATAGCTCTACTGATACTGATGAAATAATTTACTCAGTAGATGAAAGTCTATTCGATACTGACTCGCTAGAATCCATTGAAATTGTCGACTGTACCTTATCTAATGGGGATTCATCGTCTTGTTATGAAATTACCGTGTCTGGCTTTCCCTCAGACCGCACTGAACTAGGTCCATTTTGTCCAACAACATTAACAACAACCGCTGAAGATACCGGTAAATGGTTTGATGATGGCGTTTTATACGACTTAACTGGCGACTTTATTTCTAGCTTAGACACGTTTTACGGTGACGATAACTGGTTGTTATACGATGAAACTACCAGTGAAGTTAAAATAACGGATACTCAAACATCTTGTGAAGCAGCAGCAAGACCAGATGTAGCTGATGAATATAATAACTATTGTGTACAGTGCGATATCGACTATTACAGTGAAGAAGAAGGTGGTGGTGTTTCTAGCACGTATTTAATTCCAGTAACGCCAGTGCTTCGTAGTTCATCTGGCAGTATTGGAAACGATGGTGTTGGTGTTGCATTTAACGGCGTAAATTTAGCCGCAGCTGCACCTACTGATGCTATTTTAAGTGCTTATACCATTGCTGCATTTGATGACTGTATTGGCCATGTAAATCCTTTTGAAGGATATCATTATCACGGAGCCAATCATGGTGACGGTACTTGTCCAGCAATAGAGTACGAAACCGATGGTCATGCAGGTGCTTTTGCTTATGCATTAGATGGTTTTGCTATTTACAGTATGCTTGATGAAAGTGGCGAAGAAGAGTCAGATTTAGACACATGTCGAGGTCATACCGACGAGACTCGTGGTTATCATTACCATAGTGCAGGTCCAGGTGAGAATACATTTATAGGTTGTTTCTCTGGAGAGGTTGCAGAGTAATGATATTTGTTAAAAAATTGAACACCATAAAAAGTGTATTGTTTACTTTTAGTTTGATTATAACTTCTCTTCCTATTTGGGCGCACAGTGGTCACACTCATAAAGCGCCGTGGGAAGCCTGTTTTGATGAAAAAAAAGATCAAGCTTGTGAATACAAAAATGCGAATAAAGATATATTCAAAGGTACCTGCCAAGTCTTTAGTGAACGTTTGATGTGCGTCAGAAATCAGCCAATTATAAAAGCCAATAGTCCACAAAAGAAGTCAGGCATATTAGATAAAGCATTAATAGTCGCGCCGGCAGTTGTTGGCGTTAAACTAGATTAAGTCCTTTTCTGATATAAAAAAACCAATCAACTTTAACAAACGTTGATTGGTTTTTTAGTTTAAGGCTTAGGTTAAATTACGTTAATAGATTTAACACTTTCACAAAACAGAACAACTCCCCCTAGATAGTTACAAATAAAGGCTCTTAAAGGATTATATAGCGGTAATAGGTGAATTATAACTAGCAAAGCGTGAGTGTATTTGTTACAAATATATAAAATAAAAACAGGCGATAACCTATTATGAATCAAGGTTATTAGCTGGTTACTAAATTGTCTATTTCAACAGGAGTTACACTTTGCCACATTGTATAATTGAACATTCAGAAAATTTTAATAAAAACATTGATGAGCTTATCAGCTCAGTATTTACCGGTGCTGCAGCGTCAGAACTGTTTAATGAAAATGACATAAAAACTAGAACATTGTCATACACCAATTATCAAGTTGGCAAAACAAAAAGTCCATTTATTCATATTGCGGCAAAAATACTTTCTGGCCGTACTGACGAGCAAAAATCCAAACTGAGCAGCTCAATACTATTACAAATGAAAAAATTAGACCTAGGTGATTACATTTTAACAATAGAAGTTATTGATATACATAGAGAATCTCACGCAGGTAACTAGCTCTACTGATTAATGAAACTTAGTGTATTTACCAATACATTGAGTTTCATTCAATCATCACAGTAAAAATAAACCAACCTTAAGTAAAAACGCATGAATATAGAATTAAAAACAGCCACCTTAGATAATATTGAAGAAATATTAGCATTGCATTACCGCTATCAAGTAGACTCAATAAGTGAAGACGATAAAGCCGATGGCTTTATAACTACTGCCTTTACTAGAGAGCATTTAACTAATTTAATTCAGCATGAAAATGGGCTTTTTACTGCAAGCGTAGACAATAAAATAGTGGCTTACGCTATGGCGGCTTCTTGGGATTATTGGTCTCAGTGGCCAATGTTTGAATTTATGATCAAACATTTAGACGACTCTGCTTGTTTAGGAGACACGATCACTAAAGATAACTCTTATCAATATGGACCAGTATGTGTTGATAAATCTGTAAGAGGCCAAGGCGTATTTGAAAAAATCTTCAATTACTCGTTAAGTGAAATGTCCAAACGTTATCCAATTATGGTTACCTTTATTAATAAAATAAATCCCCGCTCGTACCAAGCACACACCAGAAAAACACCATTAACAGTGATAAAACACTTTGAATTTAATAATAATCATTACTATAAATTAGCCTGTAAAACCGCTAAATAAGTTGTATCAATTTTAGGTTGTAAAATAACATGCGTATTACGTTAACGTTCGTCTTTTTGTTAATAATATCATTTACATCAAACAGTGCAGATGTTGAAAAAATCAAACCGTTTACATCAGACGGTTGCAGTATTTTCCCCGACGGAACACTTGAACACAAAGATTTATGGTTAGCGTGTTGTACCGCACACGACTACGCGTATTGGCAAGGTGGTACAGCCGAACAAAAAGACATCGCAGACAAAGAACTGAAAAACTGTGTTGCTAAAGTAGGGCAACCCAAAATAGCAGAGCTTATGCTCGCTGGTGTAATAGTAGGTGGTAATCCATATTTACCAACACCATTTAGATGGGGTTACGGCTGGCCTTATCCAAGAGATTACAAAATGTTAACCGAAGAAGAACTGCTACAAGTTAAAGCTGCAGACCCATTCAAAGATTCAAATAAGAACAATAATTAAACACACAGCTATTGTTTAAACGTAAATTAAACCAGCTAAGGTTTAAGCTTTTATGGATACACCTTGGAGTAATTTTATAAATGGAATCAAAGTTCGATAAACTATTAACATTTAGCGCGGTTTTTATTCACATTTTTGCCTTCAGCGGATTAGTGTATCGATCTCAAATATATCCACATATACCTGTAGCACCAGAAGAGGCCTATGGATTAGGCGATGTAATAGATTTACTGTTTGCTTTTGTGATTGTTATTACTTGGTGTTGTGCCTTTATATCCGCAATTGCAGTTACGTTATTTAACATTAAGCACAATTGGCTAACGTCATTAAAAACACTTTTATATGCAAGCGTCGCTCTTATTGGCTATTTTTACGTTAAAACCATCTAGCTTATTGCTGCACATTTTCAGACCTTTGTTATCAAATCTAGGCTAATAACAATAAACATTTATACAAAGGTTCAGACAAGAAAAGATTAGCTAACGTAAAGATGACAAAGAGAAACAAAGGACAGGAAAAGGATGAACTACACAATGAAAAATACAACCTTATCTAACATATCGATTTCATTTCTTTTTTTAACACTATTTTTACTTAGTATGGCTGCTTCTGCGGATTCTGAATCAAACAAACCAACAGCTAAACAAAGTGTCTTTATAGGTAACTGGACAGTAACAAAAGTCGACTTCCCAGATAATTATTTTAGTGAAATTAAATACCCAGCGTCTTTTCAGTTAACCACCGAAGATAGCGAAAAAAAACATGAAAAAAACAGCCAGGCGAATGTTCAAATAAAAGGGAAGTACATAGACCAGTTTGATCACCAATGTGATTTCTCATTAGCCCAATTAATTAATAACGGTAACGAACTATTGTTACTCACCTGTGGCACCACAAAACACAATGATTCATGGGCTCCATTGCATAAAGTAAAATTAATCAACGGACAATTAGTCGGCTCGGTTATAACCAAGACCCAACGCTTCATTTGGTATGCAGATCCAACCAAAGAATAAAAAGAGTTGCTGCAATGATTAAATGATTGTTATTAATGAAAAATAAAACATGCAATCACTTCAATTTGACCATTTTTTGAAGTGCCAGATTCAAAGTCTGTTAGTTGCATTTAAAGTGGGTGGCTGCTCTGTACTTTGTATTAGTGAGCATAAAAAAGATATAAATAACTATTAAGAAGAGTTCTATATGATAAATATTTTAAAAGTTTCACTGATAATAATATTGTCCATTTTTTTATTTTCCTGCACAGGTAAAAATAATGGCTTCGAGATAAATGGTGTTTGGACATTTTATGATTACGATAAAGTTTACAGCGAAATGTTTAATGAAATGTCTAGTTATAGGGATAGTCATGATAAGGCTGATTTTTTTACCGATGATTTTATCAAAGAGCATTTAAATAAAGAGCTAGATATAACTTTTTTCGATGTATTCGTTATTGAAAATAATATTTATATTTCTGCTTGGGGCTCAGAAAACGAAGGTACAAAAACGGCAATATCTCCCATTACAATCGAGAAGGGTGATGGTTATTTCAGCTTTACTCCAGAAAATGAAAAACAGATGAAATTTACTATTATTGATGATAATACTATTCAACTCGTAGGTTCTGATACTAAAGCGTTTAGAGTACAAACCAAATCTAAATTAGGCTTTGATGTCGATCGAAAGTTTTTGACTGGTACTTGGGAAGGTGATTATAGGGTTATGTTTAATAATAATCTGATATTTGGCGAAGACTCTGATGGTGTACATACTCATAAAGATCTTGTTGAGGGAGGAACTCTTGGTATGCCGTTTGATTTTTTCACATTCGATCTCAATGAATCAACCTATTTTTTGTCTTATAAAAAAGGTGAATATGAAAAGCATGAGCTTATTAAGTTTATCGATTATGATAACTTTGTTCGCTTAAGTTCAATTCAAGCTTCTAATTACAGCCGGATGAAAGACAAATAAAAGATAAAATAAGCGTTTTCGTAAATTTCACAGCATTGTCGTTGCCGGAAGAACTAAAGAACTAAAAGAGGCACCCATCTCAATTTTTGGAAGCATTTAAGCTTGTTAATATTATTCAGTGAATAGTTATTGAATAAAATAACGAGCTACCTAAATTTATAATTTAAAAAGTGGGTGGCTTAGTTATTTATAGAGTCAGCATATTCGTTTTCTATACGATGAATAATTTTGCATTTTATAAATGGTTTTGTGGAAGTTGTGACTGTCCAAGTACAGCAACAATCAAAATGAAGCAGTTTTCTTTTGTATAATAAGTCGTATGTTCACCAATATGAAAATAAAAACCACTTGGGTAAATATCATCGCAATTCTTACCAATAGCTGGATTATCAGCAAGTATCTGAAAACCGGTTAGCAATGTTTCTTTGTATATACGCCACTGATTTTCAGAATAGTTGCTAACGGTATAGTTTTTAATTTTTCGTAAATGAGCTTGAGCTAATTTACTTACTTTGTAATTGTTATTTTGCATCATAGATTACACATAGTAAGCTCACAAAGCATTTAAGAAATCTTCACCACCAACAACATCATTTTGCGCCAAGTCCTGTTTTGCAGACTCAAAGCAATGTTTAAGGTACTCAACTTTCATAGCTTCTAGTGCTTCATAGTCTTTTATGGATATTACGATAGCGGCGTCTTTACCATTTTTACTTATCTTTATTGGTTCACGTTGCGCGTTAAGTAGTAATTCACCAAAATTACGCTTCGCATCATTTGCTGTTAATGTATCCATATTTAATCTCCAAATTTGGAATAACATTAAGATTATAGTTTATTGCACAAAATGGTCAATTTAATTAAATCGTGCGATCTTTAATACACTAAAATAACAATCAAATTTAAAAATCACAGCTGTAGTATTTCTTCAACAACTCATATTTTAACAATGTATTTTAACAAGGCCACCCATTTTAATTTGACAGTTATTTGAACTGCACTAAACTCAGTTGTACCCATATTGATACGTTGAGTGTTTTGTGATGCCTAGACCAAGAGAATTTCAAATTAGCTTATCGGATACGCCTTATTATCATTGTATTTCAAGGTGTGTCCGTAGGGCGTTTTTATGTGGTGAAGATAAACAAACCCATCAATCTTATGAGCACAGAAGACAATGGGTAGAAGATAAAATAGAACAGCTACCCTATATTTTCGCGATTGAAGTATGTGCTTATGCAGTTATGAGCAACCACACTCACCTTGTTTTACATATTAACCAACAACAAGCGCTTAGTTGGAATACAACGGAGGTTTTAACTCGCTGGCATAAGATATTTAAAGGCACATTACTGACACAAAAATACTTATCTAAAATAAATGAATCATCTGATTTAAATGCAGAGTTTTTAACAGAGTCATTACCTTTAACTGAATCAGAGCTTCTAGCCATAGAGCAAACCACGGTTATTTACAGAAAACGCCTAATGGACATAAGTTGGTTTATGCGAGTATTAAATGAAGGTATAGCAAGACAAGCCAATAAAGAAGATAACTGCACAGGACGTTTCTGGGAAGGCAGATTCAAATGCCAAGCCTTGCTAGATAAGTCAGCTTTACTTGCCTGTATGGCGTATGTAGATTTAAACCCAGTAAGAGCAAAAATGGCAACCACACCAGAAACCTCAAACTACACCAGCATAAGACAACGCATTCATCATGTTCTTAACCATGAACAAGACCACAATCAACAACCAAACACATTAAAACCATTTGTAGGTAACCCAAGAAAAGACATGCCTGATGGTATTCCTTTTGAATTAAAAGAATACATAGAATTAGTAGAAGTAACAGGACGTTGCATAAGAGAAGACAAAGCAGGGCATATAGACAACAACTTACCAACTCTACTGGATAGGCTAAACATAGAGCCTGACAACTGGTTAATTATGAGCAAGCAATTCACCAAAGTATTCCATGGTGCAGTAGGTAATGAGCATGTATTGCAAAACTTCAGTGAGAACTTACAACTAAAACGACGACCAAACTTATCAAGTTGTAGAAGATTGTTAGCTTAAAGTCATAGATAACGTAACTAAACAAAAATAACTTAATCAGAAAACTCAATCAAAAGCTCTGAACTATCTATGTATCTAGCGTTTAATCAAAAAAACTCAAAGCAGCCCAACACTTCAATTCAAATTGGTGATCAACTCTAAAATCCAAAATATACCAAGATAAATTAACAATCTGAATTAGAGTGGATATCCACGTTATTTGTTTAACATACAGAAGTTAAGAAATAGTTTACATTAGGCCAAGAGTTAAGCCTTTATACCTACATCAAGCTACACTTCATCAACTAGCTCTATAAATCCACTTTAAACGCAATGTAACCAAAACTATTATTGAAAATAGAATAAGTTATTGAATCTTAGAGGAGTGTGAAATATTGTGGTTTTTATTTAAAGATATTGGCTGAGAATGAGAAATTCTACAACCTTGTTAGCTTTCCACTAATAAACATGAGTATACATAATGAAATATATGATTTTACCCATCCTTCTTTTAACTGGCTGCGCAGCTAAAATGCCTCCAATAGTAAAGGGACCCGTTCATGAAGTATCTGTTGCCGCTGAAGGGCTCCAAAAACACGTTATCTTTCTTGATGATACTCTTATGATAATTATCTATTCTGGAGATGTAAAGATGGCGGACATTAATAGGGCGGAGGATATAGGGTTGTACAGATTAACTGCGGATGAACCAAAAGGAAATCTATTATTAGATAGCACCCAAAATTATCTAATTCATTTCTACAGTGTAGCACATGGTTATCCGTCTTTTTCTACGTGTGGCATTTTAGCGTATATCCCAGCTAATGCTTCAAAACTAATATACTCGCTTCAAGGACGAACCTGTGAATTGAATATTTTGGATTCAAAAGATAAAACATTGGAAAAGTAAAATTTAAAGTGGGTAGCAATGTTATCTCCTCTACAATTCAAAACATACCAAGATAAATTAACAATCTGAATTTCTACATTTACAAATACCTGTGACTTAATTTAAAGTGGGTGGCAATGTTATTCTCCAATCTGAATTAGAGTGGATATCCACGTTATTTGTTTAACATACAGAAGTTAAGAAATAGTTTACATTAGGCCAAGAGTTAAGCCTTTATACCTACATCAAGCTGCACTTCATCAACTAGCTCTATAAATCCACTTTAAACGCAATGTAACCAAAACTATTATTGAAAATAGAATAAGTTATTGAATCTTAGAAGAATGTGAAATATTGTGGTTTTTATTTAAAAAGATTGGCTGAGAATGAGAAATTCTAAAGCCTCGTTATAAGCCATAGGATGGTCTGTTTTGAAAATATTAGTATTCACTTTGTTTCTTTTTATTTCTTCTATATCCATATCCGAAGAGCTACCGAGTAAATTTGAAAATAATTTAATTTATTTAATTCCAAAACTCAAAGATGGCAAAACAGTTACATTCTTCACTGATACTGGTGGGGGATGGAATGCCATTTCAAAAGAGCTTAGTGATAAATATCAGTGGACTATTGAAAATAGGCAAACGGAAAACGGAATTATCGAAGTTACAGATATGCCTTTGTTTCAAGAAAGTGCGTCGATACCTAAAGCAGGAAAAAATAACTGGTGGGCAGGTCAGTTGCAAGTAGTACCACAGCAAGAACTGAATAAAACAAAAAATAGCGATGGAACTTTAGGAGGTCGATGGCATGCCGAAAAGGTTATCGATTTCAATTATCCAAATAAAAGCATCACAGTTTTACCCAAAGCTCCAATTAGTGATAAATTCACAACCGCGCCACTGGGTTTTCAAAAGGATCAGGCTGGCAATTATACAATGGCTTTTCCAAGTATAGATATCTCTGTGGAAGATAAAACAATCCCAATGTTGCTGGATACAGGTGCGTCTGCTTGGCCATCGAAAGAAGCCAAAAGGCAACTAAATTTATCAGGTGAACAAGTTGCAACATCCTTTATTGTTGGGTCTGTATTCGATTCATGGGTAAAAAATCACCCTGAATGGACTGTCATTGATGGGGCATGCAAGTTATCAAAACAGTCAATGATTCGGGTTCCAATGTTAACAATTGCCGGTAAAGTAGTTGGCCCAGTTTGGTTTACTAGAAGAGCTGATCATAATTTTCACCAATTTATGTCTTCGATGATGGATAGAAGGATAGATGGAGCATTAGGAGGGTCTGCATTACAGTATTTAAGAATAATTGTGGACTATCCCAACGAGAAGGTTTTGGTTGAAAATGGCATATAATAAGAGAATGAATAGTGATTCACTTTAGTTTGTCATTTTTAGTTGCAAACGACGCAATAAAACTGCCAAACTAGCTCACACATCATTCAGGCGTTAGACGCTTAAAAGGAGATGAGTTATTAAATCACTAATTGTGTTTGTTCTTTTTATTTTTACGTCGATTAGTTTTGGGACAGAATTTAAACTGAATAGTTTTAATCGCTATGGTGCTGTTCCTAGTATGGAGTTAAGTTTATATTCAGATAACGCAAATACTCTTGATGAAATATTTAACGTGTTAGAATTTTCTAGGGATAAATTACATCTTCGTTTAATTGGAAGTTCATCCGAAAAAACTAACAAAGAATTAGCTGATTATTACTTTGATAAGTTTCATTACTGGAAAGGGGATTTAAGAAAAGAACCTAAGCTTGTGAAACCTCTTTTTACTGACGCACTGAGATCAACTAGTCTATTCAAGAAATTAAAACAAAAATTAAATGAACACGGTTATCAAGTTACGAATATATCATTTGAAAAATTAAGTTTTAGTACTGATAAAATTAGTATCCCAGACGTTTATATAACTTGTGTAAAAAGCGCCTAACAACACGCCCTAAGGTGGACCGCTAGTAAAATTCAGCAATTTATTGCAAACTTTAAAAGCGGTGGGACATAGTAGAGACACCCACTTTAAAAATACAAAACGAGTGCAGGTATAAAAATTTATCAAGGTAATTTGTCTGCGTAATCAAAAACTAACAACACGTTAAAGCAGGACAAATAATAGTTGGCTTTTGCTCCTGCGTCGCTAATTTTAGCCAACATATTATTTGCCTCTTAACGAAGCGTTGAGGCCGTAGAATAACTCTTTTTTTAAGAAAGTGGCCGATTTTATGGGTTCCAAATGCATTATCTAGTGCGATAAATACGCTTAGCATTTGTTACAGGAACTCGATTTCTCATCAATTTGGGCTGTTGTAGTAATTCTACAGCCTCGTTATGTTTTAGGGGAAGTATGGAAGCCGAATCACTAACTCAGACCTTGGCTTTATGGGGGGCTGTTACCGGCACAATTGGAACTGTCGCAGGTATCGCAAACTTAATCCTAAGGTTTAAGCAGCATCAAAAAGATCAGCCCAGGCTCCTTTGTAGTTCTGATTTTTCGTTTGAGCATTTTGCAGGTACAGTACAGCCAAAACATAAATTGATAATCCGGTCTGTAGGAAAGCGGCCAGTAACGGTTGATTATGTGCGTTATTTTATTAAACCAAAAGGGTTCTGGCAGGCATTATTCAAGCAAAGAGTTTGGGGTAAATCTCGATGGATATACGATGATAAGCCAAGAGCTCCAATGCACATTACTGAAGGTAAGAAAGAAGAGATTAAAATATCAATGTCTAACGGCTTTAGTATTCCAGAAATACTCAAGGTAGAAGTTCATGATCAGTCTGGTAAGTCGTGGAATGTTAAATGGCCTTCACCTAAAAAGCTGGCAATAGAGGTACATCATGAACAGCTTCACGAATCTGAAGAATCAAACAGCGACAGAGTTTGCAAAATTAGTGGGTATAGCGCGGCCGTTAAATATCACATATACGCACGTTGGAACCACACACCAAAAAGCAAGAACTCTTTCAAAGGCAGGTTATTTCATTTAAGAACTGAAAAAGAATATCAATCAAAGTTGCGTGACATCATCGATAACCAGCAACCAAAGATATTGGCGTGTGAAGTTGATGAAATTACGTAAAAATATAACAAGCGCAAGCACAATCTCCAGCAAGCTGGCTGGACTACGTCACTTCGCTCCACGCCTGTGTTACGGGCGTTACTGAACGTCCCATTCCACAAGTTTTTACTATAATCATGATGCATTCCTCTTTTAAGTTACATATCTTAAGGGGAGTTCATCTTATTCGTTAGCATTCCATGGTAATCATGTTTTGCAAAAATTTATATAGAAAAGAAAGTTATAAAAATGGGGGTAAGTATGAGAGAAAGTGTGCTGTTTGATCTGCTAAAAAAGGAAGTTATTGCTTCACCAACGCAGAAAAAGTTTAATAAAACGAAGTGGGAGGAACAACATAAAAAGCACGAAAATAAGCTAACAGAAAGGGACAAGGAGCTTTTTAAAGCTCTTGAGTTTTTCTCTAGTCAACTTTCTATGATTAGAAAAGAGCTATTCGAACTAAATTCTAAGGTGCCAGTTACTATCAAAAAGTCAGATGTTTTGAAGTTATTTGTTGCTTATTCGAACAGAAATAGAATTGAACTACAAAGACAAGCTCTAAAAGCCCCAATATTAAGTCTTCTATAACAAATAATATAATGACACCTCAGGAAGCAGCAGATGCGACTGTTGATTTATTGGCTGGTGCCATCACTAATGCTCATAAAAGCGTTGCTAACGAAGAGTTGAAGGTAAGTAAATATAAAAAAACAAATAAAGTTAAAGTAAATAAAAGTAATGTAGATGAAGTAGATCTGCTGATTCACATTGAAACTGAGCAGAGGTTAGCACAATTGCATTCGCTGTATGAAAATTATTGGCATGCAATTGCTTGGTTAGATTATCGATTCGAGATTGATGATGCTCAAAAGAAAGTTGCAATTATTCAACCAATGTCTAAGTTTGAAATCGCTTTTGAAGCCTCGTTAGTGCGAAGGATGAGGCTAGGAAGTCAAACATACATGTTCCCAAATTTAGATTCTGAAAAGCTAAGTTCGAAGAAATATATTGATATACGATATAAGGGAAAGACCGTAGAGTTTATAGTTGCTTCAAGTGAAACCGCAATCGACAAAGTTATATTTAATAATGAAGGTATCTTAACTCAAATCAAACAACTTGAAGAGGACTTAGCAGTATATGACTTAACCAACGGACATGACGGATTCTCAATATACGAATGCTTAGATGTGTTTCGAATACTGGTCGTTTTATCTAACCTAATTTCTGATAAGTATCCTCAAAATAGCTCTATATACGAATATTCAGACCTGAAGGTTTTTGCTAAAGAAATTCCTAAGTTCAAGTTATTCTCAGCTGTGTCTAAAGCAACCGGCTTTCATGATAAAAAAGTCCAGTCGATATTTTACTTCTTGGAATTTGATGGTGAGAGTAAAAAAGATCTTTGGTGCTTTCCAATTTTGAGCGTATCTAAATTTAATTATGTTTTTTTGACAAGCGCATTAGTAACACCTGTAATACTCAGAGTTGTTGAGAATTGGTTAAAAGTATTAAAAGTGGATTTAACCAAAAAAGGACCCGTTTTCGAGCGAGAAGTAATAGACAAAATTAATACTGCTTCACTAAATAACCCCTTAATTTCAGACTTTGATAAAGCTCAGCAAAGTGAACTAAAAATAAAAGACGAAGGAGTGGTGGAAATTGATTTATTAATGCGTTTGGGAGATATGGTTTTAGTTGGAGAATCTAAATCTATTGTTACTGTAGATTCACCGATTTCAACATATCGCGCTAAAACCATATTGAAATCGGCATCTGTTCAGGCGAAGAAAAAAGCATATATAGTGGAGCAAAATATTCAGTTCTATTGCAAAAAGTTGAGGTGGAATTATGTGCCCTCCGACAAAACTGTTGTGGTACCACTGATTATTAATAGTGGAAAAATGTTTTCCGGATTGGAAGTCGACGGTGTACCAGTTACAGATACCCGATTACTATCTGCATACTTACAGTCTGGTTTTATCCCTATCATTAGTTCCGTAAGTAAAAGTGAGTCTATACATGAAGCAATTGCTATTCTTTATAATGATTTTCACGAAATGCAGCAAAACATATCTAAATACTTAACTTACCCTCCTCAGCTAAGGGAAATGTATCATGATTATTATTATAGGAAGTCCGTAATTCCAGATTCTCAATATAAAGTCCAAATAAATCAAATTAAAGCGATTACGAACGACGAACTCATAGTGAAAGATAAGTTAAAGTTTGAAATACGGACAACACCCGAATTTACGAATAAGAAGGATTCGGACACCTTGTTTGTTTAACGTTTGAGACTAGTGTTTTTAATAACCTAAATTGAATGAATCTTAACTTGATTTATCAGGGGTAACTAACTGGACACATTCAGCTAACTCGCAATTGTCCATTGGCGAGTTAGACGCTGACTCGTTTATGCCCCAAAGTGAGTTGGAGTAATTACTTTCAAATCTAAAGTAACTTACACAACGGACTGACAACTCCATTAGAAAGAAACATTGGGTTCAGGTCTTTAGCTGGTTTGGTGTTTATATCTAGTTAAATAATAGTAGAGACATCCACCTCAATTTTTCCATTATAATGGTTAATTTCTAACCCTATTACCAATAAGGCGCATAACAATTAACTGTTCAGATCGTTAAATATTCCTTTTAAACACTCCCACATCGCACAAAGATCCCTTACTATACAAATCAGCGTTAAAATAATAACAAACGGATTTTTTAGCATTCAATGTTAACTTTATATCAATCAAATCGATTAGAAGCTTTAGTTACCTTACTGGCGACTCAAATTCAATTTCCTGCCAGTGATAATGCGCTTGCCCCTGAAACAATTTTGGTTCACAGCCCTGGTATGTCTCAGTGGTTAAAACTGCAAATAGCAGAGCAAAATGGCATTGCGGCTAATATCGACTTCCCATTACCGAGTAGCTTTATTTGGCGTTTGTATCAGCATTTATTGCCAGATGTTCCGGCGCAAAGTCCGTTTAATAAAGACCGCATGACGTGGAAGTTGTATCAACTTTTACCACAGCATTTGGACAAGCCAGAATTTAAATCTATTAATGATTATTTGAATACAGAAAAACCGATATCGGTGGACTCTGAGCTTGAGACAAGATTAGCGAATTTATCGGATCTCTCGGCAACTCCAGTAGTAACAGCAGATTCAGCATCTACCGAGACATATGAATCCAAAGCCTATAACTCCAACGAACTAACTAGCTACGAACAGCTTAGGTTATTTCAGTTAGCCGAAAAAGTGGCTGACGTATTCGACAACTATTTAATGTATCGCCCACATTGGCTAAAACATTGGCAACAAGGCCATACCGATTTACCCGGTGAAGAGACCGCTATGGGGGACGATATAAAAGGCCAGCAATGGCAAAGTATTTTATGGCAAGCCTTAGTCGAATTTACTGATCAGCAACAGCAAAGCCCGTTACACCGTGCTAGTATGCATAAGTTGTTGTTAGAAAAACTAGCAGGCATTAGCACAGAACAATTAAAAGCCGCATTACCAAAACCATTACATAGACTATTTATTTTTGGTATCTCAAGTTTGCCAACCCACCAGCTGGAAGTATTAACGGCATTATCAGAGCATATTGACGTGCAAATTTTATGGCTAAATCCGTGTAGTCAGTATTGGGGTGATATTTTAAGTGACAAAACTATTGCGCGCTTAAACAGCAAACAACAAGAATTAGCGCAGTTGAATATCAATCATAAAGAAGACTATTTTGTAACGGGCAATCCATTGCTTGCCAGCTGGGGCAAAGTAGGCCGAGATTATTTAGATGTATTAACCAATTCAGATATTCAAATACATGATGTTTTTATCGATGCTTCAACAGACACATCTGCTGGCTTTACTAGTTTGGAGAAAGTACAAAACGATATTTTAAATTTAGAATATCGTGGTGAACAAATGCCGTTATCGCCAGAGCAAATAAACTCAGACTTTGGCAAAGTGCTGTTAAATAAAGACGACGACTCAATACTTATCCATAACTGCCACAGTAGAATTCGTGAGCTTGAAGTATTAAAAGACAAATTATTAGGCTGGATAGAGCAAGACCCAACATTATTACCAAAAGATATTTTGGTGATGGTGCCAGACGTAAACCAATACGCGCCTTTTATTGAGTCGGTTTTTAAGTCAGTAGATACCAAGTCTGCTGGTAAGCCTTTCGACAAACAGAAAAGCCAACATAATCAAAACATACCTTTTACCATTTCTGACCGTGGTGGCTTAGAAGAAAACCCACTGTTAAATACCTTTGTAGACTTATTACTGCTGCCGTCGTCGCGCTTTACTGTGTCTGAATTGTTTGATCACCTTGAAGTACCTGCAGTGATGGCCACTTTTAAGCTGAGCCAAGGGGATATTAATTTAATCAAGCAGTGGATTGAACAAAGCCAAATCAAATGGGCAAAAGACGCAAAACACAAAACCAAATGGCAATTACCAGAGATTGACTTAAACACTTGGGTGTACGGATTAAAACGTATGGTGCTTGGTGTGTCATTAGGTGAACAAGGTTTGTGGAATAACATTTTGGCTTACCAAAAAATAGAAGGGCTTAATCAAGCTATTCTGGGTAAGTTACTAAACTACTTTAGTTTTATAAGCGAATTAGAACAAATCCTGTCAGGGGATAAATCCATTGAACAATGGACCGAGTTACTTGAGCAGTTTGTTACGCATTTATTTACGCTGGCTGACTTTACTTCAAACGCTAATGGTCAAGACGGTGAGCATCAAACTGAATATCAGAAAAAGCTCGATGAAATCACCATTCAAAAAATTAGGAATGCCATTGCACAATTAACTGTGTATTTGGATGACCGAGATTTTACTGGCAAATTTAACTATCACTTAGTTCATCACTTTTTTGCCCAGCATTTAAGTGAGAGTGGAGTAGCTCAACGATTTTTGGCCGGGCGCATGAATTTTTGTACTTTGATGCCAATGCGTTCAGTGCCATTTAAAGTGATTTGTATTTTGGGATTAAACGACGGAGATTATCCTCGTCATGTTGACCCAATCAGTTTTGACTTAGTTGGCTTAAATAATCCAAGAAAAGGTGACCGTTCACCAAAATTAGATGAACGATATTTATTTTTGGAAGCGGTAAGTTCAGCCAGAAATAAACTTCATTTAAGTTTTATAGGGCAGTCGGTAAAAAATAATCAGAGCTTAATGCCGTCGGTCATTTTGTCGGAATTGATCGACTACATACAACAGTCATTTATTGTCGACAATACAAAGGATAAAGGATTCTTAGCAGATCAAGTGCTTGATCGTGTGATGATCAAGCATAAATTGCAACCATTTAACCAAGAGTATTTTTTAGTAGCGAATCAAAATAAGCCTTATAAATCATACTCTAAGCGTTGGTTTGATGTTTGTGAAACACAAAATAGCGTGAAAAATAATAGTACAGTGAGTGACCACTACGGACAAACGATAGACAGTGTGGGAATAGGTGAGGATCACTTTGATCGTCCGCAAGATCGACAAGATCTGAAAATCGATCAACTTGATCGCAAAAACAGCCCTGAAGATCCAATTAAAGATCTTGATGATCCATTCAATGGACAGGTAGGATCAAAGTTTGATCTTAGTAATATAAACACGAATATAAACAACGACCTTAAAATAAACAAAGCACAGATTGACCTTGGTGATTTAATCGAATTCTGGCGTCATCCCATTAAATATTATTATCGTAGAGTGTTAGACATTAAACTCGACTTTAACAACGACGCCTTATCCGATCATGAAGTGTTTCAGCATGACGGCTTACAAAAATACACCAATCAGTCGGCCTTATTAGAGCAACTGCTTTTTTCTGATGCATCTGACACTGACCAAAATAATCAATTTAATAATGACAAATCCTTACGTTCTGGTAATTACCCAGCTAAAAAGTGGGGCGAGTCGGTTATCCATTCTTACCAGAAACAAAGTCTAGATATGGTTAACTTAGTTAAAGACTTGCTTAATTTAGACCCTAGCGAGTCATTTAAACAACAAACCAAGCTAGTGAAAAAGCAACATATTATTGAAATTGAATTACCAAGTTTAACCACGGAACACAGTGTTAGCAGCGTGAACCTACAAGCGACCATAGAAAAGTTTGAGTTTGGCAACGCTAACTCCAGCTCCTCGTCCACTATGTCGCAAAAGAGACAACAAGCAAGTGTGTTTGTCCGTAGCGGTAAAATAAGAAGTTCGGATAAGCTGTCAGCTTGGTTAACGCATTTATCTAAATGTGCGGCCTTTGACGGCTCTACAACCGTATTAATTGGTAATGACAATACATTGGGTTGGTTTGAGCCAATAACGCCGCAGCAAGCTCAACAGGCGCTATCACTTTGGGTGAGCGTATTTGTCCAATACAAACAACAAAACAGAATGTTGAAATGGCATTGCGACCCAGCATTTGATTGGTTTAAAGAAAAACAAGCAGGGGCGTCAGAGTTAAGTTTGCAAAATACAATTACCAAACACATTGCACCAAGTACCTTCAGTTTAAGTGCAAGAAACTTAACGGACGATGAGTATGCAGCTAAACACCTGAGAAAATTAGAAGACTTTGACGATAGCTTTTATCAATTGACCGAGGCTAGCTTGGCTGAATTATTTGACCAGTATCAAGAAGGCAAAGCCAATAAAGTACTGAGCGATGTTAAAAGTGCGTTGGTTGTTGGCTCAGAAGCTAATTCAAGCCGAACAAGCAGTCAGGGAGCGGAGTAAATATTATGAATATATTAAACCCATTAACCATACCGCTTGATCAAAATGCCTTAATTGAAGCCAGTGCAGGTACTGGTAAAACCTACACAATTACCACTTTGTATCTACGCGCTTTACTAGGTTTAGTGGATGGCCAGCCAAATTTACGTCCTAAGTCGATAGAACAAATCTTAGTAGTTACCTTTACTGAAGCGGCGACGCAAGAGATCAGAGATCGAGTTAGAAAGAAGTTATTGGAAGCCCAGCAAGTTCTGTTATCTAATGTGTTATATGGCTCAAGCTCTAGTCCAAAAGACTTTGATAGTAACTTAGTTGAATTATTAAAAACCTTTGTTATACGTTGGATTGACGCTTCTAGCCCTGACCAAATAAGCTTGAATCAAACAAGTACAGAGCAGATACAACAAGCAATATTATACGCGTATCACAGACTGCAAAACGCCATCACCTTAATTGATGAAGCATCTATCTTTACCATTCATGGTTTTTGTCACCGTTGTATTAAGCAGTTTGCTTTTGAAACCAACTCTAGTTTTGAGCAAACGTTTGAGATGGACAACAAGCCTGTTTTACAAGGTGCCTTGTACGACTTTTGGCGTAAATTTGTCGTTGGGCTAAATGGCGCTGAATTTTCATGGTTTCAACAGAATTGGCGTACTCCAGATGGATTATACAAAGACATTGCCAGCGTATTAGGCAAAAGTATTGTATTAACTCCACAAGTGAATGAACAGACTTACCGTGCCTTGATGGACGATTATCAATCACTAATTGTGACATTAAAACAACAATGGCAAAAAGCCGGCTTTTCTAAAATATTGTTAGATGCACAGCTAAAAAAGAACGGAAAAATCTACAAACGAATTCCGTTATTAACTGAGTTTATGCAGTCGGATGATTGGTTCCCGCCATTTTTAAAAGACGACGATTGGTCTTTGTGGGGTACAGACTCGCTTAACAACAGCAAAAACTACACTGCAAAAGCAGAGCCACTAAATCATCCTATTAGCCAAGTTATCGATAAATTGGCGCAAGTTGAACACGAACTTAAAAACGGTGGCTTTCAAAGTTATTGGTTAACTTTGGCTAAAGACTATATAGAACAGCGTGCTCAGCAAATAAAAAATGAGCAACAGATCATTAACCCAGATGATTTATTAACTCAGCTGTTACAGGCCATTAGCGGAAATTCAGGCTCAGACAAAAACAACTTACTGTTAAACGCCATCAGAACTAAGTATCCAATTGCTTTTATTGATGAATTCCAAGATACCGACCCAGTTCAATACGGTATTTTTAACGCCATCTACAATTCAAATACGGTTGAAAGTGCGGTTGAAACTGCTCTTGAAAGTACGCCAGAGCATGACAGCCCTGAGCTGTTACAAGTGCCGTCCAATATGATTTTAATTGGCGATCCTAAACAAGCTATTTATAAATTCCGTGGCGCTGATATTTTCACTTACATTCAAGCTAAACAAGACTTGCCAGAGACGCAGCATTATACGTTAGCCACTAACTGGCGTTCGCATCCAAATTTAATCAACGCCGTTAACCAAGTGTTTGTGCAAAGTGAAGAAGGTTTCAAACAAAAAGAGATCCCATTTGAAGTGGTATCTGCAGGCCAATCACCATCAAATAGGCTGGTGAGTAATGGCGTAGATGACAATCAGCTAATGTTTTGTCATTTACTGCCAGATTCACAGGCGTCAGATAAAATAGGCTTTAAAGGCCCAGAAGCGGAAGGTTTATTGGCAAAATGGTGTGCGGCTCAAATTCAAACAACCTTGATAGAGGCGAGCGAAAACAAAACCTATATCGACAAATCAGGCAAAACACGCGCTGTGCAAGCCAATGATATTTGTGTTCTGGTTAGAAACCGTAATCAAGCAGGTTTAATGAAAAGAACCTTAGCGCAATTGAATATTCGCTCTGTGTTTATTAGCCGCGACAACATATTTAAAACCGCATTAGCCAAAGACTTGTTACGTTTGTTAATGGCAATCAACTCACCATTTAACGAGCAAAAAGTCAGAGCGGCTTGTGCAACTCGCTTTTTTGGTTACAACGTAGAGCAGTTATTTGCGCTTCAACACGATCCCGTTTTATGGCAACAGCACCTAGAATGGTTTTATAACGCCCATCAAACATGGACTTACGGCCAAATATCCAGTTCCATTGAATACATTATTTTACAAGCCGACACATTATCAAATTGGCAGTTATTGGAACCAACCGAATACGAAAGGTTAATCACCGACCAACGCCATTTGTCTGAGCTTATTCAGCAGCAGTCGGTTAAACACGCTGGTGTTGAGAAGTTATTACATTGGTTTGAACAACAAGTTATCTCTGAGGATAGCTGGAGCGACGCCACAGACGATCAACAACTAAGGTTGGAGTCAGACAGTAACTTAGTACAGATAGCCACGCTACACGCTTCTAAAGGCTTGGAATACCCAATTGTATATTTGCCTTTTGTTTGCGAGTTTAAAGCGGCTAAATCGGCCATTTATACGTCTAATAAAACCAATGGATCAGAGATTTCAAACGATAAACAAGGCTTAACGTATCGGGTTGATAACCGTAAACAAGAACTACAACAAGCCGAGGGGGAACGTTTAGCCGAAGACTTACGTTTGTTATACGTTGCTATGACCAGACCGATTTATAAATTGGTGATTGGTGTATTCAACTTGTTAGATGGCTACAAACGCTTAGTGCTTGATAACACTGGGATAGGGCAATTACTGCTGGGCGAAATAGCCACAGATCAAAAACCGAGTAATGACTTAATACAACAAACCTGTGAACGTTTTGTTAACGCTGAAAACAGCCAAGGTACTTGCTTTACTTACTCGTCATTGGCGGAAGATTTATTGGTCACGCAGTTTAACCAAGCTAAACACACAGGTGTGAACTTACAGAATGATCATAACGCTCCGCTTGCGTTTATCCCGTTTAACGGTGACGTAAAGGACAGCTGGAAAATGCTGAGTTACTCGTCATTAGTGGCCGGGGCACATCATTTAGACAATACAAAGGTTATTGAAACCGACAAAGCTGCTACTGTGAGTATTGCTCAAGAGCAACTTAACGATATATGGGTGCCTGGGTTATCCGATGAACAAACCTCATCTGGGACGGTTTTAACTAATTCAGAAATAAGTAAATCACAGCCAGAACAAAAGCAAGAACCACAACTGAATCGATTCTCATTTCCTAAAGGCGCTAACGCCGGTACTTGTTTACATTGGATTTTAGAGAATGTTAATTTCCAACAACCAATAGCAGAACAAGCGGATGTTGTAGAGGCCGGATTAACCCGATACGGAATAGATACTTTATGGCTATCTGTTGCGGTTGAATGGATGCAACAAGTTATAAATTGCAGTTTAACTGAGCAAATATCAAACGCGATGGTAACGCGTAACCAATCTGAGAGCGGTAACCACACAAGTTGGTCATTAGCCGATGTAAATCAAGCTAACTGTCTGGTTGAAATGGAGTTTTACTTTAATTTTGCCACACTAAATTCAGTTATTATTTGTAACGCGTTACGAATGATGGGCTTGAAACCTGTACACTTTGGTCACTTTTTAGAAAATGGTGCAGAACAAGCTGGATTGTCCGGCATTGTTAAAGGTTTTATCGATTTAACGGTACATCATCAAGGTAAATATTATGTGCTGGATTATAAATCTAACTACTTAGGTGATGATTTTGCATCGTATACGCAAGCTAATTTGGCCGTTTCCATGTCCGATCATCATTATGAAATACAAGCTTTGATTTATACCTTGGCATTACATCGTTGGTTAAAAACCCGTTTACAAGATTACGATTACAATCAGCATGTTGGTGGTGCCATGTATTTATTTTTACGTGGCATGAATGACAAAGGGACAGAGCAAGATCAAACGGGTGTGTACACAATGAACATCAAACAAGATGTGATTGAATATTTGGATTCTGCGTTAAATGATAAAGGCGAAAATTCAGTAAAAAGCATAGTAGCGAATACCGAAGCAGAAACTGCACTTACAAAAGATAAAACAAAAGCAGTACCACAAATGGGGTTTGATTTTGACTGATAACAACAATACAACCACAAGCTCACAAAGCCAGGACACACCAACGTCGACAACCAAGCACGTTAAGCAGTGGTTTGCTGACACGTCTATTTTTGTTCAAGGTCTAACCAACACAGAAAACTTAGCTAACCGGGAATTACCAGAAACATTACAGTGGCTGTTGTTGTTAAAACAACATCAAGTTATTCAGTCTATGGATTATCACTTTGCTTGTTTTATGTATGGCGAGCTTGTGATCCTCTCTGAATCAGGCGCTCAGACTCACGCTAGTTTAACCAGAGCAGAGATAAATTTGATCTTGTTGCTGTCTGCCAAGTTAAGTTATGACATGAGTTTGCAAGATTCGTGTTTAAACTTAGAGCTTCTTAATTTAGCGCAACCTTTTGGTTGGTTAGCACCAGAGCTTCAAAGCCACAGCTTAACTCAAAATGTACTAACCCAATGTGCAGTTACCAATACTGACTTGCAAGATATTATGCTGCGTAGCGGATTGGTTGAAGATCAAAGCGGTTTGATTGAAAGTAAAGGCGCTCTAGTTGAAGAGTCACTGCATAAAAATCTATTACATGACGAAACGCCATTAGTGTTATTCCAGCAATGTTTATATATGCGCCGTTATTTTAATTATGAACATTCAGTGGTTAAGTTTATTAGCTCAAATACCAATCTTAAAGAGAACACTAAGCCAAGTAGCAGTAAATCATATTGGTTTGATGCTCTTAGTAATGAACAAGTTGAAAGTAAGGTGGCGGAGTTATTTCCGCCAAGCCAAGGCCTTGATCAAGTAATTGATAATACAAGTAACGAGATTGACTGGCAGAAACAAGCGGTTATCAATTCAATCACTAAGTCGTTTTCGGTTATTTCTGGTGGGCCAGGTACAGGTAAAACAACCACTGTGGTTAAGCTTTTAGCTGCGTTAGTACAATTGTATAAAGCGCATGACTCAAAAAGTGGATTAAACATTCAACTTACCGCGCCAACTGGGAAAGCGGCACAACGTTTAGCTGAGTCCATTAGTAACTCGCTGACCAATATAGACGTAGACCAAGAGACTAAAAGCTCAATTCCCAATAAGGCCGTCACAATTCATAGATTACTTAAGCCTCAAGGTTTAAATGATTTTGCTTACAATGAAAACAATAAGCTGTTTTTAGATGTCTTGATTGTTGATGAAGCATCTATGGTCGACCTAAGCTTGATGAGTAAATTACTATCAGCCGTGCCTGCACACGCTCAAGTTATTTTGTTAGGCGATAAACAACAGCTATCGTCAGTAGAAACAGGCAACGTTTTATCTGAGCTTTGTCGACCTGAAACTGAATCGTTAAACTTAGTGGTAGAACTTAAAAAGAGTTATCGTTTTAACGCTGCAGGTTTAATAGGGCGTTTAGCCACTGAAATTAATTTAGGTAATAGCCACAAAGTTATTAGCTTGTTATCTGAGCACGCCAACACAGATTCACAGAAGTTGTCTAGCAATGAGCTTAACTGGATAAAACCAGAGCTAGATAATTATCACTTATTAATAGAGCACAGCTTTAAACATCAATTAGCCTTAATTGAAGAAGCCAAAGCATTTACTGAGAGTACGGACACAAAGCAGAAAGTATTATTGCTACAGACGTTGTTTAATCACTTGCAGCAGTTCCAAATATTAACCTGTGTTAAAGATGGTGAACACGGCATTGAGGGAATTAATCGTCATATTAAAACTCGACTTGCTAGTCGCAGGTTGGTGGATCAATACGATCAGCATTATCATTGCCGACCAATTATGATCTCAGAGAATGCCTATCACTTAGGCTTATATAACGGCGATATTGGTTTACAGTTAATTGATGGTGTTACAAAACAGTTAATGACGTATTTTATCCAAGCCGACGGTGAAGTATTAACGGTAGCTTGCCAACGTTTGCCTAAGCACGAAACCGTATACGCGATGACAGTTCACAAAAGCCAAGGCTCAGAGTTCAGTCATGTGGCCTTGGTGTTACCAGAGCCAAATCAAAACAATAAGATTTTATCTAAAGAGATTTTGTACACCGGCTTAACCCGAGCGAAAAAACAATTCACCTTGTTTGGTCAGGCACAGGAAATACAGCAGGCTGTAAACAAGGCAACCATAAGACAGTCAGGCTTAAGCTTGATGTTAAAAACCAAGTTACAAGCAACGGGATAAACAAACTCACAAAAAAGCCTGTTTACTCAAAAATAAACAGGCTTTATCTTTCCCTAAACGTTTAATTTACCTTATAGCCTAAAACTACAGCCATACATCCTTTTAACGTGTGGTTTTTTGCACAAAAACCACAACGTATAAGGCCAATGCAAAGCTACCAATAAATGCTTCTATGGTGGCAATTAACCTTGAAAATCCAACTGGCGTAATATCGCCATACCCCAAAGTTGTAAAGGTCACTACGCTAAAGTAAATAGTTGAGAAAAAGTTATATAAGTTATCAACAAAGGAATTAGCTAAAGACATTTGTATAATGGAGTCAGCTTCTTTTATACCAAAGATAAAATATAAAATGGCACAAAATAAAATCATACCCAATGAGAACACAATGACATTCATTGGACTCTCGCCATAACCGCAGAATAAGTCTACCGCCTTAGATACAAGTCTATCTTTAGAATAAGGCGCATATTGCTTACGGCGCATAACTAATTCTTGGTGCGCTAAACGTCCCGCTAGAATATGTAAACCGTCTAACTCTGCCGTTTTTCTTAAATTACGATAAATTTCTTCAGACTGTTCGTAATTGTCGATGGCTTTTTCTCGGTCATTTTCCAGATCAGCTTGCTTGGCAATAGCTTCTTGTTGAAGCTCCGATCCAATTTTAATATTGTCGATACGGGCATTAGCTAACTTTACACCTAACAAATTAGTATTTTGTAGATTCGCTTTATGCAGTTTTGAATTATTCAATTTGGTTTTCATTAATGAAGAACCAGACAGATTGATATTAAATAAGTGAGCGTTATCCATATTGGCATGATACAAGTCAGCATCACGCATATCGTAACCAACAGAGCAGCCACGTCTAACCAAGCGAATATTTTTTAAGTTAGCTTGTTTGAGTTGTAAACCTTGCATCATACCGCCGTCGGCAGCGTAGTTTTGCAAACGCTCAGATAAATCCATTCCGCTTTTATCTATGTTTTTGTCGTGCCAAAAACAATATCCAGCGCCCATATTTTTACTTTCGCATTGTTTACCTTCAGGGTTGTGGTATTTACAACTTTCTTGTTCTGACATTAAGCACCAATATATTTTTTATAAGTTAACAATTTGTTCTTACTAACAAAAATAATAGACTAATGCCGATTTCGCCATTAAGTTTGTCACTTATTTATCTAATTTTTTTGCTAACATATCGATTCGGCTATTATTGCGACTATTAAGTCAGTTGTAAGATTGGAGTTAAAAACTTGTTAGTTTTAATTACAGATATATTTGGTGAAACCAATTGGTGCCAATCGTTAATCCAAGCTTGGCGCGCAAAAGGACACAATGCCATGTGTCTTAGCCCTTATACTAGTCCTTATATTGCTCCATATGACTCATTAACGGATGTAACCTTATTTGCTAACGAAGAACAAGCTTATCAGCAGTTCCAATTTAGTGGGGGGATGGATAGTTACGCTGAAAAAGTAGAACAAGCATTACAACAAGCTACTCAAGAAACAAATGAGCCTATAATTTGCGTTGGCTTTAGTGCTGGTGCATCGGCATTATGGCAAGTTGCTGCTATGTCTTTTGTTAAAGATAAAGTTAAACATTGTATTGGTTTTTACCCTGGTCAAATTCGTCACTCGTTAGAGTTAACGCCTCAAATTCCATTTAGTCTAGTATTCCCAAAATCCGAAGATCACTTTGATGTAGAATCTGTGATCCAACATCTTGTTACAAAACAGAATGTTGATATTGCTCAAGTTGAGTTAAAACATGGTTATGCTAATCCTCAGTCAGACAACTTTAATGAGTTAGCCAGTAGAGAGTTAACGCAGTTATTGGCTCAAGTGTTGACTCAAACATTGGATGAACCTAAAAGTTTTATGCAGCAGTTAAGTTTGCAAACTCATGAATATAAAGGAATAAATAATGGGACTGATCATAATATCCATTAATATCGTTTGCGAAGCTATTTGTTGGTTAATAGCGGGTAAAAAAAACAGACGATCAGGGTTTTGGGGAGTAGGAGGACTTATATTTGGTCCTTTGGCTGTCTTGTTGTTATTGTATCTTCCTAAAAAGGAAAAACGTTAAGTTATCGCAGAAGCGTTACTTTTACTAGACCTCCTAATATTAAGGAGATCTAGCATGTCATTTATGTAAGCCAGGCTAGAACACCTGACAAACAAAGCCTTTCAAGTAGAAACCTTCTGGGTATGCGCTGCCAACAATATGATCTTGAGCTTGGCTTAAGCGCTCCACAAATACCATATCTCGGTTAGCATCTAGTGCAGCATCAGCAACAATCTTTTGGAATAATGCCGTTTCCATTAAACCAGAACAAGAGAAGGTTAATAAATAACCACCTGGATTAAGCAGCTTCATTGCCAACATATTAATGTCTTTATAACCGCGACATGCGTCGTTTAACTTAGCTTTAGACTCAGCAAATTTAGGCGGATCCATAACAATAACGTCAAACTTGGTGCCGTTGTCGCGGTATTCACGTAATAACTTAAATACGTCTTTTTTAAGTAATGACATTTTGTTTATGTTGAGTTTGTTTAATTCAACGTTTTTCGCGGCAATATCCAGTGCATCTTGTGAAGCATCAACTTGCACCACTGATTTAGCACCACCACGTAATGCGTATAAGCCAAATGTACCTGTGTAACTAAAGCAGTTTAATACTGATTTGCCTTTAACATATTTTTCTAATGCAGCGCGACTGTCACGTTGGTCAACGTAATATCCTGTCTTGTGCCCTTGAGCTATGTCCACATAAGCTTTAATGCCGTTTTCTTCAATGATCACTTGCTTTGGCATTTTGCCATGTACTAAACCGGATGATTTTTGTAAACCTTCTTTGCTACGCACATCAACATCTGAACGTTCAAAGATATTAAATTCTGGATAACAATGCTTAAGGGCATCAAAAATCAAATCACGTTTGTATTCTGCACCCGCACTTAATAACTGGATAACAATCGTGTCATTGTAAATATCTGCTGTTACACCTGGTAAACCGTCAGACTCTGCACATAACAAACGGTATCCCGTTAATCCGTCACGTTTGATGATAGGTTTGCGTATGGTTCTAGCGCGTTCGATTTTTTCAATGAAGAATTGTTTGTTAATAGGGCGCTTTTCAAAGCTCCAAATACGAACTCGTATTTGGGAATGTGGAGAGTAAGCGCCTTTAGCTAACCAGTTACCGCTTTCTGAGAATACATCGACAGTTTCGCCTAATTGCGGTTCGCCTTCAATTTTGGTGACACCTTTAGAGAAGATCCAAGGATGTTTGCGTTTGAGTGTTTTCTCGCGGTCGGCTTGTACGAATACTGAAGGCATATTATTAACTTAATTTTAGAAGCGGATCGCGATTTTAATCTAGCTGTTAACGTAATACCAACACTATTATGTTTTGTATGAACTGGTATCCATAAAAAACGTCTACAGCTTCTGATTAAATTTGAGAGGCTTTGTATCAATTTCACTTTTTGGATGTCACTTAACCGTCATAAATAAGTCACTTAGCCGACATAACTCCTTGTTAATTTACAGCCAAATTAAATAAGGAAATGAAGATATGTTGAATACGACTATTACAACAAATACTAGCAAGAAGTTTAATGCTAACAAAGTCTACGTACCTGCCACTAATCGTGAAAATCATTATTTAATTGTCGAACTCCCAATTACGTCTGAATTATTACAAACCGTTTCTGGTGAAACAGAAATTAATGAATTTGTCTTATCCGACTTTTATATGCAGCTTAAACAATCGTTTATCTCTATTAGCAAAAGAAACGGCATTAAAAGTGGATTATTTGTGGCTAACGATAAGCTGGTACGTTTACGTTACGGCGAAGAGTCACAAGTGATTGAAACTCAAGAACAATTAATTGTGTTTTACGATCCAAATAACCACAAAGGTTTTCAAAGTTATTATGACCGTACAAAAACCGCTAAGAAGGTGAGTTTACTTGTACTGGCTAATGGTGGTGAAATTAGGCAATCTGCTTTTGAATTACACCAAAAAGCAGTGGAGATGGCAGTAGAGTTAGCTGAAACTATGGGTTTTTCATCCAATTTAATTAAGATAAAAGACCATCAGTACATAACCTATGACTTATTTAGTGCGGAAAAAGGGGATAAAAAAACATCCACCCATGAACTGCGTCAAGTTAAACACAGATACAAACAGCAGTCGGTATTAATTCCGCCATTAAATAACCAAATGGGTTACATAGTTGCAGAGATACCAATTAATGAAACTATGGTGGAGAAAATGAATAAAACCGCCACACATACTGCACCTTATAATGAGCTTTATAGCAAAATATCTTATGTGGTTGCACAGGTGACTGACGAGTTAGCTATAAAAAATGCAGTGATGATCGCTAATGGTCGCCATCCAATTGTGGCTTCAAGTAAACATAGCTTTGTGCATAATGACGGTGAGTTAATTTATTTAGGTTTTAATGCAGAGGAAGATCAGAACTGCATTGCTAAATGGAATAGCACAATTTTAACCAATACCTTTACCTTAATTTTTGTTGCTAATGAAAATGATATTAATAACAAAGCCTACGGTCGATTTGTAAATCGTATTCAAAGCGCGTTAAAACAAATTACTAAAAAGTTGGATATTGAACCAGAGTCAAACCAGTTGATGGTTAGATTTCACCAAAATATCGCGTATCAAATACCTAAAATGGACTAGGTATTTCATCAAATAGATCAATACTATTTATTAGTATCAATCCATTTTTTCAGTATTTTTACCGTTACATCTGGTCGCTGAGAGGCCAACTCTTGTACCAAACCCAATAGTTTATGTTTACTGGCTTTTTGATTGTTTAACTGACGTCTTATCAGTTGAAATTTATTCTTAGCTCTTTGTAAGCGTTCTTTTTTTTCTAAATCAGTTGGAGGTGATTTCATATCTTTCCTTCTTTAGTGAAATAAGAAACTATAAATTAGTTAATGGGTGTAACAATACAAACTTTTTGACTTAAGTTCTATGACTTAATCCAGAATAACTAGCAATACAGATTACGCGGATTCAACTCGTAAGTGCAACAGCAGCATTGATTATTTGGTATAAACAATTTTGTCGTTATCTATTCTGATCTTTAATCTGATTTATAAGCAATAGGGGATATTATTTCGGATAAATCCAAGATACCTTCGCATCCTTTTTAGCTGTGTTTTTTTAAGGTAAGATTACCTTCTTATTTATCAAGAAGCTTTATTATGAATGCATTAGATCTTTTATTAACTCGCTCGTCTTATAACAAACTTGTAGATCCAGCGCCAAGCGGTGAAGCATTAGACAATATATTATCCGCTGCACACCGAGTGCCAGATCATGCAAACCTTTCACCATTTGAATTCATTGTTTGTCAAAACGATGGCTTAACAAAACTCGCTGATATTTATCATCAAGCGGCTATTAAGTCAGGTTTTGATGATGCAGCGATAGAAAAAGCGAAAATCTTACCGCTTCGTGCGCCTATGATCATTATTGGTATTTGCAAATACAAACACCATGACATGGTGCCTAGAGTAGAGCAGGTAGCGACAACGGCTTGTGCCTTACATAATATGCAGTTGGCGGCGTTTGCCCAAGGTTTTAACGGAATTTGGCGTACGGGGAATTACTCGCAAAACCAGTATGTAAATGAAGCGCTAGGTTTAACAGAATTAGATGAGGTTATTGGCTTTATGTACCTAGGAACACCTATGGAAGATACGCCAATTAAGAAAGCTAAAAAACAAACGGATACGGTTTCATATTGGGATTAAAGATAATCAATAAGTATTCCTAAATAATATTACCAATATCAAACTAATTTAACCTAAGTTAATAGCCATTTAAGATTAGTTTGCTTTATGTGAGCCTAAATTCTCTCTGTTTAAGGCTCAGAAACTTAGTCTACTAAATATTTTTTACTTTATAGTGAAATAGTCATAACTATCTGAAAATATAAGCTAATATCAATAAAGTTAGTTTGTTTTTCGTTAAAATAGCTAAATAAAACCAACAATTTTTATACTAATAAATTTAGGGTTAAGCATTAGTTTTGTTTATAGTTGCGTTTCAAAATAATTGATTAGCAAAAAGTTGAGTTGGTGGACTAGAATGCCCGCTAATATTACGCCCACACACCACTAATTATAAAGGTTTACGCTTATGTTGTTTAATGGCAACTTGATGACAGATTGTCCAATTCGTCAGAAAATCCGTGATTACTATCGCATTAATGAAAAAACAGCGATAAAACATCTATTACCGGAAGCTGAAATTAGCATGGCTGCTCGAAGTCGAGCGTGGGAACGTGCGCGTAAAATGGTGCTACAGATCAGATTTGAATCTGAAGGCTCTGGCGGTATTGACGCACTGTTAAATGAATATTCACTGTCTTCAGAAGAAGGCATAGTACTCATGTGTTTAGCCGAAGCATTATTACGTGTTCCAGATAAAAAAACACAGGACGAATTAATCCGTGACAAATTATCACAAGGCCAGTGGAGTTCTCACTTAGGTTCAAGTGACTCTATGTTTGTTAACGCCTCGTCTTGGGGCTTATTGTTAACCGGCAGCATGGTTAAGTATTCTGATAGTAATTTAAAGAAAGACTTTGGTGTTGTTAAACGTACGTTAGGTAAAGTATCAGAGCCTGTTATTCGTAAAGCAATGAACGTTGCCATGAAAATAATGGGTAAACAGTTTGTTATGGGCGAAACCATAGAAGCTGCAACAGAACGAGCTATCGAAAAAGAACGCAACGGTTATGTATATTCTTACGACATGTTAGGGGAAGGTGCCCGTAACATGGAAGATGCTGACAAATATTACGATGCATACATAAAAGCCATTCACGTTATTGGCAAAGTAGCACAGGGAAAAGGTCCACGTACCAGTCCTGGTATTTCCATAAAACTATCTGCTATCCACTCTCGTTATGAATTTAGTCACCGTGACCGCGTAATGGATGAGGTTGTTCCAAGATTAAAAGCACTCTGTTTATTAGCCAAACAATACAATATTGGCTTAACGGTTGATGCTGAAGAATCTGAGCGTTTAGATATTTCTTTAGATGTTATTGAAGTTGTCTTCTCAGATAAAGAATTGAATGGTTGGAATGGTTTTGGTCTTGCGGTTCAGGCTTATCAAAAACGTTCGTTTTTTGTTATCGAATGGTTGCGACAACTTACATTAAGAGTTGGTCGCAAGATAATGGTGCGTTTAGTTAAAGGTGCGTACTGGGATACTGAGATCAAAAACGGGCAAAAAGATGGTTTAGAGCATTATCCAGTATTTACTCGTAAAGCCTCTACAGACGTGTCTTACCACGCGTGTGCAAATAAGCTATTAGAGTATCGCGATACTATTTATCCACAATTTGCTACGCACAATGGTTACACGGCATCGGTAATTTTAGAATTAGCCGGTAATGATAAAGAAGGATTTGAATTCCAATGTCTACATGGCATGGGCGATACCTTATATGATCAAATAGTGAGCAAAGAAAAAATTCAATGTCGTGTTTACGCACCAGTTGGCGTGCACGAAGATTTGTTGGCTTATCTGGTAAGACGTTTATTAGAAAATGGGGCTAACTCGTCATTTGTAAACGCGATTGTTGATGTTGATAAACCAGTTGAATCTTTATTAGAAGATCCTGTTGAGCGCACTCACAGAGTAGAACAAATCTACAATGAGAAAATTGCATTGCCAATTTCCTTATTTGGTGACGAACGCGCTAATTCAAAAGGCATGGATTTAACCGACATTACTAAAATATCTCCACTTCGAGATAATCTTAATAACTGGTTTGAGAAAAACCAAATTGATATTTCAACTTTAGCAGACAATGAATTAGCGGTAATTAACCCGGCTAATTTGGATGAAGTGATAGGCCGTGTAAAAATTGCTGATCAAGATGATATGTTGGCCATGTTAGATAAAGGCCAAACGGCTTTTAATACTTGGTCTACAACTCCAGTTAAGGTTCGTGCTGAGGTATTAAGAAAAACAGCTGATGCATTAGAAGCAAACATGGACGAGTTAATTGCTTTTTGTATTAAAGAAGCAGGTAAAACGGCTCAAGACGGTATTGATGAAGTTCGTGAAGCGGTGGATTTCTGTCGTTATTACGCCAATGAAGCTGAAGTATTAGCAAAAGATACGCGTTTAGAACCACGTGGTGTTATTTTATGTATCAGCCCTTGGAACTTCCCGCTAGCAATATTCCTAGGCCAAGTTGCTGCGGCAATTGTCACTGGTAATGCCGTTATCGCTAAACCTGCAGAGCAAACAAGTTTAATTGCATTACGTGCAATTGAATTATTGATTGAATCTGGTTTACCAGAGAACGTTGTTCAGTCTGTTATTGCTCAAGGCTCTGATGTAGGTAAGGTATTATTACCAGACTCAAGAGTGGCTGCGGTTATGTTTACCGGTTCTACACAAACAGGTACATTAATTTCTCAAATTCTAGCCCAACGTGGTGGTGAGCAAGTTCCATTTATTGGTGAAACTGGCGGGCAAAATTGCATGATAGTTGACTCTACAGCGTTACCAGAGCAAGTTATTGATGATGTTATTGCTTCTGGTTTCCAAAGTGCAGGCCAACGTTGTTCAGCGTTACGTGTATTGTTTGTGCAAGACGATATTGCCGATAACGTTATTCGTATGATCAAAGGCGCAATGAAAGAGCTGCATATTGGTAACCCAGCTATGTTATCAACCGATGTTGGTCCTGTGATTGATACCAAAGCATTAAAAGCATTGAACGAACACGCAGAGTATATGCAGACTCACGGGGAGTTGTTATATCAATGTGAAATGGGTGAAGAAACGAAAAACGGTCATTTCTTTGCACCTCGTTTGTATGAAATTAGCGATATTAGCCAGTTACAAAAAGAAGTATTTGGTCCATGTGTCCATGTCATTCGTTTTTCTGGTAAAGACATAGACAAGGTTATTGAGCAAATTAACTCAACGGGCTTTGGTTTAACTATGGGCATTCATTCACGTATTGAAAGCCGTGCTATTGCCTTAGCTAAAAAGTCACGTGCGGGTAACGTTTACATTAACCGCAATATGATTGGTGCTGTGGTTGGCGTTCAACCATTTGGTGGTAGAGGCTTATCTGGTACAGGTCCAAAAGCGGGCGGTCCAAACTATTTACCACGTTTGTTACAAGAAAAATCAACACCAAGTGAAGATGAATTAGTATTAGATGATGAAGCGCTAGAGCCAACAGATAAGTCCATTAAAGAAGCTAATAAGTTAATGGATAAAGCGCAGGAAGGTGAGAAGTCATGGCGCTTAGCCGACTTAAATACTCGTACTTCTCATGTGCGTCAATTATTGGCTGAAATGGCTACAGTTGAACATACGGTTGAGTTCGCGGATAACTTAGATAAAACCTTAGCAACCGCCCGTTCTCAGTTAATTGATATAGAACGTAAACTGAAAAAGCCAACGGTATTGCCAGGGCCAACAGGTGAGTCTAATATTTTGTACTTGGAGCCAAGAGGTACGTTGGTTTGTTTTGCCGATAAAGACGCAACATTCCATTACTGGGTAATGTCTATTATTACGGCTTTATCAACAGGTAACACTGTTATTGCCGTGGTTTCAGACGTGTTTTATGAAGAAGGTGTTGAATTTATGAATAAATTCAACAAAACCGGTGCCGATAAAGGCGTGTTGCAAGTAGCCAAATTAGAACACCTACAGCCTTTATTAGAGCATGAATCGTTAGCTGGTGTAGTTATTGACTCAGAATGTCGTCGTAGTGCGTATGTTGCACATAAATTAGCGCAACGTGTTGGCGCTATTTTACCAACGATAACCGCTGAATATAACGATAACTTAATCCAACGTTTAGTGACTGAGAAGACCATAAGTATTGATACTACAGCTTCTGGCGGTAATACATCGTTAATGACCTTAACAGATGAATAAAAACTATGTTTAGTTGGTTTTATCTATATAAGAAAAACCATATAAGATAAAAAGCAAAAAGGTGAACTTAGGTTCACCTTTTTTTATGCATGTTCGTCAGATTAAATCGTTACATTAAGCCGCGACTGTGAAGTCCAATTTTTTCATGGTTATCTTAAGCCATATAAGGAACAACACGGAAGCGGTGGTTAAACCGATAACCGTACCAACCCAAAACCCTTGAGGCCCCATAGCAGGGACTATGTAATCGGTTCTACCTAATAAGTAACCTAAGGTAAATCCAATCGGCCAATAAGAGATAAAGGTGATGTAAAACAGCGGTTTAGTGATTTTTAATCCTTTAAATATACCCGCAGCCATTACTTGGATTGCATCGGGCAATTGATAAATCGCGGTGATAATTAAAATACTCGCAGCTAACGCCACAACTTCTGGATTTGACGTGTATATAAGGATAATTTGTTCACGGAATAAAAGGGTGGTTATCATCACTAAAGTACCAAAACTACAGGCCATAAAAAAGCAGGTTTTGATCGAACGCTTTAGTTTAGTTAAATCTCCAACACCTTTTAAATAGCCAATTCGTATAGTGGCGGCCATGGCTAAACTTAACGGGAACATAAACACTACGGCGCTATAACTAAAGGCTACTTGATGTCCGGCAACGGCAATTGAACCAAGTGGAGCGATAAACAGTGCCATAAAGGCAAAAAGACTCGATTCAAACAACAAAGACAGAGCGATAGGTGTTCCAAGTTTTGAAAGCATTTTAATGCTTTCAATATTAGGTTTTTCTACATGTTTAAATATTTGATAGTGCTTTAATTTACGTGAAATACTAAAGTAAATAAGCAAACTGATTAAGCTTATCCACTGAACAATTGCGGTGGCAAGTCCACATCCAGCACCACCTAATTCAGGTGCGCCAAACTTACCAAATACAAATATGTAGTTAAGCGGAATATTGGCAAGTAATGCAATAACACTAACGATTAATGCAGGTTTAGTGACACTAATACCTTCACAAAAAGCACGTAATGCAAAGAACAAACAGGTTGGTAAGATGCCCCAAACCACATAGTGTAAATAGCCTAAGGATTTTTCGTGTAATTCAGGTTCTAAATTAAGGTTATCTAATGGAATATGAACAAACTGGAATATAAATACAATGACTATGGTAATCGCCGCAGCAATATAAGCACCTTGGAATAAAGTAGAAACCATTTGAGCTTGGTTACTATTGCTACCTTTACTTGAGCCAAATAAATGCGCAATAACCGGTGTAACCGCAATTAACAAGCCTTGAGCAGAGAAAATAACTGGAGACCATAAGCCGGTAGCAATAGACACTGATGCCATATCAACGTGTCCAGCTTTACTGGCCATTACTGTGTCAGTAAAGAACATTAAACTGGCGGTAATTTGAGTTAACAATAACGGAATGGCCAACTTTAATATGTGTCTTACTTCAGTAAAATCAAACGCTTTCATTGAGAACTTTCAAAATAATAATAACCATGCTGCATTATGGATTGTATAAACCAGTTACACCAGTTTCTTATTGTTTAAATTAGAGTTTCTTTGAACAGTGATTTAATTCAAGATTTCAATTCTGTTGGAGTATGGTATTAGGTAAAGAGTAAGTGGGTAATGTAATTTTACTCTGGTACCTTCTATTTCTTATCCTGGATCCGCTCGTGTGTTGAACCACTCTTGAGTTAATAATTACAAGATCTCAATCTCAATATCTTCGTTTGGTACACTACAACAGGTGAGTATTTCACCTTTTCTGACAAAGGCAAGTGGTTCGTTGATATAAGAAATAGAGCCTGACTTTAGTTTGCAGCGACAGGCACCACAAAAGCCTTCTTTACAGTGATACAGCATATCTACCGAATTTTTTTGTAATGAATTTAGTAAGGTCGCGTCGGTATTAACGAATTCAATTTCCGTTTCTATAACCCCATTGCGGTGAACCGTCACTTTACTCATAGTTGTAAATTAAGCTCTCACTTTTGTTGTCATTGTATAAATTAAAAGTGGGGTAAAATATTGATGAACGGACTCAGAAATAATAAAAATGATATGTTTAATTGAGTTATTGAACATAAGTGTTTGTTCAGCCTTTATTATTTTTTTGAAAGCGTTTTTATGCTCTTTGAGGGAAAATATTATAACGTAATACGAGGTGTAATTCACGTGAAGAGTAAGGCGTTATTACATAAAATAACGCCTTACTCTTTCAATTGGCTTTAATAATTAGTTTTTAAGTAAATGCTGTAAACCGTCTCTAATAAAATTTGGTAAAGCAAAAGCCGCTGTGTGTACGCCTTTGTTATAATACTTAAATTCTAAACCACTTTTATCTACTGCATCAGCGTTAAAGTCGTTAATTGGATGATACTTTTTAGAGGCTAAAGTAAAGCACCATAAACCACCTGGGTAAGTTAAGTTACTGAAGCTATACATGTAAGTATTATCAAATACGTTGTTTAATACGCTAAGTAAAGAGTGTTGAATTTCTTTACCGTACCAAGGTGTTTCGCCTTGAGACACAACAATACCATCGTCGGACAAACATTTGTTTACGTCTTGGTAAAATTCTTCGCCAAATAATGGTGTCGCAGGGCCAATTGGGTCTGTGCTGTCTATAATAATGACGTCAAACTTTTCTGTGGTGTCTTTTACAAATTGAACACCGTCACCAATAATTAACTCTATTCTGTCGTCATCTAATGCACTTGCTGTAAGAGGAATAAACTCTTTACAAGCGTCAACCACCATAGCGTCAATTTCTACCATAGTGCATTTTTCAACGCCTTTATGACGAATAACTTCACGCGCTGAGCCGCCATCACCACCGCCAATCACTAATACTTTTTTAGGGTTAGGGTGAATAAACAAAGGAACGTGAGAGATCATATCGTGATAAGCAAATTCGTCACGTTCAGTCACCATGATCAAACCATCGTTAAGTAACATTTTGCCATGACCTTTGGTTTCCACCACGTCTACAGTTTGGAATTCACTTTTTCCTGAGAACAAAACTTTTTCTACTTTTAAACGAAGTCCCAAAAAGTCTTCAAATTTTTCTTCTACCCATAGATCAGAGTGCATGGTTATCTCCATTGATATTAATTTTTGCAGGTGAAGTAAATTCAGCTGATGGTTTTAAGTAGTTACTGAATTTGACTTCATAACCATTGGTTAATGTTTGTTGAATTTTACAGGTTGCTTGATATTCACGTGGAATAAACTGATTTACTTTTTCAACGTAATCAAATTCATTGTAAGTCAAAATATCAAACGACTCTGGCTCTAACACTTGCATTATTTGTGGCGTTAACGAGATTAAGTCGATGTTAGATTCAAAACTAACGTAACTGCTGGATTCTTGTGGTGTCACATGAATGGTCAGGTATTTATCGTCTTTAATTGCATTTAACGAGTAACCATAAGGCTCAAATACAAAATCATCTATAGCAAAGCCAGGGATAAGTTGGTCAAAGTTAAACAAGGTTCTAATTTGTTGTTTAGATAAGCCTTCAGTAGACAAGAGTTTTGATGCTCGTTCGCTTATTTGATAAGCCAAAAGCTCATAGGTTTTGTCTTGTTGATCAGCCTCAAAGTCATTCTCATAATGGAAAATGTAGTTGTGGTGGCCATCAAGTGCACCAAATCTATATGCTTGTCCATCAAGATATTTAGCAAGTATTTTTAAGTCATCGCCAAAACAGCTCGGTTGAGCATGAGAGAAGTATTCATTTTTACGTTGATAGGTCACTTGTTTTAACACGACAACATCGTATGTTTGAATAAAAAACTCAATTGAATTGATAAGCTTGGTTTCGCCACAAGTTAATATTAAGAATCTATCATCCCAAACAAATAGGCTAGATTCAGACAGCAGAAAAGCTTTACAATATTTATTCTCTATAGAAGAAAGTATTTTTGCTTCACATTTATGTACTAAGTCATGCCAATACTCGTTTGGAATGTCGTTTAGTAGCGATAGTTTTTGGCTATCAACTTGGATTTCGGCTTTTTTTTCAGCGCCTTCAAAAAACAAGAGTGGAGTCTCCGCAAGATTGATTTAAGCTATTAGCTAAATTTCGATGGCGTATTCTACAAAAATTAGCTTATTTCACAATAAATGATCGAGTTTTTAGTAAAAAAAATTATAATGCGCAGTCCTCTTGAAAGAGTAATCAGTTACAAATTTTGTTTTAGGCACCGTAATGAATTTAATAAAAGCAGTTAATGTAAATCTCAATCCCGCTGAAGTCATTTTTGAATGTGCTGTAGAACAGGTTGGCATTTTCAGCAATACCATCCATATTATTGGGTTTGAGTTTGATGGAACTGCATGTTTCCGTAAAGGTACTAAAGATGGCCCAGACGCATTAAGATCGGTTTCAGATGGTATTGAGTCTTATTCTCCGTATCTTGATGATGACATTGACGGTGTGTCGTTTGTTGATCTTGGTAATTTATCTTTATTTGCGACAAATACGGCTAAAAATTCAGTACCTATGTCTGCAGAGGAACTAAAATCAGCGTCGCCTGAATTCATTCAAGCATTATGGCAAAAGGGCACTAATGACTTTATTAAGCTATTTTCCGATGTGAAATTAGAGCAAGATAAGGTTAAAGTGTTGACCTTAGGGGGTGAACATTCTATTTCTTATGCGCCTATAAAAACCTATTTAGCGCAATATGATGATTTAGCCTTAGTGCATTTAGACGCACATGCAGACTTAAGAGATGGTTATTTAGGTTATCACTACTCTCACGCCTCTATTATTAGACGAGTGGTTGATCATTTTGGGCCAAAGCATGAACTTATCCAATACGGAATTCGCTCTGGTACCAAAGATGAATATGTTTGGATGAATGAAAATAACAGTCTAATAAAAGACAGAGCGTCGTTTCTTAATAAAATAGAAAGTATTCCAGATGACAGACCAATTTACTTAACTTTAGATTTAGACTACTTTGATCCAAGCTTTTTCCCAGGAACTGGCACACCAGAGCCGGGCGGTGAAGACTTTCATTCTTTTATCAGTCTTTGCAAAATATTAACAAAGAAAAACTTTGTCGGTTGTGATGTAGTAGAGCTCGCTCCCAATATTGATGCATCAGGAAACAGCGATGTATTTGCTGCAAAAGTAGTACGCGAGCTTATCTTATGTTTAAACAGCAGCGGTAAGAGTAGTAACAATAACAATGGTGGTGCAGTAAATAATGCCAAATAGAATTACCGAAACTAAAACCTGGTCTTTTGAAGACTCAGATAAGCTATATGGCGTGAGCCGTTGGAGTAAAGGGTATTTCTCTATTGGTGATAAAGGTGACTTGTTAGCAACCCCAGATCATCATCAGCCAAATCTAACGCTTAATATTCAAGAGATTGTAGAAGAAATGACGGAAACTGGGATTAAATTTCCAGCTGTTATTCGCTTTCACGATATTTTACGTTCACAAGTGGAAACCTTAAATACCACCTTTCGTCGCGTTATAGCCGATGCGGAATACACCGGACAATACTTTGGTGTTTTTCCAATTAAAGTTAACCAAATGCGTGAAGTGGTTGAAGAAATTGTTAACGCTGGTGAGAAATTTAATTACGGCTTAGAAGCAGGGTCGAAACCTGAACTAATGGCCGCTTTGGCTTACAACACCAATAAAGAATCTTTAACCATATTAAACGGTTATAAAGATGAAGAATATTTTAGGTTAGCTTTGTTGGGTCAACAAATTGGCCGTAACATTATCATTGTTATCGAAAAGTTTAATGAATTAAAAACCTTAGTTAAAATCGCTAAAGAAATGGGCGTTACGCCGGTTGTTGGTTTACGCAGTAAGTTAATGGTAAAAGGCAAAGGTAAGTGGAAAAACTCAAGCGGAGAACGCGCTAAGTTTGGTTTAAGCTACGTTGAAATGCTAAATGCCGTGGATTACCTAAAACAACAAGGCTTTGCAGACAGCATCCAGTTATTACATTTTCATATTGGTAGCCAGTTAACAGATATTCGTTCCATTAAAGGTGCAATTCAAGAAGCCTCAATGGTCTACATGAACTTAGTTAAGTATGGCGTCCCGTTACAGTACATTGATGTTGGCGGTGGCTTAGCGGTTGATTATGACGGTAGCCAGTCGACTAACAATTCATCGTGCAACTATTCCACCGAAGAATACATACTTGATATCGTTTACGGCATTAAACAGACATGCGACTTAAACGATATTCCACACCCTAATATTGTCAGTGAAAGTGGCCGAGCCATTACCGCTCACCACTCCTGTGTTGTAGCAAAAGTCATTGGTGAAATAAAACCCAATAGCACTAAGTTCGATACAAGTGTGGAAGACGACGAACATATATTAATTACTAATATACGTGATATTACACAAGAATTAACGTCCGATAATTACCAAGAAATGTACAACGATTTGATGTCGATAAAAGAACAAATGGTGAGCGCATTTAATTTAGGCGTACTTAGTTTAAAAGATATGGCGAAAATGGAAAGCTTATATTGGCAAACGCTAGAGCAAATTAACCAGCATTTAATTGGTGAAGAGTTTGTTCCTGAGCAGCTAATGGAGATCTCATCGTTATTATCGTCTCAATATTTAGTGAATTTCTCGGTATTTCAATCAACTATTGATTCTTGGGCAATTAAGCAAGTATTGCCTATTGTGCCAATTAATCGTTTGTCAGAAAAGCCAACTAAAATTGCTAGTTTAGTTGATATAACGTGTGACAGTGACGGAAAAATTGACCACTTTATTGATACCAATGGCACAAGTAATACCTTGCCTTTACATGAGCTTAAAGCGGATGAAGATTATCATATAGGGATCTTCTTAACCGGTGCTTATCAAGACGTAATGGGCGATATGCATAATTTGTTTGGCCGACTAAATGAAGTACATATTTATAGCTACGACGACGATCCAAAAGATTATTACATTGAAGAAGTTGTTCATGGCTCAGCAATGGGCGATGTGTTATCAACCATGCAATACAGCTCAGAAATTCTAGCTAATAACATTAAAAAAGAGATAGATAAAAAAGTATCAAAAGGGCAGATCAAACCAAGAGTAGGTGTGCAGCTTACGGACTTTTATGAGAACTGTTTGAGTAGTTATACGTATTTAACCGATGATAAAGAAAGACGAAATAGGTTTGTACCTCGTTAGTCGGCTACGTCTTTAACAATGTGAATTGTTTTTAGCAACTTTAGCTACTTTTGCTAATTAAGAAAAAGCAAAAACAAAAAAAGGTGATTTCATTTCTGAAATCACCTTTTTTATTGTCTTACTGAAAGCTACAAAGCTTTTAAAACTCGTCTCTCGCAGCTCAAAACTCGCAGCTTATCGTCTATAGCTCAAAGTCATCAAAGGCACTTGCATCAACGTCTGAATCAATCTGACCAACCAGGTAAGAACTTATCTCAGACTCTTGTGGTGCAACTTGCACGTTGTCAGACTCTAAGTACTTGTTCATCCAAGGAAGAGGGTTGCTCTTAATATCATACATTGCTGGAATACCAATAGCAGATAGACGATGATTGGCAATATATTCAACATATTGACACAATATTTCTTCATTTAGACCTATCATAGAACCATCTTTAAATAGGTATTTAGCCCATTCTTTCTCTTGGTCTACCGCATTTACAAAAATTTCTTTAGCTTGGGCAAAACACTCAAGGCTGATCTCTTGCATTTCAGGATCGTCTTGACCATCAGCCCACAAGTTAAGAATGTGTTGAGTCGATGTTAAATGTAAGTTTTCATCACGAGCAATTAAGCGAATGATCTTAGAGTTACCTTCCATTATTTCACGCTCTGCAAAGGCAAAAGTACAAGCAAAACTTACGTAAAAACGAATCGCTTCTAACGCATTAATAGAGTTAACCGCTAAGTAAAGTTTCTTTTTAAGCTCTCTAAGGGTGATGTTATAAGTAACACCATCAACAACATGTTCGCCCAAACCTACAGTTTGATACAACTGAGTACAGAAAATTAAGTCATCGTAGTATTTAGAGATATCTGATGCGCGTCTTAAAATTTCTTCATTTCTAACGATATCGTCAAACACTTCACTTGGATCAGTAAATAAGTTTCTTAGGATATGTGTATAAGAACGTGAGTGAATGGTTTCACTGAACGACCAAGTTTCAATCCAAGTTTCTAACTCAGGTAATGACGTAATTGGAAGCAGGGCAACGTTAGGGCTACGACCCTGAATTGAATCTAACAGAGTTTGATATTTTAAATTTGAGATAAAAATATGTTTTTCGCTGTCCGTCATTGCTTGGAAATCAGCGCGGTCTTTACTCACATCAATTTCTTCTGGACGCCAAAAGAACGAAAGTTGTTTTTCAATTAACTTTTCAAAAATGCCGTGACGCTGTTGGTCATAACGAGCAACATTAACTGGCTGACCAAAAAACATAGGCTCTTTTAATGCGTCGACAATATTTTGATTAAACGTGGTGTATTTCATATTTGTTTTTATCTCTAATTCTTTAAGTACCCACCACAATTAGTAGTGGGCATATATTCCCTATTTTTAACGTTTGTTTTTCAACAAGCGTTAAATCTTACAAGCGCCGCCTTCACAATCGTCATCATCTTCAATAACAACTGTGGTTGGATTGGTTTTTTGCTTACCTGTAGTAATACCAGCACCGTCACGGGTGTTATGGTAATACAAGGTCTTCATTCCGTATTTATATGCCGTTAACAAGTCTTTCAACAATTGTTGCATAGGCACTTTGTTATCCGGGTATTTAGTTGGGTCATAATTGGTGTTTGCTGAAATAGTTTGGTCAACAAATTTCTGCATAATGCCACATAGTTGCAAATAACCTTCGTTATTTGGAATGTCCCACAATAATTCATATTGGTTACGTAAGCGGTTCAGCTCTGGAACAACTTGTTTTAATACGCCATCTTTACTTGATTTAACAGAAATCAAACCACGTGGTGGCTCAATACCGTTAGTCGCATTAGATATTTGCGAAGACGTTTCAGAAGGCATAAGTGCTGACAATGTTGAGTTACGTAAACCATGTTTCGTTATTTCAGTACGTAATGATTCCCAATCTAAATGAAGAGGTTCATCACAATAAGTGTCTACCGACTTCTTATACGTATCAATTGGCAACAAACCTTGAGCGTACGTTGTCTCATTAAACTTAGGACAAGCGCCACGTTCTTTCGCTAAATCATTAGATGCTTTTAATAAGTAAAACTGGATAGCTTCAAATGCACGGTGAATTAACTTGTTACCGCTGCCATCAGAATACTTAGCGCCATTTTTAGCTAGGTAATAAGCAAAGTTAATAACACCAACACCTAAGGTTCTACGACCCATAGTTGCATTAAGTGCAGCTGGAACAGGGTAGTCTTGGTAATCTAATAAGTTATCTAATGCTCTTACTGCTAATTGAGCAAGTTCATCTAGTTCATCTAAAGAATCAATTGCACCTAAGTTAAAGGCCGATAACGTACATAAAGCTATTTCACCTTCTTCATCATTTACATTATTTAAAGGTTTGGTTGGTAAGGCTATTTCTAGACATAAGTTACTTTGTCTAATTGGCGCAAATTCAGGATTGAACGGGCTGTGAGTATTACAGTGATCTACATTTTGTAGATAAATACGACCTGTACTTGCACGTTCATTTAAAAATAGGGCAAATAACTCAACTGCTTTAATGCGTTTTTTACGAATATTTTCGTCTTTTTCATATTTAACGTATAACTCGTCAAACAAGTCTTGATCTGCAAAATAAGCATCGTATAAACCAGGTACGTCAGAAGGGCTGAACAAGGTAATGTATTCATCTTTAATAAGACGTTGATACATAGTTCTGTTGAACTGTACGCCGTAATCTAAATGACGAACGCGATTTTCTTCTACACCACGGTTATTTTTAAGAACTAATAATGACTCAACTTCCAAATGCCATAACGGATAGAACAAAGTTGCAGCGCCGCCACGAACACCACCTTGAGAACAACTTTTAACCGCTGTTTGAAAGTGTTTATAAAATGGAATGCAACCTGTATGGAAAGCTTCACCGTTACGGATTGCGCTACCTAATGCACGAATTCGACCAGCATTGATACCAATACCAGCACGTTGACTTACGTATTTTACAATCGCTGATGTAGTGGCATTTATAGAGTCAAGATTGTCACCCGCTTCTATTAATACACAAGAGCTAAATTGGCGAGTAGGGGTACGAACACCAGCCATTATAGGCGTTGGTAATGAAATCTTGAATTTTGACGTCGCGTCGTAAAAACGCTTAATGAAATCTAATCTGGTTTCTTTTGGATATTTAGCAAATAAACACGCAGCAACTAATACATATAAGAACTGAGCACTTTCATATATTTTGCCAGTAACACGGTTTTGGACTAAATATTTGCCCTCTAACTGTTTTACAGCGGCATAACTAAAATCTAAATCGCGTGAATGAACAATAAATTTGTCCATTTCATCAAAGTCAGCGGCTGTGTAGTCTTCTAATAAGTGTTGATCATAACGCTTATCTTCTACCATAGTTTTTACGTGAGTATATAGGCGAGGTGGCTCAAATTGACCATACGCTTTTTTACGTAAATGGAATACTGCTAAACGAGCTGATAAATATTGATAATCTGGTGTTTGCTCAGATATTAAATCTGCGGCAGCTTTTATGATCGTTTCGTGGATGTCTTCAGTTTTTATCCCATCATAGAATTGAATATGAGATTTTATTTCAACTTCAGAGACAGAAACGTTATCTAAACCCTTGGCGGCCCAAGTGATAACTCTATGAATTTTATCTAGATCAAGAGGTTCTTTAATTCCATCTCTTTTACTAACAGATAGCTGCTGATTCATCTTACGAATTCATCCTTTATATTATTTGTTCTAGCAATGCTGAAATTGTTTTTTTGTTGACAACTATATGTAGTAGTGGTTTTGTTTAAAAACACATCATGTAGTGTCTAAAAATTATTATAGACACAAGATAGTGTGTCTTGGGTGGGAATGCAAGCTGAAAATTGTTTATGATTTGTGTAATAAATCGTCTTGTAAGTAGCTCCTAACGCTACACAATAACCCATGAATAAGCGCTTAAGAAAGTCTAGGTTTTATAATAAAAAATCACATTTTATAAATTAATTTTTTTCTCACGTCGCCAATTTAAATCTAAAAATCGGCGACAAATAGACTACTGCTTTGAACAAGTAAAACAATACAGTTAATTGGTTTTAAAATGATCGTTTTGGGTGTTTATTGAACTTGTTTTTATTGTTCCAACTTCTTATTGATCTAGTTTTTCAAAATACAAAATGTAATTAACATCGATATTCGGCTTTAACGTAAATTGTTCATTTAACGGATTGTAATGCAGACCAATCGCATCTCTTATTTTTAAACCGTATTGTTCTGCCCATTTTATTAATTGAGCTGGTTTTATAAATTTTTCAAATTCATGAGTGCCGTTCGGTACTAGCTTCAATATTTTCTCAGCAGCAACAATAGACAATAAATAGCTTTTCGCTGTTTTATTTAATGTAGAGAAAAATACTTTTCCGCCAGGTTTACAGGCATTTGCTGCAGCGCAAATAATAGATTCTGGATCCGGAACATGCTCAAGCATTTCCATACAAGTTACGACATCAAAGTGTTGGTAGTTTTGTTGGCTAAAACTTTCAGCACTGATGTTTTGGTAGGTAACGTTTTTAATACCGGCTTCCAATGCATGTAATTTAGCTACATTTAATGAATCTTGGGCTAAATCGATACCAACCACGTTGGCCGACAGTTTCGCCAGACTTTCGGCTAATATGCCGCCGCCACAACCAATATCTAATAATTCTTTATGGGCAACAGAGTTAGTCATTTCTTGAATATAAGACACTCGTACCGGATTTAACTTATGCAAAGGCTTAAAGTTGCCTTCCATATCCCACCAAGACTCAGCAATGGAATTAAATTTCTCGATTTCGTTGGAATCTACATTGGTATTTTCAATAGGATTTGAACTCATAAAATTTGTGCCACTATATATAAGGTAATTATTTGTGATTATATGAGTCACAAAAAAATAAAGATAGGTGAAATAATTGTAATTGTTCAATTAAAACGCAAATAGAGAGTACTCAAACGCCGAATAATCAATTTTTATACATTTTGCATAGGGTAGGTAATAAAGACGCTGAAATTGGACTAGCGTGACGATAAGAATGTGTTACAATCGCGAGTAAGATAATACTAATAAAAACTTACTCTAAGTAGTTGCAGGGAATCATACGTTTATGACAGATCATACTGATAATATTAGTCCTATTAATATTGAAGAAGAATTAAAAACCAGTTACCTAGATTACGCCATGAGCGTTATCGTAGGTCGTGCATTACCAGATGTACGTGATGGCTTAAAACCGGTTCACCGTCGTGTATTATTCGCGATGAATGAGCTAAAAAATGACTGGAACAAGCCATACAAAAAATCTGCACGTGTTGTAGGTGACGTTATCGGTAAATATCACCCACATGGTGATAGTGCGGTATACGACACAATCGTTCGTATGGCTCAGCCTTTCTCTTTACGCTACACACTTGTTGACGGCCAAGGTAACTTTGGTTCTGTTGATGGTGACTCAGCGGCGGCAATGCGTTATACCGAAATTCGTATGGAAAAAATGGCACACGAACTTTTAGCTGACTTAGAAAAAGAAACGGTAGACTTCGTTCCTAACTACGATGGTCAAGAACATATTCCAGTTGTATTACCAACTCGAGTGCCTAACTTATTAGTTAATGGTTCTTCTGGTATTGCTGTTGGTATGGCAACGAATATTCCTCCACATTCATTACGTGAAGTTATTGACGCTACATTAGCTTTATCTTTTAACGAAGATATTACTGTTGAAGAGTTAATGGAACATATTCCAGGCCCAGATTTTCCTACTGGCGCTATCATCAACGGTAGAAAGGGCATTATAGAAGCCTATAATACTGGCCGTGGTAAAGTTTATATTCGTGCGCTTGCAACTATTGAAACGGATGAATCAAACGGTAAAGACACTATTATCGTTACTGAAATTCCATATCAAGTTAACAAAGCAAGATTAATCGAAAAAATTGCTGAGTTAGTTAAAGATAAAAAAGTGGAAGGTATCACTGCATTACGTGACGAGTCTGATAAAGACGGTATGCGTATTGTTATCGAAATCAAACGTGGTGAACCGTCAGAAGTAATCCTTAATCAATTATATTCATTAACTCAGTTACAAACTGTGTTTGGCATGAATATGGTTGCATTAACACATGGCCAACCAAAAATTCATACATTGAAAGAAATGCTAGAAGCATTTGTTTCTCACCGTCGTGAAGTTGTTACGCGTCGTACTGTATTTGATTTACGTAAAGCTCGTGACCGTGCCCATATATTAGAAGCGCTTGCGATTGCGCTTGCTAATATCGACCCAATTATTGCAATGATCAAAGACTCACCAACACCTGCAGAAGCTAAAGTAAAATTAGTGGCGCAAGGCTGGGAATTAGGTCATGTATCTCAAATGCTTGAAAAAGCGGGTGAAGATGCAGCTCGTCCAGAATGGTTAGAGCCTGAGTTTGGTTTACGTGATGGTCTGTACCATATGACTGAGCAACAAGCTCAAGCTATATTGGAACTACGTTTACACAGATTAACTGGTTTAGAGCATGAAAAAATTCTTGCTGAATACAGTGAAATTTTAGAGTTAATTGGCGAGTTATTAGAAATTCTTGGTAGCCCAGAACGTTTAATGGAAGTTATTCGTGATGAATTAGCGGTTATCCGTGAAACATACGGTGATGAACGTTGTACTGAAATCCGTGATGCGTCACACGATATCAACCTTGAAGATCTTATTAATGAAGAAGATGTTGTAGTAACACTTTCACACGAAGGTTACTGTAAGTATCAACCATTAACAGATTACCAAGCACAACGCCGTGGTGGTCGTGGTAAGTCAGCAACTAAGATGAAAGATGAAGACTTCATCGAGAAGCTTTTAGTGGCAAATACCCATGACACTATCTTATGTTTCTCTGATAAAGGTCGTTTATACTGGTTAAAAGTATATCAATTACCTCTTGCAAGTCGTCAATCTCGTGGTCGTCCAATTATCAATTTATTGCCATTGGATGCAGACGAGAAGATCACTACAATCTTACCTGTACAAGAATATGAAGCTGATAAGTTTGTATTTATGGCAACAGCTAATGGTACAGTTAAGAAAACAGCATTAACTGAATACTCTCGTCCAAGAGCAAACGGTATTATTGCGTTAGGCTTAAATGATGGAGATAAACTAATTGGTGCGTCATTGACCAATGGTGAAAATGAAATCATGTTGTTCTCGCAAAACGGTAAAGTGGTTCGTTTCCATGAAAGCCAAGTTCGTTCTATGGGACGTACCGCTACTGGTGTTCGTGGTATTAAATTAACGCAAGACGCTAAAGTAGTGTCGTTAATCGTACCTGATGAAGACGGTAATATCTTAACCGTAACTGAAAATGGTTTTGGTAAACGTACACCTCAAGCAGATTACCCAGCTAAGAGTCGTGCAACACAAGGTGTTGTATCTATTAAAGTTAGTGACAGAAATGGATTGGTTGTTGGTGCAACACAAGTTGCAGATACCCATGAAATTATGATCATTAGTGACAAGGGCACTTTAGTTCGTACTAAAGTAAATGAAGTTTCTGTTGTTGGTCGTAACACACAAGGTGTGCGTTTGATCAGAACAATAGAAGGTGAAAACGTTGTTGCTCTAGCTCGTATAGAAGAGATTGAAGAAGACGATACATTATTGTTAGATGAAGACGGTAATGTGATTGAACCTGAAGTCTCAGAAGCGGCTGTTGAAGGTGAACAAACACCTGAAGCTTCAGACGCAGAATCTACCGATGAAAGTGTAGATGAAGCTGACGACGAATAGTTAATCTTTGATTAAATAAAAAGGCTCACTATGAGTAATGCCGATCAGTTAAGAAATATTTAACGATCCATTGACCGATCTTTTGAATAGTTCAAAATCCGATATCAATTA
>NZ_CANMSK010000010.1 GCF_947500655.1 uncultured Psychrosphaera sp. | reverse complement strand
TAATTGATATCGGATTTTGAACTATTCAAAAGATCGGTCAATGGATCGTTAAATATTTCTTAACTGATCGGCATTACACGTATAGTGTCTTTTTTTATGGGGGATAATATTGAATAGGTGTATTTTTTTAGCAAAGCACCATACTGTTACCTTGGTGGATAGTTATTTTTACCATTAAATTCATTTAGAGGGTGTTATGAAGTTTATTTATATTTTTATTATGTTGTTGGTTAGTACTTTCAATGTAACGGCTCGAGAAATGGTAATGGACCATTCACATCTGCCAATTGATGTTCCTAAAAAAGCACCTATACCGGCGTTGAGTTTACATTTAGTCAAAGATGCCATGTCTGGATATAATCTTACATTAGAATCACAAAGATATACCTTAATGCCACCACCGCCAGAAATATTATCAATGTCTGCTTTAATGAGTGCTACAGTTAATAAATCATCAGGCTTTATAGAAGGTCATGCTCACTTATATATAAACGGAGTTAAAATCCAACGGATTTATGGAGAGAATATACATATACCTCAGGATTTATTTAAAGAAGGGATAAATACAGTCTCTGTCACTTTAAATAATCATGGACATATGTATTGGGTTGCTAATGATAAAAAAGTTGTTGCCACACTATATGTGGATCAAGCTAAAAAACCTTTTATAACTTATAGGTTTGAAAGCTTTCCTGTTAAATAATATTTACGTGCATTTTATTTGCACTTTGTTTGTTTATTCTTTCAAGAATATTCATACATAGCTTACCGAAGGAATTTATTAATGAAAAAATTTAATATTTTAAACTATATATTAAGTAGTTTATTAGTATGTACATTAGCGGCTTGTGACTCATCTGATACAGAAGAAACCACGGAAGAAACAACTACAGAAGAGACAACTACAGAAGAGACAACAGAAGAAACTTCAACAAGCACAGATGTCGATACCTCTGCTTGGCTAATTAACAACTCAACGATTTCGACTTATATTTCCGACGATAGTGGTAACGGTGTAGTAGAAGATGTTCAATCTGTTGAGGGTGAAATAATTGATGATGTGGAATATATGGTTGTTAAAACAACGGGTATTCCAAAATACGATGTCACTATGACCCAAGATATGGTTGATGCTTTAAATGATCGCCCAAAAGCAAATTCAGATTTTTCAGGTGGTGAGACAACGGTTTCCGTGGGTGATGAAGTCTTATTTGGTCAAGATATTGGTTATAATAGTAGCTCAGAATATTGTGACGATACCGGTGGGGCAGGTTATTGGCCTCCAGGCCCAGGCTGTCCATTAGAGCAAGATACTGAGGCGTATTTTACTGTTGAGCCTACTGACACGGATGAAGAGTGTGCAACTGGTTTGAATACAGTTGGCTTAATGGTCAATGGTACGGCTATTTTTAATTGGGGCGACGGAATGAGCTATGGCTCTAACCAATGGTATAACCTAGCACCAGTTGCTGAGCAATATGATGTTGATATATGTGGTGGTCATGCTGCTAATGGTACATATCATCACCACTTTTATACTAGTTGTTTAGCTAGTTTATTAGAAGATGATGGCGATGAGCATTCACCTATTTATGGTTTCTCTGCTGATGGTTATCCGTTATACGGGCCTTACGAGAGTGATGGTCAGTTAGCTATTAGTGCTTGGGAAAAACGTGATTATGGCGCATCTGAAGCTGAAGGTGGTTGTGATACACCCGGTGAGCGCACATGTGTATTAGTTGATGAATACGATATATCTCAGGGTGTTGTTGCTGCTGACTCAAATGGCCCTGATATTGGTGAGGATGTTACTACCTTATCAAGCAATACAATTGCAGCAGATGATGGTTATTATTATGAAGATTATTATTATTCACAAGCAACCGTAACAGGTGCAATGCTTGATGAGAATAACGGTCACGATAGTGGCGATGGCAAAGGTTACCATTATCATATAACGTTAACAGAAGACACTGATGGTACTTTATTACCTTCATTCCCGTATCAAATGGGACCAAGGTTTAAAGCCGAATTACCTGATAACTCTATAGCGTCATGTAGCACTGATGATGAACAACAAGGTCCACCACCTTAGTCATATGTATTGATTTTAAAGTTATTAATACAATCTATTAAATGTAAAAGGTGCTGTAATACAGCACCTTTTTTATATGTATTTAATAATATCAATGAGATTAAATGCTTTATGGGAACATCACTTTTATCATTAATAACGTTTAATTGTTCTTCCATGAGCGGCGCTATAAATTAACCTGGTTAGTCAACATAACCGTGGTTGTGTTTGCGACTGATAATCTGAGTCGTTAGTGGAGCCTTTGTTTACATTTTTATGTGAGAATTTTAGATCTAAATAAAAGCTAATTTCGCGCCTGTGGTTTTCTCTTATATCGACTGTTTCCATCTGAAAATAACGGAATTGGTTTACAAATACCATAGCCTTGAGCGAAATCAATACCAAGCTCTTCTAAAATATCAATAATCGCTTGGTTTTCAGCAAACTCAGCTATTGTCTTTTTCCCTAATAAATGACCAATCTGATTGATTGCCTCAACCATTGTTTTATCTACGCCATCACTCTCTATATTTGAAATGAAACTACCATCAATTTTCAAATAATCGACAGGGAGGTTTTTTAAATAACTAAAGGAACTTGCACCTGTCCCAAAATCGTCAAGTGCAAATTTAAATCCAAGTTCTTTACATTTATTAATGAATTCAATGGCAGTTCTAAGATTTCTAACAGCCACAGTTTCGGTAACTTCAAAGCAAATTGAAGTGTTTTTAATATTATATTGTTTGGATTTACTATCAATAAAGTCAAATAATTCAATTGAATTCATTGATGCACCGGAAAGGTTAATGTTGACCATGATCTCACTGCCAGAATACATATTTTGTATATTATGAAACTCAGAAAAAACTTCATTAATAACCCATTGATCAACTTCTTCAATCAAATCATAGCGTTCTGCTGCGGGTAAAAATTGGTCGGGTGATATTATGTCACCACGGCTAGATATTAAACGTAATAGAATTTCTAAATGCTGATGCGGAACTGCGTTCTCATCTTGATTTAGCGTTTTATAGGTTTGGTGATATAAGATAAAACGATTGTCCAATAGTGCTGATTTTATTCGCTCTACCCAATTAATTTCCTCTCGTCTTGCGGTGAGTTCCACTACATTATCTTGAAATACACAAAATCTATGACGGCCAGACTCTTTAGCCCAATAACATGCAGAGTCGGCCTCACTTAACACATCTTTAACTGAGTAGGTATTGTTATCAATATAAGTCATTCCAATACTGATCCCGACAGTGTGAATTCTACCATCACAAATAAACTGAAAGTGATTAACTTCTTTTAATATATTTGTAGCGATAATTTGTGCAGATCCAATATCGCAGCCATACAGTAGTAAACCAAATTCATCACCACCAAGGCGAGCAAGTGAGTCGGTTGAACGGATTTGAGAGCTAATAATTTGTGATAATTCAATTAATAAATCATCACCAGCACTGTGACCACAAGTATCGTTAACAATTTTAAAACGGTCTAAGTCCATAAAACAGACTATAGAAAATAAGTTAGATTTTTGAGCATCTTCAATTGCCTGATGAGTTTTTTCTTGAAATGATCGGCGGTTATTCAATCCCGTTAAAGAGTCATGCATTGCTTCCCACGAACGTACAGCAAGCTTTTCTCGCATATAACTAACATCACTTAAACAAAGTACGCCACCAATTAACTGGTGATCTTTGTCAAATATTGGAACAGCTTGTTCTTCAATAGAAATTAATTTACCACAATCTGTTAATAAAGATGTTGTGCCTTTACATGAGCTGCTTTTCTTCTCTTTGATTGTATTGTAAATAGCACTTTGTGTTGCCAGCATAGTTTGACTATCGAATAACGTTAGAATTTCAGAAATAGATTTTCCTTTTAATTCCGCAAAGGAGTGGCCAATTAACTTTTCTGCTGCAGGGTTAAGGTAAATAAGGTTGCTGTATTTATCTGTTCTTAATATGGCATCGTTAATAGATTTTAATGTGATTTCTGCTTGTTGCTTTTCTTCTTCTAGTTCATTGGAAATAGCTCGTAATTTTTTTACAGGTATAAACCATAAAAGCATTAATACACAAAAGCCTAAAAACATGCCGATTAATGCAGTGATAAATGTATTAAATATAAGATGTGACACACTTGCATTAATAACAACGTATCCAACAATATTTCCTATGTCGTAAAGGGGATATTGTCTTTGCATTGATATACCGTCAATAGGCGTTCCAACCGAAGTAAGTGCATTTCCTGTTAGGTCAAAAATTTGAATATACTCATTTTTCAAAGTAACGGGCTCACGTGCCAATAAGCCTTGCATTCTATTCTCTGCATACATCCAAGTATTCGGCAATGTGGTTATCATTTCACTTTGAGCGCTAGATTTAATCTTAGCTTTAAACTTTAAATGATCGGATAAATCTGAATATCCTAACACTGCATAAATCATAGGTAAGCTAATGGCCACAATAAGAGAAATTATTATGGTAAAACGTAAAAGAACACTGTCGATTGTCTTATTTATAGGAAACATAATTTAACCTACTGTTGGACTGGATAATTTCCATAAGCACGTAAAATAGCAGCACCCTCTAAAGAAAAAACAAACTTAATAAATCTTTTTACTTTTTGGGATTGTTCCTGCGGGAGAATAAAATAAAAATGCTTAACCATAGGGTAATCACCAGAGATCATGTTCTCAATGGTAGGTTCAATATCATTGAGTATTAGTGAATGAATATTTCTTTTCTCAGAAAGAAGTAAAGCCAAAGAAGTAACACTAAAACTACCGGGGGTTTTTTCAATTTTATCTACCGTTTCTTGATCTGTGGCAGCAAAAAGCAGGCCTTGACGTTTTTCGGCAATCTCAATCGCATTTTGTAATTCAGGAGAAAGTCGTTTTAGTTGTTTCGTATTATCATCGCCAGCTTGACGAATTATAGGGCGAATAACAGAACCATCTGGCCACTTTTTTAATTTACCAGAATAAATATCTACCATTTGGGTAATGGTTATTTTTTCTACCTGAGTTTTATTGGAAACAGCAATGATTGTGGGAGTACTTGCATACAAAGTTGCAATAATACCTAAATTTAATTCCGTGCTTTTTAAAGGTCGAGCACTCAAACCTATATCAATACTGCCTCGCGGTGTCGCTTTAATTGCACCGCTACTACCAATACTTGGTAATACTCTAACCGTAATGTTTGGATTCGCATTTTGATAGGCTTTAGCAAGGTGTCTCATAGTGCCAATAGCATTGCCCGTTCCACCTATGGTTATGGTGGTCGAGTTTGCTCTGGAACTAAAAGTAAGTGTTATCGAAAGTACTATCGAAATTAGTAAGACAAATCCATACTTCTGAGCACATCCATGCATAAATAAATATCCTTAATGAGTAATGAGGGTAACTTAATAATAGAATACTTTTTTATTTAACGTTCTATTATTATTGATAATAATCAGATTTAATTATGTTGTTAGGCGGAGAACTAAGGTAATTTAATATGTAAGAGTTGACGTCTTTACGTGTAACATTATTTTCTACACCATAGTCCTCAGGTTTACTAAGGTGTAACTGATGACAAGTAAATGTATAAGAACAAGGAATCTCTACTTTGAAGCATTTAATACTTTTATTACTATTAGCGCTTTCACTGAACTCAATTGCTGTTTTAGCATCGGATGAAAACAAAATTAAATCTCCCAAAAATTGCTTTCGTGGCAACTTTTCTTCATACGACACATGGCTGAATTTTTTATCCAAAAAACCGCGCTTTAACAAAGAACGTTTTATGCAACGCTTCCCTGAAAAAAAATTCAATGACAGAAAGGCAAATGTAGATTGCGTCAGCTTTATATACAAAGTCGGCGACCTGAACATTGAGGGCTTTTATGTAAAACCCAAAACGCCAACGAATAAAAAATTCCCTGTCGTTATTTACAATCGTGGTGGTAATGCTGGACACGGCTATGTGAATTTTGCAGGGAAAATGGATTTTATCTCTGATATTGCAACGGCTGGTTTTATGGTGATTGGCAGCCAATATAGAGGCTCTAGTTCTAAATATATTAGGAATAATGGCCAAGATGAATTTGGCGGGAAAGATGTTGAAGATGTGGTTGAGTTAGTTAACTTGTTGCAAGAAATTCCTGAAGCTGACGCTACAAAAATTGCATTAGTTGGTTGGAGTAGAGGCGCAAAGCAAGCATTTCTAGCTGCAGAGAAAATTCCAAATGTAAAAACAATAGTGGCAATAGCCGGTAACGCAGACGCCATAAAAGCGCTAGAGTGGAGACCAGCAATGGAGAACGTTTACCTTGCTAGAGTACCAGGTTTTAAAGAGAATCGATTGGAAGAGTTAAAAAAGAGATCTGTATTGTATAGGTTGGACAAATTACCAAGACAACTACCAGTTTTACTGATACATGGCACTGGCGACAAAAAAGTAAATGTACAACAATCTGAAAAACTAGCACGTGCGTTTTCACTAAGAAAACAGCCACATAAATTGGTTATTTATCCGGGGGACGGACATGGTCTATTTAAAAATAGACAAGAATTAAATACAGAAGTAACTAGTTGGTTAAAGCAATTAACTTTATAGTAAGAGCCTTTTAAAGAGCGAATTTATTACAAACGGTTTCTTACAGATTGTTTAATAATACAGCTCACTTTAAAAGTATTATCAGATAATCGCTCACTTAAGCGGCTATTTGATAACACTCTTTCCCTGAGTGTTTTGCTTTACGGCTAAATGCGCCTTTCCCTTTTTTTGCTTTCTCAACTCTCATTCTGAACACTTTACTGGTAACTAACGCACCAAGAGCGCTGTGGTTTATTGTGCCACGGCCAAGGTCAGTTGTTTTTTGTGCTGTCGTTGTAGTTTCGGGTTTTAGCTTTGGTATTGAGAGTTGCTGGGCTTTGTTCCCGTTACTCATTTTACGTTTTTCCATCTTATCTTCTCCTTTGAAGGGCGTTTATCTTCATTATGAAGAGAGGTTAGTCTAACAGCATTTTATTAACTTGGCAGTGTGTTGTTGGGCTAGTGTTAAATTTCACCGATTACATTTTATCAAGCCGTTATTTGTATAAGAAATATAAGCAAACCATAATAAAATAAGCTATTCCCAAAAGCTTTACTGATCGGTATAATCCGGTTAAATTTTGACATCAAAAGTATCAAGTTGACAATTTTGTCAGTTTATTAAAAGGGTTGTACTACTAATGAAGTATTTAGTAACTTTATTATTTATAAGTGTGTTTGTTACAGGTTGCAGTAAGTCTAACGATTCTGAACAAATTATTGATGAGATAGAAGAAGTTGTAGTAGGTGAAACTGAAGATGCCGAAGAAGCAACTGAGGAAGAAGTTGAAGAAGAAGCTGAAGAAGTAGTTGAAGAAGAAACTGAAGAAGTAGTTGAGGAATATGTTGAGCCTTTCTCTATTACATCTATTATTCAAAAAGTCTTATTTGATGGCTCTCAAGTGCAAGTCTCAGGTAGTGAGTTAGACGGCGCTATGAATGTTTCGTTAAATAACATCCCGCTTGATATTACTTCACAAAGCCCACACGAATTATATTTTACAACTCCTTTGTTACCTGCGGGGAGTTATGAATTGGAGTTTTCACACCAAAAATCAAATCAAGTTCAAACTCAAACTTTAGAGTACGCCAGTAAACTGCTGGTTAATTCAATAGCTTCTGGTGATAACCATAATTGTGCGATTACAGAAGCTCAAACGCTTGTTTGCTGGGGGGAAAATTACGAAGGTCAACTCGGAAATGGCACAACGGATCACTCAAGCTCTCCAGTTGCAGTACTTGGTTTAACCGATATTATCGATGTAAGTACAGGTAGCAGTCATAGTTGTGCTTTAAAAAGCGACGGCACCGTTGCTTGCTGGGGAGAAAATAGTAACGGACAGTTAGGTGATGGAACAACTGATGATAGTTTAACACCGGTTACGATTGCTACGCTAACGGATGTTATTGCAATTACATCCGGCTATACATTTAATTGCGCGATAAAAAGTGACGCTACAGTTGCTTGTTGGGGAAGAAATAATGTCGGACAGTTAGGAGATGGAACAACAACAAATAGTTTAGTTCCTATTGATGTGTTGGGGCTTACTGGTGCAACGGCAGTTAGTTCTGGGGCTGGCCATACTTGTGCAGTTAAAGGTGTTAATGATTTAGTTTGCTGGGGCTACAATAGCTCGGGTCAACTTGGAGATGGTTCAACCGATAATTCTTCAACGTTTGTTAGTGTTTCAAATGCAAATAATGTTAGTGCTATTAGTGTAGGTGGCGATAGCAGTTGTATTATAAAAACAGATGGTACAGCGGCGTGTTGGGGAGCTAATGACCAAGGTCAGCTTGGCAACGGAACGTTTGATGATTCTTTAGTTCCTACGACTGTTGACGGTCTTACAGATGTTGCATCTATTACTCTTGGTAGCTACGTCAGTTGTGCAGTTACTAATGACGGTGATGCTTACTGCTGGGGTTATAATGAAGAGAATCTAATTAGCGCTTCTATAAGTGATAATATTTCAACGGCAACGTTGATAACCAAAGGAAATGATTTTAAGACAGCCAGTGTTGGTGCTGATCATATTTGTGCATTGGAAAATAATAATTCAGTTACTTGCTGGGGGTATAATGGGAATGGTCAACTCGGATATGAAGATGTTAAAAATACAACAACGCCTATCACTACTTCTGAATTAACAGGTATCTCAAACCAAGAAATAGGTAATACCCATCAGTGCGGATTGACGGTTGATGGAGTCGTTACTTGTTGGGGGGAGCCTAATTACTATGGTCAATTAGGTAATGGTGAAATAGGTTATGCTGGACAACTTCCTGCCGTGGTTAATAATACCAATGATTCTATTGATGTTAGCGTAGGTTATAATCATAACTGTGCTGTTAAAGACAATGGTACCGTATCTTGCTGGGGTTATAACAATCGAGGACAACTGGGTAATAATACAACGGATAATTCGGCTATAGCTGTTGATGTTTTAAACCTTATCGATGTAGTTGATATTAGTTTGGGGGATTATCATAGTTGTGCCGTTAAAAACGATGGTACCGTATCTTGTTGGGGTAATAACGCTAGCGGACAACTTGGAGATGGGACAACAGGAAACTCTTCTGTTCCTGTTGATGTATTAAACCTCACTAATGTAAGTACGATTGAATTGGGAAGTTCTCATAGTTGTGCCTTAAAAAATGACTCGTCTGTTGTTTGTTGGGGCAGTAACAGCAGAGGACAACTTGGGGATGGAACAAATGAAGACTCTTATGTTCCTATTGATGTTAACTCTTTAAATGGAGTGACTTCTATTAGTGTTGTCAGTAATCATAGTTGTGCGATAAAAGGTGACACTTCAGTTGCTTGTTGGGGGGATAATACTTCAGGAAAGCTGGGGAATAATACAACGGATAACTCAAATATACCTGTTACTGTAATAAACTTAACCGATGCTACTCAAGTTAGTTTAGGCACTAATCATAGTTGTGCAATGAGAAGTGATGGAACAGTACAATGTTGGGGCGACAATGATAATGGGCAACTTGGTGATGGTACGACAACAGATGCCTACACTCCTGTGAATATTGCAGGGTTAAAGGACATTATAGAAATTAGTGTTGGTCAGAACCAAAGTTGTGCACATTATAGTAATGGAGACGTGACTTGTTGGGGAGAAATCCCACACGGAAGTGTTCTAAAGACTAAATTTGTATATCCTTATGTTTTAGAATAAAAAGGGTATTTAATAGATTTAAGCTCTGATCTTATGAGTTTATTTCATCATCAGTTAACTCTATTTATATAGAGTTAACTGATTTTCCTTTTAAGGCACCCTGTAACTAAATCTGTGTAACTGCCTATTATTAATCCCATAGTAAGCTTTTAAACACTGTAATTGGAATTGATTCCGTGTAGCTTATTTTATGTTGGATTAAATTAGCCCATCCCAGCCCCAATTACCCATTCAACTTATATTCTATGTGGTTTATAGAATAGTTTTGAAAATGTTATTTAATTGCTGCATATTTATCCACTGTTGATTATATTAAACACAGAACGTCTTACTACACTCTCAATCACGATAGTGAACATAATAGATAAATTCAGAGGAACTTTATGAATAACAATAATAAAAACATTCCAGAAGAAGCATTTGATTGGTATGACTCATACGCTCATGGTGGCATGGACCGTCGTACTTTTATGAAGAAACTAACGGGATTAGTGGCTCTGGGGTATTCAATGACCACGCTTACAGGTGCGTTATTTCCCAATTATGCCTTAGCAGAACAAGTGTCTTTTAATGATGCGGAGATCACGGCAACTTATTTAAACTTCCCATCACCACAAGGTCATGGAGAGGGCAGAGGTTATTTAGTCCTTCCTAAATCAATAACGACAAACAATGGCGATGTACCAGTTAAAAAAGCACCAGTGGTACTTGTGGTACATGAAAACAGAGGTTTGAACCCTTATGTGAAAGATGTGGCTCGTCGCTTAGCTAAAGCGGGCTTTATTGCCTTTGCGCCAGATGCATTGTTTCCGTTAGGTGGTTATCCAGGTAATGATGACGAAGGCCGTTCTATGCAAAAGTCTTTAGATAGAAGTAAGATTGAACAGGATTTTGTTGCCGCGGCTAATTTTATAAAATCCCATGAACTTTCAAACGGTAAACTTGGTACTGTAGGTTTTTGTTTTGGTGGTTATATGGTTAATTATTTGGCTGCGGTTGATAGTAAATTGATTGATGCTGGCGTGCCGTTTTATGGCACACCTGCAAGCAAAGAATTACGCAAAAATATCAAAGCGCCATTAATGATCCAATTGGGTGAGCTCGACGAACGCGTTAACGCCTCTTGGCCTGAGTATGAAAAAGACTTAAAAGCCAATAACGTTGAATACGTTATGCACATGTATGAAAACGCAAAACATGGTTTCCATAATGATTCTACAGGCCGTTTTGACCAAGCTAATGCAGACTTAGCGTGGTCAAGAACCTTAGCGTTTTTTAATTCGAAATTGGTTTAGTTTAGCTACGTATAAAAAAGCCATAATAAACGGTATGTTTATTATGGCTTTATTTATTATTTGTTTTATAACTACTACTTTTTTAATACTTAAAGTCAGACTTTTAAAAGATATTTTGTTTATTCAGGAAACACTTCTAGTGTTAAGTACAAGCTAAAGTGTTTTACATCCACATCTGCTGGTTGTTCTACTTCCACAGCTGACTCAGCCGCAAGGAAATAAAAACCACTGCTTTGTGGCGTAAAAGTAAATTCACCTTTGTCATTTAAGGTAAGAACTTGTTCATTACGGTTGTTGCGATGACGAGTCCCCGCTTTTATCGCTTTTACGTGTGTACCTTTGCTTACCGGTTTACCATTAAATAATAATTGAAAACGAGCAGTTTCACCCGCGAATAAATCATTTGGATGTGTTTGACCAACTAACTCTAAGCCTTTGCCCGTTGGGTTAACAGCGGTTAATGTTGGTTTATTAACACTAATAAAGGTTTCAACACTTGAAGCGGTTGTTCTGCGCACTACGTCGGTTGCGCCTTCTGGTAATGTAATGTCTTTACCAAATAAACGCCAAGGTGCACCGTCTGCCTTTTTAAACGTAGTCATAGCAACATCTTGTTGAATTAAACTGACGCGGTAAGTACCTGATTGCTGCAAAGGCACATCGGCAATAGACATACGTTGATACGCTTGCCAGTCAACGGAGTTATCAATTTTGCCATCTGGCAGTATTACTCTTGATTGCAACATAGCAAACAGAGGTTTTAGATCCCCTGCATCAACACCTTTACCATTATCACCTAGTGGACGATCTGGATGAAAAATGTCGTTAGATATACTAGAAATGATCGTAGCGTATTGAGTTTTATCGCCAGATAAAACCGTATGCGACGGCACCATAAAACGTTCGTGTGCGTTAATACTTTGAGCAAACAATAAACCAACTAAACTGCTTGCAAGTACTGTGTTTTTTATTAATGCTAAATGTGCTTTTTTAATGCTTTGTTTCATAGCTATTTACTCTATAGTGATCGTTATTGAACCAAGCTCAGCTTGACCTTGAAGGGTGAAGGTTTGCTTTTCTCCCTCAACCCAGCTTATCTTTTGTTTTAAATACTCGCGGCTACCTTGTTCACGTACGGCTTCAAAATGTAAAACATAGTCGCCTTGTTCTAGCTGTGCGCCGTTAGCTAACTTTCCTTGCCAAGATAGTTTGTATTGGCCTGGTTTGCGTGTAGCGCCAGAAACACCATCGTAGTTATCGGTATTACGTCCTATTTTGCGCCACCACTGTCTTAAGTCTTTAAACCATTCTTCTTGTTCGCTCCAAAAGGCGAGGGTGTGAACACCTTTTCTGTTTGCTGTTTCTATCCATACCGCAACGTATGGACGGTGATAAGGTTCGGCACTTATTTCTGGTAAGGTTAAATCAATGGTTAAACTAACGGGCTTTTGTGCAGCCGCATAAGTTAAGAAACTAAAAGTGATACTTAATAGTACCAGTGCTTTTAGTTTTTTTAATATCGAGTTTCTCACTATAAATCCTTAATTTTTTAAAAGCTTTGTTTATAAATAACAGGGTTAAACCTGTGGAACAAAAGCGTAATACAGAATAACGGGAGTAATACTACCTAGTAGCAAAACGATAAATCCGTGTCGTCTGTGTTTGGCGTTTTGTAATAAAATAAAAAGCCCAGTTAACGAAAAAAACAGTATTAATACTGCTGATACATCAATCAATCCTCGCCACACTTCACCGCTATACCGACCTTTATGGAGATCATTAATCAAGGCAATCAATCCACCTTCTTTATGTTCAATCTCAACGGTATTTGAGTCCAACAAAACGGTGACAAAAACATAACCCGCAGGGAGTGGATAATCATAAGTTATCTCCTCACTCTCCAGCATGACATCAATGCTTTTGGGATCAGTGAGTCCAGTTTGTTGTTCAACAAATTGTTGGATGGCTTTTAACGGGAATTCAGTTTGGAGCGATATGGTGTCTATAATTTCGTTCGGTAAAGTTAACTCCGTGATTGTTGCCGGAGAGCTTGATGCCCAGCTTGCATGATTGAGGGTAATTCCAGATACGCAGAAAAATACCAGTAAACTAAACAGGGCAGTAGAAATATAGATATGTAGCCAACGCGACCAGCTAAACATAAGTTTAGCTGGTTTTGTTTTAAGCCATTGTTTGAAATGCTTATTTGGTTTCATTGTATTTATACAAGCACACTAAAACTGGTAAGCAATTGTCGCTTTGATATTACGACCAGGTTCATAGTCGAATAAATACAAGTCACCAAAACGTGGATGGAAAGACGTACCGGTTCTTGATGATTGTGATGCGTAATATTCGTCAAACAGGTTGTCGATACCAAATAGAACCGTTACACCTTTGTAAGACTCAGGTGTCCAATTTACCGATACACTGTGAATATTAAAACCGTCTTTTTGGTTATCTAATGTAGCACCGTCTAAGTCGATACCAGCGTCTACATCTGACACATTCATCATTTCCCAATGGAAAACTAAGTCGTAAGCCGCTAAATCATAATCAACACTTGCTGTAACGGTATCACCTTGTTGACGATCTAATCGAGCTTTGTCTAATGATGCATAATCGTCAAACGCTTCTAATTCACTTTCTGCAGATGACAATGTTATTTGGCTATTAAAGTTACCCACTTGGTAGCCAACATAAGCTTCAAAACCAGTAATGGTCATATCACCAATATTATCTTTCCAATAACCACCTTCAGCTGTGGTGGCATAATCATAAATGTAATCGTTAATAACCGTATTGAATACCGTCGCACCCATTGAAAATGCATCTGCACCTAAGACGTTATCTTGATAAGCAACAGAGAATTCAGTATTAGTCCCTGTTTCAGCATCGATATTTTGATTCTCAGTGTCATATAATCCAGCACCTGTGAATACTTCACCTATTTCTGGGCCTTTAAATACATCAGTTGTGCTTAATTTGAAAAGGAGTTTATCGTTAACGTTATATTCAGCGGCTAAGGCAAAAGACATCTCGCTAAAGCTGCTGTCTACGACCATAGAGTCAATGCTGTAATCTTCATAACGAACGCCTGGAATGATGGAAAAACCATTATCAAATGAAATTTTATCTTGAACAAAAAGAGCGGTAGTTGTCGCTTCTTCATTAGATAAATCGGTAGAGCTAGTATATTCAGCTTGGTAATCTGTTTCGTGCTTTAATACGTCAATACCGTAGGTAACGTTGTGATCACTATTTTTAAGCAATACATCTTCAAATACAGTTCCAGCTAAAACGTTAAATCCGGTGTTTTTGGCTTCACCTGTAACAATGGCAGCAGAAGAGGCGAATGCTGCATTTTGTGCCCAACCCAACTCATCACGCCATAACTCGCTAGTGTTAGAAAACGCAGATGCTTTTAACATTGACGTTTCGCCCCATGATAAATCATAGTTAAACGTTAATGTGTCGCGGGAAAATTCAGTGGCCCACAATAAAGGAATTTCTAATGAATTAGTAATAGCGTAATCTGTAGCTAGTCCCATATCTGGACGGTAGCTGTAATCGCCTTCGTCACTGTAACTTTCATAACTCATTGCTAAACGCTGTTTGTTGCTTATATTCCAACCAAACTTAATTAACGCATCTGAGACAGTACCTTCTAAGCCTTTAACTTGACCGTCAGTACCTTCTATTTCATTACCATCTGCGTCTTTTATTTCATTTCCGCCAACGTTGTAGTTGTCACGGTTTACTTGATTAAAATAAGCTAAAAAGTCTATATCGTCAGTTAATAACCCATAGCCTGTAAATGAGAAGTTGCTACCAGAGTTATCACCTGCGCTTACATGAACTCGACCACCAAATTGTTGATCTTTAGCTAGTAACTCACTTGCTTGCTTAGTTTCAAATCTAACAGATCCACCTAAACCGCCGTTGATCACTGAGTTTGTGCCTATTTCAATATCAACGGATTTTAAAATATCAGCATGGATTTGTAAGTTGCCCATGTGATGATACATATAAGTATTTTGAGCGGCACCGTCGATAGAAATTTTAAGATCTTTGTCATCCATACTACGAATAGTAATACGTTGATTTAACGAGTGTGCGCCACCAACATCAACACCAGGAATAGTTCTTAGTAAATCTGAGATATGATCAGCTTGTTTATTAAGAATGTCACCTTGGTTTAAATATAATGAAGATGTTTTAACCGATGTGCCCCAAACGGCAACACGTTCAATTGTGTCTTCTGCTGTGGTATCTTCGACTTCTTCTGCTCCTGTAACGGTTGCAGTGAACATTGAAGCTACTGCGATAGCAACGGCACTTCTAGAAAAACGCGATATGGTCATTATGTATCCTTGATTATCGTTAAAGTTTTTTATTAATGAGAATGATTCTCATTAGTGTACATTAATGTTAATCTTTGTCTCGTTTATTGATTTTGCTAAATCGCCAAGAGATTTTGTTAAATCGTCATAACGTAAGTTGCTCAAAAGCAAAAGCGCTCTGGCAAGAGTTCCTTAGATAAAAAGCTTGGATAAAAAGAGAAAGTGAATGACACAAAAAAGGCAGTTGAATAAAGACGGTTTGCATTCAATGTTGGTTGAGCAGGGCTTTGAACATCAAATTTTTCAAAAAGAAATAAACACTCGCAGCTTATTTGAAGGTGAGCTTAGTTTTGAAAAAATATCAGATGGTATAAGCATGCATTGCAGCCACGGTTTAGAAAAACAAGCCGCTCGCAGTTCTGCATCTATAAATCCATGTATAAGTATGAATATTGTTTTTGCTGGCAATATCGGTTTTAGTCTTGGCGAAGATAGGTATCAGTTTACAGCCAGTGAACATAACCCTGTGCTTTTTATTAATGTTATTGGTGAAACTGAAATATTCACACGGCATTTAATTGAAGGCCAAACCGTAAAAAAAATTAACATTACAATAGATAAACAATGGTTGCTGTCTCGTTGTAAGTCGACAAATGATCTTGCCAATGTACATTCTATATTTGGTCAAAACAGTGCTGTATATCATTTTGATTGTTCACCTGCATTGGTTGAATTAGCTGAGCAGTTATTTGAACAAAAAGTAAAATTAGAACTTGGTAGTCAACTGCAAGCAGAGCATTTATCTTTGCAAGTGGTGCATGAGTGTTTGCCTTTGTTACTGGCCGAAAACATTTCATCTAAGTCTGATCATTTTGTTGCGCCAATATCAGCTAATAAACCAAAGTCGTCATTAACAACCAAGTTAACAAAACAAGCATTACCGCAATTTGGTATTTGTAAAATTGAAGCAGCGTTAGATGGAATTTTGTTAAATAATCAGCTGTTAAAAAACGTTTCGTTAAAAGAAGTTGCTAGTCAGTTAGGATTAAGTATTAGTACTTTACAAAGACAAGTAAAAGAAAAACATCAAGTGACGGTGATTGAGTATTTAAGAAACAAACGATTAGATAATGCTAAAAAACTTTTGATCATTGAACGAAAATCAATTGGTGAGGTATCTTTTATGTCTGGTTACACGCATGTTGCCAATTTCACCACCGCCTTTAAAAAACGTTTTGGGGTTACCCCCGATAAATTACGTAAAGAACATTTTGGTTAATAAAATAAGGCACAAATAAAAAATAGGTGTAACATAGAATACTTAACCTGATCATTTTTTGTTTATCTATACAGTTTTTAAACAAAACTCTTAAAACAAAGCTCTTAAAAATAAAACTTAACTAGCGGGTTCCTTGTGACGTTAACCTTTTCTAAAACATTAATGGTATTGCTCATTTGTCTGACTTTTATAGGTCAAACGATGGCGTCTACTGTTATGCCTTATCAAATGATGAGTATGGAAGGAATGACTATGCAGGGCATGTCACATACTGACATGGCTATGATGGAGCATTCTGCTCATGATATGTCTGGTAAAGTACTGTTAACTGATAGCTCTGCTCCTGAGACTAGTGGCTCAGAAGAACAAAACGAAGATTGCTGTTCAACTATCTGTAAGTGTTTTACTGGCGGTTGTTCAAGCCTTGCCACTCTACCTAAAGAATTAACACCCGTAGCATTTGGCTACTTTTCTCCTAAAATACACTCCATTTCAAACTTGGCTTTTAGCCTAGCTTCAACTTCTTTATACCGACCTCCAATACTTAGCTAACTACAGGATAAATGTGTCCAAAATTTGGTGCATTTAGATTTTAATTTCTTGTATTAGGCTTTTCTGAGTTTCCTATTTTATTGCGTTGGCACTGTCAACTGGCACCGTAAATTGGTACTGCCACTATAAATAGAAATATCAAAAATAACCTATTCAATTCAAAATAGTTGATATCCCTTTGGGGTGGTTATGTTTTTAAATAAAAGTAAGTTGTTCACCAATTTCATATTAATGAATTTGTCATTTCTCTCTATGCTTATGAGTATAACTGTGGGCGCTCAAGATAAAGTTAGCACCGGCAGTAGCAGCACAAACAGCAGCAAGACCATTAACACAAATGTTAAGTCAGTCTTAACATTTGAAACGGCAATTAAAACCGCACAGCAAAACGACCCTTGGTTGAGCGGAAATGCTCATCAACAGCAAGCTGTAAAACTAATGGGACAAGCCAGTAATAGCTTGCCAGATCCTAAAGTGTCTTTTGGCTTAGCCAACTTGCCAGTTGGTGGTTTTGATTTTTCTCAAGAGGCCATGACTCAAGCTCAAATAGGCATTAGCCAAGTGTTTCCAAGGGGCGATACGTTAGCGCTTAAAAGTCAGCAATATAAAACCCAAAGTGAAGCTTTTCCTTATCAAAGACAAGACCGTGAGGCTAAGGTAGCTGTCACCGTTGGCCGTTTATGGTTAGACGCTTACCGAGCGCAGCAAAGCATAGCTTTGATTGAAAACAACCGAGCCTTATTTGAGCAGCTGGCTGATGTAGCACAAGCCAATTACTCGTCGGCATTAGCAAGAACCCGTCAGCAAGATATTGTGAGAGCACAACTTGAATTAACCCGTTTGGAAGAACGATTAGACAAATTACGTCAACAAAAAAGCCAATCTGAGGGCATGTTATTTCAGTGGTTAATTAACTTTGCTAATAACGTTAATACAACAACTGCTTATATGAATTTTCATAATCTGGATTTTGGCGAGCAATTACCACAAGTTGATTTGCTCAGCTTTGACTTACTCAGTGCTGATTTTTCTCATAACCAAAACAAACAAAGTTCGCAAAGGTTAAATTCTTCAAGGTTAAGCTCTCCAAGGTTAAGGACAAGCAAGCTAATTCAACGTTTTGAATACCATCCTAGTGTGCAGGCGATAAACAAAAAGATCACGGCGACAAAAACAAAAGTCCATATTGCGGAACAACAATACAAACCGCAGTGGGGCGTAAGTGCAAGTTATGGTTATCGAGATGATGCGCCATCTGACGTCTCAGGTGCAGCAGGGATAAAAAGAGATGATTTATTCTCTGTTGGTATTAGCGTTGACTTACCTATTTTTACTGAAAATAAGCAAGATAAAGAAGTGCAATCAGCCATCTCTAAAACAGAAGCGGTTAAAACTGAAAAGCTATTGTTACTCAGAGAATTATTGTCGGCGTATTCAAACATTAGCGCCAGATTAGACGGAGTTAAACGCAGGCAGAGCTTATACAAATCTAAACTGTTACCGCAAATACATGACAACGCAGAAGCAACCTTATCCGCTTATAACAATGATGATGGCGACTTTTTAGAAGTGGTACGTTCACGCATTGCTGTATTAAATACAGAAATTGATGAGTTAAATCTAGACGTTGACGAACAACAATTAAACCTTGAATTAAATTACCTGTTTATCGGTAACAGTGTTACTGCGGGAGATAAATAATGAAGCAAATTAAACAACAAAAAAGCAATACGGTTAAATCTATTATGTTAGGTGTTTTTGTTGGTACATTAGTGACTGCTATATTGAGCTACAGCGTGTTTCACACTTCAGACTCTTCAATGCAAAATATGTCTGCTGGCAATAACACTAACAATATCAATAACAATAGAAACGGTAATGATAAAGCAGAGAACGCAGAAAAAGCGCCAGCGTATTGGGCTGCCCCTATGGATGCTAATTATCGTCGTGATAAACCGGGTAAATCGCCAATGGGCATGGACTTAGTCCCTGTTTATGAAAATAAAGGGGAAAGCGAAGGACGAGATGAAGGAACTGGAACGATAAAAGTCTCTTCCAATGTCATTAACAATTTAGGTGTACGCACGGTACAAGTTAGTTATAAACCGCTGAATTCAGAAATTAATACTGTTGGTTATATTACCTATGACAAAGAGAGATTAGTGGATATTCAGCCAAGAGTAGAAGGGTGGATTGAAAAACTGCATATGAAGTCAGTGGGTGAACAAGTCAAAAAAGGCCAAGCGTTATATGACATTTATTCACCGGAGCTTGTGAATGCTCAGGAAGAGTTTTTATTAGCACTAGAACGTGACAATAACAGGCTGATACAAGCCGCTCAAAATAGATTGATGGCGCTGCAATTACCAATATCTGCCATTACTGAGCTTAGAAAAACTAAACAAGTACAGCAACGTATTACCTTTTTTGCACCGCAAAATGGTGTGGTGGAGAGTTTAAGTATCAGGGAGGGGGCATATGTTAAACCCGGTTCAAGCCTTATGTCTATTGCTGACTTATCTGAGGTTTGGCTAGAAGGGGAAGTATTTGAACGTCAAGCCGGACAAGTGGCCATTGGTATGCCTGCAACTATCACGTTGGATTATTTACCCGGTAATGTATGGCAAGGAAACGTGGATTACATTTATCCTATTTTAAATCCGCAAACCCGTACGGTTAAAGTACGGATAAGGATTAAAAACCACAACAATGACTTTAAACCTAACATGTTCGCGCAATTGGTTTTACATAATCAAGATGATGGCAACACATTACAAATACCGAAAGAAGCATTAATACGAACGGGCAGACAAGACCGAGTAGTATTGGCGTTAGGTCAAGGCCGTTTTAAATCTATTGCCGTTCAGGTTGGCCGTTATGGTGCTGATTATGTTGAGATATTAAGCGGGCTTAATCAAAGTGATGAAGTGGTGAGTTCGGCTCAATTTTTATTGGATTCAGAGTCCAGTAAGTCATCTGATTTTAAGCGCATGGATCCGGTTAATATGAATTCTGACACAACAGTGATGGCTAGCAGCATGCAAGACCATGATATGGAAATTGAAACGGAAATGCCTAACGTATTGTCTGCAACCGCAACGGGTAAAGTTAATTCGTTAATGGCTGAACATGGCATGATCAATATAAGTCGCTCTGCTATCAAAAAGTGGGGGCGAGCCGCTGCTACTGTTGACTTTACCGCCGCGGAAAATGTCAGCTTTGTGGGAATTAACATTAATGACAAGGTTGAATTTACCTTTGAGGTTCACGATGGCAATTTTGTTATTACCAAAATAGCGACTCTTGCGACTGAATTAGCTAGCGATGATGATTCAGTTGAAGGCTCAGTTGAAGGCTCCGATAGCTCAAAAAGCTCAAATCATTCCAACCACTCAAAGAACTAATTTAGGAGTTTAAAATATGATTGCTTCTATTATTAAATGGTCAGTACACAATCGTTTCTTTGTATTATTGGCGACTTGTATTTTAGTTGGGGCTGGCATTTATTCCGTTAATAAAACGCCAATTGACGCGCTACCAGATTTATCTGATGTACAAGTCATAATCAAAACCAATTACCCAGGACAAGCACCGCAAGTGGTGGAGCAGCAAGTGACTTACCCGCTAACCACAGCCATGTTGTCAGTGCCAGGGGCTGTGACCGTACGTGGTTATTCGTTTTTTGGTGACTCTTACGTGTACGTTATTTTTGATGATGACACCGACTTGTATTGGGCCCGTTCAAGAGTGCTTGAGTATTTATCGCAAGTTACCCCAAATTTACCGAATGACGCTAAACCGCAATTAGGCCCTGATGCCACTGGTGTGGGCTGGGTTTATTTATACGCGTTAGTGGATAAAACTGGCCAACATGACTTAAGCCAATTGCGCAGCATTCAAGACTGGTTTTTAAAATACGAACTGCAAACAGTATCTGGTGTCTCGGAAGTGTCGGTTCTTGGCGGCATGGTTAAACAATATCAGATCACTATAAATCCCGACAAATTACGAGCTTTTGGTATTCCGTTATCTCATATTGAAAGGGCGATAAAACAAGGTAATCAAGAAATTGGTGCGTCTGTTATTGAAATGGCTGAAGCCGAATACATAGTTAGGGCTACAGGTTATATCAAAAGTATTGAGGATTTAGAGCATATTCCGCTAGGGGTAAACAACAACGGCATTCCATTATTGTTAAAAGACGTTGCCGATATTGGCACAGGACCACAAATGCGCCGAGGCATTGCCGAGCTTAACGGAGAGGGAGAAACCGTAGGTGGCATAGTGGTGATGCGTTATGGTGAGAATGCCCAACAAGTCATAGAGCGAGTAAAAACCAAATTAGAACAAATTAAAAAAGGCTTGCCTGATGGCGTAGAAATAGTGCCTGTTTATGACAGATCGGCGTTAATAGAAAGCGCAGTAAATAACTTAACCTTTAAGTTGTTAGAAGAGTTCGCGGTTGTGGCCTTAGTATGTCTATTATTTTTGTTTCATGTTCGTTCTTCCTTGGTCGCAATTATCACCTTGCCAGTTGGGATTTTAACGGCGTTTATTGTTATGCATCTGCAAGGGCTAAACGCTAACATTATGTCTTTGGGCGGTATTGCTATTGCCATTGGTGCCATGATTGATGGTGCTATTGTGATGATTGAAAACATGCATAAACACATGGAGAAGCTGTCATCTCAAGAGCTAAGTCTAGATGGTAAAACGTCAGCTAACGAGCTAAGCAACAAAATAAGCAACGGAACAAGTAATAAAATAAGCAACGAGCAGCGCTGGAAAGTAGTGATAGAGTCAGCGTCAGAAGTGGGGCCTGCGTTATTCTTTAGTTTGTTGATCATCACAGTGAGCTTTGTGCCTGTATTTACCTTGGAAGCGCAAGAGGGAAAAATGTTTGCGCCATTGGCATTTACCAAAACCTATGCAATGGCTGCATCTGCAGCGTTAGCCATTACTTTGGTGCCGGTATTAATGGGCTATTTTATTCGAGGTAAAGTACTTGCTGAGCATAAAAATCCAGTCAATCGTTTGTTAACTTATGTTTATATGCCCGCGTTAAAAACGGTTTTACGTTTTCCTAAAATGACTTTGTTAACAGCGTTTGTTGTTTTACTTATCGGTTTATATCCCCTTAATAAAATTGGTAGCGAGTTTATTCCACCTCTTGATGAGGGTAGTCTTATGTATATGCCAACCACTTATCCCGGTATATCCATAGGGCAAGCTAGGCAGTTATTGCAACAAACGGACAAATTGATCAAAACCGTACCTGAGGTGAAAACCGTGTTTGGTAAAGTAGGCCGAGCGGAAACCGCCACAGACCCAGCACCACTGACTATGATTGAAACCTTTATTCAATTTAAGCCTAAAGATCAATGGCGAGAAGGGGTAACGCTTGAGAGCTTAAAACAAGAATTGGATGCCTTAGTTAAATTACCTGGAGTGACTAACGCCTGGGTTATGCCAATTAAAACCCGCATAGATATGTTGGCAACAGGAATTAAAACACCAGTCGGGATTAAAGTCGCGGGAGCCGATTTAACCGTTATTCAAGAAATAGGTAAACAACTGGAAGTGTTATTAAAAGACGTGCCCGGAACCGCATCCGTATACTCTGAACGGGTTGTTGGTGGTCGTTATATTAAGGTTGATATTCAACGTCAAAAAGCAGCCAGATACGGTTTAAACATTGCTGAAATTCAGCAAGTTGTCGCCAGTGCCATAGGTGGCGTTAACCTAACAAAAACGGTTGAAGGTTTGGAACGTTATCCGGTTAATTTACGTTACTCGCAGGATCACCGTGACTCGCCAGAGGCCTTGTCGTTATTGCCAATAGTAACACCTAATGGTCAGCGTATTTCATTGGGTGATGTGGCGCATGTCTTTATTGAAGATGGACCACCAGGCATAAAGTCTGAAAATGCTCGACTCAATGGTTGGACGTTTATCGACATTGAAAGTGAAGGCGAGGGTGCAGTTGACATAGGTAGTTATGTATCGGCGGCGCAAAAAATCCTTGCCGACAAACTGGATTTACCTGCGGGTTACTCGATTACTTGGGCTGGGCAATATGAATATATGCAAAGGGCAAAAGCCAAGTTGATGTATGTTGTGCCATTAACGTTATTTATTATCATATTTCTACTGTATCTAAATTTTAGAAATGTGATTGAAGTTGCCATGATCATGGGCACGTTACCATTTGCTATGGTTGGTAGTATTTGGTTAATGTACTTACAAGGATTTAACTTTTCGGTTGCGGTAGGGGTTGGTTTTATTGCTTTAGCTGGCGTGGCGGTAGAGATTGGCGTCATCATGTTGGTGTACTTAAACCAGGCTTACCAAGAGATGCTCAATGAACATAAACAGAAAAACATAAGCACCACTAAAGCCGACATCTTGCAAGCTGTGCTACATGGTGCCGGAATGCGAGTTAGACCTGTCATGATGACCGCCGCTGCGATAATTGTTGGTTTATTACCAATTTTATATGGCACAGGGACAGGCTCAGAAGTCATGAGTAGAATCGCAGCACCAATGGTGGGCGGCATGTTAAGCGCGGTGATATTGACCTTATTAGTATTGCCTGCACTATTTTATTTATGGCGTTCTTGGTCGGATCTAAAAAAAGAAGAGGTTCAAAAGTGAAGAGGCTAAAAATGCTCGACGCTAAAAAGTGAATATATGAAAACAAACAGCTAAGCTGTAACAGCAATTAACCATAAGTAGATAACATAGACATAGTTGTCTTGGTTATCTACTTATAATTGATGTTAGTCGCTACCAGTTATAGCTGAGGGTAGCAGTAAATTGTTGTCCACGGCCTGGCGTACCTGGTATTTCTTCAAAGGATTCATTCCAAAGATTATCTGCTGCAAAAATCACTTCTAAACCTTGAACCTGTGGAGGCGAAACTTTTAACGTTAGGTGAGTGAATAAAGCTTCATCATCACCATTGCGTAAAATATTCTCTTCTTGCTTGCGCCATTCATTGTCTACACGGAATTCAAGCATGCCGGTAGGATGCCAAATAGCCCCTAATGTTATGCGATGATCTGGGTAATTTAATGCGTAAAAGCTAGCGTCCGCATCAGTAATTCCATAATCTTCCGATTTACTCAGGAAGGTGTAACTCGCTATAAACTCTGCACTTTCTAAACGTTTTGTGCCAAGTAATTCCAAACCTGAGGTTTCAATATCTACTGGGTTTGCCGAACGAGCAGAGGTTGAATTTAAGCTATAAGTCCAATCCGTTAAGTCATTATCTTTACGATAAAAAATGGCAGAATCAAAATCCCAATTTTGGCCATCTAAAATAAAGCCAAGTTCAAGGTTTTCAGTGGTTTCTCTTTCAAGGTCGTAATTACTTCTAAATAAGCCGCTTGTGTTACTGCCACCAATCGCGGTATAACCTGCAACTTGACTGGCTTCAGCATAAGAAAAGTAAATCGTTTGAGCTGTGCCGTAACCATTAATTGAATTCCAGATGATGTCACCAATTAATGACACCGCAGAATCATCTCTGTTGGTATCGTCATAAGCTGCACCAAGGCGGAAGGTTAGCTGTTGATCGTCTTGTAAGCTCATTGTGTATTCAGGCAATACACTCACTTTATAATATTTACGAGACGTGAAATTGTTTTCAAGTGTGGTCGATTCAATCTCGTCTTCCATATATTGCGAAGAGTAATTAAGCGCAAACGACTTATATTGAGAGTCCAGGTTTGATAAATGATGACGACCAGAAAAGGCGATGGAGTTCACCTTAGTTTCGTGAAAAGCTTCAAATGCGGCTGGGTTTTCACGAGAGAAAATATAATGATCTTTGTGATCACGAGTGTAAGCTGAAACCTCAAATGTACTCTCTGTGCCGTAATCTTGTTTGTGATTAAGCATTAACAGTTGTGTAGTCAGATCTTCAGTTTCATTAACATTAAATGGCGTGTACATATTCGGCCAACCCAAAAACTTATCTTGCGAGCCAAAAAATAAATCTGTTTGTGATGTTGTGCTAACAAGTTGAACGCGGCCAGATAAGCGTTTGAAATCATGGTCGCCATTGTCAATGGTGCCGTCACTTTCAGAGAAAGAGTATTCACCTTCAAAACCGAGAGTCCAGTCGTTAGTATCACCCATTGGCATACTGATACCACTGTGAATTCGGTGTAAATTAAAGTTGTTATTACCTGCACCAATTGAAACGCTACCTGCAGTTTCAATAGCTTTCCAACCAAAAGAGACAGTACCTACAGAGCTGTTCATTCCATAAAGGGCGTTGTCGGCTCCTGCTAGAACATAAGGTTCGCTCAGCATTTCTGGTGCAATAGGAATTTCTGAAAAGTAATGTCCGGTTTGTGGGTCGAGTAATGTCGCGCTACCTACACGAAATCCGGTATTTTCAAAAATACCACCACGGATAGTTACATCGGCTTGAGCTTCTGCCATATTGCGAGATTGTAAATCAACACGCGGATCATATTCTAGGTTTGACACTAATGAAACAAACGTACCTACCGCATCTTTATTGGCAGTGACAGAGCTTTCAATGGTAATTTTTTCAATTTCATTTACGTCATTCGTCTCTTCAGATGCAGCTGAATAAGTGGCTATGCTGCATGATAAAGTAAGCAAAGCGGTTGGTATAACTCGGGTCATTGAGATCTTCTCTTTTAGGCAGTGTGCTCTATCGGTAAATGAATCGTGGCAGTTGTACTTTTAACAACTACTTTAACTGTGATCCTTCTACTAAATCCATAGAGCACTTAGTATATGAATTCGGCGGTCTGAGCAACCAAACTAGGCTATCGTAAGATAAAATTTAGTCTGGTTGATATGTAATGATCGGCATTGTATATTACTGCGAAGAAACATTACACATGATAATTATTCGCAACTCTTATCTATCGACGCGCCATCTTAAATAGATTTTCTTCACGCTAAATATCGCTAATAAAAAATAATAAAAAATAATAAAAAATATGACAATAAAACCACAGAGTAACAATACCAACTCCCAGCGTGAAACTATCTATTTTGCCGGCGGATGCCTTTGGGGAGTGCAAGAGTTTATGAAGCACTTACCTGGTGTACAGGCAACAGAAGCAGGCCGAGCTAATGGTTCAAGCAACACAACTAATAGCAGCTATGACGGTTATACCGAGTGCGTAAAAGTAAGCTTTGATACAAACCAAGTTAACCTAAATCAACTTATCGGTTACTTGTTTGAAATAATTGACCCTTACAGCGTCAATAAACAAGGGGAAGATGTTGGCGAAAAATATAGAACCGGCATATACAGTAAGCAACCACGCCATCTAGAAATCGCCACTGACTACATAACCAACCGTGATGACGCCGATAAGATAGTTGTTGAAGTTCTACCGCTTACTAATTATGTAAAAAGCGATGAAGAACACCAGGAAAGACTAACCCGTTTCCCCAATGATTATTGCCATATCCCTAAGAAGACGTTGCATAAATATAAAGGCGATTAAAGGTTAGGGCGATTAGATATAATCGGTTTAATATTTTTAAGGGCTTAATTGGTTTTTTTACTCAAAGCTCGTGACTACAGCCGTTTCACCTCTCGGCGGTCATCAAGTAAACATCCCTGTATTGATGACATCCCATCATCCCTGATGTGGCAGGTCGTCAGTTTTAGTATTTATGAATAGATAGACAACCTAAGCGAGTACATCCATGGCGGCCATCAATAATACATCCCTGTACTCGACCATACCTTTTTCAACAGCCAAAAAGGTAGGCGCTCTTATAATGAAACAGTGCGCCGCTCCTATCAATATTCTTATCCTCAATAAAACTAAGTTTCATCCTCAAAAACGGGATGTACATTCGTCCCTGAACACCATCCCTTATTCGACGTCCCCGACAACTGCGTCCTGCGTTGTTCTAATTACATCCATCCATGGATTAATGTCTCATATTTTGGAAAACTTATTTTATTTCGGGAATATTTAGATGGAGAGGAAAAGCAAGAGCAAAAAGCTGAAAAATAACAAAGATTAAAAGCAGGACGAACCTGACGGTTCGCTTTTTGTTAGAAGTTTAAAAGTGGCGATCTTGTTTTCATTACACTCTCACTTGATGGCTGCGTTTATATACAGTGTTGGTGGGTTTCCTACCAAGTCAAGAAAACAGGAATAATGCCCATCCTTGGGGGATCACAAAAACCCGAGTCGTTACGTAACAAAGGTGTGGTAAATGTTGTAGAGGTTTGATATTAATAGTTGAAAATAAATAAGAGGAACCGCGTTGTCAGAAACTTAGGCAATCGTCCTCTGATTAAATTGTTATACATCATAGGAGTATGTGCATATGGAATGGATTGCGGAAAATAAAGACTGGCTTTTTAGTGGGGTTGCTATTGCCATACCTATTGCGATCATCGGATGGTTCATTTCTTCTCGAAGAAACAAGCAAGTTCAAAAAGGTGGTGATAACTCAACCAATATACAAGTCGGTGGAAATTTAAGTTTGGGTGGTAAAAAGGATGATGAGTAGGCAGAGCCAAAAAGGTGGTGATAACTCGACGAATATCCAAGCTGAGAATATGGTGATGCAACTTGGTATTGATGAAAAGCGTGCACGTGAGGTTTTTCAGGAAATGAACTTGCAGTTGAGAAAGGAATATACCCAAGAAGCATTAGAAATTGCAAACTCAAGAGTTTCAGAATTCGAAAATAGTCTCATGCCTAAAATGGAACAGGTCGATGGTGCATTAGAGGCTTTTGCAGATCCAAGTTTCCAACTGCTAGTTATTGAAGCTCAGAAAACGGCAGCATCAACTGAAAGAACCGCTGACTACGACTTATTATCCGAATTACTTGTTCATAGGTTTCAAAAAGGTGAAAACCGTATTGCTCGTGCTGGTATTAGCCTTGCGGTGGGAATTGTAGATAAAGTTGCCGATGACGCTTTACTTGGTTTAACTGTAGCCCATGCAGTTAATAGTTTCTTTCCAGTAACTGGTAATATTACTCAAGGATTAGATGTACTTAATGACTTATTCGGGAAGATTCTTTATGGTGAACTACCTGTAGGCCAAGAGTGGCTAGATCATCTGGATATATTGAGCGCAGTAAGATTAAATTCATTTGGTAGCCTAAAAAAGATTCAACAGTATTACCCTGAAATTTTATCTGGTTACACTGATGTAGGAATTGAAAAAAATTCCGATAGTTATACAAAGGCAATTGAAATACTAAATTCAAATCAGTTACCTCTAGATTTGCTAACCGACCATAGTTTCAATGCTGGCTTTCAAAGGCTTATAGTTTCTAATAGAAGACAGATTGAATCTATCACATTGCATCAACGGGTTTTACACGAGGGGCAATTAGTTCTTGTTCCTGTAGAATTAACTAAAGAGCAGATTAAAGCTATTAACTCTGTATATGATCTTTATTCTCAAGACGGAACTCTGAAGCAAAAAAATATCGAGTCGTTCATGGCTGAATGGGATAAAAGACAAAGCTTAATGGTTTTAAAAGAGTGGTGGGATAACATACCAACACTTCTGACAATAACTTCTGCAGGAAAGGTTCTAGCTCACTCAAATGCTCAAAGGTGTGACAATAAATTACCACCACTAAACTAAGTGTCGAGCAATGATGTATAACAAGCTGTTAAACAAGGACAAAAAACAGTTGGTTTTGCTCCTTCGTCGCTAATTTTAACCAACTATTTTTTGCCTGTTAACAGGGCGTTATAACTCAAGGAGTCAAATTGAAATTATTTGCGCAAGTCCTCGAAGAAATTGAGGATAAAGAGGTGAGTCTTTTATTGGGCAATGGTTTTTCTCAAGCCTGGGATTACAATATCTTCAATTATAAAAACCTCCTTGCATCAGCAAATTTTGGCTCTAGAGATCAAGCAATAAAAAGTATTTTTCATAAGTTGGGTACTTACGACTTTGAAACTGTCATGCAAACAATGATTTCTAGTATCTATGTCAGCCAATCATTTAATGAATATCCAGCTTTTGTAGAAGGTATTCAACTTGATGCTGAAAAACTGAAATCAACACTTGTTACTACTATTGCAGATACACACCCAAGTGTTCCAAATAATATAACTAATGAACAATATGAATTAGCCAGAAACTTCTTAAATTCATTTAATAATATTTTTACTTTAAATTACGACTTGCTGATGTACTGGGCTAGAAACATGAATGAATTGGAACCTGATAACTTTACAACTGATGATGGATTTCGAGGTAATCGTACATGGACCGGTGAAGAAACTGATCAAAATGTGTTTTTTCTTCATGGCGGCCTTCATCTTTACGATGAGGGAGGAGTAATCAAAAAGCATACTTATACTGAGTATGGCGAAACCATCATCGATCAAGTGAAAGCTAATTTGGATAAAAATAATTTTCCGATTTTTGTTGCGGAACCAAATCATCACAAAAAACTAGATAAAATATTGCACAATCCATATTTAAATTATTGCTATACCCAATTAGGTAAAATTAGTGATTCACTTGTGATTTACGGACATTCAATGGATGAAACAGATACACACATCTTTGATAAAGTTGATCGAAGTGGGATTAGAGATGTATACGTAAGCATATATGGAGACGCTAATTCTTGGGAGAACAGAAGAACAAAAGCAAATGCACTTTCATCTTTTAGTACATGTACCGTTCATTTCTATCAGGCAGAGAGTACACATATATGGAATGAGTTATAACAAGCTGTTAAGGTCGTAGAATAACTCTTTATTAAGAAAAACAGCCTGTTTTTTGGATTCCAAATGCATTACCTAATTCCTTAAATGGTTTATTTTAGGGACTCGCTTTTTAATTAAATTTGGTTGTAGGAGTTATTCTACAGCCTCGTTATCTCTCAAGGAGAATGAATGAGCTTTTCTGAAAGATATGGATATAAGCCAGTTAGGGAAATAATTCAAATTGAATCAATGGATGATCCTCTGAGGAGCGGACTATGGAGTCTTCTTAAACTTTATTGCTGGGATGACGCAAGCAACTCATCTGCTATGCATGGCGGCTATTATATTTCAGAGTCTTCCAATAAAGAGCTTTATTATCTCAGTACAAAGCTTTGGTTTAATTATTTTAAGAAGCCATTAGATAACCTTGATAATGACTGGAGTAAAGTCTTATCTCAGCTCAGGCATCATTTTTTCGAGAGTGAATGGTATGAAGCATATGACTTCATAGAATTTATTGCCAACAATTATAACCGCTATCAATTTAAGGATGCATTTTATAAAGCCTGTAACGATCTTTTTGAGAAAGAAATGTCGGCTTATCGCTTCGTTGACGGAGTTATAACTAGAATTACTGAGCAACAAGAAATACAAGAAATTGAAGATGCCTTGGAAAGCAAATTCGGTCCGGTAACAACGCATATTCGTCGTTCGCTCGAGCTTTTGTCTGATAGGAATCAACCTGACTATCGAAATTCTATTAAAGAATCTGTTTCTGCAGTTGAAAGTTTGGTTGCACAAATACTTGGGGTCGAGACTGGGACTCTTGGTCAGCTGATTAAGAAGCTAGAAAGTGAAATCGAGTTGCATCCTGCCTTAAAAACAGCATTTAGCAGTTTGTACGGTTTCAGCTCCGATGAAGGCGGGATTCGTCATGCTTTAATGGAAAAAGATAATAATGACTATCATGATGCAAAATTTATGTTGGTAGTTTGTTCTGCGTTTATAAATTATGTTGAAGGTAAGTCGGAGAATAAGAAATAACAAACAAAGTTAGCGGATGCTTTGGGCGTTATATTTTATATTCGGAGAAATAATGTGAAATTAGTACAATGGACGTTATTTATTGATATGTTGGGGTATAGAGATATCAATGGTGCTATTAATTCTGAAGCTAAAGCCAAAGAATTCATTGCGTTCATGGAAGAAAACAAAGCTGGATTAAACTTCACCAATCGGACAGAAGTCAAAGAACAATATAAGAAAGATAAAGCGTTTAATTTATATGAGTATTATGACGTCAAACATGCTTTTGTATCAGACTCTCTGATTATAACTTTTAGCCCTAAAGAAGTTCGGACCTTAAAAAAAATCAAAATGAAATATATGCATTCGGCTAATGCTCTTTTCATTATTTTGATGAGATTGCAAGCAATTATCTTTAGTTGCTTTTCGCAAAAAGGGCTTTTTCTTCGCGGTGGTATCTCGACTAAGTACTGCTATATAAAAGATGAATTTGCTGTAGGTGAGGGGTTGATAAGTGCTTATAAAGCCGAAAGTTCTTTAGCAATTTACCCACGAATTGCTTTCAGCCCAGAGGTATTAAAGGACAAACAATTAAAAGACAGCGTAACTGACTTATCGAAAATTATGTACGGAGGAAATAATATAATTAAGCTAGATAGCGATGGAGTGCATTACCTTGATTATTTGGGATACAATTTATCTACAGTTGATATGAGGATCCCAATGGTTGCTGGACTAGTTGCGAAAAATCCACATCAATATTTATTATCGGTACAGCATATAAAGTTATTTTTTGAAAAACATGCTAAAGCTGTTGAAGACAAACTGACTGAGTTGGAAGCAAGGAAGACTGGACTAAATGCTGAAAAACTTGAGAAATTGCAAAAAGTCATAGACAAATTTTTATGGTTAAAGAACTATCACAACTCTTCCTTATCAATCCATCAAAATTACTCTGAGTATGTGATCAAATAAAATATAGAAGAATAACAAGGCCACCCACTTTAATTTCTATTGAAGCCTGTGCTTATGCCGTCATGAGCAACCACACTCACCTTGTATTACATGTGAATGTACAACAAGCACTTAGTTGGAATACAACTGAAGTATTAAAAAGATGGCATAAAGTATTTAAAGGCACATTACTGACAAAAAAGTACCTATCTTTGGCAGAAAATGAACTTGATACGTTAAGTAAATCAGAGCTTCTAGCCATAGAGCAAACTACGGTTATTTACAGAAAGCGTCTAATGGACATAAGTTGGTTTATGCGTGTGTTAAATGAAGGTATAGCAAGACAAGCCAATAAAGAAGATAACTGCACAGGGAGGTTCTGGGAAGGACGTTTCAAATGCCAAGCCTTGTTAGATGAGCCCGCTTTACTTGCCTGCATGGCATATGTCGATTTAAACCCAATAAGAGCAAAAATGGCAACCACACCAGAAACCTCAAGCTACACCAGCATAAAACAACGCATTCATCATGCAGTTAATCAAACCCAACCAAACACATTAAAACCATTCGTTGGTAACCCAAGAAAAGACAGACTTAATGGTATTCCATTTGAATTAAAAGAATACATAGAATTAGTAGAGATGACAGGACGTTGCATAAGAGAAGACAAAGCAGGACATATAGACAACAACTTACCGACTCTACTGGATAGGCTAAACATAGAGCCTGACAATTGGTTAATTATGACCAAGCAATTCACCAAAGTATTCCATGGTGCAGTAGGTAATGAGCATGTATTGCAAAACTTCAGTGAGAACTTACAACTAAAACGACGACCAAACTTATCGAGTTGCAGAAGGTTGCTGGCTTAATAAATCTACAATTGAAAAAACAACGACATAAACCACATCAGAATGCTCTGAAATCGTTAGGTGCCCGGCATTCAACCAAAACGTAAGTACATCTGAAATTTTCAGTTTAGACCGCTAATTTAGACTAAAGCACTAAGATAATAACGTCAGAAAGTGCATAAGTTTATTTTAATTTTACAAAGTCTAGTGATTTAATTTAAAGTGGGTGGCAATGTAATAATTATGTAATAGACATTGAAAATAGAATAAGTTATTGAATCTTAGAGGAATGTGAAATATTGTAGTTTTTATTTAAAAGATTGGCTGAGAATGAGAAATTCTACAGCCTCGTTATGCTTCAAAGTGAAATGCCTCTCACGAACGAAGTATATTTACCCATGAGGCACAAATAAGGAGGAAGCAAAATGGCTTTCAAAGAGTATAAAGTTCTTCATATCGTGGAAGGTGGTTTAGGCACGATATTTCTAGGAGCATCAGGCATACCAGTAAAGAAGATGGAAATAGCTCTCAACAAAGAGGCCGCTGACGGCTGGACATTAGCTTTCCAAATAATAGAGCAAAAGCGTTTTTTGCTATTCTGGAAACGCGAAGCCGTGATTATTACGTTAGGTCGCTAATGAAACCAATTCTGACAGGGAGATGTCTCTGTTCAGAATGAATGGGAAATGAAAATGTCATCTAAAGAAGAAGTTCAAGAAAAAGAAGAAAAGATTCGGAAATTAGTCAGAGAATTACCAGACGACAGAAGGCTGGCGTTTTTTAAAGAATCGGAAAAGAAGCTGAAAGATCCAGATACATATGCAACTCTTAACTATATATTCATTGCTGGACTGCATCATTTCTATTTAGGTAAATGGGGGCGTGGCCTAATGAATATTGTGGTTTTTTGGACAGGTGTAATACTGTTGTTTACTGATTTCACTGGAATGGGAGTGATTATTATCATTGCAATCAGCATCTTTGAACTTTATGAACTGTTCAAATCACAGACTATTGTTCAAGATCACAACAACTGTGTAATGGAAGACATCTATCAAAATATACAAAAAGCATAACAAGGCAAATGCACTCGGACGGCTAAAAGCGGCGCGGTTTCCGCTACGCAAGAACCACACCACTTTGTAACAGCCGGTGATTTGCGACGTTATGTGTATAGGAGAATGTGGTGACTCACGGTGGCTCAGGAATCATATTTCCAATTTTAATTCTCTTAATATTATCATTACCGATTTTGCTTTTATGGGTCTATAAAGGCTCAGGGGATTTAACTAAAAGACGAAGAATTGGATTTACTCAAATATTAATTTTGGCTTTGTCTATTATAATGTTTTTTTCAGGCATTAATTTATTACAAAGTATTGGTCTAGTAACATGCTTTTTGATAACTATTTTCATGTTAGTTACACCAATAACTTTTAAACGGTTTGTTAGCTAAAATACACATAACAAACGCCTTAAAGCGACAATGCTATGCAGTCACGCTTTTAGCAAACAACGCAAAAAGCCCGCCAGCGAAATGCGGATTAGGCGGGCGTTAGCACTCATATGGGAAATCAAATGTACAACTCTGGCTACGAAGAATCAGATTGGCATATTTTGAAGCATGCAATTCTAGCTTCATCAAATAAAAACTCTAAAGGAAAACATAAAATATTTGATGAACTTCCCGAGCATTTAAGAGCTAGTGAGATTGGCGATCTTATATATCAGAGCGTATATTTAGGCCATAAGAAAGCAGCGGAAAAAGCCGAAGAAAAACTAACTGGTGGAGCTAAGGAAAGCTGGCTTATATTGGCAAAATCGTAAAGTGCTAACAAGTCTGTTAACTTGTACAAATATGTAGCTACGTATTTTGTGTTGTAGCTTCTCGTCAGTGTAAAATAAAAAGCCAGCCCACCTTAATTTGACAGTTATTTAATCTATTAATTTTGATATCGTATTTTTCTGAACTATAAGGTTTCGCCCCTCGGCGGTCACCAATACAGGGATGTTTACTTGATGACCGCCGAGGGGCGAAATAAGATCTATTGAGTAAAAACAGAATTAAAATTAAGTAAATGTCAGTATCTGCAACTCAGATTTCTAGCTCTTGATTTAGATCTAAAAAAAACATCCCGCACTTATGTCCTGAGTGCCAACGTCACCATAACTACTCCATGATCAGTACTTTCACCGTCGTGTTCAAAAATAGGATTGATTAGGTGATTATCATAAGTTTCATAATGGCTTACTTGGTAAAGACTGCTGTGATAACTGGCGTCGAACTCACAGGATAATAATATGTAATCTAATACTGAGCCACTACCGCCAAAGTAATGGGTTGGTGTGCGTTGAATTTCTGGTTTTTTATCATCTACAAGATCATCCACTACTTCATTTTTGATAACGCTTTCAAATAAATCCCATGCATCATTTAAGGTATATTTAGCTAGATAAGCTTCTTGGTCGAAGGTGGAGATAAAGCGTAGTGAGTTGGTGAGTAAGTGGCTTAATACGCCATCTTGTAAGGTGTTATTAAAGTCACCCATTAATACCATGGGATTGTTTGTGGCTTCTCGTCGCTCAATCATAGCAATCATTAACAAGCTTGCTTCATTACCGCGTTGTACCGTTGAGCCCCAACTACCGGCAACTTGTGCTTTTAAGCTTTCGATTATATTTTTTTCTGGCGCGAGATCTGAGTTTTTATCATCAAATTCAATCATTGAACGTTTAGATTTAAAGTGCACAACGTAACAGTCACAATTACCTATGTGCGGTGCGTCTATTGTTGCTCTGAGAACGTTACGGCTAAAGGAGAAGTCTTTGTCTATCGCTAAGGTTTCCATCAGCTCAGTATTTGGTGTTACTGCAACGGCTTCTACAATCGGATAACGTGATGCAATGGCAACAACTGGGCTTCGGTAAATAAAGTCGTCAATAACCTCTGGAGAGTCGATTACTGCAAAATACGGGTAACCTTGGCTTTTAACCAATGCTTGCAGAGACTCTGGGCTAAATACTTCTTGAAAACCAATAATGTCTGGCTCATGCTCGGTTAAATAGTCACAGATCCATTTTTGTTTTTTGCGCCATTGTTCTGCACTGTAAATACGCTCAAATTCATAATAAGCATAAGGTGGTTCTAAATAATTAAACAAGTTGAATGTAGCAATTTTAAGTTGCAGGTTTGAAACGGCAACAGTGGGAAATAATTGGTCGATGGTATTTACTCTAGGTTGATGACTTGTAATAACTAACACCTAGGATCACTAAGTAAGGCGAGTTAAAAGTATACCTTATGAATTCATGCTCTGTGAATCTTTAATAGGTGAGTCTTCCATTTGCAAGCATTTAATAGGTAGATACTCAATCTGTCTATAAATTGCTAGAATGCGCACAGAGCTTAAATTATCAAAGTTTAAATTAGCAAAGTTTAAATTATTAGAACTTATATTAGTAAACAGGTTAAATCAGTTAATGCCACACATGTCCGATAACTCTCCTTCAACTAATCACCTAAAACCACAGCAGCTAAAACCACAGCAGTTAAAAAGCCAGTACGATGAGCTTGGCTATTTTGTGGTGCGAGATTATTTTAGTGCAGCAGAAATGGCGGCGTTAAGGGAAGTCATTTTAACTTTTCATAATGCTTGGAAGTCTGACAATTTAGAGTTTTATAAGGAGGTGGCGTTTAATTCCTCTTTAATCACTGGTAGTGAGTATTTAACCGACGACAACAGAGTAAAGCTGTTTAACTTTATTAGCTCTCCTAAAATGATGACGTTAATAGATACTGTGATACCCGTTAATGCATCTTTTATGAATACCCAGTTGTTTTTTGATCCGCCAAATAGCGAGTTAAAAGATTTTTGGCATCGTGATTGTCAGTACGATCATGATATTGAAAATCAAAAGAAAGCCATAACCGAAACCCAAGTTATGCATTTACGTGTGCCTTTGTTTGATGAGCCTGGTATGGAGTTAATTCCAGAAACTCATAAACGTTGGGATACACCAGAAGAGCTTGATGTGCGTAATGAAGAAAACGGCCGCTTAAGTAATGAAAACTTACCTAACGGCACAAAAATTAAATTAGCGGCTGGAGACGTTTTAGTTTTTTCAGCAGATATGATCCACCGTGGTATTTATGGCCTAGACCGTTTGGCCTTTGATATTTTGGTGTTTGACAGTCAATCGGATTTTTCTGATCACGTGGACGACGACTGCTTACCTAATGCGGTTTTGTTAAAGGAAATTGATAACCCTAAAATTTACCTCAATACGATTTATGCCAAAAAAAACTAAAAAGACCAAAATAGAGTAAGCAAAAAGGCTAATCAAAAAGAGTATGCAAAAGACTATGCCAAATAAATCGCCACTTGCCCAATACCAAGCATTAGTTAGTGCAAATCAAATAAGCTTTGATGTTGCACAGCAACAGGCTGTGGAGTTGTTACAGCAATTGTATGTGAGCTTGTTATCAGCTGAGAAAAAACCTATAAGCAAAAGTAAGAGTGAAAACAAGTTAGCTATACCAAAAGGCATTTATTTGTGGGGCAAGGTAGGGCGCGGTAAAACGTTTTTAATGGACTTGTTTGTTAATAGTCTATCAAGTTCGTTTGATGCAAAAATAGGTAAGCGCCAGCATTTTCATCATTTTATGCAAGATGTACACACTCAGCTGAACAGGCTAAGCAGCGTAAAGCTCAGTAGTAAGAAGCCCAGCGCTAAACAGAACCCATTAAAACTGATAGCCGAACAATTTGCTAAACAATATAAGGTGTTATGTTTTGACGAATTTTTTGTTTCTGACATTGGTGATGCCATGTTGTTGGGGAATTTACTACAGTATTTGTTTGAGTTAAATGTGGTTGTCATTTGCACCAGTAATTGTGTGCCGCAAGAACTCTATAAAAATGGTTTGCAACGTGAGCGATTTTTACCTGCTATTGCTGCAATAGAACAACATACTCAGATCTTACACTTATCTGGTGAGCAAGATCACAGGCATCGCGCATTAACCTATCAGCAAAATTATTTTGTTTTAGCTAAGACAGAGTATGAACAAATTGCTTTGCATCAGGACTTATTAACTCGCTTTTACTTAAATGGATCGGATTTAAAAGCTGTGAGCCGCAAAGTAGAAAAACCTAATGAGCAAGATCCGCTTAACACGACTGACAATCAAATCACTGTTTTAGGTAGGCAGATAAACTACGTTGCGATAACTAAGCCAGAAGACGATGAGGCTAAAGTTCACGCTATTTGTTTTGAATTTGGTGAGTTATGCCAAGGTGCCCGCAGCCATTTTGATTATGTAGAAATAGCGAAACAGTTCTCAACTATATTACTGTTTAATGTCCCGCCTATGAGTGGACAGTCTTATGAACGAATTAAAGCTAGAGGCACAGAAGATAATGGGTCTAACATTAATATTTCATCGGCTACAACGGGTGAACGCGAGGTAGTCTTAGCGCCAATGGATGATGCCGCTAGACGATTTATCGCGCTGGTGGATGAATGTTATGACGGTAATGTTAATCTAGTTATTAGCGCTTATGTGCCACAAAGTGAGCTTTATAATAGTGGTACGTTAATGTTTGAATTTGAGCGTACCAAAAGCCGATTGGTGGAAATGGCGTCCAAGGAGTATTGGGAACAAATTTAGCTAAGCCCTTGTTTATTAAACAAGGGCTTAAGAAGCTTCGTCTTAAGAATATTTTTCTTAAGATCATTCAAATTTACGATTTTACGGACATTAGTATCTCTAATGCGTGATGGCGTTTTTCACTGTCGTATAAATCATTGGTGAATATAAACTCGTCCACACCAAGATCATTTACTACCGTTTCTAACTTTTGCTTAATTGTCGTTGGGCTTCCAATCACACTTAAGGCTAAAAAGTTATCAACTTGAGCTTTTTCTTGTGGGCTCCATTTTCCATCCATACTTTCAACAGGCGGTTGTAACCATAATGCTTGGCCTCGCATAAGTGCTAATACTCTTTGTTTTGATGTCGTGGATAAGTATTGAGCTTCTTCGTCCGTGTCTGCGGCCACAACCGGCAAGGCGAGCATAAAGTATGGTTTGGCAAGTGTAGCTGACGGTTTAAACTCGCGTCTATATAGAGCTACCGCATCTTGTAAAAAGTGCGGCGCAAAGTGCCCAGCAAATACATATGGTAAGCCTTTTTCTGCAGCCAATTGTGCGCTAAATAAACTTGATCCTAATAACCAAATAGGCACATTGGTGTTTTCTCCAGGTATAGCTCGTACTGGATGTGTGCCGTCATAAGGGCCTAACAGTTTTTGTAATTCACTAACTTCTTCTGGGAATCGTTCGGCGCGGCGCATGTCGCTGTTTAATGCATGGCTAGTTACTTGGTCGCTACCCGGTGCTCGTCCTAAGCCTAAGTCGATTCGGTTTGGATATAAACTTTCTAATGTTCCAAATTGCTCAGCAACTACTAACGTCGAGTGATTGGGTAACATGATGCCACCAGAACCAACTCGAATACGTTTAGTTTTCCCTGCAATATGACCAATTAAAATGGACGTGGCGGCGCATACAATGCCTTCCATATTGTGATGTTCAGCTAACCAGAATCGGTTAAATCCTAGCTCATCTGCTTTTTGTGCGTATTGAGTACTTCTATTTAATGTTTCAGAAACCGTTGCGCCTTGTTGCATTGGGGCAAGTTCTAATAATGAGAAAGGAATGTTTGATAACAAAATAGCGCCTCTAAATACTTTTGGTAATTACTTTTATATATGGCTCTAGCTGATATGTAATTCAAGGTACTGTTGTTATAAATAATGTATTTCAGATTTACTTTGTAATTAATTGAATTTATGGAATAAAAATTGAACTAAATGCAAATAAAGTCAGGTTTAACCTTGCTAGATTTCAATCTCCCGACTAGGCTTTTGGCAGCTAAAAGGCGATTACACAAATTATAATCAATAGGAATTAATTAGTATGAAAAAAGTAAGTGTTTTATTGTTGTTATCAGCTCTTGCTGGTTGTAGTGCAACTGACTCTGGATCTTCTACCGCTAAGTATAGCGAAGCGCTTACAAAGCAGTGTATTGCAGCTTTACCTGAAACTGATAAAGACAGTAAACAGAGTGCGACTGATTGTGCGATGAAAGCTGGAAAAAAAATTCATACCGCATACCGCATTTATGAATTAAGAGCCGATGCTGACTATAAAAAATGTAAAGAAAGCACATCAAGTAAAGAAACACTTGAAGAGTGTGTGGAAATTGCAAAAGAAGAATACTATCAAAAAGTAATTGATGCGAAATAAGCTAGATTAAATTTAGACTCAAATATTAAGTGAGCTACATTTAAGTGCATACTTAGCTTCAGTTGACTACATTTGAGTCCACAAAAGCCGATTAATTAACGTTAATCGGCTTTTTTTGTTTTTGTCTAAGTCCTAATTCCCCACACCAATAATAAAAGTTAAAATCAAGTGTTGACCTAGGTGTTACACTTAGGTTTATGCTTAAGTCCAGATGTTAAATACAGTCTAAAAAAGCAGTATAAAACAGGAGTCGAAAATGAAAGTGAGTAATTTAGCCAAAGCGTTAAACACAACGGCTGATACTGTGAGGTATTACACTAAAATTGGACTACTTCATCCACAAAAAAGCCAGCTTAACGGTTATATGTTTTATAACGCACAGCAACAGCAGCGTTTGTCATTTATTCTTACGGCTCGACATTTAGGCTTTTCAGTCAAAGACATTACCAATATTTTCCACGAAACTGACAACAATCATACAGGCTGTAAATTAGTCAGAGATATTATTAAACAACGTCTGGTTGAAGTTGAGCAACAATTTCTGGATGCTCAGGCTCTGATGAAGTTAATGAAACAAGCCATTGGTGAGTGGGATCATTTACCGGATAAAACCCCAACTAGCCAAAGTATCTGCCACTTAATGGACTCGTTCTCGGCAATACAGTCAGAAATCAACCCAGCTAAGTCTTTAACCGAAACATTGAAGAGTACAAAAGCAAATCTGACTGAAACTGATAACAATGGAGAAATGCATGAAAACAAATAAGCAAGACACCACAGAGTTAGTGATAGAAGGGGCTAGCTGTGCAAGTTGTGTCGGCAAAATTGAAACCGCGTTAAAGAATATTAATGGCGTTAACCGTGCAGAAATGAATTTGGCACTACAAACGGTTTCTGTTGATGGTTCAGTCGCTACTGATGTGCTTATTAAGGCGATTGAAGCTGTAGGCTATAAAGCAAAAAGTACGAATGACGCCAGTGATGACGAATTATTAGATGAAAAAGAAATAGCCGATCAAAAGTACTATTCAGGTTTAATGAATAAGGTGTGGATTGCATTAGGCCTTGGTATTCCAATGATGCTTTACGGTATGTTAGGTGGGCCAATGACAGTTGAAACCAACCTTGAGCGCGTGGTCTGGTTATTCATTGGTGTGTTATGTGCCGGTATTATGTATTTTTCAGGTAAGCATTTTTATGTCGGTGCTTGGAAGTCACTAGTTAACCATAACGCGAATATGGATACGTTAATTGCCTTAGGTACAGGAACCGCTTGGCTTTATTCCATGATAGTTGTGCTATTTCCGATGGCTTTACCAGAAATGGCTCGCCATGTGTATTTTGAAGCAACGGCAATGATCATAGGTTTAATTAATTTGGGCCTAGCACTGGAAGTAAAAGCCAAAGGCCGAACTAGCGAAGCGATTAAGCGTTTGATTGGTTTACAAGAAAAAACCGCGCGAGTGGTACGTGACAATAAAGAAATTGATATCGCCATTGAGCAGGTTTTACTTAACGATATTGTTCGAATTCGCCCAGGTGGAAAAATTCCAGTAGATGGCATTGTCATGCAAGGGCATTCCACCATTGATGAGTCAATGTTAACTGGAGAGCCTATGCCCGTTGAAAAAGTAACGGGAGATAAGGTGGTTGCTGGAACATTAAATAAGTCAGGCTCTATTTTATTTAAAGCGACTCACATAGGTAAAGACACGGCTTTAGCTCAAATCATTAATATGGTGAAGCGTGCGCAAAATTCCAAACCGCCTATTGGCCGCTTAGCGGATGTGATAGCCGCGTATTTTGTGCCTACTATTATGATCATCTCGATTGCCAGTGCGTTAATTTGGCTTAATTGGGGGCCAGATCCTACCGTGGCATTTGCTGTAATATCGGCAACAACAGTATTAATTATTGCTTGCCCATGTGCATTGGGGTTAGCAACACCTATGTCCGTTATGGTTGGTATTGGTAAAGCGGCTGAAGCGGGCGTGCTTATTCGTAATGGTGAAGCATTACAAACGGCCTCTAAAATTACATCTATGATACTGGATAAAACCGGCACCATTACAGAAGGCGCACCTAAGGTAACGGATGTTGTTATTGCAGATGATAGTTACACTGAAAATCAAATCTTAACCACACTTGCCAGTTTAGAAAAAGGCTCTGAACATCCTTTGGCACAGGCCATTGTTGATTCAGCCGTTGAACGGAAATTAGAATTAGGCGAGGTAAGTGACTTTCAGGCTATTACTGGAATGGGGGTGCAGGCCAATATTGATGATAAGCATTTACTTTTTGGTAATAAGAAGTTGATGCTAACAAATGAAGTTGCCCTTAATGATTATGTGTCACAAGCCCAAGATCTTGCAGATGAGGCAAAAACGCCTATGTACTTTGCCATTAATAAAAAATTGGTCGCGATAGTTGCGGTAGCTGATCCTATAAAGCAAGACTCGATAGCGGCGATAAAACGTCTACAAATGAGTGGGATTCAAGTGGTGATGATCACCGGAGATAATAGTGCGACTGCCAATGCGGTTGCTAAAAAAGTTGGAATTAGCCAAGTGTATTCTGAGGTATTACCGGAAGATAAATCTAGAAAGGTAGCCGAACTACAAGCTCAAGGCGAAATTGTTGGTATGACAGGGGATGGTATTAACGATGCACCAGCATTGGCATTAGCAAATGTTGGTTTTGCCATAGGCACAGGTACGGATGTAGCAATTGAAAGTGCCGATATAACCTTAATGCGCGGCTCTTTGCACGGGCTTGCAGATGCCATTGCTATAAGCAAAGCGACATTGAGTAATATTAAACAGAATCTATTTGGTGCTTTCATTTACAACGCTGCTGGCGTTCCACTTGCTGCCGGCGTGTTATACCCATTTTTTGGTATTCTACTCAACCCAGTTATTGCAGGCGCGGCGATGGCCTTTTCCTCATTAACTGTTGTAAGTAATGCTAACCGATTACGCTTATTTAAAGCCAAAGATCACTAGGAGAGCAATTATGATGATCATTAATATTGTAGGATTTTTATTTATTGGATTAATTGTTTGGTGGTTCTGGTTATACAAACCTGCAGAGACAGAAGCGACCAAAGAAAACCGAATTAAAGTCGTGGTGAATAACGGAATTTATCAACCCGCTAGAATAAAAGTTAAAGCAGGGACACCTGCATTAATTGAGTTTGTAAGAGAAGATACAAGCCCTTGTGGAGCCATGGTGTTATTTCCTGACTTTGAAATCAGTGAAGAGTTATCACTTAAGCAAAGTAAGTTGATTGAACTTCCTGCTATGGTAGCTGGTGAATATCCATTTCATTGTCAGATGCAAATGTACAAAGGGCTGTTAATAGTAGAGTGATATAAGGTGAATAACGCATAGTTTTCAAATGGGAAAAAGATCCTGAATTTAGATCCTATTTAAATAAGATTTAGCGTTATAGTTTGTGTTTTAGATGGTTTAGCTTAAATTCACGTTAATTTTATAATCAATGTGACCGTTGGTTTTTAATTAAAATGACCAATGGTTCTTTAAATGTTGTGCAATGTTTTAAATAAATAAATAAATAAATAAATAAATAAATAAATAAATAAATAAAATATTAAATGTAGGATCTAATTCTTAATAAAATGATCTAATGTTTTTTAAGTAAAATTCTAATCAAGTTATAGTCAAATTAGGAGCAAGCTAAAACAAGTAACGACCGAATTATTATTCACTTGAATAATCTCAATTCTAGTGAAATTATTAGGGTATTTATGGCATACTCAGCCTAACTTGTTGAATACTAGGACGTAACTTTTGGCAAAAACTGACATAGACACGCTTAAGTCTGAACTTGGCCAATTAAAAGCCGAGTTTACACAGCGCATTGATCGCCTTGAAAATAAGATCAATGAGTTGTCCAACCCATCTACCACCCAAGATCCTTTATTGGATGATAATTCACTTATAGCTTCTGCATCGTTTAATGCGGCTCATACAAATGAGACATTTATAACGGGTCCCGATGGCAGGCTTATAAACGGTCCAGCTATACAAAGCTCTGTTACACAAGGATCATCAAAGGCCTCTGATAAAAAAGAGCCGTCAGCGAAAGAAGAGCCATCAGCGAAAGTACAGCCGTCAGCTAGCTCGACAAAAATTCCATCAGCTTGGTTATCTCGCCCAACTCTAGATGCGAGCACTCGTTCAAATATCAAAACCTCAGTTTCTGATGAACCAGTAAAAGTAGATGTTATTTCTAAGTTCTTCAGCACATACTTTACTGCACTCCTTAATGTAATAGTGTCGACTCTGTTTGAATGGTTTAAACCGGTCGCTAAGATTTATCAATCTTATAAAGAGCGTGGCATGTTAGGGATCTTTACTCTAACTATATTAGGTATTGGACTTACACTGGCTGGCTTTGGTTATTTAATGCAGCTATTAATTGATCAGATGGGAGCTGGGGCGAAGTCGTTATTGATGTTTGTCGCTGCGCTATTGGTTATGACTTTAGGGATTGTGGTTAAAAGGAAAACATCGTTTCATGAGTTTTCAACCGCCATTGTTTCATTAGGTTTATTGTTACTTTATAGCACCGTTTATTTTGCCGGTAGTGTCTATCACGTCATTCCTTACATGCTTGTTGCCGTATTGTATCTGTTTATTGCGCTATCATCACACGCGATTGCCTTGTGGCTCGATACTAAAGTTGTTGCGGCTTTAGGCATTATTGGTATTTCTTTGATGCCAATGTTATCTAATATTATCGTAGAGCAACCAAATTACTATTTACTGTCTTTGGCATTTGTCACCATTAGCAGCTTAGTGATTAGTTACCGTTATGTTGGAAGATGGTTGGCTAACATAAGTTTGATTTTTGTATTTTTCGCCCTTGAGTGGGTGGTTAATATAGATACCGCTAACTTGTCGGCATTTTTTATTGATGCGTTCTATCTGATCTTTTTTGCTTATGTTGGACTCAGTTTAATAAACCGTGATGATACACATAAACAATCACTGCTATTTTGGGCTGGACTGGTGGGAACCAACCTGTATCTGTTTATCCAAACTACGTCATTATTTTCTGACTCACTCAGCGTTATTTTTGCGTTCAACTGTTTAGTATCTATTGGCGCCAGTTATGTGTTTTATAAAATCAGGCACCCCCTTACTCACATTATGGTATTGGTCGCGGCAATTTGGGGCGTGTTTGCAATTATTAGTGTTATTGGTCAAGCCTATTGGGGAATAGCTTGGGCGGTGGAAGGTTTGTTTTTACTTTACATTGGTCGCCATTTGGCTTTACCTAGTGTGATCAACCAAGGTCAGTCACTTACTGGACTTTCATTATTATATGGCGCTGCGATATTAGTACCTTATTTTCCTGTACCTGCGCTTACTTCTATTGATGGCTGGACCTTATGTTTAAGCTTGGTATTAATCATAGGTATTTGGTCGCGTTTTATAAATGACAGTGAATTGTTTAATCAGCTGACAATAAAAAAAATCAAACCTCTGTTAATGCTTATTGAGTCAATATGGTTAAGTGTTTTAATTTTGGCTTGTGCGCATTTGTGGCTTGGTATTTGGACTGCGCCTCTGGTTATTTTAATTCAATTTACGCTGTTGCTACGGGCAAAAGCCTGCAAACAAACCAGTATTGAAATATTCTCGGCTTTATTGGTATTAGTGCCTATTTTGTATATTTTACAGGTTGGCATCGCAACGAATAATTATCATTTTTATGCATTTCCGTTAGCGATAAAATCGGCTGTAGTTTTAATTATTGCGCAGTTATGGTTATTTGCTGAATACTATCGTCGTTATCAACCAGACAGTAAAATGGTACCAATTGCAGAGGGTGCAAGAATTGCCTTTTATTTAATTATTCCAGTCTGTTGGTTAGGCTCAGCGCTACGAAATCTTGACCAATATGTGTTAATGATATTGTGGTTTCCACCTATGATTGCTGTATTTTTTGCACAAAAAATCAAACATAATTTTATCGTATTAGAAGCTAAAGTATTGATTGGCTTAGCCAGTGTAGCTTTAGTGTTTGGGCTTGGTACGTTACCTATTTTAGCCAGTGCGATCACCTTAGTTTTGTTTATTAGCTGTTATGTATTAGCACAACAATTAAATAAACGAAAAGCCAGCGCCTTATATCAATATGTGTGTAATTGCGGATTGCTGGCAATTGGGGTGGCTGTGCCTATTTGGCTCGCAAGTATTTATAATGACGCTTTATTCCCGCTTATTTTCGCGGCTTTTTATTGGGGCGCTTTATTTAATCTTTCTAATATTTGGACGTTAGATAAAGAGATTAAGACTGTGGTCTACTTAATTAGCGGTATGACTCTTTTGGCGTCTTGGTTGTTAATAACCAAAAATCCTTTTTATGCTTCAATCGCTGTTATCTATATAGCCGCGGCTTTATATAAAAAAGAACAAAGGTTTAAGCTGTCGATAATAAATGTGGTTTTAGGTAAAAACAGTGAATTAATTCTTCATGTTATTGGGGCGGTTACTTACCTTATTTTGCTAGAAAGCTTAAACCATTATCGATTGGACTTATTAATTGCCCCTGTACTTGCAGTACACGGAGCGCTAATTTTATTCCTTAAAGATCGTCGGTTAACCACAGTAAAATTTAGCTTTGGGTTAATATCTTTAGGTATAGTGAAACTTGCGTTAATTGATGCCGAATATGCCTTGTTATGGCAAAAAGTTATTTTGTTTATGGGGATAGGTGTGTTTATTTTGGGCGCGTCGTTCTGGTATCAAAAACTAGAAAAGACGGATTAGCTATTTAGTGCCCCTAAAGTTGAATGAGCCATTGTGCTCAACTTTATGGGGCGTTATCTTGATGTAAGTGAGTGCGCATAATAAAGCGCAAGGCTATGTTACGGACTATTACTCGCCACGAGCTATGCCACGGACTCAGGCCAGTTAATATTAGCTTCATTGATACTGTTCTTACAACTTGTTGGCTCATTGCCTTTATAGTTTTTACATCCCCAAAACTCTCCATTTGCACCTGAACGCAACACCATTTCGGCATTACATTTTTCACAGGTGGGAATTACATTTTGACAGATGTCGTTTATGCAATATTTAAAACCTAGATAGCGTTTACGTGTCATTGGACTTTCGCATTTAACACAAGGTTTTTCTTGGTGATCACAACGTGGAAAGTGGGAACAAGAATAAAATGAAGTAAAGTTGCCGGTGCGCTTTTTTAATATGCCAGTTTCACAAACGAGGCAGTTTATATCATCAACATAGGTTTGATTTACGGTGGTGGGAAACTCGTTCTGTTCAATTTCATGCTCATTGATTAATTCCGTTACAAATGGACTCGCGTTAGCCATATCGGTAATGATGTAAGCGCGATGTTTGGCTCGGGTTAATGCAACATAAAATAATCGTCTTTCTTCAGCGTGTTCAAAATTCTCTTGTTTTGCTAGCAGGGCATCCAAAAGTGCAGGAGTCACTTTTTCAGAAGGGAAGCCATGTTTGCCTTTTTTCATTCCTAAAATGACCACATAATCGGCTTCTTTACCTTTGGATGCATGAAAGGTTTGAGACTCAATGGTTAACAATGGGTATTGCAGATTTATTTTATTAAGTTCTAGTTTATTAGGTAAAAGAGCCCAGGTTCTTGCCAGTAGGTAGACGCTTGTTGGTTTGTCTATTTGTGATGATATAATAGCGCCTAATACATCATTTATTGCGCCGTTTTCTATTTCATCTACCAGGTCTTTATTTGCGCCACTTGGTTTTATGGTGTCTCTCATTAACAGTGAAACCGCAGGCGCATCAAGTTGTTTTAACGACTCGATTGTTTTGTTAATTTGCGCTGGATTTTTACTAATAAAGTCGGTGGCCACTTTACCTATTTGGTTATTAAATCGAAAGGTTAAGTCTAATGTCGATTGAGATGTTGGTCCAAAGTACTTGGCAAACTCAGTGGTTAACGTGAAATCCGCACCACTAAATCGGTAGATAGCTTGCCAGTCATCACCGACCGCAAAAACAGAACAACCTTGATTGTTATCACGCAATGCTTTGACTAAGCGTGCTCTAGGCTCAGATATATCTTGAAATTCATCTACCATGATATAGCGCCACGGAGATTGAAATTTTCCTGCTTGAACATAACTTAATGCTTTGTTGATCATGTCGTCAAAATCAATTTCAGCATGGGATGTTAAATGCAGTTGGTAAGCTTCTAAAATAGGTTTGAGTAGAACCAAAGCTTTTTCTGTTTGCTTTGGGGATGCGGAGTTAGCAATAACCTTGCTCTCTAATGTTTCATCTAGACAAGCTGATTTATAAAGCCCAACCATTTTACCAAAGGTAGTAGCAAGTTCGGTAACTCGGCCACTTTCACTTAATTGTGCCAGTTTAAATTCAGTTGAGACTGGTGTGGACTCAATCTTTTGCTCCGCGAGTAATGTCTTTAACGAGTCATGTAATGAAGTAAGTAATTCACCTTGCTTATGTTGAGCGTAAGTAAGCTCAATACATACGGTATCAAATTGCTGATGAATATCTCGTTTCCATTCAATACCTTGGTGGTACTCGTCTTTATTTATATAAGGCGCGGTGTCACCGTTTTCATCGGTGCCGTAGTACTCTATGTAAATGTTTAGTTCAGGAAGAAAAAAGTCGGGTTGGTATTGTCTACGTTCTATGGTTTTAACATCATGAATATATTTAGCTTCATACTCGTATTCTATACCTTCAGAAAATAACTCATTGGCAATATAAAGCTCACCAAAGCTTTTTACTTTTTCGCCTTTAAAAGTACGAATGTCGTTGTCATTAAAGTACTGGTGATATTCACCAAGATTGTTAAAATCAAAGTAGCTTTTTTCAAGTTCAATGTAACTGCTAAAGTATTCGACAATTAATTTTCGGTAGTGGGCGCTTTCACTGATCAGTTTTTCAAAATAACTTTGAATCCATTTGAATTTGGTTTTTTCATCTTCGGCAAAGACCGACAAACTTGGTTTTCCGCCTTCCACTTCAGCAATTATTTTAAGACCTAAGCTATGAAATGTAGCGGCTTTGATTTTATCGGTTGATAACTTGTCTTTAATTCTTTCATCCATTTCTGCTGCGGCTTTATTACCATAAGCTAGCAGTAATATCTCATCGTGTGTTGCCTGTGAGCTATTGACTAAATAACCAGAACGACCAACCATAACACTGGTTTTTCCTGTGCCAGCTCCTGCGAGTAATAAATTATTGTCGTTATCGATAACACAGGCTCTACGCTGGCTAGGTGTTAAAGGGTTAGTTTCGACAGTATCAAAAAAGGTTTTATGTTCTTGTAGTTGTTGATTGATATAACTTTCGCGTTGCTCGCTTATAGCTTGTTGATCCCAGTTTTGGTAATAGGATAATTGTTTTACTTTTTGATACACCTTGGCGAGTGCTTTACTTGATTTAATCCAAGGGAACCAGCGAGTATATTCTGCACTGACTAAAGCGTTAATTTGGTCAATATAAGATTGTCGTAGGTATCGATCTTCGGTGAGTTTTTTTATGCTGGCTAATATATTTTCAACACGTTTGATATTGGCTAATGCCCAAAAATTATCACAGTTGGCTTTTTGCATATACTCACAGCTGTAAGCTTGCATGGTAAATACATGTTTTTTCTCTGCGGTTATAAATGTAACTATTTGACCAAAAAAACTGAGCTGAAAGATAGGTGGAACAATAAGCTCTTCCCATAAGATACTGGTTGAATCCCCCTTGATTTCAAAAGTTAAGCCATTGTTATTAACTTCTATAAATGTTGGATTACCAATAAAGCGGCCAAAACAACGACCAAAAAAACTTGAAGAGATATATTCCATTTACTACATAAACCTAAAATGAAGATTAAAAAGGACAATAATGATCATTCTATCATTAGTAATTTGTTCTGGTGGCATTTAAGTTAAAGGATAAAGTTAAAACATAAATTAAAAACCAGCTGACGCTTGATATTCATCTTCCTCGCACTCATTTCAATACAAAGCCAATTACTGAAGTTTATTATTTTGTCGTATTTACTCTTGTTTGTTATCGCTGTGTTAATTATAGGGTCTCTTGTTGCTAAGCCGTATTGGCGTGAGTATAAGCGCGATAAAGTTAGAGCGCTGCCTTTTAAGAAAGAGTGGCGGAGTATTATTCAACAGCGTATGCCGTATTTTAGACAGATGCCAGCGGATCTGCAGTTGCAGCTTAAACAGCATATTCAGGTGTTTTTGGCAGAGAAGCGATTTATAGGTTGTAATGGTGTAGTTATAACCGATGAAATAAGAATAACGGTAGCAGCACAAGCTTGCTTGTTGTTACTTAATCGTAAGACGGATTATTATCCTAAACTAGGTACTATTTTAGTTTACCCTAGTGCCTTTATTAAAGAGCAGCAAAGTATTGAAGCCGGTGGTGTAATGCATCGACATAGAACGGCACTTGCTGGCGAATCCTGGGGTTTTGGCAAGGTTGTCTTATCTTGGCAAGATACGGTAGATGGCGCTCATATACCAGACGATGGACATAATGTGGTTATTCATGAGTTTGCCCATCAACTGGATCAAGAAAATGGCAGTGCCAACGGTGCACCAATATTAGGTAAAGGACAAAATTATAAAGATTGGTCCGACGTTTTTTCTAGTCAATACGAGCTATTAAGAAAACAAGCTAAAGCTGGGATCCCATCTTTGTTTGATTATTATGGGGCGACTAATCCAGCAGAATTTTTTGCGGTAGCCAGTGAAGTATTTTTTGAAAAGTCAGAAAAGTTTCACCATAAATACCCAATGCTTTATCAGCAATTAAAACAGTATTACAAGGTTGATCCTATTCATTGGTAAAGTTGATTTAGTTTGAACTATGCTTTAGCTTAAGGCTAACAGAAGTGTGATTTCAAATAACTAACAAAATAACTAGCTAGGTGGATTTATGAACAAAAATATTTGTGTGACAGCGCTTTTTCTATTTGTATCCTGCTATGCGGTTGCTGACTTTAGCTCTTATGATGGTGACTCTAATAATATTACACCAGATAAGATAAGCGGAGACGGCTTAGTTACATACCAAAGTCATTATTCAGTTAAAGAAACAGCGGATAAGTTTGAGTCGATACTAAAAGATAAAGGGTTGACTATCTTTGCCAGAATTAATCATCAGAAAAATGCAGAAAGTGTTAATTTAGAATTAAGGCCAACTGAGGTTATTATATTTGGTAATCCTAAAGTAGGTACGCCATTGATGCAATGTGCGCAACAAACTGCTATTGATTTGCCTCAAAAGGTTTTAATTATGCAGGATGCAGAGCAAAACGTTTGGCTTTCATATAACAACCCAGAGTACCTTAAGCAGCGTCATAGCATTGAAGGCTGCGATAAAGTTGTTAATAAAATATCGACAGTGCTGAGTAAGTTAAGTACAGCTGCAACGCGCTAAGTCCTCTGTTCTAATTCCTGGTAGATAAGCTCTTTAACTAAAAAAGGGCTTCGTGTTTTTATGTCATACTTTTACTTTTTGACTACAGAGTTTTGTAAATCTGCAGAGCATTCCAACCAACAAAGATAGCAATAGCGTAACTTAACAAAGTTCCTAGCATCATATATTCGGTAAGTTTCATGTCTTTGTTTTTGGTTAAATCGCCAAACCTAAATATGGTCTTGGTGGCAACCAAGAAACCGATACCAGCAAACTGTCCCATAAAAATAAACGAGATAGCTAAACAACGTTCAATATAACCAATCCATGCACCAGCTGAGAGTAAGCCTGTCGTTTTCTTATTTGGAGTGCTTAAATCTACATTTATGCTGTTTTCTTCGCTTTTCAGCTCGCTTCCTTGAGCTTTTTTGTGCTCAATTGCATTGTCACTGTCGTTTAAACTATCGGTGTGCTTTTTTAAAGCCAGTGCAATAATGACTGACGCTGGTTTACAAATTAGTAGGTAGGAAACCGCAAGAACCATATTTTTAGCCGTTAAAATATGACTAAAAAATACGTTAACTTGCTGTAATGTGAAATCCGAAATACAGGACCAAAGCAGACAGATAAGTAGAATATGGATGGTTTGAACGGCCAATAAATGAACCAGTTCGTTATTTTGATGCAGGTTTTGATGCAACTTCAAATTGTCGGTTAATAAATGTGATGCACAAGTAATAACGACAAAGGTAAGCATTGCTAAAAAGCTGACATTTACCATAACAGAGTCAGGCAATGCTAAAGAGGCAAAGACAAACACAACAATGTTAATCAAGCCATGTATGGAGGCATGTTTCCAGTTAAAGCTAGACGTTAACGAATTGGCTTTAAGTGCTTTATTCCCGTTATGTGCTGGTAAATAAAAATCAGCAACAAAGTGTGCGGTTAACAAGAGTAAAAGTAGTTCCATTAGCTATTTCCTCCAAGTAGAGCTATTTTATTGTTGATGATCGCCATGTAATCCCTAACTAAATAAGCCCCAATATTGCCGAGCCTATTGCTTATATTCTGACGTGAAGTTCCTGTGAATTCAGCCATTTTTTGGTGTTCTGCAAAGTCATGTTCTATGTATTGATACAATAACTGGGCTTGGCTTTTGGTGAGTCTGTTGAGCAGGTGGTTTAAAAAGTCAGTTAATAATTTAGTTAACGCTAGAATATCATCCTGCTCTTTTCTCTGAGCCTTTTGTTGCTGAAAGTGTATAGATAATTCACCCCTTTGAGTTTTACTCAATCCACGGCCAGACTCAATAAAAACAGGACCTGATGAGGTATTAGGTTTTTCGTCGTAGGTTTCATAATCGCCATAAGCGAGAGATAATGTGCACTGTATTGGTTTTGTTGAATATTCGGATAAATGCAGGGCTAGCTTAATTAGTAATGTGCTTTTTAGCGCATGAATAGGAGTAGGGTACTGAATTTGAAATTCATCACCACGATAAATTTCACCAGTGGCTCCGTAGTTTTTATGTGCGTCATGCAAAAAGCCTTTAAGGCTTTTTATTACATCGGCATAGATTAGCTTAGACATCTTAGTCGAGTTGACGATATCTCCAGTTAAGACCGCGATCATTAGTATTTACCCATTATTTATAGCTGTTAATCACAATATATTAATAAAGTCACTTTATGCAACCATATATGGTTGTATTTTAATATGCAACTTAATTCGGTTGCTTGTTAGTTTGCAATTGTATTCGGTTGTCGTGTTTTATTTATAGTCAATTACTAAGGGAAAACGTTTTAAACAAAGATAAATCTACATTGATGGGGTAAAGTTGTTAAAAGTAATTTTATTTATTATCTACCGGATCAGGCAGGAACCAATATGGGCGTTCGCAATTCAATTATATTTATCTGTGTTTTTACTTTCTCAGCATTATTGCTGACCGAGCTATATTGGCTAGCATTGCTTTTATCTCCCATCTTACTTGTTCTTTTATATGACCTAGCGCAGTCAAAACATACCTTATTAAACATATACCCGTTAGTTGGGCATTTTCGATATATATTTGAGTCAATTCGTCCTGAAATTCAACAGTACTTTGTTGAGTCTAATCTCAGTGGCAGCCCAATTAATCGTGAGTTTAGAGAGTTGGTGTATCAGCGAGCCAAAAAAGTACAAGATACCCGCCCATTTGGTACTCAATTTGACGTCTACGAGTCCGGTTATGAATGGATCACTCATTCGTTGTCGCCAGTACATATTGAAAATAAAGACCCTAGAGTGTTGTTTGGTGCTGATTGTGAGAAACCTTATTCAGCGTCAGTACTTAACATTTCAGCCATGAGTTATGGCGCGTTAAGCAAACACGCGATTATGGCATTAAACAAAGGTGCGCAATTAGGTGGCTTTGCTCACAATACGGGAGAGGGCGGTTTAAGTCCTCATCATCTTAAATACGGTGGCGATATTATCTGGCAAATAGGCACAGGGTATTTTGGCTGTCGTAATGACGATGGTAATTTTGATGCTGAAAAATTTACCACTAAGTCTCAATTTGATGTTGTGAAAATGATTGAGATTAAATTAAGCCAAGGTGCAAAACCTGGTCATGGCGGGATTCTACCTGCGGCTAAGTTAACACCTGAAATTGCTGAAATACGTCATGTGCCTTTAGGCCAAGATGTTGTTTCTCCACCGGCTCACTCTGCATTTAATACCCCTACTGAATTATTGTATTTTGTAAAAAGGTTACGCGAATTATCGGGCGGCAAACCAGTTGGTTTTAAATTATGTATAGGTAATAAACGTGAGTTTTTATCGATTTGTAAAGCGATGTTAGAAACCAGGATCACACCTGACTTTATTACGGTTGATGGCTCTGAAGGGGGAACGGGGGCTGCGCCAATCGAGTTTACTAACTCTGTAGGTATGCCGTTAAATGAAGCTGTAGTATTTGTAAATCGCGCGCTTATTGGTGTTGGTTTACGTGAAAAAGTTCGTGTTATTGCATCGGCTAAAATATTCTCGGCCTTCCACGTTGCCCGTATTATTGCTCTAGGTGCCGATACAGTAAACTCAGCACGAGGCATGATGCTAGCGTTGGGCTGTATTCAATCTCGCAGTTGTAATACGGACAAATGTCCTACCGGCATAGCCACACAAGATCCAAGACGCTACAAATTTCTAGACATAGAAAGCAAAGGCGAACGCGTGTTTAACTTTCATAAAGCAACCTTGGTTAACTTAACTGAATTAATGGGCGCTTGTGGTCTTCATTCGCAAAGTGAGCTCAATATGAGCCATGTTTATCGACGACTCGATAGAACCAATGCCACTACCTATGAGAAATTATATCCAGTAATAACACCAGGGTGCTTATTAGAAAATGACACTGTGCCTGAAATATTTTTGGATGACTGGCAAGCTGCGTCAGCAAATAAATGGTAGTTAAATTTAATATATGTCTTGATTTTGCAGCTTAACTCAGCTTCTGGGCTTAGTTGTTATTATTTTTATATAAATCTAATCTAAATTGGCTTTTGCTTCGTATTATCTACAAATTCATGAAAACACCAAAAAATGTAGATGTATGTTAATAAATATAATTGGATTTAATCTGTCTTGGTTTGGCTTAGTATTACTCGGTAATGATTTTATACCGGTAACACTTTGTTGGCTTATATATCATTTGTATCAAGGTCAACGCTCTGGAAATAAGCAATGGCGTACTGAAATTGTGTTAATTAGCTTGGTTACCGCAACGGGTATCTTGGTTGATTCAGTACTGACACTTTCGGGAATATTCCAGTTCCCAGAACATCACATTATCCCACTTTGGTTAGTTATGTTATGGGCTTCCTTTGCAGCAACTATTGCCCATAGTTTACAATTTTTAGCTAAATCAAAACGATTACAACTACTCATTGGCTTTGTTTTTCCACCGTTTAGTTATTTGGCTGGTGCTTCATTTTTAGCTGTCGAATTACCTTATGGTCCTTATATAACCTATTTTGTTTTAGCACCTATTTGGTCAATATTAATGCTGCTGTTTTATCAGTGTTGGACTTTTATAAAACGCAAAGGAGATAACTATGTTAACTAGACGATTTATTTTTATATGCTTTATAGCTGCAACGTTAAGTCCATTTGGGATTAATGCAGCCGAAGAAAAACCGCTAGCAAATAAGGACATAGAAACTCAAAAGCAACTAGCACGACTATTACAAGACCAGTTGCCTGAAGAGTTAGAAACTTTGGCGTTTAATAAAGTCGGCTCAGCACAGTTTTCAGTTTTATTTTGGGATATTTACAATAGCCATTTGTTTACTAAATCTGGTCGTTATGAAGAAAATTCAGATCAAGATGTGATTTTTAAAATTGAATATTTAAAAGACATTAGCGCGGATGAATTAATCAAGCGCACGGTAGAGCAGTGGCAGCACCTTAAGTATAAAAAATCTGATTATGAGGCATTTATCCCACGGCTTAAGAGTCTTTGGCCAAATATAAGTGCAGGTGATTCATTAACCTTATACAGAAATAATCAAAGTACCGAGTTTTATTTTAACAATATGAATATTGGTGTCATTGATAATGAAGAATTTTATAAACTGTTTTTAGCAATATGGTTATCACCAGATACCAGTGAACCAGAATTAAGACAGAGCTTAATTGGAGTTGTCAGTAAATAGTTGTTAATAGATGAACTCGTGATCAGCTATAAATCATAAGTAATGAATAAGAAAGGAAGAGCAATGAAAACAGCATTAAATACCCTAGTAATGGTGTGCGTATCTGTATTTTTATCAGTAACTCTAATAAGTTGCAGTACCGATATTTCACATTACAAAGATCAAAACCCAAAGTTTGATATTAAACAATACTTCAATGGTGACATGATTGCTTGGGGCATGATCCAAGATTATTCTAACGAAGTGACTCGTCGGTTTTGTGTGGAAATTGATGCTAGTTGGCAACAAGAACAAGGCACGCTAAAAGAGAAGTTCTACTTTGACGACGGTGAGATAACTTACCGTACTTGGAGTTTAACTCAATTAGAAAATGGTGCTTATACAGGCTCGGCAGAAGATGTGATTGGCATTGCTAATGGCCAGCAATCAGGTTTTGCATTCCAATGGCAATACCAATTAGCGGTTCCTATAGACGACTCTACTTATCATTTTACTATGGATGACTGGATGTATATGTTGGATGAATATAGAGTATTTAACAAAACCGCTATGAGTAAATTTGGTGTTGAAGTGGCTGAGATAACTTTGTTTTTTGATAAACAGTTAAGTGATAAAAGCTGTGAGGCTAGCTCACCTCAGCTGTGAATTTATTTATATTTTCTAGTAGATAAAGAGTCTCTAGTTTAGAGACTCTTTAACGGTTTGTTTTTTGTTGTTAAATGTTAAGCCAAACTTTTTAACATGTTTGGAAAAAGCACCGGCGGACATGGCTTTTGCGAAGTAAAAACCTTGGTATTCCTTACAGCCCATTTCATTCATAATAGTAACTTGCTCAAGTGTTTCTACACCTTCAGCTACACATTTAATATCAAGTTCTTTACACATAACATGAATGGCTTTAACTAAACTTTTTTGTCTGGAAGATTTGGTAATTTGTTTTATCAAAGAGCGATCTAGTTTTAATTTATTAATTGGGTAGTCTGCTAATCGTGCAATATTCGAATAACCAACACCAAAGTCATCCACCGATATAATAAAGCCCCAAGACTGTAAAATTCGCATAAGTTTTAAAGAGTGAGCTGGATTAGCATCAAGAGATGTTTCAGTGAGTTCGAGTTCAATCTGCTCTGGTTTCACATTAAAGTCGGCTAAATACTTAACTAATCTAGGTAGGAAATCAGCTTGATTAAAGTCAACCAACGAAATATTGATTGCTACAGGGACTGTGGTAACGCCAGCTTGTGCCCAATATGAAATTTGAGAGCATACTTTTTGGATCACCAAATCTGTTAGCCGACTGATCAGCTTATATTCTTCTGCTATGGCGACAAAACTACTTGGTTCAACACTGCCCAATATTGGACTGTTCCATCTGGCAAGCGCTTCTAAACCTATACACTCTCCACTGGCGGTAACTTTAGGTTGATAAGCAACATCAACTTCAGCATTTTGTAGAGCTTCATCAAGTAACATTGAAATTTCATATTTTTCTAAAAACTCTTTTGAAAATGTTTCACTGTAACCGCTAAATGGGGTGTTTATGTTCGCCTGTTTTAATGCGGTATTTGCATTGGAAATAACTTTCGCACTGTTTTTAACGCTATCGTCGTATTTGGCAAAACCAAACAAAAATGACTGATGACACTTTGAACCTGATAAAGGGTAAGCCTCGTCTAAGGTTTGTTTTATTTCAGTTAATAATTTGGTTTTGAGCTCTTTTATCGACTGAGCTCTAATAATAAAGGCAAGTCGACCAGGCCCTATATGAGCGCATAATAATGGGCCTTCAGTATTACTTTTCAGGCGTTTATATGCAGAGGTTAATAAAAAGTTAGCGTCTTTTTTATTAAACTTTAAATTAAAATATTCATTACTGGCGCTGTGAGTAAGGACAACATAAAAATCTTTGTTGTATTTAGCCATGACTCGTTCACATTGCAATTCAAACCAATCCCTGTTGGGTAAGTTAGTGTAATTGTCATAGTAACGTAAACGTTTATTCTCTTGCTCCATATTAATAAGGGTTTTTCTTATCTCGAGCTCTTCAGTGCAATCGGTAAACTCATAAACTTCATAATTTGAGTCAGGTAATGATTCGCAAGTAACATAAAAGTTTGCGTTTTTATATTTGATTAAATGCTTAGATTTTTTACATTTCACTTGATCTAATTCAGGAAAAAAACGATGAAGCTTTGAATTGGATTCCTTAATTTTGTCAGTGAATTTAAATGTACTAGCGGCAAGTTGGTTAAAGTCGGTAATAATAGATTTGTTATTGATAATCACTTTAGCTTTGTTTGATTCAGCAAAAAAAGTTCGGTAAAGAGCATTTTTATCTTTGAGGTAAGTGTTAGAACTGAGTACGGCTTTATTTAAATGTTTGGCGGCTAAAATAGTACGAGCGAGAGCTAAAGGTATACAAATATTAAACAGTAAAAATATTAATCCGGTGACATATAAGTCGTCATTTGGTAGCCGTTCTGTGGTATTTATTAAATTTAACAGGTTAATATCATTGATAATTATGTAAAACGGCACAATATTAAGCAGTGAATAAAATAGTGCTGTTCTAAAGCCAAGTAACATTAGTGCAAGAATAGGGCAGGCATACATGTACATAGAGCCGACTTGTGCTAACTCTAAGTTACTGACAAATAGGTTTATTAATGCGGAGCCGGCAATAATGGAAAGTAGCAAACCATGAGCACTAAAAGTATAAAACCTATAGCTGGTCAGTAAAAGTAAGAACATGGTAGCTAAAAAGCCAATAATAATCAGGCTTGGGTAGGCAAGTTTAAATTCAACTATTGTGCTAGAGGCATGGGCGAAAACCATCAGGCACAGAAGAATGCCGGAAGTTATAATGATACGTAATGTGCTTACTCGCCAATTGGGTACTTGTGTTTGGGGAGTATGATGATCTGAAAGTACAAAATAGCGACTTAAAAAACTCATAATTAACAATCATTTAAATAATGCTTGTTTAGATTAAACAATGTATGTTCCTGAAATACAACTCATTATTTCTAATTTGTGCTGTATTTGTGTTTAATTGTTCATTAACCTATTAATTCTAGTTTGACGGATAAAGTAACTAACGTACTATTAGTTAGTCAGGGATAATTTGCAGGAGGATATAAATTCATATTATTCGTAATTATAAAAATTTAATCTCAATGGTTAAATTTCCAATGCAAAAACTGAAAAGTTAACGGATCCTTTTCTTTAGTTCTTTTACTCAAAATCCTTTTTCAGCCAGCTACATGGCCTATAACGAAGAGAAACTCATCAATGTTAGACAAACTACTACAAGATTTTATGATCCTTTGGGCGACAATTGACCCTATTGGTACTATGGCTTTATTTACTGGATTAACGGCTAAAATGACAGTGGAAGCTCGCCGTAAAACAGCATTTAAAGCGATTGCTTATGCATCATTAGTTCTAATTGGTTCTATTGGTATTGGCCAAATACTATTAACTTCTATGGGAATAAGTTTATTATCATTTCAGCTATCAGGTGGAATAATCTTATTTTTATTTGGTCTGCAAATGGTATTTTCATCTGGATCTTCAGAGGTTGAAGTTGATGCCGAACATGATATTGCAGTATTTCCTTTAGCTATTCCGGCTACTGCTACGCCTGGAGCTATATTAGCGGTGATTTTACTGACTGATAATCATGCTCACACTATTACAGAGCAAGTGACAACTGGTTTGGTTATGCTTTCAGTTTTATTGATAACGCTTATATTTATGCTGTTATCAGGTAAAATACTTAATGTAATAGGTACTGGTGGAGCTTCTATTCTTGTTCGTATTATGGGAATGATTTTAGCCGCCTTGTCTGTTGAATTTATTATTGAAGCCTTAAAAGCTGAAGGATGGATAACGGCAATCACTCTATAAATACTTCTTTTTGAATAGTGAACGTCCAAAGCGTAAGTAATAACGTAAATAAAAACGGCAACTTAAATTAAGTTGCCGTTTTTGTTTTATTGTCCAGACGTTTTATTAATAAGTCGTCTAGTTGCTAACAGGGACTTCTTCATACCAGTCAGTCATATCGTCATACATTTCACCTTTTAACAGGTGTAATGGCGATTTACGGTAGATTTTAAAGTCATGGAATGGGTCGGTTAATATTTTAGTAAACCAAACTAAACCAGACTGAACACCCATAAGTTTAAATAAATGTAAGGTTCTAAATAAAACCGCACCTATACCAATAAATAACCAAGTGATTGCCATGTTATTAATAAAGTCATAAATGTTTGTGTGGGCTTCAAATGCACCAAATAAAGTAGGTTCAAAAAACAATACAACAGGGACTAGCGCCCAAATTGACAGCAGTACAACTTTACGGCGTAAGTTGTAACCCACTTTAATCTCTTCTTTATGTTCATGAGATACTTGATTTACTTTATCGTAAGTCAAAGGTTCAAAAAAGAAGTGTCCAGACTGTCTTAATATCATTGATAATAACCAACCAACTAAGGCGGCAGCAGCTGGGTAATAAAATACTAATGCGTAACTCACCATAAAACACATTGCGCTAAGCAAGTGTAAAAATTGGTTAATACGATTATGGTGATAGAAACGGTGGTCATCCCAACGTTGTTTTTTTAACTCTTCTAAAAATGTCATAGTTATTCCTAATTAAAAGTAAGTCCTGCTTTAAGCTGGTTGTTAAAGTTAAAGTAAATTTTTGTTAATTCTTCAAATGTTTAAACTAGGTGTCCTTCGAGTAATGCATTTCCGACATTTACACGCGCTCCTTGTTTTACTTCATTACAAAATTTGTAATTGCTACTTGCAAATAAAATGATGGTTGACCCATGTTGGAAGTAACCCATTTCATCGCCCTTGGTGAAACTTTGTTGGCAGTCAATCTCGTTGGGTCCTTGATACAACAAATCTAAGGTCGGTTTTATGAAGTTAAATTTCATTGATGCCACCAATATTGCTGCAACAGGCACTAAGGTTATATGGTGCTGGTCAGAGCCTGTATGTAAGTCGATAACCGCGCGTTCATTTTTACAAAACAAACGTTCTACCTTTTTTAATGCGATTGGATTTACGTTCCAAGTATCGCCAGAAATGTAAGTCACTTTGTTTACGTCACAGTTAATTGGACTATGAAATCTGTGATACATGCTGGACTTTAAACGCAGAGTGATAAACTTGCCGTTTTTGTATTTGTTACTGATGTTAGTGTTTGGTATCAACTCATTAAGCTGATACGGAAAGCCTTTAGCTTGAAATAGCTGGCCATCTTTAATCTCGCCAAATTCGCCAACAATGGCATCACACGGACTCGTCACAACATCAGCTGTGTGGTCAATGCTCCTCGCTCCATCTTTTAGTTCACGGGTAAAACAGTCATGTAAGCTAGTGAATTTATCTTTTTTAGCTTCATTAAGACGTAAGTCCTCAGCAAACCATTGCCATATTGTTAATGACAACTTAGTGATAATTGGATTCTCAATTTTACTAAAACGGCCAATAAACAAAGTTAACCAACGTCTTGGTAAACGATTAGTGACTAAGAAGTTCATTTGTTCGGCAAACGTGAGTTTATCTGTTGGTTTATCCATAGTCGTTTTCATTATCTAAGCCTTTGCCAGAGTAGGTTCTGGTTGATTTTGCTTTTTACTGTGACTTTGGCTTGGACTAAGCTCTTTGCTTCTAACATTTTGGTTATAACCTTGTGGTAGCTCTAATCCCATATTAGATAAAAATTCATGCATAATGGGTTCTGCTTGATATTGTTTTGAACGTTTAAGTGCTTCTGCTTTCATATTTTCTTGCTGATCAGTATCAGAAAAATACTCAACAAGCTTTTCGCTCATCTGTTTAATATCATCAACTAGGTAACCATTAATATCGTGATTTATTATGTCCTTTGGCCCTTTACAGTTATAAGCAAGAACTGGCATGCCATGGGTAAATGACTCAAGAATGACATTACCAAAGGTGTCGAACTTAGAAGGGAAAATAAATAAATCTAAGCTTAAATACAGTTGCGCTAACTGAGTTTTATTTTGCCAGCCAACAAAGGTTGCATCTGGTAAAGCAAGCTTAAGTTCGTCGGTCGCAGGTCCTGTGCCAGCAACCACTATTTTTAAGTTTGGAATTTGTTTTTTAGCCGCAGTTAATATCTCAGGTAAATCAAACAAGCCTTTTTCTTTGCTTACACGACAGGCCACTAACAGTATTGGAGTGTCTTCTGTCGCGCCTTCAACAATACTTGATTTAGCGACTGGCAAGATTGAATGATCACGCTTTTGTGCATGGTGAGCAGTTAAATGTACTTGTTCTGGTTTTAACTGCATTTCAAAGCTAGTTAGCCAATCTTTGTGTTCATTGTTTAACACAAATACACCCTTGTATTGTTCGTATAAGGCTCTTAGTACACGGCGAACTCGGTCACGTTCATATTGACTTAAATTGGTGGTGCATTTTATGAAATCTATCCAATCTGTATGCATAAAGAAGTAATTAGGTACGTTAAACATTTGCTGAATAAACAAAGACACCGCAGCCATTGGTCCTTCAGTTGAGCATACAATTCTGTCGTATCCGCCTTTGTAGAAAATTCGGGAGATTTCCATCAAATCTGGAATACGTATTTCTTGCTCACCGTATTTAGGGATATCAAAAGTGGCGACAGGTTTTACTACATGTAGATGTGACTCTGATTGTGCATCTGGATGACAGATTAAAAAATCCACCGGTAAATTAGCTCGTTGTACTTCAGCTAGCTTGCCACTTAATGAATTTGATACGCCATTTTTGTCTTTTAATGTATCGGTTAAATATAAAGCACGTTTTTGATGTGCATTTTTGCCAACGTAGTGAGCAAATTCATTTAATAAGTCACGGTTTTGATACAAAGCACGGGTAGAGGCTAATGACGCGCCAGCAAGGATAGAAGAGATAAGTACAGGGAAAGATAAATTATCCAACACTTGTCCTATTTGAACGTTACTGATGTTGTCTTGTTTTTTACCATCACCAAAAAATAGGGCGGTAAGTTGACTTGGCATTTCGAACTTACGAGTTAATTCTTCCGTAGTTAAGCCTGTTGGTATAAAGCCTTCATTCTTTTTAATGCCTTTTGCAATACGGTCTTTAATAAGCTGATTTAAAAAGGTGAATAGTTCGTTAATCGACTCAGTTACGGTTTTAACAAATACCTCGTTAGAGCTTTGTCTGCTTTCGGCAATACGCTCTAAGTAGTCGATACAAAAGCGATAGTCTTTAGATACTTTCCACTTTACTAATAAGTTAGGCTTTTTGCCTTGTAGGGCGTCATGTACGCATTCAAAAAATTTCATGGTTTTTTTGTTCTTTTGCATCTCAAGCAAGGCGTTACTTAATACAAAACAACCAACCTTGTCCCAGGTTCCACCACGATGTAGTAGAATACGCAACAAACCAGGGTCTTTTATTTTTGTGGCGACTTGAGCAAAATAATCTAATAACGAAATACTTAATTTTTCGTTTTCACCAACAGTGCCAAAAGGGCGGATATTCCCTTTTTTAATAGCTTCCAAAGCTAAGTCAGATTGCATTTCTGTTTTTAATCTTTCTTTTAAGTTTGGAATATATAAATAAGAGCCACATAAGCCAGCAAAAATACCCGTGTGATCGTCTGAACCACCTGTAAGTATTTTGGCTTGGTTTGGATCTACATTGTAGTCAGCCAGATTTAAGTCATGCTTTTTAGCGTACTGATTAATTTTTTCTGCATTTAAACTCTCTACCCAATTTAGCGTTAATACACTTTGCCAAAGATCTCTTTGGCCGTTTAACACTTCAAAACGGGTGAACATAACCGCCATTTTTTCAAACAGAGTAATATCTATCTTGTCGTTCTTGGTATAGAAATATAATGGATGCGGCACAATTAATGGAATGTCTTGTTCGGCTGCATACTTAACAAATTCATAAACATTTTGACGTTTTTTGTTAAGCATGTTTTCTTGCTTTTGGTTAAAACCATAGGTCAAAATATGTATGTACAATTCGTACTCTGGAAAGTAACAAGTGAATTCAGCCGCAACTAATACGTCTACATTTTTTTCTTGTAATGCCCAGCAAGAACGTGCGTTATTATGGTTGGTAATAGTAATGGCGTCACAATCATTCGCTTTTAAATTTTTGACTAATTTTTTGGTTTTTAACCAAGTCTCAGGCAAACGTAAAATACGTCCCCAAAGTTCATCTGGAATGTCACTGTTATGATCGTGGCAATGTAAGTCAATCTTTAAGCAATCTTCAATGGGAAAACGCTCTTCTTGCTTTGAGATGAACTGGCTAAACTCATCTTGTAATGATTGTCTAAATCCTTTTTCCGACATATGTGAGTCGCTAAAAGAGTTTGTTAAATCAAGATATGACGCTGCGTTGGAGTTTAATTTATCCATTATTAGTACACCTTATCGCTATCTGTCGTTTGATTGTGAATTGGTGTGGTTACACCGACTGCTTTTTTGCCAAATAAATTGTTAATACGTGGAAAACTTGCGTTTAACATGTTTTTTAAGAACTTTTGTTTAATAGATTGGTTGGTTAGTTCTGGCGAGATCCACCACCATCCATCCTTTTGCATTTGCTCAGCAGCTTGAATAAATAACTCAATGACTTGATCAAAATCAGCATCGGTATAATCAAAACTCATAATAAAACGACCAGTGCCCAACCAACTCAATTCTAAGCCGTTAGCACGTAAGTAGAATTGCAGCATCCAGTTATAAGCCGAAGGTTGGGTATAACTGATAGACAGTATGCTATGCATGTTACTGACTTTAATTGGTAAGTCAGCTTCGCTAAGACGTTGGTTAAAGTTAGAGGTTCTTTGCTGCCATGTTTGTTCGATACTTGTGTATAGTTTTTGTATTTCAGGCTGTGCAATGCGCTCAAGGAATACGTTCATAGCGCCTAATACATAAGGGTGTGAATTAAAGGTTCCGCGAGCTAAAGACACATCCACAGGGTGTGAGTCTTTAAAGCGTTTCATTAATTCGTGTTTACCTGCCAATACTCCAACCGGTAAGCCGCCACCTAAGGTTTTTCCATAAGTAACCATGTCTGCTTGAATACCAAAATAACCTTGAGCACCGCGGTAAGAGAGTCTAAATCCAGTAAAGACTTCATCAAATATAAGCACTATGTTTCTGTCTGTGCATATTTTTCTAATACGTTTTAACCAAGTTGTATAAGCGGCTTTATCAAAGTGAGTTGCTCGGTCACTGGCTATAAGTGATGCATCTGATGCTGAGTCGGCATTAGGATGAAATGCTTGTAGAGGGTTTATTAATACGCAGGCGATATCATTACGAGTTGATAACACTTTTAATGTTTGTTCACTTAAGTCAGCAAGAGTATATACATCGTTGGTTTGACGACGATTACCAATACCTGGTTGTACACCGTCCCACCAACCATGGTAGGCACCACACAATCTAACTAAGTGAGTTCGTTTAGTGTGGTAACGCGCCATTCTAACCGCTTGCATTACAGCTTCTGTACCTGACATGTGAAAAGATACTTCATCTAATTGCGATATTGCTTTTATCTTACTAACATTATCTGCAATTAATGGATGATATGAACCAAGAGCAGGACCAAGGGCTTCTACTTTTTCAGATCCTTGTTTAATACAGCTTTTATAAAACTCATAGCCAAAGACATTAACGCCATAAGAGCCTGATAAGTCATAGCGCCAATTGTCATCAAGATCTTTGACTTTAACGCCTTGGCTTTCATTGATCATGGAACCAAGTTTAAAGACTTCTGGTAAATGAGTTCTAAACGGAAAGGGAACACGATACATACTGGTAAATTGCACATCTGAGATGTCGTTTGAAATTTGTTTGTATTGTTCAAGGGTTTTAGATGATTGTGTTTTGGCTTTGCTAGTCAGCTCATCAAAAGCTTTAATGCGTTGGTTTACAATATCTAGAGGAGCATCGTCAATACTAAAGTACTGTTGTGGTGAATAATCAAAAAATTTAATCCAGCCCGCTATACGACGAGACCATTTGCTGTGTCCTCGCATAGATTTATGTTTGGCTTTTGATAACCGTAATCTAATAGCTACTTTTCGTAGTACTAACGTCGTGGCAACACATAATAATAAATATAAGATCCATTGTTCGTTCATAAATAATCTCATTGTAAGGTTTGACTTAAGTTAACAATGAAATTTGACAATTTTGTTTCATATTTATGTTGGTTCAGTAACACTAAAGTGTCATTTTGGTTACCAGTTTTGTTAGTCTTTGATTTATGGTGTTTTTATGAAAATAATAATGTAGTTTCAAACTAATGAATAAAGCAGCTTGATTACATTTGTTAAACATAACAATATAGCGTCACTTTATTTTGCTATTAAACTAAATTTAAATAGCAGTCTATGAATAAAACCCAATTAATATAGCCAGTAGGTTAATAATGAGTAGTTTAATTTGAAACAAATATTGTTAGTTCTTATTTCTTTTTGTATTCACTTCTTACTCGTTAAGTTAGGTACAAGTTTTACCTTACCATTTGGTTATGTCAGTATTATTTGGCCTGCATCAGGTGTCATACTCGGAATGTACCTTTTATTTGGTCGTTCGGTTCTTTTAGGGATATTGCTTTCTACGATATTTACTATGACTCAAGATGCAGATTTTGATTCATTACCTAGTTATTCAATTTTTCTTTTTTCTATCATAAGTCTTTTGCAACCAGTCTTTAGTAAATTCTTGGTCATACGCTTTTGTAAACTACCTATTAATATTAATAAACCCAAACAAACTCTGAAATTTTTACTCCTTACTGGGCCAATTGCAAGCCTAGGGTCTAACTTAGTCTTTGTCGCGAGCTTATGGTTTATCGTTGATATCGATATAACTACATTATCCTATATTGGTGTGGTTAAGTGGATTGGCGACATTATGAGTGTGGTATTTTTTACACCTATTTTCTTGTTTTTATATAAGAATGAGTTTGTTAAAAAAGCCAGGGACGCATTGCCGTCAATATTAACCAGCGTGTGCTGCTTTTTATTGGTGAGCTTTATATTTTCATTTGTAACAAATGATGATTACGAAAATAAGAAAGTAAATTTTGTTCGTACAACACAACCTTTTATTGAACAATTTAATATTACTCAAGCAAGAATAAAACATCATCTAAAGTCATTAGATGGTTTATTCCAAGCCAGTACTGATGTGACTAGAGATGATTTTAATAAATTCACAAATATAATTAGCAATACTGATACTAAAATAAGAGCGTTAGCTTGGTTACCTTATGTGAAAGGTGAAGATAGGGAAGTGTTTGAGTCTACCTTAAAAAAAGAAATGTTAATGAACATATCTATTAAAAAGTTAACAGACAAAGGAATGGTGACCGCTCCAGAACAAAGTTTATATATACCTATTTATTTTGTTGAGCCGTTAGAGATTAATAAAGCTGCAATTGGTTTAGATGTATCGACCCACCCAATAGTAAGCGAAACCGTTATTAACGCTATTAATACTAAAAGTTATGCATTATCACCATTGACCTCATTGGCGCAACAGCCAAAAAAATTAACATCAATGCTCGTCTACTATCCTATTTATACAACCGACGTTCAGGATATCGAAGATTTTATAGGTGTCGTTGAGGTTGTTTTTGAAGTTGATATTTTACTGTCTGATATTTATAACCAATACGGTGTGGATGAATTCACCTACCAATTAAACTACGGTAAAAATAGTGTTTACACTCAAAATGATCAAAGCCGACACAGTTTATTCAGTCATTCAGTCGATGTAGAGATGTTTGATAAAAAAGGCAAGTTGTCTTTTTCTAGTACGCCGGGTTTCGAACGCAACTTAATAAATTGGGGGTATTTAAGCATTATGGTCGCCGGTTGTATTATTGGTGTTATATGCGTGATGTTTGTATTTTTTATTGTGACCTTCAAATCAAGTTTAACCCGTAAAGTAAACGAAGGTACAGCCGAGTTATTAAATAAAAATAATGAGTTACAAGCTGCAAATGAAGCAAAGAATTTGTTTTTAGCAAACATTAGCCATGAATATAGAACACCGCTAAACGCCATTATGGGCTTTACCGAAATAGCCAAACGTGAAACAAATGATGAAGTTGCTAAAGATTATTTAACTAAAATTGATAATGCCTCCAATATTTTATTAAACATCGTGAATGATGTATTAGACCTGTCAAAAATGCAGGCTGGTGAATTTACTTTGGAGAGTATTGCGTTTCAACCCTCTGAAGTGACTAAGTCAGTTATTGAAATGTTAAATAAAAATGCCAATGAGAAGTCGATTACTTTAACTTGTGAGTTTTGTTCGTCGTTTGACCTATGGGTTAACGGGGATGAATTAAGATTTAAGCAGATCATTATTAACCTAATTAATAATGCAATTAAATTCACATCATCTGGTGGTGTTAAAGTTTGGGGGGAATGCATAGACGACTCTGATGATACCCGATGCTTAATTGTTAAAGTTATCGATACTGGAATTGGCATTAAGCTTGAGGATCAGGAACGTTTGTTTACTTCATTTGCCCAAGCAGAAAGCTCTACGACCAGAAAATATGGCGGGACAGGTTTAGGTTTATCAATTGTAAAGCAGCTATGTGCATTGATGCATGGTGATATTCAATTGATAAGTGAAGTAGGCCAAGGCAGTGAATTCATCATAAGGTTAAAATTAGGTAAATCTACCCCCGTAGATAAGCAAAATCTGCCAATAAAAAATGGGTCAGATAATCAAAATATTGATTTTTCTAATATGAATATCCTTGTCGTAGAAGACAACAAGGTAAATCAAATGATAGTTCAAAAACAACTTTCCTCTTTAGGCGTTAAGTCTGAGTTGGTAGGGGACGGGCAAGAAGCGTTGGATTATTTAACTGACAATATGCCGGATATTATTTTAATGGACATCCAAATGCCCAATATGGATGGATTTACCGCATCTCATAGAATTAAACATGACTCTAGACTAAAGCATATTCCTATTGTGATTTTAAGTGCTAGTGTTGGTAAGGAAGACAGAGATAAAGCGTCAGCATTAGGTATTTTCGATTTTATCAATAAGCCTTTCAAGCAGGCTGATCTTTTAGGTATTTTAATTAAATATATCGTTATTGATTAATCGTTTGTTTAGCCGCCCGAATCTAAAGTTTAATGCTCTTATACAAATTAATTATAAAAACAGTTATGGGTACTGTATACATAAACAGTTAACTGTACTAATATCTCACTAAGTTAGTATATTAAGAGTAAATCTTATGAAACTTTATATAGCTGAGAAACCAAGTTTAGGCCGGGCGATAGCTGCGGCATTACCAAAACCTCATAAAAATCTTAAAACTCATATTGAAGTGGGTAACGGTGATATTGTAACTTGGTGTATTGGTCATATATTAGAGCAGGCCGACCCAGAAGTGTATCAAGCCCACTATAAAAAATGGAACGCTGAACATTTACCTATTATTCCAGAGAAATGGGTGTTAAAACCTAAATCACAAACCCGCTCACAATTAACCGCGATTAAAGCGCTAGTTAAAAATGCCAGTCAAATTATTCATGCTGGAGACCCAGACCGCGAAGGTCAGTTACTTGTTGATGAAGTTATTGATTATTTAAAAGTAAGTAAAACCAAAAAACAGCAAGTTCAGCGTTTATTAATTAGCGACTTAAATACTTCAGCAGTTAAACGTTCGTTAAATAACTTAAAATCTAATATGAGCTTTATGCCATTGTCTATATCGGCACTAGCGCGCTCTAGAGCGGATTGGCTGTATGGTATAAATCTAACACGTGCTTACACCTTACAAGGTCAGAAAAGCGGTTATAACAGCGTACTGTCGGTAGGACGTGTGCAAACACCTATTTTAGGTTTAGTGGTGAACCGTGATAATGAGATAGATAATTTTACACCACACGACTATTTTGAAGTTGATGCTCATATTCAATATCAAGACGACACACAAACAAATCAAATTTTCAAAGCTAAGTGGAAACCAAGTGCAGCTTGTTTACCCCATTGTGATGATGAAAAGCGTGTTACAAATCAAGAACTAGCTAATAACGTGGCTACACGTATCACTAATCAAGACGCACTGGTAACCGAACTCACCAAACAAAATAAAAAACAAAACGCGCCGCTGCCTTATAACTTGTCTAATTTACAAATAGATGCGGCTAAGCAGTTTTCGCTAAATGCCAAAATGGTGTTAGATGTTTGCCAAAGTTTGTATGAAAGACATAAGCTTATTACCTACCCGCGTTCAGATAGTCGCTATTTACCAACAGAGCAGTTATCGCAAGTTCCTAGCATCATGAAACATTTAATCTCTGGTGATGAAAACATTGCACAGATGGCTCGTAATGCTGACATAGGTTTAAAAAGTAAAGCTTGGAATAACTCAAAAGTAACGGCTCATCACGCTATTATTCCCACAGAAAAGTCGGCCGCTAATATCAACTTAAACCAGATGGAGAAAAACATTTATTTCTTGATCTGTCGCCAATACATCGCTCAATTTTATTCGGCCTATCAGTATTTACATTGTCATTTAGAACTAACCATTGCTGGTGGAATATTTGTAGTTAATGCAAACGAAGTTCAGCAACTTGGCTGGAAGGTGTTATTTCAAAACAAGGGTAAATCCAGTAGCAGCTCTAATAAAACAGATGAGCAAGAACAGCATATTCCAGTGCTTGCTATGAACGATGTGTTGCACTGCGAAAAAGGTGAAGTGTTACAAAAACAAACTCAACCACCAAAATCGTTTACCGATGCAAGTTTGTTGTCAGCAATGACAGGGATCTCGAGATATGTAACGGACGCTGAAATTAAAAAAGTACTGAAAGAAACCGATGGACTTGGCACCGAGGCCACACGTGCAGGTATTATTGATTTATTATTTAATCGCGGTTTTTTAGTCAGAGAAGGTAAGGCGATAAAGTCTACGGCAGTAGGTAAGACCTTAATAAAAGCATTGCCGGACAAAGCGACTACGCCAGATATGACCGCCCAATGGGAAGCGACACTTAACGATATTTGCGAACAAAAAGTAAATTATCAAAGTTTTATGCAGCCTTTGTTGTCAGTATTGAATACTATGGTTGGTCAAGCAAAACAGCAAGACTTTTCAGGCTTACCTAACGTGCCTTTTAAAGGCAAAAGCAAAGGTAAATCAAAACGAAACTGGGGAAATATTAAGGCCAGTGGCAAGACTAAAACTAACAGAAAAACAATAATGTCTTAAGCAGTTTCTTATAACAGAGCACTTAAACTGTGCTTAGTCTATGTAATGAATTTAAGCGGCAATAAAAGTGGATAACATGAATAAAACCCAACCTAAGCTTACGATAGCTTTACTTGCCGCAGGTCAGGCTTCTCGCTTTGGCTCTCCTAAGCAGTTAGCCAAATATCAAGGGAAAACCTTTATTGAACGAAGTATTGCCTTATTGGATTCAATAGAGTGTGAACCTTTAATTATTACCGGTGCGCACCATACTGTTATTAACGAATATCTAGCCAGTGTATCGAAAGACAGCTATGTGGTTTTTAATCAAAATTGGCAACAAGGTATGTCGAGTTCAATAAAAGCTGCGGTTAATTACTGCTCTGAGGTTCGTCATTGCGGTGAAGATAGTGCAGGAATAAATAGTGCAGGAATAATGTTTATAACCGTAGATCAGGTAAATATAACGCAAGGGGATATTCAGTCATTAATAGATCATTGGCACAAAGACATATCTTCTATTGTTTGTGCAGAATATGCAGACCACAGAGGTATCCCAGCGATATTTCCTAAACAATATTTCCCCAAACTTCTTGAGTTACAAAATGATAAAGGAGCCAGAAACCTAATTAAATCGTCAGCTAATGTTAAGGTGCTTTCGTTACCTAATGCAGAGCTTGATATTGATACCGTAGAGCAATTGAATGAGTTAAATGATCTTCATCTCCATCCCTAAAAAATAAAAGCCTTTACCTAAAACTTGTTAAAAGCAATTCCGTGAAACTTAGCAACAATAGATAAAGCAATACTCGTGGGTAAATCGCCTCCTATATCTAGTCCAGCAGGTCCAGATAGATTAGGTTTAATATTAGACCTATCTACGTCACAGCCAGCTACTACATCTTCAAATCGCTTTTTAGGACCTAACAATGCTATATGGTTAATTTCACTACTAGCTAAGCTACTTAACGCTTGTGTATCTAACTCGACATTATGTGACATAAGTACTGCAAAATTAACTTTCATCTCAGTTGCATAATTAGATAATACAGAGAAGGGTTCTTTTAAAATGGTATCGGCATCCATTAAGTCGTTTTTATTAGCATAAGCGGCTCTGGGATCCCAAACCGACACCTTCCAGCCCAGTTGTTTAGCAAACTGACATACTGGCGTGACATCTTTACCACCGCCACAAATTAACAAATGAATTTTGGGCGTGATTTTAATGGTTAATTGCGCGTCACGACTACTATTTACATAACTGCGAATAGCTGCTGGTAGGTTTTTCTGATTGTTATCACTGCTGTGATCTAATCCATAACGTACACTTTCTCGTTGCTCTAAAACCTTGAGTACTTCAGTTAGGTTTAAATGATTGTTTGCATCATTAAGAGGAATGAATTTAACCCAAACTATACCGCCACAGCCCATTTGGTATGAGCTATCGGTTTCATCTCTGCCATCATATTCTTTGGTCAAAACTTTGTTTAAGGAAATACATTTTCTTGCCATTAACCTTATATCGGCTTCAAGACATCCGCCACTTAGTATGCCTAATTGTTCACCATCTTGGTTCACAAGGGAAAAAGCGCCGCGTTTACGGTAACTATGACCTTGGCAATCGACAATAATGGCCATAGCCCATCTGCTGTTGTGGCTATAATTTTGCCAAGCAGACAGTACATCATGAGTGTCGAGGGTATTAGCTAATTGCATGGTATGGGATTGCTCGTAAATGTATGAATAGATATAAAAATAAAACCACCTTTGAGCTTTATGCAAGCTCAGAGGTGATCATCACAATCGTTTTTAATGGCTTAAGCTTTTAACTGGTCACCAATAGGTAACTGTCTAATACGTTTACCACATGCGGCAAAAATAGCATTACATAGAGCTGGGGCGTAAACCGGAGTAGCAGGCTCACCAACACCTGCAGGAGGAGCTTCACTTTGAATGATCTCTACGTCCACTTCTAATGGGCTATCACTCATGCGCGGTACGCGGTAATCATGGAAATTACTTTGCTGAACACGGCCTTTATCAAACGTTATGCCGCCACTAATGGCTGCGGTAATTCCATAAATAGAACCACCTTGTACTTGGTTGATCACAGTGTCGGTATTAACTACCGTTCCAGCATCAATACTTGCCCATGATTTAATGATGTTTAACTCACCAGAGTCTGATACTTCTACCTCAACCACTGTTGCTACGTAAGTTAAGAAGCTTCTGTGTGCTGCTATTCCTAAGCCTCTACCTTTAGGGAGTTTTCTTCCCCATTTACTCATTTGGGCTACTTTCTCAATAGCATGACGTAATCTAGCTATATCTAACGGATAAACCGCTTTGTCACCACCGTAATTATCGTAATCGGCATGTTCCTCAGTTACATCTAAGATGCGGTCAGGGCCTATCGTTTCTAACAAATAATCTTTTTGATCACGTCCGGCTTTATGCGCCGCTTCAGCAATAAATGATTGAACGGCAAAGGCATGGAAAATATTGGATACGGAACGCATCCAACCAATTCTTGCTTTGGCTGGCGCTTCACCATTTTCTAACTTCATGTTAGGAGTGTTAATAGGATTGTCGGTAAAACCTAAACGTAATTCAAAGCTACCAGCTTTGGTTGCGCCTTCTTGAAACGTAGAAGTAATAGGCGAAAACGCAGTACGGTGTAAATAGGCTTCAATAGCACCATTTTCATCCAGCGTGGCTTCAATGTGTTGAGCCGAAACTGCATGATAGAAACCATGTTGTATGTCGTCTTCACGGGTCCATTGAACACGAATGGCTTTGCCTGTTTTCATCGAAAGGTAAGCCGCTTCTGCTGAGAAGTCTGGCTTGGACTTACGACCAAAACCACCACCTAACATAGTAACGTGAACGTTAATTTGCTCTTTTGGCAACCCCACCATAGCTGCAACGGTTTGCATATCCGCTTGAGGATTTTGCGTTGCTGCCCAAACATCTACGTGATCTTTGTAATACATCGCGGTTGCACAAGGTGGCTCCATTGGCGCCTGTGCTAAATGCGGTGCATAATAATCTGCCACTAGTTTATCAGTGGATTTGGCCAGGATAGCCGCAGCATTTCCTACTTCTCTTATGGATGTTTGCGGAGAAGATACGGTCGCTAACAAGCTTTCTTTAAACGTTTCTGAATTATAGTCGCCGTTTTTACCGTCGTCCCAACTAACGCTTAATGCTTTACGACCTTTCATAGCGGCCCAAGTATTATTAGCAATAATAGCGATACCACCTTTAGGTTGAAAGAAAGGCGCGCCTTTTGGCGCTGGGATCTCGACTACATCAACTACACCGTCTATCGCTTTTGCGGCTTTAGCATCAAAGTTTTTAACTTTTCCTCCGACAACGGGCGGTCGAACAATCATTGCAATCAGTGCTTTAGGCTCTAATACATCGGCTGCAAATGTGGCTTTGCCTGTCACAATATCTTTTAAATCAATATGTTCCATAGCAGTATTAATGTAACGCCATTCACTGCGTTTTTTAAGTGGGACTTTATCTGTCTCTGGTGGGGTAATGTTTAACACATCATTTACTAATTCTGCGTACGTTAGCGTTTTACCTGAGCTATGGCTAACAATATGCTGCACTGCTGAACATGAATCTAAAGATACGCCCCAACGGGTTGCAGCGGCTTGTCGCATAAGGTAACGAACACTTGCACCCATTTCACGTAAGCGTTGCATATTGTAACGAATACTTCGAGATCCATCGGTGTTTTGGTCACCATATTTAAGGTCGCCTTTACCTTGAATAACCACCACTTTATCCCAGGCTGCTTCCATTTCATCAGCTACAATTTGTGCAATGGCAGTACGAATTTGTTGACCCATTTCAGAGCGATGACAAGTAATTTCAACGATACCATCAGGACGCAAAGCGACAAATAAATTAGCTTCCTTTGCAGACTCAGATGGTTTTGCTAATACTCCAGCCATTGCTCTAGGAACCGCACCTACAAAACAAGTTCCAAGAACTAAAGCACCAACTGTAGCGCTAGATTTTAAAAACCGACGACGAGTTAAATCAAAATATTGGCTCATGCTTTTTCACCTGTTTTTTCAGGAACGTAATATTCAACACCAGCAATGCTTTTTGATGCAGACTTAATGGCTTTGTGAATGCGAGGATAAGTACCACATCGACAAATATTGCCCGACATACTTTGTACAATCTCTTCATCGCTAGGCGTTGGGTTACTTGCGAGTAAACTAGCGGCTTGCATCATTTGACCACATTGACAGAAACCGCATTGAGGAACTTTATGTTCTACCCATGCTTGCTGTACCGGATGTTCACCGTCTTCACTTAGTCCTTCAATAGTCGTTATTTTTTGGCCTGAAATGGCGGCAATCGGTAATATACACGATCGCTGTGCAACGCCGTTAAGATGAATAGTACAAGCTCCACATTGCGCCATGCCACAGCCAAATTTAGGTCCAGTAAGTTGCAATTCATCTCTTAAATACCAAAGCACGGGAGTACTAGGATCTCCAGAAAACTCACGTACTTCATTATTGACGGTAAACGTAATCATGGTTTATCTCCGTTGTCGTAAGTAAGCGATTTTTAAACAATTCTGGTTCGCTCAATTTACATTGCCTGATTGTAATTAGTAAAGTCTATAGCACTATACTACTAGACCTAAAATTTAGTTTATGAGTAACTCATCTCTTAAAATTAGTGAATCGTCTCAAAATATCAATTTAAAGCGAAACCTAACACTGGTTATAATAAATTTTTAGCTAGAGTTGGTTAAAAAGTTTGGCGTCAACTTTAGTTCGTGGTAAATTTTCGCAAATTTTTTAGGAAGTAGTGATATGCCAAAGGCTAGTGATATAAAAAAGAATGCAGCGATCGATTTTAACGGTCGAGTAATGATTGTCAGAGATATTGAACGCTCAGTACCACAAGGTAGAGCCGGTGGTAGTTTATACCGTATGCGTATGTACGATGTAGTTACCGGTGGTAAGGTTGACGAAACATTTAAAGACAGTGATATGTTAAATTTTGCAGATCTTACACGTCGTGCATCTATGTTTTCTTATGTAGATGGTGATCAGCATGTATTTATGGATAATGAAGATTACACGCCATACAACATCAATACGTCTGTCATTGCAGATGAAATGTTATTTATCAATGAAGACACTCAAGGCTTAAGCGTTATATTAATTGAAGGCACACCAGTTGCTCTTGATTTACCAGCTAGCGTTGAATTGGTTATTGAAGAAACCGCGCCTGCATTAAAAGGCGGTTCTGCAACGGCAAGAACTAAGCCTGCAACTTTATCAACTGGTTTGGTTGTTCAAGTTCCTGAACATATTTCTACAGGTGATAATATTAAAGTTAGCACGACAGAACAGAAATTCTTAGGCCGAGCTGATTCTAAATAACAATTTAGTATCTAGTTAGTTCTAGTTAGTAAAGCTAAGCAGACTTATTAAGTCTGCTTTTTTTATGACTTTTATATTAATTCAGGTAATTGTTATAACTGTGAAAGTGCATAACAAGTTGCAACTCCTAAAATGTTTGGGTAGTTTGCCAGTAGCATTATTTTAAACACATTATGAGAAGAAAATGGTAAATACAGAATATGACTTTATTGTTGTCGGTGGTGGTTCTGCTGGTTGTGTACTGGCAACTAGGCTATCAGAAGTCGAAGATCATAATGTGTTGCTCATTGAAGCAGGTAGTGATGATAAAAATGTAGCCGCCGTTCATGTCCCAGCAGCGGCTGTATCAATCGTGCCAACAAAATATAAGAATTGGGCATTTAATACGGTTGAACAAAAACAGTTAAACAACCGTAAAGGTTACCAGCCTAGAGGTAAAGTATTAGGGGGCTCCAGCTCTATTAATGCGATGATTTATACTCGTGGTGTACCTAAAGATTATGACGATTGGAAGGCGCTAGGTTGGGGCTGGGAAGATGTACTGCCGTACTTTAAAAAAGCTGAACGTAATTTAACTTTCTCTGGTGAATTGCATGGTACTAAAGGGCCTTTATTTGTTAGCGATTCACGCTCAAATCATCCTATTGCTAATGCATTTATAAAAGCCGGTGAAGCCTTGGGATATAAAGTTAATGACGACTTTAATGGAGAAGAGCAAGAAGGTGTTGGTCGTTACCAAGTCACTCAAATGAATGGCCGACGTTGCAGTGCAGCAAAAGCGTATCTAACTCCAGAAGTTAGAGAACGTAAAAACCTCACCATTTTAACTAATGCCCGAGTAACTAAATTGCAACTGGATAATAAACACTGCACAGGTGTTGAGCTTTTACATAACAATAACAAGTTAATTGTTAGCGCAAAAAAAGAAGTATTGTTAAGTGCTGGGACTTTTACCTCACCGCAATTATTAATGTTGTCAGGGATTGGTGACAAACAAGACATAGAACCCTTTGGCATAGAGCATAAACATCAATTAGCTGGAGTAGGTAAAAATCTTGAAGATCATTTAGATTTTATCACTAGCTATGAAGCCAATACTCATAAAATATTTGGTTTATCATTTAAAGGAGTATTGTACTTTGCTAACCAGATCTTTAAATACTTGTTTAATAGAGAAGGCATTCTAACGTCTAATTTTGCTGAAACAGGCGCTTTTTTAAAGACAGATAAACGTTTAGCGAGACCTGATATTCAATTACATTTTGTAGTGGCCGTGGTGGATGATCATGCTAGAAATTTACGCTCATCGTTAATCCATGGTTATAGTAATCATACCTGTGTGTTGCGTCCCAAAAGTAAAGGTACGGTGAAACTGTCTTCAAGTGATCCCCTTGATGCGCCACTTATCGATCCTAACTTTTTATCGGATGAGGCTGATATTAAGACTTTGCTAAAAGGTGTACGTATGGCCAATGAGATCATGGAGCAAAGCCCAATCACTAAATTTAGAAAGGCATCTTTGGGTAATGAATATGAGTTATCTGATGAAGCATTAATCGAAAAAATTAGAGAAAAAGCAGATACCATTTATCATCCAGTTGGCACATGTAAAATGGGGACGGATGATGAAGCAGTAGTGGATAACACGCTTAAAGTCCACGGTATTAAGGGACTAAGAGTTGTAGATGCATCTATTTTTCCAAACTTAATGGGAGGCAACACCAATGCTCCGACTATTATGGTTGCAGAAAGAGCGAGTGATTGGATTAAACAAGATTGGAGCTCGTTGTAATAATAGAATGTTTTTTATTCGAATTGTGAATCAATTAACTCTTATTTGGGATTTTCCTGTATACTCCGCCATCAATTTTTATCTGTAGCCCAGCATAATATATTTAATCCAATTAATATTAGATTTATTTTGCAATTTTAGTCATTAGGACCAATTAGCATGAACTTTTCATCTTTAGATTTAGCCCCAGAATTGCAACAGGCAATAGATGCGTGTGGTTACAGTAAAATGACACCAATTCAGCAACAAGCTATTACGCCAGCTCGCAGAGGCAAAGACATTTTAGCGAATGCGCAAACAGGCACAGGTAAAACAGCCGCGTTTTCAATTCCCGTTTTACAAAAGCTAATTGATAAGCCAAGAACAACAGATTCTAAAAGACCAAGAGCGTTAATACTAACGCCAACGCGTGAGCTTGCTGAGCAGTTAGCTGAGACAATTGGTAATTACGCCCAGTTTTTACCATTTAACGTTACTGCATTGTATGGCGGCGGAAAAATGGCTGGCCAAGCTGCAAAACTAAAAAAAGGTGTGGATGTATTAATATCAACACCAGGACGTTTGTTAGAACATATTGAAGTTTGTAATGTAGACCTTTCAGAAGTTGAGTTTGTGGTATTAGATGAAGCTGACCGTATGCTTGATATGGGCTTTATTACTGACGTGCAAAAGCTAATGAACTTCACTTCTAAAACGCGCCAAACATTATTGTTTTCGGCTACTACATCTCATTCGGTAAGTGAGCTGGCCAAAAAGATTTTGAACAATCACACAATAGTAAGTGTTGCTAAGCAAAACGTAACAGCAGACACCATTGATCATATTATGTATCCAGTGGAAGAACGTAAAAAAGTTGATCTGTTTATTGATTTATTAGAAGAGTTTAACTGGTTCCAAGTATTAGTTTTCACTAGTACTAAAGATCAAGCGGATAGATTATTAGCGTCATTACAAAGTAAACGTATTCCGGTAGCTATTTGTCACGGTGATGTTAAACAAGGTGCCAGACGTAGAGCATTATCAGATTTTAAATCTGCTAAGGTTCAAGTTCTTATTGCGACTGAAGTTGCGGCTCGTGGTATTGATATTCAAGGGTTAGATTGTGTAGTTAACTTCAACTTACCGTATTTACCAGAAGATTACGTGCATAGAATTGGACGTACAGGTCGTGCGGGCAATAAAGGTCGTGCTATTTCTTTTGTTAGCCGTGAAGAAGAGCAAATTGTAGATAAAATACAACGTTTAATAGGGACTAAAATTAAACGTATTTCTCGTCCGGGTTATGAAGTAAGTAATAGAAGTGTATTACTTAAAAATATTGAATCTCAAGTAAGACCAACCCGTGCGAATAAAGTAACTGAAACTCAAATTGAACGAGTAGGTCGCTTTAAAAAAGGGCGTTTAGGCGGCGTTGTTAAAAAGAATAAAGCGAGCAAGTAAGTTAGCTTAACGCTTGTTTTACTAGATTTAGCGAATGGTAAAGTCCATTGTTAAATCTAGTAACGACGTTACAATCGGTTTATGCAAATTCTTTCTGGTCTTGGTTGTTCTGTAAAAACTCATGTAATTGAAGTACAGGAAGAGGGCGACTGAAATAGTAACCTTGAATTTCCTGACAACCCATCTTCTTCAAAATATCTAAATGCTCTGCCTCTTCAACACCTTCAGCAATTAAGGTAAGACCTAAGTTTTTACCTAAATCTACAACCGTATTTACAATGGCTTTGTCGGCAGCATCAGTATTAATATTAAAGATGAACGACTGATCTATTTTTAATTTATCAATTGGGAATTGTTTTAAATAACTTAATGAAGAATAACCCGTTCCAAAATCATCAATCGACAACATAAGACCAACGGCTTTTAATTTATGTAATAAATCAATAGTGTCGGCTTCGTTGTACATGATCACGCCTTCGGTGATCTCTAATTCAATGTTATGAGCTGGAACCTTAGTGAAGGCTAAAGCACCAACGATCATATTGTAAAAGTCTGGATGTTGGAACTGCTGTGGTGAGATGTTGATTGCCACCACAATATCGTTATAACCTTTATCTATTAGGTGCTTAGCTTGTTTACATGCATTAATTGCAATCCATTCACCTAACGGAATAATTAAGCCTGACTTTTCAGCTAATGGAATAAAGTCAACTGGAGGAATAAAACCGTCCTCTGTAGGCCAGCGAATTAAGGTTTCTAACCCAACAATGGTATTGTTTTGAATATTAAGTTGTGGCTGAAAATACAACTCTAATTCTTTGTTATTAATAGCAATACGTAATTTTTCTGTAAGAGCGAGTTCCTGTGAAATAGAGTCTCCTAGTGAATGAGAATAAATCACTAACGTGGAGTGCTCCGTCGCGATGGCATGATCAAGCGCAATGTTTAAACATTTCATAATGCTACTTTTATTGTTTGCATGTTCAGGGAAACAACAAAAACCAAAATCTAACTCTATGTGCTTGGCGTTATAAAAGGTTTCTCTTTCAATTTTGGTTTCTATTTGATGCACTATTTTACGCAAGCGTTCAGTACAAAAATCCGCTTCTATAATAATGGAGAACTGTTTTTCTGAGGTTTGGTACAAAGTAAATGGGTAGTCATCAATAATTTCTTCTAATAACGGGCATAACAATTCAGTGACTTCTACTACAAACTTTTCAGTCTGTTCTATGCCTAATTGAGAGACTAACTTGCTGTAATTTCTAATTTCAAAAGAACCTGCAATAAAGTGCTTTTCTTGCTCACACTGTGAATTGAGCGTTTCATAAAATTTATTTTTATTAAACAAGCCGGTAGTTTGGTCATGATAAGCTTGATAGTTCAGTTTCTCTTCTGCTAATTTCTTTTGCGTGACATCGGCCAAGTGTAAATCCCAAGTTTCTAAGTCACTTAACCAATGTATTTCGCAATCCAACGTTTTACTGCCAATTGAAAATTCAAATCTATCGTGAACTTGTTTACTAAGGAATATTTGCTCTTGTACTGGTTTTGCTTGTTCGATTATTGATTGATAAAGGAATTCTTTGCTTATGGCTAATGTTGCAACTAGTTTATCTGTCGCAGGATTGGCAAAGCTAACGTTATTTTTTTTATCTAAACTTATAATAGGGTTAGGGTTTCGTTGCGGGAATAATGCAAGACGTTTATTTTTTACTGATACCAAAATAAAGCTTTTAATATAGCGGCCAATGAAAGTAGCGAGAACAAGCATTAGAATGCTGTAGGCTAGTACAATAGAAGAGGTTTGGCTTAAGTTTTGTTTGGTATCTTTATATTGCTGCATAACCCGTTCATCGGTGTCTGCGGCAATACTTTTTACAATCGGTTTAGTTTGTTGGCGATACATAGAAAACATACTTAAGTGCTCTCTTGCTATATCCCATTTTCCAGAAACATCAGATTGCATATTACTATCAAAATTAACAGCTAACGCCATTATTTTATTTTGTTCTTGGGTTAATTCTGTAATTTGTTGCGGTGCAACATTGAAATCTAGAAGTTGCTTTAACAGTTGTTCTGTTTTTAATGATGTGTTTTTGAAGTCAACAGAATATAAATCTCTATCTTGGTTGGCGTAATATTCATTCAAATATAATTCTTGTTCAGTTAGTGCAGAGTCGAGTTGCTGAAGTTGACCAAAAATAGGTATTTCGTGTTCAATTAATTGTAAGGTACCGCTTTCAATTTTATCTGCTGATAAATAAACATAGGCCGATAATAAAATTCCGAGCACAACAACGACGCCATATATACGGTTTGCATTACGCTGTAATGATGCACTGTTGATTTCCAATTTTGCCGTTTCCATCAGTTAAACTCTATTTTAGTAGACCTTAACCTATAAGACCGTGCAAACGAAAAATAATTACACAGTAAGTGAAATTAAAATAAAACCAGTACTAGTACTGGTTTTATTAAATGATAATAAATGAGGGATATCTATTGAGATAGATTTAAATTCTGAATATGTTCGTGAGTGTGATCGGGTTCAACTTCATTAACATGATCACTTCGATTGGCTTGTTCTATGCCTTTTTTATCAGTTAATACTCTATGAAGTTTCTGTACTGCACTAGTGACAGCTTGAAACATGTCGTCTTTAGTTTCTTTAATCGTTATTTTCTGAGAGTGGAAAACAGTGTCCATTTCAACCATAGCCACTTTTTTATTGTCTATAGAGAGTATGACATTTACTGCGATGATATCGGGAAAGTGTTCGCTTATTTTTGTAAGTTTTTCTGAAGTATGCTCTTTGATTGAATCTTTGATAGTTAAATGGTGACCGGAAATATTAATTTTCATAAACAACCTTAATAACAAAATGTAACTGTGAAAAATAGGGCGTGCTTAATCTATGACTCAAAGCTTGTACTTTCGTTCAATAAATACTTTCGTCTAATAAAAAATATAAACACGCTTTAAAGCTTACAATCTTATATTAGCCCGAAATGAACAAGTTGCAATGGCTATTATTGATTAAATAAATTAACCAGAAAAACACATCGTTTATTTGTTAAAATCTTTTTTTGTTAAGATTATGAGCGTTACACACTATGTCATTTGACTCTTTAGGTTTACATACCCTTTTATTAGAAGCGTTGAATAACGCAGGTTATGACACCCCAACAGAAATTCAATCTGCCGCCATACCACATATATTAAAGGGTCAAGATGTAATGGCTGGGGCGCAAACAGGCACTGGAAAAACCGCTGCTTTTGCTTTGCCAATTCTACATGAATTAATTAATTCACAAGAAAATGACACGTATCAAGTACAAACAGATAAACGAGTTAAAGCGTTAATTTTAACGCCGACACGCGAATTAGCGCAGCAAGTACATAAAAGTTTTAACACTTACTCTCAAAATACCAATATCAAAAGCGCATTAGTTTATGGCGGCGTGAGTATTAAGAACCAAGTTGATGAGTTAAAACAAGGTGTTGATATTGTTATTGCTACGCCAGGGCGTTTGTTAGACCACTTATATAACGAAAATATAAGCTTAGATCATATTGAATATGTAGTTTTTGATGAAGCCGATCGTATGTTGGATATGGGTTTTAAAGACGAAATTAGCCGCATAATGAAAAAATTGCCAAGCCCAAGACAAACTTTATTATTTTCTGCCACATTTGACGAGTCGATATTTACCTTAAGTAAACGTTTGTTAAATGATGCGATATTAATTGAAGCGGATCAGCGTAATACTGCAGCAGCGACCGTTGAACAAGTGGTTTATAATATTGATGCCGACAGAAAGCGTGAGTTAATATCCCATTTAATTGGTTCAAAAAACTGGCATCAAGTATTAATATTCACGCGCACTAAACAAGATGCCGATGAACTGGCAAAAGAAATGAAGAAAGACGGCGTAAAAACCGAATCGATTCATGGCGATAAGTCTCAAGGTGCAAGAGAAAGAGCATTAGAGCAGTTTAAAAACGGTGAGATAAGAGCGTTAGTGGCTACAGATGTTGCGGCCCGTGGTCTTGATATACAAGACTTAAACTATGTGATCAATTATCAACTGCCATATATAGCTGAGGATTATATCCATAGAATCGGCAGAACTGGCCGTGCGGGTAAACAAGGATTAGCGATTTCTCTATTAAGTGTTGGCGAGGAATACTTATTAGATGAAGTTGAAGCGATTTTAGATACGCGTTTATTACAACAATGGTTACCAGGTTATGAACCTGACTTAACCAAAAAGCCAGTGAACAATAGAAAGAATACCAAAGGCGCTCAGAAAAAAAGAGCAGGGCAAAGAGCAAACGGCAAAAGGACGGGGAATCGTTCTCAAGCTAAAAGATAATATATTTAAATAATCATTGGATATTATAATTAATGAATAACATGTTTGACGTAAATGATAAGCCAAAAGGTTTAAAAAGAATTATTAGTGCCGCTAAAAATACAGCACGAGCACTTAACTGGTTATTGAAAAATGAAGCTGCATTTCGTCAAGAGATTGTTTTATTGGTGATGGCTATTCCACTAAGTTTTGCTTTCAACATAAGTGTTAGCGAACAAATTATTTTAATTATAGCTATTTTATTTGTGATATTTACTGAAATACTGAATACCGCAATAGAGGCTGTAGTTGATAGAGTAGGGCTAGATATTCACCCATTATCTGGTTTGGCAAAAGACTTGGCATCTGCGGCTGTGGGACTAAGTTTATTTATAGCGATATTAGTTTGGATTGCAGTTTTACTTTGATTGTTAATCTAATTGTTACACGGCTAATAAAAAAGGAAGCTCGTAAGCGGCTTCCTTTTTTATTAGTATTCAGTTCTAAAACTAAATTAGTTATTTAGAGTGACATAGTCATACTATTTAAATAAATCATTTAAATAGGCTGCGATTCTTACACCGCCTTTTTGTAACTGTTGTTTTACCGTAGGCATATTTTGGTATAAATAATCCCAACTTACACGTTCTTCCTCTGGGTAAATGCCATCACGGATTTTAGCGCTTTCTTCAATATAAATTAATGGATCAGTCGTCGTCCAAGCTTTAGCCTGCTCTGGTGAAATTTTCTCACTTAACCATAGTGTCCACTCACTATAAGAAAGCTGACGCTGGTCGATTAAACCTGAGTCCCACACTCTATGTAAGTTAGACTTTTCCCAGAAGAACTCTAACTTCACATCGTTACCGCCTTTATCTGTACCGTTACCAGCATGCAGAGGTTGGTGTAAATCACCTATGATATGAACAATAAAGCGTAACGCTTTTTGGCGTTCTTTTAATGGGGCACTTTTGTCTTTAACTATTTTTGAAAATTTCTCAAGCGCTGTATAAGCATCGCCTTTGTCTGGCGCGTCAACTTCATGGTAATGCTTGCCTTCTGGTACCGTTACGTAGTGATAAGCTCCGGCTTCTTTTTGCCAGAAAGCGTCAGGGTTTGAACGCATTTCATCTGGGTAGGTAGAGGCTTCAGCCAAACTTTCATTTGGTAATAACAGTTTAATTGCAGCCATTGCATCTGCAGTTAAATACATTTGAGCAATTGCGCCTGTGATCCTGTGACCTGTTTGGCCCCAAGCGTGAACTTGCTGTACCGAACACGCTACTAATAAAGCGGAAGCAATTAAAAGTTTTTTCATAGTTAGTCTCTTAAATAGTTTTTAACAAATAGGTGATGATGAATTTAGTTTAACAGTATCAAGTGTTAAGTTTAAGACATGGTTTATTAATGCAGAGTGTTTTATTATCTCAAGCATAAAGGTTCACCTCAAAATAAAGAAAACAATATGATCATCACAAGTCAGCTTCATGATATTCCAACGCCAACTGGTTTAATGCGCACTAAGGTGTATAAACCAGAAGAACAGGGCACCTATCCTGCGATTATATTTTACTCAGAAATATTTCAATTAACCGCACCAATACAAAGAAGTGCGGCAATAATGGCAGGTCATGGTTTTGTGGTGTTAGTACCAGAAGTGTTTCATGAGCTTAATCCAATCGGCACTGTATTAGGTTATGACGACGCAGGTAAAGACAAAGGCAATGCTGATAAATGGACGAAACCGTTAGAACATCATGACAGTGACACACAAGCGTTAGTCGACTTTGTAGCAACTCAGTCTTATTGCAGCGGTAGAATGGGAGCTATGGGTGTTTGTATTGGTGGCCATTTGGCTTATCGTGCAGCGTTAAATGAAAACATATTAGCCGCAAGTTGTTTGTATGCAACAGATATCCATTCTGATACCTTACCTTGTGAAAAAGGTAATGACAGTTTTACCCGAACTAAAGACATAAAAGCTGAACTACAAATGATCTGGGGTAAACAAGACCCTCATGTACCAGATGAAGGGCGTATGAAAATACATTTGAACTTGATTGCCAGTGGAAACTCATTTACATGGCATGAATTTAACGCCCAACATGCATTTATGCGTGATGAAGGCGATAGATATGATCCCGCATTAGCACTACGAGTATACGGTATGGTAGTTGAATTTTTTCATCGCAACTTAAGCTAATATTTTAGCTTAAGATCTCTTTTACACGACCAACTTCACCGCTATCTAATCGCACTTTAATTCCATGTGGGTGATTAGGGCTGTTGGTCAATATTTTATCTACAACCCCTTTTGTTAACTCACCTGAGCGTTGATCTTGTTTTTGCACAATGTTAACTTCTAAACCAATTTGTATATTTGCTCTGTTATTTCCACTCATATTTTATATCTTAATCTTTTATCATGATTATTAATTACGTCTATAATAGCGTGTTTGCGGCGCGTGCTGTAAATAAAATTTACAGCAAATGTGGTTGGTTAAAAAATAAGCGCTTGTGGTTGATGAAAGTTATGCTATGATGCATTTGCCTTATAGAGGCTATATTATTTTGTTACCCGCTTTATGTTATATAAATTTTAATCAGTGCGTTGTTATTTGATTGTAGATTTCATCATAAGCTCTAATCAATTAAGTAAAATCTAAAAGGCTCAATCGGTGAATACTCATCGTAATTAAAATTTATATTATAAGGTTACAAACATGTCAAAAACTACTGGCGTTGTTAAATGGTTTAACGAAGAGAAAGGTTTCGGATTTTTAACTCAAGACGAAGGCGGTAAAGACGTATTCGTTCATTTCCGTTCAATCGCTTCTGAAGGTTTCAAAACTTTAAAAGACGGCCAACGTGTTGAATTTGAAGTTGAAGACGGACAAAAAGGTCCTCAAGCTGCTAATGTAGTAGTACTTGATTAATTAGTTCTCAACTAATTAAATAATAAGAAGCTCGGTTTACCGGGCTTTTTTTGTGCCTGCATTTTGTTACAATGCGTAATCTAATTGCTATCTGTAATTATCAATTCACCTATCATTTGAATATCTGAGGCATTAATGACGACTGAACAAAGTTATAAAATTGGAACTCCAGGCCAGCCTTGGGGTAATGCAGAAAAGTCAGCTTGGTTTCAAGCCCAAACCGTAAAGCGTTCATATCAATCCCAAGTCGTTTCTAAAATAAAATCCATCCATCAGTCTTTATCTGAGTTACTTGACCTGAAACGTTATGGTGCATTGTCTTACGATAGTGAGGCTTATGAGTTGTGGTTATTCAGATCGAAACAGTGGCAACAAGATAAACCAACGATTTTAGTAACCGGTGGCGTGCATGGTTACGAAACCAGTGGAGTGTTTGGCGCATTACGTTTTGTAGAAACGGAATTAGTAAAATACTCAGATCATTTTAACTTTATAGTAGCACCATGCATTAGCCCTTGGGGGTATGAAACGATTAATCGTTGGAATCCAAATGCGGTTGATCCAAATCGTTCGTTTTATAAAGATGGCCCAGCTGAAGAATCAAAAAATATAATGGACTACGTATTAGGCTTGAATATAGAGTTATTAGCCCACATTGATTTACATGAAACCACAGATACAGACAACTCTGAGTTTAGACCGGCTTTAGCCGCAAGAGATGCCATCCCACAGAAATCTTGGAATATTCCAGATGGGTTTTACGGCGTAGGTGATTCATTAAAACCTCAGCCAGAGTTTCAAAAAGCTATTATCGATTCGGTTTCTAAGGTGACACACATTGCACCAGCGGATGAGAGTAACAAGCTGATTGGTTCAGACTTAGCTCAATTCGGTGTTATTAATTATCCAACCAAAGAGCTAGGCTTGTGCGCTGGTTTTACTGACGCTGAATATGTATCAACCACAGAAGTATACCCGGACAGTCCTAAGTCGGATGCTGAAAATTGCATTATTGCTCAAGTTGCTGCGGTGACTGGCGGATTAAACTATTTAGTAGGGAAAAAGTAATATGACTAACTCTCAACCACAATTGCGCATTGATATTGTCTCTGATGTTGTTTGCCCTTGGTGTATTATAGGTTTTAAACAGTTAGAACAAGCTCTAGCGGACTCGGGGTTAGAGGCTGACATTCATTGGCAGCCGTTTCAGTTAAACCCGCAGATGGGCCCTGAAGGGCAAGAACTTAGAGAACACGTTATTGAAAAATACGGTGTTAGCGTAGAAGAAAGTGTTAGCACCAGAGAACGTATCGTCGACATAGCTAAGCCGCTAGGTTTTGACATTAACTTCACTGATGACTCTCGTATTTATAATACGTTTAACGCTCATAAATTATTACATTGGGCTGAACAAAAAGGTGTGCAACACCAGCTTAAACTTGCATTGTTTTCTGCTTATTTCACGGATGGCGTTAATGTAAGCGACACTGAGAAATTACTGAATGTTGTTGAGTCAGTTGGTTTAGATAAAGATGAAGCTATGCAAATTATAAAATCAGAACCAGTATCTGATGAAGTGAATAAAATTGCGCAGTTTTGGACATCTCAAGGTATTTCAGGCGTACCAGCTATGATATTTAACCAAAAACATTTAGTGACTGGTGCACAAGGAACAGAGAACTACACATCGATTCTAAAACAAATCACGTCTTTAGAACAAGCCGATCAAGAATAGAGTAACTTATGAATTTAGATCAATTACTTGATAAATTAAATACTGAACCAAGCACCATCGATTTTAATGACGTTATGCAAGTAATTGATACTAATTACAATTACACACCAGCTAACTTTAAAAATGGTGATGTAAATAATCTAGCTGGGACAAATGAAGGTTCCTGTAAAATATTTTCTTTTGCTCAACTGCATAAATTAAATGAGTCGCAAACATTGGCATGTTTTGGTGATTATTACCGTACCGATGTACTGCTTAATATAGACGGAAGTGATCATGGGAATATCCGAAACTTTATAAAAACAGGTTGGAACGGTATTCATTTTGATTCCAAAGTGTTAACGACAGCGAATTAATTAATTTAAATTGAGTTAAAAGTAAAAAAATATAGGTGAACATTTTCTGAACATCGGTTATGTTATCTAAAGTAAGTATTTAAATGTTGTTATTGTGGAAGATAGCGTCAATACTAACTCAGTGGTAAAAGGTTATTTATGTAAATTATATAATAAACCTAACACTTGTTGCCTATGTATGGCACTAATGAAGTTTTAACAAGGAGAGTTAAGTGGAAAGAAAAAAACGATTTTCAATTGGTCACAACCCAATTTTATTAGGGTTTTGTGATGGTATTGCCAATTATTTTGCTACTAACGTATGGGTAATAAGATTGCTAACCTTTGTCAGTTTTTATCTTGTTACCGGTAGTTTAATAATGAATTTTCTTTTATATGTATTAATTGCCTTTTTTATGCCTAAATCTAAAGTTAAGTATCAAGTTGATAGTGAATTTAGAACTAAAAAGTAATTTACTGGAGCAGAATAATCCCTTTAATTGAGAAAATAAAAAAGATAGGCTGAAGTAAGAAGTAAATTAACAATATGAAATATGATATTGAAGTAAAAGATGCAGTAATTAAACTTTCTATGTTTGGTTCATTTAATCTCGATATTACTAGAACGATAACGAAAAAGCTCAGAGCCATAATTGAAGAATTGAATAACCAACCGTTTTATATTTTGGTTGACTTATCAACAGTAGAAGGTGGTACTCCAGATGGTTTTGAACAAGGCCGCCAATTCAACCTTTGGTTAGATAGTCAGAATTTAAAAGCCAAAGCAATTATATGTACCTCTCCATTATTTAAACATATCAGTGAGTCTAGAGTTCGAACCTCTGATATACAACTTATAGAATACTTTGACAACGAAACTGACGCACGTAGATGGTTTGAAAAATTATCATTGGAAAATGTGAGTTAATAGCGGATCCGAAATTTAGCGTTAATAGTTTAAAGGCTTTCTGTTAATTACATGGTTATTAATCACGTAATTAACCAAAAGCACTCCAAATATCATCTTAATGTATTTACACGATATGACTAAAACGGTGCCGGGTATAGTTTTAATATCTTAGACACTGCATCAGTAGTCTCTGGCGATAACTCTAAGTCAAAAGCGTTAATATTCTCTTCTAACTGTGCAAGACTCGTCGCACCTATTATGGTGGAAGTGACGCCATCTACATTATCACACCACTTAAGAGCTAGTTGGGCTGTGGTTATGCCAGCATTTTTAGCAATTTTTTCATATTCTTTAATTGCTAATTCACTTTGTTCTGTATTTCTAAACAAGCCATTTCTTTGTGAGATTGTCCAGCGGCTGCCTTCAGGTCTTGCCCCATTCAAATACTTACCAGATAACATGCCACCGGCAAGAGGTGACCAAGGTAAAAATGCAATATCTTCATGTACACAATTTTCAATTAAATAAGGCCAGTCTTTATTGTGCAATAAATTAAACTCATTTTGGATAGACACCATTTTAGGTAACGAATGTTTATCGCTGAGTTTTAAGTATTCATTTATACCCCAAGTGGTATCGTCAGAGAGACCACAGTGAAGAATTTTACCAGCATCAACACACAGTTTAATCGCTTGTAAAATCTCTAACATTTCTGCTGACTCTTGCTTACGGTCCACATTAGTAAAGTTAATATCATTTGGACTATGTTTTGCAAAGTGTGGAGAGGTTCTATTTGGCCAATGTAGTTGGTATAAATCTATGTGATCTGTTTGTAGACGTTTAAGTGACGCGTCAACCGATTTGATCACGGCTTCACCCGTGATCTTTCCAGCATCGCGGATATAAGGTAATCCAGGCCCTGCTATTTTTGACGCTAGTACAATATCGTTACGCTTTTGCTTATTAGCGCTTATCCAATTACCGATATGACGTTCTGTGTCACCGTATTTTTCACCAGATGGCGGTACTGGGTATACCTCGGCAGTATCAATAAAGTTAATGCCTTTTGCCAGAGCAAAGTCTATTTGTTGATTGGCTTCTTGTTGGTTATTTTGTAAGCCCCAGGTCATCGAGCCTAAACATACTCGAGAAACATCAATATTACTGCTACCTAGTTTTGAATACTTCATAAGTGCCATCCATTAAATATTTATTATTTGATTTCGGTTTAATTGGTAAAAGTTAATTTAGGGGGAACCCCTATCGCTTAAACTATTAATTACTGGATAATACATATCAACCGAGCAGGATGCTCAGTGTTGTAATTGTTATTCCTTTGACCCAACTTTGAGTTGGGTTTTTTTTTGTTTTTTATTTCACATTTTTTTCGGTCATTTTAGCGAACAATTTTATTGCTAGGATATCTTTTTCTTTCTGCTAATAATAAGAAATCCACAGAGTAAAACAATAAATACTAACGTGGTTAAATTACCAAAGCGTTTATAAAACGAATGAGACTCAGATAACGCCAATTTGTAAGTTAATACATCCGCAACATCTTGCTTTATTGATGATGCTATATTCCCTTGTGCATCTATTACCGCTGTAACGCCGTTATTGGTAACTCTAACCACAGGCATAGCAAACTCAAGTGCTCGCATCTGAGCAATCTCTAAATGCTGCCAAGGACCATGTGAGTCGCCAAACCAAGCATCGTTACTTAATGTCAGTATAAAGTCAGTGTCGTTAGTTAAGTTCGCATTTATTTGTTTTGGAAAGGCGATTTCAAAACAAATGGCTGGTGCTATATTAAATCCATTAGCAATTAAATTATCTTGTTGATAATCGCCTCGGTTAAAAGAAGAAAAGGGCAGGTCAAAGATTGGTGCTAGCTTTCTTAATAGGCTTTCAAACGGGACAAACTCACCAAATGGCAGTAAATGATGTTTACTATATCGATTAGAGTTTAAGTACTGGTAATCGCCAATTGTGTCTTGTGTATTTTTTTTACCTAGAGCAATAACATTATTAAACGCATATGTTGTCACTTTTTGATAATCAACTATGCCTGTTATCAGCGCTGTATTTGAATCTAGCGCTCTTTTATCTATGTCAGTTAAGAATCTGTTGGCGGATGACTCTATGCGGGGAACTGCCGCCTCAGGCCAAATGATAAGGTCTGAAGAATCAAAGTGTGGGGAGCTCAATTCATAATACTTAAGCATGGTTGGCCTTTCATTTTCAGGCTGCCATTTCATACTTTGAGTTATATTGCCTTGCACTAATGCTAAATCAACATGTTTGTTATTATTTTCATTCCATTGGTAATAGGTTAACAAATGGCCAGAGATAAAAATAATTACTATGGCTGAAAGAGCAAGTGTTTGTGGCTTGCTTATAGCTTTAGATTGTTTTGATGACGGATCCTCAGATTTTATTTTGAACGACGTTAGTTGCAACGAAATCAGTATTAAGCAAACAACTAACATCACAATCACTTGTAAACCAAATTCACCAACAATAGGCACATAACCGGACAAACTACTGGTTAATTGGCTGTAACCTATGGATAACCACGGAAATCCAGTAAATATAACTGATCTTAGGTATTCAACGGCAAGCCAAATAGGCGCAATAATAAGCACGCTAAACTTAGACTGAGATTTATGGAATAACCAGCTAACTAACGCAGGGTATACAGCCATGTAAGAAGCCAGCATAAGCATAAGCAGTAATGAAAATATTAGAGGAAGGCCACCAAAATCAGAAATAGCATTATGTACCCAGCTTAGGCCAAAGCTAAACCAACCTAGACCAAAAACAAAACCATATTTAGCAGCTTGCTTGGCATCTGGAGAATTTAAACTTGCTATAAGCAATACTGGAAACGTGATGAACGGAATAAACCAGATATGAAACGGACTATAACTAAGCGTTAATAACCCACCTAATAGGAACAGTAGTAAATTAGGTAAGCTGACGCTGAATATTGGATTAGATGAATTAAAAAAGGATTGGATCATTAATCGCCAATCCTTTTTTAGTGTATCAATCATTTGATTTGAAAAGCTTATGACTCACTTCCTTCTTCATCAAACTTTGGAACGGTCACGGTAATCTGCTGAATACGACGAGTATCGGCAGTATGGATCTTAAATATAAGTCCATCAATTTCCACTTCTTCACCTTTTTCAGGCATGTGACCAAATTGATGTAACACAATTCCGCCAATGGTATCGGCTTCGTCTTTGTTATATTCACTGTTGAAAAATGTATTAAATTCGTCAAGCTCAGTTAACGCTTGTACCATAAATACATGTTTGGAGACTTTACGTATGTTATCGGTTTGATTTTCTTCTAAATCAAATTCGTCTTCAATTTCACCAACAATCAGTTCAAGAATATCTTCAATGGTTACTAGACCAGAAACACCACCGTATTCATCCACAACAACCGCCATATGATAACGGTTTTGTCTAAATTCTTTTAATAAACTATCAACACGTTTACTTTCTGGAACAACAACGATAGGACGTAATAAGTCTTTGATGATAATTTCTTTGTCTCGGTCTATTAGCAATTTAAGTAAATCTTTTGCTAATAAAATACCTTCAACGTGATCTTTATCTTCGGCAACGATAGGGAATCGAGAGTGACCAGATTCAATCATAGCTGGAATGAATTTTTCTGGACCATCTGTTAAATCTAAGGTGATCATCTGTGAACGTGGGATCATAATGTCTCGTATACGAAGATCTGCAATCTCTAATACACCATCAATCATGTTCTTAGTGTTCTGATCTATTAAGTCGTTTTGTGCAGCGATGGCTAATACATCTACTACATCTTCCTTAGTCTGTGGCTCATCATTAAATATTTGGCTAATTTTATCTAACCAACCTTTGCTTGATGAACCGTTGCTACTATGGGGGCTGTCGTCGCTCATTCTTTTTAGAATGCTCCTGTGTTGCTAAAAATAAGTAGTGGTTGAAATTTGTTCACACCACAATGTTTGATTATTGATCGTTATAGGGATTAGGGAAACCCATTTTTTGTAATATTTCTATTTCCAAAGCTTCCATCTCTTGTGCTTCTTCATCTTCAATATGGTCGTAGCCCAATAAATGCAAGCATCCATGTAGCAACATGTGTGCCCAATGAGCGTCAAATGTTTTATTTTGCTCTTGAGATTCTCGATTAACCACTTGCGCACAAATCACTAAATCGCCGAGTAATGGAAACTCCATTTCCTCAGTAATATAAGCCGGCACTTCAGATGGAAATGATAATACATTTGTTGGTTTTTCTTTACCACGATATTGATGATTAAGCGCTTGGCTTTCATTTTCGTCAACAATACGGATAGTTAATTCTGAAACTTCTTGGAACTCAGGTAATAATTGCTGCAACCAGTCAAAACACTGTTTTTCTGATGGTATTTGTTGTTCAGTACTGGCATTTTGATAATCAAGTTTAATCATTACTCGTGTTGCCTTGTTCTGGACTTGTGTTGTTTGTAGCAGATATGTCGCTTTTTAACTTATCAGCTTCTTGTTTATATGCAGCTTCTTTAATCGCTTTGTCTCGTCTTAATACTTCTTCGTGACGTTCATAGGCCATAACTACTTTGGCTACAACTGGATGACGTACAATGTCGTCAGCACGGAAAAAGTTAAAACTAATATCGTCAATGTCAGCTAATACTTCAATGCTGTGGCGTAAACCAGAACGAGCACCACGAGGTAAATCCACTTGGGTAATATCGCCTGTAATAACCGCTTTAGAATTAAAGCCAATACGGGTTAAAAACATTTTCATTTGTTCGACCGTAGTATTTTGGCTTTCATCCAAAATAATAAAGGCGTCGTTTAATGTTCTACCACGCATATAAGCAAGTGGGGCGACTTCAATAACATTACGTTCAATTAAACGTTCTACTTTTTCAAAACCTAACATTTCAAATAGGGCGTCATATAATGGACGTAAATAAGGGTCTATTTTTTGACTTAAATCCCCTGGTAAAAAACCAAGTTTTTCACCCGCTTCAACAGCCGGACGCGTTAACATAATGCGTTTAACTTCTTGACGTTCCAATGCATCAACCGCACAAGCTACCGCTAAATAGGTTTTTCCTGTACCTGCAGGACCAATACCAAAGGCAATATCGTTATTTAAGATATTGGCCACATAGTCTTGTTGGTTTGGATTGCGCGGTTTGATATTACCTTTGCGCGTGCGCACCACAATATCATTACTGAATTGTTCGTCACTTTGGTCAAGCAGCTTTGAGCCTTGAATGGCTAAATGCACTTGATCTGGAATTAACTCATTAGCTTTAACTTGATTTGGTATTTTAGGATCTGGTTGCGTATCAACGTACAGAGAACGAATAACATCTGCCGCTGCAACCGAATTTATAGGTTTGCCCACAATCTTAAATTGATTACCTTGGTAGGTGATCTCAACTCCCATACGACGTTCAATATGTTTTAAATTGTCATCGTACGGGCCTATTAACGAGGCTAATCTGTCTTTGTTAGCCGGCTCTAAAAATATTTCAGTTGTCGTTAATTTGTTAGACAAGGTCAATCCTTAAAATAGTGTTGTCGAGAATTAAGGCGTAAATGTCGCTACACCAAGTTCATCTTGATTAGCCAGACGTTTAGCCAAAATCTCAGCTGGTGATACTTCTTGACGTAAGCCCATTTCATCTTCGCCACGAATAAACTCAGCACGTAATGAGTTGGTGTAAACATCAACAACTTTAACATCGGCAAAGCCACCAATTAACGTATGAGGACCTTCAAAGTTAACTACTCGGTTATTTTCCGTACGACCACGTAGTTCCATTGGGTTTTTAATTGATGGGCCTTCAACCAATATACGTTGTTCAGTGTTTAACATTGAACGAGATATTTGCAGAGCTTGATGGGTGATCAAGTTTTGCAGCTCGTGCAAACGCTCTTTCTTTTCTGGCTCTTGCACATCATCAGGTAAATCTGCCGCTGGCGTACCAGGGCGGGCACTGTAGATAAAGCTAAAGCTGAGATCAAAGCCTATATCAGAAATTAACTTCATTGTTTTAGCATGATCGTCAGCTGTTTCACCAGGGAAGCCAATGATGAAGTCACTAGACATAGAAATGTTTGGACGAACTTTACGTAATTTACGAATTTGAGACTTATATTCAATTGCCGTATGGCCACGTTTCATTTGAGTAAGAATACGATCAGAGCCTGACTGTACTGGCAAATGTAAATGGTCAACTAATTCAGGTACGTCTTGATACGCTTCTATAATGTCATCAGTAAATTCAACAGGGTGCGACGTGGTATAACGAATACGGTCAATACCATCAATCGCAGCAACCATTCTTAATAGTTCACTAAAATGACAAATTTCACCGTCATGAGTATCGCCACGGAATGCATTCACATTTTGGCCTAATAGATTTACTTCACGTACGCCTTGCTCAGCAAGTTGCGCAATTTCATATAATACATCGTCAACTGGTCGTGAAACTTCTTCACCACGGGTGTAAGGCACTACACAGAAAGTACAATATTTACTGCAACCTTCCATGATAGAAACAAATGCACTTGGGCCATCAGATGTTGGCTGTGGTAAACGGTCAAACTTTTCAATCTCTGGAAAAGAGATATCGATAACTGAACCGCCTTTACCGCTTTGAACTTGATCAATCATTTCCGGTAAACGGTGTAATGTTTGTGGACCAAAAACCATATCAACATATGGTGCACGTTCGCGAATGTGTTGACCTTCTTGTGAAGCAACACAACCACCAACACCAATTACTAAATTAGGTTTGTCTTTCTTTAAGTTTTTCCAACGCCCTAGCTGGTGAAATACTTTTTCTTGCGCTTTTTCACGAATAGAGCAAGTATTTAGGAGGATAACGTCGGCATCTTCAGCTTGATCGGTAAACTCGTAACCATGACTGTCATCCAAAAGATCGGCCATCTTTTGCGAGTCATACTCGTTCATTTGGCAGCCCCAGGTTTTAATATGTAATTTTTTAGTCATGGTTTTCTCTATACTTACTTCTATTGTACAAACGCATACGCGTAAAACGTGTTGGGAAACCCCAAAATGGCGCGTATTTTACAAGTAAATGGACTGAACTGAAAGGGTATTATTTAATACTTTTTCGATCTCTTATAAACTTGGTATTTATTATTTGAATTCAAGTGGTTAAATTGCCTATATTTCTGGCATAATGAATCGCTTTTTATAGTTATATTTATTTTTCTTAGGTAGTTTACATTGACTAAAGACTCTGATTTAAAACAACAATTTTATGATGTTGTGATAGTAGGTGGGGGCATGGTTGGTGCAGCTCAAGCTGTTGCATTAGCAAAACAACAAAAACGTGTTTTAGTTATAGAAAAAACCATTCCAGATGCAACTGTCTTACAACAAACTCCACTAAGAGTGTCGGCAATTAACTTGGCGAGCGAAAAATACTTATCAGAATTGGGTATTTGGCCGCATATAAATCAAAGTTCTAAATGTATGTTCAATCAATTAGCCACGTGGGAACAACGCCATAAACCGTTAGTCTTCTCGGCTGAAGATATTGGCACTGAGCATTTAGGCCATTTGATCAGAAATGAAGCATTACAGCTTGCCGCCTTTGATGAAATAAACGTGTTAGGCCAAAACAACCCAGAGATAATGACTGGCTGTAAAATAAATAAAATTGAGCAAACCAACGAATATGCAACATTGTTTGTATCGGATATGGATAATGACAATACTAATGTCAACTTTAATACCATTAACTGCTCGTTATTAATTGGTGCCGACGGCGCATTTAGTCAAGTTCGTAATTTGAGTGATATAGGTACAACAGGCTGGGATTACCAACAACACTGTCTAAGCTTAACCATCAAAACACAATTTCCTACCCAGCATATTACTTGGCAAGAATTTCAACCGTCTGGGCCTAAAGCTTTTTTACCGCTAGAAGATGGTTACTCTGCTTTAATTTGGTATGACGCTGCAGAGGAAATAAAAAAATTATCTGCGTTAACTAACGAACAATTAAAAGCACAAGTATTAAATCGTTTCCCTGCTTTGGTTGGTGAATTTGATGTTGTGGCAAAAGCTGCGTTTCCGCTTACACGTAGACAAGCAAACCAATACGTTAAGGGGCGAGTTGTATTAGTTGGTGATTCTGCTCATACAATCAACCCATTGGCGGGACAAGGGGTTAATATTGGATATAAAGATGTTGAAGAGTTATCTAAGCTATTGACTGAAATCGACATGTCTGAGCGCGCTGCATTATTTCAAGCATTGTCAAAGTATGAAAAAACTAGAAAAACAGAATCATTAATTATGTCTGCGGCGATGGATAGCTTTTATAGTTTGTTTTCAAATAATAAAACGGCAATGAAATTAGTCAGAACTGGCTTATTAAACCTAGCGAATAAATTTGAATGGGCTAAAAAACAAGTACTTAAAAAAGCGGTAGGGTACTGAATAGCTTAAATTGAAAATTAGATTGGTATCGATAAGTATTTAATAATGTTAAATACTTATTTTTTTGTCTGGTTTTTAATTAAAAAAGATTAATTTAAAGGCGAATCGAAAAATAGTTAAAAAAAAGGCCTCGCAAATGCGAGGCCTTTTGTTTGGCTGGGATACCAGGATTTGAACCTGGGAATGGCGAGATCAAAACCCGCTGCCTTACCGCTTGGCGATATCCCAATAAAGAGATGGCTGGGATACCAGGATTTGAACCTGGGAATGGCGAGATCAAAACCCGCTGCCTTACCGCTTGGCGATATCCCAACTGAAACTTTTTAAATATGTGTTTCACATATTAATAATGGTGCGGAAGGAGAGACTTGAACTCTCACATCCTAAGATACTGGAACCTAAATCCAGCGCGTCTACCAATTCCGCCACTCCCGCAAATCTTTCTCACTAAAGGTTGGTAAGGTAATTAAGAATTGGTGGCTACGCCCTGATTTGAACAGGGGACCCCATCATTATGAGTGATGTGCTCTAACCAGCTGAGCTACGTAGCCTTTCTTAAAGACCGCCTTAAGCGATGGCGCGTATTATGCTGATGACGGCAGGTGTCGTCAACTGCTTTTTAAAGAAAAATGCAAAAAATAGAGTGTTTGCTTTTATTTTGTGCAGTGAGGTCAAAAAGTGAAACTATATTAGGTAAAAAATGAGCTGAGGAGCCTATTAAAGTTTATTTAAATTTGAGAGTCACTTGATTCTTCATAAATTTTTGCCCAACCAACAGCATCTACATAATATTCGGGTAATAAATCTGGGTTTATATTTAAATCAAGACTGATTTGACGTACAGACTCCCAATTAGCGGCTTCATAAGCTTTTGAAAGTGTAAATGTTTTACCTAATATATTATCGTGTCCTATTAAAGCAGCCGCTATATCTTCAGTAACCGGTAGCTCTTTTACTAAATCGGCCATGGGTTGATCTAAAATAACATCTAATAATGAAAATAAACCTAAGATAAAGGCTTCATCGGAAAGCTGTGGTGTAATATTAGATGCTATGTTTTCGCAAAATCGAGCTCTTATTATCGACATTTCAGTCAGCTCTTCTCGTTTATTTTCGGCAATGTGAGCGGTAAGTATCAAGGTAACAAACTTTTTAACTTGAGCTGCGCCTAAGTAAATCAAAGCTTGCTTTAATGATGATATCGGTTTTCTTACTGGGAAAAGGCCTGAGTTGATAAATTTAAGTAACTTGTAAGCTAATGCTGTATCTCGTTCAAAAAATGAAGACAGTTTAGTGTAATCGGCGTCAAGCTTTAGCGTTTCTTGGTACATAGCGAAAACCACACTCTGATTTGAGTTTATATCTTTTTGCTCAACGATTTGTGGTGTACAAAAGTAATAGCCTTGGAAAAAATCGAATCCCATTTCTTTCGCTTTGTCGTATTGTTCTTGAGTCTCAACACGCTCAGCTAAAATTTTCAAATTTTTAAACGGTCTGATCTTTTCTAAAACAATTTCAATCTCTGAAAATGTACTTTGCTGTAAATCAAACTTAATCAGTCTTACCAATTTGAAAAAGGGCACCCAATCTTCACTATAGATAAAGTCATCTAAGACTAATCTATAGCCTTTATGAAATAACTGACGGCAAGCTTCATAAACTGCTGCCGTTGGTCTAACACTCTCTAAAATTTCTATCATAGCTTTATTAGGCGGCAATAGAGTTGGCATCAAATCAAGCAAAGCTTGTTCTGGGTAATTTATTAAAGCGGGTTTACCTGAGGTTATTTTTTCTAACCCTTGGTTGAAATGGCTATCTAATAACAACTTAGATGTGGCCGAGTTTGACTCTATTTTAGGAAATACATTGGTTAAACTATCTCGAAATAAAAGTTCGTAAGCAACTACGTTCTCTTTTCTATTATAAATTGCTTGACGAGCTGTATAGGCGTTCAATGTTAACTACTCCTAAATATTAATTATAAATTAACAAAGTAAAGTACATCATCTACTATTTTTAACATAACGGCTCTTTTTTTAATATTCAATTCTTCAGAACTCATTGAATACTCAAAATAGTATTTGGAGGTTATAAGCATCTAGGTTAAATATGAAATAAAAATCCCAATTAATACCTTTTAAAATAAAAGGTAAAGCTTCCTGAATATAAGACGATAACTAATTAGGGAAATTTTATGTAAATGCTATTTTAATTAATTATTAGTCTACAATTAATTAATTGTCGTTTTAATTAAATGCTTATTTATATACGAAATATAAGTAAAAACAAATAAAACTCGGAGTTGAGTGCAATGAAGTTAACTATACATCAAAGATTATCAATATTAACAGTTGTTCCAATATTATTGATTTTCTTTTCCACGTTTACACTTAACTATTTCGAGTCACAAAAATTAAGTAAAAGTCAAATTTCATTAAGCTACGACACTGCTATGAACATGAAAAAAGCAGAGCTTAAATCTTATGTGGAAATTGCGGTTGATGCACTTACAGTACTTGAGCAAAGTGGTGGTACAAGAGAAGATGCAATACATTTAGCTCAAAGTTTACAATTTGGTAAATTTGGTTACTTTTTTGGCTATGACAGCACAGGAACAAGATTGTTTTCTAAAACCAATGCAGGTGTTGGCAAAAACTTCTGGAATTCAACAGATGCAGTGGGTAAACAGCATGTCAGAGAATTATTGAAAAATGCAAAATCTGGTGAATTCACTACATACCACTTCCCTAAGCCAGGAACTAAAATACCACTCCCTAAACTAAGCGCGTCTGCTTATTTAAGTAACTGGGATATTATGATCGGTATCGGTTTCTATATTGATGACATTGATAATATGGCAAGTGTAATGACACAGCAAAGTGAAGAATCTATGATGAAAGGCGTGATGAATTCACTAATTCTGTGTGTTTTAATTATGATAGTTGTTGCCATTTTTAGTTACTTTATAAGCCGCAGCGTTTCAAAACCTCTTCATATGTTCAGTGACTCTATAGAGAAATTTGCCAATGGTGAAGCTGATTTAACAGCGCGAATTGAAAAATTTAGTGTCCCTGACTATGAAAAACTGCGTATGGATTTTAATCGATTTGTTGAAAATCTCCATGTGTTGATCAGTAATGTTAAGAGTGTTACTGATAATGTCACCACTGAAAGTCGTCAGATGACGGAGAGAGCTTCTCTTGTCAGTCGATTAAGTGCAGAGCAAAATGAAGAGACAGATCAAGTTGCAACTGCAATGACTGAAATGACCACAACTGCTCACGAAATATCAAATAATGCAGCAGAAGCGGTAAGATCTGCGTTAGAGGTTGAAAGCAGTTCAGAGCAAGCTATTGCAACTGTAACTACAGCCGTTACCTCAGTTACGACCCTTTCAAAAGAGCTAGCTACAGCGAGTAAAGTAATATCTCGTTTAGAAGACGATGTAAAAAATATATCATCAGCTATTGAAGTCATTCAGAGTATTGCTGAACAAACTAACTTACTTGCTTTGAATGCTGCAATTGAAGCTGCACGTGCTGGCGAGCAAGGTCGTGGATTTGCTGTTGTTGCTGATGAGGTTCGTACATTAGCAAGCCGTACTCAAGGTAGTACTGCTGAAATAAATGAGATGATTGAAATGCTCAAATCCGCTTCTGATGAAGCGGTAAAAGTGATGGATAGTAGCCAAGAAAAAAGCAATGCAACAGTGACGGAAGCAAATGAAGCTCAATCTTCCTTACAAGCTATTAGCACCTCAGTGAAAACCATTTTGGATATGAATTCTCTTATTGCTACAGCCACAAAAGAACAAAGTGAAGTCGGTAATGATATTTCTAAACGAATTGTTGTGATATCGGATAAAAGTATTGAATCAAATAGCTATGCAAAAGCTAATGATGAGGCAAGCAAAAGCTTACAAACTCGAGCTATTGAATTAGCTAAATTGGTTGAACGATTTACTGTTTAAATAGCAGGTTGTTGTTAGTGTTTTTATTAGGAAGAGAGCGTTTTATAACGCCTTTTTCTTTTTTATCACATGTTATGAAATAATTTTTACAATGGTATAAGGGATTTAAATGAAATTTTTATCGATTAAAGTAATTCTGTTAAGTGGAATAACGTTAGCTTGTCAGATTGTCAATGCTGAGGAAACTAAAATCACAATTGGTGGTGAAATTAAATTTGATGGTTATTTTGATACTTCAACAAATAACTCTACAGGCCCAAGGGGTTACGATTTATTATCTTTTCGTTCAGTGCCTTTAGAAAATAGTAGTGATAGTGATAAAGTTGGAGGTACAAAATTTCATGCCCGCGGTACAAAACTTTCCATTGGCTCTGCAACACCTTATGAAGGTGGGACTATCAAAACGTATTTTGAAGGCGATTTTTTAGGTAGAATCGACAGTGGTGCTGACACTGATGATGATACCGTATCTAACTCTTATGAGTTTAGGGTACGTCAGGCATATATGTCCTGGGGGAATTGGACTGTCGGTCAAACGTGGAGTAATTTTGTAGATTTAAAAGCTTATCCAGAAGGTATTACATTTTCGAGCACTTTAGGTCGTGGATTTGTTCGCCAAGCTCAAGTTAAATATTCGTATCAATTAGGTGAAGGGGATTCATTTTCATTTTCATTAGAAAACCCTGACACGGATTATAATGCTGGAACACCAGTTCCTGGTTCAAACGCTAATGAAAGTGATGGTATTCCAGATATGGTAGCAACTTATTTTAATAAAATGGGTGCTAGTCATATTCGAGCTAGTTTGTTACTTCGTTCTTTAGGTGTTGATGAAACTGGAGCTCTCAATACGACTGATGTTACAGCAATTGATGCTGCACAATCAGATAGCACAACCGGTTGGGGGATTGGTTTATCTGGCAAATATGTTGTATCGCCATCATTCAATATTAAATTTAACCTTCATGGCGGAGATGGTATAGGGCGTTATCTATATAACAATCAATTCAGAAGTGCGACATTTGTTGATGGTGTGTTAGAAACCGAAACTGCTTGGGGAGGAAATGCAATGGTGCAATATAAACCATCTAAAGAACTTCGTTTGAACTTAGGTTATGGCGGACACACTGTTGATGTTGAGGCAGATTATGTTGTAGGCTCAGTAACAGAAACACTAACAGCGCTTCACGGTAATGCTATTTGGACGATAGCCCCAGGTTTAGAATTTGGTACTGGTTTTACTTATGCGACTCGATCAGTTAAAAGTGGTGATGAAGGTGATATAACTCGTTTAATGGTTTCGTTTAAAAGAAAATTCAAAGCGACATTCTAATAATAGTTATACTTTGTTAAGTAATAAACTCTCCTCTTTATTTTTATAAAAAGGGGAGTTTTTTTTTGCGTGTAATATAACTAGGCTAAATATATAGTCGTTAAGATATATTTAAATAAATATATTATTTAAAGGCATAAATTGCATACGGTTTTTATAACGTTAATTACATTTCTAATGAATTAAGTAATTTTTTAGTTTTATCGTGAGTAGGATTAGAAAATACAGACGAAAGTTCTCCTTGCTCAACAATTTTGCCGTTATCCATTATCAATATCCTATCGCTTAGATATTTAATCAATTTAATGTGATGCGATATAAGTACATAAGTTAATTGATGTTTTTGTTGCAACTCAAGTAATAAATTTATAACTTGGGCTCGTAATGATGGGTCAAGAGGGGATAGTGCCTCATCAATAATAAGTACTTCTGGATCTAAAATTAACGCGCGTGCAATACCTATTCTTTGAGCTTGTCCACCAGAAAACATATGCGGGTAATATTCAGCATGCTCAGGTAATAAGCCAACCATACGTAATGATGAATAAATTTTAACTTGTCGTTCTTCAGCATTAAGTTTTGTATTGAAAATCAATGGTTGCTCTAATTGCTCCCCAATTTTAATTGTAGGGTTTAGCGACTTTTGTGCATCTTGAAATATTAACCTAATGTTTTTGCAGAAAAATGAAGTATTAGACCAATCTACAACTTCACCATTATGAGTTAAATAACCAGAATCTGGCGTTTCAGCAGCCGCTAATAACCGAGCTATGGTGCTTTTACCCGAACCTGCATCGCCAACAATAGCTAGGGTTTCACCTTTTTTAAGGCCAAAAGTAACAGGTCCAATGGTGACATCTTTACCTTTTTTAAACCAATGAGCTTTATCTTTATAACATTTGGTTAACTCATTGATACGAATGAATTCTACACTCATGCTTTTTTCCAATTATTATTTAATGGCTTTTGCTGTAACGGATAATGACAACGGAAAAATTGGCCTTTTACTTTTTGTTGTTCTGGCATTTTTACACACGCTCTTTGTGCATTAGGGCATCGAGGGCCTAAACGGCAACCTATAGGTAAATGCTGTAATGTTGGGATAGTTCCCTTTAATGCATACAATTTTTGTTTATTGTTTGCATCACGAGAATTAAAATCGGGCTCACTATCAAACAGGGCTTTTGTGTAAGGGTGTTTTGGTGAATTAATTATGTTTTTGGTTAAACCACTTTCAATTAATTGTCCGCAATACATCACATTAATTGAATCAGCCCAACTGGTAATAGAAAACAAGTTATGGGTAATAAAAATAACCCCCATTTCTTTTAATTGGTTTAGGCTTTTTAACAGCTTAATTACTTTTAACGAAGTATCGGCTTCCAAAGATGTTGTCGGTTCATCCGCTATTAAAAGCTTAGGTTCTTTCGCAATCGCCATAGCTATCATGATCTTTTGGCAAATACCCTCAGACAACATGTGAGGATAACTATTGAATACTTTTTCGTGTTCTTTAATACCTACTTTATGCAGCAGTCTGATACACTTTTTAAGTCTTAACTCTTTTTTTGCTCCAAACCAGCCGGAAAACTCATAGTCAGGTAAAGACTCTTCTAATTGAGAAAAGATATTTGAAGTTGGATCAAGACAGCGACGAGGCTCTTGATAAATCATAGAAATATTATCGCTGATGACTTTTCTACGTTTGCTCTCTGACATTCTATTAAGATCTTGTCCCATAAAATGTAAACGGTCAGCAGTAACTTCCCAGCGGTTATTCAGCATGCCAACAAGTGCTTTGGCAACTAAACTTTTGCCTGAGCCGGACTCACCAATTAATCCACTGACTTCGGCCATTTTCATAGAGAAGTTGGCAGATTCAACGGCTTTAATTGTAGAATCATTGGTGATCAACTCAATGTTTAAATTTCTTATATCTAGTAATCGCACAGTTAACCTATTGAAGTCGTCGTTCTTTTAATGCGTGACGTAAACCATCACCTACGATATTTGTAGATAGTATACATAAAAATAAGGTAATACCCGGTAGCATTACAGCCCAAGGACTTAAGTAAAATACACCTAAGCTATCGGCTATCATAGTGCCGAGTTCTGGCTCTGGAGATTGAGAACCAATACCAATAAATCCTAATACGGCAATATCCAAAACTGCAGATGAAATAGCCATAGTAGAAAAAATAACAATATTTTCAATCATATTAGGTAGCAGAGCAAAGCGAAAAACTTGCCAACTGTTCGCGCCATCGAGACGATAAGCGATAACAAAGTCTTTATTTAACATATCCGCCACGTCAGTTCTTATGTGGTGGATAAATTGAGGCAACATAGCTAATACGACAGCCCAAAACGCATTGGCAATACCAGGGCCTAAAATAGCTACGATAACCACAGCAATCAGTAACGATGGCATTGTCAGCGCAATGTCTAATATATGATTTAAAAAGCTAGCTCTAATGCCTTTACTAAAACCGGCAAGCGTACCAATTAATAAACCGAAAGTCAGAGCCACAATAACCGCAAGAATGCCTAAACCAAATGAATAGCTAATTCCCACTAAAATACGAGACAGTATATCTCGTCCTAAAGCATCGGTACCAAAAGGAGATTGTATATGACCACTCATATCCCACGATGGTGGAACCAATAACATATCAGCTTGTTGCATGTATGGTGAATAAGGCGCTAGCAAGGGACCTAAAATAGCCATTAAAATCATGAAGGCAAACACCCAACTAGCAACTAACGCAAAGTGATTTTTTTGGAAAAGTCGCCAAAGTTGTTTAAATGGACTTGAGTTGTTTGGCGAAGAAAAGAATCTAAATTTTACCATGACCATGTCTCCTCGCAAGTGGATCAAATATCATATACAAGAGGTCAAATAAGATAGTGGCAACAAACACCATACCTGAAATAACTAATAATCCACCTTGAATTGCAGGATAGTCTCGTTGATGTATTGCATCTACTAACCAAGAGCCTATTCCAGGCCAAGCAAAAATAACTTCAGTAACTATAGCTAAGGTAATTACAGTGCCAAAGTGAATGCCTAACATTTGAATTACCGGTAATAAACCATTACGTAAACCGTGTCGACGTAGCAGTTGTCCAGAGGTTAATCCCTTTATTTTGGCAGCTTTTACATAACTTGTATTCATAACATCTTTCATTGATTGCCGCGTTGTTCTTATTAAAACGGTCGTAGGATAGGCTGCTAATACAAATGTCGGTAGAACTAAATGTTTAAAAGCATCAGCAAGAGCTTCACTTTTATAATCAATGTTTGAACGAAGGATATCTAAGAACAAAAAACCACTAGAGCTAGGTATATTATAAATTAAACTTAAGCGACCAGATGTCGGGAACCAACCAAGCCCGATTGAAAATATTAAAATCAATAATAAAGCTAACCAAAATATTGGCATTGAAAAGCCTATTATAGATAAAGCTAATATACTTTTATCTAACCAAGGGTGCTTGTCAGATGAAGCTAAAATTCCTAATGGAATAGCAATAATAAAACTGTAAAGCAGTGCATATATTGCAAGCTCAATTGTTGCAGGTAACACTCTAAAAACTTGGTTGAAAATACTGGTTCCATTGATAAAAGATACCCCCCAATCGCCATCTAATAGTCGGCCAACAAATCCAAAGTATTGGGTGAACACAGAGTCGTTTAAGTTATATTTTTGAGCTATTACGTCATAATCAATTTCATTTATATTGGTAATACCACTCATGTTTGATAACACGTCAGTGGGAAATAAATAATTTAGAGAAAAAACAAAAACAGTCACACCAAAAGTGATGAAAAATAGTAAAGATAATTTACGATAAAAATAATTTAACATTAGTTTTTACCTTTCTTTGTTTGGAAAAAGCCAATTCCACCATATGGGTTAAACTCAACATCACTGATATAATTGTGATGAACTTGATATCTAAGGGCATGTGCAATAGGGATCAAAGGTGAGTTTTCAAAAATAAGTCGTTCCGCTTGGTCATAATACTGCTTTCTTACTACAGGATCTGCTGAGCTTAGGGCATTATAAATACTTTCGTCATACTCCTCATCACACCAAGCCGTTCTATTTGAACCTGAGAAGGTGGCCGCACAGCTTAACAGTGGGCGATAAAAATTATCAGGATCAGAATTATCAGCAGACCAACCAATGAGTACAGAGTCATGCTCACCCTGGGCTAATTTTTTTCTAAATGTGCCCCAGTTATAAGTAACAATATTCGCGGTAACTCCAATCTTGGCTAAGTTTTGTTGTAGAATTTCTGCCATTTTAGAAGCGTTAGGATTATAAACACGTTGGACTGGCATCGCCCAAATATCCATTTCAAAGCCATCTTCAAAACCTTCTTGTTTTAACAAGGCTTTTGCTTTTTCTAACGACAGCTCAACCTCGGTATTTGCTTCTGTATAAGCCCAGCTAGAAGGTGGTAATAAAGTAGATGCAGGCTCTGCATGTTTAAAATATACGGCGTCAATAATAGCTTGACGATCAACAACATAAGAGAGTGCTTTCCTAACATTGGCATTATCGAAAGGAGGTACATTGGTATTAAATGCCCAGTAACTGACATTCATAGCAACACTTTGATTTAATTTTATATTAGGTTTTTGTTTTAAAAACTCAACATCGGCAGAACTCGGGTACCCTAAGACATCACATTCTTCGGTTAATAACTTAGCCACACGATTTGAGTTGTTCGGAGTAATATCAAATATCACTTGCTCGAGTTGTGGTGGGCCATCCCAGTAGTCTTTATGGGCATAATAACGTATATAATGATCGCGTTTGTATTGGCTAAATTTAAATGGTCCTGTACCAATAGGAAGTTGATCTATTTGTTCTTTTTTATCAGCTTTAATCAGTTGCTGTGCATATTCAGCTGATAAAATAACAGCAAAGTCTGTGGCCATATTGGCTAAGAATGAAGCTTGTGGCTCGGATAATCTAAATTCAATGGTTAAATCATCAACAACTATTATCTGCTCTATTAATGTATTAAAACCCATCCCACTGAAAAAAGGGTAATCGCCACCGCCAACCGCATTAAATGAATTATCCAAATGTAAAATACGAGAAAAAGAGAATAGAACATCTTCACTTGTTAAGGAACGTGTCGGTTTAAAGTACTCCGTAGTATGAAACTCGGCATCTTTCCTTAAATAAAATCGATAACGCATGGCATCTTCTGACACAATAACTTTACGCGCCAAGTCAGATATCACTAGACCTGTTTTAGGATTTATCTTAACGAGTCTATTATATACTTGTTGTGAAACCGCATCTATGGTTGTGCCAGACGTCACCAATTGCGGATTAAATGTCTCAGGGGAGCCTTCACTACAGTAGAGTAATGTTTTTTGCGCTAACTCTGATTGGTTGTTTTTGCCACATGCTGCAAGCGTTAAACAAAATAATGCAGCTATGCTGTAGCGGGCAATATGCTCAATGTTTTTAATTGGGTTATTCTTCAGCATTTTTATCCAACAAATTGTATTTCTTCAAATACCCTCTTAATTGATGATAGGTTACCCCAAGCTGATCCGCGGTTTTTTTCTGATTAAATTGGCTATGGGCTAACGCCGTTTGGATTAAGTTAACTTCAAACTCCTGACTGCTTTGTTTAAAGTCCAGTGGAAAGTTAAAGTTATGCTGTTCAGCATTAGCGGAAGCTGCTTGGCTTTCTATTATAGGTGATGACTCGTTTGACGCACTAATAACAGGTGCACTTATAGGCGCTGCTTGGCGGTCTTGAGTTTTGGTTCTGCCTTTTGGCCTGAACGGACTTGAAAACGGATCTAACACAATTTCATGTACTGGAACGTGAGGGTTAGCGGAACGGTAGACACTACGTTCAACCACATTTTTAAGCTCACGTACATTACCAGGCCAGTTGTATTCTAATAGGAGCTCTTTTGCTTTTCTGGAAAAGCCGCTAAACAATTCCCACTCAAGTTCTTTTGCCATAGAAATAGCAAAGTGCTCAGCAAGAACCAAAATATCTTCCTGGCGTTCTCTTAGCGGGGGAAGGGTAATTACATCAAATGCTAAACGGTCTAATAAATCCGCTCTAAATTCACCAGATTCGGCAAGTGCAGGTAAGTCTTCATTTGTTGCACAAACTAAGCGGGTATCTATTTTAACGGTTTTGGTCCCACCAACACGTTCAAATTCACCGTATTCAATAACACGCAAGAGTTTTTCTTGTACAAGACCAGAAGTATTAGCAAGCTCATCTAAAAACAATGTACCACTATTAGCACGTTCAAATCGGCCTTCATGGCGTTTGCCTGCACCAGTAAATGAACCAGACTCGTGACCAAATAATTCACTTTCCAATAAATTTTCATTTAAAGCAGCACAATTTAAGGTAACGTAGTTCTGTTCCCAACGTTGCGATAAGTAATGTAAACGAGCGGCGATAAGTTCTTTACCGGTACCTCGTTCACCTATTATAAGAACGGGCTTATTTAGTGGTGCTAATAAGGACACTTTTTCCAATACTTCTACAAAGGAATTAGCCTGACCGATTAGATTATCTTTATTTCCAAATTGTCTCATAGTGCAACTGTTGGTTAAATTGACTAATTTATAGTGTATTTTATATTGCTAACAAAGCAAAGGATTGATTTTATTTATTTATTATTGTATTAAAACAATAACTTAGTAAAAGTTTAAATTGTGGCAAGATAACTGAATGTACCTAGCATGATTAGAACGCAAGTAAATTTATAAAATTTCAAAATAAGAGGTAATAATTATGGGTATATTTTCACGTTTTGCAGACATCGTTAACGCAAATATAAACTCTTTATTGGATAAAGCAGAAGATCCTGAAAAAATGGTTCGTTTGATTATTCAAGAAATGGAAGATACGTTAGTCGAAGTTCGTTCTTCATCAGCTAGAACATTGGCCGACAAAAAGGACATTGTTAGAAAAATCGACCGTTTCCAAGCCGAAGCAGACGACTGGCAAAGTAAAGCTGAGTTAGCATTATCGAAAGATAGAGAAGACTTAGCTCGTCAAGCATTGTCAGAAAAGCAAAAAAGCCAAGAGAACGTTGAGCAATTAGCGCACGACCTATCATCGCTAGATGAACAAATAACAAGATTGAAAGATGAGATTGGTCAACTTCAAAACAAACTTGAAGATGCTAAAAATCGTCAAAAATCGATACTAATGCGCGGTAAAACAGCCAGCTCACGTTTAGATGTTAAGTCTAAATTAACCAGCGGTAAAATTAACGATGCATTGACTCGCTTTGAGCAATACGAACGTAAAATTGATAATTTAGAAGCTGAAGTTGAGTCTTACGATTTAGGCAACAAATCACTTGCAGATGAGTTTGCTGAGCTTGAAACGTCAAGCAAAGTAGATAGCGAATTAGAAGCATTAAAAACAAAGTTAAATGCCAATAAAGCAAAAAATACTGAAAAATAATAGAATAAATTTAAAAGGGGATATGTAATGGAAGGCATTGCAGGTATTTTAATTGTACCAATGATTATATTTTTGATCTTTGTTGCGCCAGTATGGTTAATCATGCATTACCGAAGTCAAAGGCAAGTTGGTCAAGGACTGACTAACTCAGACATCGACAGTTTAAATAATTTGGCACACAAAGCTGAAGTTTTAGGTGAAAGAGTTAAAACATTAGAGTCAATTTTAGATGCTGAGGCGCCACAATGGCGCACAAAAGCTTAAGGAATAAAAATGACAAAACCAGAAAAAAAACAATTAAATAGAATACCTGAACAGGGAAAAATAGCCGGTGTATGTGCCGGCGTTGCAGAATATATTAATGTGGAAGTTTGGTTAGTTCGTATTATTTGGTTCAGTGGTTTGATTTTATCAGGTGGTTTCTTTTTTTTAGCATATATAGTTGGTTGGTTTATTTTAGATAAAAAGACACCTAACAATATTTATAATGATAAAAACAGAAATAAAGGTCACTGGGGACGTTTCAGCAACGAAAAAGATATAGATCAAAGCGTTGAAGTAAAAACTAAAGTTTGGCAAGCCGGTGAACCAGCTAGACAAGCATTAAAAGATATCGTTCGTCAGTTTGATAATATAGAGAATAGAGTGCAGGAAATGGAAAGTTATGTCACTTCCAATGAATACACCTTAACTCGTGAAATTAATAAGCTTTAACTTTTAATCCCCTTAATAAAAATGACCTTTATGGTCATTTTTTTATGGGCGTAAGGTTATTTTTACTTGTAGTTTTTTTAAAATGGTCTAAATTTTTGCCTTCTGATCATATAATAAAACTTCCCAGTTGCCGTGATATACCATCATCCATGAATTGCGTCCTCAATGATACACCCCTGTATTTAGGACATCCCATCATCCATGATGAGCGTCCTCAATAATACATCCCTGTATTTAGGACATCCCATCATCCATGATGTGAAAAACTTTCCTCAATCGAGTTTTAAGGCTTGCTGGATTTGAGAAAAGTATTTGTCCCTCCTTAATTAACTGTGTTTATATGAAGTTGTAGTTGTGTTTCTACTATAGTCAGAAAAACTACCCAATGGTCGGTAGAAAAACGACCCATTGGGTCGATATTAAATTGTTATGTGTTTAAGGAGTATCAATGAAGTTTTTTCTAACATGGAAGTCGTGGCAAGTCTTTCTACTGATTGTTCTTTTGCCATTTGGATTTCAATCTCTACTAATGGATGCCTTAATTTCATCTTCCGATGTAAATAATCAAGTAATGTTCACAGTTATGCCATTGCTCATGCTGGCTTTCATGGCTCTGTACATATTATGGTTTTGGACTCTTGGTACAGAGTTAAATAAGCTTGTTCCAGAAAGCGATAGGCCAAATGCTTCAAGGTTCAAATTTGGTATTAAGTTCAGTGCAGTATATATGGTGTTATTCCAAGCATTTTTTATATCTTCAGCAAGTGGCACTAGCTTTGGATTAGTTACGCCAGTCATTTTTATTCTCCACATGGCTGCGATGTATTTCATGTTTTATTCCATTTACTTTATAAGTAAAAACTTAGTTACTTTTGAAAATAAAGTTAATGGTTCTAATAAGTCTTCTACGGGTACTTTTTTCTTAATGTGGTTTTTCCCTTTGGGCATCTGGTTTGTTCAGCCACGAATAAATAAAATGTATGAAACAGAACAAAACACATAACAAACGCCTTAAAGCGACATTGCGATGCAGTCACGCTTTTAGCAAACAACGCAAAAAGCCCGCCAGCGCAATGCGCATTAGGCGGGCGTTACTTCGAATTATAGACGGAAGGAGTTTAAATGAATATTGAAAAACAAGAAGCTGATGATAGATTAAAAGTTATTCAAAAGAAGTTGATGTATCTTGGGTTATATGACGCACCAGCAATGATTGTTATCGCTTTAGCTCTTTTTTCAAAGTTTGGTCATGATGATCCGGCATCGATACATCCATTATTAGCAGACGCTGACATAGTCAATGGGTCACTTGCGATAGCAATTCCATGGGCATTGTTTTGTGTATACAAGTCAATAAAATTATCTATGGAAGCTGATAAATTAAAAAAGTTGTAGGTATATAACAGGGGCTAAAACAAACAGGGTTATTCACTTCATTTTAAGATGATGTAAACAATTTTTGAGCACTATTGAGCGTTATATATAAAACTTAAAAAAAGCTCGTCATTCACATTGAATGACGAGCTTTTTTTAATTCTTTAAATTAACAGAGTTCTATATTTATAGGTTAACTAGAGCTAATCTAAATGGCTAGTTATTTGTTCACTGTTAACTTTGGCTCTAAACCTTCTGCTAACTTAGCAGCAAGACCTGCATAACGGTAGCCATTTAAGTTACCATCGTGTTTTTTTCAGCTGCTTGCAGTTTAACTTTAACGGCACTAAGGCCAGCCACCTTAAGTTGACCGTTATTTAAAATAAAATGGGTTAGGGCAAATGAAGCCATTTGTCATTGGCTTGATCTTCTCTGAGGAGAGGTTCGTCAGGGATTAATCTCTAATCTTGTTCTTGTTTATTTCACATGCATAAATTGATCATTAAAAATTCTGATAAACGGACAGCAATATTTGTTTATCAGAATTAATATGATGTTTAATTTAAATCTCATTTACTCCAATCATAGCCTAAAGCCCTAATGACTTATTGAGCCTTGTTTTTTTTAATTACAAAACCATCAATATTAAAGCCTTTTAATGCGGTCATTTCCGATTTAGCTTTAGCTTGAGTATTAAATTTTCCAGTATGAAGTCTTATAAAGTTTTCATATTTTTCAGTAAATGTTGTTTTTTCTAACTCTTCTATTTGTGAAATTATAGGAGTCGCAGAGTTAATGTTAAGAAAGCTTCCAAGCTGAACCGTATAAAATGGGCCAACAATAATATCTTGAACATCGCTCGCTTTCGTAAGCCTATTATTTACAAAGCCAGCTATGCCTTTTGACTGCAAATCAGATAATGCTTCATTTGCCGACGCTACACTTTCAAAGCCTTTATAATACAGTTTAACAATACCGTTGGTTTGACGAATGCTAACGTCTTCAGGAATAATTAAGGTGTTTTTGAGATAAGCGTTAGCTTCTGAAATATTTGTAAATACAGCAATTTGAATGGTAAATGGCAGTTCATTATAATTAGTACTTGTAGACTCTGTTATTTCTGTACTGGCTGCAGGAGCTAAATCAGCAGCAGGAGTTACATCAGGTGTAGGAACTACATCAACTATAGGAGCAACATCCGGTGTAGGTAATGAAATTGCTGGTGTTTTTTTAGGGAGAACAAGTTTAGGCATTATGTAGTGGGGAGTGAATTTAAAACCAATCCCGTATGAACTTGTATCATTGAAGACAGATGAGTCAAAGCCAAATTCGCTTTCAAGTGCAACACTAAAAGAATTGGATATGCGGTAAGCTAGTTTTACACTCGCTCTAGCTTGAGCATCTCCTTTATGGAATGTTTCAGAGCTTATGTCATTCATATTTGTATTTATCGTCATACCTAAAGCTGGTGTAATACTAAAGTTATCACTTAATTCAAATTGATAACCAGAAGAGAAACGTAAGTTTTTTAAGCTATCATCAACCCCCAAGCTTTTTAAATGGCCGGATTTAGATAAGGACTCTAATTCTAGATTCATGATAAATCCATCATTAGTATCAGGTTTATAATCCCAACTAACTCGTGATCCTGCAACGGTACCGTCATCAGAGAAAAGTGTAGTGAGACCAAAACTAACTTTACTTTTTATCAACGGCTCCCCAGAAGCTGTAAGTGGCTTTATAATTTTAGTATTGTTGGAAGTACTTTGCTTTTCAATGGCACTTATATTTTCTTCAGATGAAATGGCATGAAAAGCAGTTAGTAGCAGTAACATTGAAGATAATAGTGTTAATAAAGTAGGCCTTATACTTGGCATAGTGATCCTTAAATTAGAAGTATCTATAAATTTATTTATAGCGTAGTAGATATTATCGACAAAAAACGTATTTTCTTCAGTATAACCAAAAGATTAATAAAATATTTCAGAAAAAGTAACTATCTGTCATTTTTATAGGAGTAAGGGGTACCCGTAGCTCTTTTATTGAACAGACTTAAATTTTAATTTTTGTTGTCTGAACATCTGATAAAACATCCCAGTTTCGGTGATATCTCTGCTCGAGAGATCTACACGAGTGTTGAATAAATTGCCAACAAAAAAGCAAGTGCCATTTTCATGGTACTCGCTTTCATTTTTTAATAACCGTATCTGTATTTCTACAAACCTAGCTCACCTTAAGTTCATTTAATCAATGAGTTAAGGAAAGTAATTGGTTTATTTATTCATGGTTAATTTTGGCTCTAAACCTTCAGCTAACTTCGCAGCAAGGCCTGCATAACGGTAGCCATTTAAGTTACCATCGTGTTTATTTGCAGCGGCTTGCAGTTTAACTTTTAGGTCATTTGCAATACCGCGAGTCATCGCGATAAAACTAGCTGAAAGTTTTGGTGCCCGGTTGCGTCCACGGTTTGGTGTAGGCTTCACAGGTGCCATATCTTTAAGCAACTTAGTTACAAAGTAATCTTGCAACATGACTCTATATTGATCCGCTTTAGGCCTACGGTCTTTAATATCACCGTAAATAGCATCAACAAACTTATTTATTGTTTTTACCGGATTCATCACGTCATGACCACCAGCTTGCAATTTAATTAGTGAATCTAAACGATGAGCCGCAAGTGGGCCGCCAACTGCTTGTCTAATTATGTTATTGCCATATTCTTCAAACTTGTCATAACCGATGCGTTTAAAGATCTGTTTATCATTCCAAAAAGCTGGTAAATCAACACCATTATCTATTAAGAAGTCGACTGCACGTTCTTGTTTATCTTTTGGATACGGGACAAAGATGTCTTTATCATGATGATGCTGTGTTAATTCATTCTTGTACATAACACCGCCAACTGCTTTAGCTACGTGACCAAGTTCGCGTGCATGTTGTTGAACTAATGTTTTGTAAGCTTCATCTAATTCATCATAACCCTTTGAAGGTTCAAAGCTGGTTGCTTCGATTAAATTCGCTAAAATACGTTGTTTGTTTTTCTGGCCTAAACGAGTTGCTTCTACAGGATCATCACCGATTGCTTCCGTAAGAATACGAGGGTCCAATCTGCTTCCTTTTGAGTATGCATCCCAACGTAATCGCTTATCATCTAACTGGCGGTCAGCAATTTTATTTAGTAAAAGAGCTTCTTCTTTAGGTGAAAGGTCACCTTTGAATTCTTTGTAGCCCCATTCAATAACAAACTTGTCGTATGGACCTGGGTGATAATCAATTGGTGATACACCGTCTTCTGGCTGCATTACATAGTTAAAGCGAGCGTAATCCATAATAGAGGCTGATACACCAAATTCTTTTACAAACTCAGGATCTCTCAATTGCTCAATAGTATAAGAGTTATTACCAATAAAGTTATGGTGTAAACCTGTTGAGTGGCCAACTTCATGGGCAACTACAAAGCGCACTAAGTCACTCATTACATCATTAGGTAAAGGAAGTTTTTTAGCTCTAGGGTCGGTTGCACCTGCTTGTGCAAAGTACCAGCCTTCAAGTAACTTGATAACATTATGGTACATGCGTACATCCGCTTCGATGATTTCGCCTGAACGAGGGTCGGCTACATGTGGCCCATTTGCATTAGGTATACCTGACGGAACCCAACGAACAACAGAGTAACGCGCATCTTCAGCATCCCAATCAGGATTTTCTTCTACGCTCGGTGCCATTTTAGCTATGATGGCATTTTTGAAGCCAGCCGCTTCAAAAGCTGGTTGCCAAAATTCAATACCTTCACGTACCGCTTCTACGAATTTTTGCGGTGTTCCTCTGTCGATATACCAAACGATAGGTTGTTTAGGCTCACTAACTTCTAACTCAGGATTTTTCTTTTCTAAGCGCCAGCGTTTAATAAAACTAAATTTATCTAATTTGTTTTTATTTGAGCTGTAGTCTGAATAATTAGCTGAGAAATAACCAACACGTTTATCATAAAAACGCGGTTTCATTGGTGTGTCTGGTAATGCAAAAATAGAATGGCGTATTTCTTTGGTCTCATTTCCTTTTTTACCATTAAATTGCGCCAATATTGTTGTTTCAATATTTTTTTCAAACGCTTTAACTTTGGTGATCAATGCCGTTTTATCATTAAGTTTTAACTTATCGGCTTTAGGATTTCTTGGATCTGGGAATAATTCTTTACTGCCACCCATATACACTTTAGTGATGTCGATTACTGGTGACTTTGCTTTGTCTGTTGAAAACGTCGTAATAGGGAATTTTGCAATTACGCCGTCAATTGAGGCTTTCTTAACAACCAATGATTCCCTTGAACCATCTTCTGCTACTACAGAGTAATTACGGTTACGTAATAAAACATAATCACCATGGCGTTCAAATATAACGTACTGACGACCAATATCTGCGCTAATCACACCTTTACCAGCTTGTGTACCAGATGTTTTAACTTGCCAAACAAATTCACGGCCAAATTGATCGGCAGGGATTTCAAAATAGACTTTGTTATCTACAAGATGAGTGGTAAATACGCCTTTGGATGTTATTGCTTTGTCTGTGACAATATCTTTATAAGGTTTGAATTTTTCTTTTTTCTTTTTATCTTTCTTAGCGTCATCTTTCGCGTCTTTTTTATCCGCTGATTTTGCTTTCTTTTCAGACTTTTTATCTTTTGTTGCTGCATCAAGTTTCTCTTGCGATAGGGCAACTTGAGAAGGCTGAACAAGTAACTGAGTTTCTTGTAACACAGTTGCGTTTGCAAATGTTGTTAAGTTGGCAATGCTAAATAACAGCAGTGATTTTTTAAATAACGTCATAAAATTATTTTTAAGCCTTGGTCTGTAAGTTCAAAAATACATTCTATAGTATTGCTATATCAATGTTTAATTCAGTCGTCCCAATGTTTAATGCAGTCGTCTCAAATTAGTTACATAATTACATATAAAAATATCCTCTAATTCAAAATGTTTGGCACTGTTAGGTAAAATATTTGCTAACGCCTTTGCTGATGAACTAAATGACTTAGGTGTAGAAATTATAATTTCTAACCAAGATCAGCAAATACAATTTTAAACGCTAACGGTCGTTTAACTTAATGCTTACTTATGTCGCTTAAACTAACCCCCTTAAAATTGCTCCCTAAAACATCAATATCACACCTCAAGCCCGACCAACAAAACCAACAATACATCCTTGATGTATAAAAATATTTACGAATTAAAATAACTTAATAGTGTCTTTAGATTATTAACTCTAAAGAAAATTATGCAAAGTGCGGTCTGAATAATACAAGCCATAACGTTATCTGTTCATTTTATAAATATTTAATGAATAACAACGACCCTAATATAGTATTAAATGAGTATTGGAATGAGTATTAAAAATAATAATAAAGCACTAAATCAAGAAACACTTTGTATTCATGCTGGAAAAAGCAAGGGCGATCATAAAGGTGCGTTAACTACGCCTTTGTATCAAACGTCAACTTTTGTATTTGACAGTGCAGAGCAGGGCGCAGCTCGTTTTGCTGGTGAAGAAGAAGGTTATATTTATACTCGTTTAGGTAATCCAACCACCCGCGAACTTGAATTGAAAGTGGCGGCGTTAGAAAAAATGGAAGACGCCGCAGCAACAGCAACGGGTATGGCTGCTGTATCTGGCGCGGTATTAAGCTTTGTTGAAGCTGGCGACCATGTGATTGTCTCTCATGCTATTTACGGCTGTTCATTTGCTTTATTTAGTCATCAATTTAAAAAGTTTGGCATTGATGTCACCTTTGTTGATATGGCAAACAAAGAGGCGTTAACGGCTGCATTAAAACCCAATACCAAATTACTGTTTGCAGAAACCCCAATTAATCCAAATTTAGTGGTGTTGGACTTACAAATGATTGGTGATTTTTGCCAACAACATAATATCTTGTCAGTTGTTGATAATACATTTTTGTCTCCAATACTGCAGACGCCAGTGGATTTTGGTATCGACATTATTATTCACAGCGCCACTAAGTTCTTAAACGGTCACGGTGATGTAGTCGCTGGTATTATTGTGTCGTCAAAAGAAAATATAGCTGTTATCAAATCTACCATTCTAAAAGACATTGGCGGGACAATTAGTCCGCACGATGCGTGGTTGATTTTAAGAGGACTAAAAACCTTATCTATTCGTATGGAAAGACATTGTAAAAGTGCACAAACCGTTGCGGAATATTTGCACCAACACCCTATGGTTAAAGAAGTGTTTTATCCTGGATTACCAAGCCATCAAGGTCATAAATTCCTAAACAGCCAAATGCGTGGCGCAGGTGGTGTGATTGGTTTTGAATTAAAAGGGAATTTAGATACGGGACGTAAGTTTATTAATTCAATGCAGTTATTCTCATTGGCGGTAAGTCTTGGCGATGCAGAGTCATTAATTCAGCATCCGGCTTCAATGACACACTCGCCATACACACAAGAAGAGCGTTTGGCTGCTGGCATCAGTGACGGACTTATTCGAGTCTCTATTGGCCTAGAACACACTGACGACATTATTGCTGACTTAGCTCAAGCGTTTGCACACATTGAAAACGTAACAAGTAAGGCTTAAGTAATGAGTAAATCATCAAGTTACACCTCAAGACAGTCCGACGAAAATGGCAATATTGATTGGAGTGACGAGGAAAATAGTATTTGGCAAGAGCTTGTTGAACGTCAGCTTGAGTGTATTAAAGGCAAAGCTTGCGATGAGTTTTTTGTTGGCTTAGACAAGCTTAATTTACCACTGGATAGAATTCCGCAGTTACACGAAGTAAGCAAAGTTTTATTGGAAACAACGGGCTGGCAATGTGCTGAAGTTCCTGCATTAATTAACTTTGAATCATTTTTCAAATTGCTGGCTGAAAAGAAATTTCCAGTCGCTACCTTTATTCGTACCCGTGAAGAGTTCGATTACTTGCAAGAGCCGGATATATTCCACGAGATCTTTGGCCATTGTGCCATGTTAACCAATCCTGCATTTTCTGAGTTCACTCACAAGTACGGGCAATTAGGGTTAGCTGCAACCAAAGAAGAACGTGTGTATTTAGCTCGTTTGTATTGGTTTACGGTAGAATTTGGTTTAATGAAAAAGGGCGACCAACTTAGAATCTACGGTGGCGGTATTTTATCTTCACCTGGCGAGACAGAGTATGCTTTGGGTTCGGACGTTCTGAGCCGAGATAGGCTGGATTTACTCGATGTTTTTAGAACTCCTTACCGTATCGATATTATGCAACCTTTGTATTATACGATTGAGAATATTGACGATTTAATGGAGTTGTCAAAGTCAGACTTAATGGCGCTCGTTAAAGAAGCTATGGAATTAGGTCTGTTTCCACCAAGATTTCCACCCAAAAATGCAGCTTAACAATAAATTAATTGATCTAATTTCAACAAAGTAAGGTATTTGTTTTATTGAAATTATTTGTTTAGTAATTCTAAATTTAATAGCTGCCAATTCCGTTCATTTAGGTTTACAATCTTTCGCGTTTAACTTTGAATTTCAATTAAGGGCATTGACGAAATATGCGTTTACAAATAGCTTGCGAAGACCGTATCGGTCTAGCCAAAGAAGTATTAAATAATTTGGTTGAATATGATATCGATTTAAAAGGTATTGAATTTGATAAAAATTCTCGTTGTTTATATGTCGCCTTTCCTCAAATTGAATTTGAATCATTTCAGCGGGTTATGGTTGCGATAAGACGTATCGATGGTGTCACAGATGTTAAAACAACAAAGTTTTTGCCTTACGAACGTGAACATAATGAATTGGTAACTTTATTAAGAATTCTGCCAGATGGTGTTATTTCAATCGATAATAAAGGCAATATATTAACTGCTAATCAAGCGGCGTTAGTTGACTTAGCTAGAAGTGAAGATGAAGTTATAGGCCAGCCATTACAAAGCTTGTTAAAAGGTTTTAACTTTGTTAAATGGTTAGAAGGTGAAGAAGTTTTAGCGCAAACACTGAAGCTGACCGGTAATAATGAAGAATTTGTTACTGATGTATTACCGATTAATATTACCGATGAAGAAGGCATGGTTCAGCTAATGGGGGCGGTTGTTAATTTAAAATCGCATACCCGTTTAGGTCAACAAATTAATGCTTTTAGAGATGATAATAACGAGTCTTTTGTAAATATATTAGCTAATAGTACCAGTATGCGACGCGTTATCCGCGAAGCAAAAAAAATGTCTCAACTGGATGCGCCAATACTTATCCAAGGTGAAACTGGCACAGGCAAAGAACTGATTGCTCGGGCCTGTCATGACGCAAGCGATCGTTCAGAGCATTCATTCCTAGCATTAAGCTGCGCATCTTTACCTGATAACGTAGCTGAAAGTGAGTTGTTTGGTTACGGCCCTAATGCTTACCCAGGTGCTGACGAAGTGGGCAAACGAGGTATTTTTGAACTAGCTGCTGGCGGTACGGTATTTTTGGATGAAGTCGGTGAGATGTCTACCGAATTACAAACTAAACTTATTCGCTTTTTACAAAATGGTACATTCCGCCGGGTCGCAGATGAAAATGAAGTACACGTTGATGTTAGAGTTATTTGTGCCACGCAAAAAGACTTAGCAAATATGGTACATGAAGGACTGTTTAGAGAAGATTTATATTACAGACTTAACGTATTAAGTATTCAAATTCCACCTTTGCGAGACCGTAAACAAGATATATTGCCACTGGCACAACATTTTGTGCAGCGTTTTTCTAATGAATTAGGCAAACCTGCACCGACGATATCTAAAAACTGCAGTGATTATATTCAAAACTATCCGTGGCCGGGTAATACTCGACAAATTGAGAACGCTATTTATCGAGCGATAAGTTTATTAGATACTGACATTATTGAAAAAGAAACACTAGAACTGCCAACTTATACTAATGAATTTGGTTATTTAGAAAAAGAGTTTGAAGGCTCATTAGATCAAGCTGTTAAACGCTTTGAAGCAGGCTTATTACGTAAATTATATCCAGCGTATCCAAGTTCAAGATTGTTAGCTAAAAAATTAGGTTTAAGCCATACGGCAATCGCGAACAAGTTGCGTGAATACGACATCAATAAAAAAAGCATAAAAGTCTAACGTATGACGTTATTTGGCTATTGGCGCTCATCTGCCGCTTACAGAGTAAGAATTGCACTTAATTTAAAGCAATTAAGTTGTGAACATGAGTCTGTACATTTAGTTAAAAATGGCGGAGAGCAGCACAGCCCAGACTATCAAGCATTAAACCCAAATGAATTAGTGCCAACCTTAGTGGATGGTGATTTTACGTTAAGCCAATCTATGGCAATACTTGAGTATTTGGAACAAAAATACCCAGAAGTTGCATTATTACCAAAGCCTTTAGAGCAACAAATGTTATGTCGTGCTATGGCACTTGATATCGCATGTGATATTCATCCGCTCAATAATTTACGAGTTTTGCAGCATCTGGCCGCTGAATTACAGCGAGATGAACAGGGTAAAGTTGATTGGATGTTACATTGGATGAGGATAGGTTTTGCTAGCTTAGAAAAAAGCTTAGATAAAACCTCTGGGCCTTTCTGTTTTGGAGATAGCCCAACATGGGCTGATATATGTTTAGTGCCACAAGTTTATAATGCAGAACGCTTTAAATTAGACATGACGTCTTACCCGCAAATTGTCAAAATTGTAAAACATTGTCGTTCATTACCAGCATTTATTGATGCTGCACCAGAAAATCAATATGATGCAGTCAGTTAACGCAAAAAGTTATAGTCATAAAAACAGATTTCCGGCGTAACATTATTATGTTACTTTCGTTTGATAAATAGGTTTGGAGTTTCTTAATTGATCAACGTTTTATTAGTAGACGATCACGAATTAGTCAGAACAGGCATTAAACGCATAGTCGATGATGTTCGTGGTTTAAAAGTCGTTGGCGAAGAGTCGACTGGTGAAGCTGCATTCCAATTTTGCCGAGCCAATGAACCAGACGTCGTTTTGATGGACATGAACATGCCGGGGATTGGTGGATTAGAAGCCACTAAGAAAATATTACGTTACTGCCCAGATATCAAAATTATTATTTTGACTGTTCATGCCGAAGACCCTTTTCCATCTAAAGTTATGCAAATAGGCGCTCATGGTTTTTTAACTAAAATGACCGGTCCTGATGAGATGATCTCAGCAATTAAAGCCGTTAATGTAGGTCAACGATATATAGCACCAGATATCGCTCAGCAAATTGCGTTAAATCAATTTAATGGAGTTAAAGACGACAAACCTTTTGAGTCTTTATCAGAGCGTGAACTACAAATTATGCTAATGATCACTAAAGGCGAAAAAGTGCAAAGCATAGCTGAACAATTAAGTTTAAGCTCAAAAACCATAAATAGTTATCGATATCGCATGTTTGAAAAACTAAACATTAGTAATGATGTTGAATTGACTCATATGGCAATTCGGTACGGAATGTTAGATATGGATAAGCTATAACTTGTCCATTAATATAAAATGAATACTCCATCTTTTGATCACCAATCCTTTTTAAAATCTGTAACGTCTAAGCCCGGCGTATATCGTATGTATGATGACTCAAATACAGTTATTTACGTGGGCAAAGCTAAAAATCTAAAAAACAGATTATCCAGCTATTTTAGAAAAGAAGTTAACAGTACTAAAACCAAAGCATTAGTCGCCCAAATAGTCACAATTGAAATAACCGTGACAGGCTCAGAAACGGAAGCGCTAATACTTGAAAATAACTTAATAAAAGAATTCCAACCTAAATATAATATTTTATTAAGAGATGATAAGTCCTACCCATATATTTTAGTGACTGATCACCGGCACCCAAGAATTGCAATGCACCGAGGCGCTAAACGTCACAAAGGTGAGTACTTTGGCCCGTTTCCAAGTGCCGGAGCAGTTTGGGAAAGTCTTCGTATTATGCAAAAGGTATTTCCAGTTAGACAATGTGAAGATACCTTTTATAAAGCTCGGTCAAGGCCTTGCTTACAACATCAGTTAAAAAGGTGCTCAGCACCGTGTATTGAAGGTTACGTGTCGGATGAAGACTACAATGAGCAAGTTAATCTGGTAAAACAATTTTTGTCTGGGAAAAGCCAAGATGTGATCAATCATCTAATAGGCAATATGGAACGGGCAAGCGAACAATTAAATTTTGAAAATGCAGCCTTATATCGAGATCAAATCTCTACACTGCAAAAAGTGACCGAGCAGCAAAATGTAAGCGGTAATATAGAAGAAATAGACGTTCTAGCATTTTCCAGTAATAAAGGTTTGGCTTCTGTTCATGTCTTGTATATACGCGATCAAAAAGTATTGGGCAGTAAAAACTATTCACCTAAAGTGCCAACAAATTCTGAACCTAGTGAAATAATATCCTCGTTCATTATGCAGTTTTATTTAAATGCCATTGGCGGACAAAATATTCCTAAAACGATAGTGGTGCCGGAATTAACAGAGAACCTGCCAGAATTAGCCCAAGCGATAGAATTAGTACGTGGTAGTAAAGTGGAGTTAGTAACCGCGCAGCGTGGTGAAAAACATAAGTATTACCAATTAGCACAAAAAAATGCAGATATAGATTTAGCTACAAAGTTAGCCGATGGCAGAGCTATGAGCTCAAAATACAAAGAGCTGTCAGAGTTTTTAAAGCTGCCTAAAATTGAACGCATGGAATGTTTTGATATCAGTCATACCTTTGGCGAGTATCCAATCGCATCTTGTGTGGTATTTGGTCCAGAAGGGCCTGTTAAATCAGAATACCGACGTTATAACGTTAAGGGAGTCAAAGGTGGCGATGATTACGGTGCAATGGCATTTGCATTAGATAAACGTTATGCAAAAGTGACAGACGTAAATAAAGTACCAGATATCTTGTTTATTGACGGTGGTAAAGGGCAACTTAATAAAGCAGAAGCTTTTTTTGCTGATTGGCCATTAGAAAAAGCACCAGTCATTGTAGGTATTGCTAAAGGCGAGGGCAGAAAACCCGGCTTGGAAACTTTATTTATGAATGGCGGTGAAATTGAAGTTCACATGCCAAAGTCTTCTCCGGCATTACATCTAATCCAATTTATTCGTGATGAATCACACAGATTTGCAATTACAGGACACAGAGCTAAGCGCGGAAAAGCAAAAACTACATCAGTATTACAAGATATTCCGGGAATTGGTGCTAAACGTCGTCAAATGTTATTAAAAAACTTTGGAGGCTTGCAAGGACTTAAAGCCGCAAAATCTGAGCAGATTGCTAAAGTTTCAGGAATTAGTAAACAATTAGCAATAGAAATACATGCTTTCTTGCATGATAAAGATTAAATAGGCATCATCCTTTTATGTACATTCAAAATAATAAAATAAGTAGTTTTTAACCTATGTGGAATATTCCCAACATACTCACTTCATTTCGGATCTTTTTAATACCAGTTATGGTTTATTTCTATTATTTACCAGTAGAAATATATCCTTGGAAGTATTTTGTTACTTTTGCTGTATTTTGGGTTGCATCAATAACGGACGCGTTAGATGGTTATTTAGCTCGCAAGTTAGACCAATCAACTCCTTTTGGCGCTTTCTTTGACCCTGTGGCTGATAAAGTTATGGTAGCGGTGGCATTTATTGTTGTTGTCGATGATTATTCAAATCCTTGGGTTACTATTCCTGCCATTATTATTGTTGGTAGAGAATTAGCTGTTTCTGCATTGCGTGAATGGATGGCAGAAATGGGAAATAGGGCGGGTGTTGCGGTTAGTACTGTTGGCAAATATAAAACTGCAGTTCAAATGTTAGCGTTAATGGGATTATTATGGCGTCCAAATGAATATTGGGTATTTGAAGGCTGGTTACTAGGTCCAATGTTGGATGTTGCAACTTATGTGTTCTTATATTTAGCCACTGCATTGACAATTTGGTCATTATTAATTTATTTTAAAGCAGCTTGGCCATATATCTCTGGGAAAAAAGACTGATTTTTGAGCTTAAGAGCTAAAAAATCATCAAACAGTATGAAAATGTCATTTTTATTTAAATTTCATGTTGACTCCCAAAGGTAGAAAGGTAGAATGCCCCTCGTTGTCTGAGAGGACAAACAGAAATCAAGATTTGCGAGTATAGCTCAGCTGGTAGAGCGATACCTTGCCAAGGTATAGGTCACGAGTTCGAGCCTCGTTACTCGCTCCAAATTTTTGATTGTTTTATAAGGTATGGCTACTTTGTAGAGCATCAAGTAAGGCGGGTTGGCAGAGTGGCTATGCAGCGGATTGCAAATCCGTGGACCTCGGTTCGACTCCGGGACCCGCCTCCAAGATTTCTGGTAGTACAAATGTGTTTGCCCGGGTGGTGGAATCGGTAGACACAAGGGATTTAAAATCCCTCGCTCAACAGGGCGTGACGGTTCAAGTCCGTCTCCGGGCACCAATTTGCGAGTATAGCTCAGCTGGTAGAGCGATACCTTGCCAAGGTATAGGTCACGAGTTCGAGCCTCGTTACTCGCTCCAAATTTTATTTGGAATTGGTCAAACTTGAGAACACAGTAACATGCATAATTGCGAGTATAGCTCAGCTGGTAGAGCGATACCTTGCCAAGGTATAGGTCACGAGTTCGAGCCTCGTTACTCGCTCCAATTTTTAATTGGAAAGTTGGTTCAACGATACCAACTATAAAAAACTTCCTGCTAGCCCGGGTGGTGGAATCGGTAGACACAAGGGATTTAAAATCCCTCGCTCAACAGGGCGTGACGGTTCAAGTCCGTCTCCGGGCACCATTTTTCAGGAGAATAAAATTTAATAACAACACGCCAGTAGTTATTAATATGTGATGCGAGTATAGCTCAGCTGGTAGAGCGATACCTTGCCAAGGTATAGGTCACGAGTTCGAGCCTCGTTACTCGCTCCAAAATTTCATATAATCTTTTCTAATATCATCTATAAAATATCAATATCAATATCAATATCAGTTTTAGCTTAAATTACTGCTTTATTTTCAAATAGCCTAATAAATTCTCAGAATAAATCAAAAACAAAATTGTTATATCTGTATAATGTCTGCCTAGATAGCTTTGGACATACACTTGGTATAATCAAAGCCGATTACCTAAATTACGTTTCACGGAATCCTAATGAGCCAAATTAACTTAGTTGAGATCACAACTGAATATATAGAACTAAACAAATTTCTTAAATTTGAAAATTTAGTTGAAAGTGGCGGTCATGCCAAACTTGTTATTGCAGACGGACAAGTTCGTTTAAATGGCAAAGTAGTAGTACAAACGCGCAAAAAAGTAAGAGACGGCGATATAGTTACTCTTGCGGGCGAACAATATAAGATTGTAGTTGCACAAGAATAAGACACCCCCTTGTTAAATAAGCCATATATTAAAATAATGACATTTTTCGATTTAAATTTTTGTCAAAATAGATTAATTTAACGGCCTATTATTTTATAGAAAGTATCAGTGACCTATGTGTTTATCACTGATGTTTTTAAGTTAATACATTAAAGAAGAGATTAAGATGGGCAGAGCATACCAAAACCGTAAAGATTCAATGGCCAAAACGGCTAATGCAAAAACAAAAGTATATTCTAAATATGGTAAAGAAATTTACGTTGTTGCTAAAAACGGTGGTAGTGATCCAGACGGTAACCTAGCATTACGTAGCTTGATGGACCGTGCAAAAAAAGATCAAGTACCTGCTCATGTTATCAAAAATGCATTAGATAAAGCAGCAGGCGGCGGCGGTGAAGATTATTCACCAGCGCGTTATGAAGGTTTTGGACCTGGCAGCTGTATGGTTATTGTTGATTGTTTAACAGACAACAACAATCGTACAATTATGGAAGTTCGTAATTGTTTTACAAAAACAAATTCTAAAATTGGTGCCCAAGGCTCTGCGGCTCACATGTTTGATCATTTAGCTGTGTTTGTATTTGACGGTGACGACGATGAAGCCGTGTTAGAAGCGCTAATGATGGCTGACGTTGATGTTACAGACGTTGAAGTAGAAGATGGTAAGGTTTCTGTTTATGCACCTCATACTGAGTTCTACAATGTTAAAACAGCACTTCAAGCTGAATATGAAGGTATTGAGTTTGACGTAGAAGATATTTCTTGGCTTCCAACAACAATGACAACACTTACCGGTGATGATGTTGTGGTATTTGAAAAATTCATGGACATGCTTAACGACTGTGAAGACGTACAAGAAGTTTATCATAACGCTGAATTTGAAGATTAATACTTAATTACCAAGGTAATTTTGATTAATAGAATGAAAAACCGATGCCACAGCATCGGTTTTTTTATGTCTTTTTTATGATGATAATGGGCAGATATCATGGCTAAGCCAAGATCTAAAGCACCAACAAAATCAGTGACTGTATTTTGTAATAAATGTAGACACAAGTTACTGCAATATAAAAAGGGCGGGAATGGCTCTTTGATAAAATGCTTTATTGAACGGATCACTAAAAACTACACTGAAACGTTAGGTGTTTGTCCTAATTGTGAAAGCCAGTTTGGTCGCGAAACCATGATACGTGGCGTGCCAGCAATTAAGATTGTCGGCGGTAAAGTATTGGTCAAATAGAGCGTACAGTATGTGTGTTTTTACTGGTTATAAGATATAAGTTAATTTTTTTGCTTTATATAAAATGATTTATTGACTTATTACTCTAATTTCTAGTTTAATAGCGTCCGTAATAATTAACGTAAGTTATTACAAAGCTATATTTTATAAACATTGTTTTATATATTAATAATATAGCCGCAGTTCATAAATTGAACTGCACCGGAAGAGGAGCGTTAGTCAGGTAGTTGATCCGAGAAACTCAAATTTCTAAGACGGTCAATGATGGGAGCTAACGCCGAGGAAGGTTTAAATTTGAGAATTAAACTTTCCGACTGTTTGGGCTGAATCCCTACAGTTGTCACCTAAGATTTAATAACCCGCATTTTTAAATGTATGTTACTAAGGTGGAGAGCTTCTGGCATGTAAAGTTTTCTTTTTCATTTATCTAATTAGATAGAGTATAAGTCAGTCCTATGTATGCCGTGTTCCCCTTAATAGTTACTCAAAAAATATTAAGGAATGACTTAAATGTCTTCAATAAATAATTCTACAATCGTTGCCAAATTTGGTGGTACCAGCGTTGCTAACTTTGAAGCAATGAGCCGTTGTGCCCAAATCATCCTAAATAATCCTGATATTCGCTTAGTTGTTGTTTCGGCTTCTGCTGGTGTTACTAATTTGTTAGTTAAATTAGGTAATGAAGTTTTAAGTTCAAACGAAAAAGAAAGCGTATTACAACAAATTCGCAATATTCAAAATTCAATTTTAAATGACCTTGGTCGTCCAGTAAAAGCACAAGATGTTATTAGCCAGTTAATAGAACAGTTAGCTGAAATTGCATTACATCCACTGTTAATCACCTCTACTAAGTTAAAAGACGAGTTGCTTTCATTTGGTGAGCGGATGTCCAGTGTGTTGTTTGCTGAAGTGATCAATAAAGTTTCAGGTCAAGCGAGTGCAGTTGCATTTGATGGCCGTCAGGTATTAAAAACTGATTCTTCTTTTTCTAAGGCTGAACCTCAATTAGAGCCTACAAGAAAACAAGCTAGTTCATTATTGAAACCTCTTTTAAAAACTAAAGTCGTTATTACACAAGGCTTTATTGGCCAAGATAACTTTGGTAATACCACAACATTAGGTCGTGGTGGTTCAGATTACAGTGCTGCACTATTTGCTGAAGCAGTTGATGCATTTGCATTACAAATTTGGACAGACGTAACGGGCATTTATACAACTGATCCTCGTATTACAGATAAGGCTCGCCCAATTAAAGAGATTAGTTTTGATGAAGCTGCTGAAATGGCGACTTTTGGCGCTAAAATCTTACACCCAGCAACACTAATTCCTGCAATAAGAAGTGGCGTTAAAGTGTTTGTAGGCTCTAGTTTAGAACCTGAGGCTGGCGGCACTTGGATTTCAAAAGAAGTAGATTTTCGCCCAGCTTATAGAGCAGTTGCACTTAGAAACGAACAAACCTTATTAACCGTGAAAAGTCCTGAAATGCTGCATGCAACGGGGTTCTTAGCCCGTGTATTTGCTATTTTAGCAAAACATAAATTGTCGGTTGATTTAATCACCACGTCAGAAATATCCGTTGCTTTGACAATAGATAACCCAGCTAATACGCCAATTGCCGGTTTAGTGGCTGCTTGTGTAAAAGATTTAAATTCATTCTGTGACGTTCATGTTGAGTCTGATTTAGCATTAATTGCAGTTGTTGGTAATCATGTTGAGCATAACGATGGTAAGCAAGGCGGAGCTGGACGAATTTTTGCCTCGCTTGAAGATGACCAACTACGTTTGATTTGTCATGGCGCAAGTGAGCATAATGTTTGCTTCCTAGTGAAACAAGACAACGCCAAGGACATAGTTCGTCAAATCCACGACGACTTGTTTGCAGTTTAAACTTTAAATTCATTTAATTTCTAGTTATATAGTGACTGTAAGTAAGGAAACATTATGCTTGTTGTTGAAAAAGATTTAGTCACATTAAATCAGGATATTGCCGGTCAAGAGATTGGCATTCCCGTTTATCGCATTTTTGATAAAAAGGTCGTTGAAAAACAGGCTATTGAAACAAAGAATGCGACTAAGTCATCTTCCCAGACACATCTAAAAAAAGTCTATATTCAAAGTGCCGTACACGCTGCTGAAATGCAGGGTAGTGCGGTGATCTTTCGTTTAATTGAACAATTAAAACACTTAACATTAAACGCCGAGTTTATCCTAGTGCCAAACTGTAATCCGTTTGGTCGTACTCAACGTGCTGGGGAATATCTACAAGGCCGGTATGACGCCACCACAGGCAACAATTGGAATCGCTTTTATCACTACAACCCTCAAGATATAGAGCAGTTTGTTGCTTTACTTACCGCTGAACAAATACAAAAACTTAAAAATGACGATGAATCTGAGCTAATTACAGATTTTAAATCATTTTTAAAACAAAGCTTAACCAGTAAATTAGATAAAGATTGGGGGGTAAACACGGCTCAGTTTTTAAATACCACGCTACAAGAGTTCGCTGTTGATGCGGATTTAGTATTGGACTTACATACTGGACCATCTTCTACTCGGCATATATACAGTCCTGAGTTCTTAGCAACATCTGCGCAAGACTTTAATATAGAAAATATTCTATCCATTCCAGCTCAATTTGCTGGCGCATTAGATGAAGCTAGTTTTATGCCTTGGGTCTATTTGTCTGAATTAATGGCAAAACAAGGCGTGACAATTAACTACGAAGTTAGCGCTTTTACTGTGGAGTTAGGCTCGCAAGAAAATATTTGCTTAACTCAAGCTCAAGAAGACAGCGCCGGAATATTAAATTATTTACAAAAAAATAACTTAATTGATGGCTTTACTGGTGTTGCCCCTGTTGAGATAACAACCACTTTATTAAAAAACTATAAAACGCTATTTTCTAGACATGCAGGAATGGTTGAATACTTAGCCAAACCAGGCGATAAAGTGAATAAAGGACAAGTGATCGCAAGAGTATTAAACTCGTTAGAGTTTGACACCAAGCATGCAATTGTTGATGTAAAAGCGCCAAGTTCTGGCACCATTATTCTGCATTATCCTTCCGCAGCCGTACAAGTGGGTACTCAATTATTTAAAATTGCAGTTAATTAGATTAGCCTTATTTTTAGCAAAAAGGCGCATGCTTGTTTTTATTTTTTAGATCAAGAGCTCTAAAGGCTAAGTTGTAGATAATTATATTTTCTTAACTCTAACTCTGTTTTATCCAATAGATCTTATTTCGCCCCTCGGCAAGTTACCTTTTTGCAACAGCCCAAAAATGTAACCGAAAAAGGCCGTCCGTACTAAAATATACACTTTGTATTAAATATAACTTTACTCGTCAAATACGGAAAGAAAATCGTCCCTGATAACCTTTCCTCAATGGGCATCCATGCCCGCTTGATTTGAGAAAAGTTATATTAAATACAGATATTTTGAAGCGGAAGAAAAAGCAAAGCCAGAGCAAAAGAAAACCAAAAAACGATTAGCTTGCTCTAATCGAATTTAGTTTAGCTTATAATTAAAGTGGGTGGCCTCGTAATTCACTTGAAAAGTTAAATTCAAAAGTTTAAATTATAAAGGCTAGTTTAAGAACTATGTAAATCATAGCTCGCGAGTTAGTCTTTAAAGCGTCAATAACACCGCTGAACCTAGCTCAAACTCTTTTATTTTAACTCATTGTTATTGAGCTTACCTTCAGCAAAAAGGTTAAGGTTATTAATGGTGGTTACTGCTATTTGCTCTAACGCTTCAGCGGTGAAAAAGCCTTGGTGTCCTGTGATTATAACGTTTGGAAAGCTCAGTAAACGTTGTAAAACATCATCTTGGATTATTGAACTGGAATGATCTTCAAAAAACAACTCACTCTCTTGCTCATATACATCTAGCGCTAAGTTACCAATTTGTCCTGATTTTAAATTTGTGATCAGGCTCTGAGTATCAACAAGTCCGCCTCGGCTAGTATTAATGATCATCACGCCAGTTTTCATTGTAGAGATAGAGTCATCATTTAGAAGGTGATGAGATTCTTTAGTTAATGGACAATGCAAACTAACGATGTCGGATGTAGTTAATAGGGTATTAAGTTCAGTGTATTCAAAGCCAATAGATTCTGCCATTTGGTTATTTTCAAACGGGTCGTATGAAATAACGTGAGCGCCAAAGCCTTTCATTATTCTTGCGGTGGCAAGACCAATATTTCCGGTGCCAATAATGCCTACGGTTTTACCATAAATGTTAAAACCCATTAGGCCAGATAAACTAAAATTACCTTCTTTGGTTCTGTTATACGCTTTATGCACTCGTCGATTAAGCGTCATCATAAGTGCAACCGTATGTTCAGCAACGGCTTCAGGACTGTAAGAGGGCACACGAGCACAACGTAATCCCAACTCCTTACAAGCGGCTAAATCTAAGTTATTAAACCCAGCGCAGCGCAACATTATGTACTTAACGCCAATTGATTTTAATTCCGTTAATACGTCACGGTTAAGCTCATCATTAACAAACACACAAATAGCATCAAAACCCGCTGCAAGTTTTGCCGTATCTAAGGTCAAACGGCTTTCAAAAAACGTAATGGCTATGTTATCTGTCACTGACGAAGATAAACTGCTTTTGTCGTAACTCTTGGTACTAAATACCGCTAAGGTGATGGGGTTTATAATTTTTGTTTTTATAGTTGCTGCTTTCATAATTAACACATCATCCGTTTTGTTTTTAACTTTATATAGTTAGTGTATTTTATTTTGTTGCCAGTGATTAGATTTAAATCAATGGTATGGGAGTTAATTGTTTTAGTTACTAACTAGATGAGAAAAAGATTGTTTTATAAAAAATTAATACAGATTTTTGAATCGGAAATAAAAGCAAAAGCAAAAGCAAAAGCAAAAGCAAAAGCAAAAGCAAAAGCAAAAGCAAAAGCAAAAGCAAAAGCAAAAGCAAAAG
>NZ_CANMSK010000009.1 GCF_947500655.1 uncultured Psychrosphaera sp. | reverse complement strand
ATGGGTAAAGCCAAAACCGTCTAAGTATCCCAAAAACGGAAATAAAAATGCCAGTCGGCTTAACTGACTGGCATTACACATTATGTGGCCTTTTTTGTTTCGGTTTTAAGGTAATGTTATTAATAATAAAGCTTTGTAAAGCACTGAAATTAACGGGGTAGGGGATAACCTTATATTACTACTGGAAAATAACGGCTGTTTTAGGTATGATAGACGGCCTTTGAGTTCATACCGATTATACTGATTGGTTAAAGTACTGAGTATAAATTTTCCATGAGAAAACTGTTAGCGTCCCCTGTAAAAATGGCATTGTCAGATGCAGAAAACACAATTTATCAGAGCATTTTACAATATGCTACTGAATTAAGCTTAAATTTAATGGCCGTTAAAGTGGTTGAACATCCAGAGAATTTTTTAAATTGGAGTACTGAGCTACTAAGGATCACCACTGAAGACTTAAATCAAGATTTGATGGATCCTCCTCAGTTTGTGCCTCTAAAGAAAATGCAAGATTTGCTAGAAAAAGCAATTAGTCTTTCTCAATTAAAAACGACTAAAATCGCCCCTTGGGTTATTTATTCTGACTTTATTCAAGCTCAAAGCACAGTACAGGCTTTAGACGAAAGATTTAGACTGTTAGATCATATCGACAGCATTCGTTCTACTCCATTAGCTCAAATGACAGAATTAGATTTATTAGCTTTTGCTGGTAAACATACAAATCAGCATGACTTTAATATTTACGACTTTGATTGTGAATGGTTTGGCTCTACTAAAGGCGCTAAAGTTTTTCATGCAATATTACAAACAAAAGCACATGAATTAGATAAAGCGTTAGCTCACATCCCTCTAGAAGGTGAAGTGACTCACGAACATTACCAAGCATTTGTTGCTGCTTACACAGAATTATTCACAACGTACACTGAAAACAAACCCGCAGGCGAAAAAGCAGGTGTTGCACCAGCAACTCGTTTATTAGCAATGCGCCGTCCAGATCAATTTGTAGCGCTTACAAACGCTAAAGTTGATGTTATCTGCCAAGGTTTATCTATTACTAAGTTCAATAACTTTAATTTTGACGGTTACTGGAACGAACTAGTATTAGCAGTAAGATCGTTTGCTTGGTGGCGTAAAGCTCAACCAGAAGCAACTGACGAAAATGAAGTAGAACAAAAAATTTGGCGTAATCGTGCCATCTTATTAGATTTATACTTGTTTGCTTCACCTGAACTAGCTGGTCAATCAAACTACGTTAGATTACGCGATAAACCAGTTTCAACAAGAAAGGCATCGGGCACAACTCGTACAAAACGTACTAAAGAAACTGCAGAGATGATTGTTGATAAGCGTCTTGCTAGCGATGATATGCCTGCTTATATGCAAAACAAACGTAATGCATTGATCAGTGAAGTTAAGTTAGGCAAAAATATCGACCAAGTTATTACCTTAATGCGTAAGATATTTGGATAAACGCATAAAGTCTTCGGATAATGCGTAACATATTAAAAAAGGGACTGTTTTACAGTCCCTTTTTTGATTTTATCATTTAAAACACGAGATTACTGTGGGTACTGAAAGCCTAGGGATAGTGTTAAAATGCGAAAAGCTAACTTTTAGCTTTCTGTTTTGATAATCTTTTTAAATAATTTTCTACAGTTTCTAAAATACGACCAGAATTAAAAGGTTTAACAATAAAGCCATTCGCTCCGCTTCTTATTGCCGTTGTCACATTTTCTATAGAGCTTTCCCCAGAAACCATCACTACCATGAGTTTAGGATAATTTTCTCTGATCTCTTTTAATACATTAAGGCCACTGATGTGTGGCAAGTCAATATCTAAATAAACTAAGTCAATCTTATTGTATTTTATAACGTCGATTATATCGGCTCCAGTAGAAGAGTGGAAAAAATTAGTTTCAATATCCATTTTATGTTCGTGTGTACAGGTTAATAACGAACCACGTAATAGATCTCTGCTATATTCGACATCATCTACTAATAATATGTTAATCGTTAAACTCATTTAATACTTCCGCTACTGTCTGATTGAGGCTACTACAATGTTGAATTGCTTGTTGATACTCTTTTTGTTTTAATGATTGTAAAGATTTTTCAGCTAACAAAGTTAACTTATCATAACCAAAATTTCCAGCTAATCCATTGATAACATGCGCTATTTTCATTAATCCTGAATAGTTGAGCGTTGTTATATATTCAGTGATTTCAAAATGTTGTTTTGCTAATTCGGTGTAGAACATAGCTCTGATCTTAGGATCTTGAACTAATATAGGACTAGCGTGAGATGTATTATGCACTTTATCGTCACTATTGGTTAGATGTTGATTAAGTATTTGATATAACTTTGTTAACTCCAGCGGTTTAGTCAAGGTTCCAGTAAAGCCGAGGTTTGAGTACTCTTGGATATCCGATGGCATATTATTGGCTGTTAGAGCATAAATAGGAATATTGATACCAAGCTGCACAAGTGAACTCATCGCTTCTTTGCCATCCATTAGTGGCATTTCAATATCCATCAAAATTAAATCATAATGATCAGTGAGTGCCTTCTGCAATCCTTCTTGGCCATTTTCGGCTAAATCCACTTTTGCACCTGTTTTTTCGATATTAAACGTGAACAAATGTTGATTCACTTTATTATCTTCTACCAATAAAACATCACCAGATAGTGAAGGAATTGACTCGGCTTGAGGATCTACAGAATCATAATTAGATTCATTTTTGAATAAAGATGTTTGCGAGTTATTGTCTGTACTCCTTTTCATATATTACTCCTGAAACTTAATGCCCTATTAAGTGAACCAAAATGTGTACAAAAGCAGAACATAAACAACAACCTTTATTCCGATTTTAGATAAGTAGCCCCACCTATATTAACTAGAGTTGGTGATAAATCTAGTGAAATAAAATAGTTAAGATTAAGAGGGGTAACTGTTTCATATTCTGTAATGCTCTAAGCTACTTTTGCATGTAAACCTCAAATAAATTAGTCAGAACGGTTAGTTTGCCCCCTGATTTTGTTAGGTGATTTAATTTCATATATAACTTATTGATATATTACCCTGATTTTAATACAACAGAGTGAGTTATCATTTTTTAATTAAAAGTAAGTGGAGTAAGAGTAATGAATAATGCGTCATTGGGTGATTACGCCAATTTTATTAGTGCGTTTGCAGCAGCCTTGTCTTTATTAGCTCCAGTTATTTATACTTGGGTATCTCAAAGAGCTAGGTTCGGTAAAGCCGAAAATTATGTTGAGTCTTTAAAGTTATTAACTGAATTAAAGTCCTTGTTAAACAAACACACATCAAAGGAAGATCCTTTGGTTTATAAAAAATTAAAAACTATGATTGCAGAGTTAAAACTGGATATCAAAAAGCAGTCTAATGCGCGAATATCATTAAGGCCTTTTTATATTGTGTTGTTCTTTGAAATCTTAATTTTCATGGTGGTATGGTTAAGTGGCTCATCACAGTGGTTAACTACATTTTTTGAGGCAAAATCTAAAGACTCTGGAATTGGCTTTTTTGAGGGCGTATTACAAGCACCTGAAATGCGTTTGTTGATCATAATGATCAATCTTTTATCCGCTGCGTTTATTAACCGCTATGTTATAAGACGTCTGCAAACGAAACTTAAGACTGCCGTTTTATTAAATAGCGCTTCAATTGGTATGTTCCATGTTGTTATGTTTAGTGTACTGCTGTTTACTTATGTTCTGTTATCCACGTTAGATAATTACTTCAGCGTTTTCTAAACGGTTTAAAAAACTCATATAGATAAAATCTTCAAAACCGCATTTGGGTTATCAACTCAAATGCGGCTTTAATATTGTTTTAACGGTTATTTAGATAGTACAAAGTTTTATTTCAACCGCTTCATAATCTTCAATAACACTTGCCACATCCATACGACCACCTAATACCATGCGTTGATAATGCTGCAATGTTTTGGCTAAATAGCGTTTTGCGGTTCTATATTCTTGTTCACTTGCTGTTTGCCACAAATCTTTGCCTGTTAGTGCTATTGGTTTTAGATCCGCTTTTGCGTCAGCCTTTACTAACAGCACTTCATAAAAGCGTTTGTTTTCTTCTACCAATACTTCTTGTTGTAACCTTAAGTTCAAGTTAATTAACTGTTGGCGTAAAGTATATTGATGATGAACAGGACATAACAAAAAGTCGATATCTAGATTGGGATGTGCTTTATAAATGTTATTAACAAATTCACACATTAAGTCACCACCAACGCCGGCAATGATCACTAAGTGCTTAGCTTTGTGATTAGCTTTATGATCCGCTTTTTGCTGGCTTTGAGCGTTCTGAAGTTCACTTTCTTGAGCATGCTCCAGTCCTAGTTTTTTGTAAGACGCTAAGGGCAGGGTATTTACGTCAATGCAGTGTGTTTGCCATCGTGTTTTATTATCTGAAGTTGTTAGTTGTTGTGCGCTTATATTTTCCTGCGGATAAAACTGTTTCAGCTTAAGGTGCAACTCACTCATTAACTCTGGGACTATATCAACAAAATGAATAACACTAGATGATTGTTTATTGAGTAATGCCGCGCCCAATAAACCATGGTCACAGCAACAATCCCATATATGGTCATAGTTAGTAGTTACCAACTTTTCTATTGTTTGTAGGCGCTTACCCAGTTTTACCATCCTAGTCATATTATTTAATAACGCTTACTTTATTGTCCTGACTCTATAACTTTGACGGCAATGTCGCCATCTTCCACTTTGATATTTAACTTATCGTCAATATTAACTTGCGTTGTATTGGTTATAACCTTACCTGTGTTGGACGTGGCAATGGCATAACCACGCTGCAATGTAGCTAATGGACTGACAATATTTAACTTCTCTATGTTACTAGCAAAGCGCTGCTGAGTTTTAGCAAAATAACTATTAAAGCTAGTTTGTAAGTCGTGAGTTAGTTGAGCTTGTTTGTTTTTGGCTAACTGAAGTTGATGTTTTGGCGTATTAGCTAACAGCATTTCTTTGCCAATGGATGAGCGTTGTTGTTTTTGCGCCATAGTTTGTTTTATCAAGCTGTTTAGCTTTAAATTTAGCTCGTCTGTTTGTTGCTGGGCTAATCTAATTTTATGACTTGGGTGCAACAGGCTTAAGGTTTTATTCAACTGGCCAAACTGTGCTTTTCTGTTTTTATGAATATTGGTATAAGCCATCAACAATCGTGAATACAGTTGCGTGGTTTTATTCACAAGTTCTGAGTTGTCCGTTGAAACAATCTCGGCTGCGGCAGAAGGGGTTGGTGCGCGTAAGTCAGCAACAAAGTCAGAAATGGACACATCAACTTCATGACCAACGGCACTGATAATTGGCAAAGCTGAATTATAAATAGTGTGGGCGAGGGCTTCGTCATTAAAACACCACATATCTTCTAATGAACCACCACCACGTCCAACAATTAATACGTCCACTTCATTTCTATGATTGGCGGCGTTAATCGCCCAAATTATATTTTGGGCAGCTTGCTCACCTTGTACCATAGTTGGATAAAGGATGACTTCGGTTTGCGGAGAACGGCGCTTTAATACAGTTAAAATATCGTGTACCGCTGCACCTGTAGGTGAGGTAACAATACCAACTCGTTTTGGCGATACTGGAATAGGGCGTTTAACGTCTTGATCAAATAAGCCCATTTGCGCTAATTGCTGTTTAAGTTGTTCAAACTGTTGTTTTAATAAACCTTCGCCGGCAGGTTCCATCACCTCAGCAATAAACTGAAAATCACCTCGTGGTTCATACAGGCTAATTCGACCTCTAACTAAAACTTGTGTACCGTTTTCAACAATAGCTCTTACCGAACGGTTATTGCCTTTAAACATGGCACTTTTAATTTGTGCGCGTTTGTCTTTTAGCGAAAAATACCAATGGCCGCTAGAGGCTTTAACTAAGTTTGAAATTTCGCCTGAAATCCAAATATTGACAAACTCACCTTCCAATAACATACGGGCCTTTTGATTAAGCTCCGAGACTTGATATATATGTTGCTGTTGGGCGTTATTATGAGTTTGCACTAATTTATATTTCAATTTATTGGCTGATACGTGGAGTTTACCAAGAGTGTAATTGAAAGTCAGTTATAGAATAATTTGTTGGAAATACAGGGGATCAAAATAAGCTGTATTTTTTGATTTAATAATATTTGTTCAATCGCACAGATTATTTTACGGATTTTGATAAATTTGATTTACCTAGGACACTTTTTAGACTAAAATCCCGCCGCAACGTAATCACCTCCTTCCAAATATTAAGTTAAGGTAAAATTTCCATGTTGCGCATAGCTAAAGAAGCTCTAACATTTGATGATGTTCTACTTGTTCCAGGACACTCAGCGATTCTTCCTCACGAAGCCAATCTAAAAACCCGTTTAACTCGTAACATCGAATTAAATATCCCTATGGTGTCCTCTGCAATGGATACTGTAACTGAAAGCCGTTTAGCTATTGCCCTTGCGCAAGAAGGTGGATTAGGTTTTATTCATAAGAATATGTCTATTGAAGCGCAAGCTAACGAAGTTCGCCGTGTAAAAAAATTCGAAGCTGGTGTTGTTTCTGACCCTGTTACTGTTTCTACTGCCATTAATGTTGGTGAAGTAATGGCTATGGCTGACGAGCATGGCTTCTCAGGTTTCCCAGTTGTAGATAAAGACAATAACCTACAAGGTATTGTAACAGGTCGAGATCTTCGTTTTGAAGCGAATTTAAAAACCAACGTAACTAGTATTATGACGCCAAAAGCGCGCTTGATCACGGTTAAAGAAGGTGCTGCAAACGAAGTTGTTTTCAAATTAATGCACGAAAACCGCATCGAAAAGATATTAGTAGTTGATGATGAATTTAAACTTAAAGGCATGATCACAGTAAAAGATTTCCAAAAAGCGGACAGCAAGCCAAATGCATGTAAAGACTCTTTAGGTCGCTTACGTGTAGGCGCAGCCGTAGGTGTAGGCGCAGGTACAGATGAACGTATTGAAGCTTTAGTAGCCGCAGGTGTAGATGTTTTATTAATCGACACATCTCATGGTCACTCTCAAGGTGTACTAGACCGTGTTTCTAAAACAAGAGCCGCATACCCAGATTTAGATATCGTAGGTGGTAACGTAGCAACCGCTTCTGGCGCATTAGCTTTAGTAGAAGCTGGCGTAGACGCAGTTAAAGTAGGAATTGGCCCAGGTTCAATTTGTACAACACGTATCGTTACCGGTTGTGGTGTTCCACAAATCACGGCTATTTCAGATGCTGTTGAAGCCGTTGCAGGCAAAGATGTCCCAGTAATAGCAGACGGTGGTATTCGTTTCTCAGGTGATATTTCAAAAGCTCTAGTTGCAGGCGCAAGCTGTGTAATGGTTGGTTCAATGCTAGCAGGTACAGAAGAAGCACCTGGCGAAGTTGAATTATACCAAGGCCGTTATTACAAGTCGTATCGCGGTATGGGAAGTCTAGGTGCAATGAACCAATCTCATGGTTCATCAGACCGCTACTTCCAAAAATCAGACAACAAAGAAAAATTAGTACCAGAAGGTATTGAAGGACGTGTTGCATACAAAGGCCCAATCGAAAACATAATTCACCAACAACTAGGTGGCATACGTTCAGCAATGGGTCTAACAGGCTGTGGTTCAATTCCAGAACTAAACACTAAACCTGTATTTGTACGCGTAACATCAGCAGGTATGGGCGAGTCTCATGTGCATGATGTGCAAATTACAAAGGAAGCACCAAACTACCGTATGGGCTAGTTTCTTCTTTGTTTTGTCGTCAGTTTAACTGATCTCGGTGTCAGCAATGCTCAAGTAGACTTCTACGTTCCGCGTTGCTTCCTTGACCTCAATTAAACTGACTTAAAAACAAATGAAGAAACGAGTGAAAATAGCTTGTCTCTTTGCTCTCGTTCAAGAAATAGCGCGTCGAGAGTGCTCATGTATTGGCATACACTGCGCGCTCTCTTCTTGAACTGAAGCAAATATTCGGCGCTATAAATTAGAAATTAAGTTTTATTGTTTTGTCGTCAGTTTAACTGATCTCAGTGTCAGCAATGCTCTTGAGATACGAGACACGAGCTTACAGCTTAAGACTAAAAACTTGCAGGCTATAGCTTCAAGTTTTACATAAAAATTATTACACAAAGTCGGATTATATATCCGGCTTTTCTATTACTAGGTTCAGGGTTACCTGACCGTTCAATTAAAAAGGCTAAAACATGTCAGTAAAACAAGACATTCACCAGCATAAGATTTTAATTTTAGATTTTGGTTCTCAATACACTCAACTTATTGCGCGTCGTGTACGTGAAATTGGTGTTTATTGTGAGCTATGGGCTTGGGATGTTACCGAAGAACAAATCAAAGGCTTTAATCCAAACGGGATTATATTAGCTGGTGGGCCAGAGTCAGTTACTGAGTTTGATTCTCCGCGTGCCCCTGAGTATGTATTTAACGCTGGTATTCCAGTGCTTGGTATTTGTTACGGCATGCAAACTATGTCACAGCAATTAGGTGGTTCAGTAGAAACATCTGATGATCGTGAGTTTGGTTATGCTCAAGTTGAAGTTATCAAATCATCTCCATTGCTTAAAGATATTGAAGATGCAATCACAGCAGACGGTAATGCGTTATTAGACGTATGGATGAGCCATGGTGATAAAGTTAGTTCAATCCCTGCAGACTTCACTACAGTAGCTAAAACTGAATCTTGCCCTTATGCAATTATGGCCAATGAAGATAAGCAATTTTATGGTGTGCAATTCCACCCAGAAGTAACGCATACCAAACAAGGTTTACAATTATTAGAAAACTTTATTTGTAACATTTGTGCTTGTGAAAAGTTATGGACGTCAGCATCAATTATTGAAGACGCCATTGCCAAAATGAAAGAGCAAGTTGGTGACGATGAAGTAGTACTAGGTTTATCTGGTGGTGTTGACTCTTCTGTTGTGGCTATGTTGTTACATAGAGCTATCGGTAAAAAACTAACTTGTGTATTTGTTGATAACGGTTTACTTCGTTTAAACGAAGGCGAGCAAGTAATGGACATGTTTGGTGATAAATTTGGATTGAACATTATTCATGTTAAAGCCGAAGATAGATTTTTAGACCGTTTAGCGTCAGAAAATGATCCTGAGAAAAAACGTAAAATCATCGGTAACGTATTTGTTGAAATTTTTGATGAAGAAGCCAGTAAATTAACCAATGCAAAATGGTTAGCGCAAGGCACTATTTATCCAGACGTAATCGAATCTGCTGCATCTGCAACGGGTAAAGCGCATGTGATTAAATCACACCACAATGTTGGTGGCCTTCCTGATGATATGGAGCTTGGTTTAGTTGAGCCATTACGTGAGTTATTTAAAGACGAAGTACGTAAAATTGGTTTAGAGCTTGGGTTGCCATACGACATGTTATATCGCCACCCATTCCCTGGGCCTGGTTTAGGTGTTCGTATCTTAGGTGAAGTTAAAAAAGAATACGCAGACTTGTTACGTCGTGCGGATCATATCTTCATTGAAGAACTTCACGCTGCTGATTTATACAATAAAGTAAGCCAAGCGTTTACTGTATTTTTACCAGTGCGTTCTGTTGGTGTTATGGGCGACGGTCGTAAATACGACTGGGTTGTTAGCTTACGTGCAGTAGAAACTATCGACTTTATGACAGCGCATTGGGCACATTTACCTTATGACTTCTTAGGTAAAGTATCTAATCGTATAATCAATGAAATTGATGGTATTTCTCGTGTGGTTTATGACATTAGTGGTAAGCCGCCAGCTACAATTGAATGGGAATAACATTCAATTGAAGTTGTAAAAAAAAACGGAGCTAATTAGCTCCGTTTTTTATTATGCATAGGGTATGGCTAATTCACATTTAATATTAACTGATTATTTTCCTGGTCAATTTGAAAAGCAAAGTGTTTTAAAAAGTTCATCCCTAATAAGCCATCCGCATTTTTCATCGTATCTAAATCCATTACCGCAAATTCAATAGACTTAACTCGATAGCCACTAATTTGAAATTGCTCAAATGTATAAACCTGAGCATTAACAATACCGCCTGCGGTGTTCATTTCTATTTGACGGCTAAAAATTGGGTTAAGCCAAGTTGGTAAATTATCAAAAGCAATTTGTGATAATACCGACAAAGAAGCGCCTGTATCTATCATTAAATTAACTGGACTTTGTGGGTCAAATTGCCCGTTAACAACATAGTGAACACCGAGTTTTAACAAAGGAATGGCAGACTCACCTAACATCATCTCTTCTATTTTTTGTAATAACATCTCAACTTGAGCTGGGGATTCATTAAATTCACTTAATTGTTGTAATATTTTCTGTGCAGAAACTAATTGATTTAGCTCAATTTTTGCTTTGCTGAGCATCAGAAGGTAAGGGGGATAATTAGGTTCATCAAATAATAACGGCTCAATGAATTCAACTACGTCTTTCCATAATGCTTGTTGGCTTAATACGGAATACTGTTTTTGTACTAGCTGATGGACTTGATTTTCACTGCGTTGTTCAATTTCAATATTAAATGAGTTATCGATAATGTCTTTGTATATTTTTATCGCTGCTTGGTACTGTTCCAGATCCGTTAAACGCTGCGCCTCTAATTGTAAAACGCCAATGTGGTAAGCGTTATCATTAAAGAAATAATTGGTAAATGTTGCCACAGTTTTATGTTTGTCATTTTTTAAATCACTGGATAAGCTATGTAGCCAAGAGGTTAGTAATTCATCCGCTAGTACATCATCTTGAATAAGGATGTCACTATAAATCTCAATAGCTAAGTCAAACTGCTGCTTCTTAAAGTGGTTATTGGCTTGCTGAAAAAGATCATCATTTGATACGTTTTTTTGAGCTGATGCAACGAAAGGGTTTTGAGCTACAGAGTCTTTTTGCGCGACAACAAAGTTTATCGGGATTGAAGTTTGTGTATCTGCTGCTGTTTGGTCATTAATCGTAAGATAAAAGTATAGATTTAAGCTTAATGATAAAAACAATATCAAAATTAACAACTTAATTTTAATTTGCATTTTTCTCTCGTTTGTTAAGTGAGCCTTTAGTGAATATACCTTAATCGTATTTGTAAATGGATTCAATTAGCTAACTCAACAAACTTGTTATAAATGTTATTTATAGTGAGTTGATCTCATTTTTTAAATCGTAATCCTGACTCGTTACAATTTTTTCTAATACAGCGGTACGCTCTTTTACTTCAGCAAGCTCTTGTTGTAATTGAGTGATTTGCTTGTTTAATTGTTCAGAGATATTTTTGGCGTTGTCTGTACTTTTAGCTTTAAGATTTGCTTTGTAAGCGGAAAGTAAAATGCCACCAATAATAGCGACAATAGGGATTAAAAATACGATGTTACCTGACATAATGTTAACTCTTAGTTTGTAATTAGAAAAATTGACTCAATATAATTCAGTTTTGTGTGTTTAACTCACTTTACTTAATTGGTTTATTTCATCTTTTAGCGAATATTTTTCATCAGTAACAATTTTCTCTAGCACTTCAATTCGCTGTTTTAATTCATTAATAATAGCTTGCGTATCTTCATCAACTTTTGATGTTTGTTTTTTGAGTTGTAATTTTACATATTGTTCATAGGCTGCGTAACTTATGCCACCAATGATAGCGACTAATGCAATTATGAAATGTGAGGTTGCCATGTTAATTTCCTTTTATTATTTTTCAGGTTCGGTTTGTTTAATTATAAAGTTGTTAAATAGGTTTAATAGTTTTTATTTCATTTAGAACTTCACCTAAATTTATACAACATATAACAATATTTGTACCAAATCTTAACTTGTTGAAAATAAACGTAATTAATTATTAATCAGATAATTATATTGTGGTGTTAACTGAATTTTAGTCTAATTAACCAAATTTTATGGTCACACCTTAAAGAGTAACAGATAAATAATTATGAGTGATGAGCTAAATACAGATCTTAAGTGGATGTCATACGCAATTGAACTTGCCAGTAAAGCTGAACAGCAGGGCGAAATACCTGTAGGTGCTGTTTTAGTGAAAGATGGAGAAGTCATTGGCGAAGGGTGGAACCAGTCTATAACCTTGAACGATCCAACGGCTCATGCGGAAATCATGGCAATAAGAGACGCAGGTCAAAAGGTTGATAACTATAGATTAGTGGATGCTACGTTATATGTAACGCTAGAGCCTTGTCCTATGTGCGCTGGTGCATTAGTCCACAGCCGAATTGATAAGTTAGTCTTTGGAGCCAGTGACTTAAAAACTGGAGCAGCTGGCAGTGTGATGAATATAGTGACACATGAAAAATTAAATCATCAGTTAGAGGTTACATCTGGGGTATTAAAACAAGAATGCAGTGAGGCAATTTCAGCTTTTTTTAAGAAACGTAGGCAACAGAAAAAAGCTGATAAATTACAAAGCAGTTTAAATACAAATAAAGAGTAGCGTTAAGGCGTCTGAGTGTCTTTTGATTCAGACGTATTGATGGTTGAACCCTCTAAGCTCATAGGGATTTGTTTTATACGGCGGTGTATTAATCTGCGTGTTTTATGTCTATTAGCCACGCGTCTGCGGATGCTGGTATTCATTAAACCTACTTTTTTCAGATTGTTAGTTCTTCTTCTTCGTAACACTTTTTCTTCCTAACCTTGGCTAGTCTTGAGTAAGTTGAATATATCGAACTAAAGTCAGTATGGTAACTGACTTTAGTCTGTTTATCTCTAAGTTATTTATAGAGCCTGTTGGATTTTGTTCTCTTGCACGGCATCATTCTTTTTGCTGGCTATCGATTCGTCTTCAATTGCTTTTTGATCTATCCAAACTAACGTATCGTAATAACGTCTGATATTTGAAACGTAATTTACAGCTTCGTCACCGCGAGCAAATCCATAGCGAGTTTTTTTGTAATAACGTTTTTGGCGTAACAGTGGTAACTGGTTTTTAACATCTACCCATTTATCTGGATTGCCGCCAAGTTTAGATGTAAGCCTACGAGCATCTTGTACGTGACCCCAACCGATATTATATGCAGCTAAAGCAAACCAAGGTCTGTCATGTTCTGAGATTCTATCTGGAATACGTTTAAGCAATTTTCTTAAATAAACAGAACCACCACGAATGTTATCTTCTGGATCTAAACGACTCTCAACACCAAATTGTTTTGCCGTCGGTTGTGTCAGCATCATAATGCCACGCACACCGGTTGGCGATCTTGCTTTAGGATCCCAATGAGACTCTTGATAACTTTGCGCCGCTAATAAGCGCCAATCTATGTCGCCAGCGTAAACTTCAAACCAATCTTTGTATTTAGGTAATACTTTGTCGACAGCTCGCATAAATAAACGAGTATCAACGTAATTGAATTTTTCTACATGACCAAAATATCTATCTTCTAATGCAACAAGCTCACCTGATACATTCATCTCACCAAAAAAATCAATCAAAACGGCATATAAAGAGTCATCGTGATTGTCGTTTAACAACCAACTAAGTTGCTGCTTTTTCTCAACAGTAAAGGCCACACTAATATCTGGAAAGTAACGACGTACAATAGATAAATTATGTGAGTCGGCAATGGTGTAGTCAACGCTACCGTCCATTACCATTTCCAGTATTTCGTTTGGATCTGAGTTTTCTGCGATTTCAATTTTAAGGTTTGGGTATTCATCAGCAATACTTAATAGCTTTTCGTAATGGCTAGTTTGCGCAGCTACAGTAATTGGAGCATCAAGCTCTTCCATTGAATTAGGACGTTTTCGACCTTGTTTAAAAACGACTTTTTGCGAAATATTTAAATAAGGCGGTGAATATCTGAATTTTTCAGAACGACTTTTGGTTGGCGTTAATCCGCCAACAAGAATATCGACGGTACCATTTTCTAATTTAGGCAGTAATTCAGAAACGTGATAACTCGGAATTAACTCAATTTCCACGTCTAAGTACTCGGCAAAATTTTGCACTAAATCATGCTCAAATCCAGCGGGTGTATCAATATCTACATAGTAGCTTGTTGGGTTAAATAATATCCCCACCTTTAATACATTGGCTTTTTTGATCTGTTGTAATTTTGCGTTTTTGTCTGAAGGCTGGCAAGCCGCAAGCAAAAATAATAGCGACACGACCCATAAAAGGCGTGTTTGTGCTGATTTAAAGGTACAAATTAATGCACTTAAAGTTTGGTTTTTTTCTTTCATGGGGCGTTTATACCACAAACTAGATTTGTCAGTCACTAAACATAATTTCAGAAAAATTAAAAAATCCATTATATTCCGATCAATCCTTTATTGGCTAAGCTTAGATTTGTTAGTTATAAAAAAGTGAAAAGTTGGTGTTTAATTATCTGGTAAATATACTTTTATTTACCTGAAACTGTGCTAATCCTTCTTTTTTATTTATTCAATTTATTAATTACGTTTGTACTCTATATCTTATAACTTATTGTGTATATAATGCGCGCCTAATTTTTTATCCTTTCAAAACAATCAATGAATGGTGAATTGGCATATGTTAATCCTTCGTGGTGCCCCAGCTTTATCTGAATTTCGTGTTAAAAAACTTCTTGCTGCATTTTCGTCTATTGGCCTAAGTGTTAAAGACATTTATGCGGAATATTCGCATTTTGCTGACGTATCAGCGGAACTGTCTAGTGATGATTTAACTAAGTTAAATGCATTACTAAAATACGGTCCGTCTATCGCACAGCATGAACCTGAAGGTGAACTGATAGTAGTTACGCCTCGCCCTGGAACTATTTCTCCGTGGTCCACCAAAGCAACTAACATAGCCAATAACTGTGGTCTGCAAAGTGTTAAACGCGTAGAACGTGGTATTGCCTATTACGTTGTGGCTGATGGGTTAACCGCTGAACAAAAACAACTAGTGATTGCCGAGTTATACGACCGCATGACAGAAGTTGTGTTCACGGACTTACAACAAGCCTCACAATTATTTATTGAAGAATCACCTAAGCCGTTTGCTTCTGTGAATGTTCTATCTGGTGGGCGTGAAGCGTTATCATCGGCAAACATCACAATGGGCTTAGCCCTTGCTGATGATGAAATCGACTACTTGGTGGAGAACTTTACCAAATTAGGTCGTAATCCAAACGACATCGAATTATATATGTTTGCTCAAGCAAACTCTGAGCATTGTCGTCACAAAATATTTAATGCAGATTGGACAATTGACGGGGTTAATCAACCTAAGTCTTTGTTCAAAATGATCAAAAATACATTTGAACACAATAGCGAATATGTAACCTCAGCTTATAAAGACAATGCAGCGGTTATGCATGGATCTGAAGCTGGACGTTTTTTCGCAAATCCAGAAACTAATGCTTATCAGTACCATAATGAAAGTATTGATATCTTGATGAAAGTTGAAACGCATAATCATCCAACGGCTATTTCTCCTTTTCCTGGTGCTGCAACAGGCTCTGGTGGCGAAATACGTGATGAAGGCGCAACAGGTCGTGGTTCAAAACCTAAAGCTGGTTTAAGCGGTTATTCAGTTTCTAACTTACGCATTCCTAATTTTGAGCAGCCGTGGGAAATCAATTACGGTAAACCAAGCCGTATTGTGACTGCACTAGATATTATGATGGAAGGCCCACTTGGTGGCGCTGCATTTAATAACGAATTTGGTCGTCCTAATATTTTAGGTTACTTCCGTACTTATGAAGACAAAGTAAATAGTCATAACGGTGTTGAAGTTCGTGGTTATCACAAACCTATTATGTTGGCAGGCGGTTTAGGTAATATCCGTCGTGAGCATACTCAAAAAGGTATTGTTCCTGCTGGCGCTAAGCTAATTGCCTTAGGTGGCCCTGCAATGAACATTGGTTTAGGTGGCAGTGCCGCTTCTTCAATGGCATCGGGTCAATCTAGTGAAGACTTAGATTTTGCATCAGTTCAGCGCGAAAACCCAGAGATGGAACGTCGATGCCAAGAAGTTATCGACAAGTGTTGGCAGTTAGGTGATGAAAATCCAATTGCCTTTATTCACGATGTTGGTGCCGGTGGGCTTTCTAATGCATTCCCTGAGTTAGTGAATGACGCTGAAGTAGGCGGTAAATTTGAGTTACGTAATGTACCAAATGATGAACCGGGTATGTCACCGTTAGAAATCTGGTGTAACGAATCTCAAGAGCGTTACGTAATAGCCGTTGCAGCTGAAAACCTAGAAGTATTTGAACAGTTATGTAAGCGTGAACGTGCACAGTACGCTGTCATTGGTGAAGCAACTAAAGAACGTCACTTAACGGTTAGCGATGAGCACTTTAACAACAACCCAATTGATTTACCGCTAGATGTTTTATTAGGTAAAGCACCTAAAATGCATCGCGATGTAACATCTGCTCAAACTGCGGGTACTGAGTTTGATTTAACTAATATTAAATTAGCCGATGCAGCAGAGCGTATTTTACGTTTACCAACAGTGGCAGAGAAAACTTTCTTAGTTACCATTGGTGACCGCACAGTTACTGGCATGGTTGCTCGTGATCAAATGGTTGGCCCTTGGCAAGTTCCAGTGGCTGACGTTGCCGTTACTACTGCTGCATTAGACACGTATCACGGTGAAGCGATGTCATTAGGTGAAAGAACACCTATTGCTTTATTAAACTACGGTGCTTCAGCGCGTATGGCGGTTGGTGAATCAATCACTAATATAGCAGCGTCTGATATCGGCGAATTAAAACGCATTAAAATGTCAGCAAACTGGATGGCCGCTGCCGGCCACCCGGGTGAAGATGCTGGTCTTTATGAAGCTGTTAAAGCTATTGGTGAAGAGTTATGTCCTGCATTAGGCTTAACCATCCCAGTGGGTAAAGACTCTATGTCGATGAAAACTCAGTGGCAAGACGATGCTTCAAATGAAGACAAGTCAGTAACGTCACCACTTTCATTGGTTATCACTGCGTTTGCTCGTGTTGAAGATGTGCGTAATACCGCAACACCTCAACTTAGAACAGACAAAGGTGAGTCAGAACTTATCTTGCTTGATTTAGGTAATAAACAAAACCGTATGGGCGCGAGTTGTTTAGCTCAAGTTTATAATGAGTTAGGTACGTCAACGCCAGATGTTGACGACGCTAAAACATTAAAAGGCTTTTTCGACAGCGTTCAAACCTTAATTCGTGACGGTAAAGTGATGGCTTATCATGACCGTTCGGATGGTGGTTTATTCTCTACTGTTACTGAAATGGCATTTGCCGGTAAAGCGGGTGTTAATGTTGAGCTTGGTGGTTTATGTAGCTTAGGTGGCACTGATGTTACCGCTGCTTTGTTTAACGAAGAGTTAGGTGCGGTTATTCAGGTTAAATCTACAGATAAAGCTGCGGTGTTAGCTGTGTTAGCAGAAAATGGTTTAGCGACTATGTCGCACGTAATTGGCTCTGTTAATAACGATGACAAAATTAGCTTTACCGTTAACGGCAAAGTAGTACTTGAAAATACTCGTACTCATTATCGTACCGTTTGGGCTGAAACTACATTCAAAATGCAATCCATGCGTGATAACCCAGAATGTGCTCAACAAGAACATGACGCTAAATTTGATGTAAACGATAAAGGTTTAAATGTTGAATTAACATTCGACATTAACGAAGACGTTGCAGCACCGTTTATTGCAAAAGATGCATCAACAGGTGTTAAACCTAGAGTTGCGATTTTACGTGAACAAGGTGTTAACTCGCATGTTGAAATGGCAGCTGCGTTTAATCGTGCTGGTTTTGAAGCGGTAGATGTTCACATGAGTGACTTACAAGAAGCTCGTATGAATCTTGCTGACTTTACTGGCTTAGTCGCTTGTGGTGGCTTCTCTTACGGTGACGTATTAGGCGCTGGTGAAGGTTGGGCTAAATCCATTTTGTTTAACGAAATGTTAAGTGAACAGTTTAAAACCTTCTTCTACCGTGAAAATACCTTTAGTTTAGGTGTGTGTAACGGTTGTCAGATGATGTCTAACTTACGTTCATTAATTCCAGGTGCTGATCATTGGCCTCGTTTTGTTACGAATAAATCAGAGCGCTTTGAAGCCCGTTTTAGTTTAGTTGAAATTCAAGAGTCAGATTCTGTATTCTTTGCTGGCATGGCGGGCTCTCGTATGCCAATCGCTGTGTCTCATGGTGAAGGTCTTGCTGAATTTACACATGCTTCTGACATTAATGCTGCAATTAACTCTGGCAATGTTGCAATGCGTTATGTGGATAACAATGGTAAGTTTACTGAAACCTATCCAGCTAATCCAAATGGCTCACCAAAGGGCATTACGTCGTTAACAACCAACGATGGTCGTGTAACAATTATGATGCCACATCCTGAGCGTGTATTTAGAGCAGTAACTAACTCTTGGCACCCAGATGAATGGAAAGAAGATAGCCCTTGGATGCGTATGTTCCGTAACGCACGTAAGTGGGTTGGTTAAAAAGTACTGTTTTGATTAGAAAAAATCTAAAAAACCGCCTTATGGCGGTTTTTTTATTTATGGTGAAATATGCTTAACGTCTACAGACGTTTTATACCTTTGAGTATTTAATATGTAACTGTTTTTATTAGTGTTTATTATTGTTTTTTAAACATGTTAATAGGTGTTTTTATTGCTTGTTTAGAGTAAATATTCCATTGTTTTGCATTAATATTCAATCCGTTTTTGTGGTTGAATTTAATTCACTTTTTAATATGTCTATCTATGTTTATTTTGATGGTGAGAGAGTTTGGTGCTTTTATGTGTATTTTCGCACAAAAAGACAAACGGATGAATAAATGGCCTTTTTGAGGCGAGAAAAAAATAAAAAATAAAAAATAAAAAAACCAGGAACAATATATGAAAATTGCGACAAACTTTAACCGTTCAGCTGTATGCATTGCATTAACAACAGCATTATATCAACCTATCGCCTTAGCTGCTGAAGAGCCGAAGGTAGAAGATGGCATAGAAAAAATTGAAGTAACAGCGACCAGACGTGCTGGTACAATCCAAGATATCCCTGTTAATATAACCGCATTAGATAGCGATGTATTAGCTGACCAAAATATCGGAGAATTAGCTGATATTGCTCGTTGGGTTCCAGGCCTAACTGTACAAGATCAAGGTGGTCGCTCAGACTCCCCAATAATCGTTCGTGGATTAAATACGAACTCATCAGGCCCAGGCTCTAATGCTGGAACGGTTGCAACTTATGTTGGTGAAAGCCCACTTTCTGTTGATTTAAAGCTACTAGATATAGCACGTGTTGAAGTACTTATCGGCCCACAAGGAACACTTTATGGAGCTGGAACATTAGGTGGTGCTATTCGCTATATTCCAAATAAGCCTATTTTAGATGAAATATCAGGCAAAGTTTATGGAGATGTCAACTCGGTAACTGAAGGCGGAACAGGTCATGAGGCCGGATTTGTTTTTAATATGCCACTGATCAGTGAAGAGTTAGGTTTACGTGTTGCATTCCAAGAGCAGAAAAATGCTGGTTTTATTGATTATAATTATATAGTTAAAGATGCGGGAACAAGTTTACCAGATCCCGATTGGTCTGATGCTAGTGCGGTGACTGCGAATACCAAACAAGAAGAAGACTTAAATAGTGATGAAAGTACAACGGCTAAGTTTATGCTTCGTTGGGCTCCATCAGATAGTTTAGATGCATTGTTATCTTATACCTATCAAAACCAAGATGTTGGCGGCCGATCAATTGTGCATTATGACACATTAGCTGAAAGTAACGCTTTATCTTCAAGTATTGGCAAATATGAGTCAGCGTATCGTGTTGCTGAGCCAAGAGAAAAAACAACAGACCTTTTAGCTCTTGAGTTAACTGCTGACTTAGGTTTTGCTGAATTAACATCTGCAACTAGTTTATCGACTTTTGAAGCTGTAGGGCAACGAGACCAAACGGATTTGTTGATCCGTTTAAATTATTCTTATGAAGAGTTTCCTGCCTTTACTGCGTTTACGCGCGAAGAAGATAATTATGAAGATTTTGTGCAAGAGTTACGTCTAGTTTCTCAAGGCGAGTCTGATTTACAATGGATTGTTGGTTATTATTATAGTGATTCAACAAGCAAAGGCGATAGCCGAGAATATACACCTGGCTTTGATGAATATGCGATAGATGTTTGGGGCGTTGGTGGAAACCTTAGGCCAGATAGTCTTGAATATATTTCCGTAGGTGAAACGGATGTTACCGAGTCTGCCCTTTTTGGTGAAGTTGGCTATAGCATAACAGATAAGCTTGATGTCACATTAGGAGCTCGTTTTTATAACTATGAAGTGAGTTCAGTTTCTGCTACTGATTTGCCATTGTACAATTCAGTATTTCTCGGAGATCCATCAGATCAAATAAATATAGATTTAGCTAGCGAGGAACCTATTGGTGTCGAAGATAGCGGTAGCTTATTTAAGTTAAATGTTAGCTACAAATTTACTGATGATGTTATGGCATATGTGACATTAAGTGAAGGGTTTCGAATTGGTGGCTCAAATGGCATAGGCTTATGTACAGAGGAACAATTAACCGATGATAAGCAAGATGTTTGTGCATTAGAAAGTGAAGAAGTTTATGTTGCTGACACAACAGAGAATATTGAACTTGGGGTGAAGTCTTCATGGTTTAAAAACAAACTTCATTTAAATGGTGCGGTTTATACGGTTGATTGGGCTGACCCTCAAATTGGTGGTGCGACTCAAAATGGGCAACAACCAATTACGGCCAATGGTAAAGGTGCTAATGCAACAGGCTTCGAATTATCAGCCAGAGCAATGTTGACCGATGAATTAACGGCTTTTGGTAGCTTGTCACATACTAAAGCTGAATTAACTGCTGATGCGCCATATTTATTTGGTGTTTTTTATGATCAAGGTACTGAACTACAAAGTTGGAAAGATGGTGCAGATGGTGACCGCTTACCTGGCTCTCCAGAAAATCAGATGTCTTTAGGGTTAAAGTACAGCACTGAAGTTATGTCTGAATACATGTTAGACGTTAACTACGGAATGACATACCAAAGTGACTTGTATACCACTGTTGGTCTTAAAAATGACGGTGAAGTTATTGATGGCTACTCTCTTAGTAATATGTCTGCCAGTATTTCGTCAGAAGATTGGTCTGTAACTATGTATATTGACAATTTATTTGATGAATATGCCGTAACATCTGTACGCAGTAACAAAGGCAGTATCGGTTTATCTAAGTATGATGAATATAATCAAAATAGACCAGATTTAGCGAGAGGATATGGTTACTTTTTATCTACACCAAGAACGGTAGGTGTTAAGTTTAGCTATAATTTCTCTATACTATAAAAGTTAAAAACTATATAAAAGGCACTTAGAGTGCCTTTTTTATTAAGCAAAATTTTTAAGAATATAATGACGAATATCAACTACCTTCATCAACAAGCTCAAAAATCACTTAACCATTCTGATTTTCAAACGGCACAACAATATTTATTGACAATCTTAAAGCAAGATAAAGCATTTTATGACGCATACTTTTTGCTTGGTATAATTGAGGCCGAATTAGGTCAATATAATAAAGCGGTTTCTCTAATTCAAAAAGCGATATCAATCAAAGAAACTGCAGAATACTTTGCACATTTAGCTAAGTGTTTAGCTATGTTAGGCAATAGTAATGAAACCTATGGAGCTATTGTTAACGCGGAAAAGTTCACAATTAAACGCGCATTAACACTTGATACTTTAGGTGTGGCGTTAAGCCGTTTAGGCCAGCATCACAAAGCAATTGAGTACTTTGAACGGGCAATTGAAATAAGCAAAAAAGCAAGTTTTTACTATAACTTGGGAGCATCACAAACATTTTCAGGGTTATTTACAAAAGCAGCAGACTCTTATGAACAGGCAATAAAGCTTGAACCTTTATTTTACCAAGCTCATTCGTCGTTAAGTCATCTAGGTGGAGTTGATAAAAACAATAATCATGTTGCTAGGCTAAAAGATGTGTTTAATAAAATGACACACCCTGATGCTAAGTTACATATTTCACACGCTTTGGCTCGGGAGCTAGATACTTTAGGCTATTACGATGAATGTTTTAATTATTTAGATACGGCAAAACAACAAAAACTGAATAAATTAAATTATAACTTTAAGCAGGACTTAGAATTATTTGATGGTTTAAAACGTTTATTTACGGATACAGACTTTTTAAATAAGCAATGGGAAGAAGAAAGTACAGAAAAACCAATATTTGTTGTTGGAATGCCACGTTCAGGCACAACTTTGATTGAACGAGTATTAACTAATAATACAGGAATAAAATCCGCAGGTGAGTTGCAAGAATTCGGGCTGGCACTGAAACAATTAACACAATCTCCGGGACGATATATTTTGGATCCTAAAACCCTTGATGCTGCCAAATCAATAAATTTTTCCGAGTTAGGGACGTATTATATAAATAGCTTAAGTAAGGTTATTCAAAAAGAGCAACGTTTTGTAGATAAAATGCCTTTAAATGTTTTGTACGGAGGATTAATAGCTAAAGCGTTACCTCAGGCAAAAACAATCTGTGTTATTCGTAATCCGATGGATACTATCTGGGGTAACTATAAACAAATGTTCTCTCTTAACGACCCTTATTATAATTATGCTTATGATCAATTAAGTATTGCTCAGTTTTACCATCAATTTGTTGAATTAGCAGAGTTTTGGCAAAGTATCTACCCTGAGCAATTTAAAATAGTTTCTTATGATGCGTTTGTGCAAAATCCTGAAGTTTTGGCAAAAGATATAATGGCATTTTGTGATATTGAATATACATCAGATATTTTGGATATTACAAAAAATACAGCAGCGGTTGCTACAGCAAGCTCAGTACAAGTACGTTCACCGATAAATACTAAATCTCTAGGAGGTTGGAAAAAGTATAAAGAACATTTACAACCAGCCTTTAATTATATTAAAGGTAAAGGTTTTTATATTGGTTAAGTCATGAATTGAACTAATAATAAAATAAATTTATCTTGCCCTTTATTTTATGGCTATTAGACTCCATAACATGCATTTATATAAACTAGTTTGACTTTAAAATTGGTAGCATTCAGAAATGGTCTGAGTTAACTCTACTGGTGTAAGGAAAGGTTACGCATTGACGACAATTAAGCAGAAACTTGAGCGATTAAATTCAGCTCAATTTACCCAAGCAATAAAAAATATTAACCGTGGAATTGAACGTGAGGGTCTTAGGGTTAATACCGACGGCAAGCTTTCTCAACTAGACCATCCAACTGCATTGGGCTCTGCATTAACTCATCCATATGTAACAACAGATTATTCTGAGTCGTTGTTAGAGTTAATTACACCACCATCAAATAATATAAATACCACCTTTGCTCAATTACAAGATGTACACAAGTTTGTCGCCGCTAACATTGGTGATGAAGTATTGTGGCCAATGAGTATGCCTTGTTTCATCAACAATGAAGACGATATTCGTATTGCGCAATACGGCAGTTCAAATGTTGGTAAAATGAAAACAACTTATAGGGAAGGTCTTAAAAATAGATACGGCTCTATGATGCAGGCAATATCAGGCATTCATTATAATTTTTCATTACCAACTGAATTTTGGCAATTATTAAAAGAATTAAATGGTGATGATACTGAGCTCACCGAATATCAATCTGCACAATATATGCATATGGTTCGCAATATTAAGCGCTTTGCTTGGGTAGTTACTTATCTTTATGGTGCTTCACCTGCCATGTGTAAGTCATTTTTAAAAGGTCGTGAGACTGGGTTAGATTTTGATTCATTTGGTAAAGGTTCTATATTTTTACCCAATGCAACATCGCTGAGAATGAGTGATTTAGGCTATACCAATAGCGCACAGTCAGAGTTGAATATTGAGTATGGCTCACTGACTCAATATATTGAAAAGCTAAGAAAGGCCATTCATACCGAATCTGAAGAATATAAAAGAATCGGTGTAAAAGTAGATGGCCAATACAAACAACTAAATCACAATATATTGCAAATTGAAAACGAATTGTACGCACCAGTCAGGCCAAAACAAATTGCTACATCAGGTGAGAAACCAACTGATGCATTAGAAAATCGTGGTGTTATGTATGTTGAATTACGAGTTTTGGATGTTAATCCATTCTCCCCATACGGCATTACTTTAGAACAAATGCATGTACTTGATGTTTTCCTATTATATTGTCTGCTAAATCCAACAACAGAATTAACCGACGCACAGCAGCTAGAAGCGGAAGATAATCAAGATAAGATAGTACTAGAGGGCAGAAAATCTGATTTAGAATTAACAGATAATGGCATAAATAAAACGCGTAACGCTTGGTTGTCAGATATGTTTGAAGACTTTTCTGACATTGCAACTTGGTTGGACGGCCATTACGGTGAAGATCATTACACTGCAGCTATCAAGTCAGTATCAGCATCGGTTAACGATCCAACACAGACCTTATCTGGTAAGTTTTTATCTGAGTTACAAGCAACTCAAACAGATAATGGTGTATTTGGCTTAAAGCTAGCGAAACAATATAAAACTGAGATTTTAGCTAAAGATACTAGTGTTTTTTCTGAGTCATTTTTACAACAAGAATCGGTTAAGTCATTGCAGAGTCAACAAGATGTAGAGAATGCTGATAAAGTAAGTTTTGATGATTTCTTGGTTGACTATTTTAAGTATTAGTCAGTTGATCTTATAACCGTAAGTAAGTGAGAACTTGTTTACGGTTAGCCTTTCTATTTATCTACTTTCCCTATAAATAATTTTTGCAGACAAGAAGCCGCGACATACCTGTTGCATACAAGCATACCTATATCACTGTAAGCCGTCGTCACTGTCATCCATTCTTTGCGAACAATAAACCACGAGATACCTGTTCCATACAGGCACAGGTTTATTGTTCCGGACAAAACCTAAGTACTTACTTTCTTGCAAGCAAAAAAAAGCGAGCATATAAATGCTCGCATAATAACAACAACTTTCAGGGAATAACAAATTCAACTTTCACTATGTTAGACAGGTGTTTAGGCAAAAGTTCAGAGCAAATGTCTATTTCTTAAATATAATTGATAAACCTTAATTAGGTTTTGATTTAGCAGGAAATAAGTTTATTTTTTGCAAAAAAAAGCGAGCATGGGAGTGCTCGCTTCCTACAACAACAACTTTTTAGGAAATAACAACTTTCACTATGTTAGACAGGGCTACGGAAAAAAGTTCAGAGCAAATGTCTATTTCTTAAATATAATTGATAAACCTTAATTAGGTTTTGATTTAGTAGGAAATAAGTTTATTTTTTGCAAAAAAAAGCGAGCATATAAATGCTCGCATAATAACAACAACTTTCAAGGAATAACAAATTCAACTTTGACTATGTTAGACAGGTGTTTAGGTAAAAGTTCACAAAATGGAAAAAATTAATATATTTATTTAATTTTAAGTTAGGATAGTGGCCAAATTTAGTTTGTTTATAATTTTTTAACTGGGTCGAACTGGATTGTCATCGGTAATATAAATTATAGGCAAAAAAAAACGAACATTAATAAATGTTCGTTAAACTAACAACAACTTCTAAGGAATGAAAAAATACTGCTTTCACTATGTTAGACAGGATTTTCAAAAAAAGTTCTTATAATATGAAAAAAATCACAATTTATTTATTACTATCACTTTCAATATTAGGTTGTACAACGCCACAGCCTAGGAATATCAACAATGTCTGTGAGATATTTAAAGAAAATGATGATTGGTGGGATGACGCTAATGACATGAAAGATAAGTGGGGAACACCAATTCACGTTGTAATGTCGATGATGTATCAAGAAAGTTCATTCAAAGCGGATGCTCAGCCACCCATGAGATGGTTTTTAGGTTTTATACCTTACGGACGAGCAAGTAGTGCATACGGTTACTCACAAGCTAAAACAGTTACTTGGGAAGAGTATGTTAAAGAAACTGGCAACTATTGGAGTAGCAGAGGCGACTTTGAAGATGCTATTGATTTTATGGGATGGTTTACCGCTAAAACATATAGATTAAACAAAGTGTCGAAATGGGATGCTAAAAATCAATATTTAAATTATCACGAAGGGTGGGGCGGCTATCGTAAACGCTCATATAATAAAAAAGCTTGGCTAGTTAAAGTATCTAAAAAAGTAGATGCTAGAGCAAGAGTCTACAGTCAACAGTTAAAAGGCTGTGAAGAGTATTTGAATTCTGGCTGGTTGTGGCGATTATTGTTTTATTAAATGATTTCTATTTAAAGTGTAATAACCTCATTAGAGTTTCATAAGAATAAGTAAAAAACGAACAGACTATTTTAGCTAAAGAAATCGGTTCGTTTTTTTATATAGAAACTTACCTATTAAAATATTTCAGTTAGCGCGATACCTAAGCCAAACTTTTGTTGTTTGTGGTTATAGTCAATCATACTTTCGCCATATCCATTAAAGTACTGAATGGTTCCTACTAATTTTTTCTGTAAAGGATAAGTATAATTTAGTTCAATTGCACCATGCCCCGTTCGCCAATTATTTCGTACTAATACGGTTATTTTATTTTGATCATTAAAGGCATAAGCTCCATACATTTCATAATTGCCCATATAATCTTCAATGTCAGGGTTATCATCTCCTTTAGAAGATAAAGGATCTGTTTTATCATCTTCAGGTATGCGATACCAAGGATTAAACATTAGCATGTAGTCATTTTGTTCAAAAATAATTGAACCGATAATACGATTCCAACTTCTTGAAAGTACCTGGGTTTGTCCATTTGATTGATGTTCAAAAGATATAGCGTATCCCATGTTGCCACCAAAAGGTTTCCATGGAAGAGGAGCTCGATAAAAAATTTCAGGCTGGTAATTGGTTTCTCTAAACGGTTTGGAAATATCACTAGAATATAATTGCCACCAAGCTTTGATTGTCATGCCAAAATACAAACCATCACCTCGGGTTAACAGATCACCTGAGCTAAGTGGTATTTTAAAACTAACTTGATATTTAGCCTCAACCTCTTTCATTCCTGCAGCATATTCTTCACTAAAATCATATGGTTTACGGTTAAAGTTATTGGTGACAATCCCTGGTAACATGTAACTTGGTTTATGTGGTGTAATAACAAATGGATTGAATTCCGTCATTTTTTCTTCAAGAATTCTTTTGGCATAGCGGCCAGGTTTAAAACTCTTTTTGAGGGTTTCGACTTTACAATATTGGTTAAGCTGCTCTTGTGTTCCGTCGTATAATCCAGATTTTTTTATATTGTTAATGCATGTATCAATTTTTTTCAAATAATTAAATTGTTCATATTCATCTTCAACAGAGTCAACTGCATGCACACTGATAACTGTTAAAGTAACTGAAATGGTAATAACTAAATTGGTAAGTAATTTTGCTAGTTTCACACTGAAAATCTCTTGTTTGAGTTTAGTAAACCAATCTTTCGATCTGGCACTATATAGACATTGAAATATTTATGTTTTAAACATCCGTGTATTAAAACATAAAATTGTAAGTGCTGACTAACTAAGTTTGAAGCGAGTCACTGAGTTTGATAATTCAGTAGCTAATGCCATGGTTGTATTAGCTTGGTTTCCATTATTTTCTGCAATATTGAAATTGGCTTGAGTCTGATCTGCAAGTACAGTCAAGTTTTCACTAATATCTTCAGCCACAACACTTTGTTCTTCTGTTGCTGTTGCAGTTTGTGCTGCAACGTTTGCGACGTTAGAGCAGGCTTCACTTATTTTTTCTAAGGACTCAAGTGTTTGTTGAGACAAAGCAACCGTAGATTCTGTGGCACTATTACCTTCGCTAATTGAAGTAACCGCTTGTTCAACACCTGTCTGTAATGCCTCTATCATACCTTGAATGCTTTGAGTTGATTCTTGGGTTCTACTGGCTAATGTTCTTACTTCATCAGCAACAACAGCAAAGCCTCGCCCTTGCTCACCAGCACGTGCGGCTTCAATAGCTGCATTTAATGCAAGTAAGTTAGTCTGATCTGCAATTCCTTTAATAACATCCATTACTGATGCTATATCGGCTGAATTTTCAGATAAACGAGATATTACGTCAGCTGCATTATTAACGGTAGTAGAAAGCTGTTGCATCTCATGTACTGCATTATTCGTTATGGTTTTTCCTTCAGTCGCTAGAGTATTAACAACATCAATTTCAGTTGCGGTTAAACTGGCGTTACTTGCGACTTCTTTAATGGCGTATGACATTTCGTTTACCGCGGTTACTATCATATCGACGTTGTCAGTTTGTTGTTTACTGGTTTTTTTTATTTCTTTTGCACCAGAGTCTAATTCACTAACGCCGGTAATTACTTCAGCAGACTGCTCAACAATAGAGCCAATTAAATCGGCTAATTCATCTAGAAATTTATCAAATTCGTTAGCAACTTGCCCTATTTCATCTTTTCTTTGGCTATGTATACGGCGGCTTAAATCACCATCGCCACTATTAATAGCTTGCAGTTCAGATGAAAGGTTTTCTAACGCATCGGCCATAGCTTTAGGCGCAATAATACCAGCGGTAAAAGTTAATATAATGATGATGATACTGAAAATGGTTAATACGGTTTGGGTGGTACCAACCTCGCTTATAATAGTTTTGCTAACCGAGAGGCTTTTACTATCTCCAGCTTCCCCTGCAATGTTATAAAAATCTCTTAATTGGTTGAAGCTGGTTAACGATAAGCCTGCACTTTGCTCTCTAGCTTGTTCTAACTGACCGCTATTAGCTAAGCTAAATACTGCTTTAGCAGCGTTTTTCCACTTTTTAAATGCAGCATCAAATTGATTAAGTTTTTGGCTGACATCAGGGTAAGCAGACATATATTGCTTAAAATCTTGCATACGGTCGTAAGCTTGTTGGGCATTTTCTTCGAAGTCTTTTTGATTTTCGATTATTTTAGAAGAATTGTTGTTGCCTATAAGTATTTGTAATTCAGCGGTTCTGGCTTGGTATAGGTCTCTGTCAGCATTGATAACAGCTGAAATAGCTGGGTTAAATTCATGGGCAAATAATGTCATGCCATTTTCAGTTTTGCTGACTAATGAAAAGTTCATTATGTTAGATATTAGAAGCACAACTGCAATACTACAAAACATAGCTGTATATCTAACGCGAATACTTTTTAAATTCATCTTTAACCCTTGATTATTAGTATGTCATTAATAAATATAGTTCATTAATTTGCATAGTTAACGGCAAGGGGGAGAAAAAGTGAATTTTTTTATAGAAATGTTTGTTTATGAAAAAGTGAACTGGTTGTAATACTTATAAAATAAAGATACACCAGTTAATCTGATGTATCTTCTGGTTCTATTTTTTGGTGGATTTTAGCTAGTGAAACTTTATTATCTTTAACACTAAGAATTTCAATAGGGTAGTCAGCAATTAAGATTGAAGTACCGGCTTCTGGAATATCTGCCATGATCTCTTGAATAAGCCCGTTGATTGTTTTAGGACCATCGGTTGGTAAATCCCAATCCATTTCTTTGTTAATATCACGCATAGATGAACTTCCATCTAATATATAACTACCATCTGGTTGTTTAATACAGATTGAACTTGGATCAACAGAAATACCAGTAGTAAAATCACCAACGATTTCTTCCAAAATATCTTCCAGCGTAAACAACCCTTGGATATCACCATATTCGTCCACAACTAAACCAATACGTTCTTTATTTTGTTTTAGCTTCTGTAACAAAACAAAAAGAGATGTACCTTCTGGTGTGTAATATATTTCCCGTACTGCACGCAGCAGGGTGGTTTTACTAAAGTCTTCTTTAGCTAATAGTCGTAATGCATCTCTAACATGAATAAAGCCAACCGCATCGTCAATATTATCTCGGTATAATAATAAGCGAGTATGGTTTGCGTAAGTAAGACCTTTAAGTAAATTTTTCCAATCATCATTGATATCCAGCGCATATATTTCGTTACGCGGGATCATAATGTCTTCGGCTTTAATCTTTCCTAAATCGAGCAAGTTAACAATCATATTTTGATGACTATCTCTTATTAAACCACCAGATTCATTCACTACCGTTTTAAGTTCTTCTTTGCTTAAGCTGTGTTCTTCTCTTTGCTCTGAGCTAACACCTAATAACGCTAAAATTCCATTAGTAATAAAATTTACGACAAGCACAAATGGAAACAATATTTTCATCAGAAACAACAAAAGTATTGAGCTTGGGAATGCCACTTTCTCTGGATGTAAAGCGGCTAATGTTTTTGGAGTGACTTCGGCAAAAATCAATATAACTAAGGTGAGTCCAAACGTTGCTATCGCAACACCAACATCACCGTATAATCTAAGACCAATTATTGTAGCTATGGCAGATGCACCAATATTAACTAGATTATTACCAATTAATATTAACCCTATCGTTCTGTCAGGACGGCTCATTAATTTAGCAACACGGAGTGCCCCTTTATGGCCTTCCTTTACTAAATGTTTAAGCTTGTATTTGTTTAAAGCCATTAAGCCAGTTTCAGTACTTGAAAAGTATGCTGAAATGAAAATAAGTACAACGAGTATTATAACCAGTGTACTTGTAGAGATGTCGCCCAAAATTTATCCTTGCTGGAATTAAGAAATGTATAAGTATGATCTTATGCCGGTATAGTCAAGCCAAATGCGTTAAGTGAGTATTATTTCACGCACAAAACGACTGCCAAAGTATGCCAACGTAAGTATTACAGAAGCTAGTATGGTGCCAATTGCGCTATTACGCCCACGCCATCCATACAATTTATGACCAATAGCGAGTGTTGCAAATGCAGCCCAGGCTATTATTGAAAGTATTGTTTTATGAGCGTATTGCTTGGCCCACATATTATCTAAGAATAACAAACCTGTGACTAAAGCCGCAGTGAGTAACAGTAAACCTATAGACATTAATCTAAATTGCTGCGCTTCAACAATGTTTAGAGAAGGCAAGTGACTGTTCAGTGATAAGGTTTTTGATTTTAATTTTGCATCTATATACCTAAATTGTACGGCATATAAAGAAGAGATCACTAATATACAGTAAGCACTAACAGATAATACAATGTGAATGATTAAAGGTGTTGAAGAATTAATTGATACGCCCATATAAGCTAATGAATCATGGGGAATAAAAACAATAGCCAGTGACAACAAAGCAGAGAAGCAATAAGTAACGAACAAGATCATTAAGTTGGTATTGGTAAATGAACGGATAGTTAATACCGCAGCAATCAGTGCATTTATTAATATACACATAGCGGCTAATGATAAATGCAGTTCAGTTCCAACAAATAAAATAGAGCGTACAGCAAATAATTGAAAAATAATTGCCGCGATAGCAATTGAGAAAAGTGCTTTGGAGTTGAATTTTGAATTTAGGAATACAGTTCTAGCCGTAATAAAACTGGCAAGAGTAAACCCAATAAAAGCTAAATTAAGTCCTAACATTACGGACATAGGTGAAAACCTTCATACATCAATTTGAAAAAATAACACTTTGATGTTACCACGTTTTTTTGATTCGTTAATCAATATTATTTAGATCTAAGAAAAGAATAATTGCATTAAATGGATAGATTATCCCTTTGTTACAGTTTGAAACCTTGTAATTGGCTTTTTACTCTATATTTAGCTTAGGTAGCGGTATATAATCCCAACATTCGCGCTGTTAAAAACAGCTAGCCAAAGTAAGAGAATAATCATATATGTTTGACAATTTATCTGAACGATTATCCGAGTCCCTGAAGAAGATCAGCGGACAAGGCCGATTAACTGAAGACAATATAAAAGACACACTTCGTGACGTTAGAATGGCGTTACTGGAAGCAGACGTTGCTTTACCTGTCGTTCGTGATTTTGTTAAATCAGTTAAAGAAAAAGCAGTTGGTGAAAACGTTGGTAAAAGTTTAACGCCAGGTCAAGTGTTTGTAAAAATCGTGCAAGGTGAGCTTGAAAAAGCCATGGGCGATATAAACGAAGACTTAAACCTTGCAGCCCAACCTCCTGCTGTTGTAATGATGGCTGGCTTACAAGGTGCGGGTAAAACTACATCGGTTGGTAAATTAGCTAAATTCTTAAAAGAGAAAAAGAAAAAGTCTGTATTAGTCGTAAGTGCCGACGTTTATCGTCCCGCGGCAATTAAACAATTAGAGACTTTAGCGGCGGAAGTCGATGTTGAGTTCTTCCCGAGTTCAGTAGAACAAAAGCCAATTGATATTGTTACGGCTGCAATTGACCACGCCAAACGTAAATTCTTTGATGTTTTGTTAGTGGATACCGCAGGTCGTTTAGCGATAGACGAAGACATGATGGGTGAAATCAAAGCATTACATGCTGCGGTAAACCCAGTTGAAACTTTATTTGTTGTGGACTCAATGACAGGTCAAGATGCTGCGGTCACGGCTAAAGCGTTTGATGATGCATTACCATTAACCGGTATTATCTTAACCAAAGCCGACGGTGACGCTAGAGGTGGAGCTGCATTATCAATTCGTCATATTACCGGTAAGCCAATTAAGTTTATTGGTATGGGCGAAAAAATTGATGCATTAGAACCTTTTCATCCTGAGCGTATAGCTAGTCGTATTTTAGGAATGGGTGACGTTCTTTCTTTAGTTGAACAAATTGAATCAACCATAGATAAAGAAAAAGCCGCTAAAGTTGCTAAAAAAGTAATGAAAGGCAAAGGTTTCGACCTTGAAGATTTCCGCGACCAGTTATCACAAATGCGTAGCATGGGTGGAATGTCGAGCTTAATGGATAAAATGCCGGGTATGGGTAAAATGTCTGAAGCGATAAAAGGCCAAGCCAACGACAAACAATTTACTCAAATGGAAGCTATTATTAATTCCATGACCAAAAAAGAACGTAAGTTCCCAGATGTAATTAAAGGCTCTCGTAAACGTCGTATAGCAATAGGCAGCGGCACACAAGTTCAAGACGTAAACCGTATGCTTAAACAGTTTATGCAAATGCAAAAAATGATGAAAAAAATGAAAGGTGGCGGCATGATGAAAATGATGCGCGGCATGGGAGGAATGGGCGGCGGAATGCCGGGCGGTTTCCCTAAAATCTAATAAGATTTCTATTTAAAGAAAACAAAAAGAGTTCATATGAACTCTTTTTTTTGTGGCTAATGTAATTGATACAAGTACAGGTCGCTATCAATCATCAATAGAAAGCTTATGCTTTTCTATTTTTCTATATAAGGTTCTGGTACTAACCCCCAATATTGCGGCTAGTTCGTCTATTGTATAAGTTTGAGTATTTAGCATTTTATATAAATAGTCAGCTTCAACTTGCTCTAGAGTTTGAGGTAGCTGCTTTGTCGCTTTACTATCCAACGGATTAAACAAAATATACTCAGGTAAATCTTCTGAGGTTATTTCATCTTCATCGGCTAATAACACAGCTTGCTCAACTAAGTTTTTTAACTCTCTAATATTACCCGGATAGGTATATTGCAGCAGTAAGTGTAATGCCTCAGGACTAAAGCGCTTTTGTTGTGACTGTGAATGATTTAAAAAGTATTGAGTTAATAATGCGATATCGCCTTTACGCTCGGATAGCGAGGGTAAAAATATTGGGAACCCTGCAATTCGATAATAAAGATCTTGTCTAAATTCACCTTTGTTAACCATCTCCAATAAATTATTATGACTGGCTGAGAGAAAACGGAAGTTCGAGGTTTTTTGCTTTAAACCACCAACCGTTCGGTAAGTTCTAGTCTCCAGTAACCTAAGCAATTTTACTTGCATATTTAACGGCACATCGCCAATTTCATCAAAAAATACAGTGCCGCCATTGGCAAGCTCTATCAAGCCTTGTTTGCTATGGGTAGCGCCAGTAAACGCGCCTTTTTCGTGACCAAAAAGTTCAGACTCAAATAAAGACTCGGTAAGTCCGGTACATTCAATCACCACAAATGGTTCATCTCTACGGGGGCTAACCTCATGTAATGCTTTGGCAACCAATTCTTTACCTGTTCCTGTTTCACCTTGCAGTAAAACAGCAATCTCTGATTTACCTGCTCGGTTTATTTTTTTTAGCAGTGCTAGAAATGGTTCGCTTTCTCCCACCATTTTATCTTTTTGTGATTGGGCTGAGGCAAACTTTAGGTCTTCTAAAATTTCTAAAAAACCAATAGTGATACCGTCCTCATCTTTAACTGGTTTCATTACTATGTCACAAATATCTTTACCATTTTCCATTTGATGAATGTGCACAACACTGGCCGAACGTCCAGATTGAATACATGACTGGATAGGGCAGCTTTCACCATTTTGATCACATGGAACTGCACTTTTATGAGAGACCGAGTGACAACGACTAACACCAATATCTACTTGAGTAGAGTAAACCTCTTGATACGGTTGATTTACGGCTTGAATAACATAATCAGGAGTAATGAAAATAGCCGGTTTATCAATAGCATTGATCATAGATTGGATAATAGAGATGTTCATAAGCCTCGCTGTCAATAACGACAATATGTCTGTCAAATATGTCATAGGTGTAGAGGGGTTTCAATTGTCATTTACTACTTATATATGTAACTGCATGAAAGTATTGAGTTAAATATTTATTGTCAAGTTGGATTGTATCTTGCTATCTACAGTGCTTAGAGTGATGAAATACGCTTTCAACACTTAGGTATTTAACGCTAAAAGTTAGATGCAGGTAACGTTAGCAAAGACATACTGTTCTGTGTGTTTATCATTGTTAGCACGCTTGATGTCGTATTTGGCATGGATGTTACTAGAGCAACGGAGAACAATTTAGTACTTAAACGCCCTAGTAGCTTGATCTATATCAAAAAAACAAACCCGTTTTCTTGGCATAGTAACAGCTATGTCAGCACTGTTAGTAATTGTTCATTGTTATTAATCAAGCGTCTTAACAAGCTAGCATAAAATTTTTAGAGCCTAATTGATTTACTCTTGTTTTAAATTAAACAACAGTCATTGGGTTATCACTTAACGTACAAAAAAGGATAAGTAAAATGAGCGAAACCTTAGTTGAACTATCACGACTACAGTTTGCCCTCACCGCCATGTTTCACTTTATATTTGTTCCTCTTACAATTGGACTAAGTTTTCTATTAGCGATAATGGAATCTGTTTATGTAATGACGGGCAAAGAAATTTATAAAGAAATGACGAAATTTTGGGGTAAGTTATTCGGGATTAACTTTGCTATTGGTGTAGCGACCGGCCTTACAATGGAATTCCAGTTTGGCATGAACTGGTCTTATTATTCCCATTACGTTGGTGACATCTTTGGTGCGCCCCTGGCTATTGAAGCTTTAATGGCATTCTTCTTAGAATCGACCTTTGTTGGTTTGTTCTTTTTTGGTTGGGATAAAATGTCCAAAGGTAAGCATTTAGCTGCTACTTGGTTGGTCGCAATTGCGTCTAATTTATCAGCTTTATGGATACTTATCGCTAATGGTTGGATGCAACATCCAGTAGGTGCAGAGTTTAATATTGAATCTATGCGTATGGAAATGACGAGTTTTGCTGAGTTACTGTTTAATCCAGTTGCTCAAGTTAAATTTGTTCATACTGTATCTGCAGGCTACGTAACTGGCTCAATGTTTATTTTAGCAATTTCTAGTTACTATTTATTAAAAGGTAAAGAGATTGCATTTGCACGTCGTTCATTTGCTATTGCAGCAAGCTTTGGTTTGGCATCAGTGATCTCAGTTATCATTTTAGGTGACGAAAGTGGTTATGAATTAGGTGATGTACAACAAGTGAAATTAGCAGCAGTTGAAGCCGAGTACGAAACTCAAGAAGCCCCAGCTGATTTTACCTTATTTGGTATTCCTAACGATGAAACCCAAGAAGTGGATTACGCAATAAAATTACCTTGGTTAATGGGGATTATTGCTACCCGCTCTTTGGATGAAGAAGTGAAAGGTTTAAAAGATCATGAAATAGCTCATAGAGCTCGTATTATTTCAGGTATTGAAGCACATAAAGTATTAGGGACTGTTCGTGATGGAACGGCAACAGAGCAAGAGTTAGCCCAATTTGATGCACATAAAAAAGATATGGGTTACGGATTATTGTTAGAACCATTTACTGACGATATAACCAATCCATCAGCTGAAGCGATAGAAAAAGCAGTAGATTACTCTATCCCAAAAGTCGCCCCATTATTCTGGAGTTTTAGACTTATGGTTGCTGCAGGCTTTATGATGTTATTTATTTTTGCAGCTGCTTTTTATTACTCTACTAAGCATCAAATTACTAAGCCTAAATGGCTGCTTAAAATGGCATTCTGGGGATTACCTTTACCTTGGATAGCTTCTGAGGCTGGTTGGTTTGTTGCCGAATACGGTCGTCAGCCTTGGTCGATAGCTGAAATATTACCTGTGCATACGTCAGTGTCTAATTTATCTGAAGCACAAGTTCTATCTACTATTGTTGCTTACTCAACTTTTTACGCTGTAATGTTTGTGGTCGCGTTTTACTTAATGCAAAAATTTGCTAAAAAGGGACCAACCTTGGTTGCTCAAGAGCAAGCCGAAATGAAAAGACAAGACGAATTACTTGCTCAACTAGATTCAAAGGAGCACAACAATGATTGATTATGAAGCATTGAGAGTTATTTGGTGGGTACTGATTGGTGTTTTACTAATTGGCTTTGCAGTTACCGATGGTTTTGATTTAGGTGTGGGTGCTTTGCTGACGTTAGTCGGTAAAACAGACCAAGACCGCCGTATTATGATCAATACAATTGGTCCTCACTGGGATGGTAACCAAGTTTGGTTTATCACCGCTGGTGGGGCTATCTTCGCCGCATGGCCATTAATTTATGCGGCGGCATTCTCAGGATTTTATGTAGCACTAGCAATTACTTTAATGGCGTTATGGATGAGACCTCTTGGTTTTGACTATAGAAGTAAGTTATCTAATCCTACATGGCGTAAAAGCTGGGATTGGGCATTGTTTGCTGGTGGTATAATTCCTGCGCTTATATTTGGTGTTGCATTTGGTAACTTGTTATTGGGTGTTCCGTTCCAATACGATGATATATTAAGACCAACTTACACTGGTACTTTCTTTGGTTTGCTTACGCCGTTTGCATTGATCACAGGTCTGGTATCAGTGGCTATGCTGTTAAATCATGGTTCAACTTGGTTACAATTAAAAACGGACGGTAAGTTACATACTCGTGCACGTAATGTATCGGTTGTGTTGTCGATAGTGACTGCGGTTTTATTCTCATTAGCTGGTGTGTACTTAGCCTTTGGTGTTGATGGTTACGTGATCACGTCTGATGTTAATGCATTAGCGACAAGTAACCCAATGAATAAAGAAGTGTCTATTCAAGCGGGAGCTTGGTTGCAAAACTACAGTAAGTATCCTTGGATGGTAATTGCGCCAGCTTTAGGTATTTTAGCTGCGCTTGCTTGTTCATATTTTTCAAAAATAAATCGCGGTGGCTTAGCATTTGTATCTAGTGCATTGTCGATTACTGGTATTATCTTAACGGCTGGGTTCTCTATGTTCCCATTCTTGATGCCAAGTAGCACTATGCCAGAAGCAAGTTTGACGGTGTGGGATGCAACTTCTAGCTTATTAACGTTAGAAACTATGTTTATTGTTGCTTGTATATTTGTGCCAATTATCTTGTGTTACACCGCATATAGCTTTTACGTTATGCGTGGACGTATTAAACAAGCTGACTTAAACAAAGCTCATACAATTTATTAAGGAATTAATTATGTGGTATTTTACTTGGATATTAGGTGTTTTACTTGCCTGTTCATTCGGCATAATTAATGCCTTATGGTTAGAGTCAACTGAAGATATGGATCGTATCGAAGACATGGAAATGTTTAATAAAACGGATGTCTCTGATAAATAAACAATGACAACAAATGCACAGCACTGGTTAAAAGAAGTTACTAAGCAATATCGTATTCAGTTAAGTATGTTATTAGCACTTAGGTCGATAATGTTTGTTAGCCAAGCGCTGTGCTTTTGGTTTTTTGCCAAAATTATGGGGATATTCATTACTCAAGGTTCTACCTTGGTGGATGAATTTATTCCCATGTTTATTGTTTCTTCGTTAGTTTGGGTACTTATTAAATATGTGCTCAATGTACGCGTAGTTAAATTACAGCAACAAGTAGAAACAGATTTACAAAACCAGCTTGAGCACAAGCTCAACACAGAACAAAATGCTCTTTGTCGCCAATACTCGAGTTACTTTTGGCAGCATGTTTGGGTAAGTCATATTCCAGCTATTAGTCAGTTTTTGACTCAATATCAATTACAAAAAATGCTATCAGGTCTTATTCCTGTATTTGTCATTATTGCTATTATCCCCATTAATTATTTTGTCGCTTTGATCATGTTGATCACACTCCCTATTGTTCCTGTTTTTATGATCTTAGTGGGTAAAGGGGCGGCTAAATTACATCAACAACATTTTGTAGCGTTAGAGCGCTTAGGTGGTTTGTTTGTAGACAGACTCAAAGCGTTAACCTTATTAACCAGTTTTAATCAACACGACACTGAAACGGACAGATTAGATAAAGCCAGCAAACTGGTAAATGACAGAACTATGCGCGTGGTTAGCGTGGCCTTTTTATCAACCTCGGTACTCGATTTTTTCTCCACCGTTGCCATGGCATTAATTGCGGTGTTTATTGGTTTCTCTATTTTAGGTGAAATTAGTATTGGACCAGAATTACCTTTTACTTTTGGTTTATATCTTTTGTTAGTTGCTCCTTTGTTGTTTTCGGAGTTAAAAAACTTAGGTCGTTTTTATCATCAAAAAGCATTAGCAGAATCCGCCGCTGAAGCCATTTTCCCTGTTGTTTTTAGTGCAGGCATTGATCCTAGCAGCGATGCTGATAGCGATAAAACCGATATTGAAAGCACTGCTTTTGGAAACGCTATTCTTCAAAACGACAACATCAGCTTTCGTTGGCACAACTTTTATATTAAAACGCCATCGTTAAAAGCTGAAAGTCTCAGTTTAAAACAAGGTGAACATATATTATTAAAAGGTGCATCAGGTGCTGGGAAAACTGTATTTTTAGAAGCATTAATGGGCGTGAGAAAATCCAGCCATCAACTTAAGGGTAAATGTGTATTACTCAGTCAAAGTGCCGTTATCACACCAGCAAGTGTAAGAAGCAATTTGATGTTAGACCGACTTTTACCAGATAAAGATTTATTCGATATTTTAAACCAAGTGGAACTTACTCATTGGTTACATAATTTACCTAACGGTCTTGATACGTTAATGGGAGAACATCCGCCATTGTCAGGTGGTGAAGCGCAAAGATTAGCCCTTGCTCGAATATTATTACAACAAGCCGACATAGTCTTGTTAGACGAACCTACCGCACATTTAACTAAACAGCAGCATACGCAATTGGCCGAACTTATTAACCGATTATGTCTTACTCGAACGGTTATTTGGGCATCACATAAGTCTTTACCAGATGATTGGTTTTCTCAAAGCTGGATTGTTAAAAATGGCGTGATTGAAATCGCATCAAACGAAGGCGAAGTTAGTAATCAAAAAAACATTGAGCAAGGGGAAGCATTATGCAAATAAAGTCACCTTGGTTAGCGCTGCTTTTGGCTATTATTCATGCTTTTTCTGGTTTAACTATTTTACTATTTTCATCTTGGTTTATTGCAGCCTGTGCCGTAGCAGGCGTTGGTTTTAATTATATGCTCCCTGCTGTTCTTATAAGAGCGTTGGCATTAATACGTATTTCCAGTGGTTACGCTGAAATGTGGGTAGGGCATAAACACTTATTGTGGTTGTTGGCTAAGTTACGACTTAACCTATTTTCCAAATTGAAAAATCAGCTGACGTTCACCACAGGAATAGAGTCTGACAAGTTAACGTTTCAAACAGAAGCAATGGCCTCTATTTGGGTTGGTTGGGTATCGCAAAACGCCAGCGCTTGGTTAGCAATGGCAGCCTTAACCATATTCACCGTTTTACAATTACCGGTATTTAGTTTTGCTTGGATAAGCTTTGTTTTAGTTTGTGCTGTTATTTATTTTTATCTAGTTGTTTTAGGTTTAAAAGCAGCCAAACAAAGTTTAGCGGTTAGACAAGAATTGGAATGTGACATTGAACATTATGTAAATGCTGCGCCTATTTGGCACATGTATCAAAATATCGAACATCCAAAAGCCACTGAATATTTTAAAATGAATCATCAACATCAAGACAACCAAGAAAAAGCCAGTTTATGGTTGTTGATTTTATGCTTTGTATCTGTGATTTATTTATTTTCAGTGATACAAGAGTCAAAAGTATTTTCACCAATCATATTAGTTTTACCTATGGCAATAATGGCAGCGCCAGATTGGTTTGGTCGAATATTTGCGACGCAAACTCGCCTAATGGATTACATAACTAGCGTTAAAAATGTTAAGCATATTAGTGACGCTAAGCCGTTAAAGCGACAGAGTTGCAAAATTTCAACAATCCAAGTTAGTGATTTTACAGCACAAGATGCGCAGCATCAGCCAGTTTCATTCTTGCTGGAACCTCGTTCTTTGTTCTTACTACAAGGCGGCTCAGGTATTGGTAAATCAAGATTGTTACAAGCACTTAGTGGTTTAATTCCTTATGCAGGGAAACGTGAAATTAACGGCGTCGGACTCGATGGAACTGCTCTTGACGGAGCTGTTCTAGAGGGCGTGCTGGACGATTGTATTTATATAGAGCAAAGCCCTTATTGTTTATCTGCTACGTTAAGAGACAATCTTAAATTAGCGAATAGTGATGCAACCGATGAAAAAATAACTCAGGTTCTTAATCAATTAAACTTGTTTCAGCTAGAGCTTAAAGACTCAGCTCATGGTAAGGCAAATAAGTTAGATCAATGGATAGGTGAAAAAGGCCGTAAGCTCTCTGGTGGAGAATTAAAACGTATTGGTCTTGCTAGAGCTATGTTAACAAATGCATCATTTATTTTATTGGATGAGCCATTTGAAGGGTTAGACCAAGATAATATTACTAACGTGGTGAACATTATTAATACGTTAGCGCAATCAAAAGGCGTAATGGTTGCGTCACATATTATTCCAGAACAGCTACAGAGCACATCCTCAATTCAACTAACATGAGTCCTGTATGGCAACTGGAAGTTACTGGTGGCCTTTAACCTTCGGCGTTTTCTACAGATGCTGCTTGTTCTTGTTGCTCTAATAAAGCTCGGTCTGCTTTAGAAACATATTTAGGTTTGTTACTTTTGTGTAACTTTTGCTTGGCCTTTTTCAATTTACTTTGAAAAGCATCGTTTATTTTCTTTTTTCTATTCATGCTGATATCGCCTTATCTAACGTTAATCCATCTATTTTACAGTTTAAATTGAATAACTGTAATGCTCAATTATCATTTTTATAAAACAAATATTGATTGTCAGAGGGGCTAGCTTTATTCGTTGTAGTCATGGCACAATCATTATCAACATAGTTTGTTCAATTTTTAATTAAATAGTGAGTAAATTTATCAAACGTATTTTTGTTATTTTATTTTCCGCAGTTTTATTAAACGCGTGTAATTCATTGCCAATTAACAAGCAAATATCGGTTGGCCAAAACGCAAGAATTCAATCTCTGGTATTACATTTTACCGCGTTAAATTACGAACGCTCTATGTATGCACTAAAGGATGGTGGTGGCGTTAGCGCACATTATTTAATTCCTGAACTACAAGACTCAAGTTATCCAAATTCTAATTTAGAAGTTATTCAACTGGTTGATGAAAATCAACGAGCTTGGCATGCTGGTATGAGTTACTGGGATGGCAGAAGAAATTTAAATGACACATCAATCGGTATTGAAATTGTTAACGTTCCAAACTGCTTACACAAGCCAGTTGTAACTGGCACTCATGGTGGTGAATACGCCGCGCATAAAAATTGCCAATTCCCAAATTTTGACGCTGAACAAATTGAATTGTTAATAGAGTTAGCGCAGGGTATTTTGCAACGTCACCCTGATATTGAACCGACCAAAGTAGTTGGTCATTCAGATATATCTCCTAATCGGAAAAACGATCCCGGTCCTCGCTTTCCTTGGTATCAGCTTTATCAAAATGGAGTAGGCGCTTGGTACGAACAAGAAACGGTTGATAAATACCTACAAGACTTTCATCTAGTCGCTCCTTCAATAAACCTGGTACAAAAAGCACTGTCTTTATATGGCTACAATATTAAAGAGACTGGAGTACTAGACAGTCAAACACAGAATGTACTTTCTGCGTTTCAAACTCACTTTTTACCAACACAAGTCACTGGCGAATTAAATCCGGTAACGACTGCGACTGTGTTTGCTTTATTGGATAAGTACAAACAGCCAAGATTAGAGTTCTTACTTAAGCGTTATTCTAAAGAAATAGATCAAAGCTCATTATTGTCAGGCCGTATTTCACCGCGCTCTAACGCTGCCAACACAAATAAACACAGAATTAATCAGATATTTTATGGTGCGAAAGGCCAAGGCTCCTTAGTATTATTACACTATGATTTCGCCTCACTCAATAAGTTAAAAGTATTAATTAATGGTAAGAGTTTAGATCTTAAAAAAGCACGTTTAGTTAGTACATCGACAAATAGAACCGGCATTCAGTTAGATATTTCCAAAAACGTTACAAATGGGACTAACGTATTAAAAGTTACCTCAAAAAGTGATTTGTCTCTACTTACTATCCAAATGGACTCGCCAAAGTTAATACCAGCGACCCGTTGGGTTGACCGAAAACTCAAAAACGACTTAGTAAACGGCTTAAGTACTCTAGAACAAGATTTTGAATTTAGTTTAGTTAAAAATGACAAACTAATCGCCCATAAAGCTTTTGGCGATAGTTACCTCAACAATACTCTGTACTTAAAGCAACTGACCACTTTTTTTACCACTCAACTCGTTGTGTTAAAACTGGTAGGTGAGGAGCGTTTAAGATTAGATAGACCAGTTTCATATTATTTACCTGAATATAAAGGTGATGGGCGTGGCAACCGAACAATTGAACACCTATTAACTCATTACTCAGGTTACCCAAGTGTTGAAAACTATCTTAATGCTTTGATGCCAGATGATGGCCTCGGTATTGATATCAATAATACAGGGGCTAGAAAAAGCTTACCGATAGAATGGAATAAGGCGATATATAACGTACCGTTTTATTATGGAGTGAATCAAAAGCTAAATTACAGTGAATTTAATGATTTAGTATTAAGATTGGTTGTTGAGCAAGTTACCAATATGACATTTGAGCAGTTTGTTGAAAACAAAATTTTGTCACCACTGGATTTGGACAGTAGTATATTCCGGCAAGTTCCCAACGATAATTTATATCCTGTTAGTCTGTTAACCAGCAAAATGAAAGATATTATCGTATTGACTCAAATTTTTAAAAATGGCGGCAGTTACGATAAACAACACATTTTTAAACCTAGTTCTTTTACCCATTGGTTTCAGCATAACTCTTTTTGGTTAATCGCTTCTGAGCACAATCAACTAAATAGATTGGTTGGAATACAGGAATGCCACCCTTATTTAACGCAAAATAGTCATGTAGCAATTACTGAAAAAGGCTTAGTGCTGGTGGATGATAAATTAGATATATCGCTGGTGGTTTATTTTCCTCATGCCGAGAAACACAATGTTAATCAATGTGGATTGTCTCAACAGCAGCAAGATGTATTAACTAAAATATTTGAAGTTATTTATCAATCTAAAAGCTAACGCCTCTTTAATAAGAGGAGAAGTTAGAGGAATAGCTAAAGGGTAAGCTCAAGATGTTTGGCATAGCTCATTGTAAAAAAATAATATCGGCATTACCAAAAAACAGACTTTTAGCTTTAGATGTTTTTCGTGGCCTAACCATAACCGCTATGGTGCTAGTCAATAATCCTGGCAGCTGGGCTTATGTTTATCCGCCAATGTTACATGCCACTTGGAATGGCTGGACACCAACGGATCTTATCTTTCCATTTTTTATTTTCATTATGGGTATTTCCATCGCTATTGTGATGAATAGAGAAATAGCCAATGGAACCCGCAAAACTTACTTAATGAAAAATGCGTTAATAAGAGCCTTAAAGCTATTTGCCTTAGGTTTATTTTTAGCTCTGTTTTATTTTAATTTTACAGATGCTAATTACAGCTGGCTTGAGTCTAAGTTGCAATCGATAAGGGTAATGGGGGTATTACAACGCCTTGGTATAGTGTTCTTTTTTACCGTATTAATCGTGTTGTATTTTGGACGAGTGGGACGAGCAGTTTGTATTGTCTGTTTATTGTTAGGTTATTGGGTATTAATGATGCTTGTTCCTTATACAGACGATTATGGAAACGTGTATCAAGGTTTACTACAACAAGGTAATAGCTTAACCGCTTGGCTGGATAATTATCTGCTAGGTGCCAACCATGTGTATTACGCCAAAGCTGTGCCTTTTGCCTTCGATCCTGAGGGTATTTTAAGTACGCTACCTGCAATCGCTGGAGCGTTAGCTGGGGTATTTACTGGTGAGTTGTTAATAAATAATAAAGCAGGATCTCAAGCTTCAGTAACAGAGTCTTCCGTAAACGGAGCTTCATTGAAAGAACAGGCTAGACATTTAACCAACAAAACCAAAATCATGTTGGCGTGGGGATTATGCTTAATTATTGTTGGCGAGTTATTCGGTTTAGTTTTTCCCATTAATAAAACCTTATGGAGTTCAAGTTTTGTTGTAATGACAACAGGTTGGGCGTTATTAACTTTAGCAATATTAACTTGGTTAATAGACATTAAAGGTTGGAAAAACTGGAGTGCACCATTTGTGGTGTTTGGGGCTAATGCTATTTTATTTTTTATGTTCTCAGGCGTAGTTTCTCGTGTTTTATTAATGATCCCCGTTGGAAAAATCAATCTACAAGGCTGGTTATATATAAACGTGTACCAACCGTTATTCGGCAGTTTTAATGGGTCGTTAGCTTACGCGGTTAGCTTCTTATTGCTGTGTTACCTTGTTATGTATCTGTTATATCAGCGTAAACTCTTCTTTAAAGTCTGATGGCTTTTATAGTTCTAGATTAAAGCCTGAGTTGTAAACATAAAAAAACGTTTCCAAGGAAACGTTTTTTTATGTCTTTAATAATGATTTATTACTTCCTGAATTCAAGAACTAAATCATTATTAACCCGGCCGCTATATAAGCAACAATAGTTAATGCACCCGCAAATAAAGCATAAGGTAATTGGGTTTGTACATGTTCTAACAAGTCACAACCTGACGCTACCGAGCTCACTGCTGTGCTGTCTGATATTGGTGAGCAATGATCGCCAAATACACCGCCGCCTAATATAGCTGCTAAGATAAGTGGCGCTGGTAAATCTAAATTAACCACCAGAGGCATTCCTATTGGAATCAAAATAGCGAATGTGCCCCAACTTGTTCCTGTTGAAAATGAAATCAAACCGCCAGCAATAAATAATACCGCAGGTATTAAAAAATACGGTAAAGATTCAGCAACTAGACTAGAAATAAATATACCGGTTCCTAATACTTTTAAACTTGCACCTAAAGCTAAAGAAAACAGAACTATCATAACTAGTGGCAATAATTCAGCCATGCCAGAAAAACCGATTTCAGTCATTTTTTTATGAGTGATTTTTTTACCGCCAACCATCATCGCATAAGAAACAATACAAGCAAGAACGGTTGCATATAAAACAGATTTAGAGCCTGAGCCTTGAACAAAATCTCCATTGCCCGTTAAAAACATAAAGCCAATCATAGAAAATGACATAACCAATAAAGGCACCAACATGTACCTTGGTTTTGATGGTTCAATATCGATATCAAGATGTTCCGCTGTTTTGGTTTGATTTAACTCAGCCTGTTTTAATGGGCCATGAGTTTTATCGGTGATGATAGTGTAAAGAACAATACCTAAAGTAAGCAGAGCATAAAAATTAAGAGGAATAGTTTGTACTAACGTAGAAACCGTAGATTGTTGCAGATCATAATCACTAATTAACGCTAATACATAAGCGCCCCAACCATTAAGTAAAATTAAAATACATATTGGCGCACTCGTGCTATCAATTATATAAGCCAGTCTTGCGCGGCTCATATTAAATTTATCAAACAAGCCTCTCGATAAAATGCCAGCGGTTAGCATACTTAAGTTTGATTCAATAAAAATGAAAGTGCCGGTAAAAAATGCTAATAGGCGAGCACGGCGAGGATTGCCACTTAAGCCTTTTTCAACTAAATAATTAACCGTAGCAGAGACACCACCTGAGTAACGCATAAATGCGAGTAACGCACCTACCAATAGTGAAAATATTAAAATCCGAGTGTTGCCACCGTCAGAAAACACGCCAATAACACGTTCAATACCAGAAATAGCAAAATTTGCTAGGCTTGTTGAATCATCATTCTGGTTTAGTAATATTAATAATTCTGAACTAAAAATAGCGGTTAATAATGCAAGTATTACTTCTTTTTTCCACAGTACGACAATAACAGCCAGAAGGGGAGGTATTACGGTGAACCAATCAGACATTATGTCTCCTAACTTCGTTTTAACGAGTTTTTATTATTTGAGTTTCATTAAAGTAAACGCTGACGGAGCAAAACTACGCCGATGAATTGATTGTTATTCTGAAAGACCTAATTAAAAAAGATAGCCCAACAAGGTAGAATAACTTAAAAATCATGTTTAACGACAATAACCTATCACAATAAGAACGGATCCTAAGTGATTTTTATAAAATTATCATTTTAGGGCGTTCGGGTATATGGCGCTATAAATGATTTTTTTAGGATCGTATTTTTGTTGCTGTGTTATTTCAGAGTTTGTACTGAGATCACACAACAGGCACAAAAAAACCTGCAAATGCAGGCTTTTTATAAATTGAAGCTATTAAAGAAGTTTATTTCTTTGGTAGTTCAATTTTTGGGTTTTCACTTTGTTTGAATAAAACCAGCGTCTTTCCAATTAATTGGATTTTTTCTGCTTTGCTTTCTCTCACAATCGCTTCAACGTATAACTTAAGTTCTTCTCTGTCTTCACAAGGAATTTTAACTTTAATTAATTCATGCACAGCAAGTGCATTTTCAATTTCAGCTAATACACCTTCCGTGAAACCGTTATTGCCAAGTTGTACAACTGGCTTTAAAGAATGGGCTTCGCCCTTTAAAAATTGGCTTTGTTTCTTACTTAGATTCATTTTGTCACAAATTTAACAATGATAATTACTTGAATTACCGTTATTCTACCCCACCTTTAAGTTATTACCAATTTATAAGCGCTTTTTTATTAGGTAAACAGTATGGCAAAAGATAGTAAGTCGGCCAGTAGCAAGAAATGGCTACAGGAACATGTAAACGACAAGTATGTAAAAGAAGCAAATAAAAGAGGACTTCGTTCTCGCGCTTATTTCAAAATAGAAGAGTTGCAAAAGAAAGATAAACTAATGAAATCTGGTGATACACTGGTAGACTTAGGTGCAGCTCCTGGCGGTTGGTGTCAATACGTTGTTAATGAATTAGGCGACAACGGAACAGTAATCGCTTGTGATATTTTACCAATGGATCCAATGGCGGGTGTCGACTTTTTACAAGGTGACTTTCGTGAAGAATCCGTGCTAAATGCTTTATTGGAAAGAATAGGCGGTAAAAATGTTGATTTAGTGATGTCTGATATGTCGCCAAATCTAAGTGGTAATGATACCGTAGACCAAGCAACCTCTATGTATTTAGTTGAGCTAGCATTGGATATGTGTCATCAAGTTTTAAAGCAAAATGGCAAGTTTGTAGTAAAAGTGTTTCAAGGCGAAGGTTTTGAACAGTTTATGGCAGATGTAAAATCTGCATTTAAAGTAGTAAAAATTCGTAAACCAGATTCCTCAAGAGCTCGTTCAAGGGAAGTGTATTTGGTGGCGACAGGTTACAAATTATAGTAATCTTCTTTTAATTTATTTGACTAGAGGTTTTTCCTTTGAGTGATATGGTAAAAAATTTATTGTTGTGGCTGGTCGTGGCCGTTGTTTTGATGTCGGTTTTTCAAAATATAGTGCCTGGCGACAGTACTGAAGACAAAAACTCAAACTACACCCAATTTATTCAGGACGTTCGGCAGGGGCTGATCAGAGAAGTTAAAATTGAAGATCGCACTATTACTGGTTTAAGACGTTCAGGTGAACGTTTTGAAACGTATATTCCTACAGCATACGATAAAGACTTATTGAATGACTTAATTACACAGAATGTTCGAGTTGTTGGTGTTCCACCAGAAGAACGTTCTATTTTAGGTCAAATCTTAATCTCTTGGTTCCCAATGTTGTTATTGATAGGTGTTTGGATATTCTTCATGCGCCAAATGCAAGGCGGCGGTGGCAAAGGTGCTATGTCGTTTGGTAAATCAAAAGCGCGCTTAATGGGTGAAGACCAAATTAAAACAACCTTTAAAGATGTAGCCGGTTGTGATGAAGCGAAAGAAGAAGTTCAAGAGCTAGTTGATTACTTGAAAGAACCTGCAAAATTCCAAAAATTAGGCGGTAAAATTCCTAAAGGCGTATTAATGGTAGGTCAACCTGGTACAGGTAAAACCTTATTAGCTAAAGCCGTTGCCGGTGAAGCTAAAGTACCTTTCTTTGCTATCTCAGGTTCTGACTTTGTTGAAATGTTTGTTGGTGTTGGTGCATCACGTGTACGTGACATGTTTGAACAAGCTAAAAAAGCAGCGCCTTGTATTATATTCATCGACGAAATCGACGCAGTTGGCCGTAAACGTGGTTCAGGCCATGGCGGTGGTAACGACGAACGTGAACAAACACTAAATCAAATGTTAGTTGAAATGGACGGTTTTGAAGGTAATGAAGGTATTATCGTTATTGCTGCTACTAACAGACCTGACGTATTAGACCCTGCGTTATTAAGACCGGGCCGTTTTGACCGTCAAGTAACGGTAGGTTTACCAGATATTCGTGGTCGCGAACAAATTCTTAAAGTACACATGCGTAAAGTTCCAATTGGTGACGATGTAGAGCCAAGTTTTATTGCTCGTGGTACTCCTGGTTTCTCTGGTGCCGATTTAGCTAACTTAGTTAATGAAGCTGCCTTGTTTGCTGCTCGTGGTAATAAACGTTTAGTTGACATGGATGACTTTGAAAAAGCCAAAGACAAGATCATGATGGGCGCAGAGCGTAAAACCATGGTTATGTCTGAAGAAGAAAAAATTAATACCGCTTACCATGAAGCAGGTCACGCGATTGTTGGGCGTTTAGTTCCAAAACATGACCCAGTTTATAAAGTAAGTATTATCCCTCGCGGCAGAGCACTTGGTGTCACTATGTACTTGCCGGAAGAAGATAAATACAGCTCTTCAAAGCAAGAGTTAGAGTCTAGAATTGCAAGTTTATTTGGTGGACGTATAGCTGAAGAAATGACGTTAGGCTTAGCCGGTGTAACGACTGGTGCATCAAATGACATTGAACGTGCTACTGATATTGCTCGTAAAATGGTAACAGAGTGGGGCCTTTCAGAAAAAATGGGGCCAATTAAATACAAAGAAGACAGCAATGAAATGTATATGAGTGGCCCGTCTTCAATGTCTGCAGAAACATCTAGAGATATTGATGCTGAAGTAAGATTGTTAATTGATACTAATTACAAGCTTGCTGAAAAAATCTTAACTGAAAATCGCGACATTTTAGAGTCAATGAAAGATGCGTTAATGAAATATGAAACCATTGATGCGAAACAAGTTGATGATTTAATGGCTCGAGTTGAAGTTCGTGAACCTGCATCTTGGACTAAAGATAAAGAAGCTAAAGCGAAATCAGAAGCTAAATCGGAAGACAAGGCTGACGATACTAAATCAGAAGCTAAGTCAGAAGACACTCCTGACGATAAATCAGAGTAAACTGTATACATGAGAGGGGCTGTTTACCTTTCATTTTTCGCAACGCTGGCGGCTATTTGTCACCCCAACTTTTCCACTGAACGTTGCGTAAAATGAAAGATAAACAGCCCCTAGTTAAGGCTCCGTAAGGAGCCTTTTTTATACAAAACACCAAACATTAAACTAGCACTAAAAAACAGCACCAAATGAAAAATAAAATAGATTTGCGAACATCAGCACGTCCTCAAGTGATGGGCATATTAAATGTCACCCCAGACTCTTTTTCCGACGGTGGTCACTTTACTAATTTTGATCACGCATTAAAACAAATTGAACTTATGCTACAACAAGGTGCCGATATTATAGATATTGGTGGTGAGTCTACTCGCCCAGGCGCTCAAGCTGTCAGTGCTGAGGAAGAGTTGCAGCGTGTTATTCCAGTGATAGAAGCTATAAAGTCTCGTTTTGATTGTGCTGTCTCGTTAGACACAAACAAGGCACAAGTCATGCAGGCTGGGATAGATGTTGGTGTCGATTTAATTAATGATGTGTGCGGCCTTGAAGGCGAGGGCGTGTTAAAGGTCATTGCTAATAGTAATGTGCCAGTGTGTATTATGCATATGCAAGGTTCACCAAGAACCATGCAAAGCAACCCAATTTATAATGACCTAATGCTTGATATCACTCAGTATTTTGCAAACAGAATTGCTGAGTGTGAAGCGTTAGGAATAGATAAAAAACGAATAATTATCGACCCAGGTTTTGGCTTTGGAAAAACCTTGGCGCATAATTATCAGCTATTAGCTGAACTAGAAAAATTTAAACAATTAGACTGTTCTATATTAATTGGCCTATCGCGGAAGTCGATGATAGGCAATTTACTCGATATACCCGTCGACAAAAGACTAGCCGCTAGTATTGCCGCGGTTACATTAGCACTTAATAACGGTGCTAATATTGTTCGAGTACATGATGTAGAAGAAACCAAACAAGCAGTGCGCATTTTTAATGCGATGAAATATGGAGTAGAAAATGACTAAAAAGTATTTTGGTACAGACGGTATCCGTGGTTTAGTAGGTAAAGCACCAATCACACCTGAGTTTGCCCTTAAATTAGGCTGGGCAGCAGGTAAAGTTTTCGGCGCTAACGGCAAAGGGAAAGTGTTAATTGGTAAAGACACACGTATCTCAGGTTACATGTTAGAAACAGCACTTGAAGCTGGCTTAATCGCCTCTGGTGTAGATGCTGGTTTGTTAGGCCCAATGCCAACCCCTGCAATTTCATATTTAACCAAAACCTTCCGAGCAGACGCTGGCATAGTTATTAGCGCATCGCATAATCCATATTATGACAACGGTATTAAATTTTTCTCAAAAGATGGTACTAAGTTACCAGATGAAATTGAGTTTCAAATTGAAGCCTTACTAGAACAAGAGATCACTTGTGTTAGTTCTGATCAGCTTGGTAAAGCATTTAGAATAAATGATGCAGCAGGGCGATATATCGAATTTTGCAAAAGCCGATTTGCACCTGACTCATTAAACGGCATGAAAATAGTAGTCGATGCGGCTAATGGCGCAACGTATCATATAGCACCAGAAGTATTTTCAGAGCTTGGCGCTAACGTTATTCCAATCTTTAATAAACCAAACGGCATAAACATAAATGAAAAATGCGGGGCTACTCACACAAAAGAGCTTCGTAAACAAGTTATAGAGCATAAAGCCGACGTTGGTATAGCGCTAGACGGTGATGGCGATCGCATTATCATGGTTGACGATAAAGGCGTTGAAGTAGACGGCGATGAACTGGTTTACATTATTGCTAGACACGCATTAAAACAAGGTCAATTAGAAGGTGGTGTGGTTGGTACATTAATGTCTAACCTAGGTCTTGAAGTTGCCTTTAAAAAATTAAGTATTCCATTTAAACGTGCAAACGTTGGTGACCGTTATGTAATGCAGTTATTAAAAGAAAATAATTGGTCAATTGGTGGTGAAGGTTCTGGTCATGTTATTAACCTTGAGCACATACCAACAGGGGATGGAGTTGTCTCTGGTATTCAAGTATTGGCCGCTATGGTTGAAACGGGAATGAGTTTGTCAGAGTTGAAATCTGGCATGGAAAAATATCCACAAAAGCTAATTAACGTTCGTTACGCTGATGATAAAGCACCATTAGAAGTTGCAGAAGTTAAACAAGCAATTGCAGATGCAGAGCAAGAGTTAGGCGAAGAAGGGCGTATTTTAATTCGCAAATCGGGTACTGAACCTTTGATCAGAGTAATGACTGAAGGTAAAGATTCTGAGTTGATTATCAGTATTGCAGAAAAAGTTGCAGAAAAAGTTAGAGAATTCTCATAATTTTCTAATAATAAAAGTAAGCATCTCTTGTAACTTTTGGCGAGGTTAGATACTATCTCGCCCCTAAAAACTAGGAGAAATTTAATGTCCACTCGATTACCTCTAGTTGTTGCAAATTGGAAATTAAATGGCGACCGCGAACTACTAATCAATATGGTTGAACGTTTAGATACATTAAACGCAGAACAAGTAGAAGCAGTGATTTGCCCTCCATTTGTGTATCTAAGTGAAGATACAGCGAGCATCCAAAAAGGCGCTCAAAATATTGCAAGCCAAGAGTCAGGTGCATTTACCGGTGAAATATCTGGCAGAATGTTACGTGATGTTGGTTGTTCTTATGTAATAGTTGGCCATTCAGAGCGTAGAGCTTTGTTTGGTGAAACAGACGACATAGTTGCAGAAAAAGTTAAAGCAACACTAAGTGCTGGGCTAATACCTATCATTTGTGTTGGTGAAACAGATGAAGAAAGAGAAAATGGCGAAACTTTAACGGTGATCACTCGCCAAGTTAAAGCGGTATTAGATGTACTTCCTTCTTTTTCAGATAGTATAGTATTTGCTTATGAGCCAGTTTGGGCGATAGGCACAGGTAAAACAGCCAGTTGTGAACAAGCAGAAGACGTTCATAACGAGATACGTCAAATATTAGCTGGTTACAATCGTGAACTAGCCAATACAACCCGTATTTTATATGGCGGTAGTGTTAACCCTGGAAACAGTAAAGAATTATTTGGTAGTGACAATATCGACGGCGGCCTTATTGGCGGAGCTAGTTTAGATGTTGACTCTTTTATGACAATTTGTGAAAACGCAGTAGCTTAGGAAACAAGCATGTACGAGATTTTAATTGCAGTTTATTTAGTAATCGCTTTAGCCTTAATTGGTTTGGTATTAATCCAACAAGGTAAAGGCTCTGATATGGGCGCTTCATTTGGCGCTGGTGCATCAGCAACTTTATTTGGTTCTAACGGTTCAGGTAACTTTTTAACTAAGACCACAGCTATTCTAGCGACGTTGTTCTTTGTGATCAGTATCTTTCTAGGAAGTCTAACTGCCAACTCTACTAAAGTAGACGACGGTTCTACTGAAATGGCAACAAGAGCTGAAGATACTTTACCTGAGACAGACATGCCATCAACAGATATGCCTGCAATGGACAACACTGATTCAGATATTCCAGCTGCAACAACGACTGAAGATAAAACATCAACAGACGTACCAGCAACTGAAGACAAAACATCTAACTAGTTGATTATAAAAACTACGCGGATGTGGTGGAATTGGTAGACACGCAGGCATGAGGTGCCTGTGCCGCAAGGCGTGAGAGTTCAAGTCTCTCCATCCGCACCAATACAAGGTTCTTTGATATTGTTGTTATAACATTGAAGAACCACAAAAGCCGAAAGTGCCTAGAAATAGGACTTTCGGTTTTTTTATGTCTGGAGTCATTGGGATTTTTGAGTGGTGACTTTTGTGTTTAGTAACATGGGAAGTAACACGGAACAAAGCTAACAAATTTGATGTTACCAAAGGTAGTTGGTTCTTTAGTGGTATAATCGTTACATTGCATTTAGTTGAACTCTAAGGATTCGCCCCTCGGCGGTCATCAAATAAACATCCCTGTATTGATGGCATCCCATCATCCATGATGTGGCAGGTTGTTTGTTCCCGACACAACCTAAGCGAGTACATCCATGACGGCCATCAATAATACATCCCTGTATTGATGGCATCCCATCATCCATGATGTGAACAATACCTTTTTTCAACAGCTCAAAAATGTAACCGACTATTTATAATAAAACAGAGCGCCGCTTCCAGCAAAATCTAATACTTCATTAAATAGTTATTTTTGTTTACCAAGCTTTTTGTTCCAGACAAAGCTTAAGTTACTAAATCCATGTAGCTAAAAAACGGATTGAAAAGTCGTCCTTTGGTCATCTAATAAAACATCCATGTTTTGATGACATCCCATCATCCTTGATGTGCGCCCTAAATATTACATCCCTGTATTCAGGGCATCCCATCATCCTTGATGTGAACAAACAGTCCTTTCTCAGCATCCATGCTTCGAATTTTATAAAAAATAATATTTAACGAAGTGATTTTGTGATGGAGAGAAAGATCAAAAGCAAAAGCAGGGCGAACCTTCGGTTCGCTGTAAAATGAAATATTCACTACTTAGGTAGATGCCTCCGTTATTTTTTTTACTTTTAGGTTGGAAGCTTCTTTAATCTATTTTCTTGCACTGAGTTTCACATTTTCAATGTATTGGTGTACACTTTATTACCAAAATAGTAATGAAGTGTATACCAAATGAGTTTAAATCTACTGCTAACTGAAATATCAAAATCAAACAAAGCTGGCGGGTCTGTTTACGACACCGCTGAGCTTGCGTACATGTTAGGAAAAACAGTAGATCCCACATTCACTAAGTTTTTATCAGATGCCGTTAAAAAAGGTTCATTGGTTCGAGTATGTAAAGGTATTTACTACTCAGCTTTAACGCCTCCTGATTTATCAAATATTTTATTGGAAACCGCCAAAAAGCTCAGAGCAAATGTTTTTAGTTACATAAGCTTGGAAAGCCAATTAAGTCATACTGGTGACATATCTCAAATTATTATGGACCGACTAACAATAATGACAAAAGGACGAAAAGCCAATATAGAAACTGCTTTTGGAGTCATTGAGTTTGTTCACACCAAAAAGCCATTAAGTAAGTTAGAAGCTTTAGTGTATTTTGATCCAGAGATTAAAATGTTTAGAGCTACAACAGAGTTAGCTATCACAGATTTAAAAGCTTGCCGCCGTAATACTCACATGTTGGAGTACGCTTAATGTTAAAACACTATATAAGCCAAATCGTTGCCGAAAACCCAGACTATGCGGGTATCACGTCAGTGATTGAAAAAGAAATATTGCATCACGACATAATGCATATACTGGTAGAACAGGGCGTATTACAAAAACTTACATTTATTGGCGGTACTGCACTGAGGCTTTGTTACAACAGTTCTCGGCTATCAGAAGATTTGGATTTTAATGCAGGGCATGACTTTAAACACGAACAATTAGATGGCCTTGAAGAAGAGATCAAAAAATACTTAAGTAAAAAGTATGAAGTCGATGTTTTTGTCAATAAGCCTAGCGGACTTCGCCAAGGGAATACTGCTTCGTGGAATATAAGTATTGAAAGAGAATCGGGGAGACCTGATATACCACGACAGAAAATGCACATAGATGTATGCGCAATACCTTCATTTGATATAGTGAAAAAACCATTAGTTAACCACTACGGGATTGATGTAGCGACACAAGGTTATTTAATTCCAGTTCAAACTCTGGATGAAATTATGGTTGATAAATTTATCGCGCTGGCATATCGCTCTCGGAGAATAAAGCCTAGAGACTTGTGGGACATTGTTTGGCTCAAACAACAAAGTGCGACGATGAATTTTGAGCTTTTGAATAAAAAGTTAGGTGCGCGATCAAAATCAAAGAATGAATTTGAAGCTCATCTTCAAGAACAGGTTTTAAAGTTAAACTCAGATAATGAAGTTAAAGCTGATTTTATTAGCGAGATGTCTCGTTTTGTACCTCTTAAAATAAAACAAAGAACGTTAGACAATCCAGACTACTGGCCTTATTTACAAAGTGAAGTATCAACACTTGCCAAGCAGATAATGGAAAAAGAAAACAAAGGTAATAATCCTTTTGACATGAGTTAACAATATAGGTTTCAGATACTGATCAGATATCGACTCAAACAAGGAAAATATAACTAGATACTAACTTCAAAGATGATGTTTTCTTGTTTGAAAACAGTTTAATTTAGCCAACGTGGAGGTTCAAGTCTCTCCATCGCACCAACATTAAGTTCTTTGATATTGTTGTTATAACATTGAAGAGCCACAAAAGCCGAAAGTGCCTAGAAATAGGACTTTCGGTTTTTTTTATGTTTTTTATTTAGTTAAGTTACTGTTAAATCGTATTTATATGAACTCTAAGGTTTCGCCCCTCGGCAAGTTACCTTTTTTCAACAGCTCAAAAATGTAACCGACTATTTATAATAAAACAGAGCGCCGCTTCCTACCAATATTCTAATCCTTAATAAACCTAAGTTTTATCTTCAAAAACGGGATGTACATTCGTCCTTTGGTCATCTAATAAAACATCCATGTTTTGATGACATCACATCATCCTTGATGTGAAAAACCATCCCTTATTCGACGTCCTCGACAACTGCGTCCTGCGTTGTTCTAATTACATCCATCCATGGATTAATGTCTCATATTTTTGAAAACTTATTTTATTTCAGGAATATTGCGATGGAGAGAAAGAGCAAAAGCAGAAGCAAAAGAAAAAAAGCAGGGCGAATCTTGCGGTTCGCCAGTAACAAATTGACTTAAATGTTTTTGCAAATTAGAGTAGGTATTTACATTGTTATGAGAATTTTATTCATAAAACAGCTTAAGGATTGGAGTATCTAGCTTGAAACAAATAAATGGATTAATCATTAACCAAGGACCTAGTTATTTCACTTGCCATCTTGAATCTCTAACGGATGAGTTTAAAAGTTGCATAAAAAAACACTTACAAAGTATCTGTCATGGAGTAGCATTAGCTGAAAAAGGCCTTAGCGGACAAACTTATCAAAGAACTTTAAAAGCATTTAAAAGTAGATATACCCCAAAAACAGGTAATATAAAAAAAGGAATGATAGGAGAGCTACTAGCTCATGTCATTATCTTTGAATTATTTGATCATTTTGATGTTGTATCTCCATACTTTAACATGGAAGAAAAGAGCCAAAGGAAAGGGTTTGATCTTTTACTTGCAGAAACAAGTGGACAAAATGTTTGGATAACTGAAGTGAAATCAGGGGCTTTGAATAAAACAGGTTGTCCAGACAAATCAACTTCTAATTTTTTGAAAACAGCTAAAAGTGATTTAAATCGCAGATTAAATGAAAGTGAAATGACTTTTTGGCAAAATGCAATAAATTCTACAAATAACTCTATCCTAGACTGTAAAGATTATAAAGACGTAATAATTAAAATATTAGATGATGAACTAGTTGCATCTTCTGATGGTAAGGCGCGTTCAGATGATAATAATGTAATTTTGGTTTCGGTTTTATACTCAGATATTAATAAATCATTTGACTATAAAACTGTTGAAAAGGTTTGTGCGGCAATAAACGAAGAAGCAATTTTCAATCAAGTTTTTACTCTTTCTATACAAAAAAGTACGTACGAAAATGTTGCTACATTTTTATTTGAAGAAGAACTTAATGACTAAATTAAAAAAAACAAAACAATTAACTTTGATTCGGTTATTGAAGACGTCATTTAGTGAGCTATATCATCAACTCTTGTCGGGAGAGGAGCTAGACAAAAATGATTATGCAAAGTTACTTTCTATTGCCATTGTACTAGTAAACCAAAGTGATTCATTACTTAAACAGTTAGCTTATAGAATAATATTAAAGTATTCATTAGACACTTGTGATTATCTACCACTTTATGACTTTTCATTGAATAACGGAATTATCCCTGTAGCTAGGCTTATCGAGCAAGTATTCGATAAATCAACTTTAACAGCTCAATCTACATTTATTTCTGAAATTAGCTCAAGCTTTATCGAGTCTTTCGAATTTAATGGCTTATATAGAACGGAACAACAACTTGCTTTAAGTGATTTTATAAACGTATATCAGAATGAATCTTTATATGTAGTTGCTCCAACATCTTACGGTAAATCGGATTTAATTATCGATGAAGTTAGTAGAAGAACATCAAAGGTTTGTATTCTTGTACCTTCTAAATCTTTATTGGCTCAAACGAAGAAAAGAATTTTTGATGCTGGAATTCAAGGTGTTGATTTTATTGTCACTCACCCAGAGATGTATGAAGAAAACCCTAACGCTCAAGTATTTTTATTAACACAAGAAAGATTAGCAAGGTTAATGGCTCAAAATAGCGATTTATCATTTGATACTGTTTTTGTAGATGAAGCTCACAATTTATTGGGTAAAGATCATAGAAGTCAATTGTTGGCATCTGTGATTACTATTTTACAGTATAGAAATGCAAATACAGCAGTAAAGTATTTAACACCCTTTATAACTCAAGTAGAGAACATAAAACTAAAATTTACACCATTATCAGAACTAGTGTTTACGATTGATGAATATGTTAAATCTGAGTTTTATTATTTAGCTGACTTTAGGGAGGATAAAAAAGAGTTTTATCTTTATGATCAATTTACTAATAGCTTTGTTGATACAAACATCAAAGCGAACGATTATATTAATTATTTATTAATGTTTTCTGTTAATAAAAATATTGTTTATTTTAATAAACCCAAAGATATTGAGCTCTTTGTAAAAGAGCTAATCGATTACCTTCCTCTACTTCCGGATGAACAGTTAAACACGGCTCTTTTTGAATTGTCAGATAGTTTTGCTCCTGAGTATTTATTAGTAGAGGGGCTTAAAAGAGGAATAGTTTATCATCATGGCTCTATGACAGAACCCGTAAGGAACTATGTAGAGTATTTGTTTAGAGAATGTAAAGCTCTAAAGTATTTGGTTTCAAGTTCGACATTGCTAGAAGGTATAAATATGCCAATTGAACGTTTATTTTTAATGTGCACGAAAAAAGGTAAAGGGAATTTAACCGCTTCACATTTTAAAAACTTGGTGGGCAGAGTAAATCGTTTTTCGGATATATTTGGTAAGTGCGATATAAATAATACCCAAAAGTTAAAACCAGAAATTCATATTATAGGATGTGATCAATATTCACCAACCAACGCAAATTTTCATACATTTTTGAAAAATAGGGTAAATGTAAGAAAAGAATTAAAAGACAAGCCTGAAAATGTTTTATTAAAAGTAGTAGAAATTGATGTAGAAAATCAAAAAGATTATAAAGAAGCTATTACTCGTTTAGAAAATTTAGAAAAAGGTATTATTAATGACTACCAAGAACAATATACTAAAACCAATGTTGGTAAATTGTTGATTGCTAATAGCGTAAATGAAATTTCAATTTTTGAACATGAAATGAAAATATCTCAATTATTAGAAAATATTGAAGAAAATACGATATCAAATACAAATCACTTGATGGAAGTAATATACGATTGTTTTGTCTCTTTCATCGATAGCTCAAAAGTTCGTTCGCCATTACTTAGGCTAGAAAATCAACAAGCAAAAACATTTTATGCAATGTTAATGGATTGGAAAATTGACAAAAAACCATTCAAGCTAATGATTCGGCTTTTTATGAATTACTGGGATAAGTTAGTCCATTTTAAACCAAATTTTCAAGTTTATGTAGGTAAATGGGGAGATGAAGTTAAGCAATCCGGTGGACACAGAGAACATTATACTAGGATTGGTAATAAAACTAGGGCTGAAAAAATTAATCTTGCCATAGTAAGGATTAAAGAAGAAGAAGACTTTCTAGAACATGAGCTTTTAAAATTCATAGAAGTGCTAAATGAACTAAATAAGTTAAATTTCAACTTCTATAAAAAAATCAAGTACGGAACAATTGATGAGGAAACTATTAAGTTAATAAAAATAGGCTTGTCGAGAGGTGTAGCTGAATTAATAATCGAAAAGTACCCCAATTTTCTAATTGATATACCTCACTCTCAATCTAAGAGAATTAGTCATTTAATTGTTGATGAAATGAAGATTCAAGGAGAAGGTTTACTTCAACAACTAGAGGTCAGAATGAATGTGACCAAAAATTAACGTAAGCGTAATACAATTGATTCCACAACGAAAATAAATGATTGTTTACACTTAAACCAGTTGGTAAGTTATTGTTATTATTAAAAACTATTAGCGTAATAAATGTCTCAGTGGATAACTGGCTTAAACAATAATTCGCGTTAAGAAACTGTTATATGTAAGGAGTTCGCATGGCATCATTAGAAGAAGCATATAGTAATGAATATGAAGAAGTTATCGATCCCGAGTTAGCATATGATCTCTATTGGGCTGGTACAATAACCGACAAATCAGATTTTGAGTGTCCTAGTGACAAATGCAATGCAAAGGTAACATGCATTAATATTGACCAAGATAAGCAAGATATGCATCAGTCGCCTCACTTCAGAGGCTATAATCATACTGATGATTGCGATGCGACTTTTGGACAAGATACGGACGCAGGGATTCAAGCAGCTTCTAAATCAGCCCAATCTAAGTTTGTTAAAAATGATTCCGTTGCCGACATTTTTCATGTGAAACGACCTAAAGGGCAATTTGCTAAAAAAGAGCCTAAGAAGATAGATCCTAATAAAAAGAAGAAAAAGCAAACGAGAAGAGGCAGAAATACAACAGGTGATGAGTTTGATGGTGGCTCTGAATATTATTCTGTACGTTCTTTAGTATCTAAATTTATAAGGTACAAAAAGCAAGACACGTTATCCGAACACAAGATTAACATCAATGGAAAAGACCTAAGCTATAAATCTCAGTTTAAAGGTGTTTTTAAGCAAGAACTTTCAACTCTTCCTAATAGTAATCTAGTTTATTGGGGGGTTTCATTTATTGATTACTCTGAAAAAGATAAACGCTATAAAATTACTTTTGGAGATGTCTTAAAAGATAATGGTAAGGGGATAAGACCTTCATTTTTTATCTCTGAAAGTATGATAGAGGATTATCCTGTAAGAAATTTAGTTGTAAAAAGATTAGAAAAAATTTCTAAAGAGAAAGATAAAAGAGCATTTGTTTTTTTGTATTCGAAGCCATATTTATCGGGCGAAAAATATATTAATTTTAATTTGGTAAGTCTAGACTATCTTGAAATTAGATATTTGGACCTTTTCGAGGATCTCAAGAAAAAAATATAATTATGTTTTTCAAATCGAATTAACTAGTATTTAAAGCGAGTGACTCATTTGTAAATCAATGGGGTAAGAGACTGTACGGACCCCACAAATTTAAGTGTCTCAAATAAGTACGATCCGCTTGTTAAGTAGAGTTGCTTTACTACCGTAAAAACTGCCTAAACCAATGGGGGCAGATCACTTTGATTGTCATTTAACACTTGCACAAAATCATTTGTTCACTATAATTTATCGTAACAACACCCCTCCCGCTACCCTTAAGAACAGCGCCCTGCGAGGGGTTGATTTTTTCTAGACCTTCAAAAAAGATTTAAAGCATGGACTTCGCTAAAAGATCTCCCACATTTACTATTGTAATAGACTTCTACGGGGTATTAATACTGTCTCTTTTCTGTGATGTTCCGATATTTTGACTAAAGTATATATGGTTGTTTTAGCCGAATAGGGATGAACGGAATGACTAAAAATTTATCAGGAGTACAACAAGAGTTACCATTATTTGAATTCGATGAATCAAATGTAAGAAAAGTGGGTGAAGAGCAAGCTGACGTATTAATTGAATCTGAATTCTCAAAATATATAGTGTACGTTGATGAGTCTGGAGATCACAGCTTACAAAGCATTGATGAAAATTATCCTATTTTTGTTCTGGCATTTTGTGTCTTTCATAAACGCCATTACAGCGAAGTAGTAGTAACTGCACTGGAGAAATTCAAGTTTAATCATTTTGGTCATGATCAAGTTGTTTTACATGAAAATGAAATTCGCCGACGTAAGAATGCTTTTAAAATATTGAACAATCGTGAGCTGCAAGCAGAGTTTATAAATCAATTAACGGAGATTATTGAGTTTAGTAATTTCATCCTTATTAGCGCGACTATTGATAAGCGTGAAATTAAACATTTAAACCCAGAAGACAATGCTTATCATATTGCTTTAGGTATGTGCATGGAGTCACTAAATGAATTTTTAGCGGAGAAAGGTCAGCGAGAAAAGAAAACACATATTGTCGTTGAGTGTCGTGGCAATAAAGAAGATAACGAGTTAGAACTTGAGTTTAGACGGATTTGTGATGGGAAAAACTATTTAAATGTTCCACTTCCTTTTGAAATTATCTTTTCAGATAAAAAAGTTATGTCTTCAGGTTTGCAACTTGCTGATTTAGTAGCAAGACCAATCGGTTTACATACATTAAAGCCTGAACAACCTAATAGGGCGTTTGATATTTTAAAAGAGAAGTTTTTTTGTGAAGGAGGACGTGAAAAGTTAGGTGAAGGATTTAAAGGGATTGGTATGAGGATTTACCCTACACCAAAAAGCGAAAAACCCCGATGATACCATCGAGGTTTGGACGCCGACCGAGAATGCTCAATCCACTTGCCAGTATTATGGTTCAATGCCTGACTAACGTCAATATGATGTTTAAAAAACAATTTATTAAACTAACCACGCCTCAAAGTTAAAGTTCGTACTTTCCAACCAATGAGGTTAGCTCACTTTGATTATTTAGATGTAACTAACATTCCCCCAAATCTAGCGCTTCGGCTAGCTTAATTATTATCTTGTATGTTATCAGCTCATTTTCTTAACCGTTCAGGTAAACTGTTTTAACTAAGCCTCATTTATTATATTCATGTTGTTTTTTACTAAAAAAGCAGGGGTGTTAATATGATTAATACTTGATGTTGGTTTTGCGTTAATTTATTGAACCAAAAACAAATTATTTAACTTATACTGTAATTGAATACTGCGGAAAGTATGAAAACGGAGAGTTTCAAATTAAAAATTTAACAATTGCCTTTTATCTATTATTAACTGTTGTCTTTTTTTACAGTGGTTCAGTGCACTCTGCAGATCCGTTATTTGAGCCTAGCCAAGAGCTTTTATTAGAACAGAGCCAAGATGTTTTAACGGAACGGTTAGCACAGCAGAGCCAAGAGCCTTCAGCTGAGTTGCGGCCAAAAATACCTGAAAAATACAAGCAGGAGTTGTTTGCCAGTCAAGGGCAAGATCCGTCAGAGGTGCTTACCATAGTTGGGCTGAGGGAGAATCTGCCTTTTAGTTTTATCTTACCTGATGGCACTTTTAGTGGGCTGTATATCGAGTTCTGGAAGCTTTGGTCTAAAACAAATGATGTGCCTATCCGTTTTGTTATGGCGCCTTTACAAGATAGTTTAGAGCTCGTAAAGCAAAAGAATACTATCCACACTGGACTCTTCCGTACCGACGATCGTGCAGAGTGGGCTGATTTCTCAGTACCTATCCATAATGTGGAAACCGGTATTATTTATAATCGTTCAATTAGCTCAAAATCTAAACTCAGAGACTTAAAATATTTAGTTATCTCGGCTCAAAAAAATAGTTACCAAGAATTCTATGTAAGGGAAAAGTATCCTGAAATTGACTTATCTACGTTTAGCAACCTTGATGAGGGGATTGAGCAGTTAGTGGATAATAAAATTCAGGCTGTGGTTGCTGAATTACCTAGTGCTTTTGCCCATATCGCTAGAAAGGGCTTAAGTGGTGTATTTACAATTTCTGATGAAATTGTTGTTTCCAATAATGTTTTTGCTTTAATGGCTAAAGGGCAACCTGAGCTATTAGCTAAAGTTAATGCGGGTATAGAAAATATCCCTATTAATAAAATCATAGATTTAGAGAAAAAGTGGCAACCTAGGTTAAAACCTTTTTTCGAAATAGAGTCTACTGTTGCTACTTTAACTAGGGCTGAGCGTAAGTGGTTGTCGCAACATGCGTCATTTAGTTTAGGTATCGATAGTAAATGGGCGCCGTTTGAATATATTGATGAACAAGGTGAACACAGTGGCATATCAGCTGATTATATAAAATATGCGGCAGAACAATTACAAGTTAATGTAACTCCCGTTTTAGAGAGTAGCTGGGGTGAGGCGTTCGAGGAATTTAAGCTTGGCAAAGTCGATATACTGTCAGGTATTTTTTATACCGAAGAAAGAGCTAAATCAATTAACTTTACTAACGCGTACTTTGATATCCCATTAGTCTTGGTCGGTAAGAAAGATGCGTATTATGCGGATAATTTATTATCATTAAACGGCAAGAAATTAGGGTTGATTAATGGTTATGTATACTACGACTTGATCCATAAAGAGCACCCGAATATCAATTTAGTAAAAGTTGATTCGGTTTACGATGGACTTAAGAGGTTACAGTCTGGGGAGATTGATGCTTTTATCGATACCATTGGTGTGATCAATTATGAAATTAACAAAAATGAAATCAATGATCTCATTATCACTTCATTTACTCCTTACAAATTAAAATTATCAATGGCCGTTAGAAAGGGACTTGAGCCACTAGTCCCTATTTTAAATAAAACCTTTGCAACTATGACTGAAAAACAAAAATCGGCAATTGCCAATAATTGGTTGTCAGTGCATGTACAGTCAGGTACCCGTTTATCAACAATTATTGCATGGGGATTACCCATAGCTACTTTTTTGATTTTTATTATCTTGGTCTTTTTCCGTATGAATACAAGACTCAAACTAGAAATTGAAGCAAGAGTAGTTAACGAAGAAAAGCGCATTGCCGCTCAACAAGATTTAGCTGAACAAAAAACGGCAATGGATCAGCATTCACTTGTATCAATAACGGATGTAAAAGGTTGTATTACTTACGCTAATGATAAGTTTTGTGCGGTTAGTGGTTATAGTCGTGAAGAACTGATTGGGCAAAATCATTCACTTCTTAACTCAAAGAGCCAGCCAAAAAATTATTGGCGAGATATGTTCCAGTCTATTTCTAAAGGTGGTTTTTGGCATGATGAAGTATGCAACCAAGCTAAAGACGGTCATCTCTACTGGGTAGATACGACCATAGTGCCGCTGTACGATAATGATAATAACTTGGATGGCTACATATCTATCCGTACCGATATTACTCACCAAAAAGAAACCATCATTAGATTAGCGGAAGCAAAAAAACAAGCCGATGTTGCTAATGAGTCAAAGACTAATTTTCTAGCTAATATGAGTCATGAAATTCGTACGCCAATGAATGGTGTAATTGGTATGACTAACCTGTTACTGGATACTCCGTTAAATGCACAGCAGAGAGATTATGCAAAAACGGTTAAAAACAGTGCTGAGTCTTTGTTAAATGTTATTAATGATATTTTAGATTACTCTAAAGTTGAAGCGGGTATGTTAGAGCTTGAACCGCTAGAGTTTGATTTAGTCGTATTATTACATCAACTTGGTAGTAGTCTTGCTTTTCAAGCCCATAACAAGGGACTAGAGCTTATTTGTCCTGCTAATTTAATACCAGCCCAATCATTTGTTGGCGACTCTGGACGCATAAGACAAATACTCAATAACTTGGTTGGTAATGCGATTAAATTTACCGAGCAAGGCGAAGTGTCAGTACATTGTAAAGTGGAGAAATGTACTTTGCAGACTTCTACTCTTTTATTTGAAGTTACTGATACCGGCATTGGCCTTACAAAAGAAGAGCAAGAAACACTTTTTGAACGTTTTAGTCAGGCTGATGGCTCAACAACTCGTAAATATGGCGGTACTGGATTGGGGTTATCAATCAGTAAGCAATTAGTTGAGCTGATGGGTGGTGAGATTGGTATAAAGAGTGTTAAAGGAGAAGGTTCAAAATTTTGGTTTACGGTAAACGTAGCTAACTCTAGTAAAAAGTTACCTGAGGTGACTTATGAATGTTTACAAAAACAAAAAATACTTGTGGTTGATACTAATTTAACCAACCGAACTTTGTTAGGCCAATTACTCACTAATTGGCAAGTTGAACATACACTGCTCGACAGTGCTCAGTTGGCGTTAGCCGAATTAAATAGTGCCGCTAAAGCAGGGACTCCTTATCATATCGTTATACTTGATATGCAAATGTCTGGAATTGATGCTTTTGAATTGGCAGCGAAAATTAAAGCTGAACCGGCTCTGTCGGATCTTCGTTTATTGATGCTCACCTCACAAGGTAAGCGTGGAGATACTGAAAAGTTAAAAGCAGCAGGCTTTAATGGATATCTTAATAAGCCAATAGATCAGTCTATTCTTTATAATAGTTTAATGACAATTGCAGACATTAACTCCCCTGAACCGTCATTGGTGACAGCATATAGCGCCCGTGAATATCCTCAATTTAAAGCTAGGATATTGGTCGTTGAAGATAACCCGGTTAACCAGAAAGTTGCTCAAGGTTTATTGAAAAAGTTTGGTGTTCAAGTCGACTTAGCCGCAAATGGGCAAGAAGCTTTGCATTCATTAGATCATTTACCTTTTGATTTAGTCTTAATGGATTGCCAAATGCCAGTTATGGACGGTTATGAAGCGAGTAAAAAAATTCGACTTGAAGACTCTAAAGTGCTTAACCGAGAAATACCAATTATAGCTATGACAGCAAATTCAATGCAGGGAGATAGGGAAAAATGTTTGGCTGCAGGTATGGATGACTTTATCTCTAAACCAGTCAACCCAAGTAAGTTACAAGAAGCATTAAAACGTTGGTTACCTGAATCTATTGTAAATCAAACAGGTAACACAGATTGATAAAGTGAATGATCCGCTCATACAAATTAGTATAATAATTAAGAGCAATGAAAAATTAGTACATATTAAATAAGTAGATTAATATAATTTTCTTGTATCCAATTGTTTTTTGAGTGATATTTAGACAAATTTTTGTGTAGGGAAGTGCCATGAAGATAGTTAAAACAAATTTTAAAGAGTCTTTTTTATTTAAATCCACAGTAACCGCAATATTATTTTCGATATTGCTCGGTTGTACCAGTAATTCTGATGAGTCAGCTGAAGAAACGGTAGCAACAACACCAGAAGTTGTTGTTGAGCCTCTTGCTGAGCCAGAAGCGGCTCCTATTGAAGCACCAGAACCAATTCCTGAGCCTAAACCAGAGCCAAAACCAGCTCCTGAACCAAAGCCAACTCCAATTGTTGTTAAGCAAGAAGTTGCCGCACCAACTGCAGAAAAACTTAAGACGGTTGAAAAACCTTCTGAAGTTGAAAGTGAGATGGAAGATGAATTACAGGATATTAGATTAGATTCACCTGAGCCAAAAGATCTAGGGTTAGAATATCGAGAAGAAGTACAAGAACAAATTGCTGAGTTTGATACAACCTCTGATGATGGACTAGTGCTAAATGGAGAAGATGATAGTGAACTGAGCGATACAAGTGCTCCGTTAATTGAAGAACCTGTTGAGATGACTGATGCCGAGAAAGCTGATGCTTTAGCAGCTCGAATTGAAAGAGCTCTCGCTCGATTAGCTGACGCAACTTATACATTTAATCCTAAAAAAGAAGTGGTTGTAGGTGATGCATTTGAAGTTGAAGCTGTGATGCAGTTATCTAGTTTAATTAATCAAGATTCAGGTTTACTTCCAGACGTTGAGTCTTTAGTTGGACAAATGAAAGTTGATGAGATGGTTAAAATTGAATTAATGGCCTCAGAACCGGATGTACTTACTATTGTTGCTGTTTCAAATCCTGAGCAGGTTATCTCAAGTTCTTTCACACCTAAATGGCGTTGGTCTATTTTGGCTAATAAAGAAGGTGTACATACATTATTTTTAAAAATAACGCCTTTTATTAATTTAGAAAATCGTGATGGTAGCTTAGTTACGAGTGACGGCAAGAAGAAAACAATTGTTGAAGAGCTTAAAGTAGTTGCAAAACCTTTTAACTTTTGGGATTGGATCACTACAACGGTTGGGATGATAAGTACTATCATTGCTATTTTAGTAATTGGTGCCTTGATAGTTGTTGTGCCTAAATTAGTTAGTAAGAAATAGTTAGTGATATAAGCCAATGCTAATTGGCTAAGTTGTCCATAAAAAAAACCAGTCTAATGACTGGTTTTTTTATGCTCTGCTCTTTTAAACTGAATGCGTTAAAGCTCATGTTTAAAGCATTCAATGTTCGTTAGAGCGAAGCTGTGCTAACTTAACCCTGTATTAGTCCGAAGGTTAAGCTTAACCTACTTCATTATAGTTACTTTAGGTGGTTGTATTGCAAGTACCATATCACCAACCTCTGGTACATATTCTCCACCAACTGTAAATGGAATAACACGAACGTAATCTTCATCTTCAAGGTGTTGTAACACAAATAAAGGAATTGCCTCTTTATTCACGTCTAAATAGTTCTCCCAAGTAAATGCTTCAGCTAGCTTGGTCGCACTCACTTTTCCACCTTTGGATATTAAGTTACTTAACATTGAAAAGGATACATTTTCGCCAAATAAATTTTGACGAGATAAAAAAGTTAGACTGTCATTATTGGCTCTAGAATGTCCACTTGAAGATTTTAACGAGTAAACATTTTTCTCACCCAGAATATGCGAAAAGTATTGCACACCTAATGCATTGTTATGTCTATTTGGAGATAAGCCAATTAAGGTTTTTAAATTAGACATAGGTAAAAAACGTTCTGCTTGGGCCGCTTGCGGATTACCAAAATAACTTTTTAATCCAACCATACGTGCTAAACGACAGTTTTCCCAAGCTGGGTCTGAAAGATAAACATCTACTTTTTGCTCTTGCAGTACTTTTGCAATGGCGCGGGCAACATGGTTTGCACCAATAATAATAACGGAAGATGGTCTTTTTTGACGTATTTTTAACAGCTTAGCTAAAGGAATAGCCGTTAAGCTTTGCAGTACAACCGTGACAATGATCACTAGGAAGATAATTGGTACTATTTTATCAGCACCTTGTATTCCCGCTTTACTCATACTTAAGGCAAACACCGAACCAACCGCGGCAGCAACTATGCCTCGTGGAGCAATCCAAGAAAGTATTGTTTTGGCGCGCCAGTTTAGGTTTGATTTATAAGTAGAAAGGGCAATACAAATAGGGCGAGCAACAAACAAAACAATTAACATGAAAAATACAACGTTAGGACCTAACAAGAGTAATTCAGCGAGCTCTAGTCTTGCAGCTAGCAATATAAATAATACTGAGATTAAAATTTGCGAAAGATCTTCTTTAAATTCAAGAATTGAGTCGAGCTCTAAGTCGTCTTGGTTGGCTAAATAAATACCAAATACAGTTACCGCTAATAAACCAGATTCATGGCTAATGGCATTAGAAATAGTAAAACTTATTAGTACAAAAGATAACACGCCAAATTTTTGTAAATTGTACGGCAGCCATTCTTTTTGAATAACCAAATTTGTTATATAACCAGCAACTATACCTATACTAAGACCAAGTCCTACAGTAGTAACTAAGGCAATTAAGGTATGACTTAATACACCAGAGCTACCAGACAACATAACCGCTTCAAACACCAATACTGCAAACAATGCGCCAATTGGGTCAATGACAATGCCTTCCCAACGTAAAATACGGTCTATTTCTTCAGTTGGTCGCATGGCATTCAATAGCGGAGCGGTCACTGTTGGCCCTGTAACCACCAACACGGCACCAACGACTGCAGCAATGCGCCAGTCTACTGCAAGTAAAAAATAACAGCTGTAGCCGATTATAATGGCTGTGGTTATCATGCCGATTGAACAGAGGTTTCGTACTACATTACCTATGCCTTTAAGCTCTTTAAAATGTAAGGTGAGTGAGCCTTCAAATAAAATAACCGCAACGGATAAAGATATTATTGGGAATAACAAATCACCAAAAATAGCATCCGGGTCAACAACTGAAAATACTGGTCCTAATAATAAGCCGGTAACTAAAAGAAATAAGATTGCTGGTATTCTTGCTACCCAAGCTAACCATTGTGCTAATAGGGCACATAAGCCGATACCTGCAATATATAATGCTGTCATTTAATGCTCTTTAATCTGAAATACTGTATTGAAAACCTCAATAAGTATGAGGTTAATTTTTTTAGTGTGGAAGTTATTTATGAAAGACTTTATTTAACTCTTAAATTAAGGACTTTTAAATCTAGTTTTCTTAAGTTTACGCTATTAAAAGTCGATAAAGTTATATTATTTAGTGATTATTAATGGCAAATCTTTATCTACCCAACCCAACATATCACCTTGTAAATGTAGCATGTTAGTTACGCCGTTTTTCATCAGCATATTCTCTGCTTTTGTTGCGCGAACGCCACTTCTGCAATGAACAACAATAGGTTTGTCTAACGCTTTTAACATATCGACTTCATCTAACACAGCATAATGAGGAATATTGATAGCACCTTCAATATGACCTTCAGCAAATTCATCAGCGGAGCGAACATCTAATACGACATAATCTTTTTTATTTTTAAGTAATTCAGCCGACGTGATCAACTTGTTGGTGCCGCTGTAACCTGCAAACGCTGAAGTGCTAAATAACATAGTGATGAATAATAGTAATTTTTTCATTTTAAACGCCTTATTGAACTAGCTCTAATGGAAGTTATTAGTGAAGTATAATGTAGTTAAGGTAATAATATTAAACAAGATAAAAGTGGCTCTAAATCGGTTATTCCAACCTAGTAACACACCGATAGCCGAAGGAAAAAGTGGCGCACCTTGATTAATTCGCGGACGCACTATTTTTTGTTGTTGTAACATTAAAGGTCCAGCAAGCTCAGACTTACAACCTGCGGAAACTATGCTTAACCAAATTAGTTGATTGAATGACGATGCTTTAGCGTGTTGCCACTGACTTTTTGTAGCTTTAATATATTTTGTCCAGTAAGGACTTGAGGTAAATACTGAGTAAATAGGGGCAACAACAATAGTCGGTATAAACTCAATGGTATTTTTCACTTTAAAAACAGCTTGACCAAAGTACTGCAATGTCACGTTTTTTGGTTGCCATACAATATAAGCTTCTACTAACGCGCGATACATTAATGCGGTAAATCCATCAAATACCAAAAATAAAATAACAGGGGTTAGCCAAAAAGAAACAAAGCGTTTTATTAGGCTTTCTAAGGTAAGTTTATTTATACCCAATTCACTTAAACGGTTTACATCAAATTCACTAATATTCGCTAATATAGTTCTGGCTGCCGATTTTTGACTTTTGGTAATACAGGCTTGCACTGCACTGGCTTGGTTAGCCACATGTTGATAACCCAAAGCAAAATATAACAGTATTGCTTGGGTCCAAATATCATTGGTAACTGCAAATAAAATAGAACCAATAATCACGCCAATCAAAAATAAATACGTACCAAGTGCTAGCCAACCCGCTAATACTTGTTGATTTTGAGAACCAGATTGGCCAACTTTATTTGAGATAGAACTGGCAAGTACGCTAAACATAAATGCCGGCGTGTATTTACTGGCAAGTGGAAATATCCACTCCAAAAGTAAAACCAGAGTTAAAGCAATTAACTCTGGGTAAATCTCAATGATTGAAGTGATTAATTCCATATTAAAGCTGACTTAAAATATCCAGCATAAGGGCAGAAGAGTTTTTAGAGGCGACTTCTAAATAAGCATCAAAACTCATTGGTGATTCTTGTCCGGCGATGTCAGATAAAGAACGAATAACTAAAAATGGCGTTTTTAATTGATGGCAAGTTTGTGCAATAGCAGCACCTTCCATTTCAACAGCTAACATTGTAGGGAAACGTTCACGAGTCTGATTAATACGCCCAGGGTCGCACATAAAGCTATCGCCCGTGGCTATCAGACCAACCTTGCTGGTAATACCATCTAAGTTAGCTATGCACTTTTGTGCAACGCTAATTAGTTTTTCATCGGCACTGAAAGTCGCAGGCATTCCTGGAACTTGGCCAAACTCATAATTAAATGCAGTTACGTCAACATCGTGGTGAACAAGTTCATTACCCACAGCAATATCACCCACTTTTAACGCAGGATCGAAACCGCCCGCTGAGCCTGTATTGATAACGTATTTTGGAGAGAATCTTTCGATGACTAAAGTAGTAGCTATGGTTGATGCAACTTTACCAATACCTGACTGCACTAAAACGACGTCTTGGTTATTTAACTCACCAGAGTAAAAAGTGAAGTCAGCAATTTTTGTTTCAATACGGTTGTTGATTTTTTCTTTTAAAATGGCAACTTCTTGTTCCATTGCACCTATGATAGCGATAGTCATATTTGACCCTTCATTATAAAATTTGTCACAGTATAAAATAAACTGCTTTGAAAGCTAACTGATTTATCTAAAATGTAGGATCAAAAAAAGGAGGGAACACCTCCTTTTTGTATAACTATGAATTAAAAGCGTTAATTCTCACCCGAAACTATGATGCTCTAGAAAATCTAGGTGCAGATAATTGTGCTTTAATTTGCGATGAAGATAATGCAGCTACCGGACGTCTAGGGATATTACCTTTAATAATCGGCTCAGGCGGATTAGAACGTTCTTTTTTACCAATTTTGTACATAATTCCGCTTCTAATTTCTTCTACTTGGTAACCCGCTTTTACTTTAATTCTAATATGTGGAATGCCAGCAGCTTCAAGTGCGCCATTTATAAACCAATCTTGTTTGGCTTTATGACCACCTTTATTATGGTTAACTAAGTCAACGGCAGCAATAATTCTGAATGTATTTGGATCGCACAATACATAATCTATATATTTTGACGATGCTTTTAATAACGCAGCACGTTTTGCTTTGGCAGAAACTGAATCTTTAATATCGATAATATCATTAAGTTTTACCCGGTTAATGATCTTAAAGTCATCACCAACAGCCTTTTCTAATAAAGCTAAGAAACCTCGTTCAATACTCGTTAAAAGTTGAGTTTTCTTCTTAAATGGATACGGATTGCTGCTGTCCATAAAGTGGGTTGCGACAAGTGCAACGGTAACAATTAACAACATTAATAAAATTAACGCCCATTCCATATAAATCTCCAAAAATTTGTTACTGAATAACTGATGTTTGAACTTAGCAGGATCAATGCCAATAAAATTTGACGCGGAGGATTTTTGATAAAGATAAAGTGAAAATATTTAAAAGGCTTTAATTAGAAAATCATTTGTAAGGTGTAGATAATAAAAAACCAGTTCAACTGAACTGGTTTTTTTATAGTTTTAAAGTCTGGTGTTGACGTTTAATTAACAACCGTTACAGGCTTTAAATAAGCAGAATTAAAACGTTTCAGGGCTAACCCAAGTTCTTTCTAATTCGGCAATTAATTCATTTAATTCGCCTGTCATTAATGCAAAGTCAGCATCAAACTTAGCTAAATGATCGTCGCTGGCAACATCGTCATTTTGTTCTTTTACAATATCCAAGAACTTAATTTGTTTTAATGCGGCATCTTCGTTTAGGTTAAACTTGATCTTTTCTGCCCATACTAACGCTAGTTTGTGCACATATTTGCCGTTGCTAATATGTAACTGAACTTCTTCTTCGGTCACATCATGATTTTTTAACTTAGCCGCTGCTGCTTCTTCATCTAATGCTTTGAGTTCTATGTCGTTAGCAAATTCGAATGGCGCTGGTAAATCGTTGTTCTTCACCCAATGTGTCATAGTCACAATTAAGTCGCCATCAGGCTTATGTGGAAGAACTGGTAATGAACCAATAGATTGACGTAAAAAGGCTAATAGGTTTTCAGCTCGGTTTGCGCTGCTGGTATTAACCACAAGAATTTTCTTTTCAGGGTTGATATAAGCGTACAAACGACTGCTTTTAGTAAATGCTTTCGGCAATAATTGCTGAATGATCTCTTCTTTTAAGGTTTGTTTTTCTTTTTTACCGACTTTCTGACCGCGTTCATTCTGTAGCAATTGAACCTTTTCTTCCAAGGCATCTTTTACTACTGAAGTAGGTAATACTTTTTCTTCGGTTTTTAAACAAACAAGAGCGTTGTGGCCAGCAATATGAACCATATTTTCTGTACCAGGAATGGCAGAAACCCAACCTTGTTTTGATTGATCTTGGCTACCACAAGGACGAAACGGATGCTCATTAAGTGATGACTCTAACACTTCATTTGATGTTTCAAAGGGCTTAGTAAATTGATAAATAAAGGCGTTGTTAAACCACATAATTGTTTCTTATTCCATATTTGCGAGGGACAAGATAGTAACAAACAAAATCAAAAAAGGCTGCATCATTTGCAGCCTATTTTAATGTAATTGGTATTAATGCGACTTCTTAGTTGATCCAGTCAGTTGAAGAAAGCTCTTTTTTTATCTTAGGTATTTCTAAGTGATAAGTGAGTCCTTTTTCTAATTCACTTTGTGCTTCTATTTCACCATCTAAAGTTTGTTTCACTAAGTTGTAAGCAATGTTAGTGCCTAAACCTGAGCCACCTTGTTCGCGTTTAGTGGTATAAAAAGGGTCAAACAAATGGCTTAGCTGCTCTTTACTAATGCCGTGGCCATCATCTGTGTATTCTATTTTTACCGAGTCGCCAGAGTCGGTAATGATAATATCAATTTGACCTTTTTCTTTACCATCAAAGCCATGAATAACACTATTTAACAGGAAGTTAGTAAATATCTGTGAAATTGCTCCGGCAGGTACTTTCATTTCAATATCGTCAGGACAGTCAATATTGATTTTATAAGCTGAATTTTTTAATTTAGGTTTTAAAGACAGAATTATTTCGTTTAAGTAGTCTTTTAAATTAATGGTTCTAATTGCTTCACTTGCTTGGTCAACTGCAATTTGTTTGAAACTAGCAATGAGCTCGCTAGCTCGGATTAAGTTATTGTTTAGCAATTCAATACTTTGATTACCTTCATTAATAAAGTTTTTCATATCGCTGGCGCTAAGTGATTTGGCATCAAACTTTTTACCTAGCTCTTTAAAGCGATCTGAAAGGTAGCTAGTTGCCGTAACGCCCACACCTATTGGTGTATTAACGTCGTGTGTAATACCCGCAACTAAGCCACCAAGGGCGGCTAGTTTTTCCGACTCAACCAATTTGCCGTGGGCCATGCCTAAAGTATCAATGGTATGCTCCAGTTCAGTAGTTTTGTGTACTAATTCGGATTCTGTACCTCGGCGAGTTTCAATTTCTTCTCGCAAGGTTTTCTGTTGTGTTTCTAATTGATATTTTTGTTTCTGCAAGTCCATCATGGCTTGACTTAAATTAGCGGTTTTCTTCGCCACTTCTTGCTCTAACATTAGGTTTTGTTGATCAAGTCTGTCGTTTGTTTTTACCAGCTGTTTTTGTGCATGTTTGAGTTCAGTTTGTGAACTAGATACTTTTGACATTAAGTCGTTGAACGAATGTTTTATAACGGTAAGTTCGTTTTCTTCTTCTTGATCAATTTGTATTTGTGCATCATCAATATTTTCCATATCGATTTTTTCAATTTCTTCAGTTAGTTCGCTTAAAGGTGTAGTTAGATATTTTTTAAAGGCTAGAGAAAATAAAACGACTAAACAAATAGTTTTGATAATGGCACTGGCGATTAAAAATAAAATGCTGAGCATGATGCGGCTAAAAACAATTTCTCTACTAGAGAACAGAGTTACATCACCAACTTGAGTGGTTCGGCCTGAAAATTCAAAGATCAGTGGAAAGGTGTAACCAAATAAACCATCTTGACTAGAAATGACTGCACCAACTTCACTAAGCTCAGTTGCTTGGAAGTCGGCAATATTGGCAATGCCACCCATTTGAGTCAGCAATTCACGATTGTCGTCACGAATTAATACCCCTTCAACCATAGGTATTTCTAACAATCCCTCAGAAATAGACACTACCTGTGGCGTATTTAACTCCCAGATAGCTCGAGTTAAACTGGCGCTAAAGGTTTTTTCTAAGTTGCGCAATTCGTGACTTATGGAATTTTTGGTATTGGAGTAGTCGGCATAAATCTGCGCGCAGGTAACAACAAAGGTTAATATAAAATAGACTGATAGTACGCTTACTAAAAGACGTCTGGATATACTTTTACTTGGCTGCATCGGGCTAAGTTCCCTAGATTAACTTAAGTTATATGGCATTTTAGTTTCTACAATCAGTAGAAGCTAATGCTCGTCCATTATTTACAATTGATTAGTCAAATTACTTACATACACTCACATGCTTTTGAGCGTAGTTAATAAAACATATTACACAAATAATAATATTTAACTTCTTAGTTATACCAATATACAGTGCTGATGACAAAAGCATTATGGCTTTAATTGACTATTAATTAGCAAATTGCACTCAATGCAATTATAAGTGTCGTAAAAAGCACTTGACTTTTTACTCCAATAATCAGATTTTACACACATGAAAAAGAATATGTTCAACACCATTATTATTAATAACACCACCCTAACGGGGTAGTGTATTCACTGGTGCGCACAATACTTGCTAAGCCCGTGATGAATATCACGGGCTTTTGTTTAATAAAAGGAAAGTAGTTATGAAAGTTGTTAAATTTGGTGGTAGCTCGTTAGCCTGTCATGAACGTTTTGCCATTGTTGCAAACATTATTGCGGAACAAGCTCAAACCTCTATTACGACGGCTGTGCTTTCTGCTCCTAAAGGCGTGACCAATCAACTTGTTGAACTATGTGATATTGCAGAGTCTGGTGCTGAATTTAAAAAGAGTTTAGCGGCGTTAAAATCGCACTTTGAACAAATCACTAAAACATCTAAGTGTGAATCTGAACAAGAATTACTTTTCCAAATTGAAAAAATAGTCACCGAGCTAGATAACAAACTAACCGGTGTGCAGTTATTAAAGTATTGTCCAGATCACATAAAAGCGTTTGTAATAAGTCGTGGTGAAGTATTTAGTGTTTTGCTTATGCAGCAAGTGTTTAATGCTATGGGCTTAAAATCTCAAGTGTTAGAGCCAACACAATCAATTATCAGCAGCCCAGACTTTTTAAATGGTGTAGCCAATATAGAACTAAGTCGTGCGGCCATCATGGATGAAATGCAAAGCGGTAAAGAAGTGTATTTATTACCGGGCTTTACAGCTGCTAATGAAAATGGTCAATTAACTACTTTAGGTCGTAACGGTAGTGATTATTCAGCTGCTATTGTTGCTGCATGTTTACATGCCGATACTTGTGAAATATGGACTGACGTTGACGGTGTATATAGCGCCGACCCAAGACAAGTAAAAGACGCAACCTTAATCGACAAATTATCTTATTCAGAAGCCATGGAATTATCTTACTTTGGTGCCAGTGTTTTACATCCAAAAACAATTGGGCCACTAGCGCACTACAAAATTCCATGTGTAATTAAAAATACATTAAACCCAAGTGTAAAAGGTACTTTAATAGGGACTGAAGCAAACAAGACAACACCAATTAAAGCAATATCTAGCTTAAATGACGTTTGCATGTTGACGGTAATAGGTCCGGGCATGAAAGGCGTAGTTGGTATAGCCAGCAGAACGTTTAAAGCCATGGCTGATGAAGATATTTCTGTTGTGTTAATTACACAATCTTCATCGGAATTCAGCATCAGCTTTTGTATCTTCTCAGAACATCGTAAAAAAGCGTTAGATGCATTACATAATGAATTTGAATTAGAAATTAAAAATGGCTTATTAGACCAACCAAAAGTAAATGATGAAGTAGCTATTGTTTCGCTTATTGGTGAAGGTATGCGTCAGCATAAAGGTATAGCCGCAAAATTCTTCACTTCGTTAGCGCAAGCGCGAGTAAACATTTTAGCAATAGCTCAAGACAGTACTGAAAGCTCAATATCTTCGGTGGTAGAACGCCGTAAGTGTGAAGATGCGATAAAAGTTTGCCATGAAAACTTCTTTACTAAAATCCCATCAATCGACTTATTTATATTAGGTTGTGGTGTGGTTGGTGATGAATTAATTAAGCAAATAAAACGCCAACAACAATGGTTGAAAAATCGTAATATCCGCTTAAACGTTTACGGTATCGCTAATAGCAGAAAGCTATTGTTAAATGCTGAAGGCATAAACCTAGAAAATTACAGCGAGCAATTACAACAAGCTGAGCCTACGTTTAGCTTGTTAAACATTAAGCGTTTTGTGCAAGACAATCATTTGGTTAACCCTGTGTTAGTGGATTGTACGTCGTCAGAAAGTGTTGCAAGTCAATACGTTGAGTTTTTAGCTGCAGGTTTCCATATAGTAACACCAAACAAAAAAGCCAACACTGGCAGCATGGCTTACTACTCAGAATTGAGAGAAACTGCGCAATTAACTATGCGTCGATTTTTATATGAAACGACGGTTGGCGCAGGTTTGCCAGTAATAGACACACTACAAGGTTTGTTTAATGCAGGTGACGAATTATTAGCATTTGAAGGTATATTGTCAGGTTCACTGTCGTACATATTTGGTAAAATAGATGAAGGCAATACGTTGTCAGAAGCCACAATAGGCGCGAAAGAATTAGGTTACACAGAACCTGACCCACGTGATGATTTAAGCGGGATGGACGTAGCGCGTAAGTTATTGATCATGGCGCGAGAATCAGGAATGGAACTTGAATTATCAGACATAGAAATCGAATCTGTACTTGGAGATGATTTTGATTCCTCAGGTACTGTGGATGAATTTTTAGCACGTTTACCTGAGCTAGACCCAACATTTGAAGCGCTTAACCAAAATGCGAAATCAAATGGTGAAGTATTACGTTATGTTGGCGAAATCAAAGACGGTAAGTGTAAAGTTAAAGTTGCCTCAGTTGGGCCAGATAACGCTCTATATGCCGTTAAAAACGGTGAAAATGCATTGGCAATTCACAGTGCATATTATCAGCCAATTCCAATTGTATTACGTGGATATGGCGCAGGCGCAGCCGTTACCGCAGCAGGTGTATTTGGCGATGTAATGAGAACATTAAGCTGGCAACAAGAGGTTATGCTTTAACTATGTCTACTGCGAATATAAAAACAGATCTTATTGGGCGCAAAGCATCGGCTTATGCGCCAGCCAGTACAGGCAACGTGAGTGTTGGTTTTGATCTATTGGGGGCAGCATTAATTCGTGTAGACCAAAAACCTTTGGGGGATACGGTTCATGTTGAATTTGCAGAGCAAGACCAGTTAATTAACTCAGGTGAATTTGCTCACGTATGTCCTGATGATAAAAACCAAAACTTGGCGTGGATAGCCTATTCGCTATTTAAAAATAAGTTAACCAACCCTGAGCAATTTCCTGCTGTAAAGATGGAGTTAGTGAAGTCTTTGCCTGTTGGTAGTGGCTTAGGTTCAAGCGCTTGTTCTGTAGTGGCAAGTTTAACTGCGTTAAATCGTTTGTTTGATTTCCCATACTCTGATCAAGAATTATTGGTATTGATGGGGGAAGTAGAAGCGGGTGCTAGCGGTGACTTACATTATGACAATGTAGCGCCAAGTTATTTTGGTGGTTTGCAGTTAATGAGTCCTCATGAACAGGCACCTGTGATCAGTTTACCAAATCCAGATTCTTGGTATTGGGTTGTGGCATTTCCTGGCTTTTCATTACCAACTAAAGAAGCTAGAGAAGTATTACCAAAACAAGTTGATAAGTCGGTTGCCATCGACAACGCACAATACTTAGCCGCGTTTGTTGCGTATCTGTATCAAGGCGAGCAAACCTTGGCGGCACAGACTATAAAAGATGTAATTGCAGAACCGTACAGAGCCGACTTAATTGCTGGATTTAAAACATCAAAGCAATACTTATTAGCACAGGATGCATTAGCGGTTGGCATATCCGGAGCCGGACCTACGCTGTTTGCGTTAACCACAGATTTGACCAAAGCTCAGCAATATAAAGAATACCTTGAGCAAAACTATATCCTTGCAGATAAAGGTTTTGTTCATATTTGCCAATGTGCAACATTGGGTGCAAAAGATATTCAAGTTAGTTAAAAATCTAAAACTTGAAATGCAAACACCTATTAAATTAATTAAAGAAAGTCATAAGAGGTAACCATGCTGTTAGAGAATATAAAACATAATGATCAGCAGGTAAGTTTTGAGCAAGCCGTAAAACAAGGTTTAGGCCGCGACAGAGGTTTGTTTTTTCCAAAACAGATAAAACCATTATCTAATGTCGACGAATTATTGGCATTACCATTTGTTAAACGTAGCAGCATAATACTGTCACATTTAATGGATAATGAAATTAGCCAAGCCGACCTAGAAGTGATGCTAACCAAAGCGTTTGAGTTTCCAGCACCGCTTAAACACGTTAATGACAATATCTACAGCTTAGAGTTGTTTCATGGCCCAACGTTAGCGTTTAAAGACTTTGGCGCACGTTTTATGGCTCAGTGTTTAAATCAGTTTAATCAACAAGGTGAGCTTACTATTTTAACAGCGACATCTGGTGATACTGGTGCAGCCGTTGCTCATGCGTTTCATGGCATAAAAGATATTCGTGTTGTTATTTTATATCCAGAAAATAAAATCAGCCGCTTACAAGAAAAGATGTTTTGTACCTTAGGCGACAACATTGAAACTATCGCTGTAAAAGGCACGTTTGATGATTGCCAGTCGCTAGTTAAAGCGTCGTTTGAAGACGCTGAGTTACGCAAAGAGATTGGTCTGAACTCAGCCAACTCTATCAACATCAGTCGTTTATTTGCTCAGGTTTGTTATTACTTTGAAGCGGTTGCTCAGCTTCCTGTTGAACAACGTGATAAGTCAGTATTCTCAATTCCAAGTGGTAACTTTGGTAACTTAACTGCTGGCATTATTGCCAAAGTATTAGGTTTGCCAATTAAACGCTTTATTGCAGCGACTAATGAAAACGATACCGTTCCTCGCTTTTTAACAACGGGCGAGTGGGATCCAAAAACAACTGTTGCAACGATTTCCAATGCAATGGATGTGAGCGAACCAAATAACTGGCCTCGTATTCAACACATGATGGACTTAGGTTGGTTTGATAAAAACTTGCTGTCTTCAATTATGATTGACGAAGACTCAAGCCAAGTAGGCGTTAAACAACTTTATAAAAACGATTACGTATCAGAGCCGCACGGCGCTATTGCCTATAAAGCATTAAGACATGGTTTGGCTGAAGATGAAGTTGGTGTGTTCTTAGGCACAGCGCATCCTGCTAAATTTAAAGAAAGTGTTGAGAATATTCTAGGTGAGTTAATTCCATTACCACCAGAATTAGCAGCTGTTGCCGGATTACCAATATTATCCGAAACAATGGACGCCGACTTTGATAAACTACGCGCGTATTTAACTGCATAAGTTAATGAACATTCTTTAGCTCGTAACTCGTAACTCGAATCTCTGACGCTTGTAGGTGTTTATTAATAATATGCATCTACAGCGTTTTTTTGTTTTTAGAATGCAAATAAAACGCCACGTATCTTAAACAGCTAAGGCGGAAAGTGTCATGTCATTAACCTGGTCATCAGTAATAGCTCAAGAGCAGCAACAAACTTACCTTAAAGATACTTTAACCACTGTTGCTGAAGAAAGAGCGCAAGGGATTGATATTTTCCCGACCGATGAAGACGTATTCTCTGCGTTTGATTTAACCGCCTTAAAAGACGTAAAAGTAGTGATCCTTGGTCAAGACCCTTATCACGGTATTAACCAAGCTCACGGTTTGGCATTCTCAGTAAAGCCAGGTATTAAAATTCCACCGTCGCTGCGTAATATGTACAAAGAACTCGCCTCCGATATTAATGGGTTTGAAATACCAAAACATGGCTATTTGATAGATTGGGCAAAGCAGGGCGTTTTGCTATTAAATACAGTTTTAACCGTACGCTCAGGGCAAGCGCACTCGCACAAAAGTTTAGGCTGGGAGCAATTTACTGACAAAATTATAAGCACGTTAAATGAGCAAAGAAGCGACTTAGTGTTTTTATTGTGGGGCAGTCACGCACAAAAAAAAGCCGCGGCAATCGACAGCAATAAACACCATATTTTAAATGCACCACACCCATCACCACTATCTGCCCATCGCGGCTTTTTCGGTTGTAAACATTTTTCAAAAACAAATGAAATATTAAAAAAGCAGGGACAAGCGCAAATAGATTGGCAACCTAAATTGATATTAGATGAAGCTAAAGAGGAAAACAAAAGTCAGAAGCTAGGGCAGCAGACCTTGTTGTGAAAGCTAGGCTAGTTAGTTACGTTAACTAGACTATGACTAAAGTTGTGCTAGAATTTTTAGGATTAGAACAGTAGAAGGCAATAATCAGTATGTTTTCATTTTATTCAAAGGTCGGTAACCTTGCGTCTACCGATGTATTTGAAGCATTCCTTAATGGTATATGGGCAGTTGTTATGACTGCCGTACTCACTTTGTCATCTTGTGGTGATACCACAGATACTACGGATACCACAGATACCACGGATACCACGGATACCACGGATACCACGGATACCACGGATGCCACGGATGATACGGATGATACGGATGATACGGATGATACGGATGATACGGATACCACGGATGATACGGATACAGCCCCACCAACTATTACGTCTAACACAAGCGCCGTCGCTATAAATGAAAATAGCGGAGCAGGACAGTTGGTGTATAAAGCCACTTCAGATGATAGTAGTGCAACGTATACTTTATCAGGCAGTGACAGTGCCTTGTTTACGATAGATGCCGAAACAGGTGAAGTGACATTAGCCGTAAATCCGGACTTTGAAAATCAAAGTAGCTATACCTTTACCGTTGTGGCAACAGATACTTCTGGTAATAGTTCATCTGTAACAGTCACCCTTGACATAAATGATATTAGTTTAGCGGCATTTTCTTTAAATACGATTGAAGCGTCAGACGGTGACATTAAAGAAATGGAACTAGCGTGGGACTCTGCTGCGATAAGTAGCGGCCAATCTGTGCTGTACACAGTATGTGAAAAAGACACATCTCAAACAAATAACTGCAATATATTAACATCTGTTACCGATTTATTAACTACTACTGCCACTGTAAGTAGCTTGGTTAGCGCTTTATCGGCAGATTATTTTATTCTAGCCTCATCAGATGGCGAATTTGAAACGTCAACAGAGAATAATTTAACCGCTGCAGATATTACAAAAATGATTGGTTATGTTAAAGCATCAAATACAGGTGATAGTGATTATTTTGGCAGTAGCGATATACCTGGTACCAGTATAGCGTTAAGTGGTGATGGTCACACATTAGCTGTAGGTGCTTACGCTGAAGATAATGAAGCTGTTGGTATTATAACAGATGGTTCAGAAACTACAGAAAGCGGCACTGAAAATGACTCAGGAGCTGTATATTTATTTAACAACAATGATACTGGTAAATGGGTGCAAACTGCTTATGTGAAAGCATCAAACAGAGGTCTGTCAGATCGCTTTGGTATAAGTGTGGCATTAAATGACGATGGAACAGAATTAGCTGTAGGTGCTTACATAGAAGATAATAGCGACGTTGGTGTCGCATCTTCAGCTCCGCTTACAGACTCAGGAACAGCGAATAACTCAGGTGCTGTTTATTTATTTAGTTATAACGATACTAGTGATGTATGGGCAGAGTCTGCTTATATAAAAGCTTCTAATACAGGGGCTAGTGATGAATTTGGTTATAGCCTTGCATTAAGCGGTGACGCAACAGTCTTAGCTATTGGGGCATATCAAGAAAGTAATCCTGCTACGGGGGTTACAACAGATGGGACTAATGGATCTGAAACCCCTAATATTTCTGGAGCTACATCTTCAGGTGCAGTGTATTTATTTAATAAAAGTGGCGGAACGTGGTCTCAAATAGCTTATGTAAAAGCGTCTAATACTGAAGCTCGTGATAATTTTGGACGTAGTCTTGACTTAAGTAGCGATGGACATACTTTAGCCGTAGGAGCTCAAGAAGAAGAGAATGGTGCTGTAGGGATCACTAATGGTAGTACCAATACAGAGTCGGGAAAGGTCGTTGATTCAGGCGCTGTTTATGTATTTAGTGATAGCAGTGGTAATTGGATCCAAACAGCTTATATTAAAGCATCCAATACAGGTACTAGTGATAGATTTGGTCATAGTGTTTCTATTGATGCTGATGGCTCCACACTAGCGGTTGGCGCTTACTTAGAAGATAATAGTGCAACTGGTGTTATTACTGATGACTCTGAGGGGCTAGGAGATATTGGAACTGAGGCTGACTCCGGTGCTGTGTATTTATTTGATAATGATGGTGTTAATTGGACGCAAACTGCGTATATAAAAGCATCAAACACAAATGCTGGTGACGGATTTGGTTATGATGTTGTATTAAGTTCCGATGGTAATACTTTAGCTGTTGGAGCATTTAGTGAGGACTCTAGTCTGACAGGTATTACTACAGATGGCTCTGAAACCTCGGCAGCTACCACAGAAGCTGAATCCGGCGCGGTGTATTTATTTACTAACGATGGCGTTAGTTGGGCGCAAACCTCTTACGTTAAAGCTTCAAATACAGAAGCTGGGGATCATTTTGGTGCCAGCCTAGCACTAAGCAATGATGTCGAGATATTGGCGATAGGGGCTTATGGTGAGGCTAATTCTGCAACGGGTATAATTACTAACGGCTCAGAAAGTGCGACTACCGGAACTGGAGACGTAGGGACTGCAGCCAACTCTGGTGCCGTTTATATTTATTAAATAACGAATTGAGTTTGCTGTTTACCTTAATATTAGCGCTTTTCACACAGATGGTAATTGGAAATACATTTCAGGACGAAATAACAAGGACAGCCACCTAAATTGATAATTAGCTCAGTTGACCACTGGGCTTTTTATTACCTATTATTTGCTAAATAACATGCTCACCTACCTCATTAACTAATAAAATTAACCATTTAATTTACAAAGATTATTGCTTTGATTTAAAGTAGGTACTTCTGTTAAATCCTACCCATAAAATAAGTTGAATTATGCGCACTTCCTTTTTGTTATTGCTACTGACCTTTATTACCGCATGTAGCCAAGTTACTTCTAAAACTGACTCTGAGGTACGTTATTTAACGGTGCTTCACACCAACGATAATCATGGCCGTTTTTGGCATAATGAGCATGGTGAATATGGTATGGCCGCGCGTAAGACCTTGATTGACCAATTACGTGATGAAGCTAAAGCACAAGGACATTCTGTGTTGTTACTGTCTGGTGGAGATATTAATACTGGAATTCCTGAGTCAGACTTACAATTAGCTGAGCCAGATTTTAAAGGTATGTCGGAGATTGGTTATGATGCTATGGCTATTGGTAATCATGAATTTGATAATCCACTTAAGGTGCTTGATACCCAGCAAGAATGGGCAAACTTCCCTTTTTTATCCGCTAATATTTTCGATAAAACAACAAACAAGCCTAGCTATCAACAATATAAAATCTTTGAAAAAGACGGTTTAACTATCGCTGTTATAGGTTTCACTACCACTGACACAGCTAAAATAGCTAATCCTCAATATGTTGGTGGTTTAGAGTTTAAAAAGCCGACAACCGTTGCTGCGTCTTTATTACCTGAAATTCAGCAACAACATAACCCAGATATCACTATTGCGGTTACGCACATGGGCCATTATGTGGATTCTAATTTTGGGGTAAATGCTCCTGGTGATGTCACGCTTGCACGTTCACTTCCAAAAGGTATGCTAGATATTGTTGTGGGAGGGCACAGCCAAGAGCCAGTTTGTATGGCTGGTGAAAACAAAGCAGATGAAGCATTTTCTCCTGGTAAAAAGTGTCGCCCAGATCAACAAAATGGTACTTGGATCATGCAAGCGCATGAGTGGGGAAAGTATGTAGGTAAAGCTGAATTTAAATTAGAAAACGGCCAACTAACGTTACTTAGTTATGAATTATTGCCAGTTAACTTATATAAACAAGATAGCAATGGTAAACGCTTAACTGAGTTAGCGAATGAATATATTGAAGCTGACCAAACCTTAAAGAGCATTTTACAGCCTTACCAAAGCCGCGGTGAAAAGAAGATTTTAGGTAAGCTAGGTTATGTTAATGGAAAGCTTGAGGGGGATCGTAGCAAAGCTCGTTTTCAGCAAGTTAACATTGCACGCTTAATTATTAGCGCTCAAATGGAAGCTGTAAATGCGGATTTTGGCATTATTAGTGGTGGCGGAATTCGTGACAGTATCCAAGCTGGTGATATTAGTTATAAAGACATTTTAAAAGTACACCCATTTAAAAACCGTATAGCTTATGTCGACTTAAGTGGACAGCAAGTACTGGATTACTTTGCAGTTGTTGCATTATTTCCACCGGACTCAGGCGCATATTTACAATATAAAAATATTAGTTTTGCCAAGAAAGATGGTCAAATTAGTAATGTAAAAATTAATGGCGAAGCCATCAAGTTAGATAAAACCTACCGTATGAGTGTTAATAGTTACAATGCCTCAGGTGGTGACGGTTACCCACAACTGACTAATAACCCAAATTATGCTCCTAGCAGTAAAACAGACTCGGAAGTATTAAAACAATACATTGAAGCGCATACACCAATAGATATAGCTGACTACGAAGTAAATTAACGATTATGCCAATTCGCATTAATTAGTTCTTAGAACTGCAGATACAAAAAAGCCTAATACGAATATTAGGCTTTTTTTTTACTTTATCACTTTTAGTACTCTAACGATTCAAAGTCATATTCCGACATGGGATCTATGCCATTTAATTCGTCTCTTAGTCGATATTTGTCCTTAATCGATTCAATTTCGCGCCACTTACTTTTTGAAGGGCGTTTTTTAGAGGTAGTTTTAGTTTCAAGCGTAGTTTCAAGTATTTCAGCTAGACCTTCCATCATGGTCTCCTTTTACTTTTATAATTATGTTGTTGTTAAAGAATGTTACCGTTAATTAAGCACTAATGAATAACAGACCCTTTACAGCAGAGTTTTTTCTCTGCTCGAACTACTGTTTATCACATTTATCCTAAATGTGAAATTTATTTATGACTTTTTTGTAAAAATATTGAACAAAAACTGAAACTTAATTGAGCAAACAGTCTTTTAATTAAGCCCTATTCTTTTTTAAAACGGATTTTGGGTCGAGTTTCAATCAGCAATATCGATGCTGCGAGTATTAGAAGCACGCATGATTCGATTTCTGTTTATAATTCCGGTGGTGAGTGACACGCCGATTAATATTAAAAGAACACCCCAAAAAATATTTATACTTAATTGTTCATCCAAAAATAGATGACCAAACAAAACTCCAAAAATAGGGATTAAAAACGTGACCATCATGGCGTTGGTTGGCCCTGAATGTTCTATGATCCGGTAATATAAAACATAAGCAACACCAGTACTTACCACACTAAGGCCAATCAACATTAACCATGCAAGTGGACTGATAGTCATTACATTTGGCGTGGTGTAAATTAAAATAGGTAACATTAACAAGGCGCTACCAAATAAACTACCAGAGGCAATAAACAAAGGTTTAATGCCGGTTAACATCTGTTTGGAGTAATTGGCAGAAAGTCCATAAAAGCTGGTGGCGCAAATAATGGCGAGTATTCCCTTAATTTGATCAGTAAAGTCCCAACTCAGTTTATCCATGGATAATACAAACACACCTAAGAAGCCTAAAAATAAACCTACAATAGCCAATTTAGAAAGTCTGTTATTAAAAAATAACACACCAATAACTGCGCCCCACAAAGGCGTAGTTGCATTCATTATTGAAGAAAACCCAGCATCTAAATTGGTAGCGGCATAAGCAAAAAAGTACATGGGAATAGCCGCGCTGATAATGCCAATAATAAAGATATGAGCAAATATTACTTTTGTACTTCTAGGGGGAACAGTGAGACTTAAATTTTCTGCTTGAGCTGTGCGTGGACTCAGCCAGTTCTTGTTATAAACGTAATAAAATAAAATAGGAGATAAGGTGAGGGCGGCAAATACCATACGGTAACTGGCGAGTGCGGTTGCACCAAACTCAGGTGCAGCTACTCGCATAAACATAAAAGAAGCGCCCCAAATAGCCGCTAAAATTAACAACTCAATAAAATGGCGTAGTTTCACAAGCGTCCTTATTTCAGATTAATTCAATTGGTATTAGGTTTTAATTTATTTCAAAATCATACGCTAACAGTAAAAGTTTAAGAGTAGATAAAACCAAAAAGCGCTCAAATTTGAGCGCTTTTAGTGTCACTAATTCATTCACCCAAGCGCTAGGAGATCTGTTGCTTAAACAAGTCTACTAATTGTTGTGTTGATGAATCTAATTCAGGCTGTGCGGTCTCTTGCAAAGCAGACAATACTTGAGTACCTAATACTTTACCCAATTCAACACCCCATTGATCAAAGCTGTTTATGTCCCAAATAACCCCTTGAACAAACACTTTATGTTCGTATAAGGCGATTAATCTACCCAATTGAATAGGGGTTAGTTTTTCCATTAATAAGGTATTGGAAGGACGATTGCCCGGCATACGTTTATGTTTGGCTAAACGAACCGCTTCTTGTTTATCAACGCCTTTTGCTAATAACTCTTGTTCAATTTCTGCTGTAGTTTGCCCTTGCATTAATGCTTGGGTTTGGGCAAAACAGTTAGACGCTAACATTTGGTGATGTTCAACTTCATCATGGTTTGGATTAATTGGCATAATGAAATCAGCAGGAATAATAGTATTGCCTTGATGCATTAATTGATGAAACGCATGTTGACCGTTTGTGCCTTCACCGCCCCAAATAATTGGACCGGTTTTATATTCAATATTTTGATCTAGCTGGTTAACTGACTTACCATTGGATTCCATATCTAACTGCTGAACATACGCAGGGAAACCTCGTAAGTAATGAGAATAAGGTAATAAAATATGGCTTTGGCAGTCAAAAAAGTTGCTGTACCAAACACCTAGTACGCCCATAATTACTGGCAAGTTATCTTCCAGCGGAGTCGATAAGAAATGGGCATCCACTTCTCTAGCACCTAATAATATTTGTTCAAAGTTATCAAAGCCAATAGAAAGTGCAATTGGCAAACCAATCGCTGACCATAAAGAATAACGGCCGCCAACCCAATCCCACATTGGAAAAATGTTATCAGGGTCAATACCAAATTCAGTTGCTTTGGCTGTGTTACTTGAAACGCACATAAAGTGTTTAGCGATATCTTCAAATTTAGCACCTGATGCTAAAAACCATTCACGTGTTGTTTCTGTATTTTTAAGGGTTTCTTGTGTGGTAAATGATTTTGAACTCATCACTACCAGCGTTGTATCTGCATTCAATTTAGCTAAAACATCAACAATATGATGAGCATCTACATTAGCAACAAAATGCACTTTTAATTCTGGATTTTGATACGGCTTTAACGCCTCAGTGACAATTTTAGGGCCTAAAAATGAACCGCCAATACCAATTGCAACTACGTCAGTAAATTTCTTGCCAGTGCGACCTGTGCGTGTGCCATTATGAATTTCAGCAACAAACTGCTTCATCTTGTTTAATGTTGTATAGACTTCATTAACCACATTTTTGTTATCAACTAAAATGCTGTCTTTTGAGTCACGTCTTAATGCGGTATGTAATACGGCGCGGTGCTCAGTTTTGTTGATGATTTCACCAGCAAACATAGCATCACGTTTTTCAGTTAATTTGTGATCTTTGGCTAACTGAAATAATGCGGATAATGCTTGTTCATCAATTCTGTTTTTTGAGTAATCTAATGTGAAGTCACATGCTTTTTTGGTGAATTTGCTAGCTCGTTGTGGATCTTGTGCAAACATGTCTCGCATGTGTACATCTTTTAAACGGTTAAATTCTTGTTGTACAGACTGCCAAGATTGAACGGTCATTATTGATTTCCTCAAAATAAATCAGATGTTAATAGTGATATTGTCGTACAGGTACTGCAGAAACAAAAAGTGGCACCGTTAAAAAATTTAAATACATAATCTAAATAAACAGTGCCACTTAATATTAAGTTATAGAACAATTTATAGTTTTTTAACTAGCAAGGTTTCAAGTTTTACTTGGTCTATAGCAAAGTTTTTAATACCTTCGGCTAATTTTAATGTCGCCATTGGATCTTCGTTATGTTCCCAGCGGAACTGAGCTTCAGTCATTAATTCAGGTTTGGCTTTAACGTCACCAGAGAAAGTTAATTTAGCGTCTAACTTGCCTTCCATATTATCTAATGTGTCTAGTAATGCTGGTGCAATCGTTAAACGGTCACAACCAGCTAACGCGATAATTTCGTCTGTATTACGGAAACTTGCGCCCATCACAACTGTGTTATAACCATGCTCTTTGTAATATTGGTAAATACTTCGAACTGAAATAACGCCTGGGTCAGTTTCGCCTGTGTAATCTTGTTGATCAGTATTGGCTTTATACCAATCTAAAATACGGCCAACAAATGGTGAGATTAAAAATACGCCGGCTTCAGCACACGCTCTTGCTTGAGCAAAACTAAACAATAGAGTTAAGTTACACTGAATGCCTTCTTTTTCTAATTGTTCAGCTGCTTTAATACCTTCCCAAGTAGACGCAGCTTTAATTAAAACGCGGTCTTTAGAAACGCCAGCTTCTTCATATAAGGCAATTAGCTTTTTCGCTTTTTTGATGGTCGCTTCAGTATTAAATGATAAACGAGCATCAACTTCAGTTGAGATACGACCTGGGATAACTGCGCTGATCTCTTTACCAATAAGCACTGATAATTTATCGCCAGCATCTTCAATTTGCTGTGCTTGGTCAGAAGATTGTGTTTTGGCCCAAGCAATAGAGTCATCAATTAGTGATTGATATTCAGGTAGCTGTGCTGCTTTTAATAGCAAAGATGGATTAGTAGTGGCGTCAACAGGTTGAAACTTCTTAATTGCTTCAATTTCGCCCGTGTCGGCAACAACTGTTGTCAGCTCTCTTAATTGTTTTAATATGCTTGTCATTTTATAAGTTCCGATAATAATTCTGTTGATTTAGAGCCTACACTCCAGATACTGTAACTTTATTACAATAGCGTGCATCTTGGAAGTGATCCAGATGAAAATACTGAATAAATAACAGTAATTTGTAGCTAAGTTACAAATGATTTCGAATGAGTTCAATTCCGATGATTTATTTTGTATTTACGATTTTTATTGCTATCCAATCTTAACTCTTTATTGTGTTGGGCAATATCAAAAAACAGCTTTTATTTTGTGAATTTAGGTGATGATTTATCTATGACTAATAACCAATACTTCTCAGCATCGCTAAAACCAACTATTAATTTTATGAGTTGGTGTGCCATTTTACCTTTTATCGCCTGTACGTTGTTAATTTGGTTCCCGGTTACTAGCCTTGAACTTGATGTATTAAATATACTTAGATTATACAGTGTGGTGATTGTCAGTTTTGTCGCTGGTAGTGTTTGGTCAGCCGCTTTGTTGATCCAGCTAGGAAAAGAGACGTTAGTGTTCAACCGTAAAAACTTAATGTTAGGCGCTGGCTTCGTCGCTGTTCTATCTTGGTTAGTCCTATTTATTGACGCTAAAGCGGGCGTGTTTATCTCCGCGCTATTGTTTCTGGTTTTATGGCAAATAGAATTAAAAACTAATTTAGCTCGTATTTATCCAGAATGGTTTTGGACGTTAAGAACCAAACAAACCATGGTGATTGCCCTTTGTTTAATGGGCGTGTGGATGACCTTAGGGTAAAGCAGCGGTTAAGTACTCTGTCGCCCTTTTTTATTTAGTCGTTAGTTTATAAAATCGATTGTGAACATCTATTTAATGAGTAAACATAATTAATTGTTTTTGTTAAACTGGCTCTACTATTTTAACTCAGTTAAGAAACTAATTATGTTGTACGTTATATCTCCTGCTAAAAATTTAGATTATGAAACCCCTCCGGTTATTGAAACTTACACTCAGCCTGAGTTATTGGATGACGCACAAGAGTTAATGAAAACCTGCGTTACATTAACGCCATTGGACTTATCTAACTTGATGCACATTAGTGATAAGTTAGCAGGGTTAAATGCAGCGCGTTTTACCCAGTGGCAGCCTAACTTCACACCAGATAACGCCAAACAAGCGGTACTTGCTTTTAATGGCGATGTGTATAGCGGAATTGATGCCGAGAGTTTTTCACAACAAGATTTTGATTATTGCCAAACTCACTTGCGTATCTTATCTGGTTTATATGGTTTATTAAAACCACTGGATTTAATGCAACCTTATCGTTTGGAAATGGGCACTAAGTTAGAAAATTCTCGTGGTAAAAACTTGTATGAGTTTTGGGGCGATATTATTACCAACAAACTTAACGAGCAAATTGCTGCGACTAAATCTGAAATGCTCATTAACTTAGCCTCTACTGAGTATTTTAAGTCTGTGAAGAAAAATCAAATTAATGCTCAGCTGATAACGCCTGTATTTAAAGATTGGAAAAATGGTCAATATAAGATCATTAGTTTTTTTGCTAAAAAGGCTCGTGGTTTAATGGTGCAGTATTTAGTGAAAAATAAAGTGGAAAGCTTAGAGGAGTTATTAAAATTCGATTTAGCTGATTACCAGTACAACGCTGACTTATCTAAACCAAATGAACCTTGTTTTACCCGTAGGATTGCAGATTAATAAAAACTTATATTAAGAGTAAGCTTTTCCAGTTACATCTGTATAGATAAAAACGAACATCTAGTGTGTTCGTTTTTTGTTTTAACATCTAAAATTGAGTTTTATAAGTAAAATTAAGTACTCACATTAAACCACTGGTTTTGTTCTTCGTGAGTTAAGAACGACCACGCAATAAAGCGGCTGATTTTATTGCCTTGTCCCATATTAACCACTTTCACTTGTTTGGCTTTTGCTTTTTTTAGTTCAGCTTGAATAATGTCTAAATTGTCTTTTTTAGAGACTAAGCTGGTGAACCACATGACTTGTTGCGCGTATTGCGTACTTTCGCGCACCATCTTACAGATAAACTCAACTTCGCCACCGTCACACCATAATTCATTTGCTTGGCCGCCAAAATTCAGTTTGTCGGTTGATTCAGATTTACCTTTGCGTGTTGCTGCTAAGTTATCCAGTTTACGTTGACTGCCTTTAAGTGCTTCTTCAGCAGATTTATGAAACGGGGGATTACACATAGTGAAGGTAAATTGGTCGGTGCTATTGATCACGCCTTTGAATATGTTATTGGCATTGTCTTGGCTGCGCAGTTTAATCGCTTTGGTTAGCCTAGGATTTACTTTACACAATTGGGTAGCGCAGCTAATTGATACTGGATCTATGTCAGTTCCAACAAAACTCCACTTATATTCATACGAACCAATAATAGGATAAATTAAGTTAGCGCCTGTGCCTATATCTAAGCCTTTAACTTGTTTTCCTGTTGGAATTTCACCATTAAAGCTTTGTGCTAATAAGTCGGCAATATAATGAATGTAATCGGCTCGGCCTGGAATAGGCGGGCACAAATACTGAGGTGGAATATCCCAAAACTGCAATTGATAAAAGTGCAGCAATAACGCCTTGTTGAGTTGTTTAACTGCATCTGAAATAGCAAAGTCTATGGTTGGATTACCAGCTTGGTTTTCACCAACGTATTGGCTAAGTTCTGGATTTACTTTGCATAAAATTAGAAAGTCATATGCCACGCCATTTATGGCTTGGTGTCTATTTCTTGGGTGTAGGCGGGATTTGTTCATTTAATAAAGCCATAGTAAGTGTGAAAATGTTATGCAAATAACCCAAATAAAACGTTCAATAATTCTGGATTATTGAACGTAAGTAGATCACATTATTGATTTATGGCGATTATAACTCAGAAAAGCTTTTTGTTTCTTCGTTATAAGACTCAACAACACCTGTTTTTATATTATAAATCCAACCGTGCAGGTTTAATTGACCAGAATTAAGCTTTGAGAACACAGAAGGGTGGGTTTTTAAGTGATGTAATTGTAATACTATGTTTTGTTTTGTTAGCTCATCTAAATGTGAATCGTCCAAACCTGATGGTTGGCACTTATGCGAAAATTCAACAGACTCTTTCGCGGCTCTAACGTGATCTATCCATACTTTTACGTGGGGTAAGTTTTTCACTTTTTCTGGATGCATAGCTGCTTTCATTGCACCACAGTGACTGTGGCCACAAATAATAATGTTTTTCACATTTAACACTGAGACTGCATATTCAATGGATGCTGTCATACCACCGGTTTCATTAGAATGAGGAGGGATGATATTGCCAGCATTACGACATATAAATAATTCCCCCGGATCCATTTGAGTGATTAAGTTAGGATCAACTCTTGAGTCTGAGCAAGTAATAAATAAAACGTCAGGATCTTGATTTTCTGCTAACTCTTCAAAACGAGTTTGGTGTAATGGATAGATTAAGGTTTGAAATTTCTTTAAACCTTTTAGTATTTTTTTCATCTATGTATTCCTAATTAAGAGCCTATTTGAAACAGTATAATTGTTTGAATTTATTATAAATAGTTTTGTTATCCACTTTACTCACTGATCGGATGTGACTGTGAGTATAAATTTGAATCGCTATTTGTAAATCTAATTAAGATAAAACCGTATTGCGCACTGGAAACAGGTATAAAAAAAGCCCTGATAGTCAGAGCTTTATATTTTATTCTTTTATTTCAGCCAAATTTTTAGCTAACGACTTTGGCAATAAATCATGTACTTGACCAATCAGCTTTTGCAACGCTTGGTTGTTATCAGCCACTAAATTGATGTGTCCCATTTTTCGTTTTGGTCGAACGCTTTTATCGTACCAGTGCAAATGCGTATTGGCTAACTTCATTATGTCAGTGCTTGGTTTTGGCTCACCAACATAGTTAACCATAGCGACTAAATGCTGCGCTGAGGTATCACCTAAAGGTAAACCTGCTACCGCTCTTATATGGTTTTCAAACTGACTAGCTGCACAGCCTTGTTGGGTCCAATGACCTGAATTATGCACTCTTGGAGCAATTTCATTTACCAGTAATTGTTCGCCTGTTTGGAACAATTCTATAGCCAACAAACCACAATAATCTAACTCGTTTGCAATGGCTTGATGAATCGCTTCTGCTCGTTGTTGTAACTCAGGCGTTAAATTTGGTGCTGGCGCTAATGACAAAACAAGTTGCCCGTCAGCATGATGGTTTTCAGTTAACGGATAGTATTTATGCTCGCCGTTTATATCGGTAACACCTAATAATGAAATCTCACGTTCAAACTGTATGCATTGCTCTGCAACTAATGGCATAAAGGCAAAATCAAAATCGGCTAAATCAGCACAGACTTGTGTTAGTTGTTCAGTTGAAAATATCCGCCACTGGCCGTAACCGTCATATCCATCACGGCTAGTTTTTAAAATTAACTTAGGGCCTAAATTATCATAAGCATTTTTTAAATCGCTAACACTATTTATAATTTGGTGTGTGCAATTTGGAATACTTAACTTCTCTAATAAAGTCTTTTCAACAATACGGTCTGCACCTGCGGCAATCGCAGCTGCATTAGGTTTAAACTTTCCGCTATCTTGAGCTTGTTTAACCAAGTCTTTTGGTAAATGCTCAAACTCAGAGGTAATCGCTTTACAGGCTGAAAATGCTTGCTCAATGCTGATATCTAACACAGTTTTATCTACCGCATTTACACAAACTCTATCGTTTGGGTCAACCGCGATAATATTTAATCCTAATTGTGTTGCACCTAAGTACATCATACGGGCAAGTTGCCCATGACCTAGTACAACAATTAAGTCGTTGCCATTGTTTAAATAAGACGCGTTACCTGTGAATGCTTGAGTCATTTGGATACCGAAAAGTTAAAAATAGAAAGTGAAAATTAAAAGTCTAATTTATGATTATCTAATACGTCTTGAGTTTGCGCCGCTCTAAAGTCTTTGATTTTTTGCGTCACAATTGGGTCATTTAATCCAATGATTTGAGCAGCTAATAACCCAGCATTTCCTGCACCAGCTTCACCAATAGCCAATGTACCAACCGCAACACCTTTTGGCATTTGCACGATAGAATATAAAGAGTCAACGCCACTTAGTTTACTTGATTTAACTGGAACACCTAATACAGGAAGATGGGTGAATGCGGCTATCATGCCTGGTAAATGTGCTGCGCCACCTGCGCCTGCAATAATAACTTTGTAACCTTTATCTGCGGCTGTTTCTGCGAATTCTTGTAACAAGTGCGGTGTTCTGTGTGCGGATACAACTTCTGCATGATATTCAATACCAAAGGTATCTAACATCTCTGCAGCATGTTTCATCGTTGGCCCGTCTGATTTTGAACCCATAACAATTGCAACTTGTTTCATATTCTAATCTTCTATTTATATAATTTAGTTAAAAATACATTGAAGTTATTCAATGTAAACAGGATTTAGGTGGGCAATCCTAACAAAAAAGCGGATTGGGATCACCACTGTAATTAATTGTGCTAGATAAAAACTATCCGCAGCATTTTTTGAATTTTTTACCGCTACCACAAGAGCAAGGGCTATTGCGTTCTGGTGTTTTTTCAAAAGTGATTGGTTTAGTGATATTCAATATTGTGGTTAACTCTTCAATAGACTCAACCGCTTTTTCTGTTTCGTTAAGCGTGATATTGGCAAATAAATTAGCGTCATCAACTAAAGCTTGAACTTCTTCTTGGCGTTCAACCGACACCACTTGTAAAGTCAATGGGTACTTTTTAGACCCAAGCTTTTTTGTTGATTTGGTATTAAACCCATGGTTTGTGTGATCAAGTCGAGCTGGTTGACGACCTTTAAAGAAAAATTTATCAGACATTGCTTACCTATTCTATTACTTATGAAAGCTATTACTTATAGCCGCTATTCATAAAAGTTGGGCAGTTACATTTTGCGGCGCATTATACATGAGTTCTTCGTGATAGGTTGACTACTATTTTATGGTATTACATGAAATAGGATCTGGGATTTAACATATAAATTCATAATTTGAATAGATAAGAAAAGTACTATTAAAATACAAGGTAAAAGAAAGCGCGATAAATTAGTTTTGGATATCCAGAACCTTAGCATTTAGCAGTGTAATTAATTGTTTTGGGCAAAGGGTTATTTCTAGTCCTCTTTTACCGGCACTTACCGCTATATAATCGTGTTGTAATGCAGACTTATCAATGACCGTAGTTAATCGTTTTTTTTGTCCAAATGGACTAACACCACCAAGAACATAGCCTGTTGTACGTTCAACAACAGATGGATCTGCCATGGCTATTTTTTTACAGCCAACGGCTTTAGCAACACTTTTAAGATTTAACTTAGCCGTGACTGGAATAATAGCCACTATCAATTGCTTGCTGTCGGTAGAGGTAACTAAGGTTTTAAATACCTGTTGTTCAGGAAGGTTTAACTTACTTGCGGCTTCTAAACCATAAGATTCAGCATTTGTATCATGTTTATAATCAAGCACTTGGTGAGCGACTTTATTCTTTTTTAAAAAATTAATAGCAGGGGTCATTTATTTATTCTTTATGTTAGCAAGCTGATAAAAGAGGAGCTGTAGCACATACTTTAGCGAAATATACTTGGCATTTAAAGTGATTGAATTATACTGTGAATGTTTACAGTTAATTTACCAATGAAGGGATGCACGTGATGACTCCTATATCAATAAAACAAACACTACAGCAATACTTTGGGTTTTCCGAATTTAGACTAGGCCAAGAGCCTGTTATCTCGGCTGTCGTTAATGGTCGTTCTGCTGCTGCAATATTCCCAACCGGCTCAGGTAAATCACTTTGTTATCAATTACCCGCCTTACACATGCCAAATCTAACTTTGGTTATCTCGCCTTTATTGGCGCTAATGCAAGATCAGATCAGCTTTTTAAATAGTAAAAACATTCCAGCGGCGAGTATCGACTCAAGCTTATCCCGTGAACAAGTCAATCAAATTATGCAGGACGTAAGAGCAGGCCACATCAAAATATTGATGGTTGCGGTTGAGCGTTTAAAGAACGAGCGCTTTAGAAACTTTTTACAAAGTGTCGCTATTTCGTTATTAGTGGTTGATGAAGCACATTGTATTTCTGAATGGGGTCATAATTTTCGTCCCGACTATTTAAAATTACCACAATATCAACGTGACTTTCATATCCCGCAGGCTCTGTTATTAACCGCAACTGCAACGCCTCAAGTTATTGAAGACATGGCGAGTAAATTTAATATTCAGCGTGAAGACATAACAGCAACTGGTTTTTACCGTCCCAATTTAAACCTTAGCGTGGAAGCGGTAAGTGATAAAAACAAACTGTTTTTCTTAGAGAATTGGCTGTTACACGAAGCTAGGTATAAACCGGCTTTTAAACATAATTTACGAGATAAAAAAGACAAAACGGCCAGTATAGAGCCGAGCATCGTTTATGTGACTTTACAGCACAGCGCAGAAACCGTGGCTGCATCCTTAGCCAAAGCGGGTTTTAATGTTAAAGCCTACCATGCAGGAATGAACAGCGACTTACGACAAAGTATTCAAAGCGACTTTATGGCTGGTAATATTGATATTATTGTTGCGACTATAGCGTTTGGTATGGGCATAGATAAAAGTAATATTCGTCACGTTGTGCATTATGACTTACCCAAGTCTATTGAAAACTATTCTCAAGAAATTGGCCGAGCAGGGCGTGATGGACAGAAATCGGATTGTTTGGTTTTGGTGAACCGAGACAATATTAGCGTATTAGAAAATTTTATTTATGGTGATACACCTGAATTTTCAGGTATAGAATATGTGCTGCAAGACATTAATCAAAACAAACAAAATGGTAAGTGGGAATTCCAACTTTACTCTTTGTCGATGGACTCAAACATTAGGCAATTACCGTTAAAAACCTTATTAGTTTATTTGGAAATCCAAGGCTTAATACAGCCTATGTATTCTTATTTTGCCGAATATAAATTTAAGTTATTAGTGGATGAACAAACTCTAATTTCAAACTTTAATGGTGAAAGGTTAGCCTTTGTACAAGCCATTTTACAATATTCACAACGAGCTAAAACGTGGTGGACGGCTGATATTGACGCAATTTGTCAGCAATATAAAACCGATAACGCAAGTAATGACAGAGCTAGAGTGATCACTGCGTTAGAATATTTTGATGAGAAAGGTTGGATAGAACTACAAGCCAAACAAATCACAGAAGTGTACCGAGTTAATGTTGATCAAATTAATGTAGCTCAACAAAGTCAGGACTTAAGTAGTTACTTTGACCAGAAACAACAAGGTGAAGTAGCTAAAATTCATAATATGCTACACATGTTTGAACAAAATAAATGTATTACGTATCAGCTAGCTACTTATTTTGGTGATGATCAAGTTCCACAACAATGTGGACATTGCAGTGTTTGTGCTGGTCATAAAGTCATTATGCCGGAACCTGCAACAAAATCTGCGCTTAATCAACAGCAAGTTCATGACTTAGTTAGCGAGTTTGTGCAGCATTATTATGCTAAATATAATCAACAACCATCAGCTGTGCTACAAACACGATTTTTATGTGGAATAACCACGCCTGTCTTTACCAAACTAAAAGCGAGATCTGTCTCTGGTTTTGGTCAGTTGGCTGAATATCCTTATGCTGAAATTCAGCAAATGTTGGGGAATTAACATTTGTAGGGGGATCCCTATAAAAATTAGAACAACAATGTTATTGGTTTTTTATTGAAAATAAATTTGTTATAAAGCAGAGGTTTAAAATAGTTAAACTTTCATTATAAGGAATTTAGAAGTATGAAACCCCTAGTTATATTAACCTTGTTGCTATTATCTTTTACCTCAACAGCAGAAGAGGTTGACCAAACTTATGTTAATACGCCTCAAGGTTGGAGTATGAATGTTAACCTTGGATTGGCATCAATAAATTCAGATTTAAATTCACAAGGTTTAGGTGATAGTGCTAGCGTCTTTGGTCTATCGTTTGATCAGTTAAACGAAAATAAATACTTAAGTATTTTTGCTGAGAGAGTTAGTTTTGAAGATGACTATAGTTTTTCTCAAGACGTTGTTATAACTAGTGGTTATGGCGGTAGCTCAAATGGTACAGAAAAGTCAGAAGCGTCTGCGTTATCTATCGGTGGGGCATATGGATTCGCTTGGTTTGTAAATGAAAATAAATCTATGTTGTATGCTCAAGGTGGCGTTAACTTACTTCTAGATGCAACACGCGGAATTCCTAATTGCAGTGATTGTTATGAAGAAGATCTGGATGTATCTGGCGGATTATTTGGTAGAGTTGGCGCTAATATTTTTATTGATAACATTATATTAGGTGTTTATTCATCACTTGCATTATCTGGTGATGTTGAAAGTAATTTTGGTATTAAACTTGGTTTCCAATTTGACTAAGTTTACGGCATTTCATCTTTATCATAAAAGGTGAGTTTAGCTATAAGAAAGCCCGCATTTGGATGTGGGCTTTTTTTATGGTTATTAATAGTAGTACGAATTAAAACTCACACTCTTTTTCAAACACGATAACTTCTTCAGTATCTGGATGTTTTATTTCCAATCTTTGCGCATGTAATAACAACCTATCTGCTTGTTTTATTATCTCAGCAGGTGCGTATAAACGGTCACCAAGAATAGGGTGACCTAACTCTTTTAAATGCACGCGTAATTGATGACTGCGGCCAGTAATGGGAATTAACTTAACTCTTGTCCAATCGTTCCCATCAGTAGTACCACGTTCTAATACTTGATAATGGGTTAACGATTGTTTGCCATTTTCGTAACAAACCATTTGCTTTGGGCGGTTAGGCCAGTCACAAATTAATGGTAAATCTATACTGCCTTTATCTTGCTCAATGTGGCCTGAAGCGACTGCAATATAAAATTTTTCAGTGACGCGTTCGGCAAATTGGCGATTTAAAAAACGTAAGGCTTCTTTGTGCATAGACATAACAATAATGCCGGAGGTCATCATGTCTAGTCTGTGAACTATTCCTGCGTTTGGCCAAACGTTTTGGACTCGTAACATTAAAGAGTCAAAGTGTTCTATTTGTCTGCCGGGCACTGATAATAATCCACTCGGTTTATTCAAGGCGATTATATGTTCATCTTGATATAAAACGTCGATGTACGGACTGGTTGGTGGATTATATTCTAACAATGCCACGGTAATTACCCTTCTGTTACAACAATTAAACGAATCGCGTCTAAGCTAACTTGCGCCAATTCTATTTCTTTAATTGAGTTATCAATTTGTTGTTGTAAGAAGTTAATCTCTTCATCACGAATCGCAGGATTCACTTTTTGTAATGCAGTTAACCTGTTTAATTCTTGCTGACGGTTATTAAGCATTTTATCTTTGGCGTCGATTTTAATCTGAGTTGCGTGAGTTGCAGCTATCGCTTCGCCTTTTTCTACAAGCACAGCGACTTCGTCTTTTAATGCTTTGATTAGTTGTAATGCCATTGTTTTTTTAGCATTTTTAAGCATTTTATCTAAAGAGCCTTGCTTCACTTTATCCGCTAAATTGTTGCCGTTTTTATCTAACAATAAACGAATTGCAGTATTTGGTAAAAAGCGATGAAGTTGCAATGATTTAGGTGCGCTTGTTGACACAACGAAGCTAGCTTCAAGCAAGATAGTACCAGGAGCTAATTGCTTATGAGGTAATAAGCACACTGAACTGTTACCTAATTCACCAGATGACAACATGTCTAATACACCAATAACCATAGGATGTTCCCAACTCATAAAGTGTTGGTCTTCTTGTGATAAGGCTGTTTCGCGGTCAAAACAAACTGTCATGCCATCTTCAAGTAAACTTGGAAAATGGTCATTTAGCATGTGTTCACCAGGGTGCAATATCGTACTAAACGTGGCTTTTTCTTCTTGGGAAACACCAAATTGATCCCAAACTCGACCCATGTAAGTCATAAGTTCAGTGGAGTCATCCATTTCATCAATTTGTTCACATATTTGCTTAGCGCTTTCTCCACCACTTGAATTAAGTTCAAGTAAACGGTCTCGACCATTTTCAACTTCTTTTTTTAATTCTAGGTTTCTAGTTTGACAAGCTTTAATCAAGTTATCTTGAGCATCTTGTTCTGAGGTATTTAAAAGTACATCGGTAATTTGTTGCTTAAATTCTTCCGCCACAATACGTGCAGTAGTCGAGGTTTGTTCAAACGCATTAAAGCTATTTTGGAACCAATTAAACAAGTTTTCTTGTGCGCTGTTGATTAAGTATGGCACATGAATTTTTACCGTTTCAGTTTGACCTATACGGTCCAAACGACCAATACGTTGCTCTAGCAAGTCTGGGTTCGCAGGTAAATCGAATAATACTAAATGATGTGCAAACTGGAAGTTACGGCCTTCAGAGCCAATTTCAGAACAAATTAACGCTTGTGCGCTATTTTCTTCATCGGCAAAATAAGCGGCAGCTTTGTCACGTTCAACTATAGTCATGCCTTCGTGGAATACAGTGGATTTTAATCCTTCTTTTTCAAACAAAGCATCATCTATTTTCATTGCTGTTTCTGCATGAGCACAAATAACTAATACTTTTTCACCTTTGTTTTCTAACAAGAAATTACAAAGCCATTGCACTCTAGGATCTAAATTCCACCATGCATGATTTTCTGTTACGCCACTGTCGTGTTGAGTTTCTGGCTGTAATCCCATAAACGTGGTGCCATTTGGGTAACCTTCCGGTGCCGTTAATGGATATGGCGTCACGTTACGCTCTGGGAAACCTTGAATGCCTTGGCGGCTATTTCTAAACATAATACGGCCGGTACCATGACGGTCTAACAAGTCAGAAATTAAGGTTTGTGCTAATTCAGCTTTATCTGAATTAGCTTGGTAATTATCTACATTTTTAATGCTATTAGTGTCATTTAACAATTGTGATAAAAGCTTGTATTGCGTAGCTGATAATTCTTGTTGAGAAACTAAGGTATTGGCTATATCGGCAATCTGTTGGTAATGACTTTCTTCTTGCTTGAATTTGTCGTAATCATGAAAACGGTTTGGATCTAACAATTGTAAACGAGCAAAGTGTCCGTAATGCCCAAGTTGGTCCGGCGTTGCAGTTAATAACACTAAGCCTTTTGTTTGTTGGCCAATTGTTTGCACATGAGTGTATAACTGCTTAATTTCAGATTGAGCATTATTTAATGTTGATTCATTTTCAGGAGTAATATGGTGCGCTTCGTCGACCACAACTAAATCCCATTCACTTTCTAATAATGCTTTTTGCCATTTATCATCACGTGATAACCATTCTTGGCTAATAAGTATTAACTGCGCACTATCAAATGGTGATACTGCATCTTCTTCTTCGCCAGCTGTTTCTTGTTCAGCTTGGCAACGTTGGTCGTCAAAAATAGAGAAGTGCAAATTAAAGCGGCGTAACATTTCTACTAACCATTGATGTTGTAAACTCTCAGGCAGTATTAATAATACGCGTTGTGCGCGGCCACTAATTAATTGCTGGTGGATTATTAAACCCGCTTCTATGGTTTTACCTAAACCGACTTCATCAGCTAATAACACTCTTGGAGCAAAACGTTTACCAACGGTGTCGGCAATGTATAGCTGGTGGGGTATTAAGCTAACGCGAGCGCCTTGCAAACCTTGTAAGCTTGAAGAATCTAAAGCCGCCTTATGCTGATGTGCTTCCATACGTAATGAAAACCATTGGCTGCGATCAAAGTTACCAGTGTATAAACGTGCTTCTGGGGTATTTAATTTAATGTGGTGGTCTAGCATTATTTCTTTTACAGAAACATCTTCACCGGTGTCGGTGCGCTTGCCCTTATAAACTAGGGTTTGTTGCGTTTCTTCAACATGCTCTACCACAAACTTGAATTCTTCTAGGCTAGATAATGTTTCACCCGGTGAAAACTCCACACGCATTAAAGGTGCTTGGTCTTGAGCGTAATTTCTGGTTTCATCTGCAGCCGGAAACATTACTTGAACAAATCGACTGTCCACTTGGATAATGGTACCCAAACCTAAATTGTTTTCAGCTTGACTTACCCAACGTTGACCAATTGCAAAATTCATTAATAAAACTCCTAGAATACCCAGATTACACCGCTTTTGAGGGCGCGTATTGTACTTGCCTTAACGAACAATTACAGTAATTAATTTAGTTAACGCAAGCGTGACAAGCTATTAGCGTTAACGATAGGTCAGATTTGATGAATTTGACTTAAAAATAGCACAATATTTTTTAATATTGTGAGAGTGAGGAAACGTACTAGAGTAGTAAGTTGGCTACTAAAATTAAAGATAGTATGTGTCATTGCAGCTATTTGAGCACTCTGCAATAACACATATTCAGGGACAACTTGAATCCCTCTAGTAAACCCAACTAAAGGGAATGTTTATAGTGAATAGCCTTTTACTATATTTGCCAGTGAGGTCGCTGTATTTTTTAACTCATGGCTTTCTTTCGTTATCTCTTCCATATTAGCCGCGGTTAATACACTGATTGAACTGGCTTCTTGGATACGAGTATCGACTTCATTGGTACTATTTTGTTGTTGCTCGGTAGCGCTTAATATTCTCAGATTCATTTGTTCTATTTGAGCAATAGACAAAGACATAGTTTCTAACGCTTCTTTAATATTAATATTTTCATCAACACATACTTTTGCTCTACTGATATTTATTTCCATATTTTTTTCAGAATTTAGTACGCTATCTTGAATACGTTCAACAATCGACTCAATATCCCCCGTCGAGTTTTGCGTTCTAATTGCCAGTGTTCTTACTTCATCAGCTACCACAGCAAAACCACGTCCGGTTTCACCAGCTCTAGCAGCTTCAATTGCTGCATTAAGGGCTAATAAATTTGTTTGGTCAGCAATACCTTTTATTACATTTAGAACCTGACTAACTTCTGCGCTGCTTTCAGTTAGTTCACTTATATTCTCAGATGTTTTCATGATAGAGGACGAAAGTTCATTGATGCTATCCAGTGTTTTTTGCGAAACACCTTTGGTGTGCATTACATTGTTACATACATCTTTGGATAAATTAGAAGTATCATGGGCTTCATTTACAATGGAGTTGGTGAATGATCTAAGCTGCTCGGTTTTATCTGCAGCTCCGTTAATAATGGTATTTTGTTTTTCAATGTTTTGATTAATGTTAACAATATTACGTTGTGCATTATCGGTTGCATCGGTTAATTCTTTGGCTGAGCTTGCAACCATACTAACCATGTCTTGTAACGTGGTCATAAACAAATTGAACTTTATAGCTACTTGAGTAATCTCGTCATTACCAATTACTCTCATACGCTGACTTAAATCCCCTTTGCCATCAGCTAGCTTTGCCATAAATTTATGTAACGTTTGAATAGGGCGAGTAATTGAGCGCGTAACGATTAGCGTAAGTGCAATACCTGCAATAAGAACGACTGTGACTATGATAATGGCAAAAGTAATGGAATTGTTCACATCTTCTATGGCCATTAATTGCTTTTCTTTACCCATATCAATAGTTTGTTTTATGACATTGGCAAGTAATAATTGTAAGTCATTTTCAACTTTATCTAGATAAGCGTCTGCCGGAATAACCGCTAATTCTTGTCCTGCAATAATACTTAGTTGTTCGTCACGCCATAAAGTCGAAATATTGATAACTTCATCGATCATTTTTAATGTTTCTGCAGATGTGGATAATTGTTTTAATGTAGAAAAATGATCCATCATAACGTTATATTTACTATTTACCGTATCAGTGACTTCTTTGTTGTCATAAGGTTGGATTTTTAATTTAATCCGGTCGATGTAGCTTTTCAGGTCACGAAAGCCATCCCAAGCTTCACGAGCATGGTCTACTTGGCTTAATGTGATATTAGAGGTATTAATCGTCTGATTACTCAAACTGTAAAGCTGATAAGAAAGTATGATAGCTAACAGTATTGAAATACTGTTCATGAAAGAAAAGCTAAGCAATATACGTTTGTAAATACTCATGAATATGTCCTATTGCGGTAAAATCGGAAGTGACACAACCATTGCTGGTCCAGTCAGAGTATGTAAAAACTCAATGATGTCTTTCATTTCTTCAGCATTAAGCGCTATTGGTGACATTAACGGGCTCAGTGATGGTCTTGGCATGCCGCCACTCATATAATGCACAATGACACTCTCTAAAGATACAAGGCTTCCGTCATGCATGTAAGGAGCTCGTTCGTTAATGTTTCTCAGCCCTGGGGTTTTAAAGGCATGTTTATCGTATTCTTGTTTCGTTAGTTCATAACGTCCTAAATCTACATTGTCGAATACACCAGCATCATGAAACTTATTATCAGTGAAGTTCCAGCCTGTATGGCAAGCAGCGCATTGCGCTTTGCCGTTAAAAAGAGTAAATCCGTTTTTTGCAGAATCACTGATTGCGTCTTCTTCACCATTTATCCATAAATCAAATGGGGCTTGAGAGGACACTATTGTTCTTTCGTATGTCGCAATTGCTTTTGAAATAGTTTCTTTGCTTATCCCTTTTGACGGAAATGCCTTTTCAAACCAATCTCTATAACCTTCGATTTTACTTAAGCGTTGGATAGCTTCCTGTATTGGTAGGTTCATTTCTACATTACTTTCTATTGGGCCTAGAGATTGTTCTTCTAGTGTTGCTGCTCGGCCATCCCAAAAAAACGGTTCTACCCATGCCATATTTAATACGGTAGGTGCATGCCTTGGTAACTCTTGTGCTTGAGCGCCAACGGCTTTGGCTCTTGGTACTTCCCAACCGAAGGAAGGGTTATGGCAAGAGCTACAGTTTAGGTTTTCGTCTTTGCTTAATCTTGGGTCAAAAAATAGCATTTTACCTAACATAGCTTTGGTTGCTGAATATTGATTGTCAGCGGGGAAAGGGATGCTGTTAGGGCGTTTATATTGTTCTTTTAAAGCACTTATATCCGCTAAGATATTGAATGGAATAACTAAAATTAACAATAATTTTATAATGAGGCAGTACTTCATGAAAATTCTTAACCCTTTAATTAATAACAAACATCGTGAGTTTAGTAGACAAAACGATTTAATGTATATTTAAAGACCTGAAAAATAATGAAATTATTTCAAGGTGAAAGTTTAAGTAAATTATATTGTTAGTGAGGGCTGGAGATAATATGGTTTATGAAATGAAAAAAATTCATCAAACATTCATATATTTTTACTACATTTAGGTGGAGTATAAGACTGAACATTTATTAAAAGGGCGATATATGAAAAAACAACAAGAAAGTAGCGCTGATAAAAAATTATTTGTTTTAGATACCAACATATTACTTCACGACCCCCACGCATTTTTTAACTTCCAAGAACACGATGTATTAATTCCAATGACCGTTTTGGAAGAATTAGATCATATTAAAGACCGTAATAAAGATGTATCCCGAGATGCACGGGTTGCCATTCGTTCGTTGGAAAATACCTTACAAGATGTGACGCCAGAGTTAATGATTGCTGGTGTGCCGCTTAACCGAGGAGACTTAAAAGACAGTTCAGTTACGGGTCATTTAATTATTTTAAATGACCATCATATTAATCCAGAAGTATCAGGATTACCCGGTGGTGAAAATGATAATAAAATTATCAATGCGGCGTTATATTTACAAAAAAGATATAGCCAAAAAAATGAGCCGGATGTAACTGTAGTCCTTATAACAAAAGATATTAACATGCGCTTAAAAGCTAAAGGTGCAGGGTTAAAACATGTCGAAGACTATAGAACCGATCAGCTAATTGATGACATACGCTTTCTTACTAAAGGTTATGAAGAGTTTGAGGGGGACTTTTGGCAAAACGTTGCTGCAGTTGAAACAACCACGATAGGGCGAGACACCACACATTCTGTAAAAGCTGAGAATTTAGAAAATACATTTATTAACGAATATTTACTGGATGAAAAATCTGACTTTGCGGCACGAGTTGTGAACAAAGACGATGATCATGTGGACTTACTTGATTTAGGTCGACAGCGACTATTAGCAAGGCAAGCGTGGGGCATAAAACCGAAAAATATTTATCAGGGAATGGCACTTAATGCTTTGCTTGACCCTAATATAGAACTGGTTATTTTAACCGGTCCGGCAGGCTGTGGTAAGACTTTATTGGCATTAGCCGCTGCACTTGAAATGGTAGTTGAACAAGGGATTTACGATAAAATCTTAGTGACGCGAAACACACCAGAAATAGCTGAATCAATAGGTTTCTTGCCCGGTACGGAAGAAGAAAAAATGGCACCTTGGTTGGCCGCTATTACCGATTCATTGGAAGTGCTGCATAAAAACGATGAAAACCCGAGTTCCAGCCTTAATTACATTATGGAAAAAGCCAATATCCAGTTTAAGTCGGTTAACTTTATGCGCGGACGTAGTATTCAAAATGCGGTGGTGTTGTTAGATGAATGCCAGAACTTAACTGCTTCACAATTAAAAACAATTATTACTCGTTGTGGTGAAGGTACTAAGTTAGTGTGTTCAGGCAACTTAGCGCAAATAGATAGCAATTATCTTACCGCGGTAACTTCAGGGTTAACTTACATAGTTGAACGATTTAAAAACTTTGAAGGCAGTGCCACCGTGAACCTAAACGGTGTAGTACGAAGTCGTTTAGCTCAATTTGCAGAGGAAAATTTATAATAGGTTTTTTATGACAGTCCTTAAGTTAAGGACTGTATATCAACAATATAAAGAAAGTTATTAAGTTATAGAGACTTAACTCGCTATGAGCTAGGATAAAGCATATTTAATCTTAGCTCGTAGTTTTATCTCTTGTTCAAACCTTTTTATAAAAGCTTGTACGTTAGAGTTATTTATTACCTAATTTTGTTATCAAAACCGCCATCTAAGATCATTTAAAATCACAAGATTTAACTGTCTAAATATAAGACAGGCAGTTTTAATACCTATAATAAAAAGGAAAATAACATGACGACAAGTGTTATAGATACATCTAAAAAAAGTAATGTAATACCTATGGCTATTGTTGCTGTATTGTTTTTTATCTTAGGTTTTGCAACTTGGTTAAATGGGTCATTAATGCCTTATTTAAGCCAAATATTGCAACTAACTCCCTTTCAAGGCTCATTGATCTTATTCTCGTTTTATATAGCAGTAACCTTCACTGCGATTCCATCAGGGATGTTGATTAAAAAAGTCGGTTATAAAAACGGCATGGCACTGGGAATGGCTGTCATGATGTTAGCTGGTTTATTGTTTATTCCTGCTGCAAAGTCTCAAATGTTTCTTTTGTTTTTATTGGCTCAACTGGTTATGGGCGCAGGACAAACTTTATTACAAACTGCGGTCAATCCATATGTGGTGCGTTTAGGTGATGAAGGATCCGCTGCTGCCCGTATAAGCATTATGGGTATTTTAAATAAAGGGGCAGGGGTTATTTCACCTATGGTATTTACTGCATTAATATTGAGTAACTTTACCGGTAATGTTGGACAAGAGTTATCACAAGTTCAGATAGATGATATGGCCGACAGTTTAATCTTTCCTTATTTAGGTATGGCTTTATTTATTGGTTTATTAGGTTTTGCCGTTAAAAAATCCCCTTTACCTGAGCTGGCCAATCAAGAAGAGGAAACATCAAGTTCTATCAGTGAAATAAAAGAAACGCTTTCTCACCCTAATTTAGCTTTTGGTGTGATTGCTATTTTTGTTTATGTTGCGGTGGAAGTTATAGCAGGAGATACCATTGGAACGTTCGCTCTTTCTTTAGGTGTAGAAAGTTATAGCGTAATGACTTCATACACTATGATGTGCATGGTTGTTGGTTATATTTTAGGGATAGCTTTTATTCCGCGTTTTATTTCGCAACAAAAAGCATTGAGTATATCGGCAGGGCTTGGAGTGTTACTGACATTATGTATTTTATTTGTAGATACTCAATCCAGTATAGTTTCAAGTATTTTTCTTGTGCCATTTGGCGGAACGCAACTTCCTGATGTTTTATTAATGATTGCATTTTTAGGCCTAGCAAATGCAATTGTTTGGCCTGCAGTATTTCCTTTGGCTTTATCCGGGATGGGTAAGTTAACAAGTACAGGGTCTGCATTATTAGTTATGGGAATTGCTGGTGGCGCATTTGGACCTATGATTTGGGGCTTAATTAGTGGGATGAGCTCATTTCAAATGGGCTATGCGGTTATGTTGCCTTGTTACTTATTTATTTTATTTTACGCTGTCAAAGGCCATAAAATGAAAAAGGTTAATTAATACAATTAGGCTTGATAGTTTTTATTATTTCAAAATATATTTCGACAAACTATAGTCTAAAGTTGTAAGTAAAAGCCTGTCTAGTTTGACAGGTTCAAGCTTTTTCACTTAAAGTGGATGGAATTACCATCGGTCATAGACTTTATAATGAAAACATTAATCATCCTCTTTTTATCAATGCTTACTTTTTCGTGTAACTATAGCGATAAATCATCCACAAATACTGAGTTAACCACAGAGCAACAACTTCATTCTGTTATTGATAAATATCAAAAGTTCAACGACTCAAAAAGCCCTTTTAGTAAACCTGAGATTGGTGGTAATAATGCCCATTTACCGGATCTTAGTGCTGAGAAGCTGCTAGCGGATCACCAAGCGTTAACATTAATATATGCCGAATTATCTAAACTAGATGCTGATTTATTATCCCAAAGTCAGCAGATAAACTTATCTGTACTGAGTTATAAAATAAAGAACCAATTAGACAGTTATATTAACAAAGAGCATTACATGCCTTTAACTGCTGAGTCTGGTTTTCATGCTTATATTAGCTCTATTAATAAGAGAATTAATTTTAAACAAGAACAAGATTATATAGACTATATTTCAAGGCTTAATGAAATGCCTCGTTATTTTGAGCAACAGCAATCATGGATGAAAAAGGGAATAGAAGCTGGAATAACCCAACCTAAAGTTGTGTTAACTGGCTTTGAAAGTTCAATCAAGGCTTTTATAAAAGACGATGTTACTGAGAGCTTATATTTCTTACCATTTAAATCACTTCCTAAACACTTAAGTGAAGAAACGCGTTCGTCGTTAATTGCAAAAGCAAAACAGGTTATAACCAATAAAGTAATACCAAGTTACCAACAATATTATGATTTCTTTGTTAACACTTATGTGCCAAACGCTAGAACTAATATTGCGGCAACCAGCTTACCTAATGGCAAAAATTATTATGCGAATAGAGTTGCCCATTACTCTACATTAACCCTGAGCGCTGATGAAATTCACAATATCGGCTTGGGTGAAGTTAAGCGCATTAGAGCTGAAATGGAACAAATAATCGAGGATGTTCAATTTGGTGGAAGCTTTGCTGAGTTTATTGATTTTTTGCGTACAGATCCTCAATTTTACGCAACCACTCCTGAAGGATTATTAAAAGAAGCATCGTTTATCGCGAAAAAAATGGATGCCAAGTTACCTTCATTATTTAAAACATTACCTCGCACACCTTATGGTGTTATTGAAGTGCCAGCCAACATAGCGCCAAAATATACTACTGGTCGTTACTCAGGCCCCTCTAGGAATGATCAAGCTGGTAATTATTGGGTAAATACTTACCGTTTAGATCGCCGCCCTTTATATGTATTAGAAGCATTAACTTTGCATGAGGCCGTGCCGGGACATCATTTACAAGGTTCTATTGCCAGAGAAATGAAAGATGTACCAAAGTTTAGAACCAAAACATATATTTCAGCTTTTGGTGAAGGTTGGGGACTTTATTCTGAATATTTAGGCGTTGAAGCTGGATTCTATCAAAGCCCTTATAGTCAGTTCGGTCGTTTAACTTATGAGATGTGGCGAGCTTGTCGTTTAGTTGTAGACACAGGTATGCATGCTAAAGGTTGGACAAGGGCAGAAGCTATGTCCTACTTAGCAGATAATACTGCACTGTCTTTACATAATGTAAAAACGGAAATTGACCGCTATATTTCGTGGCCAGCACAAGCGTTATCTTACAAATTAGGTGAACTAACAATTAAAAAATTACGTAAAAAAGCGGAAACTCAATTGGTTGAAAACTTTGATTTAAGAGAGTTTCACGACAAATTATTAGAGAATGGCTCTATGCCTCTTTCAATGTTAGAGCAAGTGATCAACGGTTATATTGATAATAAAAAGAATGTGGATTAATAGTCGTTTTCATTTCATAACGTCACTTAATTAGTATAAGCAAAAGGATATATTCATGAGTCACAGTCATTCATCCAACGGTCATCATCATGGGCACCATCATGGGCATTCTCACGATGGTAAATTAAGTATTGCGGTATTCATTAATATTTTATTAACAGCAGTACAAATTATAGGTGGCTTAGTTTCAGGTAGCTTATCGCTTATTGCAGATGCGCTACATAACTTAAGTGATGCAGGCGCGATTGTTATTGCTATTGTGGCTCGTAAAATTGCTAGACGACCAGCCAGTAAAGAAATGACCTATGGCTTTAAACGTGCTGAAATTTTAGGGGCGTTAATTAATAGTACAACGTTAATTATTGTTGGTTTGTATTTAGTTTATGAGGCGATAACAACGTATTTTAACCCTGAGCCGATAGATGGTTGGATAGTCGTTTGGATAGCAACAATTGCATTATTGATCGATACCGCAACGGCATGGCTAACTTATAAATCTGGTGCTAAAGATAACTTAAATTTGAAAGCCGCTTTTATTCATAATTTATCAGATGCGTTTGCATCGGTTGTAGTGATTGTAGCTGGTACTTTGATCATTTTATATCAATGGTATGTCGTGGATTTAATCGCCACAATTGCTATCTCTATTTATGTTATTTATCACGGTTTATCCTTAGCAAAACAAAGTATTAATATCTTAATGCAGGCCGCACCAGAGGATATTGATGTTGATGAACTGTGCAACCAAATTGAGTCATTAACAAATATAGAAAAAGTACATCATATTCATGTGTGGCAACTTGATGATAATGAAACTCTGTTAGAAGCTAGCTTATCATTACAAGAACAAGCTAGTTCAGGTAGTTTACTGCAGGTTAAGCAGTTACTAGCAATGCAATATTCCATCAAGCATTCAACCATTGAGATTATATTTGAGGAAACGTCAGAAGAGGGTAATTGTTATCAATTAGGCTAAAGTGATCCGTATCAAAATAAGCAACTGTAAGCCCAATAAGTCGAGTTGATTATAATGAGTATGTTAAATTATTAAGTTGGTAAATTCGGTGAAAAGTACGTTATATCTTAATAAAGTAGTTAAACATGCTGATAAAATTAGATACTATGCTCAACAATAAGGTTGTAAGTCTTGAACTTAGTTATGCAGCTAAGAAGAGGATGTAGAATAAATACAATCGTAGAATAAAAACAACAAAACAATGAATTTAAGGGGAAACTTCAATGTCTGTAATTGAAAGAGAGTCAATGGACTTTGATGTCGTGATTGTCGGTGCTGGGCCTGCAGGTTTGTCAGCAGCGATAAGATTGATGCAAAAAGCACAAGAAAATGAACAAGAGTTAATGGTTTGTGTGGTAGAAAAAGGCTCTGAAGTTGGCGCTCATATATTATCAGGTGCTGTATTTGAACCTAAAGCCTTGGACGAATTAATTCCAGACTGGAAAGAAAAAGGTGCCCCGTTAAATACCAAAGTTAGCCATGACGAAATTTATTATTTACGTGGTGAATCTGCTTCAACAAAAATTCCAGGTTTTTCATTCCCAAAAACCATGCACAACGACGGTAATTATATCGTTTCTATGGGCAATGTTTGTCGTTGGTTAGCAGAGCAAGCTGAAGCGATGGGCGTTGAAATTTTCCCAGGTTTTCCAGCCTCAAAAATATTATACGATGAGCAAGATAACGTAGTCGGTATTCAAACTGGTGATATGGGATTAAATGAAGCTGGAGAGCAAAAAGATTCCTTTATGCCAGGTATGGAGTTACGAGCTAAGTACACCATTTTTGCCGAAGGTTGTCGTGGCCATTTAGGTAAAGAGTTAATTAATAAATATCAATTAGATGCAGACAAATCACCACAGCATTACGGACTAGGTTTTAAAGAAATTTGGGATGTACCAGCTGAACAGCATCAAGAAGGTTTAGTGGTTCACTCTGCAGGATGGCCATTAACAGGTGAATTAAGCGGTGGTGGTTATTTATATCACGCAGAAGGTAATCAAGTTGTTTGTGGTTTGATCATAGATTTAAATTACACTAATCCAAATGTTAGCCCGTTTGAAGAGTTTCAACGTATGAAACATCATCCAATATTTGCCAAACATTTAACTGGTGCTAAACGCATTGCTTACGGCGCTAGAGCCATTGCTAAAGGTGGTTTAAACTCTTTGCCTAAAATGTCTATGCCAGGTGGTTTTTTAGTGGGCTGTAATGCTGGTACCTTAAACTACGCCAAAATCAAAGGTAATCATGCAGCAATGAAATCAGCTATGATCACAGCTGAAGTGATTGCGGATGCATTAAAAGCCGGCGATGAAGGCCAATCAGATTTAACTCAACTACAAGATAAGTTTGAGCAAAGCTGGTTATATGACGAACTCAAATCAAGCCGTAATTTTGGCCCTGTAATGCATAAACTAGGTGTGTTCTTAGGTGGCGCATATAATACTCTCGACCAAAATTGGTTTGGTGGAAAACTACCGTTTAACTTTACCGACAACACTCCAGATCATGCCAATATGAAGCTTGCTGGAGAATGTTCAAAGCCTGATTACAGTAAGCCTGATGGCAAACTTAGTTTTGATCGTTTGTCGTCAGTATTTTTGTCTAATACTAACCATGAAGAAGATCAGCCAGTTCATTTAAAACTTGCTGACTCTTCAATACCTTTGGCTAATTTAGAAAAATATGATGAGCCAGCACAACGTTATTGTCCTGCAGGCGTTTATGAGTTTGTTAAAAGCGAAAGCGGTGAGAACCAGTTCCAGATTAACTCACAAAACTGCGTACATTGTAAAACTTGTGATATAAAAGACCCGGCCCAAAATATTACCTGGGTGACACCTGAAGGTGGCGGCGGTCCTAATTACCCTAATATGTAGTAAAGTTTAGTTTGATACTTTAATTATAAAAAGGCACAAATTGGTGCCTTTTTTCGTTAGTAAATATAAGTGTCAGTTAATTAGTGTTATTTTTAACATGATTTTAAAAGTAATAAATAAGATGACCAATGAATATTAAATCCATCATGGTTCCGGCAACAATAAACGCCTCGCCGGAATCAAATTTTAAGCAATTACTTAATGAAATGTTAGTTAATAACCATTCATGTGGGTTAATTGGTTATGGCAATAAGTTACATGGCATGGTGGTCGCACGCGATATCATGTTGATGTGCCAACAGTCATTTAATAATGAGAGTCGTTTTCCTTCGCCAGAATTAACTGTTGCTGATGTAATGCACTCTAAACCTTTTTGTCTGCATCAAGATACATCGGTTTATGAGGCGTTAGTGACCGCTAAAGTTAATCAATTAAAAAACTTACCTGTGGTGGACGACGATGACAATTTAGTTGGGATCATATCTCAAACCGAATTGTTGAATACTTATATTGATTTGATGGACTTGGACCAAGCACTAAGAAAAACAAATAAAAAATTAGAGACATTAGCATTAGAAGATGCACTGATGAAAATTGGTAGCCGTCATGCAATGGAAATTGATTTGAAGTACAAACAAGCTGAGGCAAAACGCAATAAATCGTCTTATGCTATTGCCTTGATCGATGTCGACTTTTTCAAAAACTATAACGATCATTATGGCCATCAGTTAGGCGATAAAGCGTTACAGTCAGTTGCTAAAATCATCAAAAAAGTTAAGCGTAAGTCAGATAGAGTATATCGCTACGGCGGTGAAGAAATACTAATGATCATGAATGATATTGAACTGGAAGGCGCTACGCTTGCTGCAGAGCGAATAAGAGCGGCGATTGAGCAGGCTGGTATCGAACATTTAGGTAGTAAATTAAATGTACTAACCGTCAGTATTGGCTTGTGCAGCCAAAAAGCAGGCTCCTGGAAAGACATGGTTAAAGCAGCAGATGTTGCTCTTTATCAAGCCAAGCAAGAAGGGCGAAATCGGGTTTTATAGTGTTGTTAGCATATAACCTAATATTCCTAGTAAAAAACCACAAATCGCCCCCATAGGTGGGAAATAGTGATTCTTTAATCTAATCTGAGGTGCAATATCTTGAAATACTATATATAAAATTCCACCGGATGCAAAAATCATAATAATCGATAACAATTCAGGATCTTCAACCAGCCACAAATAACCAGCCACAGCACTCAATGGCCCAAGCAATGAAAATAAACTAAATAGAATAATGATTTTTTTTGCTGAGTACGCACTTGTTTTTTTTAGTTCAGTAAAAGCATTAAACCCCTCTGGAATATTTTGCATTGCGATCATCGCTGCGAGTAATAAAGCCAGCTCTTGATTGATGGTAAAAGTTGCGCCAAGCGCTATAGATTCAGGAACAAAATCACTCAGCATTGCCAGTAATTGACTTGCTGATGTTTTTACCTTCTGCTGTAAAATATCTAGTCCCATAAACAACAAAGCACCTAAGCTAAACCAAAGTGCAGTGCTGGGTAAAGATAAGCTACGACTGCCTTCTGGGACTAAAACTAGACTTACCGCCGATAACAAAGCACCACCGCCAAATGCAACAATAAAATGTTGAAATTCACTTTGTACAATTCTACTTTTAATAAATTTCCTGCTTGCTAGAAAAGCGCCAAGAGGCATCGCTAAACCAGCGAGTAGAGTTAATATAATGACGGTTATGAGTGGAAGCATAAATACAAATTATTCAATTCTCTAATTGCCTTATCATACCGTATGAATTGGCATTCTATTGATTGATTTTAATCTTAAGAAGTAAATAATTACATTTAAAGCTTGAATATAGGAAAGAAATCTACAATATTAGTTAGACGAGTCTTATTTAAGTTTTTAATTCAGGAGGTAAGTGCAATGTTATTTAAACTATTATTTGTTTTCGCTTTTGTATTAAGCACTTTTTCTGGAAAAGAAATTGAACTCGGCGGTGAACATAATTTAACTGCAGCGGATTCAAGCTTAGTTACGGTTGATGGAATATCAATTCCAGAACTTGATTTAGATGAGCCGTTTGCGTTTGATAATACACGCGTTGGCTTTATTACTGATAATTATACTGACTCAGCTTCAAGCTATACTCAACCGTACCTTCCGCTACAACATTTTGAAAATACCAAATCAAGAGCCCCTCCAACTCTATATTCATAAATAAAATAGATATTAGAAATTACATTTGGCTTTTAGCAAAATGTTATCAATGAAATTCAGTGATCAAAATTAAAATAAAAGTTATGTAATAGGCTGCTTCATTAACCATTTAAAGTACGATTACGTAGTTAACTTGTCCAATGATAGAGTTTTACAATAACTTTTTTGATCGCGCAGATTATGAATATAGAGATCAAAATGAAAAAATTACAATTATTAAATTTAGATGTTACCGACAATGTTGTTTCTCCAGATGAATTCGAGATGACTACCTTACAATCCTCTGCAACTGCTATTTTTACAGATTTTAAAAAGCATGAAGCTCAAGTAGTTGAAAGGGGAGTATCTGCCGAAAATACTTTAAAACTAATGTTAAAAACCCATGTTAGGATGAAAATAGTGGTGTCTGAAGATAATGACTTTTTAGGTATTATTAGTACTAACGAATTAACAGAGCAGAAAATACTAGCTCAAGTATCAAAAAGTAACAGCCGAGATGAAGTATTGGTTGATGATTTAATGATCCCTAAATATCGTTTGCATGCCTTTGATTTTGATGAATTAAAAAATGCGACTGTGAATGATGTACTTATGGCGTTAAATAATTATAAGCTTCGCCACTGTTTAGTTTTAGATAAGTCTAACCATCATATTCGTGGTGTTATTTCATCAAGTGATATCGCTCGTAAATTAAAACTGAATATTAATTTAAATTTAGAAAATACATTTAGTTCAGTTTCAGAAGCTGCACATGCCGCTTGATAACAATCTTTGATGAGTTCAGCTTAACTTAAGTTAACCGAATACATGTTGTTGCTTAAATAAAAATCCCCGCACAGAGCGGGGATTTTAGTGTGTTTTAAAGGATCAGTTATATTCTAACGATCTATAACTTTAAACTCGATTGAACTTGGGTATTTGTCGCTGTGATATAGTTTGTGCTCTGCTCTGACATAGTCTTCAGCTTTAGCATTAAAGATATTACCTACGTATTTTTGCGGATTCATATCCATGAACGGGAACATACTGCTTTGCACTTGGATTTGTAATTTATGCCCACGTTTTATGGTGTGCAATACATCCAATAACTCAAACTTAACCAAGGTTGGTTTATTCGGTTCAAATGGCTCTGGTGTGCTCATACTGTTTCTGAAACGACCGCGAATAATGCCCCAACGAACTAATTCATGACGGTTACCAGTCTCTTTATCAACTTTATTACTGCTTGCATCCATTCCAGGAAATACATCCACTAATTTAACCACAATATCTGCAGCACTTTGGTCGGTAGAGAACCATAAGTTTAAGTCGATAGCACCTGCAATGGTTTGATCTTCCGTTGCCACATCGCTGTTAAATACTAAAACATCGGTACGACGAGCGGTAAAACGTTGATCTTCAGCCATGTATGGACGATCCCAACCACGACTTGTATGGGCAGAGTGTGGAACTGGTTTTTTAGGATCACTAATGTAATCGCTAAAACCGCCCTGTTTGTCTTTATGAGTGAGTAACTTTTCATTATTACCCATATATAAAGTGACATCTTTGCCTTTTTTTGGTGGCCAAGTGTCAAACTCGCGCCAGCGATTAGCACCGGTTTCAAATATAGTTGCTTGTGATAATGAGCCGGTGTCAGCGTCTTTTAAGTTGTCTTTAAAAAATGGCAATAAAACACGTTCTTGAAACCATTCACTGGTATTGAAACCTAAATCAGCTTCACCCATTTTTGAGCCATCTTTACTATTCCATTGACCGTGGTACCAAGGACCCATAACAATATGTACGTTATCCTTTTTATTATTTTGTGACATTGTTTTATAAGTTGATAATGGACCATATAAGTCTTCAGTGTCATACCAGCCACCAACAACTAACGTTGCAGGTTTTACATTATCAAGGTGTTGAAGTAGATCACGCTTTTGCCAGTATGAATCGTAATTTGGATGTTCAGTTAATTCATTCCAGAATGGACGTTCGCCTTTAAAGTAGTTTTTATTAACATTTGAAAGCGGGCCTAAATTACGGAAAAACTCATAACCATCTGGCGTTACTGAGTCCATGCCTTTTGGCCAATAAGCAAATTCTCCGTCGCGTTGCTTATCAAAAGTATCAAAGAAAATAAACGCCATTGGTGTAGAAAACGCACCGTTACGATGAAAATCGTCAAAAAACCAATCTGCAATTGGTGCTTGTGGTGATATTGCTTTTAGTGCTTTGTGGCTATTTATCGCAGCTACAGAAGTGTAGTAACCTGGATATGATGTTCCCCACATACCAACTTTACCGTTATTGTTTGGTACATTTTTAACTAACCAATCTATGGTGTCATAAGTGTCAGTTGCATCGTCTGTGGCTTTTCCGCCTTTATCGCCTGCATCTTGAGGGCGCATGTTGACGTATTTTCCTTCCGACATGAACTTACCGCGCACATCTTGGAATACAAAGATAAAACCTTCTTTTTCAAAGATTTCACTTGGACCTAATTTAGTTTTATATTTATCTACGCCGTATGGTGCAACTCTATATGGAGTACGTTGCATCATCATTGGATATTCAGATTTTTTATCATAAGGAATATAAACGGAAGTAAATAACTTAATACCGTCTCGCATTGGAATTTGGTATTCATATTTAGCGTAATGAGAACGTATATAGTCGGCTCTTTTATCTTGTTTTTTTGTTTCAGCAGCTTGTGTGAAGCCAGCTAAAGTCAGTAAAACAAACAAGCCTAATAATCTTGGTAAGGCTTTTTTATTCATTTAGTTATCCTTAAATAATTTAAATTTAGAAAAGTAATGGGAGATGCTAGTACCAATATTACTCTTGTGTTCAATGACATGATATTAATAACCGCTGAAATAATGTAATTTAACGATGAAGTTTACATTGATGTTACTAGCTATTGTTGAATGTAAAACCCTGAATGCAAATAGTTTGTATGTAACGGCAGCCAATTTGTTACGGGCGTGATAAAGTAAGCGCTAATATCAGTAACGTAACATCCATAATATGAAAATATCCCCAGTTTTTTTGTATACAATCATAGTGTCCTTAGGTGGATTTATTTTTGGCTTTGATGCCTCAGTGATCTCCGGCACTTTAAACTTTATCGTCTCGGAGTTTAATCTCAACTCCATTGAACAAGGTTTTGTTGTTAGTGCTCCTACTCTAGGGGCTATAATTGCCACTGTTACTGCAGGGGCATTAGCCGACCGCTTTGGTCGTAGAAATTTACTTATCGCTATCGCATTATTTTATTTACTCTCTGCAATAGCTTCGGCGTTTTCAACCAGTTATTGGATGTTAGTCTCCGCTCGTTTTATTGGCGGTCTGGCTTTTTGTTCACTGATGATTGCACCTATGTACATTGCTGAAATTAGCCAACCAAAACAACGAGGTAAGTTAGTTTCTATTAATCAACTTAACGTGGTTGTTGGTTTGTCCGCAGCGTATTTTGCCAACTATTATGTACTAGAACTTAGTCAATCTTCAGCAACCTGGGTTAGTGCTGTTGGACTTGATACTGACACTTGGCGTTGGATGTTGGGGTTAGAAATTATTCCCGCTTTGGCTTGGTTTGCTCTACTATTTATTATTCCGCGCAGTCCACGTTGGTTAGCTCTAAAGGGACAAGATGAAGATGCACTTAAAGTATTTAGACAATTAAATACAGACGTTGAAGATAATATTCACCAAAATGAAATTAACCAGATAAAAACTTCACTTGAGAATAAAGACTCATCGTTAGTGGCAAGCTTAAAGTATTTGTTTAATTCAAAAATTCGTTTTGCTATTACCGTAGGTATAATTGTTGGTATTGCGCAGCAGATCACAGGAATAAATGCGATTTTCTTTTATGCACCAAGTATTTTTGAGCAAAGTGGTGTTGGTACAAACGCTGCTTTCTCTCAAGCCGTTTTGGTAGGGGTGATCAATGTATTATTTACTGTTGCTGCTATGATGTTAATAGATAAATTAGGACGCAAACCTCTGTTAACTATTGGCTTAGCCGGTGTGACTCTGAGTATGGCTTTGTGTGCATATGGGTTCTCTCAAGCGACATATAAATTAACTTCGCAAGATATCGATGACTTAGTGGTAAAAGAAAAGTCACTCAACAAGTTAGAATCTATACAAACACAGTCTTATCAGTCAGACGTTGAGTTTAAGCAAGCGGTTGTTAAGCAGGTTGGTCAACAAGTATTTAATGCACACCAAGGTGATATTTTAAAACTAGCCGCGACCATGAATGCGACTATTATTTTATTAGGAATTTTAGGTTTTGTTGCCTCGTTCGCATTTTCTTTAGGGCCGGTAATGTGGGTGATGTTCTCTGAAATATTCCCCAACCATATTCGCGGTATCGCTATTTCGTTTGTCAGTGTAATTAACAGCATTGTTAGCTTCACAGTGACCTTTGTATTCCCTTGGGAGTTGGAGGTTCTTGGTTCGGCAGTAACCTTCTTAATTTACGGTGTGTGTGCTTTAGTTAGTTTAGTGTTAGTTATAAAACTATTCCCAGAGACTAAAGGTAAGTCGTTAGAAGAAATTGAAGCTGAGATGATGCGTTAGTATATTTAAACCGTTAAAATCAATATGGGAATGTAAATTAGTTGATTATGTATTGATCTAAAAATGTCATCACTTTTATAGATGAATTTAGTCTAAATGGAGATTGCTGAGTCTCGTTCAACTAATTTAGGTAGGAATTGATGACGAATATCCAATTTTTTGTGACCGTAAATATTCTTTAATATTAGCCTTGCCGCCATATGCCCCATATCTCTGATTGGATAGTCTATGGTAGTAAGGGTTGGAAATAATAAACTAGCGTAAATCACGTTATCAAATCCAACAATAGATAAGTCTTTAGGTACATCCAGGCCTTTTTGACGAGCCGTTGCTAATGCCCCCGATGCCATTTCATCATTACCGCAAATTAATACAGTGAAAGGGTGTCCTATCTCTAACAGACTGGATAAGCCATCACAGCCTCCACTTTGGGTAAAGTCACCTTGATACATGAGTTGTTCATTAAATGGCAGGTTGTATTCTTGTAAGGCTTTTTTATGACCTTCAATTCTCTCGTTTGAATCTGACTTCCAGTTAGGTCCAGAGATATACGCTATCTCAGTGTGGCCTTTTGCTAGGATGGACTTAGTCATTAAGTATCCACCTAGTGCATTATCTAGGGTAATACAGCTGTCGGCCATTTCTTCGATAAAACGATTAATAAGAACAATCGGCACTTTGCCTTTATTTAACTGTATTAAATATTCATCTGAAACAGCTTCCACATGTAAAATTAATGCATCACAATTTCGGCTTAATAAAAACTCAATACCATCGATTTCTTTTTCTTCGTCACTGTGTCCAGTGGTGATAATCACGTGTTTTCCTGCGTCGCGTAATTCAGACTCAGTTCCGCCCATCATTTGCCCGAAAAAGGGCCCATGTAACTCAGAAACTAACAAGCCGACACTATCACTGCGACTCGATGCAAGGGAACGAGCTGTTGCATTGGGACGATATCCTAGCTCTTTCATGGCATCCACTACCTTTTGTTTCGTTTTATCACTTACTTTGGCATTGTTATTCATAACGCGGGAAACCGTCGCTAATGAAACGCCAGCAAGAGCTGAAACTTGGTATATGGTGGCCATTGTGTTCCTTTTTAGGATTATAAGGGAATTTATTTTTGTTAGTCTAACCTTAATGGTTGTTAATACCAATTTAATTAATTGGTAATAGAGGCTGTTTATCTTTCATTTTCTCAAGGCTGGCCATTATTTGTTGCATCCAGCGAGGCAGAAGACTAGAGAATAGCGTTTCTATTTAAGTGTCTGGCTAAAATAAAAAGAAGGAAGTTGGAGTGACAAATAATCCCAGCCCGTCGGATTGAGGTTAAGTTATCCCCACTCTTTGTTATAAACATACCTATTTAATCCATTAAACACTGCACTTAAGAATGATGTTTATACCGCGATTGGGAATAATTTCCACTAAAGGTTGCTTAAAATGAAAGATAACCCCCCCTAACAAGCTCAGCGTTAGGGGAATAATAAATAGTAGTAGGAATACGTATTATTATTTATTATCTAATCGACGTTGGATTAAGTCTTTACTCATTTGTTGCTGTTTTAAATCAGTTATTGGATAAAAAACCATTAACGCTGCTGCAGTAAAACTAAATGCAGCAGGTATCCAACTCATAAGCAATTGCATGCCAGGTAATGAGCTTTCAATGGTTGCTTGATCCATACCGTCATACCCATAACCAGCAAGTACGATTAACACTAATGCACCAGCAAAACCGCCACCGGTTTTTTGTACAAAGGTGCCTGCAGAATAAATTAAACCAGTGGCACGACGGCCATTTTTCCATTCAGAATAATCAGCAGAGTCGCCTAACATTGAGAAATATAATGTTGGTAATATTGCGGCGAAAAACTCAGCGCTACAACCTACAATAAATACATAAGTTGCATTACCTTGAGGAGCCCAAAAAAGAGCTATTGTCAGTAAACCACTTAATATTAACGATACAATAAATAATTTTTTACGACCTAACCATTTAGAAAGAGGGCTAGTACATAAGGCACCAATAATAGAAACAACTAATAAGCCAACAAAATATTGACCTGCCATCAATTCATCACCAATAAAATATTTAAAGTAATAAGCAATAGCACCGTACTTAATGCCATTTAGCATCATAGTCAAAAAGCCCATACCCAATAAGATTAACCAAGGTTTGTTAGTTAACAAATCAACCATATCTCTTTGAGTTCCGCTCATCTCATCGGAGTTTTTGTTAATGAGTTTTTTGATCACAAACCACATAGCAACCATTACTGCAGCAAAAAATAATCCACTGTTTAAATCTCGGTAATAGAAAAAAAGAGTGATAGATAATAACGGCAAAATGATAAATGGCAGGTTTTTCATTAAATCAAATAGTTCAGATTTTAAATCAGTGTCGGCTGAAATTGGCGGGCTAATACGTTCCTTTGTGCTAGTAAAACTGATAAGCATTAATATTACTAATGCACCTGAAAACACATACATAGTGTATTGATAACCCATGACATCATCACCAGCACCTAACCAAGCAACAAGTTGCGGGGTAAAGCCCATAACCGCCAAACCACCTAAAAATGCGCCGGCAAAACGAAAGCCTGACAAACTTGTACGTTCTTTGTCGTCGTCAGTCATTACGCCCATTAATGCCGAATAAGGCACGTTGTTAACGGTATAAGCTAAGGTTAAACCAATATATGTGAAGTATGCATAAGCTAGCTTACCGCCTTCACTTAAATCTGGTGTGGTGAAAACTAGGACCATAAACAGGCCTAAAAATGGCGTGGACCATATAATCCAAGGTCTAAATTTACCCCATTTAGTGTCTGTTCTGTCGGCGATCATACCCATAATAATATCGGTAATACCGTCGGTAAGACGAACCACAAGGAACAACATAGCTGCTGCAGTTGCCGTTAAGCCAAATGTATCAGTATAAAATACTGCAAGATACGCTAATGCACCACGCCAAACTAAGTTAGCTGCTGCATCCCCAAAGGCATATCCTACTTTTTCGTAAAATGGAATTTTTGTCATGATTGATTCTTATTGTTGTTTTTATAATATTAAGATAAAAACAAGGCCTTTTAAAAGGCCTTGTTTACATTATTTTTGACGTTGGCTAATTAACGCTTTATAAGCGTGACCGCTATTTTTAATGGTTCTTTCTTGTGTGACATAATCAACTCGAACAATACCAAAGCGTTTTAAGTATCCTTCTGCCCATTCAAAGTTGTCCATTAAGCTCCAAGCAAAATAACCTTGTACGTTAACACCTTGTTCAATAGCATCGTTTACCGCATTAAGGTGAGTATTGTAATAATCGATACGATCTAAATCGTTGATCACGCCATTCTCTACTTTATCAGGCATAGCGGCACCATTTTCTGCTATATATATAGGAGGCAATTTATATAGCTTGTTTAGTGATACTAATAATTCTGTTAAAGCTTTTGGATAAATTTCCCAGCCTATATCCGTTCTAGGATATAAATGCTCTAGCTCAGTATAAAACTCACCAACTTCGGTAGGTGCACTGTAAGTCAAACGTGTATAGTAATTAATGCCTATAAAATCAAGAGGCTGAGCAATGATCTCCATATCGCCATCAAGAATTATTGGTTTACAGTTATCAGGTAATTCATCAATCATTGCAGGGTAGGCAGCATCAAATAATGGCTTTGCGTACCACTGATTTATATATTGGTCAGCGTAATCAGCTGCTAATTTATCTTCAGGTGAATCTGTTGATGGGTAACAAGGCGTAAAGTTTAGAACAATACCATTCATGCTATCAGGGCTATTTTTTTGTAACACCTTCATGCCTAAACCATGAGCTAACAGAATATGATGCGCTGCTTTACGACCAAATTCTTTACCTACGATACCTGGAGCATGTACACCAATTTCATAACCTAAGAAAGCACTGCAAAATGGTTCGTTAAAAGTGGCGTAAGAATGAACTCTACTGCCCAATGCTTTAGTAATTAAATCAACATACTCTGCATATTTATAAGAAGTTTCACGATTTAACCAGCCACCTTGGTCTTCAAGATGTTGCGGTAAGTCCCAGTGGTATAAAGTAACAAAAGTTTTAATGCCTTTGGCATTTAATGCATCTAACAGGTCAGTGTAAAACTTTACACCTTTTGGATTTAATTGACCGTCAACCGTAATTACGCGTGGCCATGAAATAGAAAGGCGATAAGCATCAACGCCTAACGATTCAATTAATTCAACATCTTGAGGCCATAGATTATAATGATCACAAGCAACTGAACCGTCAGAGTTGTCTACAACTGTGCCTTCTTTGGCACAAAAAGTATCCCATATACATGGTAGTCGGTCGTCTATACCACCTTCAATTTGGAAGGAAGCTGTTGCTACACCAAAGGTGAAATCTGGCGATAACATTTTTGAATTCGATGGTAATTTAATTGCGGTCATAATAACTCTAACTTAGTTTTTGTTTTAATTTGTAGCGTTATATTTCTATACATATATAAAACACTTGAAAAAATAGACATAAACCTTTCTAATACTGACAATGAAAGCGCTTACAATTCAGGTAAGGGTAATTAGTAATTGGTCAAAGGTCAATAATGATTTTCTATCCAACTATTAATTTTTTTCTTGTATACCCAATAATAAAAATTTAACAAAATAAAAATCAATCTTGAGGGGAACACCATGGCTTCGTCTGGTCATTCAACAGATATGCACAACACAATCAATGACGGTAAGAACTACAACTTTGCCTTGACGTCATTAACGACTTTGTTCTTCATGTGGGGCTTTATTACCTGCATGAACGATATACTTATTCCACACTTAAAAGGGGTTTTTGACCTTAACTACACACAAGCTATGTTGGTTCATTTTTGTTTTTTTAGTGCCTACTTCTTAGTGTCATTACCTTCTGGCTTTTTGGTGAAAAAACTAGGTTATCAAAAAGGGATTGTTATTGGGTTAGTTGTCGCAGCTGTAGGTTGTTTAATGTTTTATCCTGCGGCGTCAGTCCATAGCTATCCATTATTTTTAGGAGCTTTGTTTGTATTAGCCAGTGGTATCACTCTATTACAGGTGTCAGCCAACCCTTTTGTTACCTTATTAGGTCCTAAAGAAACGGCTTCATCTCGTTTAACAATGACGCAAGCATTTAATGCTCTAGGTACGACTGTGGCACCATATTTAGGCGCGTGGTTAATTTTAGATGAAGCTACTAGCGCAGTAAGCAAAGCGCAAAATGCTGAGTCAGTTCAAATACCTTATCTCGTGTTAACTGCAATGTTATTAATTTTAGCCGCAATATTTGCCTATTTAAAATTACCTAACTTAAAAGAAGCTGAAGCTGAAGAGAGTGAAAAAGTAGAAGGATCTGCATTGCAATATCGTCATTTAGTATTGGGTGCTGTTGGTATTTTTGTTTACGTAGGCGCTGAAGCTTCTATTGGTGGCTTTTTAGTTAGTTTCTTTGGTGAAGCAGATATTGCTGGCTTAGAAGAAAAAGAAGCTGCCAAGTATTTAACTTATTATTGGGGCGGTGCAATGGTTGGTCGTTTCCTTGGTGCAGCTATTATGCAAAAAGTAGCAGCAGGCAAAGCATTAGCATTTAATGCATCAGCGGCGATGGTACTAATTATTATAACTATTCTAACTTCTGGCTCTGTGGCTATGTGGGCAATTTTATTAGTGGGGTTATGTAACTCTATTATGTTCCCAACTATTTTCAGCCTAGCGTTAAAAGGTTTAGGTAAACACACAAGCCAAGGTTCAGGTATTTTATGTTTGGCTATTGTAGGTGGTGCTATTGTGCCAGTACTTCAAGGTGTATTAGCGGATTCAATTGGTGTACAACTCGCGTTTGCTTTACCAATTATTTGTTACGCCTACATAGCGTACTACGGTTTGGTTGGTAGTAAACCAGAAACAGTTAACGTTTAAAGTAAAATAATTTATGAGAAATATTAATATGAAAAAATCATTTTTAAATCATAAGACGGTAATTGCTTCTGTTGTCGCAATGACATTAGCTGCCTGTGGAACTGGCCCTGACTCATCTGAAAAAGATGCGAGTGATATTTGGCCTGTATTAGATATTGCTGTTAAAAAAGATGACAAAATCGAAAGTAAAATTGTTGAAATAATGTCAACAATGACGCTTGAGCAAAAAGTTGCGCAAATGATGCAACCTGAAATTCGTGATATTACCGTTGAAGATATGCGTAAGTATGGTTTTGGTTCTTACCTTAATGGTGGCGGTGGTTTTCCAAACAATAATAAACAATCGACTCCTGCAGATTGGATTAAATTAGCTGAAGATTTATATCAAGCATCTATAGATGACAGTATTGATGGCTCTAATATTCCAACAATGTGGGGAACGGATGCAGTTCACGGTCATAACAATGTAATTGGCGCGACCTTGTTCCCGCATAACATAGGTCTTGGTGCAGCTAACAACCCTGATTTAATTGAAGAGATTGCAAAGGTAACGGCTACAGAAGTAATGGTTACTGGTATTGATTGGGTATTTGCTCCTACTGTAGCTGTCGTTCGTGATGACCGTTGGGGTCGTACTTATGAAGGTTACTCTGAAGATCCAGAGATTGTTCGTAGTTATGCAGCGTCTATTGTAAAAGGTTTACAGGGCCATGCAGATAAAGACTTTTTAAGTAATGACCGAGTTATTAGTACAGTTAAGCACTTTGTAGGTGATGGCGGTACCGTAAAAGGTGATGATCAAGGTGATAATATTGCTTCTGAGCAAGAGTTATTTGATATTCATGCACAAGGTTACGTTGGCGGTTTATCTGCTGGTGCGCAATCTGTAATGGCATCTTTTAATAGCTGGCACGGTGATAAAATTCACGGTAATAAATATCTATTAACTAATGTTCTTAAAGAACAAATGGGTTTTGATGGATTTATTGTTGGTGACTGGAATGGTCATGGTCAAATCAAAGGCTGTACTAACGAAAATTGCCCTCAAGCAATTAACGCTGGCTTAGATATTTTCATGGTGCCAACTGCTGCTTGGAAACCTTTGTTTGAAAATACAGTACAACAAGTAAAAGATGGTGTTATTGCAATGAGTCGTATTGACGATGCAGTTACTCGTATTTTACGCGTTAAATTACGTGCTGATTTGTTTAATAAACCAAGCCCAGCTAATCGTCAATTCTCTGGTAAAGTTGAATTGATTGGTGCTCAAGCGCATAGAGATGTTGCACGCCAAGCGGTTCAAGAGTCTTTGGTATTATTAAAAAATAAAAATGTATTACCTATTAAGCCAACAAGTCACATTCTAGTAGCGGGTAACGGTGCTGATAATATCGGTAAACAATCTGGTGGTTGGTCAATCACTTGGCAAGGTACTAATAACACTAATGCAGACTTCCCAGGTGGTTCGTCTATCTATAAAGGAATTGCTGACCAAGTAAAATCAGCAGGCGGTAAAGTGACATTGAGTGAAGATGGTACGTTCACAACCAAACCTGACGTTGCGGTTGTTGTCTTTGGTGAAGAACCTTACGCAGAAGGTCATGGTGACCGTGAAAACTTAGATTATCAACGTGGTGAAAAAGCAGATTTAGCGTTACTTCAGAAACTTAAAGCTCAAGGTATTCCAGTAGTTTCAATCTTCTTATCGGGTCGTCCAATGTGGGTGAATGCCGAACTTAACGCAAGTGATGCATTTGTAGCAGCTTGGTTACCGGGTTCAGAAGGGCAAGGCGTAGCGGATGTTATTTTGGCTAATGCGGACGGTTCAGTTCAAAATGACTTCAAAGGTAAATTATCTTTTACTTGGCCTAAATCTCCAGACCAAGCAGTGATAAATCGTTTTGATGAAAACTACACTCCATTATTACCGTATGGTTTTGGTTTGCAGTATGGTGATAAAAACGTACTGCCTGATAACTTAAACGACGTTGTTAAACGTGACTTATCTCAAGTAACTACGAGACAAATATTTAACGGTGAAATGCAAAAACCTTGGTTACTATGGTTATTTTCAGGCGATAAAGAAATGGAAGTTAAATCTAGTGCACAGACATTGGGTGCATTAGCTTATCGTACAGTGGATAAAGTAGTGCAAGAAGATGCACGCCAAATAACATTAGACGGCTCAGAAAGAGCAGGTATAAGAATCGCTAGTAAAAGTAGTTTTCGTGAAGATTTACGCTCAGCCCTAGAAGTGCAATCTGCATTATACTTCCAAGTTAACGTTATGGAAAAGCCAGCGGGTAAAGTTGAACTATCGATGAACTGCGAAGGTGAAGGCGATAGTCAAAATAGCTGTGGTTCAAGTATTGATATCACAAAACAACTAAATGCAATGCCGCTAAACGAATGGCAAACGCTGTCAATTGATATGGCTTGTTATGCAAATACCGGCACTATTATGAGTAACTTAGTTGTACCATTTGAATTATCATCAAAAGGTAAACTTAAACTTAGTGTTGCAGACATTAAACTTGAGCCTAATACAGCTGCTCAAGCGACAATTAGTTGTCAGTGATCATAGCGCTTAAATGCTAGGTGCTATGTACCTTTCATTTACGAAACGTTGATACATAAATAATGATTAAAAATGGAAGCCTAGCTTCCATTTTTTTTTGGAAATAATTATCTACTTTTTAATGAAAACTAAGTGGATTACTTGATTAATGCTATTTCAATAAATATTTTATTACTTCACGATAAAAATATTTTGAGGATATGGATAAAGACTCAAAAACCGTTCTCATTAACCTGCAGTTAACATAATTATTAACACGTACTTTTATTTATCTGTCTGAAATATATATAGTAATTGTAAATTACTGTTGGTTTCTCCTGTATTACTCTCTAGAAAAAACATCATCAAAAAGTCTGTTTTATTGAATAATAAAAAGTTGCATTAGGCGAAAATTTATTTATTATCCCGCCACTTCTTGTTGATAGCCAATCCAAGTACATCGCAAATGCGGCCAGGCAATAGAGCAACTATCCAAGAGTGAATTTGAATATTTAAATATGTTTAACTCGCTCAAACCTTAATTGGTTTATATAGCTTTATGAAAACGTTTGGAGAAATTGCGATGTCTGTTACAAACTTAGAAAAGAACTTAACCTCAACCATTGTTTCACCTATTAACGGTGATGTTGCTAACTCATTAGACAGTAATACTATTGACTCTTTAGTTGCGCAGTTTGGCACGCCGTTAATGGTATTAGATTGTGACGTGGTTCGTCAGCAATATCGTGCATTACAAGACGCATTACCAAACGTTGAATTGCATTACGCACTTAAGCCATTACCTCATCCAGCGGTAGTTAGAACGTTACTGGCAGAAGGGGCTTATTTTGATTTGGCCACTAACGGAGAAGTAGACTTAGTGCAATCTGTTGGCGTACCAAGTGAACGTACAATCCAAACGCATCCAATAAAACGTGACAGTGATATTCAACACGCATTACGTTATGGCTGTACTGTGTTTGTTGTGGATAACGTAAATGAATTAGAAAAGTTTATTCCTTATCGTGAGCAGGTCGAGCTTTTATTGCGTATCAGCTTTCCTAATGCTGATGTTCTCGCTGACTTATCTAAAAAGTTTGGCTGTAAACCAGAGCAAGCATTAGAGCTTATAACTCATGCGTTTGACTTAGGTATTCGTATAAAAGGTTTGTCGTTTCATGTTGGGTCACAAACGCGATCTGGCGATAAATACGCTATTGCAATATCACGTTGTAATGAAATCATGCAACAAGTGACAGATGCAGGCTTACCTGCATTAAGTACTCTTGATATTGGCGGTGGTTTTCCGGTGCAATATACGGCAGATGTATCACCAATAAATATATTTTGCGAGCCTATCCGTCAAGCATTAAACGTATTGCCAGAAACAGTTAGAGTTATTGCAGAGCCAGGACGTTACTTAGTTGCGCCATCAGTCACCAATATTGCCTCTGTAATGGGACAGGCTGAACGCAATGGACAAACTTGGTACTATTTAGACGATGGAATTTATGGGTCTTTTAGCGGCTTGATGTTTGATGAAGCTAAGTACGAAACTAAAAGTGTAAAGCAGTCTAATGATGTTTATTCTTCGGTTTTAGCAGGACCAACTTGTGACAGTATTGATGTGATATCAGACAATATTATGTTACCAAAACTAAACAATGGTGACTTGATTGTCAGCACTATGATGGGCGCTTACTGTTCATGCACTGCAACGGACTTTAACTTCTTCAAAAAAGCAGACGTGATAGTGATGGGCGAAGAAACTGTATTTGATTCTAATTCCATCAGTGCTTAATGACTGCTTAGTATTTTCTCTTCACACGTACATATTATTAAAATAAAAAAGCCGCTCAAATTAGCGGCTTCTTTTATGGAGATATTTTGAAGTTAGATATTGCTTATCCTGCTTTACAATACTTATCAATAAAGTCTTTATGGTTGGGTAGCATCTGGACGCGTTGTTTAACATCCTGTTTTAAGCCATTCATAAATTGCGTTAATTCTTGCTCAGTCATAATACTCGCAATATGATGGTATTGTTCTGGCATAATTCTCTGACCAAGCATAACTTGAGTCCAAGAATCGACACGGAAAATATCGCCATCATCTAAAAATACGCGTCCGCTATTCTTAAATAGGTCAATTTTATGCGATAACGAATCAGGAATATCCATAGTACGACAATGATCCCAAAAGTTGCTGTCATCACGTTCAGTCACTTTATAATGCAATACAATAAAGTCACGAATAGAATTAAGTTCACTGTCGAGCTTATTATTGTATTCATTAACTATATTGTCGGTAATACCGTCAAAAGGAAATAATCTTAACAAACGGATAACACCCGACATAATCAAATGAATACTGGTTGATTCTAGTGGCTCAATAAACCCACTAGCTAATCCTAAGGCAATACAGTTTTTATTCCACCCCTTACGTCTTCGTCCAGTTTTAAACTTAATGACACGAGGCTCTGTTAACATTTCACCTTCAATATTATTGAGTAATGTTTCTTTTGCCTGCTCATCACTAATATATTTACTGCAATAAACTAAACCATTACCAACACGATTTTGTAATGGGATACGCCATTGCCAGCCACTATCATGTGCAATTGATCGAGTATAAGGACGAGGTGACTCAACCGTTTTTGTTTGTACCGCAATCGCACTATCGCAAGGTAGGATATGAGACCAGTCTTCGTAGCCGGTATGCAGTGCTTGTTCAATCAGTAGACCTTTGAAGCCTGTGCAATCAATAAATAAGTCACCACTGATAACTTGCCCACTATCTAGCACAAGCTCGGATATATTACCTGTGGATTTACACTTTCTAACTTCAGAAATTTTCCCTTCTTGTCGATTTAGGCCTAACTTCTCACTAAAATTCCGTAAGTATTTAGCGTATAAAGTTGCATCAAGATGATAGGCGTAATTAACTGGGTTTTGGGCTGATAGTCCAAATTTATTAGCTTTGGCAGCTTGTAGTTCTAAACAATAATCACCAAATGGGCTAGTGTGGCCATGACGTAAGCCATGTAACCAAAAATGATGAAACTCACCAGCCCAACATTCTTTACCTGTCATACCAAAAGAGTGAATGTATTCATCACCTTTTTGTCCCCAATTTTCAAAGCTTATACCTAATTTGAAGGTCGCGTTTGTGTAACGCATCATTTCTTGTTCGTTAATACCTAACAACTTATGAAAGGTTTTAATTGGTGGAATAGTGGCTTCGCCAACCCCAACGGTTCCAATATCATCAGATTCAACAAGTGTGACTTTGGTAGCGTGACCAATTAATTTTGTTATAGCAGCTGCCGCCATCCAGCCAGCAGTACCACCGCCAGCGATAACCACATGGTTTATTTTATTATTCATTATAACTCCTTAGGTGACTGCGTAATAAGAGAGCGAATTAAAGTACGATTAGAGGGTAATCCATCTAAACATTGTTTGGTTTTTTGAGTGTTTTGTAGAATTAATTGAGCACCTATTTTTTGTTTTTCTTGGCTCAATTGAACAGGACTTGTTTTAAAACCCATGCCGTAAAGTACATATTGATAGCTGACGGATGGAAAAATCTCTTCTTGCTCAGGTAGGTCATAACGACTCGGTGTCTGATATTTCCAAAGCGTTAATAACTCCTGCAATCTTGAAGGTATAGAATCTGAAGCTTTATGAGCATCCCAATATTTACCTTCACGCTTACTGATGACGTAATGCAGTTTTAAAAACTCAATTATACGTTGCCAGCGATATTCAAAGCGCTGGTTAAATCGCTTTTCAATAATAGCCATTTGTTCTCTGTTTTTAGGCATCTGTTCACTGATCATTGATATAGACAGCTCGACGAGTGCTAATGCAGAAGCTTCAAGGGGCTCGATGAAACCGGCAGACATACCAACCGCCACTACATTTTTATGCCAGAATTTCTTTCTATAAGCTGGTTCAAAAGATATTTTTCTAAAACTGAGAGCTTGCGTTTTTTCAGTTCCTATCGTTTCACTAAGGTATTTGGTTAACGTTTCTTTTGCCTGTTCATCAGTCTGATACTGACTCGAATAAACGTGTCCTGTTCCACGACGACTAGGCAATCCTATATCCCATATCCAGCCATTATCGACTGCGGTTGATAACGTGGCTGACTCAATAGGTGAGTCATCATTTTCATATTGTACTTGCACTGCTAATGCTGAGTCATTAAATAGAATGTGCTTTTGACTAAGGTTTTTGATGCCATAGTGTTGACCAATTAATAACCCAGTTAATCCAGAGCAATCAATAAATAGATCACCTTTAATAGTTTGTCCACTTTCGGTCTCAATAGATTGTATGTAATCGTCGCTATCATTATTAATACTAATAATATGATCTTGAATATGATTAACGCCTAGCTTTGTAGTGCAATGTGTTGTTAATAATTGTGCAAATTTAGTGGCATCTAAGTGATAGCCGTAATTAGTCACTGATGCATATGATGGTGTTGCTAATTGTTTCGGCGCAAGACCGGCTTGGCAAACGTCACTTTGGTTGTTAATAGCTGATGCGAATGTTTGATGTGGAGCTTGAGATTGCCATACGCTATGTAAATTAATATGTTCATAGCCAGTAGGTGACATAAAAGGGTGATAATAAAAGTCATTACCTTGATCATTACACCAATTAATGAATTTAGATCCCTGTTTAAATGATGCATCACAAGTTCGTAGAAAATCTATTTCCTCAATACCAATTCGTTGTAATGTATTACGCATTGAAGGCCAAGTACCTTCACCAACGCCTAAGGTATTAATATGAGGTGATTCAATTAAAGATATTTTAAGCTGTTGCCCATGTTCAGCCGCTAGTAACCCTGCAGTTAACCAACCAGCAGATCCGCCACCAACGACAACAATATGATTAATTTTTGTATCCATTTTTTGCCTATTTTTTATAGCAATTATAATTAGTCTCGGTCAAAAAAAATGCCGTATTAACTATACGGCATTTTGATTATTGATTAATAACTATTTTACTTAGAAGTTATAACGAGCACCTAGAGCAAAGCGTGCTTTTTGTTCTTCTAAACTCCATAATTGAGCAGCTGTACGGCCATGAGTACGTGTATCTTCACCAGTTAAGTTAATACCTTCGAAGAAAACAGATAATTCTTCGTTGACTTGGTATGAAGCATTGAAGTCAATCTGAGCATACGCTTCAGTATAACCAGGTTCATTTACAAATCGCGCTTGACTGTTCAAGAACTTGTCACGCCAGTTATAAGCAATACGAGCTTGGAAGCCATCTTTTTCATATATAGCTACTAAGTTAGCAGTATCACTTAAACCAACCAATGCAAATTGAGTGATTGATGGATCACCATTGTTATCAAACCCAATATCACCGTTAACTGTTGTGTAGTTAGCTTGGAAACCAAAGCCACTGTCACCAAAGAAGTGTTGTATAGCAAGTTCAAAACCATCAATACTAGCTTCTTCATTATTAACAAACTTAGTTACATTAAAGTCCATTAATGGATCATCGCTGTTTGGTAAAATATCATAGTCGATACCGTACTGTTCAACGTCAGCTAAGTTAAATGTTATGCCATTTTCTGTGGCTGCAATCATGCCAAATAAGTTAGCATCAGTAACAGCAATATCTAAGTCTATTAGTGCTTGTTGAGCTGCTAATGCACGAGGACCTGCTGTCGCATCACGTAACCCATATACATTTTCAGTAACTGGCTCACGACCTGTGAAGTTTGCAATATTTTTTTGGTAATAACCAACAGACACATAACTTGCATCATCAAAGTACCATTCAACAGACAAGTCAATATTATCTGACTCTAATGGTATTAAGGCTACATTACCGTTTGAAGCTGAACCATTTGTAGTTCCAGTTAGAATTGTAGGGCCAGTTGGACCAGAAACATCACTAGCTGCAGTGCTTAATTGATCGTACGTAGGACGAGCGATAGTTGTGCTATAAGAAAAACGAGCTTTAACATCTTGTCTTAAACTAATATCGAAGTTCAAGCTTGGTAATAAGTGATCGTAACTTGCTGATTCAGAATAAGACTCTGCACCTTCACCAAAACGAACATTGAAGTCGTTATCTGATTCCCATGCAACAGCATTTGGTAAAGTTACTTGTGCTGAAGATGTGATATCAGTGTTTTCATAACGTAACCCAACAGAAAGGTTGAATGGTAATTCACTTATATAACCGTATGTTGAGAATTGAGCAAATGCAGTCGTTATCTCTTCTGTAATTGTTCGATCTGTTGCATTTGCATTGTTAGCTACTAAATCAAAACCGTATTCTTCAGCGGCCCATGTAGCAATTTGCGCAGCATCACCTGTAAAGCCTTGGCTAAATGCACCAGTTGTATCGTAATCGTCAAATTCAGCAAGGAAATTAACTTTATCAAGATAACCTTCAGGTAATTCACCTGGATTTTCGATACCCCAGTTACCCATAGTATGACGAGTTAAACTTTGTTGTGAGTGGCTTTCCATGGTACGAGAACCGATACCGAAATCAATTTTACCACTTTCAAGTAATTCAATACCATCAAAGTCCATTTCATAACTACCTGATAATCTAACTTCATCAATAGTCGATTTTTGAGTTGCTCTATTCATATCTAAGATAGAAGTACCAACATCTGAAATATCTAACTCGGTGTTACAATTTAATCCGCGAGCTGCATCACAATCATCAAAGTCGATAGTCATTATTGGAAACTCTTTTGAGTAGTCCACGTTTTGACCAGCAACAACATTTGCACCTAAACCAACATTCATCCAGCTACCATAAGGCGCATCAGGTGAACTTTCAGCAGTTGATGAGTGAGCATCAAAAACAAGTACTAATTCATCGCTTACTTCATAAACTAAATTAAGTCCAACTGAGTTATTTTCATTAACTTGATTAAGTTCTTGTAATGCCAACCCTAAATCACGAGGAGCTAACTCAAGACGGTCTTGAGTGAAATCAACAGGAGTTGTCACGATTTCATCATCAAAAGTTAATTCGGTTGTGTAAGAGTCATCGATCCAAACAGATTGTTCAGCGCGAGCTTCAAATAAGTCTTGCTTTGAATATGTATAGTCTAATGTCGCAGTTAATCTATCTATTGGACGATATTGTAATGTTACTTGAGTATTAACGCGCTCACGTTCTCTATCAGATATTTTATATCTTAAATCAGAAGGGATAGAGTACAATTGACCAATGTCAGGTTCATTAGTTAAAGAAATATCAGTGCTTTCTTTAGGGATTACGCCATCATAAGGATTCGTTTTCCACTGGTTAACAAAAGCGCCGGATGCTGAACTATCACGTTTTTGTGTATTAAAAGTAATTGAAGCACCAAGAGTTTCTTCTTCATCAGTCCAGCTAAATAAACCAGAAAGTTCAGGAGTAATGTCACTACCAACACGATTGGTTGTGTCCATTAATGCTTTACCGCCTATGCTTGCATGCATACCTGGGTTGTCTAATGGTTTGCCTGTAACAATATCAATCGTCGCACCAATACCACCAGTTGCAATACTAGCCTGACCCGTTTTATAAACGGCTACCGCACTAACTGCATCTGATGCTAAGTTAGAAAAGTCAAACGCACGAGAGTTAGCAGTACCACCGCCTCCTGGTAAGCTTGACGCCGGCATAGTTCTGCCATTAAGTGTTACCATATTAAAATCTGGACCAAAACCACGAACAGTTACTTTTGAACCTTCGCCATTTTCACGGTCAATTGATACACCTGTAATACGCTGAAGTGATTCAGCAAGGTTTGTATCAGGAAATTTACCTATATCTTCTGATGAAATCGAATCTACAACGCCTGTCGCGTTTCTCTTCATTGCAGTTGATTTTACTAAACTGCCGCGAATACCACGTACTTCGATTACTTCTACATTGTCTGCTGCTTCATCGGCTGCATAAACCATAGGTGCAGAAAATGCACCTAAAGCGATTGATAAGCTGGTTGCTATTTGTGTTTTTGTAAAGCGATTATTTTTCATATTATTCTCGCACTTTCCTGTTGATGTTGTGATTTTATATTATTAGTTTATCCGCACTGAAAGCGCTTACATCGTTTCCTGTTGCAAAAACTGAAAGCGCTTACATCCATAAAATAATCCAAAATACGTACATCGTCAAGGGTAAATTTGTAATGGTATTATAGAGTTAAAGCTCTATAACTCCTTATGCCATGGTGGCTGTGGGCTAGATTGTAATAAATAATCACTATGATCAAAATTTCATTGTAAGCGCTTACATAAGATGTTTGAATAGTCACAAATAATAAATAGCAAGGTTAAGTTATATGGAAGTCAGTCGTTCATCTATTGAGCAATCAAATAAATTATCGTTAAAAGAGAAAGTCGGATACGCATGTGGGGACGTGGCGTCTAATTTTTATTGGCGTGTATTTGATGTGTTTTTGTTTATCTTTTATACCGATGTGTTTGGTCTATCTGCAACCGCTGTAGGTACCATGATGTTGGTGACGCGTTTAATTGACGCTTTCTCAGATCCGCTTATGGGGGCAATGGCAGATAGAACGTCATCCAAGTACGGTAAATTCAGACCTTATCTACTTTGGGGCATAATTCCTATCGTGGCGGCTGGAATATTAACCTTCACTGTGCCAGATGTTGGAGACTCAGGTAAGCTGATTTGGGCGTATGCTACTTATATCTTTATGATGTTAGCTTACACTTTCATCAACGTGCCATACGGTGCGCTTATGGGCGTGATCACCTCAGATTCAAATCAACGTACAACATTAACCAGTTTCCGCTTTATAGGTGCATTCTCTGGCGGAACTATCGTTGCGTACTTAACGCCAGACTTAGTTGAATACTTAGGTAATGGTAATGAGATTTTAGGTTGGCAGTTAACAATGGCGCTTTATGGTGCTGTTGCAGCGATTCTATTTTTTATTACCTTTGCTACCACTAAAGAAAGAATATCACCTCCAGCAGAGCAAAAAACACCAATACTACAAGACCTTAAAGATTTAACTAAAAACAAACCTTGGATTATCTTATTCAGTCTTGCTTTGATCATCATGTTAACGATTACCTTACGCGGTAGCTCAGGTACATTTTACTTTAAGTATTTTGTTGGCCGTGAAGACCTAATTGGCTCTTTCTCTATGGCCTACATGCTTAGTTTAATGGCTGGTGCGGCATTAACACCTATATTGGTGAAGTTTTTAGATAAAAAGAAATTGTTACTTATCTTAATGGGGCTCGTTGCCATCCTATCCGTGATATTTTTCTTTCTGCCTAAAGATAATATTCCTTTGATATTCGCGGTTCAAATATTAATAGGCTTATGTTTAGGGCCTAAATCACCATTAGTATTTTCTATGTATGCCGATACCGCGGATTATTCTGAATGGAAAAATGGCAGACGCGCAACCGCTATGGTTTTCTCAGCAGCGGCTTTTGCACAAAAGCTAGGTGGCGCAATTGCAGGCGGCATGATGGGCTGGTTATTAGGTTCGTTGGGATATGTCGCTAACCAAGCACAAAACTCAGCATCAGAAATGGGCATTGTTTTATTAATGTCACTCATACCTGCCGTTTTTGCGGTATTAGCCGTTGTGTGCATTTGGTTTTATCCACTAGGACAAAAAACATTAGAGCAAGTACAAAACGACTTAAAACTAAAAAGTAATTATCAAGCTGGGACAACAGAATAAGATCATGTCAATGAATACATTTACTAATACAGTCAAAAATGACTTAGCAAGAACAGAATTGTTCAGCCCTTTAACTATGCCTAGTGCGACCACTTTTTTGTGGAATTCTAAAATGGTGGCTCAAATAAACTGCCGAGGTTACATGACCTCACAGTTTATGCAGCCAGAGCCATCAAAGTATTCTTATGCGCCTAATCTAGAAGCAAAGACGTTTATTCAACCAGAGCAACCTTATTATGCCGATCATCCAGGCCGTTTCTTCTATATAAAAAATGAAGAAACTGGCGAAATATTTTCTGCACCATATGAACCTATGCGCGTAGAAGTCGACTCTTTCTGCTTTTCTGCCGGAACAAGCGATGTTAAATGGATCATTAACAAATGGGGCATTGAGTTCACAATTACATTATCTTTAACTAAGGATTTAGTTGTCGAGTTATGGTCAGTTGAGGTTGTGAATAGCAACGCTACAGCGGTATCGATTTCTATCTATCCGTGTTTTTCTATTGGTTATATGTCATGGATGAGCCAATCTGCCGACTTTAATACGGAGCTCTCAGGAATAGTTGCAACGTCAGTTACGCCATATCAAAAAGTAGAGGATTACTTTAAGAATCAAGAGTTAAAAGACTTAACTTATATGGTGGCAGATCAAGTACCAGATTCTTGGTGTTGTAATTTATTAACCTTCCGTGGAGAAGGGGGGATGCATAATCCATCCATGCTGCAAGAAGCTCGTTTGGAAAACAAACCGGCCTGTTATGAAACTCCTGCTGGAGTACAACAGTTTAACAAACACTTGTTACCAAACGAGAAGCAAGAGCTTAACATTATCTTTGGCCCTGCAAAAAATGTAGAAGAGATCAAAACCTTAAAAGCAAAACTGTTAGCCAAGCCTGAGCAGCTTAAAGACATACAACAAGACTATTCAGATTACATAAATAAAGGCAAAGGTACGTTATCGATAACGTCTCCAGATGCCGACTTTGATCATTACGTAAATCATTGGTTACCACGTCAGGTATTTTACCATGGTGACGTAAACAGACTAAGTACCGACCCACAAACTCGCAACTTCTTACAAGATGCAATGGGTATGATTTACATTGCGCCAGCGGTCACCAGAGAAAGATTGTTACTTGCCTTGTCTCAACAAAAAAACTCAGGTGCGATGCCGGACGGTATTTTATTAACAGATGAAGCTGAGCTTAAATATATCAACCAAGTTCCTCATACAGACCACTGTGTTTGGCTGTCGATATGTTTACAAGCTTACTTAGATGAAACTGGCGATAGCAGTATTTTAAGCGAGCAGGTTGCTTTTGAAGTGACGCCTAACGCTGAACCTGAAACCGCAAGTGTTAAAGTTCATTTAGACAAAGCTATGCAGTGGTTATTAAGTGCCACTGACGAGCGAGGTTTGAGTTACATAGAACAGGGCGATTGGTGTGACCCAATGAATATGGTTGGTTACAAAGGCAAAGGTGTCTCTGCTTGGTTATCGCTGGCTAGTTCTTATGCCATCAGTTGTTGGGTAACGGTTTGTAAAACCTATTTATCAGACGATGCACAAACACAAAGCCAACAACAATTAACGGACTTTGTAACTGCCGCCAACACATTAAATCAACAAGTAAATAAACATTGCTGGAATGGTGATTGGTTTGCCCGTGGCATAACCGACGATGGTAATGTTTTTGGTACAAAAACAGATGTTGAAGGGCGAATATTCTTAAACCCACAAAGTTGGGCCATGTTAAGTAACGCTGCATCAGACAGTCAATATAAGTTAATGAATAACCAAATATTCTCTCAATTAGCCACACCTTATGGCGTGACTATGTTAGCGCCGAGTTTTACCCAAATGCGTGAAGATATTGGTCGTGTTACGCAAAAGTCAGCAGGCGTGTCAGAAAACGGTTCTGTGTATAACCATGCCGCTATGTTTTATGGTTTTGCTTTGTATACCAAAGGTCAAAATGATTTAGCATTTGACGTATTAAAGCGCATGTTACCAAGTCAAACCAATGCAAAAGCGCAAGGTCAATTACCCGTATTTGTGCCTAATTATTATCGCGGTGCTTATTACCAACATCCTCATCATGCAGGGCGTTCAAGTCATTTATTTAATACCGGCACCGTTGCTTGGTATTTACGTAGTGTGGTTGAAGGTTTGTGTGGTCTTAAAGGTTGTGGCAATGACTTACTTATTCAGCCTCAATTGCCATCACATTGGCCAAGTTTAGCGGTACAACGTGAGTTTAGAGGCGCAAGCATTGAACTAAATGTTATCAAATCAGATAAAACCAAAGACACAGTCGTTACTATTAACGGTGAAGTGTCAGCACAGCATAAAATTTGTGATGTCAAAGCCGGGCAAACGTACAAAGTTGAAGTTGTATTGCCTCTAGAAGAGTTATCTTCGCCGCAATTAACCATAGTTATGGGTGTTAGCGGTTGTGGTAAAAGTGCAGTAGGTGAGCAAGTCGCTGCATTAAACAACCAAGTATTTGTAGATGCCGATAGTTTTCACGATGAAAGTGCAAAACAAAAAATGGCAAGTGGCTCACCATTAACGGACGACGACAGATTGCCTTGGCTGCAACGTATTCAACAGTTCTTAGGTATGCTGTTGGATAATCGTCAATCTTGTGTATTAGCTTATTCAGGCTTAAAAGCAGAGCATAGAAAGATGTTTGCTCAGTTAGGTTTTGAGCTAAATATAGTTCACTTAAATGTAGCGCAAGAAATTATAGCGACTCGTCTTGCTCAAAGAGAAAATCATTTCTTTGACCCTGCATTATTAAGCACACAGTTTGATGCACTTGAAATACCGAGTGCTAGTGAAGGTGTTATAAGCATTAATGCGGATAAGCCATTAGACGAGATTGTTAAAGAAATTAATCAGGAATTATCCAATGACTAAATACAGCAAAACACTAAAAAAACATGCTTTGGCATGTATGTTAGCCAGTGCGTTTATAAGCAATGCTGTGGCTGAAACAAGTACCGCAGCAAATGGAAAACAAAGTGAAAAGCAAAGTCAAAAAGAAAGCTTTATAGCTGTGCATACTAACAATGTTGTAAACATTGACGGTAAAGCTGACGAGAGTGTTTGGCAGCAAGCAACTTGGTATGACATGCCGCATGACATGATTGGCAACGTACCAACGGCTGAGGACTTTTCAGGTCGCTTTAAACTTGCATGGGATAAAGGTCAGTTATATTTATTAGCTGAAATTGTTGATGATGTACTGTTTGACCAATACCCAAATCCGCTTAATTTATATTGGGACGACGACTGTTTAGAGATCTTTATTGATGAAGATAAATCTGGTGGAAATCATCAGTTTAACTTCAATGCTTTTGCCTATCATGTGGCATTAGATAACCAAGCTGTGGATATTGGTGAGCAAACAGCTGATAACCAAGCTCCTTTCATTCTGCTTAACGATCATATAGAAAGTCGCTGGCAACGTGACAGTACTGTTCATAAAAAGCTGATTTGGGAAGTGGCGATCAAAATATATGACGACAGTTTTAAAGTCGGTACAACAGATGCAAAACCGGTTGAACTTAAAACCAATAAGCAAATGGGTTTTATGCTGGCGTATTGTGACAATGACGGTAGTAAACAAAGAGAACACTTTATGGGCTCTACCAAAATTGAAGCGGTAAATGGCGATAAAAACTTAGGTTACATCGACGCTAGTGTGTTTTCTACTTTGACGTTAAAGCCGTCAGTAAAAAATAATAACTAGCAGTGACAGTTTAGCAGTAATGTAACTACTTTGAGGCTGTGTGTAATTATATACCACAGCCCAAAGTACATTTCATAAAGGCCGCATTTAATATTTACTTAATGAAACCATAAGGATATAACAGTAGTTTACTTTTTATTCACTTTTAATGAGATAAGGATTGTCAAGTGGAGCAGTTATCAAAAACAAACCTAACTCAGTTTGTTAATGAATTAAAAGCAATCGGAAAAGCCGCGCAGGACAACAGTAGTAAACGTGATTATTGGCATATGCGCTTTATAGGTTGGCAAGGCAAACTGGCTTTTATCGCCGGATTAGCTGCTTGTTATTATCATTGGTTTATAGCTTCAAGTTTATTAATTGCTTGGTCGTTAATGATCAACTGGTTGTTAATGCATCATATTGGTCATGGCGGTTACAACAAAATAAAAGGCGTTCCCAAACGCTTTCATTCCAAACATTACGCGATTGGTTGGCGCAGACTCCTCGATTGGTTTGATTGGATAAAACCAGAAGCGTGGAATTATGAGCATAACTATTTGCATCATTCTTTTACCGGAGAAGTTAAAGATCCGGACTTGGTGGAAGAGAATTTGGATTGGTTAGCAAACATGAAGCTTCCTGCTTTTTTAAAGCTCGTGATATTACTGTTATTCGCATTCACTTGGAAAATATCCTATTACTCAGCAAGAACCTTATCCTTTGGCCGAGGGATGAATGAGATCACGTTTTTTAACTTTATTGATATCAGGCAGAAGTCACAAAGGGTAATGTGGTTCCAACTTTTTCTGCCTTACTTAACCGTTCACTTTATTATTTTACCTTTATTGTTTGAGTACTTTTTTTCACTGGGTTGGGCTATGTTTTATTGCCGATTAGGTGCTGAGTTACTGCATAACTTACACACGTTTATTATTATTGTGCCTAATCATTCGGGTGACGATTTATACCGTTATCAAGATATTCCAAAAACAGAACGCGGCGGCGAGCAATACTTTTTACGACAGATTTACGGCTCTGCAAATTACAGCACTGGCAGCGAGTGGATAGATTTATCCCACATGTATCTTAATTACCAAATAGAGCATCATTTGTTTCCGCAATTACCTATGCGCCAATATAGGATTATTCAGCCACAGGTTAAAGCACTGTGTCAGCAATACGATGTTCATTATATTCAGCAAAGTGTTTGGCTAAGGTTATTGAAGATGAGTCAAATAGCGGTAGGTGAAAAACACATGTTACGTAGTTCTGGAGTCGGCTCTCAAGCCAAGTAGCGGTCTCAGCATAAAAGCACAAGGCCATAAAATAAAAGCATGAAGCAAGATCAAAAAAAACCAGTTTCCATTAACTGAAAACTGGCTTTTTATTTGTTTTTGTCTAACTCTTTTACAGCCTTAAAGCCTTAAAGCCTTAAAACTTTCCAGCATCAGCTTATTTTTTATGGCGTTCTTTTAACACACCAATCACATCAGACAAACTTAAGTCAGAGGCTTGTAACAAGACTAACAAATGATAAATCAAGTCAGCGCTTTCGTTTTTAAGCTCTTCCAAATCTTGTACTGTGGCAGCAAGTGCGGTTTCAACACCTTCTTCACCTACTTTTTGCGCCATGCGCTTAATACCGCTGGCGTATAAAGAAGCGGTATAAGATGACTTTGGATCCGCGCCTTTACGTGATGCAATTAAACGCTCTAAATCAGTAATAAAACTAATTTCAGGTTGTGCTGTGTTGTCATGCCAACAAGTCTCTGTTCCCGTATGGCACGTAGGGCCATTTGGGTTTGCCAGAGCAATTATTGAGTCATCGTCACAATCTGCTGACAATTCAACTAAATCTAACGTATTTTTAGACACTTCGCCTTTAGTCCACAGTCTTTGTTTGCTACGGCTAAAGAAAGTAACTTGCTTAGTGTTTAATGTATGGTTCATGGCTTCTTTATTCATAAAACCTTGCATTAAGACTTTACCGCTAATTGCATCTTGTACGATACACGGCAATAAACCATCCATTTTTTCCCAAGCTAGTTGAGCTACATTATCTGTATTTATCTTCATAATTTAATTACTTTTCTTATTAAATATTTTTTATTTTATTCACAACAAACGAAACTACTTTGTCAATTGCTAAAAGTGTTTTTTCGCCAGAGTTACGGTCTTTATGCTCAACTTGATCAGTATCAAGATTACGTTCACCAATAACAATTTGGTGTGGAATACCCATCAATTCCATGTCATTAAACATAACACCAGGACGCTCTTTTCTGTCATCAAATAATACTTCAATGCCAGCGGCTTTTAATTCGTCGTAAATCTTTTGCGCAATATCTGGAATACGATGAGACTTATGCATATTCATTGGCACAATTGCTACCGTAAATGGCGCTAATGCCAGTGGCCATTTAATACCGTACTTATCGTGGTTTTGCTCAATTGCAGCAGCAACAATACGCGTAATACCAATACCGTAACAACCCATTTCTAATACTTGGTGTTTACCGCTTTCCGTTAATACGCCAGCATTCATCGCCGTTGAGTATTTATTACCAAGTTGGAATATATGACCAACCTCAATACCACGTTTAATGGTTAATGTGCCTTTACCACATGGGCTAACATCGCCTTCAACTACGTTACGAATATCTGCAACCTGTGAAAGTGGTAAATCACGTTCCCAGTTAATACCAAAGTAATGTTTACCGTCTTGATTTGCCCCAGCACTAAAGTCAGAAGCAACCGCAGCCGCTCTGTCTACAATAACCGGAATAGGGCAGTTGATTGGCCCTAAAGAACCAGGGCTTGCTTTCATTACTTCTTTTATCGCTTCATCAGTTGCCATTTCTAGCGGCTCAGCAACAAAAGCTAACTTCTCAGCTTTTATTTCATTAAGCTCATGGTCGCCACGGACTATTAGCGCAACGTATTCTGCGCCATTGTCAGCAACACACTCAGCCGAGGCTTTAACGATTAATGTTTTAACTGTTTTTTCTATTGGCGTATTAAATTGTTCAACCAATTCAGCAATGGTTTTTGCATTTGGCGTGTCAGTTAATGTTAACTCTTGGGTTGGCGTATCCGCTTTTTCTTGTGGAGCAAAGGCTTCCGCTTTTTCAATATTCGCAGCGTAATCACTTTCTGTAGAGAATGCGATGTCGTCTTCACCAGAGTCAGCAAGTACATGGAATTCATGAGATGCATCACCACCAATAGAGCCAGTGTCAGCAATAACCGGACGAAAATCTAAACCTAAACGAGTAAAGATATTACAGTATGCTTGATACATAACGTCATAAGTTTCTTGTAAAGACGCTTGGTCTAAATGGAAAGAGTAAGCGTCTTTCATGGTGAATTCACGGCTACGCATTACACCAAAACGAGGACGAACTTCGTCTCTAAATTTAGTTTGAATTTGATACAAGTTAAGTGGTAACTGCTTGTAGCTGTTTATTTCTTTACGAACAAACTCAGTAATAACTTCTTCATGAGTTGGACCAAGGGCAAAATCACGATTTTGACGGTCTTTAATACGTAATAACTCTGGACCGTATTCTTGCCAGCGGCCAGATTCAATCCACAAATCAGCAGGCTGTACTACAGGCATCAACATTTCAATCGCGCCAGCTTTGTCCATTTCTTCACGAACAATGGCTTCAACTTTACGTACTACTTTTAACCCTGTCGGCAACCAAGTGTATAAACCAGAAGCAAGACGACGGATCATTCCGGCTCTTAACATAAGCTGATGGCTAATGACTTCAGCGTCAGAAGGCGTTTCTTTTAAAGTAGCAATTATATACTGGCTAGTACGCATTGTTTTTTGATCCGTTTACATAAATATTAAATAATGCCTAATCAATTGTTTTAATTAGGCTAGAATGGCGGCGATTTTAGCAATCAAACCTTTAGTTATAAACAATTAATATGAAATAACTCATGTTATTTTGCTGCTTTGTGTTAAAAAATTGAACTTGTTGAGTGAAACCCCAGTAAAAGGATCTCCAGATGTACGTATGCCAGTTGTCTTTTGAATGTGAATTAGACATAGAGCTTGATGAAGCCCAACAAGCCATTTCCATGTTATTAGACCAATACCGCTACAACGGACAAATCATCGGAAGAGAGTTTCCACTTACATTGATTGACGACAAGTTTGAGATCACCTTTGTTTGCCCAGAACAAGACTCGTTGGCGGTTAAATATAATAACGAGTTTGTGCTAAAAGCCTTTGAACAATTAAAACAACTTGGATTGTCTACGCCAAAATTCACCTTAAAAGGGCTAGAGTGCCAGTCTGATTTTTCTGATACGTGTGACCAACCCAAAGCACTGGTTTTATATTCCACCTATGTACAGTCTTGTTCACCGCTGCGCTGCTTAGAACACTTTGCTCCAGTACCGTTATACAAAATGCCAGAGCAGGTAAGAAAACCATTAATTAAATGGCAAGAAAGCCAAGCGGCGTGCGACCAATTACAAATGAATGAAATTACAGAAATAGAACCCTTTGCCATAGAGCAGTTAAGCCAGCTCGATAGTGAGTTATTACAAAACGGCAACGCGATAGCCAAAACTATTCAACAACAAATTAACATACCGGTTTATCAATATTTGTATCGTGTTGGTGGTGAAAGCTTGGAAGCAGAGCAACAACGTTTATGCCCAAGTTGTGATGGTGATTGGCTTTTCACAAAAGATGATCAGAAAGAGCCGTTACATGGTTTGTTTGATTTTAAATGTGACGAGTGTTTGTTGGTGTCTAATGTGAGTTGGGACTGGCAGTAGCCTTTTCACTTCAGGCGTGAAGTAAGGGCACTTTTAAAAGAGGTGTTGTTTAGGTTGGCGTTTTTTTTAAATAGAATATATATGAATTGTCAGGTTTCGCCCCTCGGCGGTCATCAATAATACATCCCTGTATTGATGACATCCCATCATCCATGATGTGAACTATACCTTTTTGCAACAGCCCAAAAACGTAACCCGCTCTTATAATGAAATAGTGCGCCGCTTCCAACCAATATTATTATCTTCTATAAAATTAAGTTTTGTTTGCAAAGACGGGATGTAAATTCGTCCTTTGGTCATCTAATAAAACATCCATGTCTTGATGACATCCCATCATCCATGATGTGAAAAATATCTTCATTCAACAGTCAAAAAGGCACATGTTTAATTATCTATTTGCCGTATTAACTTTGTCATCGTATTTATATGAACTCTAAGGTTTCACCTTGACGGCGACCATACCTTTTTTCAACAGCCAAAAAAGGTAGGCGAAAAAGGCCGCTCCTAACAAACATTCTAATCTTCAATAAAACTAAGCTTTGCTTGCAAAGACGGGATGTAAATTCGTCCCTGAACACCATCCCTTACTCGACGTCCTGTCTCATACTTTGAAAAACTTATTTTATTTCAGGAATGTTTGGATGGAGACTCAAAAGCAAAAGCAAAAGCAAACTTTTCTATATTTAGTATATAAATTAAGGTTTCCTTGGGAGTGATGTCAAAGCAGATGATTGCTTCTTTTTCACTCACTGTGTTTGTGAATAATCTTATTAATAAAGAGCTAGTAAACAGTTATGAGTTTTGCTAATAATGTGACAAGAATAAAAAGGGGAAAGTACTTTGGCAGAAAAACGAGAAACTTCCCCCCAATAAATTGTTAGGTTTCACGGATGTCGCATCATACAGAAGTTGTAGTTAAAGAGTTTTTCAAAATTTGTGATTGGTTATTCCAAACATATCAAATGAGGAAATATCTTTTTGACGAAAATCCTAATGTAAATAAAATCAGAGCACCAAGGCATGAGCATTTCTTTTACCGAATTCAAGAAGTGTTTCAAGAAAGTTGGTTACACCAATTAGCCAAATTACATGATCCAGCTGTACAAGGTGGAAATATTAACTTGTCACTAGATTACATCATCGAGTTTGGTGGATGGAATGAAGAAGAAAAATCAAAGCTTTGTTCTTGTGTTAAAGAAATGGAAAGCATTTCAAAATCAGTGAAAAAAGCCCGAAATAAATTATTATCACATAATGATTTAAAAACAATAACTGAAGGCGTTGGCGAGTATGGCAGTTTTAAATCAGGTGAAGATATTTTTTACTTTAATTCACTTAATAAGTTCTGTGAAATTGTTAGCCAAAGTGTATTAAATCAGCCTTTTGTTTATGACGATCTTGTTCAAAATGATGTTGATGCATTTATGACACAATTTATGCGTGGTGAAACCTAATGAGCTGTTTAACAAGGAACAAATACAGTTGGTTTTTGCTTCGTCGTCGCTTATTCTAGCCAACTATATTTTGCCCATTAACAGAGCGTTGGTATGACTCCCCACGTCAAGTTAAAAACACTGATCCCTCTTAATCTTTTAAGCCTTTAATAGTTATTTTTT
>NZ_CANMSK010000008.1 GCF_947500655.1 uncultured Psychrosphaera sp. | reverse complement strand
AACTATTATGGCTTTTGCTTTCAGCTAACCCACGATTAATTGGAGATCAGCACTTTCGTGGGGAGTCATTATGTCTAGGTGCAAATGGAATATGCAGTTGTAATTATCACTCTATTTTTAATCATCATGGTATTCGTGAAAAATGATGATAAAAAAAGAGTAGCTGAAATTGATAAAATCTTTAAGGGTAGAGAAGTATTACTACCTGATGAGTTTTATGAAAAATATTATAATGACAAAAGTATACCTAAATACATTGTGCTTGAGAGTCTAAAGTTATTGGCAGACGAATTAGATGCAGATCTGTCTCGATTAGTACCAGAGGATGATTTTTCTAAAAATTTAAGGTACTTGTTTGAATTTGATTCAATGGCTGATGTGGCTATTATCGAAGCTATGGAAAGTATATTTTCTATAAAAATTTCAGATAATGAAGCTGAGAATATTAAAACTATTAATGATTTGGTGCTTTTTGTAAGCAATAGAGTTAATTGCACCTAACAAGAGAATAAATAGTGATTCACTTTAGTTTGTCATTTTTAGTTGCAAACACCGCAATAAAACTGCCAAACTAGCTCACACATTATTCAGGCGTTAGCGGTACTCAGGAGGTTAGATGAAATCTGAAGTTTTAGAAGTATTTAATCCCGTAAGTACAACTGAAGTTATAAACCTCAATTTTGATGTCGAGCTTTTAGAAGTCACAATATCAGTTGATGGTGAGAATATTGATGTTATTTTCGAAGAACCTGCTGGTTTTAGAGTTTTAGATGAAGGTGACTTATTAGAATTTTGGCCTGATTGCTCTATGAGTGTTGGCTGGCTACATGAAATAACATCTGGTGGTTGGTTCGATTTAGAAAAAAATCGTAGTGGTTTTTTATCATCTGATAGCTCAGATATTATTGAATATCTTATAGTGGGGGTTAATTACTGTGTAAGTATACTTGCATGGGAAAAGCCAAGAGTGCAGCAAAGTACGCGCTAACAAGAGAATGAATAGTGATTCACTTTAGTTTGTCATTTTTAGTTGCAAACACCGCAATAAAACTGCCAAACTAGTTCACACATTATTCAGGCGTTAGGTATACATGAGTAATCACGAACCATTCTATGCGGCAAAATGTGTTTTTCGTCATCACCAACATGAACCAATTGGCGGTAAAAAATACATTTATGAAGATCGTATCATCCTAATTCATGCACAAAGCATGGAGGATGCGATTGAAAAAGCGGAGGTGGAAGCAAATGAATATGCTGCTTCGGGTACTGAATATCTAGAATACATAAATGTATTTCATCTTTTTGATTACATACTACATCATGGCTCTGAGGTATATTCCGAAATACGAAGTAGTAACCTTGAACCAGAAGAGTATATTGATCACTTTCATGACTCAGGTTCTGAACATTGTGGCAAGTATACCTAACAAGAGAATGAATAGTGATTCACTTTAGTTTGTCATTTTTAGTTGCAAACGACGCAATAAAACTGCCAAACTAGTTAACACATTATTCAGGCGTTAGCTTTACAGGGAAGATATGAGTTATTTTCAGGTTTTGTTAGAGGGTGAGAATTTTTTTGTAGAGTTCGAAGGCAAAGAAGAACTACTTGGCTTTGTTACAACTCGATGGGTCAAAGCAAACGATGAAGAAGAAGCAGAGTTAAAGGCTGTAGAATTAATCAAAAATGACACCCACATTCAAAATTTACTTAGGACTCCAGAAAGTGAATCGCTTTCTCCAATGATCTATTTAAGTGAAATGTGCAAAGTTAATTGGTTTAGTTATATTAGGCGTAAACCTGGTGCAGGTTACTCGTTTTACTCAATGAAGCAAGAGTAAAGCTAACAAGCGCCTAAACTCCGACAATGTTAAGTTGTTATGGTTTTGGCAAACACCGCAAAAAGCCACGCCAACACATTGCGTGTTAGGCGGGCGTTATGCATACAAGGAAGTTTCAGTGAAATTCTCAGCCGTATTATTAATTTCTGCCTTCTTGCTAAATGGTTGTATTTCTTCGTCATACTTAGCTAGCGTTGGTGCCAAAGCAACTCATGGCTCAGTCACTTTAGATAAAAATGATGATTTAGAAATCCCATTAATAGACTCTGAACGAAACGTTGGAAGTTGGGCGTTAATGCATGGGTTAATCTTTCCTTATATGAATTTATACCCTGACAAAGAAGGGAATAAAGTTGCAGATATTAACTTTAACTATCAAGACATCACTTGGACAAATCCGAACAAGACTAAAGGCAATATTCAACTTGACATCAAAGGTGAAAAATTGGAGTTTATCGTTACAAAGGAAGGCGAGAAACTAACCCTAATACATGAGTATAGGGATTGGTATGGCTATCCTATGCAAGGCCTGCTCGTTGTCACTATTCCTATAGACATTGTAATTGGTACAATTGGAGGTGTAGCGATGTTGATTGCTGCACCATTTATAGTGGACTAATATGCATAACAAGCGCATTAAGTCAGACGGCTCAATTTGTCCGATTTTTTTGCAAAGATAAACGACGCAAAAAAGCGTCCAATTAATTGACCCGCTTCTTATGCGGGCGTTACTGAACGTCCCATTCCACAAGTTTTTACTATCAATTCTAGCTTGTACGAACGACCGCAAATGGCGGCGTTCAACATCCCTAACTCGTTTCTGTCCAGAAGTGAGTTTGACCTAGCGTCCTTTCCTCGCTCTTAGCTGACTATCAGATGGAATCTAAACCTACTTATCGAAACTTTCAGACAGATACGAGCTACTAGATGTTAGGAATACCAACACCAGATACAAAAAATCTCGCGCTATGATCAATACATGATCAGAGCAACGAGATTTTTAACTATCTAGCAGTTTCCAGCTAAAAGCTTAAGCTTCTACACCTTGGCTTGCTAAGTACTCTTCGTAAGTACCTTTAAAGTCGATAATTTTATCTTTTTTGATCTCAATAACACGAGTGGCCAATGACGATACAAACTGACGGTCGTGGCTGACAAACATCAAAGTTCCGTCGTATTGTTCCAGTGCCATATTTAACGACTCGATAGATTCCATATCCATGTGGTTGGTTGGTTCATCCATCAATAAAATGTTTGGCAATGCCATCATCATTTTACCAAACAACATACGACCTTGTTCACCACCGGATAATACTTTAACTGACTTTTTAATATCGTCAGAAGAGAACAACATACGACCTAAGAAACCACGGATTGATTGCTCATCATCAGTTTCACGGCGCCATTGGCTCATCCAGTCGAATAAGTTCATGTCAGTTTCAAAGTCAGAAGCGTGATCCTGTGCATAATAGGCAATCTTGCCACCTTCCGACCATTTAACATCGCCAGAATCTGGGGTTAAATCGCCTTGTAAACAACGTAAAAATGTTGTTTTACCTGCACCATTTTCACCAATAATCGCAATACGCTCACCAACTTCAACCATAAAATCAAAGTCTTTAAATAATGGACCTTCATCAAATCCTTTAGATAAACCTTCTACGATTAATGACTGACGATATAGTTTTTTCTCTTGTTCAAAACGAATAAATGGATTTACACGGCTTGATGCTTTTACATCATCAAGTTTGATTTTTTCCATTTGTTTCTGACGAGAGGTAGCTTGACGTGCTTTTGAAGCATTCGCAGAGAAACGAGCAACAAACTGTTTAAGTTCATCAATCTGTCCTTGTTTCTTGGCATTGTCAGACAACATACGAGAACGCGCTTGTGTTGACGCCAACATATATTCGTCATAGTTACCTGGATAAACTCGAAGCTCACCATAATCAACGTCGGCCATGTGTGTACAAATACTGTTTAAGAAGTGACGGTCATGGGAAATAATTATCATGGTTGAATTACGTTGGTTTAAAACATCTTCTAACCAACGGATAGTGTCTATGTCCAAGTTATTGGTAGGTTCGTCCAGTAACAAGTAATCAGGATCTGAAAATAGTGCTTGTGCTAACAAGACTCTTAATTTCCAACCGGGAGCGATTTCACTCATTAACCCGTAATGCTGTTCGCTAGGAATACCCAAACCAAGTAATAATTCACCTGCATTTGAGTCTGCTTCATATCCGCCCATTTCAGCAAATTCAGTTTCTAAATCTGCTACTTTCATGCCGTCTTCTTCAGACATTTCAGCCATACTATAAATACGGTCACGTTCTTCTTTAACGGCCCATAATTCAGCATGTCCCATGATCACAGTATCAATAACAGAAAACTGTTCAAAACCAAATTGATCCTGTTTCAAAATACCTAAACGCTCACCGGGACCGTAACTTACGTTACCCGCAGATGGAGTTAGTTCACCGGTTAAGATTTTCATAAAAGTAGACTTACCGCAGCCATTGGCGCCGATAAGACCGTAACGATTTCCGTTACCAAATTTTACAGAAATGTTTTCGAATAATGGCTTAGCGCCAAATTGCATTGTGATGTTAGCAGTTGTGATCACTGAAATTGGTATCCCATTTTTTTTGTCAATAAAAAGACAAAATTGGTGTCAAAAAATTGGTCGGCATTTAACCAGAAAAACAACTATTTTACCAGTTATATCGTTTAAAAATGGGACGAACGGTTAATTAAATCGATATATTTAACTAAGGTTAAGGTAGCAAAGTTCAATTAGTGCATTGAGATTCATACTCTAACCAATGAATTGCATTACCAACTAATACGATAGAACCTGAAACTACAAATGACGCTGCTGGGATGAAAGAAAGTAATGCCACACAACCTAAACTAGCAGGGCCACGGCCAGCGTTTCCACAAGATACTCGCATTTGCGCATCCGACAGTTCTAAGGTTAATTTTTTTGTATGCATTTCATGGCCACATTTAGCAGCCATACCTTGATAATGAGCTTCTTTAGGGTAAAAAACGCAACCTGATAAAAAGACGAGAAGCGTACATAAAAAGACTATTTTCATTTCGTTCCTCGTTTACATAGTTAGGGGTTGTTTAAGTAAGTAGCTGTTACATAAACTAACTTACAGGCTCTTCTTCGGAGGTAATGCAGAGTTCGCAAATATTAATCCAGCCATAATAGACATAAATATAACTACAGCCTGTTGTCCCGCATGTTCTGCATAAGCAAAACCTTCACCGGCAATATAAGTATTTAAGCTAATAAATGTTTTACTACCAGGGACCAACACAATCAATCCTTGCATCGTCACGATTGCAGCAGGCGCCTTAGCGAAACGAGTAAATAAATTACCGTAAACACCAACAACAAATGCACCAACAAATGCACCTAAGCCATAATCAAAATAAGTTGAACCTAAACTACTTGCTGCATAAGCAATAAAGGCAATTAGCATAGACCAGAACATGTGCTTTCTTCTGGTTCTAAAAGCAATCATTAGTGATATAGATAAGGTTGCAACTGCCAGCCAAACTGTCCATTGAGGTAAAGGTGGTAAAGCAATATATTCTGAATGACCAAAGACGGCAAAACCAACCTCCATGCCCAAGAACGCACCAAAATACAATTTAAACAACATCATAAATGCATCCATGATCTTCACTGTACCAGAAACTAAATGCCGCGCAGATAGTTCTGCTAGACCAATAACCAGTGCTAAACCAGGGATGAATACAATGATGGAAGATAAAATGACCAAACGTATACTAATGGATGCATCAAAATATACAGCAATACCACAGGCACAAAAAGCCGATACCATAGCAACCAAAGGCTCTAACATATTGGTGACGCCTTTTGAGCGCTGCCCCCACAATACAAATATGTAAACGACTAATCCTAATAAACTAGCCCAAAGTACATCGTTTAAACTACTTCTCATTAGCGTAGCAAAAGCACCACCAGCTAAAATATAAGAAACTCCAGTAGCAAAACGACCATAACGACTCGGCATATTCTCAATTTCATCCAGCCGGTCAAGTGCTTCATCTATGGTTAATACATTTGAAATAACATCACTAACGACTTCGTCGGTACGAGATAACGACCCCATATCCAAGTCACCAGGCTCAACTCGTGCAGCGTGGGTATATTCGTCTTCATGGCCTTCTGTCCATAAAACAAACGTCATAGCGGTTGGAGAAATAATAAATGAAGAACGCAATTCTATTGCATCCGCCAGCTCCATTAAATGGGTTTCTAATCGATATGCTGGTGTGCCATATTTGTGCAACATTTTCCCTAAACGAAGAATAAACTTTCGTTTCTGTTTAAATGTTTCATTATGCTCTGCCGCTATATTTTCCAATCTACATTTTCTCTTGTTTGGTTATTTCTATTAATTTAAAAGCCACTTTGTATCATACATTTAGTATTATGTTAGTCAAAGTATCCCCAAGGTGCACTTGGCTGTTTTATCGGTTTTGTAAGATCAAAATCTACCCTAAACTCACGTCCTTCACGAGTTAAGCGATAGCTAAATTTCTCTGGGTAAATAAACATTTGCCAAGTGTTGGTTATCGACTGTGGTATACCCGCATTTACAAATAACTCTTTAGAATATTGATCCGCTGGAAATGATTGAACTTGGTTATAACCAGCACCAATTGTATGGCCTCCGTACATGGTTGAGTCATCCATAGAACCATCTTTATGGCGGTGGTCGTGTTTTAATGACAAACCAGAACCGGTCTTTTTTATAATCCATGTACGGGACGCATCATCACCTACATAAAATGGTATTTGTAACTCAGTATCACTGCATTTACGTACAAACATAACTAAAGGTTTATTAGTAAAAGCATCACCCGGTGCATTATCTACAGTTACTTTGCCAGAGTAAGCTTTTCCACAATGCGCTTTAATAGCATCAAAAAATGCATTATGTGATGGAATAGATACTAAAGGCGCAGGCTGAAAATTACTTTTACCTTTGGCATTATTCGTATCAGCTGCCACTGCAACTTGAGTCAATAAAATAAAACTACCAAGAACACATGAAAGTAACCCCAAAATGTTGCGGTTAGTCTTTTTTGCTGTATTTACTTTATATAACTTCATGCTCACTTCCTTTTATTTATTAACTTCTGATTTTATTCACTTCAAAGCGTACCTGCTCTGGAGTATCAACACTTAGGTTAACAGACTCAACTTTATCGCAAGTCATTCCCATACCAGTGAAAAATGATTGCGGCTCTGTGAATGTTAACCTCACGTTTGCATCACCACGTCCAATTTTTAATTGGTCTTGATCTTGATCCAAACTTTTCTCTGATTCACCTTGTTCGCTCTCGATTGTTTGTAACGAAGCTATCTTGTTTACATCAACAACTAAGAGCGCCCATAACGAGTCATTAATCACTAAGTGTTCATCCATCAAATACAAAGAATGGTGCCTGCTCGCTCTGTGGTTAGCAACTATCATAGTGATTGAATAACTGACAAAGGTAGCGATAACGATGGCTAGAGTTTGGCTAAAATCAAACAACAACCAATAACAAAGGTACGCTCCTCCAACTAATGCCAAAATAGCTAAAACCAAATGTATTCTATGTGCCGATAACAGTTTTATATTGGCAATGTTTTTTACATGATTGCGGCTAAAATATTTAATGGCGTAATACCAACTTGTTGGCTCATAAGCAAAAGCCAATGCTAATGCTCTTTCTTTTTCTAATTTGCTTTTCTCTTTGCTTGATAAGCCGGAATTAGCTAGTTTTTCTGCATATTTGATACATGCATGTATACGAGGATCACCAGATAAGGAACGAGCATTCCATAACGATTTAACAATTGTGTACATTAAAAACAATTCAATAATCAGCAAGACTGCCATTATTGGGTATCTTAAATACATAATAAATTCAAAGTACTGAGCTATTTGTTCAGGATATTGATAACGCGCAACAAGAGAGCTTAATGATAAAATCATGATGATTTTCCAAACTGGCTGCTCACCTGCTTTGATCACAAAAAACCAATAACATACGGGGACAAATACAAAAAATAAGCCAGTTGACGTGAATAGCTTTAACCAAAGAACATTGCCTAATACAAACCAAGGACTTTGATTATCTAGCCAAGAAATAGCGTCTGGCACAGTATCTGGCATAATAAAACTTGCAAGCCAATAAGAGGTTATGGCTACAACTAAAAATAGTAATCTAAACTTTGCTGGTTTTCTCACTGCTAATCTTCCTTGTTTTCAAGTTCTGTATCTTTTTGTTTTATGTCTACTTTTTCAGCCACAAGCTCTAGACGGTCGTATTCAACATCCGCATGTGACGCTTCTAACTGCGGCATAGATTTAGTCACGCGGTTAGACAAGTGTGAGAAACGTTCCACTTTACCCGCCAAACCTTGTTTACCAGCTAAGCCTTTTACCGTGTCATTGTATTGATTACTTACCGTCGCTAAGGTTTTACCTAGTTTTTGCAAACGTTCAGCCACGATGCAAACTTGGTTATAAATATCGCCGGCTTTTTCACTAATTTCTTTGGCTTCTGAATTACCTTGTTCAATGCGCCATAAATTCGCAACGGTTTTTAGAATAGGCATTAAAGTTGTGTGCGACACTAAAATCACATTACGGTCGTAACCATAATTAAACAGATCTTTTTTGTGTTTTAACGCTTCAATATAAGCAGGTTCAATTGGCATAAACATCAACACAAAGCTTGGGCTCTTCATGCCGACTAAGTTGCTGTAATCTTTTTTACTTAAGTCATCAATGTGATTTTTTACCGCAGTAACATGTTCATCTAGCGCTAACGCCACTTCGGTTTCAGTTTCTGCACCTATGGCTTTGTCATACGCAACTAGCGAGACTTTACTGTCGATAATGATGTGTTTGTCATCAGGTAACTTAATGATGAAGTCAGGCAAACGTCGATTGCCTTCTGTGTCCATAAACTTTTCTTGCGCGTCGTAATGATCGCCTTTTACTAATCCTGCTAATTGTAAGGTTCTTTCTAATTGAACTTCGCCCCAATTACCTGCGGTTTTCTTGTCGCCTTTAAGTGCGGTTGCTAAGTTGTTCGCTTCGCCACTCATTTGTACGCCAACGTCCAATACTTTTTTAAGTTCAGCTGCTAAACCCGCTTGACCTTTTACCGATTCTGAATGGACTTCGTTAACGCGCTTTTGGAAGCCTTCCACTTGTTCTTTAAACGGTCTTAAAATTGAATCCAATTCGCTTTTGTTAGACTGACTAAATGACTTACCTTTCTCTTCCAAAATAGTATTGGCTAAGTTAGAAAATTCAGTTTTCAATTGTTCTCTTTGTTGATCAACATCTAGTTTTTGTTGTTCAAAATGCAGTTGTTTTTCGGTTAACGAGGTTTTTAATTCGGTGAGCTCATTGCTAATGTCGTTATGCGCAGACTGCACTCTTTGTACATTGGCGGTTTGATTTTCTAACTGTTGTTTTAATTCTACTATTTGGCTGTCGCGTTCGCCTAGCCTGGTTTCAATACCTTGAATGTCGGCTTGATATTTGGCGATTTGTTGATTGGCAAGTTGCGCTTGAGTTTGAAAGTTAACAGCACTTTCTTTGGCTTCATACAAAGCACCTTGCAGCTCAGTAATTTGGCTTTGGGCGTTGCTATTAACTAGCTCAGCTTGATTGAGGTTATTTTGAGCTTGGCTCAGCTGTGATCGACTGCTAAACAATAAAAATACAAACAGGATCAATAATACAAAGACAACAATAAGACTTATTGCTAACACAGCTGGGGAGGTGATTAATTCATTCAAAACAAGCTTCACTTAATTCAATAACTTAGAATTAGTATTGTGCCTATTAGGTAACCAAAAGGGAATTAAATCACTCGAGAAAAACGCTGTTTGTTTAATTGTTTTTGTAAATACACGTCAAACGTCATACAAATATTGCGGATCAACAATTTAGCAATTGGTTTTACCCTTATTACCTCTTCATTAACGTCAATTAATTTGTCTTTTACAAAGACCGTCAAACTCGATATTTCATAAGCAAAGTATTCATCAAAGTCGATATTAAATTTTTGATTAATACTGGCTTTGTTTAATTTAAAGTTACACATTAATTGTTTGATCACTTCTGCTCTTATCACGTCGTCCTGAGTCAGTTGCAGCCCTTTTTCTATTGCGTGTGAATTGGCGTCGATGGCCTGATAATAATCATTTAAACTTTTATAATTTTGACTAAACGAACGTCCCACGGCGCTTATAGAAGAAACACCCAAGCCCAAAAGATCACAATCGCCTTGAGTAGTGTAACCTTGGAAATTACGATGCAAATGACCTTGCTGTTGCGCCATGGCTAACTCGTCATTTGGCTTAGCAAAATGATCCATACCAATAGCAATATAATCTTTGGCTCTTAATGTCTCTATGGCTCTTAACATCAAGGCTAACTTGTCACTCCCACTTGGCAGCCATTCGTCTTTTATTTTTCTTTGTGCCGCAAAACGACTCGGCATATGTGCGTAACTAAACAAAGAAATTCTATCTGGATTTAATTCAATAACAGTAGCCAAAGTGTTATCAAATAGTTCTGGGCTTTGATGAGGCAAACCGTAAATAACATCTAGATTAATCGAGTTGAAATCTAACTCTCTTGCTCTTTGCATTAACTGGGCTAAAAAGTCAGTGTCTTGTACTCGGTTTATCGCTTCTTGTACTTTTAAATTAGCATCTTGAAAACCAAAACTAAGTCGATTGAATCCTAGCTGTTTTAAATGATTTAACAGGTCTAATTCTATTTCTCTTGGGTCAATTTCGATACTCATTTCAACATCTTGTTTAAACGTGAAATGTTGTTTTATAGCTGCAATAACTCGGTCAAATTGCAGTTCAGACAAGAAGCTCGGCGTACCGCCACCAAAATGAATTTGTTGGATGTTATGGGTTTTAAACAAAGGCGCACGTGAGGCTATTTCTGTGATCAGATAATCAAGATACAAGTCCGCTTTGTGTTTATGGCGAGTAACAATTTTATTACAACCACAGTAATAGCAAAGACTATGACAAAAAGGAATGTGGATATACAAAGACAGGGAATTTGAGTCAGACTCGTTAACGGCTAGCTCAAATTCATCATTACCAAACTGCTCTGAAAATTCCAGAGCCGTTGGGTATGAAGTGTATCTAGGGCCGTTAATATTGTATTTTTTTAACAACTCAGACGTTAAATCCCTAACTTCACCTAATCGCTCTGCCACAATCACACTTCCACTTTTTTATTATCAATAGCAGAAGTATAAAGAGCCTAAGATTTAGATGCTTTGATCAAGCTCAATAAAAGTAAAATAAAGCTCGAGCGACAGATAACAACAAACACCAAGTAATAATGAATAAAGCCGAACGTTTAAATACCATCAGCATTATCAAACCAGATACAGTTACACAAACATCAAAAACAGATGAAATTCCAGAGGTTAAAATAGGGTCATAAAACGCAGCAGCTAAAATCCCAACCACAGCTGCATTTATACCTGAAATTGCGTTTGCTGCGGTTTTGTTATGAGAAACCGCTTGCCATAAAGGTAATGTAGCGGCCACTAATAACAAGCCGGGTAAAAACATAAAAATTAACGCCACAGACGCATTTACATAAAGACTATGCTCTGTAGGTATTAGCGCACCAAGATAAGCTGAAAAGGCAAACATAGGTCCCGGAACCGCTTGAGCTGCGCCATAACCAGCAATAAAGGGTTCAGTATCAACTAAACCTGTAGCAACAACGGAATCTTGTAATAGAGGTAAAACAACATATCCACCGCCAAAAACTAATGCTCCGGCATTATAAAATATTTGAGCAATTTCAAATAATCCGTCATGCCTACCAGCAAACATAAACATTGCTAACAGAAAGCTAAAAATTAGAAATAGAGTTAAACCAAATTTTTTACTGTAATTTACCTTAAGCGCATTACTGCTTTTAACATCGGGTTCTTTACAGAATAAAATTCCAAAAATAGCACCTGCTAATACGGCTAACATTTGTGCCCACGCAATATTACTAAATAAAAGCGCTCCTAATATGATTACAGCCACTGCTCGTCTGGTGTTATCAGGACAAAGCTTTATAAACATGCTTAACACAGCATCGGCAACCACAACACATGCAACCAGCTTTAAACCATGGATCACCGCAATGCCAATATCGCCGGATAAGTAGGGTAAAATAGAGGCAAATGTCATTAACAAAATGGCAGACGGTAAAGTAAAAGCGACAAAAGCAGCTATAGCGCCTAGCCAACCAGCTCTTAATAAACCTAGAGAAAATCCGACTTGGCTACTTGCAGGACCTGGAAGAAATTGGCAAATAGCTAATAGCTGTGCGTATTGATTTTCACTTACCCATTGGCGGCGTTCAACTAGCTCTTTTCTAAAATAACTAAGGTGAGCAACTGGCCCACCAAAAGATGTTGAGCCTAGTTTTAAAAAGATTTTAAAAACATCAAATACACTAGATTTTGTTTTATTTTTTATATTAACTTCTGACATTGAACACTCTAATGTGTCTTGTTTACTATTAAATAATCTTAAGTATACGACCATCAATATGCTTAATACATTACAAAATTATTACTTAACTATCTAAAACCACCGTGAAACACTCGTAATCGTTTTATTTGAAAGCTCATGCCAAATAACCATTAGCTCCATAAAACTAAAAGTGCAGCAATGGATATTAATACTAAACCGATTATTTCGTTCTTCTTCACTGGTTGTTTTAACCAGAAAATGGATAAGATAATTGTAAATAATATCTCTATCTGCCCTACCGTTTTAACATAAGCTACGTATTGCAAAGCTGCGGCACTAAACCAACCAATTGAACCAATACAGCTGGTAAAACTAATCGCTAATGTGATTTTAGGATGCTGTTTTAATTGGGTAAAAGTTTCTGGTTCACGATAAAAAATGTAACAGCCTAATAAAACCGTTTGTATACACAATACCCATATTAAAGACCAAGCCGCACTATATGGAAAAGGAATATCCAGCTCTAAGCTGGCTTCACGCACAAATAACATAGTTAACGCAAAGCAGGTTCCTGAGGCTAAACCAATTAATACGGTTTTAATATTCAGGTTACTTCTGCTAGTAAAGCCACTTAAAATAAAAACAGCGCAAGTGCCAATCGCAATACCTAGCCAACCTAAAGCGGACAACTTGCTACCAAAAAATAATACACCCAAAACGCCGGCAGCTAAGGCTTCACTTTTGGCTAATCCTGCGCCTACGGCAAAGTTTTTTTGCTTAAATAAAATCACCATTAACGCGGTTGCAAAAATCTGCACAACAGAGGCAATGACTATGTACAACACAAAAGTATTGTTAAAGTGAGGAATGGCTTGTGGCTGATAAGAATACAGTGCAAGTAGATAAATAGCCGCTATTGGAGTAGCAAACAAAAAGCGCGCTAATGTTACACCAGAGGTATTAACATGTCTGCTCAGTTTACTTTGAAAAGCGTTACGCCACGTTTGCATAAAAGCAGCAAGTACGGTGAAAAATATCCAAGTCAAAGTGTGTTCGCTTATGTGTTTTATTTGATGTAACGGTAGGTTATCGGGTTGAGGTATTAGTGCAAGGTTTTGTTTTTTACATTTTTTAAATCTGTACTATCCTGAAGACAAAATAATCTCTTGAATATCAAACAAATGTAAATTAACAATTCAATTATCTACAGGATTGTAAAGGTAATAGATATTTACTTAGCATAGGCTGGCTGAGAGACTCTAACAAAACAAATAGTGAATAAGGATTTAACGGATGAAATTATTATTAATCAGCACATTTATTGTAAGCATTTCTGTTTTTAGTTCGGTGGTAGTTGCAGAAGATCTTTGCCCAGAAGCGCCAAAAGAATCAAACAGCTTTTATTGGTCAGAGTCTGACTTTACTGAAAAATCATCAGCTGAGAGTATGAAAGCTCTGCAATCAGCTATTGCTAATAACGGAGAAATTGGTGAGTGCCATTTACCCAATGCGCTAGCGATAGTTGAAGGTTATATCCTTAAACGACAAGCGCTTTTTGCTATATCAAATGATTCACCACCGGCTATTGTTCAATATAATACGGCAGGGTTTTGTGATTTTCTTAAATATTCTAAGCCGTGTGAATAAACCCAAAACCTAATTTTGTAATTCTTGCTTCAGCCAGTCAGTAAATACGTTAATTCTTGCTATTCTCGGTGACTCTTCATCATACAATAATGAGAACTTTAAGCCTGGTTCAATTTGAATATCAAACGGTTTCACCAGCGCTCCAGATTCTATTAAATCTTGAGCCATACAACCTGAAGTTAAAAATATGCCGTGGCCGCTTAACACGGCATTAATTCCCATTTCCCATGTAGTCACTTCCATCCATTTATGATGATCTTGATTCATAGGTATACCTGCTAAATTAAACCAATCATGCCAACTAAAGCCGTTAGGGCTGTTAAAGCCATTACTGGCTTTATTACAAGTATGATCAATTGCTTCAACTAACCAACATTTATTAATGTGTTCTGGGCTTGTTAGTCCATGTTCTTCTAGCACTTTAGGAGAACAAACAGGAAAGATAGGATCTAGGATGAGAGTTTCTTGATGCACATTATCAACCTGCTTTTCACCTTGACGAATAGCTACGTCAATTTCTGAATGCCGAACATCTTCATATTGTGCAGATGCAAGAGCCCTTACTTGAATGTCAGGATACAAGCTAGAAAATTTCCACAATCTCGGTACTAACCATCTTGAGCAAAAAGACGGAGAAGCCGTTACGGTTAACACGCCATTTTCAGGTTCAATTTGAATACGATCAAACCCTAAAGATAATTCACTAAACGCTTTTGTCACCGAGTTAGACAAGGTTTTACCTTGTTTAGTCAAACGCATGGCGCGCCCTTCTCGACTAAATAGTTTTACCTGAACATGCTCTTCAAGATTACGAACTTGTTGACTTACCGCGGCTTGTGAAATTGACAGCTCTTCAGCGGCTAAACTGTAACTTTGATGTCTGGCGGCGGCATCAAAGCAGCGCAATAAGCTAATATGTCTTAAACGTTTATCCATAAGTTTTACTTATATTAGCAGTTGATTTTGATTGTTCGTATTTCGCACTTTATTAATACAGAATCTTATTAAATTCATAATCAATGTAGGGCCGGATATACGTATGAAAAGTAATGAAGATAATATACACAAGGCTAAAGAACAATCAAACCTGAAATCTAAACTTATACAAAAATTGAATGATTGGATGACTAAAATAGGGCAAGGAATAAATGCAGAACAACAGTCATATTATAAGTAAGTGTTATTGTTTGTTGATAACAAACAAATCAAAAGTGACAAGATAAAATTATTTTTACTTATTACATTATTTTCGTATATTAAGCTGTCATGCTTATTAAGGAGTTTACAGTGGTTTCAGGTTATAAAACGAGTTCAGATTTAAAAGATATGGATTTAACGGCAATACACCGCTTTATCTCTAACTCTTACTGGGCTAAAGGTATTCCATTTAATACAATGAAAAAAGCCATAAATAACTCACTTTGTTTTGGTGTTTTTACTGAATGTGGTAGACAGGTTGCGTTTGCTCGTATGATTACTGATTCTGCAACATTCGCCTACTTAGCCGATGTTTTTGTATTAAAAGAACACCGAGGTAAAGGTTTAAGTAAGTTGATCATGCAAGACATTATTAAGCATCCTGATCTGCAAGGCATTCGACGTATGGTGCTTGCTACAAGTGATGCCCATAGCCTTTATGAGCAGTTTGGTTTTAAAGCGTTAAGCTCTCCAGAATCATTTATGGAATTACATCAACCAGATATATATAAATAACCATTATCTAGTATTGATACGTTTAATCACCCAACTCAGCAACAACAAAATCAATAAAGCTTCTTACTTTGCTAGACATGTGTTTACGACTTGGGTAAACCAAGTGTATGTCTATATCAATTTGAGGGTAATCATCAAACAGTTCTACTAACTTATTTTGTGTCAGCTCATCGGTTAAATGGAATCTTGGGATCCGAGTAACGCCTTTACCTGCGATACATAATGCAAGGTTCATTTCGCCACTGTTGGTGGTGACTTGGCTATCAACATTTATTTGAATTGGTTGAGCATTTTTGTCGATATACATCCAAAGCTTCGGTTGTTTTAAATAACCGTAACTAATGGTTTGATGATGGGTTAAGTCTGTTGGTTTCTTAGGTAAACCATTTTTTTTAACATAATTAGGTGAAGCAACCGTGATCACTTCGGACTTCATAAAGCGGCGACTTATTAAACTAGAGTCTTCTTGTTGGATTGATGCTCGTATTATGACGTCATAACCTTCAGCTACCATATCTACTTTTCTATCGTTTAAATCTAGCTCTAGTTGCACGCCTTTATGTTGGCTGGTGAACTTAGCAAGAACAGGGCGCAATTTAGATAAACCAAAGTTTACTGGGCAACTTACACGTAATAAACCTTTCGGTTTTTGTTGCTGACCTGTCATCGACTGTTCTGCTTCTACAGCGTCGCTAACAATTTGCTGGCATTGTTGATAATACATCTCGCCTTCTGGTGTAAGACTTAAAGAACGGGTGGTGCGGTTAAGTAAACGCACTCCGAGTCGCTCTTCTAATTTTGTGATCTCTTTACTGATATAAGAAGTTGAATGTCCGCTTATTTCGGCGGCTTTGGTGAAGCTGCCATTGGATACGACTTCAACAAACGCAACAATGCCTTCTAAAGACTTAAAGCTGGTAGGCATAAAAACTCCGACTGGAAAATGAGATCCGAAAATATATTTGGTGAGTGTAAATACTCAGCCAATAAATGCAATTTAATTAACGACTAAATGGAAACAATAAATCAATTTTATGTGTTTAGAGTAATAGTATTAAGTCATTAACTTGTGGATAATCAGCGGCATAAATCAGTTAGTTTGTTGTCATCAGTAGGAGTTAAATGTGAAGGTTATAAGAGCAAAAGAATTTACTGGCGACAAAGCTTGGCAGGCATTAGACATTGCCAATATGCAGGGCATAACCACACGCTTACATTGGACCGATAAACCTTATAAGTGGCATATTAACGATGGCGAAGAAGTGTTTGTTGTATTAGATGGTCAAGTAAACATGTTGTACAAACAAGAAGGCGTTGAGCATTCTGTGTTGCTGGATGTTGGCGATATTTTTTACGCCGGCATTGGCACCGAACATGTTGCGCACCCACAAGGTGCCGCCAGAATTTTAGTGATAGAAAGTGAAGGCAGTGTTTAAGTGAAAATTAATAACTCAGCAAGATTAAGTTTTAGATTAATGACTGAACAAGATGCGCCGCTTTGGTTTGAACTAGATCAAGATGTTGAAGTAATGCGTTATATAAACGGCGGTAAAAAAACATCAATGGATACTATTGTTAATACGTTTGTACCAAGGGTTAATAAATTCACCAATAAACAAAAAGGTTGGGGATTGTGGCAAGTTAATATGTTGCAAACCAATCAATATATTGGCTGGATTTTAGTACGTCCAATGGGATTTTTTAGTGACGCTCTTGAATCAAAGAGCCCAGAATTTGATAATTTAGAGCTAGGCTGGCGATTTAAACAAGACAGCTGGGGTAAAGGCTACGCCACGGAAGCTGCGTTAGCTATAAAACAAGGGCTAGTTGATAATGGTTATTCAGGTAAATTCAGCGCAATTGCCGATCCAGATAATGCAGGCTCTATTAATATAATGAAAAAAATAGGCATGCAGTTTATTGGAAAAACCTTACATAAAGACCCGCTCGGTGACAGTGAGGTTGTTTATTACCAATCTGGTAATTAGATTGTATAAAGTATGTGTGTATTAATGCACAGTGATCATGTGAAAGGCCATCCAAGATAAGCACAGTATTAACATAATATAAGCAAACGATGTGTAATAATGGGGGGAGCCTGTGTCAGACGCTTGCATTGTTCGTTGCTTCTTACTTTGAAGCTCATCTTGAATTTCACTTTGCTGTAAAGACTCTTGTTTAGCATCTAGTTTTTTACGCTTTTTGTCTAATTCACGTGCTTTGGCTTTTTGGCGTTTTTTGTATTCAGCTATGCCTTTTTCTACACCTTTAGCAATTTGCTTAGTTTGCCCTTTGCTTTGATTGGGTCTTTGAGTGGCTTTGGCTATTTCTAAAGCTTGGCTTTCGGTTTGCTCTGATACTGAATTTTTAGACATAACTAACTTTTTTAATCCAAAATAGTGTGAATAGGTTTTATGCGGCCTAAGAATACGTTAACTTAACACTTTTCGCATTATTAAAATCATTCCACTTTTCATAGAGGCTGTATGTTAGAAGACGCGCTGTATTTATTTGACCCAAATCAGGACTACTTTAGCCAATTAATGGCTGTTATTTTGATTTTATCAGGCATTGTTATATTAAGATTATTCAAATCTAAATTGCTTAATCAAACATCTGGAACATTTGTTAGTGTTTGCATCAACTCCATTTATAAGCCAGCTAAATTCTTATTATTCACCAGTGCCATTTGGTCAATTATTGCTGTTTGTGATGTAATATTTTCATTAAATTTAGGTTTGGAAGAGCATTCGGTTTTACAAATAATATTAGCCGTACATATCAGTTGGTATGGATTTAGGATAGTTAACAACTATGAAAAAATAACCTTAACGGGTGATGGTAGTGGAAAGCTAGACACAACGGCTGTGATTGGTTTAGCCAAAATTGGACGTTTACTGTTAACCTTAATCTTGGTAATTGTAGCTTTTGATCTGTTGGGTTTAGACGCAACGGGATTAATTGCAATGGGAAGTGTATCGGGTGCTGCATTAGCATTTGCTTCCAAAGATTTAGTGTCAAACTGGTTTGGCGGCATCATGTTGTATTTAGATAAACCGTTTCAAGTAGGAGACTGGATCCGTTCACCCGATAGAGATATTGAAGGCACGGTAGAATACATAGGTTGGCGTATTACTAAAATCCGTGCGTTTGATAAACGTCCTTTGTATGTACCAAATTCTGCATTTAATACTATCACGGTACAAAATCCATCACGCATGACTCACAGACGAATTGAAGAAACCATTACCGTGCGTTATGACGACATGAAGCTTGTTAATAAGATTGTTGAACAAATTACTCAATACTTAAATGAGTCTGAGCTGGTGGCACAAGATCAAACTAAAATTGTTAACTTTAATGGTTACGGTGAGTCGTCATTAAATATTTTAATTTACTGCATGACCATCACCACAGATTGGGTAACTTTCCATCAACATAAACAAAAAGTATTGTTGGATATTGGGGATATTGTATTGGGCTTAGGTGGTGATTTTGCTTACCCAACTCAAAGGTTGCAAGTAGAGCAGGCTGAGTCTTAACCTACTGAAATATATTATATTAACAAGCCAAAACATACAGTTTGTATGGTCTGGCTTATTTGTTTTTGTAGTAAAATCACTCATACCTTATTCTGTTACTTTATTTTTATTTGAAATAAAAAAGTGAAAAAACCTTTCTATTAGTTATAAGTAGCTATTATTAATAAAGGTAGAAGAATAATTATGAACAAAAAAACACTGATCACCGCCGTTATCGTTGGTATTATCGCCAGTATTGCATTTATCTTAGTTCAGCCTTTATTTGGTATGGCGACACTCACTTCAAGACATGCTGGTGCGTATATTAAGCTTGGTGAATACGGAGCAACGTCGGCACTGATCATTTCTTGGTTTGTTCATATAAGTGTTTCAGTTTTTTATGCGGTTATTTCGGCTGCTATTTTTAATATAAATCGTTCAGCTTTAGTTAATATTGGTCAAGTGCTTGTTTTAGGTTGGATAACTACATTAACAGCAACGCCAGCAAATGAGTGGGTAGTGAAATTTGTAACGAGTTTGCAACTACCTGCGTTTAGTTCTTTGTCCGCAGTAAATACAGAAGTAGGACCAAAACTGTGGTTACATATTATGTTTTTTGCTTTTATTGTTGTCGGACTTATTTTTGCTAAAAGTGATCAACAGCAAGATACTTTTATTGATTAAGTAGCTCGTAAAATAGCAGGTAGGAAATATGTAAAAGAGATATAAAAAAATGGAGTTTGTGCTTCACCTGAGAAAGTGAGCTCCATTTTTATTTCTTTTAATAGATAAACTGCTCCAAGTAAAAACTTAGAAGAAGGTGATTTTAACAGTATGTACAAAAATTGATTTAATTGTTTTTACTATTAATAAATTAAACGCTCTTACGTGCAACAACTTGCACTACGGCACTTTCGCCTTGATGATATTGTCCTTCAGAGATATGTCTTTCTACTTCTTGGCCAATTACAAATTCTAAGTCAGTAAGTTCCTCTTTTAGTTCAGCAAGAGACATTAGTAGTTCTTTATTTGGTGGGCCACCAATGCCATCCATTTCAAGCTGTTTCTCAGTGTAAGCTTCTAAAATAAAAACGCCATTATCGCTTAGCGATTTCACAGTTTGAGTATGTATCTGCTTACGTAAAAAAGATGGTACATGCGCTGCAATTGACACTATGCCATCCCAACAATTTTCCCCAAGGTCGTAGTCGTTTAAGTCGGCGACTATTGTTGAAATTTTAACACCATTTTGAGCTGCAAATTTTGTGGCTTTAACTAAACCAACGGGAGATTGATCAACTGCTGTTACGTCATAGCCTTGTTTAGCTAAAAATACCGCATTTCTACCTTCACCTTCTGCCAAACAAAGAACTTTTCCGCCTTTTGGTATCTGAGCAAACTCAGACTTTAAAAAATCATTAGGTTCAGTGCCATAAGCAAATTCTTCATTGTTGTATCTTTGATCCCACATGATTGTCTCCAATTTCAATATGTTCTGATTATGTTAATAAGATAAAAGAAAACGGCAGGCAAAGCTATTAAAGACTGGCCGTAATTGACAGATAAACATAAGCAGGATGATATTCAACTTACAAAATTGAGCGTTTTAATTTAAAGTGGATGGCTATGTTATCTAGCTGTTGTCCCGTCAGCGTTTATGTAAAAAATTATTTTAAAGGATATTCTGTTATGTCAAATGACCCAAGACAACTTGTAGGATATGGAAGTGTTCCTCCTAATCCAAAGTGGCCTAACAATGCTCGTGTTGCTTTGCAGTTTGTATTGAATTATGAAGAAGGTGGCGAAAATTGTATTTTAAATGGCGATGCTGCATCGGAAGCGTTCTTGTCTGAAATTGTAGGTGCGGATGCTCGTGAAGGTGTTCGTCATATGAGCATGGAATCTATTTATGAGTATGGTAGCCGAGCAGGTGTTTGGCGAATTCTTGATCTTTTTAAAGAAATGGATATACCTCTTACTATTTTTGCTGTGGCAATGGCATTAGAAAAAAATCCAGAAGTGACTAAAGCGTTTGTGGATGCTGAACACGAAATTTGTAGTCATGGTTATCGTTGGATTGATTATCAGTATGTTGATGAAGAAACAGAACGTGAACATATGCATAAAGCCATTTCCATCATTGAAAAGCTAACAGGAAAAAGGCCGCTAGGTTGGTACACTGGCCGCACTAGTCCAAACACTCATAGATTGGTTGCTGAAGAAGGTGGCTTTTTATATAACGCGGATGATTACAGTGATGACCTGCCTTTTTGGAAAGAAGAGGCTGGCAAACCACAACTTATGATCCCTTATACGTTAGATACTAACGATATGCGCTTTGCCGCAATGCAAGGCTTTAATACCGGCGAGCATTTCTTTCAATATTTAAAAGATGCGTTTGATACGCTTTATAGAGAAGGTGAGCATTCACCAAAAATGTTGTCCATTGGTTTACATTGTCGATTGATTGGCCGCCCTGCACGTATTGCAGGCTTACGACGCTTTTTAGAATACGTAAAACAGTTTGATGATGTTTGGTATTGCCGACGTATAGATATTGCTCATCATTGGCGTGAACATTTCCCTTATTAACTCTTTTATTAATAAGGTTTTTGTACGATGTGCTTAAGGTTAAATTAGTTAGGCCTGTTGGATTTCAAAAATGATGTCTAACTAATTTTATCCTTGATTAGGCGCCAAAATTGATAAAAAAGCATATATATTCCAATACAGCTATACATGGTTATTACACTACCTAGAAGCACCAAGCTATAACCATGACTACTTCCTTTGACTCCAGTAAATAGCTTAAACGGACTTTCAATTCCCAGGTAAACAAGATAAATACCCATTAAAATCAGCACAACTACAAATACAATAGCGCCGAGTAAACACCAAATATTGTAAACGAGTTTAGTATCTATATCTTTGTATTTTTGACTAGTAAAAGGAGGAAGATATTTAAGTAAATAAAGACATAGAGCGGATATTAATAATATGATTGCATCCATTATATTTAGAGGAATACCAGTGTAATACTGAAACACCTCAAACATGATAAATGTAGAAATTATTAAGATAACGGTTTTAACTTTGTTCCACATATTTATCAACGATGTTGGTACTGTTCTACAATGCCTTCAGTATTACAATTCCTACAGGTAAGAAGCCAACCTCTGGTAAAACTAAACCAGCTCCCACTGTAATAACTAACCTCAAGCTCACCCTTACAGAGTGGGCAGACTTCACCTTGAAATGTACTGGGTATTGCAGCTTCTGCTTTTTTAGAAAAAAGTCTAAGTATACTTAAAATGTCATCATCTACAGCGTAACTCAGATCCGTCCTTAAACTTTCACAAAAGTTGAGAAATACTAATTCATTATACTTCGCCTTTTCTGCAGGTGAACTTTTGATCAAATATTGAATTCTGTCTTCAATTTCAATAAACCGCTCAGGCCAAGCATCTCTATTTATACTTTCTTTACTCTCAATCAATTCTTCAATTGTATAGGCGGAATAATTAGGTTTATTCATTTACTGATCCACGCATACCGCATCAGACTTCTCTGTGAATGGTAATTTGAGGTGACATTTTAATGGGCCGTAGCTTTTATTTAAGTCGAACATCAAACTGTTATCTGTCCATGTAAAGTTTTCAAACCATGAATTCCCATCACTGCCAATAAGATTGATGGTATCGTTATTATATTTGACGCTGCATACATGTTTAATGGACGTTAAGCCTTTGTACAGTGCATTTTTATAACTCTCTAGAGTAAAGCAAGGATTCTCCTCTGAGTTGTTTTGTATCAGTCGATAGGTTCCTTGGCCTTTTAACGCCTTAAGGCTAACTGATTTTACTGAACGTGGAATAAGCACTTCATACTCTTTAGCTTTTTGTGCAAGTTCTTTCTGTATTTCTTCTTTTGGTTTTTCTTTCTTAGGTGGATATCTTAACCCACAACTAAGTTCCATATAGCCTTCTTTTCTTGTTTGGTATAATGAAATTTCACATTTTTGCTCAGCCCAATAAGCTGCAACAAAGAAATGAAATCTGCCGGCCAAAAAATGCATTTCAAAAGGGTATATGTTTGGATCGCCAATTAGGCTGATACTGCCATGTCCGGTATTTGGTTGAATTTCACAGAATTTAGACGTCTTGTTTTTTTCAATATCTTTAATATAAATACAGGGATCATCATTTTTTATATAAGCAATAAATTCAGGCTTTTCTCCATGTTGACTGCTGTTAGTTTGATAATATCTGTATCCACTAATGTCATCAGAAATGGCGGAAACTGGCATTAATGCGAGTAAGAGTAAAGATAGCAACTGGATATAGTCTTTCATTTTATACTTCCGTTTAATCTAATTTTTAATGCATGCTTTGAAAGACTTCTACGCTGTGTCTTACTTCACCTAGTTCAGCTAATACGTTGGCGTATAAAGTGGTGTCTAGTTTGTTTTTATTGCTGTAAATAACTTGTTCTAATGCTTGCTTAGCTAATTGATTGTCTTTTTGACCTGCGGCTAAATAAGCAAATATGGTTAACAGCACTTTATCTTCAGGGTTTTTGTTAATTTGTTTTTGCACCAAGGTAAATAGTTTGTCCATATGGACTTTTTTGTTGTTTTGATAACAACGCCTTACGTTATTTAATACCCACTGGTTACCACTGTGGGACATTGAATCACATAATAAATCTTCAATATGTTGTGACACACCTTGCGATGCTATCGCTGCAATATAAGCTTCTGATACTGAGTTTATTTGTTGGTTTTGTTTTGATAGTTGTGCCCAAACTTGTTGCAATTTATTGATAGAAAATTGGCTAATGTAACTAACAAAGGCCATATTAAATGAGTTGTATAAGTGCTGTTCCCATTCGCTTTTTAATTCTTCATTAACAAGGTTGGTAGATTGTTTTAATGCTTGTTTATGAATTTTACTTAACTGTTTATTAACCTCACTCCATGCGTGATTATTAAGTTGTATAACTAACCATAATTGTTGAAATGCAGTGGTTTGTTTTAATACCGGTAAGTCTAATTTATTTAATAGCTCCAACGCTTCAGAAAACTGCTGTTGTTGTACCAAAATTAATAAACTAGCGAACTGTTGGTTGGCATCAGTTATTTCAAAATCTGCTGCTAAGCGTTTAGTAATATAGCTACTGAATTCAGGGGTATCGGCACGAGCGGCGCAAACTAGGGCAAGCTCTGCTGCTGTTTGTTTTTTTGAGATACGTTTTACTTTTAAAAACTGCTCTGCTGCACTTTGCCATTGACCAAGAGCCATGTAATCGACACCCGTTTGGAAAAAGTTTGCGTGAACTTTTGCGTATCTATTTTGCCACCACTTCGATGGTTTTATTAAAAATAAGATTAGGTATTTTACGGTTAGCCAAACAGCAATAACAATAAGTACAGTAACTGTGATGGCAATAGCAAATTGCACTACTGAGCCTTCAAAAGTCCAGTTACCTAAAGAGATTAAAATATAACCTTGTTCATACATAAGATTTGGCGCGATAAATATCACTGCGCCAAATAAAGCTAGGACAATTAAGACTTTTATAAATTTAGTCATTGTTATTTACCTTCAACCTTATCTTTGCCTTCTTCACTGTCCTGGTCTTTTTCCCTCAATGAGATTTGTTTTTTCAGGTAGTTTGCGATCAAAGGTTGAGCATTTAATTCCTCTGGTAAAATGAGGCCAATGTCTTTTTGTTTTAATTCAGATAAGGTCACAACCATTGCCATAACTCGGGCGTCAGTGGCATCAAAATATTGTGATACCCAATCTTCAATTTTTGCCAAAGCATCGTTATATAAAGCTTGGTTTTTATCTACTGTGGCATTTTGTGCCATTAACAGTTGAGTTGTTATGTTAGCTCTGACAAACCATTTTTGATCAGCTGGTAATTGCGGTTGTACTTTTGCTTCACGGTGAGTAATGGTAATAAAGTTGCCAAAAAAGCGTCTTACGCTGATAAGTAAGTTGTCGCTCCAGTCATTAACTTCTGAGCTTACTTGCAGTTCTTTTTTTGCGTTTTTATTTGGCTCTGGAATATAAACTTGAGCAAACTTAATGCTTTTTGTTTCTTCAATTAATCCAGATAATGCCAAATAAACGCTATCAGAGTCTGGCTGTTTTATGCTGTATAAAGACGCAACATCTTCACTGAGTGCTTCTCTAATGTGAAATACGCTTGGGTCTTGCATTGCAGTTAATCTTTGGTTGGCGTCTAACAATAATTGAATTGCTGTATCCGCGTCTTGTTCTATTAATAAACGGCGCTCGGCTAAATTAATTAAGTAACCGGCTTCTGCGGCGAGCCAATAATTTGGTTGGCTCTTACCTAGTTCTTTAATACGAACCGCTAAGGTTGATAATGAGTCATTAATTTGTTTGGTATCAGCTTCAGTTTGATTAAGCTTTTTCTCACTCATTACTTCTAATTGAGTTAATTTAGTTTGCAGCTGATTTAGCATCTGTTGGGTATTAACAATAGTCTGTTGTTTCAGTTGTTCTACTTGCTCTTGGTTTTTAAGCCACAATTGTGACTGCCACCAGAAAAAGCCAACAAAAGCAGATGCAGCAATACTAAAGATAAAGGCGAATATAGCTAACCAACTTCTTGGCTTTTTAGTTTTAGGTGTATTGGTTTTAGATGTGCTGACTTTTTTCTCAGGCTCTTTGGTGCTGTTAGCAGACGAAGGTGCTTCCGCCGTTTTATTGGCTTGTACTTTTGAGCTAGATGTTTCTGGTTTTTTGGGATCAGCATTTTTGGAGCCAGTCTGTTTTTCTGTAGCGCTGGCTTTTTTAATTTGAGACTCAAGTTTAACTTCTGACTCAAGCTTAGCTAATGACTCTTTAGTCGATAAACTATCATCTTGCTTTGTTGATGTTGAGTTCTTGGCATCGAGCACTTCTTTTTCGCCTTGTGGCGTTAATTCATTTGAAGTTTTTGATGTCTTGGATTTTTTATCCTGAGCCATGCTGTTATCTCACTTAGAAATTAAATTGATCGTATTGATAATAGAGGAATTATCTGATTCTTCACAGATAAAAATATGTTCTTCTTTTATCTTATTGTCTATTAAAAACTGTTTAATCCGTTCACTTAATACTACCCACTTTATTTTATCTAATAAATACGGAATATTATTGCTGTTAATTTGCTGTGATAAATTGGCAAATATACCTTTTGCAATATCGACACTGGTTGCCAATATACAATCACATTCTAACCATGAACCAACCTGTTTACTGGAGTATTGCACCATTTCTCTTTGATATAACTCTAAAGGGAAATAGTCTTTTCCGTTATTAATTAACGCATCAGCAATGACTTCACGACCGCCTTTACCTTTTACTTGCACAAAGCTTTGATACTCTGCTAATTCATTTAAGGTAAGGAAAGACTCACTATTTGATATAGTTGGCGTGATCACCTTTATATTGTCATCTTGAATAAAGCTATGCAATTCAGATTTAGTGGACTCACCAATGGCAAAAATCCCACCTTCTGGCGAAAAGCTCTCTAGGCCATATTGTTGCAATAACTGCTGGAAACACACGGCCGTTGGTCGGCTAACAAATATCCAAGCAAATGAGCTGTCTTGTAACCATTTTTTTAACGGAATATCGCTTGGTAATGAAATCGTTTGATTAGTAACAGTTGGAAAGTGGTGGCTAATAAATTTGGGCGTTAGTAACTGTTGTAATTCCTCGCCCATAGGAGATGGGCGAGTATTTAATATAGTTAACGTCTTTTTTGGTTTAGCTTGTGACATATAGATAAACGCCTCAAAGTTTGTTGGTTAACCCTTATAAACTTCTTTTAAAATGACATCAGCACCTTGTGCTAATAACTGTTCGGCTAATGTTTTTCCTAGCTTTTCGCCGTCATTTACATGACCTGAAACTTGGTCGGTAATAATATGAGTGCCGTCTAAACTGCCTACCAAACCTTTTAATAAAACTTGGTCGCCCGTTACAGTCGCGTAAGCACCAATTGGAACTTGGCAGCCACCTTCTAAAGCTCGGTTCATCGCTCGTTCTGTTAACACTCTAATGCGAGTTTCTGTGTGTTCTAATGTGGCTAAATAGCCTTGGATTATTGGGTCGTTAGTTCTGCATTCTATTCCAACAGCACCTTGGCCGTTTGCTGGTAATAACATATCAGTGTCTAAATGTTGTTTAATACGTTCTGACATTTCTAAACGGATAAGGCCAGCAGCAGCCAAAATAATAGCGTCGTATTGACCTTCGTCTAACTTACGTAAGCGAGTATTCACATTGCCTCTAAGATCTTTTATAATAAGGTCTGGACGTAATGCTTTAATTTGGCACTGACGACGCAAGCTCGAAGTTCCAACAACTGCGCCATTTGGTAAACTAGAAAAATCTTGATAGGTGTTAGACACAAATGCATCTCTTGGGTCTTCACGTTCACAAATAGTGTGTAGCATTAAACCGTCTGGAAACTCTACCGGTACGTCTTTCATTGAGTGAACAGCTATGTCGGCGCGGTCTTCTAATATTGCCACTTCTAACTCTTTTACAAATAGGGCTTTGCCACCAATTAGCGCTAAAGGTGTATCTAGTATTTGATCACCTTTGGTGGTCATTGGCACTAATACAACGGTTAATTCTGGGTGAGCAAGTTCAAGTTTGTTTTTAACATAATAGGCTTGCCACATTGCTAAAGCACTTTCACGAGTTGCGATACGGATCACTGGTTGAGTTGAACTTGTCATAAATTGAATTAATTCTTAATAATTGGATTTGGTTAATAACGGTAAGAATAACAGTTATTTGATTGGGGCTAAAGAGGACTAAAAGGTTAGCCCTCTTTTTCTTCAGCTACAGCTCGATTTTTGAGTTAGTAGCTAAAACAACTTATTCGCCGTAATTGAAATTAGCTAAAGCGATTGCATGATTTTTTTCATCAACAACTTCAACTTGCCAGCTGCCTAAGTGCATGGTTGGATCAAGCGTTTTACTTGAATTTGTTCTCCAACGATTACCACCAATTTTTAATACTACTTCAACTTCTAATTTTCCATCTAAAAACCATCTATGCGTGATCATAGTGCCAGCTTTACCAATTACTTCAGTAAATAAATATACTTTACGGACGTCGGTAGAAACAGTGGTATTGCTTAAATCAGTCGCAGGTTCTCTTTTTACAATTGAGTCCGTAATAATAGCTCGACGAATATTGTCAGATAATACCGTTTCGCTACCAGTATCCGCGCTGTAAGCGACAGAACTAACAGCTAAAAGTAGTAAAGAAAATAAAGCGTGAGTTATGGTTTTGGTCATATTCAATAATTCCTAATTTTATATACATGATGATTCAAATGTCGTTTTAACTTTATTTAAGCATTAAATCAATTATCTTGAATTTCTAAGGTTATTTTTTCACCGGCTTGTTTAGTTGCCGCTTCGCTTAATAATGCCCAAAGCTCTGAACCGCCACGATTGTCTATCCATTTTCCATCTTCATATTCAAAATGGTGACCATTGGCTTTTGTTGCTACCCAAATTTGGTGCAAAGGAGCTTGTTTGTTAACAATGATCTTGCTGGCGTTAGGAAAAATAACTTCCACCAAACCGCCTGCACTTTCATAATCTAGGTCAAATTCCACTTCATCAATGGCATCTTGTAAGTTATTTAAAAATTCGTCGGCTAATTTGTGATATTCACTGTCGTTCATAGTAGTTCCTGCTTGCAATTACGTTATACCGTGCGATTATAGGCGGCAAATTCAATAGATTCAGTAAAAACATGCATTATTCTTCTAATAAGTTATGTAAAAGAGGTTTTGTCTTCTTAACCTTAGTGATATTTACCCTACAAATAATGGGGTGTGGCCAGCGTGGACCTTTAATTTTGCCTAAAGAAAAACCCGCAGCGGAATCAACAGAATCTGTTGAAAATAATGAATTAAAATCAACAACTGACAAAATTTAACAAATTTACCGAACAGGACAGAGCCTTGGATTATTTTAGTTACCAGAATCGCAGTTTATTTGCTGAGCAAGTGGCATGTAAAGACATAGCTGAAGCTTTTAGTACACCAACTTACGTTTATTCGCGCGCGACAATAGAACGCCATTGGCATGCTTTTAATGATGCAGCTGGCGAACATCCTCATTTAATTTGTTATGCGGTAAAAGCAAACTCGAATTTAGCAGTGTTAAATGTAATGGCGCGTCTTGGTTCTGGTTTTGATATTGTATCTGGTGGCGAATTAGCCCGAGTATTAGAGGCTGGTGGCGACCCAACTAAAATTGTATTTTCTGGTGTTGGTAAAACAGAAGCTGAAATTGAATACGCTCTTGAGATTGGTATTAAATGTTTTAATGTTGAATCAGAAGCTGAGTTATATCGTATAAATGAGGTTGCTACAGAATTGGGCAAAACTGCACCAATTTCATTTCGCGTTAACCCAAATGTAGACGCAGGAACACATCCGTATATCTCCACTGGTTTAAAAGAAAATAAATTTGGCATTAATATTGATGATGCTGTTGAGCTATTCAAATGGGCAAACCAACAAGAATACTTAAACGTTCAAGGTGTTGATTGTCATATTGGCTCACAATTGACGGATCTTTCGCCATTTTTAGATGCGTTGGAAAAAGTGATGAATTTGATTGACCAATTATCTGCAGTTGGCGTAACAATAAGTCACTTAGATCTTGGCGGTGGTTTAGGCGTAACTTATAAAGATGAAACGCCACCGCATCCGTCTGAGTACATGAAAGTATTGATGGCAAAATTAAAACACAGACCAGACTTAACCATATTATTTGAACCTGGCCGTGCGATTATGGCGAATGCTGGGATTTTGTTGACTAAGGTTGAGTTTTTAAAGAAAAACGAAGATAAGAATTTCTGTATTGTTGACGCAGCAATGAATGACAATATTAGACCTGCATTATATTCTGCTTGGCAAAATATTGTTCCAGTAGAACAAAGAGATAACGATATTTTGAGCTATGATGTAGTTGGGCCTGTATGTGAAACTGGTGACTTCTTAGGAAAAGATAGAGAATTGTCAGTGGAAGCAGGCGATTATTTAGCGGTTCGTTCAAGTGGCGCGTATGGTTTTACTATGAGTTCAAACTACAACTCAAGAGCAAGAGCAGCAGAAATTATGGTTGATGGCGACACTATGCATTTAGTCAGACAAAGAGAAACGATTGAATCTCTTTGGGCTGGTGAGTCAATTTTAAAAGATTAATTTACCTTCACTATACAAGTTTAGGGAAAATTCAGAGCAAACTTAGGAAAACCGACAAAGATGTTGTTACAGTTCACAAAAATGCATGGGTTGGGTAACGATTTCATGGTGGTTGATGGTGTTACACAGAATGTGTACTTTTCGCCAGAGCAAATAAAACAACTAGCTAACAGAAATTTTGGTATTGGCTTTGACCAACTACTCGTTGTTGAGCCCCCTTATGATCCTGATTTAGACTTTCATTACAGAATATTTAATGCCGACGGCAGTGAAGTTTCTCAATGTGGAAATGGCGCACGCTGTTTTGCTCGTTTTGTGCAATTACAAGGTTTAACCAATAAGTCGGCGATTAAAGTAAGTACTAAATCTGGCAATATGGTGTTGTATCTTGAAGGTGAAAATCAAGTCACTGTTAATATGGGACGTCCTATTTTAGAGCCGAAAAAAGTGCCATTTAATGCTCAGCAACAAGAAAAAACTTACATATTAAAGTCCGGTGAAGACAATATTATATGTGGTGTGGTTTCCATGGGAAATCCGCATTGTGTCACTGTGGTTGATGATGTATTAACCGCTCCAGTTGAAGAACTTGGTGCGCGTTTAGAGCAGCACGAACGTTTTCCAGAAAAAGCCAATATCGGCTTTATGCAAATTATTAATCGTGAGCATATTAAGTTACGAGTATTCGAACGCGGCGCAGGTGAAACATTAGCCTGTGGTAGCGGAGCTTGTGCAGCTGTTGTGGTTGGACGTTTACAGAATTTATTGGACAGTAAAGTTCAAGTCGATTTACCGGGTGGGACATTACATATTCGCTGGCATGATGAGAATTCTCCAGTTAAAATGACAGGCCCTGCAGAATACGTATTTGATGGACAGATGCATATATGACAAAACTAGTGACGCCTAATTTTGAAGACCTTGAGCTGGATGCCGAGTTAGTCAAAGACTACTTAGAGCAGACTCCTTCTTTTTTTACAGACTACCCTGAGTTAGTGACACAGTTGCGTATACCTCACGCAATACATGGCACAACGTCTTTATTGGAACGTCGTCAAGAAATTCAACGTAGTAAAATTTTACAAATGGAAGAAGAACTTAACACTTTGATGGTTAACGCCAGACAAAACGAAGTTATTTTTCGTGCTGTAAGTGATATGTATCTTGGCTTAGTCGGTTGCGATTCAGTGGCTAAACTAGAGGAAACGGTAAGTGATGTTTGTAAAGAGCAACTGTTTTTAGCCCAATTTAGATTACTACAACCAGAAGATGAAGCTTATATTCATTTACAAGCCAAACTTGATGGTAACCCAAGTTATTTGGGGCGTTTATATCCAGAAATTATGGAAACGGTATTTGACGGTTTTGCACAGTCAGTCGCGTTAGTTGAATTAAACTATATGGTCGGCGAAGAAGAAATTATCTTTGGTATTGCTGCATTTGCATCTAGCTCAATTCATCATTTCCACCCACGTATGGATACCTTGTTTATTGATCAATTAGGCCAACTGTTAAGTAAACACGTTGTACACCTTACCTGTTAGTTGCACTGTAAAATGCTGAACGATATTGAGCATTTACCAGAGTCATTAAAGCCGCAAATCATGCAGTATTTATCGTATCTAAAATATGAGCGCGGCTATGCAACATTAACGCTAAAAACCTATCAAGCCACTATTCTTCATTTATGTTATTTTTGCATTGAAGCCGACTGTACTAAATGGTCAAAAATCGATGCAAATGTGTTAAAACAGTGGTTGATAAGCTTGCGGACAAAAAAATTAAAACCTCGTTCTTTACAGTTAAAACTGTCATCAGTTAAAGGTTTGTTTAAATACTTATTACACAAAAAAGTAATTCAGCTTGATCCTACCGAATTATTAACCACGCCAAAAACTGACAAGCCATTGCCTAAAAATATGGAAGTGGATGAAGTTGCTCAGCTGCTTTCGTTTACCCCAGAGCAAACCATTGAATTTAGAGACAAAGCCATAATGGAATTGTTTTATTCAAGCGGTTTACGTTTAGCTGAATTAACCTCAATCAATCGTTTAGACATAGACTTAACTAACGCAGAACTGCGCGTTACAGGTAAAGGTAGCAAACAAAGATTGGTACCTGTTGGACGTGTGGCGGTTGAAGCCATTAATCAGTGGTTAACATGCAGAGGTGAGTTTTTTAAAAGCGAAACAGACGCCTTGTTTATCAGTAAATTAGGCAACAGAATAAGTGTTAGGCAAGTGCAACAAAGGCTAACTTACTGGGCTAAACGCCAAGGGTTAAATAACACTTTGCATCCTCATAAATTACGCCACTCATTTGCGTCTCATATGTTGCAGTCGAGCAGTGATTTAAGGGCAGTACAAGAACTACTCGGTCACGCCGATTTATCTACCACTCAAGTTTATACTCACCTAGACTTTCAGCATTTAGCTAAGGTTTACGACAGCGCTCACCCAAGAGCGAAAAAGTAATACACAGCTAGAACACTCTATTTTAGTCATGCATTCTGTCGTCGTTAAGATAGCACTTGAATTTAATAATAAAACCATCATCTCTCTATTATAAACTCAAATTTTTTCTGGAGCGCCACGATGGATAAGTTAAACGACAAATCATTACTTAAACAGCACTCGTATATTAATGGTAAATGGCATAGCGGCGATGCAAAGTTTGACGTTATTAATCCAGCGACAGATGAAGTATTAACACAAGTAACTAATGCTGGTGTTGCAGAAGCTGAATTAGCCGTTAAAGCTGCCAAAGATGCACTCAAAGCTTGGTCGGGAAAATCAGCTAATGAAAGAGCTGTGTTATTAAGAAATTGGTTTAACTTATTGATGCAACACCAAGATGACTTAGGCCGTATTTTAACGCTTGAGCAAGGTAAGCCACTGGCAGAAGCTAAAGGCGAGATTGCATATGGCGCATCATTTATTGAATGGTTTGCCGAAGAAGGAAAGCGCGTTTACGGTGATACGATTCCTGCGCCATCGTCAGACAAACGCATAATAGTGATCAAGCAACCTGTTGGCGTTGTAGCATCAATCACGCCGTGGAATTTCCCTAATGCCATGATTGCTCGTAAAGCAGCTGCTGCATTAGCCGCAGGTTGTACTTTTGTCGGTCGTCCTGCTACACAAACGCCTTTATCGGCATTAGCTATGGCTGAACTGGCAGAACGCGCTGGCATTCCAGCAGGCGTGTTTAATATTGTGATAGGTGAAGACGCTAAAGGTATTGGCAAGGTGCTTACTCAGCATCCAGATGTGGCTAAATTTACTTTTACAGGCTCTACTAATGTTGGTAAGCAGCTTATCGCCCAGGGCGCGACAAGCGTTAAAAAAGTATCGATGGAACTCGGCGGCAATGCGCCATTTATTGTATTTAACGACGCTGATATTGATGCCGCTGTTGAAGGTGCTGTTTTGTCAAAATACAGAAACGCAGGACAAACTTGTGTTTGTACTAATCGTATCTTGGTTCAACAAAGAGTAGCAAAAGAGTTTACCGAAAAATTTACCGCAGCAGTCGCTAAGTTAATGACGGGGAATGGCTTAGATGATAGTGTTTTCATCGGCCCTATGATCTCAAGTTCGGCTGTGGACAATGTAGATAAGCTAGTTCAAGACTCAATTAAAGCCGGAGCAAAGTTGGAACTAGGCGGCGCTCGCGTTCAGGTGGTTGATGGTAACTTTTATCGGCCAACTATTTTAAGCCAAGTTACTAATGACATGCCTATCGCCGCCAACGAAATATTTGGCCCAGTTTCACCCATAATTAGTTTTGAAACTGAGCAAGACGCTATCAATATAGCAAACGATACTGAATACGGATTAGCGGCGTATTTCTATGCCAGAGATATAGGTACCATATGGCGAGTCGCAGAAGGTTTGGACTACGGTATGGTTGGTATAAACGAAGGGTTAATTTCCAATGCAGCTGCACCTTTTGGTGGTGTAAAGCAATCCGGTAGTGGTCGTGAAGGTTCCAAATATGGTTTAGATGATTACTTGGAGATCAAATACCTTTGCATGGGCGGTCTTAATTAAGCTGAGGGAAAAGTAGCCAGCAGCCCAAAACTAATAAAAAATAATTCATTATCTTTAAGAACAACTGCTTGTCTAAGTTATTGTTAATTTTGATACCAAGCCAATGGCCGACAAAGGCCAGTGGGATAAACATAAGTGCCGTGAGTACAAGATCTGGCGTTAAAAAACCGAGTGAAATAAACCCGATTAATTTTACTAGGTTCATAATGGCAAAAAATATCGCCGCGGTTGCCACAAACTTGGTTGGCGCTAAGCCAATAGCGGTAAAATAAATAATAAGCGGTGGGCCACCGGCATGGACTAAAGTGCTAGAAATTCCAGATAACATAGACATAATATAAGCGCCTATTTTGTTATTAATTAAGTGCAACTGAATTTGTTTGAGCAATATGTTTTTAAGGGCAAATACAATACATATTACGGCGATAATAATACGTAAATCATCAGTTTTGATAACATCAATCAGTAAATTAGCAATGATAATACCAATCAATGCGCCTGGTATTAATGATTTTAACAGTGCTGTGTCCCACTTTTTCCAAAAGCCTTTCACTGTCATTACATCAGCTATTATTAGTAATGGCAGCATTAAACCAATTGCTTCAACGGCGCTGAATTTTAACATGAGCAAAGGCACGGCAAATACACCAAGAGCCCCGGCAAATGCGGATTTGGAAATACCAATAAGCAGTACAACAATTGCAATAATAATAGCTGCCGATATTTCCACGTTTATCCTTATAAAGTGTCAGTTGTGCTAGTTTAATACAATTGGTATAAGTTATGTTAGCTCGGTAAATTAAACCAAAGCGCTTCAAGAGCATCATTGGCTTTTACTTCGTAGCTTTGCTGTGGGTCAACGGCCAAGGCATCACCTGCGCTGAATTCTTCACCATTCACTAACAAGACACCTTTCACAATATGTAAGTATCCAATGTGTTGTTCAGTATGTAAGGTAAAAGCTTCACCAGTCTTTAAAACTAAGCGAGATATACTAGCATTTTGGTTAATACTTAAGGTATCACTTGAGCCAGTTGGTGTAACTAATGGTGTAAGCTGGCCTTGTTGAGGAATACTTTTTTGTTCGTAGCTTGGTGGAATACCCATGACATTAGGTTGTATCCAAATTTGTAAAAACTTAACGACGTCAGTATTTGAGGCGTTAAATTCTGAATGCCTAACTCCGCTACCTGCGCTCATGCGTTGCACGTCACCAGCTGGGACTGTGTATTTGTTACCTGTGCTGTCTTCATGTTTTAACGCACCTTCAATCACGTAAGAGATTATCTCCATATCTCTATGGCCGTGTGTACCAAAACCTTGAGCAGGCATAACCATGTCGTCGTTTATCACTCTTAAAACCGACACACCCATATGTTTTGGATCATGATATTCTCCAAACGAAAAACTATGTTTGCTTTTTAACCAGCCTAAATCTACTTGGCCTCTGTCTTCTGCTCTTTTAATGTATTGCATAATTAACTCCAGTAACTTATTTTATGAAGCTAGTTTAGTGTTCATGTGAGGAGATTAAAATTATAAATTATAGCCTTAATCATTCGTTTAAAAAGAATGAATGTAAGTAAGGGGTATTATTTAGACAAACTTATTAATGGTTAAACATTGTTCACGCAACTCAGCTAAAAAGCACTTGGCTGCGGGGCCTAAACGGTCGGCATCTTTAAACACTAAATATAATTGGCCGGAGCGTTTACTGTTATGGCTCAATCGTAACGGTAGTAATTGCTTGGTTTTTAATTCTTGCTCAATTGATGTTTTTGGTAGCCAAGCAAAGCCCAAGCCTTTACAGATCATATCTATTGAGGTTTGGATATGGCTCACGGTCCAGCGCTGATTTGCCCCTAACCAACCTTCGTCTTTTTTATTCCCAATGGCGGAATCTCGCACCACAATCTGACGGTGACTCTTTAAGTCCTCTAACATCAGTTCTGCATCGAGTTTATGTAGTGGATGATCCGGACTGGCAACACCAATAAATTCAATATGACAGAGGCTTTCACTTAGGCCATTTGCCAAAGGTGTAGCAGCAATCGCAATGTCGACTTTGCTACTTTCTAATAATTCAGTAGCGCCATTTAATGTGGTTTCAATCAATTCAATTTGCAGTAAAGGGTATTGGGTAGAAACATTTTCTAAAACTTTGAACAACAAATATTGTGGAAAAGTTTCGTCAACGGCTATTCTGAGGCGACTTTCAGTGCCTTGTCCTAATGTATGACCCACGGCTTCCACTTTAGCTGCTTCATCCAGCAGAAAGTTTGCCCGCCTGAGGATTAAGGTTCCTGCCTCAGTTAATACGGTTTTTCTGCCTTCAATAGAAAAGAGTTTTACCCCTAACGAACTTTCTATTTTACCAACGGCATTATGGATACTGGATTGGCTTTTAAAGATATGTTGCGATGCCTGATTAAACCCGCCAAATTCGACAACCGCTCTAAACATGCGCCATTGTTCCAAGCTTATTCTTAGCATTGATGATTCCCTTTAAGTTGTAACCTTGAATGATACATTCATTCTATTTTAAAGAATAATTTGTACGTATTTTAACGATTTTATTCTTTTATAAGGAACATTAGACTTGAATGCAAGAAATAACTAAGGTATTCAAAATGAAAATAAATAACGTACTACAGATTAACTCATCTATTAATAACGAGTCAGGTAATTCATATATTCTATCTAAAGAATTCACGACTAAGCTAACGAGTGCTCAGTTAAAAAAAGGGATAAAAACTAATCTTGTTGAACGTGATCTAGTTAAAGATGAGCTGCCACATTTAACTCAGGCTGAAATGGCTGCTTGGATGACGCCTGAAACTGAACGTACAGACGAGCAATCTCAACTAGCTAATATTTCGGATACGTTAGTGGCCGAATTACAAAATATGGATACGTTAGTGATAGGTATGCCCATGTATAATTTTGGTATACCTTCTACATTCAAAGCTTGGATTGATCGTGTTGCTAGAGCTGGCATTACTTTTAAATATACAGAGCAAGGCCCTGTCGGTTTATTAGAAGGTAAAAAAGCCATTATAGTTGCAGCCCGTGGCGGTATGTATCAAGGTACGCCAAAAGACACCCAAACTCACTATCTTAAAGATGTAATGGCGTTTATTGGTATCACAGACGTACAGTTTATTTATGCTGAAGGGCTTAATATGCCAGCTAAAGAAGAACAGTTAGCACTAACGAGAGACGCAATAGATAATATTGTCGAGTCGTTAGTTTAATTTTTTTGATTTGATTTTAGGGTAAGTGATATAAATGGCATGACAAAAAACAAACAAGTTTTATTCATTTCCCATGGTGGCGGTCCAATGCCATTACTGGGAGAGCCTAGCCACATAGATTTGGTTAATTGTTTAAAAAATATTGTTGGCAAGATTAAAAAGCCGTCGGCCATTATTGTTATAAGTGCGCACTGGGAAGAGAATATAGCCACTATTACATCAAATGCCACACCAGATTTACTATATGATTATTATGGATTTCCTGAAGAGTCATACCAGATTAAATATCCTAGCGTTGGTGAACCATTATTGGCTGAGCAATTGTCTAGTTTATTTGAAGCTGCCGGCGTTGAATCAAAGTTAGACGTTAAACGTGGGTTAGATCACGGTGTTTTTGTACCACTAAAAATAATGTATCCAGATGCAGATGTTCCAGTGGTTCAGTTGTCATTACTTAACTCACTGGACCCCGCAGAGCATATAAAAATGGGCCAAGTTATTAGTGAGTTAGAGTACGAGAATCTACTGGTTCTAGGTTCAGGCTTTTCTTTTCATAATATGAAAGCTTTTTTTGCACCAGAGACTGCTAAAGGAAAATCTAACAATGAATCTTTTGAACAGTGGCTATTAAACACCTGTTCCAATGAAGACATTAATGAGGTTACAAGAGCTAAATTGTTAATTGAATGGGAAAAAGCACCAGCTGCCCGATATTGCCAACCAAGAGAAGAGCATTTATTACCACTGCACGTGTGTTACGGAGTTGCAGGGCATGCATCTACGCAAACATTTGAACTAAAAGTGCTAAACAAAAAGTCGAGCATGTACCTTTGGTAAAAACATTCCCCTAAGTAAGAATTACAATTAAGTAGAACTTGGATTAATTGATACTTCATAAGTAAACCAACTAAATTAGTAAGTTCATCGAACTTATTGATGTTTTTTACACTAAGCGGTTTACTTTTAAAATATAAAGAATAAACTACACCGTATAGTTTACTTTCAAAGTGAAACATTACAATCACTACTATAAAAATACTAATTGGAGGAACAAATGGCAGTATTAAATACATCAATTAGAACTACAGGTGAAATTTATTTACAACGCAACTCATTGTTTTGGCTTTTAGCTGGAATAATGTTTGTTTCTGAAGCTTTATATATCGTATTAAGTCCTTTTATTTTAGCTTCGCCTTGGTTGCAGTTCGGTTTATCAGTTCTATATTTCCCTTTAATTGTTATTACGGTTAAGCACACAATCAACGTAATAAAATTGATGAGCAAAATACCTGAATATAATATTTGGGATGGCTATTTTGAAGACCAACATTTTGAATATATCAATAACCAAGGCATTAAATATTCACTAGCGATATTGGTCATGTTTTTATCTGTTAATTTGTGGATTGGTATTTATTTACCTGATTTCTTCGCCAACAAATTTTCTCATGTTAGTCTAAATGAACTAAGTACTTTAGCCATTGGTTTAGTTATGCTGGGATACGGCTTAACGGTGGCTTGTTTATTAAAACGTAATACAACAAATATGTTCTTAAATATGTAAAGTGAGTTGTTCGTTTATGCAAACTGCTCTGTTAGCCAGTCAATAAAGACTCGGGTTCTTGAAGGTAAATGCCTGTTCTGAGGGTATAAAACGGATACCGGCATTGAAGGTGGTTGGTATTCGTTTAGCACCTCTATCAATTCCCCTTTTTTTAATTCGTTGGCAATTCTATATTTAGGAACTTGAATTAACCCTAGTCCAGTTAACGCTGCACTCGTGTATAGTTCGGCTCCCGCTACGGTTGCTAATGTTGGTAGCTCAATTGATTGTTGTTTTTCTCCAACCATAAAATCTAGAGTAGCCGGTTTGGATAAAACATCTAAAGAATAACCAACGGTCCAATGTTGTGATAAATCGTCAAGCACCTTTGGCTTACCATACTCTTGTATATACCTTGGACTGGCGACTGTCACCTGTGGCATAAGCGCAAGACGTTTTGCAATTAAAGAGGAGTCTTGTAAATTCCCAGCTCGTAATACACAGTCAACACCCTCTTTAACTAAATCAATTAGTCTATCATCTTCGGCTATATGAATTGTAATATCAGGGTATTGCTCTAGAAATTCATTAAGTGCTGGCATAACAAAATGTTTGGCTAAGGTGCCTTGTAAGTTAACTCGTAATATACCTTTGGGTGATGCATTTGAAAATGAATGCTCAACCTCTTCTAGTTCGGCCAATAATTTAACACAGCGGTGATAATATATTTCACCATCATGAGTCAAATTCACTTGTCTGGTGGTACGTTTAAGTAAAGTAACACCGAGCCTTATTTCCAAACGTTTAATTAAATTAGTTACGGTTGCTCTAGGAATAAATAAGTCTTCAGATGCTAAAGTAAAGCTTCTTCGTTCGGCTATTCTGACAAAAACCTGCATTTCTTTAAAGCGATCCAAGATCTTCTCCTACCAAGTTTCAATAGTATTATTGTTAATGAAAATGGAATTGTGTTACCAATAAATAGCTAATTATTAATGTTAACAAACATATCATACTCCAGCTTGTCTTATTAACAATTACTTGGAGTTGAATATGTTGTCACAAAAAGTTGCTTTAGTTACAGGTGGATCTCGCGGAATAGGCGCAAGCATAGTGAGTAAATTAGTGGATGATGGATTTGCGATTGCGGTTAATTACTCTTCAAACTCAGTAGCTGCCGATGCACTGGTTGAGGAATTAAATTTCAATGGTGTCAAAGCTTGCGCCATCAAATGTAATGTTGCAGATCCAAAAGCCGTGAAGCAGATGTTTGATACGGTAGAAAGTAAATTCGGCAGCATTGATGTTCTGATCAATAACGCTGGAGTTATGCAATTAGCGACATTAGCCGACAGTGCTGATGAGTTATTTGATACACAAGTATCGATAAACCTTAAAGGGACATTTAATACCTTACGGGAAGCAGCCAATAGACTAAACGATGGCGGCAGTATTGTTAACTTATCCACTAGTGTTGTTGGTTTAAAGCTAGAAACATACGGTGTTTATGCAGCAACAAAAGCCGCTATTGAATCTCTTACTGGTATTTTATCGAAGGAATTACGTGGTCGTTCTATTACTGTTAATGCGGTAGCGCCAGGGCCAACCGCAACGGATTTATTCTTGACTGGTAAGTCGCCAGAATTAGTTGAAAAAATGTCGAAAATGAATCCTTTAGAGCGTTTAGGTACACCGGAAGATATAGCTAATGTAGTGGCTTTTTTGGTAAGTCCAGATGGTAGTTGGATTAATGGCCAAGTTCTAAGAGCTAATGGCGGTATGGTTTAAAACAGTATTTTAAATCAATTGATTAAGGATAAATTATGTCTGAATTTACAGAAACCAAATTAGTAAATAATATTTTTTCAGCACAACACACTAAAGGCACATTAATAGCTGCGGTGGTTGCTTCATTAACGGCACTAATTTGTGCGTATTTTAGTGTAGCAACATGGTACATGTTCATTGGTTGGGTAGCTTATTTTATGAGACCTACATCTTTTGTAAACATGCTATCAACTGGACTTTGTGTATCGTTAGGGATTATTTTGGCAGTATTAGCCGCTAGCGGAATTGGATTGTTAATGCCTATATTGGGCATTTTATCTTTTTCCATTATTGTTTTTATCGTTGCTGTAATTGTTTTGACCCTTCGCTCTTTACCTATTCTTGGTAACCCGATTGCATGGTTTTTAGGTCTAATTACTTATTTTGCAGCCCATTTAGAGCCATCACTTTATAACTTAGCGCCAATGATGGCTACAATTTACCTTGGCACTTTGGCTGGATTTGTTACGTATAAAATACAAATAAAGTAGATAGTTTCTTCACATACAAAAAAGCCGACAGTGTTTGCGAAAACACGTCGGCTTTTTTATTTTTTTCGAAACTCGAAACTCGAAACTCGAAACTATTTACTATTTCTTCGCGTTTTTAAACGCATCCGCAAAGGCGTTACCCATAGCACCGCCGCCCAAAGAGTTACCGCCGCCAAAAGATTTGTTGCCGCCACCTGAGTTGTTATTAGATGAACGGTTATTAGAACCAGGCTTCTGCTCGCCTCTTGATTGATTTGAACCGCTAGGTTTACCTGATGATTTAGCTGAAGCTTGTTCATCCATGCGCATAGATAAGCTAATGCGTTTACGCGGAATATCTACTTCCATCACTTTCACTTTAACAATGTCACCGGCTTTTACAATTTCAGATGGGTCAGATATAAACTTGTCTGTCATTGATGAAATATGCACTAAGCCATCTTGGTGAACACCGATATCTACAAAGGCACCAAAGTTAGTTACGTTAGTGATAACGCCTTCTAGGATCATGTTTTCTTTTAAATCTTTTAACTCTTCAACACCATCTTTAAAGGTCGCTGTTTTAAACTCTGGACGAGGATCTCGACCTGGTTTGTCTAACTCTTTAATAATGTCTTCAACGGTTGGTAAACCAAACTTGTCGTTGGTGTAATCTTTTGCATTTATCTTAGATAAAAAGTCAGAGTTATTAATTACGTCGTTTACTGCAACACCGCTTTGTTTAATTATCTCAGTCACAACCGGATAAGCTTCAGGATGCACAGAAGAAGCATCAAGGGGGTTGTCACCATTAACAATTTTTAAGAAACCAGCACACTGTTCAAATGCTTTTGGCCCTAAACGCTCTACATTTTTTAAGTCTTTACGGCTTTTAAAGCTGCCGTTTTCATCACGGAACTTAACAATGTTAGAGGCTAAGGTTTTATTAAGGCCAGATACTCGGCTTAATAAAGGAATAGAGGCCATATTTAAGTCAACACCAACGGCATTTACACAATCTTCTACCACCGCATCTAGGCTTTTTGATAATGAGCTTTGGCTTACGTCATGCTGGTATTGACCAACACCGATTGATTTAGGCTCAATCTTAACCAGCTCAGCAAGTGGATCTTGTAATCTACGGGCGATTGAAACGGCACCACGGATAGATACGTCTAAATCTGGAAACTCCTTAGATGCAAATTCACTGGCCGAGTAAATTGAAGCGCCAGCTTCACTGACCATAACCTTACTTAGTTTCAATTCTGGGCAGGCTTTAATCACTTCAGCGGCTAATTTTTCTGACTCGCGTGAAGCCGTTCCGTTACCAATGGCAATTAATTCTACTTTATGAGTACGAGCTAAAAGCTCAATAGTACGCATTGATTTATCCCAATGATTTTGTGGCTCATGTGGATAAATTGTCGCGTTGTCTAAGAATTTACCAGTGTGATCCACAACGGCAATTTTACAACCTGTTCTAAACCCTGGGTCAATTGCAAGTGTTGCTTTTGCGCCAGCAGGTGCGGCCATTAATACGTCGTTAAGGTTTTTCGCAAATACGCGAATCGCTTCTTGTTCTGCACTTTCACGAATTTCAGATAACAATTCGTTTTCCATCGACATAGATACTTTAATTTTCCATGTCCATTGCACAACAGATTTCATCCATTTATCACCGGCTTTTTGGTTGAAGTTCAAACCAAAGTGAGTGGCAATAATGTTTTCTACTTGAGATTCTCTAATTGGTGTTTCTTGACCTGGATCAGCATTTAACACTAACTGCAAAATACCTTCGTTTCTGCCCCGCAACATAGCAAGCGCACGATGTGATGGTATTTTAACAGCTAATTCAGAATGATCAAAATAGTCACGGAATTTAGCACCTTCGTTTTCTTTACCAGCAATTACTTTAGCTTCAAGGTAAGCGTTTTGTTTTAAATAACGACGTACTTTAGTTAACAACTCTGCATCTTCAGCAAAGCGTTCCATTAATATGTACTTAGCGCCATCTAATGCGGCTTTTACATCGGCAACATCACCTGTTACGAACGCTTGGGCTTGTTGTTCTGGGTCTAAGTTCGCGTCTGCATATAGTGCATCTGCTAACGGCTCTAAACCTTGTTCTATGGCAATTTGGCCTTTAGTACGGCGCTTAGGTTTATATGGTAAATACAAATCTTCAAGACGAGTTTTGTTATCCGCAGCCCGCAGTTCTTTTTCTAATTCTGGTGTGAGTTTGTCTTGCTCGGCAATCGACTTTAAGATCACCTGACGGCGTTCTTCTAACTCGCGTAGATAAATAAGACGAGTCTCTAAGTTACGTAACTGGGTATCGTCTAACCCACCAGTAACTTCTTTACGGTAACGAGCAATAAATGGCACCGTTGAACCTTCATCTAATAAGGTAATAGCAGCGACAACTTGTTCGGTACGTGCTGAAATTTCTTCAGCTATTAACTGAGGGATTGTTTGACTAACAACAGACATAGGTACGAAGGTCCTTGAAAATAGAAATACAATGATTTTATAAAAACTAACTTACAAAAAAGCTAAGGCTGCATCATAGGTATGAATATAAAAATAATAAAGCAATATATTGAGATTAAATCTGAGTTTTAAACAATAGTGTAGAAATAAACAAACGCTAAAAGTTTGTACATTTAATTTTATTAGTTTTAAATACCACATATAAATTAAAACCAAACAGAAATAAGAAGTATTAATGGGGCGTTACAGAAAGCCAGATCCAGAGTTGTTAACCAAAACCAACTATATAACTCGTGATGGTTACGACAAGCTGGAAAAAGAGCTGACATATTTGTGGAAAGACGAACGTCCCCGCATAACTAAGTCTGTGTCAGAAGCCGCAGCTCAAGGCGATAGAAGTGAAAATGCAGAATACATTTACGGAAAAAAACGCCTTAGAGAAATAGATTGGCGTGTACGCTTTTTAACGAAACGCTTAGAAATACTAAAAGTAATTTACCCGTCAAGTGAGCAAGAGGGCAAAGTGTTCTTTGGCGCTTGGGTAGAAGTTGAAAATGATGAGGGTGAATTAACTAAAATTCGAATTGTTGGCCCAGATGAAATAGACGTATTCAAAAAATGGATCAGCATAGACGCACCAATGGCCAGAGCACTAATAGGCAAGCAAGTTGATGAAGAAGCGTTAGTGCAAACCCCAACTGGAAAGGTGTGTTATATAGTTAATTCTATTAGTTATCACCCACCGGAAGTAGTTGCCGAAAAAGAGCCAGAAGATTCAGCCAAATAAATAAAAGCATTGATAATCTGACTTTCCCGCCTACAACAAGTACAATACAGCCATTGCTACAATTTAATGGGTGACTGACTTAATTCAGACCACCCAAATTCAGAATTTTTAAATCAGGAAACAACCATGACTAACAATGACATTTTACGTCGAATCCGTTACAGCTTTGACTTTAGTGACTCTGCAATGATGAAAACGTTTGCAGCTGCAGATCAAAAAGTAACTCAAGAGCAAGTAACATCATGGTTGAAAAAAGATGATGATCCGCGTTACGCGAGCTTATCAGATCCTATGATGGCGTCTTTCTTAAACGGCTTAATTAACGAAAAACGTGGAAAGCGTGAAGGCGCACAACCTGCACCTGAGCAAAAGTTAACAAATAACATCATGCTTAATAAATTAAAAATCGCTCTTAATTTAAAAGCGGAAGACTTATTAGAGTATTTAGAACTTGCTAACTTTAACTTAAGCAAACATGAACTAAGTGCTTTTTTCAGAAAAGCTGGCCACAAACATTACCGCGAATGTAAAGACCAAGTAATGCGTAACTTCCTACAAGGTTTACAAATTAAATTACGTGGCGAAGTAGATGCTACTGAAAACAATGAAGAGGAATCTGAGGATTAATCCAATTGTTTTAGTTAACCATTAAATATATCAGTTTGAGTGATGAGGTAGAAATGGAGAAAGAAATAATAGTCTACGATAGGTTCTCTTGTAATAAGTGTGCCGATCAGGGAAGTTTAGATTTTGACTTTACTATGGCATTTCAACCTATCATCAACTGTAAAACCAAAGCAATCTTCGGCTATGAGGCTCTTGTTCGAGGCTTAAATAACGAATCTGCTTATTCTATCATTTCGAAGGTTAATGACAAAAATCGCTACTTGTTTGATCAACTATGTCGAGTAAAAGCTATCGCGTTGGCGGCAAAGCTAAAACTTGATTCGATGTTGAGTATTAATTTCCTTCCAAACGCCATATATAAGCCAGAACGTTGTATTCGTACCACGTTAGAAGCGGCTAAAAAATATGGTTTCCCTACTAAAAAAATCATGTTTGAGTTTACTGAAGTTGAAAAAATTGATGACAGTAGCTTTATTAAAGAGGTAGTTGAGTTTTATAAAAATGCAGGTTTTAGTACAGCCATTGATGATTTTGGATCTGGCTACGCTGGCTTAAGTCTACTGGCTGATTTTCAAACTAGTTTGGTTAAGCTTGATATGGAGCTTATTCGTAATATTGATCAAGATATTACTAGGCAGCACATTATTAAAAATTGTATTAATTTGTTTAAAGACCTTAATATTAAAGTGTTAGCTGAAGGAATTGAAACTAAAGAAGAAATGCTGTGGTTAAAAGCCAATGGTATAGAATTGATGCAAGGTTATTTGTTCGCTAAGCCGGGTTTCGAGTCCTTGCCTGAAGTAGACTTCACAAAATTGTAACCTTAAGTTAGCTATTGTTTTAATCTATAAACTAATAAAATCCCCAATTATTTTAAATAAACACTTGATTTAACTGTAAACGAAACTATAATCTTTCGAATCGAAACTTAATTGGTTGAATCTGTGCAAAAACGAAATACACAATCTCGTCGTCGTTCTATTGTTGAATTAGTGAATGCTCAGCAAGAAGTAACGGTTGATGCATTAAAATCTATGTTTAATACGTCGGAAGTGACTATTCGTAAAGATTTAACCGCCCTTGAGTCTAATGGTTTGTTATTGCGTAAATACGGTGGCGCCATTGCTTTACCGTCTGGGTCGTCAGAATTAGCGGGGCCTGAAGTTTCAAAACGAAAGCAAGCCATTGCAAAAGCCGCTGCTGAGCTAATCAACGATCATAACCGTATTGTCATAGACAGTGGCAGCACAACTTCTTCGGTTTTATCTCACGCTCAACATATACGTGGTTTAGTGGTGATGAGCAACTCGCTAGAAGTTGCCAATCATATTCTGGAGCTAGAGAACGAACCTACTTTGTTAATGACAGGTGGCACTTGGGATGCACAATCGCATTCATTTCAAGGTCAGTTGGCTGAGAATATGTTAAAGGCGTATAACTTTGATCAAGCTTTTTTGGGTGCTTCTGGATTAGATGTTACTCGCGGATCTACCACCTTTAATGAACTAACAAACTTAAGCCGAGTAATGGCACAAGTGTCACAACAAGTGATTGTATTGGCAGAGTCAGAAAAGTTAGAACGTAAAATACCGAATTTAGAATTGAGTTGGCAAGACATAGATGTGTTAGTAACAGACGCAGATATAGATGCCGAAAGTGAGCGCTTAATAACCGCTCAAAATGTTTTAGTAATCAAAGCGTATTAGTTATAAAAGCCTAGTATAAATTTTTAGTATTAATAAAAAAACAGGCGTATAAAAATATTTAAAAGCAGGCAAGGTTCTGTTTTTACACTTAATAAATATTGGAGAAAATTATGTGTGGAATCGTTGGTGGCGTAGCTGAACGCCATATAGTAAATATATTATTAGAAGGCCTTAAACGTCTTGAATACCGTGGATACGACTCTGCAGGTGTTGCTTTAATGGAAAGTGACGGTACGTTAAAACGTGAGCGTGAAGTTGGTAAAGTTAAGAATCTTGCGGAAGCGGTTGCCAAGTCAAAAGTAAATGGCACCACTGGTATTGCACATACTCGTTGGGCAACACATGGCGGCGTAACACAAGAAAATGCTCACCCACATTTATCAGACAATATTGCATTAGTACACAATGGCATTATTGAAAACCACGAAGCTTTACGTACAGAATTAAAAGCCAAAGGATATACATTTACTTCCGCTACCGACACCGAAGTCATGGCGCATTTGGTTAATGAAAACCGTAAAAGCACAGACACATTATTAGCCGCGGTACAAAAATCAGTTAAGCAATTAGATGGTGCTTACGGCACGGTTATTATGGAACCTGCAAATCCAGATCGTATTGTTGTCGCTCGCTCTGGTAGCCCATTAGTGATTGGTGTGGGTATTGGTGAAAACTTTGTTGCTTCTGATCAGCTAGCTTTATTACCCGTTACGCGTCAGTTCATCTTTTTAGAAGAAGGTGATGTTGCAGAAATAACGCGAGATGAAATTAATATTTTTGATGCAGACGGTAACGCAGTTGAGCGTGAAATTAACGAGTCTACGGTAACTCATGATGCGGGTGATAAAGGTGAATACCGTCACTACATGATGAAAGAAATTCATGAACAACCTGCCGCTGTGCGTAATACACTATTAAATCGTATTAATGCAGATACGGTTATTGAAGAATACTTAGGCGAAAATGCAGCAGAGATCTTAAAAGGTATTGACCATGTGCAAATTATTGCTTGTGGTACTTCTTATCATTCGGGCATGGTTGCGCGTTACTGGTTAGAGTCACTTGCTAATGTAAGTTGTAATATTGAGATTGCATCTGAATTTAGATACAGAAAGTCATTTGTGCCAGCTAACTCGTTAATCGTAACTATTTCACAGTCGGGCGAAACAGCTGATACTTTAGCTGCGCTTCGTTTAGCAAAAGAGATTGGTTATAAAGCCAGTTTAAGTGTGTGTAACGTACCAGGTTCATCATTAGTACGTGAGTCTGACTTAGCGGTTATGACCAATGCGGGTGCTGAAATTGGTGTTGCTTCAACTAAAGCATTCACTACTCAGCTGGTGGCGTTATTAATGTTAACGGTTGCCTTAGGTAAACAAAAAGGCATGACGGCTGAGTTACAAAAACAAATTGTAACTGCTCTTGCTACCTTGCCAAATAAGTTAGAAGAAACCCTAACTATGGATGAAGGTATTGAAAAATTAGCTGAAGAATTTGCAGATAAACAACATAGCTTATTCTTAGGCCGTGGCGAGCAATACCCAATAGCGATGGAAGGCGCGTTAAAACTAAAAGAAATTTCATACATACACGCAGAGGCATACGCAGCCGGTGAATTAAAACATGGCCCGTTAGCGTTAATTGACGCAGAAATGCCCATTATCGTGGTTGCGCCAAATAATGATTTATTAGAAAAACTTAAATCTAACGTGGAAGAAGTACGTGCCCGTGGCGGAATTTTATATGTATTCGCAGACAAAGACGCCCACTTTAAAGGCGACGACACAATGCGCGTAATGGAAGTACCTCACGTAGACCCAATCATAGCGCCAATTGTTTACACTCTTCCGCTACAGTTATTGAGTTACTACGTTGCTATCATTAAAGGCACTGACGTAGACCAACCAAGAAACTTAGCTAAATCGGTGACGGTTGAGTAAATAAATAGTAAATGGGTTAGCTAGTACTGCTAGCCCATTAAGTTATTACTTAATTCATTATATCTAAAGATATAAACTTAGAACGCTATTTTCTTGTTGTTCTGATTTAAAAAGTGGAATCAAAGCTGAATTTGAAAATGTTTTACAATCCATTTTCCCCCACCCATTCTTACAAATTTGTTGTTCTGCTGCATATATAATATCTGAATAATTTGGTGTGTAAGTTACTGTAATAGTTTCAAATTTTAAATCCGAAAGGTCTTCTTTGATAGTGGGTTGTTTATTGTTTGTAGTTAATGGTTTCACCTTGGTATTTATATTTTTAATTAGTGGTGCTTTTTCTATTTTATTTATGACTTCTAGATGTTTCTTAGCAATCTTAATATTATGTTTATTTGCCATAGTTAAAAGTTTTTTTGCTTTTTCTAGATTGGGTTCAAAATAAATACCGTATAAATAAAAGTAGCCTAATTGATATTGTGCACTAGGTTCATGCTTTTGTGCTGCTCTTTTGATAAACCGAACTCCTGAATCTATATTTTTGTCCGTACCTTGGCCTGTTATAAGCATTAGTCCTTGCATATATTCCGCTAATCCAGAATCTTTTTGGGCAAGACTTCTGAACCTTTGATATTCATACACACAATCAGAATCACAAAAGCTAGTATCAAAGTTGGAGCTTTTACTAGTACAATTAAATGAAATAATAAGTAGCATTACGATTGAAATCACTTTCATTTTCAAGTCCTTATGACATCATTCGATGTTTTTTTAATATTATTGTACATAAATTACACTGAGTGAGTTTGGAATACAAGCCTCACCTAATTGTTAGATAGTGATGAGTATTTATATTATTCAACTACAATTTTAAAGACTATAAAACACTTGTTTTTTAAATGTGCGAACACCATATAAAGCATAACTTTTTGTTTCTTTATTTAATTGGGAAAATACATGACTGACTTATTAAAAGATTTACAGTGGCGTTACGCTGCAAAAAAAATGGATGCGACTAAACCTGTTAGCCAAGAGAAAGTTGATTACATATTAGAATCAATCAGATTAAGTGCCAGCTCTAGTGGTTTACAGCCTTATGAAGTTTTTGTTGTAACGAATCCTGAAATACGCAAACAAATCGTACCGCATGCTTGGAACCAAGCACAAATTACTGACGGTTCTCATTTATTGGTTTTCGCTGCATGGGATAATTATACGCCTGAGCGCATTAACAATATGTTTGATTTAGTTAATGAAAAACGTGGTGGCACAAATGAAGGTTGGGAAAACTACCGTCAAATGTTACTAAACACTTATCCTCAACGTGATCCTCAAACAAACTTTGAACATGCTGCTCGCCAAGCTTATATTGGTTTGGGCACTGCACTTATTGCTGCTGCTGAACAGAAAGTAGATAGCACGCCAATGGAAGGGTTTGTACCTGACGAAGTTGATGCAATTCTTGGCCTTAAAGAAAAAGGTTTGAAATCAGTGATCTTATTGCCATTAGGTTACCGTGAAGCTGAAGGTGATTGGTTAGTTAACTTAGAAAAAGTTCGTCGTTCAACTGAAGACTTTATTACCGAAGTTAAATAAGTAGCTAACTTCATAGTTAAGAATAAATGCTTAACTTGTAAGTAACAAAATAATAAAGCTGAGCCAATAAATTGCTCAGCTTTTTTTATGTCTGATCTTAACAAGGTTAGTGATCATTTAAATGGTGTTTCAAGCTAAATAATAGCTATATTTAGGTTGCCAGTCTCCTGATAATATTTATCGTCCTAGATATAACTTAAAACATATTGCAGACTGTGAAGAGAATCAGCATCGAGTTCGGGAGTTACAGGAATAGTTAAAAGTAATGAGCCACTATGTAAAAGCTGGACTTTCCACATGAATAATTCTCAATACCCAAACCAATAAAGGTAAAGCAGATGACAAGTAACTTTCGGATTGTACAAGATAGTATGGGCGAACTTAAGGTGCCTAAAAATGCCTTGTATGGCGCACAAACTCAGCGGGCAGTTAATAATTTTCCTGTCAGTGGGCAGCGTATGCCTGAAAATGTTATTCGAGCTTTGTTACTTATAAAATCTGCTGCAGCACAAGCGAATATTGAGCTTAAACAAATTCCGAAAGAGATGGGTATCGCAATTAAACAAGCAGTAGATAAGATGTTAGTTGCCCCTGATTTGATGTCACATTTTCCGGTAGACATATTCCAAACGGGCTCTGGCACTAGTACTAACATGAATGTTAATGAAGTATTAGCAACAGTTGCGAGTGAAATATACGGTGATAAAGTGAATGCTAATGATCATATTAATTGTGGTCAAAGTAGTAATGATGTTATCCCAACGGCCATTCATGTTAGTGCAGCTATCGCACTACAACAAGAGTTAATACCAGCCTTACAGCACTTATCCTAGGGCATTAGAGACAAGGCTAGTAGTGTTCATCATCATATAAAAACGGGACGCACACATCTTATGGATGCCATGCCGGTGAGACTAAGCCAGAGTTTAAATTGCTGGGCTGATCAAATAAGTCAAAATATTCAGCGTCTAACAAGTATGCAACCCGATATTCAAAGTCTAGCACAAGGCGGAACAGCTGTAGGTACGGGCATTAATGCACATCCTAAATTTTCTAATATATTTAATAAAACATTGAGTGATATTACTGGGTTAATCTTTACACCCGCTACTAACTTTTTTACTCATATTAGTTCTCAAGATATAGCGGTCGCCCTTTCTGGACAATTAAAAACTACGGCGGTTTCTATTATAAAAATTGCTAACGACTTACGCTGGATGAACTCTGGACCTTTAGCGGGTTTAGGGGAAATAGAGTTAGAGGCATTACAGCCAGGGTCTTCTATTATGCCAGGCAAAGTTAACCCAGTTATACCTGAAGCCGCGGCTATGGTTGGTGCTCAAGTGATAGGAAACGACGCCGCTATTACAATTGCTGGACAATCCGGTAATTTTGAATTAAATGTGATGCTGCCATTGGTGGCGTATAATTTACTGTCGTCTATCGAGATACTGGCTAACGTTAGTGTGTTATTAGCGGATAAAGCAATTGCAACTTTTATAGTGAAAGAAGAAAAGTTAGCTGAGGTACTTACCAGAAACCCTATTTTAGTAACTGCATTAAACCCAATAATCGGTTATGAGAAAGCGGCTAAAATTGCCAAGCAGGCTTATGCCGATGGCCGTCCTATTATTGATGTAGCAGAAGAATATACAGATCTCAGTCGAGATGAATTAAAGCAGCTACTTGATCCACAGAAATTAACCGAAGGTGGTTTATAATTCTGTAAATAGAGGATTTGTAGGTTAAGTATCGTTTTACGAAAAAAAGTAAGCTAAGACCAGCTATTAGTTAGCTGGTTCTATGTCTCTTTCATCCACAATAGAGACTTGCAACAGAGCTTCTATAACGTCTTCTAATGCGACTATTCCTTGTACTTCACCATATTCATCTACGACTAAACAAATGTGTGCTCGTTGGGTTAATAGCTTATTGAATAGCACAGGTAAAGATAAGGTTTGAGGTACGATTAATATGGGTTTAACTAATTTTGAAATTCGATAATCAGGTTTTACTCTGCTGTTGGCTAACATGACGTCTGTTTTTAGCACGTAGCCAATAATATCGTCTGGATTTTTATCAAATACTAAAATTCTGGAATAGGAAACAGAGCCATGTAATTTACAGTAATCTTCGACTGTAGTGTCCTTATGTAATCTAAATACTTTGGCTCTAGGCGTCATTATTTCACGTAAGGTTATTTCTCTGAAATGCAGCAAGCTTTGGATGATGTCTGATTCGCCTTGTTGCAATGCGCCAGTTTGTAAACCTATCTTTGCCATTGCTTCTATTTCCGAACGCATATAATGGCTTTCATCATTGGTCCTTTTAAAAAGCTTAGTGATAAGTTCTGACATCCAAACAAAAGGTTTTAACAACCAGACTAAGTAGGTTAATACTGAAGTAACAAAAGGCGCAAATTCTCGCCAATAGTTGGCTCCCAATGTCTTGGGAATGATCTCAGAAAAAACCAAAACAAATAGGGTCATAATAGCCGAGGCTATACCAATGGATGAGTCACCGTATAAATGGGAGGCTTGTGCGCCAACACCTGCGGCTCCTGCCGTGTGTGCAATCGTGTTTAATGTCAAAATTGCTGACAATGGTTTATCCACATGTTGATTTAACATTGTCATCCGTGACGCTATTTTTTTATTTGGGTATGAAGTAATAAAAGCTGGGGTTACGCTCAATAAAACCGCTTCCATAATTGAACATATAAATGAAACTAGAATAGCGACGGTTGCAAATAAAAATAGTAAAAACACATTATCCTCTTTTACTCAGTAACTAATGGCTTACCAATATTGATTTTAGCCGTTGCTTATTCATTTATGTATATTGCCAAATTTAATATAAACAACCCTTAGGCTATTACAAATATTTATTGCCTAAAGTTTATTCAATATTGGTCGATAGCAATTTTAAAGAACCTCTAATTTTTTAATGTCTCTTTTAGCCAGGTGAATGAAATGGAATTGTTGAAACCTACCTCAGTCAATAGCACAGCTGATTATAAAGCCGGTGATAAAACCAGTTTAACTCGTGATGATTTAACGAGCGCTTCTGGTAGCCTGGAAAATGTCACAAAAGTTAAAGAATTAGACTCCAGCCATGTTGCTTTGTCCAAACCTAATGTGGAACAACTACTTGCCGATCAACTGCTTCTAGATGCCGGAAATTATGGCAGTTTATCTATTACACAGTATGAAGCGCCTCCCATTGCTGAAAAAGAAGACTCGTTTTATATTCAGCAGCAGTTTATTAAGAATGTAAATGGTAATCTAGATCGTATTAGTGACGGTAAAGATACTGCAGAGTTATTTAATACAGTTCAACATGCTCTCACCCATTCTGAATCTGCTCATAAAAATATTGCTGATATCTTTAGCAGTTTAGGTCAACTAGATAAAGATACTGAATCTTATTTGATTGCCAGTCAAAATTACATAGAAAATAATCTACAAAGTAACTTTCCAACTTTGGATAAAGAGAATGAATTTGCCAAAGGAAGCTCATTTATCGACTTCCCTGATCGTCGAGCGTCGAGAGTTAGTTATGAAGTGGAAACTCTGGAGGGTGATATTGTTACCGTCACCTACCGAACTTCAAGTAGTTTGGATGGGGACAGCGGTTTTAATGGTTTGTTATATCAGGTTGATGGTGAATTGTCAGAGGAAGAGCACGAGGCGTTAAATAAACTATTTATGGGAACCGCTGAGTATGTTGGACAAGTGGCAGGGGGCAATCGAAAGGAAGCTGGATTAGACAGTATTAATATTGCTGAAAACTTTGATATGAGTTTATTGAAAGGTTTTTCAATAGATACAAATATATTTGCCAATGAAACCCATTATGAATATGAGGTAAACCAAGAAACAAAAGAACAAACTTTGTCGATAGACATGAACATTGGACTTCAAAATTTTGACTTTGATTTAACTACGTCCTTATTAGGCAGCAAGGATGAAGAAGAATTAACTCGTTATGCTTTGGAAATGAAAGATTTACTTGAAGAATTTGGTTTTCAAAAAGGACATCATGAACTACTAAACGACTTTATTGTAGATTCATTTACTTCTCTGTTCGATGTAAATACACAAAAAAGTCAGCATGATATAGATAAGTTCGTTATTCCAACAATAGGCAAACGGGTTGGGGCTAATCAATTTACCAGTAAAATTTCATCATTGATGGACTATAAATTCTCACTTAACTTAGATGAAAATAAAAACTTTGCCGATGAAGTAGTTACCAGAATAAAAATGTCGCAAGTAAGCGAGAGTCAAAAGCATGGAAAAATGTATGAATTTACTCAACAGAAAAACTTTTCACTTTACTCTTCAGTATCAACACTATCAAATATGGAAGGCGTGAATAAAGATGTTGTTATTACAAGGCGTAAAGAGGAGTTAGAAAATAAAGTCACGCTGGATGGCATACAAAATACATTAAACTTTGCATCAAAACATAACTTAGATAACAGAGTTGAAGATAGTCGATATTTTACCGACGGATCTAGTGTGACTAATGTAACAGAAGAGTCGATTGTTGAATTGAGTGAGTTAAAATTGGTAGAAGATATATTGTCCAATATGTACACAAGCACACGCGAAACTAAAAAAGAGACAATAGAGAAAGAAGAAGCTGATGGTGCTGCTAGAGTTACCGCAAAATCTAAAGCAATAGATGTTTATATGCAATACGATGCGCTTAAACTGAGCTAATACGACTAATTATTATTTTCTAGTTTTCCTGTTTCTTGCCACCAGTTTACGGCGGTTTTTTCTTGTGTTTTCTGCAGTTGCTTAGGCGTTTGTATGTTGACGGCCTCACCAAATTTTGGCGTTAATAAAGTGACGTAATTGTCAGCAGCCAACTCGGTAATGCGTTCAAATGGTTCGTACCAATTATGCAAAGATAAGTCGAAAGTTCCATTGTGAATTGGCATCATAGCAAGTCCTTTTAGATCTATATGAGCTTGTAAACTTTGTTCTGGAAACATGTGGATATCTGGCCATAATTCATTATAAGCACCGGTTTCAATTAAGGTTAAATCAAATGGCCCTAAACGGCTTCCTATTTCTTTAAAACCACCAAAGTAACCTGAGTCACCACTAAAATATACTTTAGACTCCCACCCTTCAATAACCCAACTTGCCCATAAGGTTTCATCTTTGTCGAATAATCCTCGACCAGAAAAGTGTTGAGCGGGTGTTGCAGTAAATTTTAACGTATTAATTTCAGTAGTTTGCCACCAGGCTAGTTCAGTGATTTTAGCGTCATCAATCCCCCAACCACGTAAATGTTGTCCTACTTTTAATGGTGTGATGAAGTATTCAACTTTTTGATCCAAAGTTTTAATGGCATGTTTGTCTAAATGATCATAGTGGTCGTGACTGATGATCACCGCTTTAATATTTGGTAAATCAGCAATCGAAATAGGTGGTTGATGAAAGCGTTTTGGGCCAAACCATTGTACTGGTGAAGCACGGTCGCTAAATACAGGATCAATTAAGATAAACTCGTGGTCTATGCGTAATAAAATTGTAGAGTGTCCAAGTCTGTATACTGCATCAAATTTATCTTGTGCTAATTGTTCGGCAGTTAAGGGCTGAACGGGAATATCAAAAGATGGTGTAGCTAGTGTCCGTTTGTCATTCCAATAAGCTTTGAGCATGGCATAAAAGTCACTAAAACTAGTCTTATGTTCTATCTCTGTATTGGTAAATTTCTTCGGTTGCTTGTTGCCATCAAGGTGTTTTACGCAGCTAGAAGTCATAAGTATTAAGCCTATTAAGATTGAAATTTTTAACATTATTGATAACCAAAAAAGTAAACTACACGGTGCAGTTTAAATTAATAAATTGAAAAGTAAACTGATTAGTGTAAAAATGTTGATACCGTTATTTTGAGACATATCCATGACCGAGCAATCGATAACAGAAGCTATTACACAAGAGAAGAAGACTCGCTCTGAATTAAAGCGTGAGGCTATTATTGCTGGTGCGTTAGCCGCCTTCCAACAGTATGGGGTAGCGGACTCAAGCATGGATAAAATTGCGGAACTAGCACAAGTTTCTAAGCGTACCGTTTATAACCATTTTGAAAGTAAAGAAGTGTTAGTAGCTGAAATTATAATTAGTGAGTGGCAAAATCGTATTGTTGTCTATGACGTTATTTATAATGGTGATACGAATATAAAAGCTCAACTGGTGGCTTTAGCTGCAAATGAAGTTGATATGATGGCCGATATTAAAATGCTGGAACTAACTCGAGTTGCCATCGCTCACTTTTTGTTCGCTCCTAATGCACTACAAAGTCAAATGGCTAAAATTTTTGAACAAGAAACGGCGCTCAAACGTTGGATCAAATCAGCAATGGCTGATGGTAAATTAAAACCGTTAGATGTAAATATGGCAAGTAATCAAATAACTGGCCTATTAAAAACTGAAGCATTGTGGCCACAAATTTTACGTCAAGCAGCTCCTTTGTCAGTAGAAGAAAGGGCTCAATTAGTAGAAACATCTGTGGATATGTTTTTAAGTTATTACCAAGTGTAATTTACTTTTGTGCGAACTGAAATTATTATTCACTAGGAATTAATAATTTATATTGCTCAATGTTTTCACAAATGAATGCAGCTAAACCAGTTGCCAAATCGACTTCTTTATCTTCAAATTGTTGGCGTTTAGCCATTAACGACGTAAAGTTCACTGTACCTATGACCTTACCTTCATTATCATTTATTGGTGCGGCAAGATAACTCTCTAACTGAACTGATAAATATGCAGGGTGCTGCAGCATTGAGTCCATAGAGCCAACATTGTAGTAACGCATAACTTGATTGAACTGATAAACATCTCGGCAATATGTATCTTCAAGCGGAAAAGTCATCCCAGCTTTAAATACCCCTTCCAAATTACTATCAACAGCAATTAGCGTGTATGTATTATCGTTTATATAACTAACAATTGCAGTTTCCATATTTAACTTTTCTCGAACAACTTTAAGTTGTTTGCTTAATACATCATGGAAATTTATTTCAGCCATATACTACCTAAATTAGTTAACAAGTATGTGGAATATACGGCGCTATGAAAAGGATAACAATATTTTTTATAGGGAATTAAAGAGGCGTAAATAGTGGGATGTAAGCATTGGTACCTAGAGGAAATATATTCTTTAATAAAATTATACTGTTATATAAATTATTATGATTAATCAGTGTTTATTTACAAAAATTATTTTTTTAGTAACAGAAACGTATTCGCATTTAGTTTGAGTTTTTTTGCCCTTTAAAATAAAAAAAAGGCCATTTTTAATATTAAAAATGGCCTTTTCCACAAATCATTTTATCTAGCATTACACACTAGTGTTAATGATAGAGCTCTGATCTTCAATGTTAAACTCTTCAAAAACTTGAGCTAAAATAGACTCTTTATCTTCATCAGTTAGCTTTTCAGCTCCGCTAGTAGCAAGCGTTTCTTCCACTAATTCAGAAAGATAATCAACTAAAGTAGTGATCTCTTCACTGCTTTGTTGTGGCGGTGGAGGCGGAGGCGGTCTTTGACCTTCTTCCGATACTTGAGCTAAATCGCCAATTTCTTTTGCATCGTAGCCCAATTCTGACATTGCTTCTGCAAATTCAGCATTTGGCTGGATGCCAGCTTCTGAAAATGTTTCAACAATTGATAGCGCATCAGCTTCGGTTAAGTTATCAGGATCAAACTGTGATAACGTTTCTGACATTAGTGTTTGCTGTTCAGTTGTTAATTTTTGCGCACCTGAACTAGATGACTGCATTCCAGGCATCGACATGCCAGAGCTTACAGAATTAATCATTACTACCTCTCTTTTCTTTTTGGACGTGGTGGTTTGTGATTTTCATACTCTTCGTTGCTAATCACTCCGTTGTTGTCGACATCTATACTGACAAATACTTCTTCTGGTTCGCCGTGTGGTAATTCTAAGTTAGAAAATTCCTCAAGAGTGATTTCACCATCGGAGTTGGTGTCTATATCGGAAAATACCGGGCGAGGTTTACGATCATGCTCTGGTGGAGCTGCTTGAACTAAAGTAGTCGCACTGAATACTAAAGCGACTAGCATTTTTGAATAAATATGCATCTAATGCTCCTATCGTTATTCTTTATTAATGACTTATATAAATCACATTAAATTTAAAGTAACTACGAATATTGCAAACATTGTGCAAAAAATGAGGAAGTGTATGTTTTAAGAAGGTTTTATAAAATTAAACAAGCTTTTATAAAACTAAACGGTAGCCTGTGCCATAAACGGATTGGATCCAATCTTTACCATCACTAATACCTGCAAGTTTTTTACGTAACTTTTTAATATGACTATCGATGGTTCTGTTATTAACAATGCGATGATCGGTATACATATTTTGCATTAATTGTTCACGGGTAAAAATACGTTCAGGTTTATTAGCTAAAGGTCTTAGTAATTGAAACTCTACAGAGGTTAATGATACTTCTTGACCATGAAAGCTAGCACTTAATCTATGCTCGTCTAATTCTAGTTGCTCTGAGTTTTTCTCTACCGTCATTGTTCTTCTTAGAACTGCTTTAACTCTAGCAACGACCTCGCGGGGGCTAAAAGGTTTACAAATATAATCATCAGCACCAAGTTCTAGACCTAGTAATCGGTCAATCTCGTCTACTTTTGCAGTGATCATTAAGATTGGAACATTAGAGAATTGGCGTATTTCTTTACATATATCAATACCATTTTTCCCTGGTAGCATAATATCTAGTAAAATAACGCTAGGTTGATTTTCTTTCACCCAGTCTACAACTTCACTGCCATCATGAATTTGGTGATTGCTATATTCTGCCTGTGTAAGGTAATCAGACAATAAGCTGGCGAGCTTTATTTCGTCTTCTACGACTAATACCGGATTTAACATTTTCATCCCCTTTTTTATTAACTTAAAACGATTGGCAGTTTTACTATAATTGATAAACCACCACTTTGAGAATGTTCTGCGGTTAGCTCCCCTTGATGAGCCTTAACAATAAGGCTACAAATAGCTAAACCTAATCCCGCTCCACCTGTTTTTCTATTACGTGATTCATCAACTCGATATAAGTGTTCAAACAAATGCGTTAAATGTGCATCCTCTACACCAATTCCATTATCTGCAAATGTTAAAACAGCAAAGGTTTTTGTATTTATATTTTCAACAGACAAAGAAATTGTTAGTTCAGTAGCAGAAGAATATTTAATACAGTTATTAATAATATTCTCAAACAATTGATAAAGTCTGGTCTTATCAAGATACACATCGACTTCTTGGTCGGTAATATTGAAGTTTAACTTAATACCTGCGGTTGCTAAGTAGCTTCGATACTTCTGTTCTTCATTTAAAATTAACTGAGTTAACTCTTCATCTTGCTTACGATAGCGCATCCCACCGATATCAGCACTAGTGAGTAAATTTAAATCATCAATAAGACGTTGTAAGTGTTTTACTTCATCATTAGCTGAGGAAATATTATCTTTTGATAACGGCCTTACATTATCTATCATAGCCTCTAATTCACCCCGTAGTATTGCAACGGGCGTACGCAACTCATGAGATATATTAGCAAGCCAACGTTTTCTAGCCGTATCATTTTCAGCTAATGTCAGTGCCAATTCATTATAGTCTCTTGCCATCTGACCTAGTTCATCTTTACGCGTCAGCCGAACAGACTGTTTATAATTTCCTTGTGTTAGTTGGTGCATACTACTACTAATTAGCTTTATGGGGCCTACTAAGTTTCTTGCTAACGGCAAAGTTACTAAGGTTACAAGACACATTGCTAGTGCGGCAATGATCCAAAGAAAATTTTGTTGTTGTTCAAGAAAATCAATTTCATAGCCTCTGGTAAGGCGGTTTCGTTTAGAGATAGCTAAAAAACCGATTGTAGTACCATTGAGTTCTATTTTTGTTTTAGTGTAATCTAAATCTTCAAGGTACATACCAGCGACAAATTTTTCATCCTGATCTAATAAAGCATAGTAGGACTCAGTTTCTGACTGCGGTGGTGGAAGTCGTCTATCTGGTGGACTATCGTTTGGTTGTTTTCTAAAATTTTTTGGTGGCGGATTTTTGCTGTTTCGTCCGCCTCTACGTTCTGGTGGGCGCATACGCACTTCGTCGATAAATTCACTATCGTGCAATTGATTGGCAACTAAATGTCGAAATTTATTATTTTGACCTTCCATTGAGAGCCAATTATTTTTTTCTTTATACTCTTCACTTAATTTTATAGTCAGTGGCTGTAATACTTGCACTTCTTTGGTATTAACGTAATTAATCATACCTTTACCTATGCTCCATTGCATAAGTAATACTAATATAGTGACTAATAACAGGCTAAAGCCAAATAAAACTAAAAACAGTTTATTTTGAATTTTCATTGTGGGAGCAAAATCCTTATTTAACGTAACCTGCCATGGTTATACAGGAACATGATTTGCACAGATATATTCGATAAATAGGGAGCTAATTTGAATATTTCTGGCTAAATGAATAAAAACTTAAGGGTGATCATATTAAGCTAATGTGCAAATACAGTGCATAATTAAAAATAACGTTTATCTAGTTAATAACCAAGTAAAAATTTATAGGGATAAAGCAAAGGAGTAAAACAAAGATTAGAATTTAAAGATTAACTAATAATCGTATTACGCCCACTATTTTTAGCTCTGTATAGGTTTTCATCAGCTTTTTTTAAACATTCATCCCATGTTTTTTCTTTGTCTATTTCAGCTAACCCTATACTTAGTGTTGGAGCTAATCCGTATTCAAAATTAAACTCGGCTAATTCTTGTTGAATAGAGTGTGAAAATAGTTGGGCGTTTGTTAAGTCAGTACTAAACAATATAAATAAAAACTCCTCACCGCCTAAGCGATATAATTTATCTATACTTCTGCAACGCTTTTTTAGCAATGTAGCGATTTGAATAAGAACTTGATCACCAATGTCATGACCATGTTTATCATTAATTAATTTAAAGTGGTCTATATCTATACTAACTAATGTCATTGGCGTTAACGTTCGGCTGTGCTGATCAATTGTTAGCTTAATACTATCTTGCAGTGTTAAACGATTAAGTAAGCCAGTTAAAGGATCAGTAATAGCCAGCTGATGTAATTTTTTTTGCTGATCATTAATAATATTTACAAAGAGGCTAGCTAATCCTCCAACGGTAATTAAACAAGCGAGTACTCTTATAGCTAAAGCTGGATCAAACTGGCTCAAAATAACAGGAGTGAGGATAATAATAAGTAATATATTTGCTACCATAGCTTGGCGTTGCTGCATGATAAAATTGACCATTACAATGGTCGGAAAACACCACAAAATCCCTATTATTCCTCTATCAATGACTAACTGATATAAGATGAAATAGGCAATAGGCATGACTACAGCAAAAGCAATATTACTATTGTATGTTTTGTTTCGTCTTATTCTTATATTGATATATAGCAAATTGGCGGAAACTATTGATATAAGTACACCAATATAAACTTCCCCTTGGATAAAATTGATCAGAGAAAATGGTGCTATACAAACTAATAGGACAGTGGTTAACTTGCGGATAATTTGATGCATAGTCGCAGGCATTGATTTTTTATTATTGATGCTTCTGTCCCTTGCCTAATGTTTTCTACCCAATGTAGTAAATGTAGTAAATGTAGTTTAATTCGAGAATAATATCCTAAAAATCTACATGACTATTAATTTTTAATTATATTTAGAGTTTATATCTAATTACATTGTACTTGTTACGGATTAAGGCTGTGCAAATGGTTTTGAGCCAATTATAGTAAGGGTACGAGTATAACGATGCGGAATCGTTACATGAACAAAATAAAAAAACACCTTAGCACTATTATTCTTGGTTTAATTATTACCACTTTTTTTGTGGCCTTAGTTGACTCAAAAATTCCGGTTTTAAAAAACGCAATTGATAGAGTTGAAGGCATTATTTACGATGCACGATTAAATGCGACATTGCCTGAGACAGTACGTGATTCTGATCACAATATATTTATTGTCGACATTGATGAAAAAGCATTAAAACAATATGGCCGATTTCCTTGGAGTCGTCATACCGTAAAGCAATTAGTGACCAACTTAGTTGATGCTGGTGTTGTGGTTATTGCCTTTGATATCACCTTCACTGAGCCTGAAATAAATCCGCTAGATACTGTCTTTAATACCGCGTTAGGTAAAAAGTTAGCTGGTTTATCACCAGAGCAGTTAAGTGAATTAAGAGATGAACTTGATGCGGATAAACAATTTGCACAAGTGCTTGGCGATACAGACATAGTCTTAGGTGTGTTATTTCAACAAGAAGCTGATGTAGATGTCGGTAAATTAAAAAACTCCACCATTGAGTTATTAGATAAATCTGCTGCAGTGGAAAAAATAAAAGGGATTGAGTTCTCTGGACAACTTGCCAATGTAGATGTTTTACAAGAGGCGGTTTACGGCCAAGGATTTTTTAATTCAGCACCAGACCCAGACGGTTTTATTAGACGTGCGGCGTTAGTCATTAAACACAAAGGGCAATTTTACCCATCGCTTGCGTTAGAAGCTGCTCGGTTATTTAACTTGGCGGATAAAATTGATCTTGAAACGACAAAATTACCAGCCAACGACATTCATAATATAACCGCCGTTAAGTTTGGAAATAACCGAATACCAACCGATGAATATGGCCGTGTATTAGTGCCCTTTCGTGGCGGTCAAAAATCGTTTCCATACTATTCTGCTGCCGATATTTTAAATGGTGACATTGGTTTAGAGTTACTTGAAGGTGGTGTTGCTTTTATTGGAACCTCCGCCGTTGGTTTAGCCGATTTACGAGCTACTTCCGTTGGACTGCAATATCCAGGTGTGGAAGTACACGCCAATGTATTTGAGGGAATATTACAGCCTGAATTGTTCTCTTACCGACCAGATTGGTGGGAAGGGGCTTTATTAGTACAAATATTGTTATTAGGTCTGTTACTGTCAATTGTGTTGCCTTTATTGGGGCCGTCTCGGATGGCGTTAGTGGGGGGGATGTCTTTTGTCTTTGTGGTTGGATTTAATTTATTTATGTGGCAGCAACAAATCTCACTGCCGGTTACTCAACCTTTAGGGCTTGTGATCTTAATTAGTGGTTTTAACTTAGCGCGCGGCTTTTTTGCCGAAAACAGTAACCGACAACAAATTAAATCTATGTTCGACCAATATGTGCCACCGGCTCATATCGACAAAATGCTTAGTGATCCAAATGGCGTATCGTTAGACGGTGAACGTAAAGAGATGTCAGTTTTATTTTCTGATATTCGTAGCTTCACCAGCATCTCAGAAAAGCTATCAGCCAGTGACTTAAAAAACTTACTAAACGAATATTTCTCGCCAATCACCAAAAGCATTTTTGAACACCAAGGCACAATCGACAAATACGTTGGTGACATGGTTATGGCTTTTTGGGGCGCACCGTTAACCGACGAAAATCATGCAGAAAACTCCGTAATTGGTGGTTTTGATATGTTAAAAATCACCGCTGAATTACGTGAACAGTTTTTAGAAAAAGACTGGCCAGCTATTTATGTAGGTATTGGTATTAACACCGGTGAAATGAACGTAGGAGACATGGGATCGGAATATCGCCGTGCCTACACAGTATTAGGTGATGCGGTTAACTTAGGCGCTAGATTGGAAGGGTTAACTAAGTTTTACGGCGTAGAGTTTTTAGTCAGCGAATTCACTAAAGCGAAATGCCCAAATATTTTATTCAGACCGGTTGATAAAGTAAAAGTAAAAGGTAAAGAAGAAGCGGTCGCTATTTTTGAACCGGTTTGTGAAAGTAAAGACTCAACACCAGAGTTAGAACAAGAATTAACGCAATTAAATGCAGCTTACGGTCATTACTTAAATCAACAATGGGATGATGCCGAAAGCGCATACAACAAGTTGTTAGCTGCATACCCAACTAAAATGATTTACCAAATATACATAGAAAGAATCGCCGAATTAAGAGAGGCTGAACTTGCAGCCGATTGGGATGGGTCATTCACTCATACATCAAAATAGCAGCCAGTCTTTTTTAAACAAAAAAACCTTTAACAAAAATGGTATCCATTTAATGAAATATAGTTTTAACGTAGAAGACGCAAGCCAAGTATTTGTCGGTGCATTTGCTTTAGCTGTGCCGATTTCTTTTTCTGAAGAAGCATGGAGATTAGGTGAAACCTTACCTTTGGCAAATCTGTTTATGCTGTTTGCATTGTCAGTTTTATTTTTAGGTTTGTTTACTTATCAGAGTGTATTTCAAAAGGACATCGCATCCCGCAAAGGCGCGTTTATATTTCGTATCGTGATTGCTTATTTAATCACAGCTCTTGTTGTTGCATTAGTCTTATTTTGTTTGGATAAGTTACCACTTTTGGGTGATCCTATGACATCGTTAAATCGGATTGTCGTTATCACTATGCCAGCCTCCATGGGCGCGATTGTAGTGGATAGTTTAGACAAAGAGTAAAATAAACATTACTTCCGTTATGCTTAACCATTTTAATAAACTGGTTAAGCCCATCATTTTAGGTGCGACAATTTGTCGCATTGAGTCCTAGCTAGATAGAAATCATAATATGACCATTAAGTTAAGCTGAAAAGATAACGTATTTTCAGCGTCCAAAAACAATGAGAAGATATTATGAATCTAGCGTTTAAAACCAAATCAATTTTAGTGTCATTAGCCACCGTATTTATGTTAACTGGCTGTGATAGTAGCACTGAAAATGAAGCATCAATGGAACCATTTGAGTTAAACTTTAGCGCAATGAGTGGCACAGAAGAAGTAAGTTGTGATACTACTTCAACAGGCTTTGGCACAAATGATGAGTATTCTATCGGCTTAAAAGATTTACGCTTTTATGTAAGTAACGTTACTTTTTATGATGAATACGGCGTAGCCATTGAAACCACATTTGATGACAGTGATTTCCAATTAAATCATGAAGAAGGCTTTGTAGGGTTAATTGATTTAACCAGTAATACATCTGGTTCTTGTCTTGATGGAGGCGGAACGGAAAGAACCAACACTAAGTTAACGGGGTCTATGTTAGATACTGGCGTGAGCAAAGTAACGTTTGATATTGGCGTGCCTCAAGCTGTAATGAAAGATGTTATTAATACCTCTTCAGCAGAAGATGCACCGTCACCGTTAAACGAAATGTATTGGTCTTGGGCATCTGGCTACCGCCACTTTTTAATGAATTTTACTATTGAAAATACATCAGCATTAACCGGTGGTGGCGCACTTCATGTTGGTAGTAAAGGTTGTGGTGATGATGGCTTGTTAGCACTAGAAGATAAAGACAGCTGTGACTTTGTAAATACACCACAAGTTGAATTAACGGACTTTGATCCAAGCATTAAAACCGTAGTAATAAACTTAGACACATTATTAACAGACGTAGCGTTTTCATCAACGACTGATGGCGTAGAGACATTAGCGGTTAACTGCCATTCAAGTACTGGTGCTCAAGCAGATTGTACGCCTATTTTTAGTAACTTTGGTTTAGATACTGAGGATGGCACAGCGACGGCGAGTGATAATAGTGTCGTGATCTTTAATTAATATGAAAGTTATAAATAAAAAGAGCTTCGGCTCTTTTTTATCTTTTATTCGAGTAATACACGTTAGAGTTGCTGTCTTAACTTGCATGTTATTTATGTTGTCAGCTTGTGATTTAGAATCAAGCACTGAAATTGAAACCAGCAGTGATAACTTAACCACAAGGGAAATATTAGAACTTCCCGATCACATGCCAACCCCATACGTGCCAGATTTTAATCCGCTCACCAATGCGAAAATTCAACTCGGTCGTTTTCTATTTTATGAAACTATGCTGTCGGCTAATCAAGCTCAGTCTTGTGCGTCTTGTCACGATCAATCTCTGGCCTTTTCTGATGGTGTCGCTCAGCCTTTAGGCTCTACAGGTCATCAACTAGTGAGAAACAGCCAAAGCTTAGTTAATGTGATTTATTATTCCACGCTGACTTGGAGTAATGACACATTTTTAGAATTAGAAGATCAACTAAACGTACCAATTAGAGCTGATAACCCGGTTGAGCTTGGCGTAACAGATGACGAATTAGAAGAGGTATTACAACGTTTTGAAGACGATCATGAATATCTTGCCATGTTTACAACCGCATTTCCTGACTCAGACTCAAGCGTCACCATGAACAAAATAATATTTTCATTGGCTAGCTTTGTTAGAACCATGATCAGCGCATCAAGTCCTTATGATAAATATTTAGCTGGTGATAAAACCGCATTGACGGCTCAAGAGATAGAAGGTTATCAGTTATTTAATGGTGAAAAATTTGAGTGCTTTCATTGTCACTCAGGGATAAATTTTTCATCTTCATACCGTGATGCCAATAAAGCCACAGACGCAATAGAGTTTCCATTTTTCAATAATGGTTTATACAACGTAGGCGGTGATGGCAGTTACCCAGAAGAAGACCAAGGCTTGTACGACTTATCTCTAGATCCAGCAGATAAAGGTTTATTCCGCCCACAAAGTTTACGAAATATTGAGTTAACTGCGCCATATATGCACGACGGTAGCATAGCCACATTGCGTGAAGTTATTGAGCATTATGCTAGAGGCGGTACTTTAACGGGATCTGGTGTTAATGCCGGAGATGGTAAAAACAGTCCATTAAAGTCAGTATTAATTCCAGGTTTTGATGCAACCGATGAAGAAATTGATGCCGTTATTGCCTTTTTAGAGGCACTTACCGATGAAGAGTTTATAACCTCATCTAAATTTTCCAATCCATTTGAAGAATAATTCTATGAGCTTTTCTCCGTTATCAAAAAAATCACTTTTTAGTTTATCTGTTGTTAGCTTTGCCTTGTTTAGCAGCTTTAATGCAATGACTCACGAAGCAAGTTATATAGATATGCCATCGCAGTTGTTGATAAAAAGTGCGATAGCGGTGCAAAGCAAAGCTATTGTGGCAGATGACGAAGGCTGGTTAATTCCCGGCGTTATGTTGGGAGGCGAGGCAACGCCTCAGTATTCCGGCGCTGCGGTTAATGACTTGCAATTGTTTGCTCGACTAAATTTGGATGATGATTATTACTTAGGCAGCAAACTTGGTTTTCATCAACACCAAGGTGAAGGCGAATTAGAGCTAGATAATTATTGGTTAGGTAAATACGTTAGATTTGATAACAGCATATTAAAAATAGATGTAGGCCAAACCGCAACGGATACAACGCCAACTGCTAATTATCATGCGTCACAAGATGAATTCACCAGCAAACCATTACTAGCAGAAGTGTTTTTTGGTGGTCATCACAAAGATACTGGCATAAAAGCAAATTGGTATTGGCGTGATCTTGAATTAGGTGTTGAAGCTTGGAATGGCGATGCTTGGCCAACAAGTAGCGGCAAAGGTAATTTTGCTAGCTTTGCTCGTTATCATGGTTATATCGCGGGGATAAAAACTGACTTTGCCGTTTGGTATAGCATGGGTGAAGCTGGTCAAAGAATAGATAGTCGCTACGACACAAGTCATAGTCACTCATCTTCCACTATTACCGTGCCGGATGGTAGTTTTACTGGCGACGTTGCAATGGCTGGAAGCTATTTATTGTTATCACATCAAGTTACCGAGAGCTTTTTATGGGAAGCTCAAGGGGAGTGGATCCACAGCGAACTCGACGGTGATATTGCCGACACAACTCAAAGCGCAGTATTGGAACAAAGGTTAGACGGTTATCGTTTTATGTTTGGTGTTCATTTACAAAAACATAAGTTTTTTGTACAGCAAGAAATGTTAGTGATAAACAATAAATTTACCGACGCCACTACCACTTTTATTGAGCAACAAGGTTTATACAACGAAGGTTTTGAACCGCAAAGATTGATACTTGGTTATCATTGGCAATGGCGACCTAACTTTACCTTAAGAGTTGAGTCCGTTAGTGACCAAACCCAGTCAGATGAAGCGCAAGAATACTGGTCGGTTGGTTTAATGTGGCAACATAAGCTGTTATAAAATACTTTTATGTGTAACTAACTAATTTAGTATCTAGTTTAGGCTTAGCTGATTTAGAAACATTATAATACAATCAGCCATTATACTGATCCGCACAATAACAAGCGTGTTTAAATGCAAACCATAAAAAGTAGTCAACATATTAGGCCATTAATTACCGCGCGATTCTCGTTTATTGCGTTGCAGATCATGGCTATTTTGTTGTCGCAATATTGGGCTGAGTTGTCACTGCCCTTTTTTAACTTATACGTAATTGTCGCACTGGAAACATCATTAAACTTGATGTTTATGTATATTTATCAAACCAATAGAAATGTCAGTTCAAATGCCTACTTTATGCAAGTGGTCATGGATATTCTGTTTTTAACCGCTTTATTATATTTTAGTGGTGGCGCGTCTAATCCATTTGTCTCCTTGTTATTACTGCCAATCGCGATTGCAGCGGTAACCTTACCTAAACATTTATCGCTAGCTGTTACTATGTTAGCCATCAGTGCCTATTTCGCTTTATTGTTAATATTAAGCCCACACGACCTTCACCATATGAACATGGAACAACATTTGTTGGGCATGTGGTTTAACTTTTTATTATCCGCTGCGGTGGTGGTTTTGGTTGTTACGTCTTTAATTAAAGCGATGAATAAACAAGAGCAATTAGCGAGCAAACAAAGAGAAGAACAATTGCGCCAAGAGCAATTATTGTCTTTAGGTGCGGCGGCAGCACAATTTGCCCACAGATTAGCAACGCCTTTGGCTACTGCGCATTTAGTGTCAGAAGAGCTACAAGAAATTCAATCTTACGACGCTATGCTGATCAAGCAATTAGATGAGCAATTAAATGATTGTCGTCGTCATTTAGACGACTTTAGAACGATGGCAGAACAAGTGAAAACTAGTTCAAAACAAACTCTGTCAGTACAAGACTTGATAAGTAACTTACGAGAAGAAGTTCAACTGAGTTTCCCTAGCGCCAAAGTAGATTGGCACGTGTCCGCTGTTGAACATTTATTCTTGGTTGTAGAGCCTATATTAATCCCTGCTTTGTTAAACCTTATTCAAAATGCAGCTGTTGCTAATAGTGCTAACAGCGCCAGCGAGCTTTCAGACCAAAGGCTTGAGAGTGTAGAAGTGTTAATTACCCCACGTTTGGATAATGGTGAATTGGTTATCTCTATCCGAGATCACGGCCTTGGCTTTGCTAACGACACTTTATTGCAACTCGGTAGTGAGCTGGTGGACAGTAAACACGGCTTAGGTATGGGAGTGTTTTTATCTCATGTGACGCTGAATAAATTGGGCGGACGTTTAAAACTGTATAATCACGAGTTAGGCGGTGCGGTTGCAGAAGTTACCTTACCCGCTTTTTATCAAGAGCAAACCCAAGGTGTAATTAATGAGTGATACTCAAAATGACAGCCAAAGTAATAATAACCGCTTATTGATCATTGAAGATGACGAAAGCTTTGCTGCTATTTTAGCTCGCCGTTTAGAGCGTCATGACTATCAAGTTAGTATCGCCAACAGCACCTCACAAGGTCTTAGTTTAGCCGAAAGCGTTAACCCCAATTACGTATTGTTAGACATGAAAGTGGGTGACGACAACGGCATCCATATTTTACCGCAACTAAGACAGCTATTACCCAGCAGCCGTATTATTCTGCTAACGGGATACGCCAGTATCGCCACCGCGGTTGAGTCAATAAAATCTGGTGCGGACGACTACTTATCCAAACCAATAGATGGCGCTAGTTTATTGGCAGCGCTAAATGGCGGCTCAAATGACAGAGCGGATGGCTGCTTAAATGGTAGAACAAACCGTAGATCACAGCGTGAGTTAAAACACGGGGAAACACAGCACGACTCACTTGAAACAAGTATGTCACCAGCACGAATGGAATGGGAACATATCCAACAAGTATTAAAAATGAACCAAGGTAATATTTCAGAAACCGCTCGCCAGTTAGGCATGCATCGTAGAACCTTGCAGCGTAAGTTGGGGAAAAGGCCGCAGGCTAGTTAGCTGTATTGCCTTCGGTTGGTTTTAGTTGCGCAAAAACGTAGTTTTTTGTTTTAGGACTAAAGCAAAGACTTAAAATTTAAAGCTTAGGCCATACTTTTTAACTATTACATTGTGGAAATGGTTGGATTTATTTCGCCCCTCGGCGAGTGACCTTTTTGCAACAGCCCAAAAACGTAACCCAAAAAGGCCGCTTCCAACCAATATTCTTATCTTCTATAAAATTAAGTTTTATCCTCAAAGACGGGATGAACATTCGTCCCTGAACACCATCCCTTACTCGACGTCCTGTCTCATACTTTGGAAAACTTATTTTATCTCAGGAATATTTAGATGGAGAATAAAAGCAGAGCGAGTCAGATGGTTCATTATCTAGCATAAGTTTAACTGTGTATTCAAACAGGCTTCTTCTACTTTCTCCTATAGTCAGGAAAACGACCTAATCGCTCGTTTATCACCTAAGACCAGTTAACTTTATTTCTATTAACTTTAGAACTGGCAAGGGCTTAATTAATTTGTTATTAATAAAGTAAATATGAAAGTGAGAAACTTTTTGGTAGAAAAACGACCCAATCGCTCACTATTAAATTGTTAGGTGCTATGAGAAACCTTAAACACTTGGTTGTCTTTTTTGGGGTAGCTGTAAGCTTACTTTTGATTTGGTCATTATTTCGAAATGATACAAGTACATTCACACTTGAACTTCATGGGTTCCAAAATTATGACGTAAAAAGCGTAGCAGTTAAGGGCAACGACTTTACTACCTCATTTATTGTTGCACCAGAAGATTGGGATCCACTTGTTGGCCTAAAATTAAAAGTTCTAAGTATGAGCAAAACCGGACTAGTAGAAATTAGAGTTAACACAATAAATAATGGAGTGCTTTTTTTGGCTAATGTCGAATTTAAAGTTGGCGAAACCAACTACATCACTGAAAACCAAGGTGAATTAAAGTATGTCAAAGCACATTGGAATTAACAACGCACCTAACAAAAACATCAACCAGAAAAACACTCGCTGGCTTCGCCAAGACGCTCGTATTTTCTGGTTATATTAAGCGTTATAAGGCCAAGGAATCTAGCCGCATGAAATCAAATATCGAGTCAATGAAAGAAGAACTCTCTGAGCTTAAAGAAAGAGGTCTCAATCTTTATTTAGCAATGATTGATGAAACTCGAGGGTTACCTGATGATTTCAAAGAAGACCTCAAGGAAAAAGGTACAAAGCTTCCCAATTTCAACCGAACTTATGATTCATGGTACTCCGAAGCCTTGGTAGTAATAAAGCAGTTATTACCAGACAGAGTCGATGACTTCATTAAACAATACAAACAAGAAAAGCGTAAAGAAATAGATTTTCTAACATATGGCATTTCTGATTATTTACTAGGAGTTAGAACGACAAAAGGTCATCAACAAACAGTTGTTGCTGACAAATCATCAGCTATCGGCAAGATGGAGATGCAAAACACAATACTCGCTGCTGTTAGTAAAAGGTTCGAGAGTAAACTATTTGATATACAGGAAGTTTTACAATCTGACCTTTTTGATTCAGAGCTTGAAGCAGCTAAAGAGTTATCAAATAAAGGATTTATTCGTGGTGCAGGTGCAATAGCAGGCGTTGTATTAGAAAAACACCTTGGCCATGTATGTGAAACACACAGTTTAAAATCAAGAAAAAAACATCCATCAATTTCTGACTTTTATCAAATGCTAAAAGAAAATGAAATTATTGATACACCTAAGTGGCGGTTCGTACAACATCTAGGTGACTTAAGAAACTTGTGTGATCATCCAAAGGAAAGAGAACCAACAAAAGATGATGCTTTAGAATTAATCGAAGGCGTAGGAAAAGTTATAAAAACAGTGTTTTAATGGCCTTAAAACAGCGTTGAGGCCGTAGAATAACCCTGTTTTAAGAAAAACGGCCGGCTTTATGGGGTTCAAATTCATTGCCTAGTGTAAGAAAAGCGCTTAGCATTTGTTACAGAAACTCGGTTTTTCATCAATTTGAGTTGTTGGAGTAATTCTACAACCTCGTTATAAGCAAAGGGGAAGTTCATGCGGAATATTCTAATTTTGTTATCTTTATTAAGTTTCCCTAGCTTGGCTAGCGTAACTTCTTCCAATATCCAATTAACTCCTGAAAAGGCCTTTTGCTTGGGGTTCACTCTAGAGCGCCCCGGTGAGGAATACGTTGGTTTAAATTACCCATCAGTGATTGATAAAAAATGGGTTCCTGTATCCACGATCGTTGAATATAGCCTTAATGAAAATCCAATTTTCATAACAAGAACTGATTTTGATCAAACTAATAAGCAAAAGCAGATGGTTATTCTTGGTTTTCACGAAACTATACATTCTGGTGGTGATGCTGCGGTATCAATTACGTACCAATGTCTTGAAAAGTGCGGAGTTAATTATTTAAAAAATTATAACGTGCCGTCTATCGTTAAGTATATTCAAGCCAACGTGCAACAGTGCTTATATAAATAAAACATCAGAGCAAAATAAAATACCCGTTAATTAATATTTTAATTGCTGAAATCGACAGGCTATCTGTTTGGGGATGTTGATTTCATTCGGTTGCATTGCCATACTGCAGACTGTTTGCTGAAAGCAGCATTTAAAATAAAAGGGTAATGATGTTCCAGACTGTAATAATGCCGATACTTGTTGGTTTAGCTTGTTTTATAATGGCTGTCCTCTCTACAAACACTATCATGCCGCTAGTTCAATTAGATGACTTTTATAAAGGGATTATAACAATTGCAATTTGGGTGATGTCGTTCGTTTTGCCTATGGAGTATTTACATAAAAAAGCGAAGAGAGAAAAGCTCAAAAAGAAAAGTGCAAAGTAAGGCTTAAGTCTTCATTTTTAGCTTGTAAAACACTCGGTAAATAACAAACAGTATGCCTAATACTAATAGGTCGAAGATTAGGTAGGTGAGTAGATGCTCATATTCGTTCGGCGTACTGTCATACCCAATACCTGCATTACTTCCAATACTACTGTCACTACCTATAGCTATGCTACTCATTGTTATTAATAAAAGAATAACGATGCGTACGATATTTATTTTCTTCATAAATAAGAAATCCATTTTGTGCAACACAAGTGCTGAATGTAGAACAATAAAACCTCAAATGCAAATGATTCTCAATTGGGTGTTGTCTCAATGTTTTCTGGCAATAGCTATTATTCATAAAATAAAAACTCGTTGTTTATCTCAGTAACAGCTGATAAGTTATTGCTGTTACTGAAAAAATTTTTTGAATTAAGTAGTTCGTTTACATTTTTTAGCAATGTAAGCTAATTATTCTATAGCCTGTTATTTTGTCGTTAGGCTTTTATTCGTCCGAGTTTAATGTCTGTGTTTTTTTTAGGGCGAGGAGATGTAAAATGAAAAAATTGTTACTTATAGCACCATTCGCATTATTGTTAACGGCTTGTGGAACACCTAGTGTTGAAGACTTGGTAGAAGACCAAGAGTTATTAACTGAGGTCTCTTTAGAATGTACTAAACTGATGATGGAAGGAAAGGATACAAATACAGAAGAGTGTAAAAATGCGGCACTTGCACAAAAGAAAGTGGTTGAAAATATGACCAAAGGCCTTATGGATCAATTAGGTAACTAATAAAGCCTAGCAAGAGCTAGCGCCAATAATTAATCTTTAACTATTGGCGTTCTTCTGAATTTCCCATCTTTTCTTTTTGTTAGGTTAAAATAAGTTAAATTAAATTGTGCCAAGCGTAATCTGCTATTGTCACAGGGAAATTACATGCAAAAACTAATGTTATTCGTACTTTTAATTTATGGCTTTGCTGTGTCTGCGGAACCCAATACAACAAAAGATTTGTATATTGCTAGCTATATAAAGTCGATGACACCGTTACTGCGAAAAAATGTAATGAACAGAATGCCAGATTTATCTCTCAAGGATTTAAATCTTATTGTTACTAATACCACGGAACAAATGGCTGATTGTTCTTATTATTCTATTGCGGATTATCCAGAGCGCTATCGTAATTTATCAATAAGCACTATCTCTGAAGGTGCTAATGTATTTGAAAGTGCGGCGGAGGTTGAAGCTCTGATGCAGTCTGATATAGAGGCCGGAACTATCGCACTAGAGAAAGTCGTTAGCTTGCTAGAAGACGCAAGTGAGAAAGTGGCTTTATGTATGGAAGGCTTATAACTAATAAGTTTACAGTGATGACCAACAATATTCTTTTTTCGACGTTTATTAACTATTTTCAACAAATCAATAACCTGAATAGGGTGAGTAGCCACTTTCTTCGGCTGATCAACTTAGTTTTACGCTAACTTCAAATGTATTATAAAAATTGAAATTTTAATTGGTATTGAATGGTCTGTAACTAGAGATGCTAATTAATTCACAGAAACTTTTTATAGGAAATTTCACAATGATCCGCACTAAAACTTTTATTATGAGCTTGCTGATGTCAATAAGCTTGTTATCAGGTGAAGCACACTCACAAGACTCATCTCCAGAGACAGATGCTAAGTTAAAACCTAAGGTGATCTTCTTTGATGTTAATGAAACCTTACTTGATTTAGGTAATGTAGGAAAGTCGGTGTCTAAAGCGCTAGGTGGACGTGATGAACTTGTGCCTTATTGGTTCACAACTATGTTGCATTATTCTTTGGTGGGTAATGTAATGGGTGAATATAATAGCTTTGGTGAAATTGGTATTGCGTCGTTAGAGATGATTGCCAATCAGCAGAATATAAAGCTAACTCCAGAGCAAGCACGTACTGCTGTTTTAACACCGTTTAGAGATTTAGAACCGCATAAAGATGTGGTTGAAGGGTTAAAGAAAATCCGTGCTATGGGTTATACCATGATCACATTAACTAATTCGTCTGATGCGGGTATTGCTGCTCAGCTTAAAAACTCTGATTTAGCTCAGTATTTTGATGGGTCATTAACGGTACAAAATTTAAGTATTTTTAAACCAGATTTAAGAGTATATGAGTGGGCACAAAAAGAAATGAAAGTTGCCCCTGAAGACGCAATGTTAATTGCTGCACATGCTTGGGATATTGCTGGTGCTGATAAAGCAGGTTGGAAAACCGCGTTTATTTTACGTCCAGGTAAAGCGCTTTATCCGTTAGCTGATAAGCCAGATTTAACGGGCAAAGATCTTATTGAAATTGCTAACCAATTAGAAAGCAACCGTTAGTAAAAAACAAAAGTTAAAAATATTGATGATAAGTTGTAATGAGTATGACTATGTTGAAATAGTTTGCATGTATCGATATCCGGTTAAGATCACATTAAAAACCGGTGCGGTTATTGAGGGCATTGCCCTTGATACCCAATACAATGATGATCGTAAAGAATGCATCAAAGTAGATGTTGATGACAGTGAAACACTAATAACATTGGCTGGAATTGCCATGTTAGAGGTAGGTATCGAGAATCCGCATTTTCAACAAATCTCTTTTGTTTAGCTTTAATACTTAATACAACTAAGCCTTTAACAATAAAGGTACTGTAAAAAATAACACCAGCTGCTATTTTTTACAGTGCGCTTTAAGTCATAATATAATGTTAATTAGTGTTCACTAACGTAATTTAAATTTGGCTAATAACCTTTCTAAATCACCTGCTAATTGATTTAAATGTTGAGATTGTTCAGCTCCATTTTCCGCACTTTTCAGAAAATCTAATGATACATTTTTAATTGATTCCGTATTTTTTGCAACTTCGCCTGTCACCTGATTCTGTTCTTCGGCAGCTGTAGCAATATGCGTGGACATATCATTAATTTCTTGGATTGCGGCTTTTATTTTAACAAAACTATGATTTGTTTCTGTGGCATTATCTACACTGGATATAGCCAATTTATTGCAGTTTTCCATCGACTCAACAGCAGTCAAAATAGTACTATTAAAAGAGGTGAGCATAGAAGAAACCTCCTCCGTAGATTGATGAGTACGTTGCGATAATACTCGGACCTCATCTGCTACAACCGCAAACCCTCGACCTTGCTCACCCGCTCGGGCTGCTTCAATAGCCGCGTTTAATGCTAATAGATTTGTTTGATCTGCAATGCTACGAATAGTTTCAACAATAGAATTAACCTGTAAGCTTTGTTGATCTAACTGAGTAATAATACTTGCTGCACTATTTACTTCACTGGACAATTCATTAATTGATACTTCACAACTGGCTGCAATCTTTTGTCCTTGACTACTAATATCAACTGAATTATTAGATGTTTCCGCCGTTTTCTCTGCGTGTGCTGCAATTTCATTTGTTGCTGATGACATTTCAGTCACCGCAGTCGCCACCATAGTTATTTCATCTTGTTGTACCTTACTACTTTTTATCTGTTCAGATGCAGAGTAAGCAATGTTACTTGCTTCTTTTGTTAGTACTTTAGTAACGTCAGCGATTTCCAATAACATGCTTTGTAGGTGTTCTGAGAAGTTATTGAAATTACTCGCGAGTTGACCAATCTCATCCTTAGAATTTACCGGAATACGTCGTGTTAAATCACCATTTCCTTCTGCCGCTACTTGCAACGCATTAGATACCGTCATCAAACTAGCAAGAAATATCTTAATACCACTTAAGGCAAAAAATAGGAAAACAGCAATCAAGATAACAGCAACAATAATAAGGAAGGTCATTAAGTCACGAACAGGTTTGAATAAAACAGATTGTTGACCCGCCATTACAAGGTAAAAGTTGGTATTGTTTAGGCGTGTTTTTGAGGCGTAATAGTCGTTACCATTAAACTCCAATTCCACTATTTTATTGTTCAAGCTGGTATCTTTTAACATATCTATCGTTAGATCTGAGTCTAACTCTGTAATAGGTTTGGTATTTAGATCTGCTTGTGGGTGAGCAATAATGGTACCGTCGTCAGCGACAATAAAAGAGAAACCATCACCTGGTACATTGAGTTTTGTAATGGTGTCTGCGAGATAATCTAAATTTACATTACCACCAACAGCGCCGACAAGCTGGCCATTAGTTTCAATTTTTTTTGCGATACCTACCGCGACTTTACCAGTAGAAGCTGAAGTAAACGGTGGAGTAGTAATAACACTATTACTTGCTATCGCCATTTTGTACCAACCTCTTACTCTTGGGTCATAACCGGCGACAGTATTTAGACCTTGTATTCTATACATATCGGTATCTTCAGTACCGTAATAGGCTAACGACAATGAAGAACTTGTCATGACTGTTTTCAACATGACGGCAATTTCATCAGGATCCGATAACCCCTGAATCGCATCTGCTAATGCCGTTATTCCGTTACGTTTTACGTCCAGCCAATCAGATAAACGAGCCGCATTAATTGATCCAGTATCGATCAAATTATTGGCAATAGAAGTATGAGTTTGTTGGTTAATGTTATAAATAGCAACAGTCGTTAAAATACCAGAAAGAAGCACTAGCATTAATGACGACAATAGAAAAATCTTTTTAAAAAGTGACATGGTTTAAGACTCTTTGAATTTTATATATTAAGTAGTTATTTAACGGATAAAAATCCATTAAATAACTACGTACACGTGCCTATCCAGTTGTCATAAATTATGCGCGCTGGACTCTATTTTTCTGTTGAATTATTCTTCTTAATACTAAATGAATTTTGTGACAGAACAAAGTTATTAATAACAACAGATTAACTGACGGTTCTAAGATAGGCTCTTTAATAGTGCATTGATTATTCAATGATATAGATATAACTAATGCGAAGTATTAGTTGTGAGAAGGAATAGGATATAACGTAAATATCTACCTTGAAGTAATAAAGATAAACGCTGAAATTTAAGCTTAGGTGTAGTTTGTGAGACAAATAGTGCAGTTAACCGAAAACTAAATCGTTTATTTTAACCAATTGATATTTCATATATTATTTTTTACTTCTCATACGCTTTTAGTATTTGTATACATTTGATTGTGGAGGAATAATCGCCAGTAACATATGTGCTGTTTATAGCCCTTTTTTCATAATACAAATAGCATCCTGTAAAAAGTATTTTCTTTTGTAATTTCCTGGGTAGTAACTCCCGTATTGATTGGCGCGGTGATCATCGTTTTAATGGGGGGAACGCAAATTTTTTCAAGTTAGGTTTGTCGTAAAGCGTTAAGATAATTGGATTTAAACCTCACTAATAGTGTATATTTTTAATAGGTTTTATTTAGTTATACTTCATGTTTTTACTAGTGTAGCACTAACTAAAAACACATGAGTTTAAGAGGGCATTAACGTGATGACAATTGAACAACTAACTGAATTATTAGGCTGGGCGTCAGTGATCAATATTGGCTACCTTTTCTTGGCGACTATGTTTTTAGCATTTTTGCGAAAGCCTATATTTTACATTCACAGCAAGCTATTTGGTGTTGATGAAACCGAGCTGAATTCCACTTACTTTAATTTCTTAAGTAATTATAAAATAGCGACATGAGGGGCTGTTTGTCTTTCATTTTAGGCAACGTTGAGTGGAAAATTATTCCCAATCGCGGCATAAACATCGAGGTTTAATGGATTAAATAAGTATGTTTATAACAAAGAGTGGGGATAATTTAACCTCAACCCGAAGGGCTGGGTCTATTTGTCACCCCAACTTCGTTATCAGACACTTAAATAGAACCACTATTTGCGAGTCTTCTGCCTCGCTGGATGCAACAAATAGCCGCCAGCGTTGCAAAAAATGAAAGATAAACAGCCCCTGATTTCATGGTCGCGCCTTATTTAGCACTAAAAATCATGGGGCAATAAAGATGGGGCAATAAATAAGCGCAGCTTATGCGTTTTTATTACCCCACAAATTTATAACAAGAGCCCACTTTACAGCGGGCTTTTGTGTTTTACAGTCCATAAATGTAATAGCTCTACACCTATGGTTGCGGCTGCAAGTGCGGTTATTTCCGCGCTGTCATAAGCGGGAGCAACTTCCACTACGTCCATTCCAACTAAGTTTATTCCCGCCAATGCTCGTAGTATCTTCAATACTTTATCACTAGATAAACCGCCACACACTGGTGTGCCGGTACCTGGTGCAAACGCGGGATCTAGGCAGTCAATGTCAAAGGTTAAATAAACAGGCAAGTCACCAATGGTTTGTTTGATGGTTTGTACTATTTGCTCAACGCTGTCGTCATTGGCTTGCATGGCATCAATCACTTTAAAGCCATGGTTTTGGCTTTTGTAATTGGTTCTTATACCAATTTGGATTGAATGCTCTTTGTCTATTAAACCTTCGTTTGGTGCATGGTAAAACATAGTGCCGTGATCATATCGACTGCCGTTATTGTAGGTGTCGGTATGAGCGTCAAAATGAATTAATGCCATTTTGCCAAACTTCTTTTTGTACGCACGTAACAAAGGCAGAGTCACAAAGTGATCGCCACCTAAGGCCAATATAGTTTTGTTGGCATTAAGTAATTGTGTGGTAGCGTCTTCTACTTTTAGGGTGAATTCGTCAGCATCACCGGTTGAGTAAACTAAATCTCCAGCATCAACAACTCGTAAATGGTCAAACAAAGAAAATGTCCAAGGGTATTTCTTTGTTTCCCACGCTAAGTTCACCGACGCTTGGCGAATAGCGGTTGGCCCCATACGAGCGCCAGAGCGCCCAGACGTTGCCATATCAAAAGGTAAACCTAATACCACAACGTCGGCATCTGACATTAACGGGTCAAAGCTTAATGGCTGACGCATAAAGGTCATGGCATTTGAATAGATAGAGTTATCTACTTGGTTAAATAGGTTGTTAACAAGAGCCGTCATGTTAAAAATCTTCCAAATATGTGTAACCACGTAAGCCAGCAACTAATTCTTCTAGAATTGGTGCTCGCTCATTTTCTGGTAATTTAGTGTTAACTAAACTTTCATAAGCTTCGGTAAATACATCCACATCTAAATGCACATAACTCAGCATGTCAGCTACGCTGTCGCCTTCGTTTATTTCTTTGATATCAACTTCACCGTCGTCATCCAATAAAATAACCGCGCTGTGTGTGTCACCAAACAAGTTGTGCATGTCACCTAAAATTTCTTGGTAAGCACCCACTAAAAAGAAACCTAATAAGTATTCTTCACCTTCTTTCCAAGCCGGAACTGGTAAAGTTGTTTCTATGCCTTGGCCGTCAACGTAACTACCAATTGTGCCGTCTGAGTCACAAGTGATGTCTAACAATACCGCACGTTTTTCATGTGAACGTTGCAAATTGGTCAGTGGTAACACTGGGAATACTTGGTCAATGCCCCATGAATCTGGCAATGACTGAAATAAAGAAAAGTTAACAAAGAACTTATCTGCTAATTTTTCAGTTAAACCGTCGATAATTGGACGGTGGAAACGGTTTTTGGTGTCCATTAATTGATGCAATTCGTAACATACTCGTAGATTAACCTGTTCTGCCCAAGCGCGTTGTGGCAAGTTTAATAAGCCCATACCAAATTGAGTATGTACTTCGGCAATGTCACTTTGAGTGTCGTGATAAATTTCAATTAAGGCGCGGTCATCTATTCGCTGACTTAACTGCAACCAAGAGTTCCACATGTTTTGTAATAACAAAGGCGCAACCACTTCTGGCTCTGGCAATACTTCAGGCTGATACGATTCTGCACCAATAACGTTAGAGATTAATACCGCATGGTGTGCGGTTAAAGCACGGCCAGATTCAGAAATAATCATTGGCATAGGCTCTTCATAGGTCTTGCAAGTATCACCAATTGTGTAAACAATGTTGTTAGCGTACTCAGCTAAGCTGTAGTTCATTGAGTTATGAGATTGGCTACGAGTACCATCGTAATCAATGGCTAAACCGCCACCTACGTCCATGCATGTAATACCTGCACCAAGTTTACGTAATTCACAATAAAAACGCGCAGCTTCGCTTACGCCTAACCTAACATCACGGATGTTGGCCATTTGTGAACCTAAGTGGAAATGCACTAGGACTAATGCATCCAACATATTAATATCTTTTAATACTTTAACCACGTGTAAAACTTGTGATGCGGATAAACCAAATTTAGATTTTTCACCGCCACTGGCTTGCCACTTACCTTTACCTTGCGACGCTAAACGTACGCGAATACCTAAACGTGGTTTAACACCAAGTTTTTTAGCTTCCGATAAAATCATCTCTAGTTCAGACATTTTTTCCAAAACGATATGAACTTGATGACCAAGCTTTTCACCAATAAGTGCTAAGCGAACATATTCTTTGTCTTTGTAACCGTTACACACAATTACAGACGAGGCTTTATCCGCCAAGGCTAATACGGCTAGTAACTCAGCTTTACTGCCAGCTTCTAAACCTAGCTGTTTGTGTTCTTGATTGTGCTGACTCGCTAGAATTTCATCCACAACTTCACGCTGTTGGTTTACTTTAATCGGGTAAACCAACAAATATTTTTCTTGGTAGTTATATGACTTAATGGCGTTGTTGAACGCGTCACATAAACTATGTACACGGTGGTGAATAATTTGAGGAAAACGCACAAGAGCAGGCAAAGTTAAGCCCTTGTCTTGGATCATTTTAGCTATCGTACTTAAGTCAACGGTATGTTCTGGGCTTTCCACTTTTGGTGCCACATACACGTTACCTGAGTCGTTTATGCCAAAGTATCCTTGACTCCAATGACGTACGTTGTAACAAGCGCGTACATTCTCAAGTGTGTTCTTATTCAATGTTTTTCCTTGGTAATTTTGCTGTATTTAGTAGGTTTAAAATAAGGCGCGATTAGAATGGACTAAGCAAATAAAGTACAACAAAAAAAAGTAGGTTTATTGACTAATAATTTTTATTACCGTTTTAATTACCTATTCTCTGATGAGGATGGAGTGTGTAGTATGCATAAATATACTTTGTATAAAACGATGGAAACATCGTGCATATACAGCATTAATTAATTGGAAAGTCATAATGAAATCTACACAACTTAATTCATGGTTATTAGCTAGCGCAGTGGTTGTGCTTGGTGTGTTTGTTAGCGTCACTAATATGGAAAGTTCTAGTGAGCAGAACCCTGATACAAAGAATATTGCAGCTAGTAAAGAAACGGTACAAGGTAAGTGGATCACTGAGTTAAATGGTGGCGCTATGCTCGATCCACAAACCTCAGGATTAAAACATTGGCGTGGAAAATTATTGTCAATTTCTGATGCCAGTGCCGACAGCTCACAGCAAAAGCAGTTACACCTAATTGATCCTAATTCAGCGGCTTTAGAGCCTGAGGCTATGCAAATAACTTTGTCTGACGAACTTCAACAAGGCTGTTTTGCCGATTACTTATCTGGCGAGCCAGACTATGAAGCGCTGGCGGTGAATCCAAATAATGATAATGAAATTATTATTGTGACGGAAGATGCAACACGCGGCGCTGGTTTATCAAAAGAGTGTATGCAACGTTTTAATAATTCTGGTTCAACTGACTACCCAACTTTGTTGGTTCGTTTAGTAGTAAAAGATAACAATATGGTTGAAGCAACGCATATACGTCCATTACAGTTTGCGCCAAAATTTAACGTAGGTGATTTTCCAAATGATGGAATTGAAGGTTTAGCGTTTGGTCAAAACAATCAATTATATTTAGGATTAGAGAAAGATAGAAATAAGAATGCGAGGATTTTTTCTGTTCAGATAAATGAAGATTTTTGGAATACCGAGGACTTTGCAAAAGTGTCTGATCCTGAGTTGTCATTACCAGAACATACTTCTGGCAATCACCCAATTAATGGCATGGATTATCTTGCGGTTAATGGAGAGTCTGGTTATTTAATTGCCGCTGCTAGAAACGATAGCCAATTATGGGTTATTGATTTAGCCAAGAAACAACCTACAAAAATAATAGATTTAACTTTTTTAGCGCCGACTGATGTGAGCGACGGTTCTTGTGATGTTTGGGATAAAATGGACAATGCTTCCATAGAAGGTCTGGGAATTATTGGCGATACTATTTGGATGGTAAATGACCCTTGGAAACGTAATTATATGAAAAACGTTACTTGTCCGTCGAATGAAGCTAAGCTTAAAACTATGTCACCATTGTTGTTTTCAATGGACGTTTCTAAATTAAACATCAGTCGCCTTTAAATTAGCTACTAGAGTAATAATTTTGTACGTAATGTAACGCCATTACAGAGTTGAAAGTATTAAAAAAGGGACGCATATTTATGCGTCCCTTTTGCTTTGTATTAATTTATTCTAAATGATCTTACAGGAAAGTTACTTTCCTAAGAATGTAAATATTTTCTTGGCAATGTCAGTGTTGTCGATTTTGCCTCTGAACATTTCACTACCTGCGCCCATAGCAAATACTTGAACGTCATGACCTGTATGACCGCCCGTTGTCCAACCTGTGTTAGTACGTTGATCAATGATTGCTTTGACTACTTTATAAATTTTCTTATCAGATGATTTCTTAACTTTAGCTTGTTGCAAAAATACTAACTCTTCGTCAGTAATAGTAAAGTGAAGTAACTCTTCAACTAACGTTTTGTTAATGTCTGAATCTAGTAATATTTTGGTGATTGCACTAGGTGATTGGGTCATTGTACGTAAGTACTCTGGGTTCCATTCATATTTACCATTTGCTGCAACCGTTAAACCACCTGTGCTGTGATCGGCTGTCATTACAACTAGAGTATCAGGATGATCTTTCACATACTGCTCTAAATATTCCATGGTAATGGCTAAGTCTGTCATTTCACCCATAGCTGCTGCGATGTCATTACTATGTCCAGCCCAGTCAACTTGGCTAGCTTCAACTAACATAAAAAAGCCTTTGTCGTTTTCTAACAACCCAGTTGCCGCTTCAGTCATAACAGATAAACGGTTGTGCTTTGTGTCATCCAATGCCCAAGGTAAACCTACTTTGTCGAACAAACCGAATAAAGGTTGCTCTGGTATATCAGCTAGTTGATCGTAGTTGTCTACGTAATGAAAGCCTGCTTGCTTAAACTCTTCAACAATATTACGGTCATCACGGATAAAATATTGCCAACCGCCACCAAGATAAACGTCGGCTTTAATACCGTCATCTATATAACTGTTGGCAATGGCATCATAGTTTTTACGGCTTTCGTTATGCGCTAAATATGAGGCAGGCGTTGCATGGTTGATTTGTGAAGTAACCACAACGCCTGTTTTTTTACCGATTAATTTTGCATATTCTAAAACAGTTTCAACTGGCTTTTTATCAACATCGACACCAATTGCACCATTATAAGATTTAACACCAGCTGCTAAAGCGGTAGCTGCTGCTGCCGAGTCAGTTATATAACCAGACTCCCTTGCAGGATAAGTACTTGCAATGCCAACTAAGTGACGGTCAAATACCGTTTCTTCAATCTCGTCAGTTGTTGGGTCATCATTATAATAACGATATGCTGTGGTGTAGGAAGGTCCTGTTCCATCAGCAACAACCATAATTATATTTTTAGGTGCGGTGCTTGTACTTTCGTTGCTACAAGCACTTGTCAGTAGAGCAAGACATGCGATTAAAATTATTTTTTTCATTTTATATTCCAATATTTATACACTGAATTATTAGGGCGTTAAAGGTAATTTAGTTTGTAGATTCAATACGTAAATCTAACCAGACCAATCTATGATCCGATGATGCGCTTCTATCCTTGATTAATCTATATGTATCTTCTTGTTTGGTTGGCCAAAATACGCCACTGCCTTTTACTTCAATACCATTTTTTGACGGGAGAACGTAATCTGCTCTCATGCGCCAAAATGCAGTGTGATTCTGGGCAAACTTATTTTTTTTACTGTTAGCGCTATGTTTCTGTGCGCCGTTACTTTGTGGCATCACATCTTGGATATTTGGATGATTTAACAAATCCCCAATACCTGAATAAATAGCAGAGCCTTCCATATTTGATGCATTGAGATCTCCCAATATTACAAATGACTTATCGCCGACAAGTCCACCTTTATTACCTTGATCATCGTAAATATAAGATGCATTTTTAGGCGTTATATAATTTGTCCAAAAGCGAATTTCATCGTGGTTACGTTTGCCGTTTCTATCTTCTTTACCATCAAATACAGGTGGTGTTGGGTGACTAGCTAAAATATGTAACTCAGTTCCATTTACATTAACTGGAATATCCCAATGTGACTTTGAAGATAAACGAAGTTCATTCCAAACCTTGTCGTTATACCAAGGCTGCTTAGTATCGGGGTCAAAAGGGCGGAGTGCATTTGGCATGTCTTTCCATTTGAAATGTTGGAAGGTTCTAATTTTGTCTGTATTTATTGGGTATTTAGATAATAACGCCATGGCATAATGACCGGGGAAGTGACCAAATCCATAACCGTCAGACGGAAGCTGCCCTTTTTCACCATTATTATCTAAATCAAGATTTGAATTAACGCCGGTGTTTACAGGCCCTTGATAAAAGTATTTATAATCAATACTTTTTTGCCCATTTTGGCTTTGATTCAAATAGTCTTTAATAAAGCTTAATAAGGCAGCGTGATCATTAACATTACTGTTATTGGCATTGTCGAATTCATTCAGCAGTATAATATCTGGTTTAACGCGCTGGATAATTTCAGCAATGTTTTTAATTTGTTGATGACCTGTGGCTAAAGCATTAACCAGAGTTTGACCCGATACGTCTGATTTTTTATCTTTGGTAGCATTTGCATAGTTCGTCGCTTCCATACTGACATTAAAGGTCGCCACTCTAATTTCACCAGCATAAATTTCATTTGCATCTAATTTAGTTGTGGTCAGCATAAATAGTATCGATATTAAAAGGACGTTTTTCATAATGGTCTATTTCAACCCGCAACCACGTAAGATCATGTCGGTTAAAAATTTGATAACATTTTCTACGTCATCATCTTCGTAATCCGCTCGGTTCATTATGGTTAATATTTGAGTTTCAAAGTCAGCGTAATGCTGCGTTGAAGACCAAATAAGGAATATCAAATGTACTGGGTCAACATCCTGCATTTCGCCATTATCAATCCATTGTTGAAATAACTTAGCTTTTTCTCTAACCCACTGTCTTAAATAGGTGCGTGCAAATTCTTTTAAATGTTGTGCGCCTTGGATTATCTCCATTGCATATATTTTTGAAGATTCAGGATGATTAAAAGATAAGCGTACCTTGGCATCTATAAATTTTTCTATTGCGAGCTTTGGGCCATCGGCTGGGTCAAGATCACCAATACCTTGGTCCCACATCTCTAAGGTGTGTTCTAACACCGCTTGGTAGATGTTTTCTTTGTTTTTAAAGTAATAAAGAATATTGGCTTTAGGTAATTCGGCTCGGTCGGCAATAGATTGCACCGTCGCGCCTTTGTAGCCTTGAAGTACAAATTCAGTACTGGCTGCAATAAGGATCTTTTGTTGACTTTGAACGCGAATATTACTGCTTTTTTTAGTTTGATTTACTGCCATGTGATCATCCAAACGCTAAATTCTTCTAATTAAATACTGCATAATTTGAAAAGTTTTTTAATGCATATTTATAAATATTGACCAAGTAGTAAGTTTTTGTGCATTTACCTTTTAACAGTTAGCAAAACTTACCTCGAATATTTTAAGAGGTTACTATAAATGGTAATAGTTACATTTAAAAGACAGCTGAACGAACAAAGTGAATGTTTTATAGATTTATAGCCATATTTAATGAACGTTTTAAGGTGTTAGGTTTTTAAGGTATTGTTTATATTGGATATTATTTACTGACCAAAAGGTCAGGACTTATCTATAGGTTAAAAAATACAACCTGTAGATTAAAAATCAAACTATATATTGTTAAATTAGAGTATAAGGTGAAAAATAATTCATGTATAAACTGAACTAATTTATATTCCATCTAACCCTATGTATTTAATGAATAAAATTTATTTATTCAAGCGGTTTTGGCCGTAATTATCTCTAATTAACGACACTTTTATAAAAAGAGTCGTCAATTGTAATGAAACTTACACAAAAATCTGGTTTAATTTCGTTCGAAATGAAAAACAGAGCAAATGGTTAACTTTTTTACCGTTTGCTTTTTATAATAATAATCATTCAAAAAATTAATAACTTAAACCAAGGAAATCAGATGAAAAATCATCGTCTTTCACAAATCGCCGGAGCCGTAGTCTTAGCTCTAGGTTTATCAACAGCTGCTATGGCTAATACAACAACCTCTGCAATTAAAGGGGTAGTAAATGGACCTCAAGGAAATGCAGCGGTAGGTACTATAGTAACTGTTACTCATATTCCTTCAGGTACAAGCAAAGCTGTTACCGTAAATGAAAGTGGCGGTTTTGCTGCCAACGGCTTACGTGTTGGGGGCCCTTATAAAATAGTTGTTGATTCTGATAAATTTCAGGATCGAGTTATTGATGATGCTTTTATTAAGCTGGGTGAGCCTCTACAATTAAACTTTAAGCTAGAAAATAGCTCAATTGAAACTATTCAAATTACTGCTAGTCCTATTAGTGCAATGGAAATGGGTTCTACTAGTCCAGCGTCTAACTTTAATTTAGCAGATATCGAAAATGCAGCATCTGCTGATAGAGATATTAAAGATATAGTGCGTATTGACCCTAGAATTAACATTGAAGAAGCTAATGGTGCAGAAGCTATATTATGTGCTGGTAGCAACCCTCGTTATAGTAGCTTAACTGTTGATGGCGTTCGTATGAATGACAGCTTTGGTTTGAATAATAATGGATATCCGACTGTACGTATGCCATTTTCATTCAGTAGCTTGGACCAAATAACTGTAGAGCTTGCTCCATTTGATGTGCAATATGGTGGCTTTACTGGTTGTAATATTAATGCGGTAACTAAGTCTGGTACAAATGAAGTTACTGGTAGTTTTTTCTATGATATGTCTAGCGATGAATTACGTGGTGATAGTATTGACGGTGAAGATGTAGAAACTGGCAATTACACTGAAACTCGTTTTGGGTTCGACATAGGTTTACCTTTAATTGAAGATGAATTATTTTTATATGCTGCTTATGAAAAACTAGATAGTGTACAAATTTTTCAATATAACGGGTTCGGTGAAGATCAAATTTCTCAAGCTGACTTAGACAGAGCAATTGCTATAACTAAAGATGTGTACGATTACGATCCAGGCGGTATGCCAGCATCTTCTCCAGTAGACGATGAGAAATTATTGGTTAAGTTAGATTGGAACATTAATGATGATCATCGCGCATCATTTGTATATAACTATAATGATGGTTTCCGTATAGATCAATCAGACGATTATAATAATACTGTAACGTTATCTAACCACTTTTATAAAGTAGGTGCAGAATTAAACTCAATGGTTGCATCACTTTGGTCTGACTGGTCTGATGATTTCAGCACCGAAGTTCGTATTGGTAAAATTAAGCTAGATAATACACAACGTTCAATAGATGCTGATAGTGGCTTTGGTGAAGTACGAATTGAAGGTATTAACGGGAATTCAATATATATTGGTCCTGATGACTCTCGTCAATCAAATGAGTTGAACTGGGATAGCCAAACAGCCAAGTTCTCAGGTATATACTACATGGATAACCATACTATTTCTGGTGGTTATGAATATGAGAATTTAAGCGTATTTAACTTATTCATGCAGCATACAGTTGGTGAATATCGCTTTAATAGTTTAGATGATTATGAAGCTGGTTTAGCCGATGATATTTATTACAATAACTCTGCTGGAACAAATAACCCTGATGATGCAGCTGCTAGTTTTGAATTTGCTACTCATGCAGCTTATCTTCAAGATGAATATGTATTTGACGATATCGATTTAACAGTCGTCGTAGGTGCTCGCTATGATTGGTATACGAGTGATGATACTCCTCGTTATAATGCAATATTTGAAGAACGTTATGGTTACAGAAATGATCATACTCTAGATGGTAAGGATTTATTCCAACCACGCTTTGGATTTAATTGGAGTGTTCAAGATAACCTAGAAGTTCGAGGTGGTTTTGGTCTTTACTCAGGCGGTAATCCAAATGTTTGGCTATCAAATTCATATTCAAACGATGGTGTTACGAATATTGATACATATCTTAGAGACACATATTTATTAAATGACGACGGTACACCAATAGATGGTTTATTTAGTGGAGAAGGTCGTCCTATTTATGACGCATTACAATCTCAAGTTGATGACGTTGCAAGTAATGACCCTTCTTTAGGTAACGAACCATCAGTTAACGCCATTGATCCAAACTTTGAAATTCCATCTGAGTGGAAATATAACATCGGTTTTACGTATATAACTGAAGGTGATTATGTTATCCAAACAGACTTGTTATATTCAAAAAAACAAGACAGCGCAATAATAACAGCAGCTAGTTGGGATGATGAAAACCGTACTGAGTTATTTGATGGACGAGCGGTTTATGATTATGTTGTAGTTGGCGAAAATGATTATGGTGATGTATATCGTAATTACCTTAAAAGTGATTTGATCTTAACTAATGCTAAAGAAAATGGTAGTTCTACTACTATATCTGTAGCAGTGAAAAAAGAGTTTGATTTTGGATTAGATGCCAATATTGGTTACGCTTTCAATAAGTCAGAGGATGTATCTCCAATGACTAGTTCGGTATCGTATTCTAACTTTACAGGTTTTGCGACTTCAGATGCACAAGATCCGGGTCTTTCTACATCTAACTATGAAACACCGCATCGCTTCACGTTTAATTTACGTTACTCTAAAGAGCTAATTGAAAATTATAAAACAAGTTTTTCTTTATTTGGTTCATACACGCAAGGGCGTCCAATGTCTTATACATTTGATAGCTTAAGTGTTGGAGATACTGAGTATGCAAGTACTCGTCATTTACTATATGTTCCATTAGAAAATGATCCTAATGTAACGTATGAAAGTGATTTTGATTTAGATGCATTCAATAAGTTTATCAAAGATGAAGACTTAACTCGTGGTGAAATTATTGATCGTAACTCTCATAATGCGGATTGGAGTAGTCGCGTAGACTTCCGAATTGATCAGCAATTACCAGCGTTCACTGGTGGACATAAAGCAAGTGCTTACTTTGTTATTAAAAACTTAGGTAATATGTTGAACGACGAGTGGGGTGTTAAACGCATAGGTAACTATGTTGGCCAAAATGTAGTAGAAGCTGAAATTAATGATGCTGGAGGTTATAACTTCAAAGAATTTTATTCAGAGAATGCTGAGCAGACAACATTTGCAACGCAGTCATTATGGCAAATTAGAGTTGGTGTTAACTACAAATTCTAATCAAGCTTGATTAATTTGTAATCCTAAAAACCGCACTATTTAGTGCGGTTTTTTTATGTAAAAAATATAAATAAACATGCTTTATTTTACTTGACCAAATGGTCAACAATGCTATTGTAAGTATGAATAAATTAACTGGTTAATGAATATGAATGACTCTAAATTTGAACTTCCAGCTGAGTTAATTGAGGCTGCAAAAGATGCTTATACAAAAGCATACGCACCATATAGCAAGTTCCATGTTGGCGCAGCGGCGTTGACCAAAAGTGGCAATATAGTTAAAGGCTGTAATGTTGAAAATGCATCTTACGGTTTAACGGTTTGTGCGGAACGTAATTGCATTAGTAATGCAGTTATTAATGGTGAGCAAGAGTTTACAGTTATCGTTATCTATACAGAAATAGATGAAGTTACGCCTCCGTGTGGAGCTTGTAGACAAGTTATTTCAGAGTTTTTTGCAAGCGATGCTCCAGTCATAGCGGTTAATCACAAAAATAAACAAAAAGTATGGACAGTGTCTGAGTTATTACCAGATGCGTTTACACCAAAACAATTGTCAGAAAACTAAGGAAAAATATGCTATTACCTCAAGATATTATAAGAATAAAACGTGATGGTGGAGTATTAAAAACACAAGAAATTCAGCGTTTTGTTGATGGCTTAGTCGACGGTTCGTTTTCCGACGCCCAAGTTGGTGCTATGGCAATGGCTATTTTTCAAAACAGCTTAAATACAGAAGAGAAAGTGACGCTTACCACATCTATGATGCATTCAGGTGATGTTCTTAGTTGGGAAGGTTATGACCGCCCTATCGTAGATAAGCATTCAACTGGTGGTGTTGGTGATAAAGTTAGCTTTATGCTGGCAGCAATTGTTGCAGCATGTGGTGGTTACGTGCCAATGATCTCAGGTCGTGGCCTTGGTCATACGGGCGGCACCTCTGATAAATTAGAAAGTATTGCTGGTTTTAATGTTGAACCAACAATTCCAGAATTTAAAAGAATTGTTAAAGAGCTAGGTGTTGCAATTATTTCGCAAACTGACAATTTAGCTCCGGCAGATAAACGCCTTTATTCAATAAGAGATGTAACTTCAACGGTAGAATCTATTCCATTGATCACCGCCTCTATTTTATCTAAGAAATTAGCGGCAGGTCTTGATACGTTAGTGATGGATGTAAAGGTTGGTAATGGCGCTATGATGACGTCATTAGAAGATGCTAAAGCATTGGCCGAAAGTATCAGCAGTGTTGCCAATAATGCGGGGGTTAAAACCCAAGCCATTATTACCGATATGAATCAAGTGCTTGGTGTGACTGCAGGTAATGCGCTAGAAATGTTTGAAACTGTTCAGTACTTAAAAGGTGAATACCTTGACCCTCGTTTGCATACTGTAGTGAAGTCACTAGCGACGGCTATGCTAGTTAATTCTGGTTTGGCACTTGATGCTAACTCAGCAGAGAAACAAATTAATAACGCATTAGACTCAGGCAAAGCAGCTGAGGTGTTTGATAAAATGGTTGCAGCGCTAGGCGGTCCAAAAAATTACTTAGACAAACCTTGGGATGCTATGCAAAAAGCCAATGTGATTGTTGATATTAAAGCGACGCAAAGTGGTTATTTATCTCAAATGAATACACGTGATATTGGTATGTCAGTTGTTGGTCTTGGAGGTGGACGTACTGCACCACGCCAACCAGTTGATCATACTGTTGGGTTTGATGCTATTTTACCTTTAGGTGAAAAAGTAATAGCAGGCGATGTAATTGCACGTGTACACGCAAAAGATGAAGTTGGCGCTAAGTTAGCTGCTGAGCAATATCGTCAAGCGTTAAGCTTCTCAGATGCTAAACCAGAGCTAGCGCCAGTGATTTATAGTTATTAAATATTAACGGATAAATCGTGTTATTTAATCAGCTGACTTTCAACATTCAATGTCAGCTGATTACTTTTACCTTCAAGCCTTAAAACCTTCCAGCTTTAAACCTTAAACTTAAAGCGTACCAAATATCTTGTCACCCGCATCGCCTAATCCTGGCAGTATATATCCATTTTCATTTAGCTTTTCATCTATCATACCTATGACTAAGTCTACATCTGGATGAACATCAACCAATGCTTGAATACCTTCTGGAGCTGCAACTAAAAATAAAGCCACTATATGTTTACAGCCTGATTTTTTAAGCAAATCTATGGTTGAGACTGCCGTGCCACCAGTTGCTAGCATAGGATCAATAATGATCGCTGTTCTGCTTTCAATATCGTTAATTATGTTTTCGTAGTAAGTTTCTGGATCTAAGGTTTTTTCATCGCGGCGTAAGCCAACCACACTTATTTTTGCACAAGGTAAAATAGTTAAAGCACCATCTAACATGCCTAAACCAGCTCGTAAAATAGGCACTAAAGTTGGTTGCGGACTTGTTACCATTGGCACTTTAATATCACCTGACCAGCAAGTAAGTGGAACCTGAGTTAATTCAAAATGCTGTGTTGCCTCAACGGTAAGTAGTACAGATACTTCTTTGGCTAATTCGCGGAATGCTTTTACTGATATATCAATATCACGTAACAAACTAACTTTATGTTTTACCAGTGGGTGAGTGCTTTCAAAAATGGCCATATTTTTCCCGTTAGTGTATGAATAATACAATTGGTATAAGTGATTGTGTTTCGCTTTTTGTTAAGACATCAAGCTTCAATTAATTCCAAACCAGCTGTTTAAAGTGAGCTCGGCAAAGTGGTTCGTAACGTTCGTTACCACCAACTTCAACTTGTGCGCCATCTTTTACAGCAACGCCGTTGGCATCTTGTCTAATAACAAAGTTAGCTTTACGGCCACAATGACAAATGGTTTTTAATTCAATTAATTTATCAGCCCAGGCTAATAATGCGGCACTACCAGAAAAGGTTTGGCCTAAAAAGTCGGTACGAATACCATAAGCTAGCACTGGAATATTTAATACATCCACCACGTCAGTTAATTGTTTAACGTGTTCGGTGGTTAAAAATTGAGCTTCATCAATCAGTACACAATCTAATTTTTTATCTGTGTGCATTTGCTCAATTTCAGACAGTAAGTTTTTATTGTCATCAAATAAGAATGCATCGGCATCTATACCTAGTCTGGAAGCAACTTTACCTTGGGCGAAACGATCATCAATTTTAGCTGTATAAATTGCAGTATTTAAATTACGTTCTTGGTAATTGTACGATGACTGCAGTAAATGCGTCGACTTACCTGCATTCATTGACGAATAATAAAAGTAAAGTTGTGCCATGGTGTGCTTCTTTATTGTTTAGTTTATAAGGTACTAATTTATATTAATAACCGCTTGATGAACTAGCATCAACTTTATGGCCTAAAGTATCTAATAGGCTGGCTAACAAGCTACTGGCTCCAAATCGGAAATGCTCAGCTGTTGCCCATTCTTCACCAAGGATTTGATCCGCTAGTGATAAATATACATCAGCATCTTGTGCGTTTTTAACGCCGCCAGCTGGTTTAAAACCAACATCTATATTTTTGTTTTTAATCACTTCTAACATGATCTTTGCTGCTTCAGGCGTTGCGTTAACTGCTACTTTTCCGGTTGATGTTTTAATAAAATCAGCCCCGGCGTTAATGGCAATTTCACTTGCTCGTTTAATTAACTCAGGTGTTTTTAATTCGCCAGTTTCAATGATCACTTTTAATTTGGCTTTACCAATACAAGCTTGTTTACAAACTTTTACCATATCAAAACCAATATTCTCATTACCAGCCATTAAGGCTTTGTATGGAAATACTAAGTCGACTTCATCAGCGCCATAGGCAACAGCGGCTTTGGTTTCAGCAAGGGCTATATCTAAATCGTCATTGCCATGAGGAAAATTAGTTACAGTGGCAATTTTTACATGGGGAGTTTGTTGTGCTTTTAATACTTTTTTAGCTAACGGGATAAACCTTGGGAAAATACAAATCGCTGCCGTTTCGCCAGCTGGAGATTTTGCTTGCTGACATAGTTTAATAATATCAGCATCGGTTTCTGTATTGGTTAAACTGGTTAAATCCATTAACGATAAAGCTCGCTGTGCTACTGCTTTTAAGTCAGTCATAATAATTGTCCTAGCCTAAAGGGCGAAAAAGAAGCCAGCTATTGCGGCACTCATGAGGTTAGCTAATGTTGCGGCAATCATAGCGCGCATACCAAGTCTTGCGATATCTGGACGACGACTCGGCGCCATAGAACCAATACCACCAAGTAAAATAGCGATAGACGATAAGTTAGCAAAACCACATAACGCAAAGGTAATAATTACTTGTGTTACTGGTGATAATGCACCTTTAACATCGACAAAGTTGGTGTAGGCAAAAAATTCATTAATCACTATTTTTTGACCAATAAAACTACCCGCTTGTAACATTTCTTCAAATGGTACGCCGACGATAAAGGCAAATGGTGCAAATAGGTAACCAAGAATAAATTCGATGGTAATGCCTTCAAAACCAAACATGCTCGATATGCCGCCAACAATGGTATTAAACAAAGCAATTAAGGCAATAAAGGCTAATAACATAGCACCAACATTTACTGCTAATTTAAGGCCTGATGCCGCACCAGATGCTGCAGCGTCAATGACATTTGCTGGTTTGTTTTCGTCAAATTTTTCAATTTCGACTGATTCTTCTATTATTCTTTCAGGTTCTTTTTCAGGACAAATAATTTTCGCCATTAATAAACCACCAGGGGCTGCCATAAAAGAGGCGGCGATTAGATATTTTAGTTCAATGCCAAGTCCGGCATAACCGACCATAACTGAACCAGCAACTGAAGCTAAACCACCAACCATAATGGCAAATAATTCTGATTGGGTCATTTTGGCAATATAAGGGCGTACAACTAATGGCGCTTCCGTTTGACCAACAAAAATATTTGCAGTGGCAGAAAGTGACTCTGCTTTACTGGTTTTTAATAATTTTTGTAATCCACCGCCAATGATTTTTATTACCCATTGCATAACGCCTAAATAATAAAGAACTGCGATTAAAGATGAGAAAAAGATAATGTTAGGTAAAACACGGATAGCAAATACAAAGCCAACGCCGTTGCTGTACATGGCGTCTGTGCCTAAGCCACCAAACAAGAAGTTGATACCTTCTTTAGCGCTATCGATGACACCTTGAACGCCACCAGTAATAGACAATAAAACGTCTTTACCAAATGGCAGGTACAAAACAAAGGCACCAAGTAAAAGCTGAACCGCAAAAGCGAATCCTACAGTACGATAGTTAATTTGTTTTTTACCGTCTGATAAGGTGTAGGCGATAACGAGTAACGCTACAATCCCTACTAAACCTCTAAGCATTGATAATTCCATGAGCACCCTTTTTAATTATTTTTGTGGTGGTAGTTGTGAAATTTGACGGATTTTTGCTTTTATCACTTCAATCGCCATTCTATTTTTCCCGCCTCTTGTGACGACAATGTCAGCCCAAGCTTTGGAAGGTTCAATGTACTGATGGTACATAGGTCTTACGGTTTCTAAATATTGGTTAGTAACTGACTCAACACTACGTTGGCGTTCTACAATATCTCGTTTAATTCTACGAATTAAACAAATATCCAACGGTGTATCCATATACACTTTAATATCAAACTGCTCTCTGAGCTTTTTATTAGATAGCAATAAAATACCTTCAACCAAAATGATCTTAGTTGGAGCGAAAGCGACAGTCTCAGGGGTTCTAGTGTGTGTTTTGTAACAATATACAGGGCTTTGAATTGCTTCGTTACTCGTTAGCTTTTCTAAATGTTCAGTTAACAAGTCATGTTCAAACGCATCAGGATGATCGTAGTTGGTTTCAACACGTTCTTCCATTGAGAGGTGAGATTGATCTCTATAGTAGGCATCTTCGTATATGATGGATATGCCACCTTCACCCAACTCTTCAATTAACTCGTCATGAATTGTTTGTGCAAACAGTGTTTTGCCTGATGCAGACGGACCTGCAATTGTAATTATAGTTGGTTTCAATGTCTTGCCTGTTGGTTACGCAGGTTCATAAAATTCGGAGCATAGACTAGCAAATTAATCTAAAAAGCCAAATGATATAAGTGCAATTTAGGAAATGATTTTTCACACAGCGACAATTGTTATTGCTGTGATCTTAATATCATCGTTTACCCTAATTTCAAATGATGATAAATTAACACAAGTTGACCATGTGGTCATGTTTTTATACCTAGTTTATAGATTAATTATTTCGATTTATACATCGAATAGGGCTCAATATGTCTAAAGCAATAATATTAGTAATGGATAGTTTTGGTATTGGGTACGCACCCGACGCTGAAAGCTTTGGTGATGTTGGGGCAAATACCTTAGCAAATTTAGCTAAAGCCTATTTAGATGAAACAGGCAATGAGATAAATTTACCTAATTTAGCTGCATTAGGATTATTTGATGCATGTAAAGGTGCATCCAATATTGAAGTGCCACATAAAGGTGGCATGGCTAGTAAAGGCGCTTATGGTTACGCGCGCGAGATCAGCACAGGTAAAGACACGCCTAGTGGTCACTGGGAAATGGCAGGTGTGCCAGTATTATTTGATTGGGGTTATTTCCTTGATAAAGAAAACTCATTTCCTAGCGACTTAATTGACAAGATAAATAAAGCAACTGGCTTTGATGGTATGTTAGGTAACTGCCATGCATCCGGTACTACAATTTTAGAACGATTAGGTGAAGAGCATATCAAAACAGGCTTACCTATTTGTTACACCTCAGGCGATAGTGTTTTCCAAATTGCTGCACACGAAACCCATTTTGGTCTCGACAATTTATATAAGTATTGTGAAATTGTTAGAGAGCAGTTGGACGATTTAAATATAGGCCGTGTTATTGCCAGACCATTTATTGGTGAAACACCAGCTGAATTTGCCAGAACGGGTAATCGTCGTGATTATTCAGTATTGCCACCTGCGCCAACGGTATTAGATAAAATAGCAGATGCAGGTACTCACGTAATAAGCGTAGGTAAAATAGCGGATATATTTGCTCATCAAGGTATCAGTGAAAAGACTAAGGCTACTGGTTTAGATGCCTTGTTAGATGCCAGCATAAAGCATATAAAAACAGCCAATGACAATACGTTGATTTTTACTAACTTAGTTAACTTTGACCAAGATTTTGGCCACAGACGTAACCCAGTTGGTTATGCGAAAGAATTAGAAGCGTTTGATGCTAGATTACCAGAAGTGTATGCCGCTATGGGTGATGAGGATATTTTATTATTAACTGCCGATCATGGTTGCGATCCTACGTGGCCAGGCAGTGATCATACTCGTGAGTATGTTCCTATGTTGGCTTATCACCATAATATTGGTGATGTTGACTTAGGCGAGCGTAAAACCTTTGCAGATTTGGGACAAACAATAGCAGAATTGTTCAAAGTTGAAGATATGGATTATGGTACTAGCTTTTTAACGGAATTAAACTTTAAATAAAGCTTAAGTTAGATAACAAATTCCGAGCATTAAAAAAGGGTTAACATTTGTTAACCCTTTTGTTTATGTGTGTATAACTAACGTTATAGAATACTTTCTAACGTTAGTTCCATCATATCTTTAAACGTGGTTTCACGTTCGTCAGCAGTGGTTACTTCACCTGTTTTAATATGGTCGCTTACGGTTAATACCGTTAACGCTTTTTTACCATATTCAGCAGCAACACCGTAAAGACCTGCCGCTTCCATTTCTACTGCTAACATGCCGTATTTTTCCATTTGAGCAAACATTTCTGGATTTGGCGTATAAAACAAATCGGCAGTGAAAATGTTACCAACACGAACTGGTGTATTTAACTTTTCAGCAGTGTCGACTACTTTTTTTAATAAAGAAAAGTCAGCGCAAGCGGCAAAATCTACATTACCTAAACGTTGACGATTTACATTTGAGTCTGTACTTGCTGCCATACCAATAACAATATCGCGTACTTTAATGTCATCACGTACTGCGCCACATGAGCCAATACGAATAATTTCTTCTACGCCGTAATCTTTATAAAGTTCTGTTGCATAAATAGATACGCTAGGAATACCCATTCCAGAACCCATAACCGAGATGCGTTTACCTTTGTAAGTGCCGGTATAACCAAACATATTACGAACGCGAGTTACGCATTTAGCGTCATCTAGGAAATTTTCGGCAATAAATTTTGCTCTAAGAGGATCGCCCGGCATTAATACCGTTTCTGCGAAATCGCCCATTTGGGCTTCAATATGTGCTGTAGACATAAGAGTTAACCTTTTTGTTAAGAAGTATAACTCAGTAAGTTTCAAGCCAGACTGAGATATTACGGTCTGCTATCAAGGATTTTTTACTGACAATTTAATTAAAATTATAAGCTGTTTAAACTTGGTTTGGTTGTTTACTATAAACAAAGTAAACGATTTTAGTAAGTGGTTTAGTCAATGTATACGAGCTTTTAACTAGAAAATCGCTCAATGATCCACTGATAACCAACGCCCCCTAAATAAATCCCGAAAATACCTACGATACCCGACAAAACAGGCGGGGCAGGTAAGGGCAATTTAAATAAAGAGAATAACACTCCGACTAAAGCACCTGTTACCAGTGCTACTAATAATTCGACCATCACAATTCCTTAATTGTAGGTTTTGTTGTAATACCATTTTTGCTAAATGCTATTACATATCCAATTGAACTGAAACTGGGCAGTGGTCACTTAAGTTTCTAGATAGCTCACTGGTATATTTTTCATCAAATACTAATTGCTCAAATGAATCATCTATATACATTGTTTTTGCCATAGGACTGAACACTATATGGTCAATGTAATCTTTATAATAGCCACCCCAACATTTTGAATCTAATGTTGCAGTTGGTGTCCATAGTACTTCTTGGCCTTCATCATTTAGTGCTTGCCATAAGCCTTGGTTTTCCGCGTATTTGTGTGCAATATCTTGTGAAAATCGGCGATTAAAATCACCTAATACTAAGTATGCTTTATTTTGAGCTGCTTGATTATCTATCCATTTCTCTAAAGGTTCTATTTGTTGGCTCAGTAAAGTACATGCTTCTTTACGGCGACCTTCTTTTTCTGTTTTATCCGCCATTGCCATTACACTTTTATTATCAAGCGGGTCAGTGAAACAACCAGACTTTAAATGCACAGCTAATAGAGTGAACTCTTTATTGTTTCTAGAAAGCGTTACTTGCATACCACTACGAACACGATCTAAATTTAATGCTTTATATTCTTGAGATATTACCTTCAAACCAGATGATTTTTTTACCGCAACACCAACACGCTGAACCCAATCACGAGTTGAAAAGTAAAAGTCGTAATCATCACCAAATACTTTTTCTGCCCACTCGGCACTTTCAACTTCTTGCAAGGCAATAACATCGGCATTTAGTTTTGTTGCATAGGCTGATAACTTATCGTAATCCGCTTGTTTACGTTCATTGTATTTGTGTGAGCTTAACCAAGCAATATTCCAAGACGCTACTTTTAATGTCTTCTTGTCTGATAAATTACTTTCTAATGCATCAGCCGTCGTCTTTGCAAAAGTATTGGCCGTTATTAATAAACTTAATAAAAGTGTAAGTTGGGTTAAAACTGATTTTGTCATTATTTTACTCGCTTATTTACACAATTAGTTAGGAGGCATCTCTTGTCCTTAATGGCTTAGCCGTTAAGCGAACAGATAATAACGTCTTAGGATGTATTTTTTATTGCGCTAATAATAACTTTCTTGACCAATTGGTCAATATAAAAGTGAAACAAATAATTTTTTTCACTTAAAAAGGCAAAGAATTCAGCTTAATAAAACTCGAATGTTGTTATGTTGCACTTGCTAGATGAATTCACGGCTTGTTATTGTACTTATACAATAGTTGCAAGTGCTTGCTCTATGGTTTGGTATTTAAATTTATAACCTGAATCGAGTGCTTTTTTAGGTATCACTTTTTTACCATTTAATAATAATTCTTCGCCCATTTTCCCCATTAATAGTTTTACGATAAATGCAGGCATAGGGAAAATAGCAGGTCGATTTATGGCTTCAGCTAATGTTTTTGTGAAGGTTGAATTGGTTACAGGACCAGGTGCTGTGCAATTAATAGCGCCACTTATATTGACGTTATTTACACATAATTCAATTAAGCCAATCATATCGTCAATATGTATCCATGGCATCCATTGATTGCCCGAACCTATTTTACCACCGAGTCCTAATTTAAAAGGTGGCAGCATTTTTTTCAGCGCGCCGCCATTCTTACCTAAAACAATACCGGTGCGTAGTAAACAAGTCCTAATACCTAGTTTTTCTGCTTGTTGTGCGCTTAATTCCCATAGCTGACAGAGTTGGCTGGAGAAACTGCTATCACCACTGTTGTTTTCGTTTATCTCGTCATCCGTTGGCGTTATTCCGTAGTAACCGATAGCTGAGCCACTAATAAACACCGAAGGTTTGTTATTTGCTTGCTTGAAGAACTGGATAAGTTTTTCAGTTGTTTCTATTCGGCTGCGTAATATTTCCTGCTTTTGCTTTTTTGACCATCTTTTATCGGCAATCGGTTCGCCAGCTAAGTTAATAACAGCATCAAATTTATCCTCTGGGGTAAGTTGCTGTAATGAATTAATGGTTTTTATATTGTTATTAAGTAAAGAATTTGTGGTTCTTGTCTGCACAACAATATTGTATTCCAATGTTTGTAAATGTGTGCATAAGGCTGCGCCGATAAAGCCTGTGCCGCCAGTGATAAGAATATTCATAAGTGACCTTTATTTTTGAATCCAAGATACTAATAAGCTAGATTTAATAACGTTACAGTCTTTAATACTCTGAAAGGCGGTGAATAGATCAAAAAAGCCACTCATTAGTAAATGAATGGCTTGGTGTTTTAGTAATATTTAATCAATAATTATTAATGGAAGTAACTATTCTTGCTCTTCCAAGTAATCGGTTACTTCATCTGTTCTATCTTCAACATGTTCATTAAGCTCAGTTATCGCTTGGTAAAAACTTGTGCTGCTGCTTAAAAATGAATAACCAGATAATTCAGACGTTGCATAAGGCTCTATTAATGCAGAGTAAGTGTCGTATTTTGCCTGCATTTTACTGATCTCAAATGAGTCATTAATAACCTCTAACAAATAAGCGTCGTAAATTGCTTGGTACTCTTCATCGGCATATATCTTTGAGATAAGAGGCCAATAACTGTCATTTAAGTCTGAGAAATCAAGCTCTAAAGCGCCACCTTGCTTGCCATCTTGTAAAGCTTCGTTATTATCCCAAGGGATCCAAGTTAGCTTAGATGTATCTGGGTCGTTATAAAGATAGAAGTTATGTGGCATTACGCCGTACGTGTCCCAGTTTTGAATGGCACCATTAATCGCTAAATATTTAAGGAAACCATCTACATCAAAAACATCTTCTAGGTTACTTCTCCATGTTTCAGGATCTGTTGTTCGGCTGTCGTCATGTAGAGCGTCAAATAATGCGATTATGTCTGACCAATCTTCTTCATCTTCATTAGTTTTCTTTTCAAAGTCATCTTCATTGAAGCTACCTTCAATAAACATTGCACCATCGTCTTCTGGTTTATATAAATTACCATCATCACTGCTAAATTGAGTGTCGATAACGGTATCGTCAATTTCTTCAACTAAAGTGTATAGACCAAAATATTCAGGGCCGTCACCGTGATCTACATATACGGTATAAAATGCAGTGTTAGATACAGCAAGTCCTGCGTCTTTAAATACTTCAGAAGCTACTTTTTCACGTAATTGAGAATCATCGTCGTAGTTGTTTTTTAAACTGAATTTTTTAAAGCCATAAAAGCGTTGGTTATCTATTTGCGGGTAGTCATCTTCAAACTCGTCAAAGTCCATTTTAAAAGACAATTTAAGTATTCCAGCTTGCCAGCTTGTTTGCAGAGAAGAGTTCCCTTTAAAGCGAATACCAACTCTGTACCACTGAGTTCCTTCGTAATAAACGTCGGCTGGCATAAATACAGGATCTTCATCTGTATCGCTTAAACCAGGACCACTTGAGGATTGGCCAAATGTACCGTAAATGCTGGTCATATCGTCTAACATGGCTTGCCAGCGTTCTTCAGTGATAACAAAGTCGAATCGTTTTACTTGTGTATCATCAAACACTTCTGTGAAGTCAGGATCTGCATCTTTACTATGAGTTGCTTCTGTCCAATCTGTAGCTGTAAAATCGGCATCAGCAAATTCTTCCGTATAAACTACAGTCTCATCATCATCTGAATCACAACCTGCGATAAATAAAACTGAGCTGAAAATGCCAAGTAAAAGTAAACGTTTGTTCCAAACTAAATTGAACATATAAAAATCCTATTGTTAAGAGCTATGTCTGAGAGATAGTTATTTTGGTATTTATGACCTGAGATTAATTGGCAATAATGCAAGAAAAGTGTAAGAAAAAAGGATGTTGGTGCCAAATAGGACTGGTTTTTGCTTAAGTAAAAGTACTTAAATTAACAATTTAGCCGAACACAATTATGATCAGTACTATAAATACAACCTCAACTCCTCTTAGCCAAAATTACTCTGGTGTGACTTCAACAGAGAGTATTGATTCTGATGCCGCATCAACTACTACCGAACAAGCTTCACCGGCTAGTAACGATGACGATTTTTCATTATCAACGCGCTCACAAAAACTAAGTGCGATTGATAATGAATTCTTTAATGGTAGCGCTCTTACTAGTGACGATATTACAACGTTAGTGGAAAGGTTGTATGAATACGGGCTGATCTCTAGTGGTGAACTCACTACACTTAATGGAGAAGAAACTGATTCAGATCCCGATGAGGTTGATCCTACTTCCGCGATTATTACTCAAAGCTTATTAAGCTATATCGATGATTTAGAAGAAAGTTTAGCCGCTTTGGATGAAACTGAAATGTTTGGCACTGTGAGCTTAGATGAATTACAAACGGCCCTGGACAGTGCGAAAACAATTATTAATGATGTAGCTACAGCAAAAACAGAGTCTGACTTTAAACAAACCGTTAGTGAAAACAATCAAATACTGACACAAGCTATGGACTCAGTTGAGTTTTATGCCATGTCAGAAGCTGACCAAACAACGTTAAATGACATAGTGAAAACCTTAACTGTGATTGATAAACTAAGTGTTAATCAATTAACTAATGCTTCCGTTAGTCAATATATTGCGATATCAAAACTGTAAAATCAGTTTTTAATAGCATTACATTCACTGTATTTATTTTAAATTCCTTCCTTGTTAACAACCAACAGTATTAATTGTTGGTTGTGGTTTATTAACATCGTCTCAAAACTATATTTACTAGGTTTTAACGACTTTTCATTTATTTTTCACATCTATAGATGAAAGATGTTCTTCTGTGTATTAATTGTATGAAATTCTGCTAAGCTGACACTTGTGTCAGCTTTTATTTTTTAATATATTTAACCTATCAGAAATTGTGCATATTTATTTTACCAGTGCATGCTATGGAACCATTATGACAACCAGTACAGTTCGTTTTTTATTAAACAATGACGATGTGACAATACAGAACATCGATCCTAATTTAACGGTTCTACAATACCTGCGTGAAATTCAATTTAAATCAGGTACTAAAGAAGGTTGTGCATCCGGTGATTGTGGTGCCTGTACTGTAGTTTTGGCTGAATTAGATGCTGAAGAAAAGCAGCTTAATTATAAATCTATTAACTCATGCATTACCTTTGTTGGTAGCTTGCATGGTAAACAGTTGATCACAGTTGAAGATTTAAAAGACGGCGCTAAGTTACATCACGCTCAGCAAACTATTGTTGATAATCACGGTTCACAATGTGGTTTTTGTACGCCGGGTTTTGTTATGTCGTCTTTTTCTTTGCACAAGCATAACCAAACACCAAACCGTGCGGAAGTACTTGAAGCATTGGCAGGCAACTTATGCCGCTGTACAGGTTATCGTTCAATTATAGAAGCGGCTATTACATCAAGTGAACATACAGAACAAGACTCCTTTGCTCAGCATTATCAGCAAACAATCAGCAAACTTATAGAACTGCAAAAATTACCTAAGCCTGTTCTATCTGGTAATAATCATCAATATGTAGCACCTAAAAACATAGACGAATTAGCTTATGAACTAACCAATGAGCCAGACTCAAAACTGGTTGCTGGTGGCACAGACTTAGCCCTTTCAGTTACTCAAAATTTAGCCGTTATAGATAAACTAGTGTACGTGGGCAATGTAGAAGAACTCACCACAATGACGGAAACTGAGTCAGACATTATTATTGGTTCAGCTTTGCCTTACAGTAAATTTATCGACACTTTGCATCATTATTACCCTGAACTGGGTGACATGATTGAGCGCATTGGCTCAAAACAAGTACGTAATACTGGAACCTTAGGCGGTAATATCGGTAATGCTTCACCAATTGGTGATATGCCACCGGCGTTAATCGCACTTGGCGCTAGTATGACACTGCATTTAAATGGTGAAGAGCGTACTATTTTAGTTGAAGACTACTTTGTAGATTACAAAAAAACAGTGCTTAAACCTTCTGAGTTTATTAAGTCTATCCAAATACCAAAACCGACCGCAGGCCAAACACTTAAGCTATATAAAATATCTAAGCGTATTGATGATGATATCTCTGCAGTACTAGCGGCTTTCTTTATTGAACAAAAAGATGACTCAGATAAAACAAAAATAACCAATGTTCGTTTCGCCTTTGGCGGAATGGCAGGTATTCCAAAACGAGCGTCGGCAACTGAACAAGTATTACAAGGTAAAAGTTTAGACAAGGAGTCGGTAGCTCAAGCTAAATTGGCATTGGCAACTGATTTTCAACCAATGTCAGATGTAAGAGCATCAGATAAATATCGCATGAAGGTTGCGCAAAACTTAATTGAAAAGTGTTACTTAGAGATGCAAAACCGAACAATAGAAACACGGGTGATGAACTATGCGTAATTTAATAAATGTTAGCTCTTCATCAGCAAGCAAAGCACAATCTAATATTGGGCTAGGCGGTGTAGGCCGTTCCAAAAAACATGAAAGTGCCGACAAACAAGTTGCTGGTGAAGCTATATACGTAGATGACCGTCCATCATTACGTGGTGAATTGCATGCAGCTGTTGGGCAATCTACCCAAGCTCACGCCAATATTATTTCTATGGATTTATCTGCCGTTAAAGCTGCCGAAGGTGTGGTAAAAGTTATTACAGTGGACGACGTACCTGGACATACCGATATTGGCCCTGTATTTCCTGGCGATCCTGTATTGGCCATCGGTAAAGTTGAATACATTGGCCAGCCCATTTTTGCAGTTGCCGCAACAAGTTATGATTTAGCACGCAAAGCGGTAAAATTAGCAAAAATAGAATACCAAGAACTTGAAGCGGTATTAACCGTTAAAGATGCATTAGCCAAACAAAATTTTGTACGTCCTCCAGCTACCATGAAGCGCGGTGATTCAGACTCGGCTATTGCCAAAGCGCCACATCAATTATCTGGTGAGATTATAGTTGGTGGACAAGAGCATATGTATCTTGAGGGGCAAGTATCTACTGCTGAGCCAACGGAAGATGGCGGTATGAATATTTATTCTTCATCACAACATCCAAGTGAAGTGCAAAAACTAGTGGCTGAAGTATTAGCGATTCCGCTAAATAAGGTGTTGGTAGATATGCGCCGCATGGGCGGTGGTTTTGGTGGTAAAGAAACTCAAGCTGCGCCTTGGGCATGTATTGCAGCGTTACTGGCAAATGAAACCAAGCGGCCAGTTAAATTTAAATTAGGACGCATGGATGACATGATCATGACGGGTAAACGTCATCCATTTGAAAATAATTATACCGTTGGTTTTGATGAGCAAGGTCAAATCCAAGGGATTAATATTCAAGTAAACGGCAACTGTGGTTATTCACCAGATTTATCCGACGCTATTGTTGATAGAGCTATGTTCCATTCAGATAATGCGTACTTTTTAAATGAAGCTAGGGTAACGGGAAATCGTTGTAAATTAAATACAGTTTCTCATACCGCTTACCGTGGTTTTGGTGGCCCGCAAGGCATGATGACCATTGAAATGGTGATGGATGATATTGCACGCCATTTAGGTAAAGATCCATTAGAGATCAGAAAAGTGAATTTGTACGGTGAGCAAGGCCGTGACGAAACTCATTATCATCAAACGGTAGAGCATAATAATTTACCGGAGATCATTAATACTTTAGAGCAAACATCAGATTATCAGGCTCGTCGTACAGCCATTAACAAATTCAACCAAGAAAATAGCATACTAAAAAAAGGCATAGCATTAACGCCGGTTAAGTTTGGTATTTCATTTACCGCACAGCATTTAAATCAGGCTGGTGCTTTGGTGCATGTTTATACCGACGGCACCATTCATTTAAGTCATGGCGGCACAGAAATGGGTCAGGGTTTAAATACTAAAGTTGCTCAAATAGTGGCGGAAGAGTTTCAGGTTGATGTTGATACGGTAGCAAGTTCGTCAGCGCGTACCGACAAAGTTCCCAACTCATCACCAACCGCAGCATCTTCTGGTACTGACTTAAATGGTAAAGCGGCGGAAGCCGCGGCTAAAATCATTAAACAAAGACTAATCGATTTTGCTTGTGAAAATTACCAAGTGAGCCAAGAGCAAGTTCGTTTTGAAAACAGTAATGTTGTGGTTGGCGAGCAAGTATTTAGTTTTGCAGAATTTGCACAAATTGCTTACATGGCACGCGTATCGTTATCATCTACTGGATTTTATAAAACCCCTAAAATCCACTTTGACCGAGCAACTGGCAAAGGTCGTCCGTTTTTTTACTATGCAACGGGCGCATCCGTATCTGAAGTTATAATAGATACACTAACGGGTGAATATAAAACATTACGTACTGACATCTTACAAGATGTTGGTCACTCAATTAATCCTGCGATAGATCTTGGCCAAATAGAAGGTGCTTTTGTGCAAGGTATGGGGTGGCTTACCACTGAAGAATTAGTTTGGAATGAGCAAGGCCGATTACTTTCTAATAATCCAGCCACTTATAAGATTCCAGCAATTAACGATGCGCCAGAAGACTTTAGAGTCGCGTTATTACCAGATGCGCCAAATCGTGAACACACTATTTATAACTCAAAAGCCGTAGGCGAGCCGCCGTTTATGTTAGGCATGTCAGTGTGGTCGGCACTTAAAGATGCTATTGCTAGTGTGGTTGACCATAAAGTAAGCCCAGCGCTTGATACGCCAGCAACACCAGAACGTGTACTATTTGCCGTTGAAGCTTTAAAAGCTGAGCAAGAGTAGGGTGGCAAATATGAATAATTTTGATGAAAGTTTTGAGCCACCAAAATCATTTACTGGTGGAGAGATGCATAAATTAAAATGGGATCAAGCCAGCTTTAATTTAAATAGCCAAGGTAAAGGTTTTGTTTTGATCACAATTATTGGTGTTAGCGGTTCAACACCAAGAAACAGTGGCACCAAAATGGTCGTCAGTCAAAATCAAAGTTTCGACACCATAGGTGGCGGTCACCTTGAATATAAAGCGATACAAAAAGCCCAAGAGCTATTACAGCAAAAGCAAGATTGTCAGGTAATTGAACATTTTCAATTAGGCAGTCAGTTAGGCCAATGTTGTGGCGGTAATGCCAGTTTATTATTTGAGTATTTTGCAGCCAGTAAAGTACATATTGCCGTTTTTGGTGCAGGACATGTAGCGCAAGCGCTAGTGCCTATTTTAGCCAGTTTACCTTGTCATATTACATGGGTTGATAATAGAGAGTCGCAATTTCCTGTTAACTGTGAACAGTATCCAAATGTGACTAAGTTGTTAACGGACGATCCCGCGAGCGAAGTGGCTTCGATGCCAAGCAATACATTAAATGTAGTGATGACACACAATCACCAGCTGGACTTTGAAATTAGCCTGGCGATTCTAAAGCGTGAAGATTTTCACTACTTAGGCTTAATAGCATCAGACACAAAATGGCGCCGTTTCCAGCAGCGTTATAAACATCGTGATGTAAAACCATCTCTTGTTGAACGCATGAATTGTCCAATTGGCTTAGAGCAAGTAGTAGGCAAAATACCAATGGAAGTAGCCGTGAGTGTAGCAGGCGAAATTATAGAGTCTTATCAGTCACTGCTATCGGTATCTGATAATGTTTCTTCTACGGAACAAGCTAGTAAAAAAAGCAAAGGCGTCGCTTGGCAAGAAGTAAAACAACTTCTTGCAATGCAAACGTCTGAATCAAGCGACGAGCTACTTGAAAATGAAAGCGAGTAAGCTAAATAAATAGCTCAACGGCTATCTAAGTAAAGAACTAAATAAAAGCTAAGTAAAAACGTAAACAAATTTGATCTAGGAAGACCAAGCTATGATGGCAGATATAAATACTCAAGAACAAAACAAACTAAGCGGTGATGCACTCGAGCTGGAACGTAAATTAAAAACACATTGTGTAGATTTAGCCAGTGAACGAGTTGGTGGTGAAACCTTATCTTGCAGTGATGACTTTTTTGCTGGCATGGAAAACTTGCTAAAAGAAGGACGCGGAATTTTTATTGACGGTAAATTTACCGACCGTGGAAAATGGATGGACGGTTGGGAATCTCGTCGTAGTTATGGCCGTGATAATGGTCGTGAATTTGACTGGTGTATTATTCGTCTTGGTATTCAAGGTGTGATCAAAGGGTTTGATATTGACACTAACTACTTCCGTGGTAACGCGCCACAAACCGTTTCAGTAGAAGCTTGTGTGAGTGATGTTCAGCCGAATAAAAGTACAGTTTGGCACACTGTTTTAACCGAAGTTTCTGTGGATGCACATAGCCAGAATGTTTTTGAAATACATAATGATATTTCTTGGACTCACGTTAGATTAAATATGTTTCCAGATGGCGGTATCGCTCGTTTTCGTGTCTACGGTGAAGCAGACGTAAATTGGAATGACTTTATTGACGGCGAGTTAATCGACTTAGCGTATATCAAAAATGGCGCAAAAGCCTTGTTAGTATCTGATATGTTTTTTAGTGATAAAAACAATTTGATCATGCCGGGACGCGGTAAAGATATGGGTGACGGTTGGGAAACAAAACGTCGTCGTGATCCAGGTCCGGATTGGTCAATCGTTAAGTTAGCAGCCAAAGGCAGTGTAGAAAAAGTGATAGTTGATACTTGTCACTTTAAAGGTAATTTCCCAGACACGTTTTTATTGGAAGGTATGGTTTCGGACAGTGACGACTTTACTAATGATGCACAAGCCGATAAATGGCAGCCTATTATCAGCAAAACTAAATTATATGCGCACCGTGAACACTTATTTATTAATGAAATTATTCCTGCTAATACGCAAGAATTTACTCATATTCGTTTAAGTATTTTCCCAGATGGTGGCATATCTAGATTGCGCGCCTTTGGTAAAACTAGTGGCAAAAACGCATGAACCTAGCACAATTAAACAAGCTTAATGTTGAGGATGCAACGCACATGTTTATGCAATGTTGTACAGCTACAACTTGGGTAAATAGCATGGTTAAAGCGCGTCCTTTTGCTAGAGAAGAAGCTTTGGTGCAACAAGCTGATAAAGCATGGCAAGGACTTGCTGAGTCTGATTACTTGGAAGCCTTTGAAGGTCATCCAAAAATTGGTGATGTAAATAGCTTACGAGCTAAATATGCCAACACCAAAGAATTAGCTGGTAACGAACAAGGTTTAGTTAAAGAGGCTGATGACACAGTGCTTGAGCAGCTTGCACAAGGTAATACAGATTACGAAGCCAAATTCGGTTTTATTTTTATAGTGTGTGCCACAGGTAAAAGCGCACAGCAAATGTCTGACTTACTGCAAGCTCGATTACCAAATAACAGAGCACAAGAATTAATTAATGCAGCAGAAGAGCAAAGAAAGATCTTTCAACTGCGCATCACAAAAGCATTGTCATAAGCTGTAAGCCATAAGCCATAAGTCATAAGTCTTAAGCTTTAAAGCTGAAAGTTAAGAGATAGAAATAAGATAAGAACAGGGAATAACATGAGTCAAATTACTACACACATATTAGATGTTACACGCGGCTTACCCGCGCAAAATGTGCCAATTACTTTATTTGCCCAAGATGGTAATAATTGGCAGGAGATCAATGGCGGTGTCACCAATCAAGATGGCCGTTTACCAAATTTATTAGCTGACGGTGAGGTTTTACCCGCTGGTGTTTATCGTATGCATTTTGCGACTGCGGTTTACTTTAACGCGAACGACGAAAAAGGATTTTATCCTTATGTTGATATCGTGTTTGAGATAGATGCTGGTGGTGCGCATTACCATATTCCATTGTTGTTAACTGCGTATGGTTATTCAACGTACCGTGGTAGCTAGTGCTGTTTAGTATATGTAAATGAATTGGAAAAGATCATGTTAAAAGAAATTATACCTAAGCCATTAACCAAAGACGCGTTTAAAGCGTTTGGTGATGTAATTGAAGCGAATGAACAAGCTAATAATTTCACTATTAACGATGGTTTTACTCAGCGTTATCATGACTTAGCCAAGGTTGATGTGGATGATAATAATGGTCGTACTTTAGTTAATATTTTCCGTTCAACACCATTAGAACAGCCTATTGCGATAAAAATGATGGAACGCCATCCTTTAGGTAGCCAAGCATTTATTCCTATGGGACAAAATCCTTATTTAGTAGTGGTTGCCCCTGCGGGGGAGTTTGATGTTAATAAAATTGAAGTATTTTTAGCGGACTCTAGCCAAGGTGTGAATTATCACAAAGGCACGTGGCATCACTTCTGTTTAGCACTGAGCAGCGAAAGCGACTTCTTGGTAATTGATAGAGGTGGCGAAGGTGACAACTGCGATGTATTGGAACTTGATGGTTCATTAGTTATCGCACAGAGCTAGTCAAACAACTCTTTTTAAAAGAGTTGAATTTAAGAAAGTTTACAAAGGTAAAATAATGTTAAAAGTATACCGTGGTGAGTTGTTACATTTTTTGGCAGACCCTGCAAAAGTCGCCTTAGAAGACAGCTATCAATATATCGAAGACGGTTTGTTAATTTTAAAAGACGGACTAGTTGAACAAGTTGGAAGTGCCGCTGAATTGCTGCCAACAATTGATGATAGTGTTGAAATAACTCACTATGAAAATGGTTTGATCATGCCCGGCTTTATTGACACGCATGTGCATTATCCACAAACAGAAATGATCGCCTCTTATGGTGAACAACTATTGGAATGGTTAGAGAATTATACCTTCCCATTTGAAAAGCAATTTAGTGACTTTGAACACGCTAAAGGCGTAGCTGAGTTCTTTTTGGAGCAGTTGCTAGATGCAGGAACTACAACGGCACTAGTATTTGGCACTGTGCATAAAGCCTCGGTCGATGCATTTTTTACTGCAGCACAACAGCGAAAATTAAGAATGATCTGTGGCAAGGTATTAATGGATCGTAATTGCCCAGAAGATTTGTCGGACACGGCAGAGTTAGGCTATCAAGAGTCAAAACAATTAATTGAAAAATGGCATAAAGTCGACCGTTTACAGTACGCCATTACACCACGTTTTGCACCAACCTCTTCTCCTGAACAATTAAAAAAAGCAGGTCAATTACTAGCTGAAAACCCTAGTGTGTACTTACATACTCATTTAAGTGAAAACAAGAATGAAATAGCTTGGGTTAAAGAGTTATTTCCAGAATCTGATGGTTACTTAGATGTGTACGACAAGAGTAAATTGTTAGGCCGACGTAGTGTTTTTGCTCATGGTGTTCATTTGCATGACTCAGAATGTCAGCGCTTAGGTGAAACCAATTCGGCTATTGCTTTTTGTCCAAGCTCAAACCTGTTTTTAGGCAGCGGTTTGTATAATCTTACACAGGCTAAGCAATTCGACATTAATGTAGGAATGGGCTCTGATATCGGCGCGGGTACTACGTTTTCTATGTTAAGTACTATGAATGATGCATATAAAACACAACAATTACGTAACGATAAATTAAGTCCTTTCCAGTCTTTTTACTTAGCCACACTTGGCGGTGCTATTGCTCTGGATTTAGAAGGGACAATTGGTAACTTTACCAAAGGTGCAGAAGCTGACTTTGTTGTGCTTGATTACAAGGCGACGCCTTTAATGGCAAGACGTATGACGCATTGTACTAACTTGTCTGAAAAACTATTTATTCTGAGTATGTTAGGTGATGAACGTCATGTAATTGCTACCCATATAATGGGCGAAAAAGTTTAAATAAAACACGTAAATTATAAATTTTTTATTAAAGAATAAGAATCGAGAAAAATTATGGATCCGTATATTACAGATTGGCTTAATTTAGTCCTTCGCTTTGCCCACGTTGTGGTAGGTATTGCTTGGATTGGCGCATCATTTTATTTTGTGTGGCTAGATAATCACTTAGAAACACCGCCACAGGAAAAAGCCGACAAAGGTATTTCTGGTGATCTGTGGGCTATTCACGGCGGTGGTTTTTATGAGGTAGCCAAATACAAACTTGCGCCACCAAAAATGCCAACTATGTTGCATTGGTTTAAGTGGGAAGCGTACACCACATGGATCACTGGCTTCTTCTTATTATCGCTCATGTTTTATGTAGGGGCTGAAACTTACCTTATTGACTCTAGTGTTGCCGAGCTTACTCAACTTCAAGCTATTTTATATGGCTTAGGTTCAATTGTTGTTGGTGTTGGAACGTATGAAGTTTTAGTTAGAACTAAACTTAAAGATCACAGTTTAATTTTAGCCATTATTTTACTGGCATTAGGCACTTGGTTATCTTACAGCTTGATGCAAGTATTTAGTGCTCGTGGTGCTTATATGCACATGGGCGCAGTGATGGGAACTATCATGGCTGGGAATGTGTTCTTTGGCATTATGCCAGCACAGCGCGCTTTGGTTAAAGCGGTAGAAGACGGAACAAAACCAGATTCTAAATATGGTTTGAACGCCAAATTACGCTCAACTCATAATACTTATATTACCTTGCCTGTGATCTTCATTATGATCTCTAACCATTACCCAATGACATTTAATCACAATGCTGGTTGGGCTGTATTAATGGGACTTGTTTTAATAGGTGCGGCGGTAAGACAATATTTTGTACTTCGTCATTTTGGTAAAAATAAGCCAAGTATTATTATTGGAGCAATATTAGCAACAATCACATTAGCCTATGCCATTGCACCAGAAAAGGTGGAGGTAACCAAAGAGCAATTACAGCAAAAAGTAACCATGGCTGAAGTGCAAACTATTATAGAAGCCCGCTGTAGCTCATGCCATTCTGAGCAAAATACCGACGACATTTTTACGGTAGCTCAAGGTGGTGTCGTGTTTAATGGCGAAGCTTCAATTAAACAATGGGCGCCACGCATACAGGCTCGAGTTGTTGACGCTAAAGATATGCCATTTATGAATAAAACTAAAATAACCGATAAAGAACGTGGTCAATTAGCTATTTGGTTACAGCAAAATAATAAATAGTTTTAATGAATGATTTGCTCTGATTTTGCTTGAGGAAAAGGATACTGTTATGAACAAACGTGTAATAAAACATGGTTATAAAGTTGCTGAGTCACTATACAACTTGGTAGAAAATGAAGTCCTGCCAGACTCAGGAATAAATGCTGAACATTTTTGGCAATCTATGGCAGATATTTTTGATGAGTTTATGCCAAAGAATGCAAGTTTATTAGAGCAAAGAGAAACATTTCAAGCGCAAATAGATAAGTGGCACTTTGACCATAAAAAGAATGCGTTTAGCCAAGATGAATACCAAGAGTTTTTAACGGACATAGGTTACATTGTTAAAGAAAAAGAAGGTTTTTCTATAACAACAACCAAGGTAGATGACGAAGTAGCACTGGTTGCTGGTCCTCAATTAGTTGTGCCTTTGATGAATGCACGCTTTGCTTTAAACGCGGCAAATGCACGTTGGGGCAGTTTGTATGATGCACTTTATGGTACAGATGTTATCAGCAATGACGATAGTGCAAAGGCAGGTAAAGGTTACAACCCTATCCGTGGCGCTAAGGTAACAGCTTATGCTCGTGCCTTCTTAAATCAAGCAATCCCGTTAACTTCAGGAAGTCATAGTGATGTCATTAGTTATCAAATAGCTAACTCTCAATTAGTTGCAACTATAGGTGCAAAAAAAACAGTAGGTTTAAAACACCCAGAAAAGCTAATTGGTTATAACGGCGAGCAAGACAAACCAACGACCATACTATTTAACAATAATGGTCTGCATATAGAAATTAAAATTGATCCAACTTCGCCAGTAGGAAAAACCGATATAGCATCAGTTTCTGATGTTATTTTGGAATCTGCATTAACTGTTATTCAAGACTGTGAAGACTCAATTGCAGCGGTTGACGCAGCAGATAAAACGGCGGTTTATCGTAACTGGTTAGGATTAATGAAAGGTGACTTAACCGAGACGTTAGAAAAAAATGGTAAAACCGTTACCCGCTCATTAAATGCAGATAAAACCTATAAAACGTTAGATGATAACGAGTTAACTTTACCAGGTCGCAGTTTGTTATTTATCCGTAACGTAGGTCATTTAATGACAAACGATGCAGTATTAACCGCTGACAATCAGCAAGTGCCAGAAGGTATTCTAGATGGCTTGATCACCACACTAATTTCCCTGCATGATTTAAAACGTAATTCTCAATTTATAAACTCCCAGCAAGGCAGCATTTATATTGTGAAACCTAAAATGCATGGGCCTGATGAAGTGGCATTTAGCAATGAATTATTTACTCGTATTGAGTCATGTTTAGGTCTAGAAACTAATACCATTAAATTAGGTATTATGGACGAAGAGCGCAGAACATCAGTGAATTTAAAAGAATGTATCCGGGCTACTAAAGACCGAATCGCTTTTATTAATACTGGATTTTTAGACCGAACTGGCGATGAAATTCATACCAGTATGCAAGCTGGTCCAATGGCGCGCAAAGAGTTAATGAAGAATGAACCATGGATCATAGCTTATGAAAACCGTAATGTGCGCATTGGGTTACAAGCCGGTCTAAAAGGTAAAGCACAAATAGGCAAAGGCATGTGGGCAACACCAGATGAAATGGCCGCTATGGTAGAAACCAAAATAGCGCATCCAAAATCTGGCGCTAACTGTGCTTGGGTTCCTTCACCAACTGCTGCTACCTTGCATGTTTTACATTATCACCAAATAAACGTAAGTGATATTCAAGACGCTATGCTGAACACATTTACCACAACCCAGTATGACGATGGCCTAACTGACTTGTTAACGATCCCATTATTAAAAAATCAAAGTGAATTAACCGAAGCCGACATTAAAAATGAGTTAGATAACAATGTACAAGGCTTGTTAGGTTATGTAGTTCGTTGGATTGACCAAGGTGTTGGTTGTTCAAAAGTGCCAGATATTGAGAATGTAGAGCGTATGGAAGATAGAGCAACCTTGCGTATATCAAGCCAACATATTTGTAATTGGTTATTGCACGGAATATTAAGTCAAGAGCAAGTGATGGAGTCGTTGAAGCGCATGGCGGCTGTGGTTGATGGACAAAACCAAACCGATCCAACGTATAAACCTATGTCAGCTGACTTTGACACTAATATTGCGTTTAAAGCTGCTATGGATTTGATATTCAAAGGCAAAGAGCAACCAAGTGGTTACACAGAGCCGTTATTGCATAAGCGTCGTGTTGAATTGAAGGCTGGGCTTATATAGGTTGTAAAAAATCGGTTTTTACTTTCTAATTGTTAACATTATCAGCGGCTTATATTAATCTGCCGCTGCCAATAATCTTGGTACTAAAATTAATAATATAAAAGGAGTTTTTGTGACAAAAGTAAACGAGTCTGAAGGGCGTATCAGGCAGAAGAATAAAGCTATTATTTTTGATGCTGCAAAAAAGGAATTTGTTACCCATGGTTTTAAAGGTGCATCCATTAAGCGAATTGCCGAACGTGCAAAGATCCCTAGAGCTAATATCCATTATTACTTTAAAGATAAAACAGACTTATATCAGCAACTACTAAGTAGCATTATTAACGTGTGGAATACGGATTACGACACTCTAAATGCAGACAATGATCCAAAGCAAGCCTTGAGCGATTATATCCGTGCAAAAGTGATGCACGCTAAAGATGATCCTGATGGCTCAAGAATATTTGCCAGCGAAATAATTCATGGCGCTCCAGTATTAAGTGAGTACCTAAACAGCGACTTTAAATCTTGGTTAGCCAGTAAAGTTGTAGTTATTGAATCTTGGATTGAACAAAGCTTAATTGATACCGTTAATCCACATCATTTACTGTTTTTAATTTGGAGTTCAACTCAGCATTATGCTGATTTTAATGTTCAAGTTGTGGCAGGATTAAGTAAAGATAAAATGGATGAGCAAGACTTTGAAGATGTGGTTGCTTCATTAACGCAGATCATTCTTAAAGGCTGTGGTATCAAATAAGCTCAGCTGTTTAACCTTTTAAAAGCGACAAAAAATTGCTGTAATGGAACCTTAGTTAAAAACGTATCCACTACAGCAATCTTATTTATAAATAGATGATATCTAACTTATTAATCTTGATTCTTTTCTGACTTCTTATTTTTAAACCATGTATAACCTTTGTAAACTACAACAGCAAATAAAGCCCAAAACACAGTGTGATAAATAGCATGAGAATTCTCAGTTAAACTATGATCTGGATGAGCGGCTACTTGAGCACTGAATATAAAAAGTAAGCTAATAAGTATTGTTAAAAATTTCATGTTAATTCCTTAATTCAATTGGTATAAATTTGGTTTATTAGTAAATCAATGCTGAAAATTAAACTTTCAACATACCTTCTTGTTCAATAAATTCTATTATTTCTGCTAGGCCTTGTTGAGTTTTCATATTAGAGAATATGAATTTTCCGTCGCCACGCATTCTTTTAGTATCTCGGTCCATCACTTCCAATGACGCGCCAACTAAATCAGCTACATCAATTTTATTAATAATTAACAAGTCAGATTTAGTAATACCAGGACCACCTTTACGTGGGATTTTATCGCCCGCTGAAACATCAATAACGTATATGGTTAAATCAGATAATTCAGGGCTAAAAGTCGCACTTAAATTATCACCACCACTTTCAACTAACACAAAATCTAAATCTGGGTGTAACTCTTGTAACTCATCAATCGCGGCTAAGTTCATTGATGCATCTTCACGGATTGCAGTATGCGGACAACCGCCAGTTTCAACGCCCATAATTCTATCTGCCGATAGAGCATCATTTTTAGTTAAAAACTCAGCGTCTTCACGGGTATAAATATCGTTGGTTACTACAGCCATGCTGTATTTATCACGTAATGCTAAACATAACTGGCGTAATAATGCGGTTTTTCCTGATCCTACTGGACCACCAACGCCGATGCGTAAAACTTGTTTTTTCATTTATGTTCTCTCTTGAATATATTTCTTTTTATTTTATTTTTTATATCTTTCTTTATAGTCACGAACGAAATAGTCGTGAATATTGCGTCTCATGCCAAGCACTTGCCATCGCTAAATGCGGTAAGCTAGTTCCAATATCGTCATCCACAACTTGGTTAGACTTATCAATAATCAACTGAGTATTTTCAGTAAGCTCAAATAGTAAATTTTGTGCCTGAGTTTGACCAAGCGGAATTAGCTTAGTCGCTGCGGCTACTTGGTTATCAATATAAGTCCAACAATAACCGCTTTGGGCTGACACTATATCTAGCTTAAATAAGAATGCACAAACAGCAAAAGCACTCACAAAACTGATCTCAGAGACTTTTAAAAGAGGCTCATAAGCTGCACTGTCAATACTATCAAGTTGTCTTAATAATCTTACTAAAGCTTTGCCCATTGCTAAGTCTGCCAGTAATAACTCATGACTTTCACGACAAGCTATTAAGTGTTCATTCCAAGTATTAAACGCATCAAAGTCATTGTTGCTTAACGCCTGATATAAGCGTTGTAAAATAGCTAAATCCGTTTGTGCTATGGACTCTTCCAGATTGATATTTATCCAGCTAGCTGCTGTTTCAGGTGACGTTAACCAACCCATTTCAACGGCATATTCCAATCCTTGCGAAAAGGAGAAACCACCAACCGGTAAATTGGCACTGCATAACTGCAATAACCTATTTAATTGGATTGGGTTACTCTGCTGAATATTTGGCGCATTAGTATTCATATTTGAGTCTGCATTACTAAGCATGGGAATGGCTGTGCGAATGCTCGCTTTCACCATGACTATGGGAGTGCCCGCCTTTACCATAAGCGCCATTTTCAGGTTCAAATATAGCGGGAGTCTTATTGATAGTTAAGCCGTATTTTTCGGCTAATTCTTCCAAAACATGATCAGGTTTAAAACGTACCCATAACTCACCAATTTGTAAAGACGTATGACGATTGCCTAGGTGATAACACACTTTACAAAACGTTAACCAGTCAGTTGCAATCGCGGTAGATACGGGTTCTTCTTGGCCTTTTATTTCAATAAATAAACCACATTCGGTTTTTAAAACTTCACCCACTAATAATGGATGGCCACGCTCCATAAAAATACCAATATCTAAGCCGCCGTTAGTTTTACCTTTAATGCGCGCTTTTTTACGAGTGTCTTGATCGAGTGTGATTGAGTCTGTAATTTCACTGTGAATATGATCAAAACGTTCATATGCTTTTAACATGTAATTTCCTAAAGTTTTTAATTAAAATAAGCAATACAGCTGTGAAAGAGGAAGCGAAGTCGCAGGCTCACAAGTTAATAACTCGCCATTGGCTCTTACTTCATAGGTTTGTGCATCCACCTCTATTTTAGGTTGCCAGCTGTTATGGATCATATCGTCTTTGCCGATATTTCTAGTGTTTTTACAAACCCCAATCATTCGAGTCATGCCTATTTTCTCTGGCACATTAGCGTCAATAGACGCTTGCGACATAAAGGTCATGGACGTTTTTGCCGACGCACTACCAAAAGCACCAAACATTGGGCGATAATACACAGGCTGTGGCGTTGGAATAGATGCGTTGGCATCCCCCATAGGCGCAGCTGCAATAAAACCAGACTTGATGATCATCGACGGCTTAATACCAAAAAATGCGGGTTTCCATAATACTAAATCCGCTAACTTGCCAACTTCAATTGAGCCAACTTCATGGCTAATACCATGACTGATCGCCGGATTTATTGTGTATTTAGCAATATAACGCTTAGCGCGGAAGTTATCGTTGCGTTCAGTATCAGGTGCTAAAGGACCACGCTGTTGCTTCATTTTGTGGGCGGTTTGCCAAGTACGGGTGATCATTTCACCAACACGTCCCATGGCTTGTGAATCAGACGAGATCATACTGATCGCACCTAAGTCATGCATAATATCTTCAGCCGCAATACTTTCTTTACGAATACGAGAATCAGCAAAAGCAATGTCTTCTGGAATAGATGGATTGAGGTGATGGCATACCATCAACATATCTAAATGTTCATCTATGGTATTAATCGTATAAGGACGCGTTGGATTAGTTGATGAAGGTAATACGTTAGGCTCACCACAAGCGCGAATAATATCAGGTGAATGACCACCACCTGCACCTTCTGTGTGATAAGTGTGAATAGTACGACCTTTAAATGCACCCAATGTATCTTCTAAAAAACCAGATTCATTTAGCGTATCTGTATGAATCGCAACTTGAACATCATATCGTTCAGCAACGGATAGGCAGTTATCAATAGCCGCTGGCGTTGTGCCCCAGTCTTCATGCAATTTTAAACCACAAACACCGGCTTCAATTTGTTCTTCTAAAGCTTGTGGCAAACTCACGTTGCCTTTGCCTAAAAAGCCAAAGTTCATTGCAAAGTCATTAGTTGACTGCAACATTTTATGAATATTCCAAGGTCCTGGTGTACATGTTGTCGCTTTAGTTCCTGTTGCAGGGCCTGTACCACCGCCAATCATAGTGGTGACACCTGACATTTGGGCTTCTTCAATTTGTTGTGGGCAAATAAAATGAATATGCGCATCGATTCCACCGGCCGTTAATATTTGGCCTTCACCTGCAATAACCTCAGTACCGGCACCAATTTCAATATCAATATTATCTTGAATATCAGGATTACCAGCTTTACCAATAATAGCGATGCGGCCATCTTTAATGCCGACGTCAGCTTTTACTATGCCCCAGTGATCAAGAATAAGTGCATTGGTAATGACCAAATCTACTGTTTCAAAACATGACGCTTGGCTTTGTCCCATACCATCTCGAATAACTTTACCGCCACCAAAAGTGACTTCTTCGCCGTATTCAGTAAAATCTTTTTCTACTTCAATCCATAAATCAGTGTCGGCTAAGCGAACACGATCGCCAACTGTTGGACCAAACATATGTGCATAAGAATGTTTATCAATCGTTGCCATGACTATTTATCTCCCTCTTTTTTACCATCACTATCATCACGAAGAGCACCTTGAATATCACCACGAAAGCCGAATACTCGACGCTTACCGCGATAAGGGATAAGAGTAACTTCTCTTTCTTGACCTGGCTCAAAACGAACCGCAGTACTTGAGGTAATATCTAAACGATAACCTTTAGTGATTTCACGCTCAAAAATCAACGCGCGGTTCACTTCGTAAAAATGATAATGCGAACCGACTTGAATTGGTCGGTCACCAGAGTTGGCAACGGTAATTTTTATCGGTTCACGACCTACATTTAACTCGCGGTCGCCACTGTCTGTTTTTATTTCACCTGGGATCATAATGTATTCTCTTGTGGTTAACGGTTGGCTAAGTCGATTAAATAATCGGGTTATGAACCGTGACAAGCTTAGTGCCGTCAGGGAACGTAGCTTCAACTTGCACTTCTGGAATAAGCTCAGAAACGCCATCCATCACTTGTTCACGTGTTAATAAGGTACGACCATAATCCATCATTTCAGCAACGGTTTTACCATCGCGTGCACCTTCAATTATTTCCATTGAAATATAAGCCATCGCTTCTGGGTAATTAAGCTTTACCCCTCGTTTTAAACGTCGTTCTGCTAATAATGCAGCGGTAAAGATCATTAATTTGTCTTTTTCTCTTGGCAATAAATCCATAATATTCTCGACTGTGTTGTTGTTCTTTTTTAAATATAGATATCTAAAACAGATGTCTCTAATTCATCTTTATAAGTGCTGTTTAGGTATGCCAAACGCGCGGTACATTGGCTGCTTTATTTAAATAAAGTGGCCGTATTTTTTGCCATAAAATAATAAATAAGGCTTTGCACTCTTCAGCGCTGTCACCTAAATAACGTATTATTAATAACTGGCGTATTTGGCTAATACTGACTTTGTGTTTTGAGTCTGCGGCAATCATACAATCACGCAGTTGCTCAACTAACATTTTGTTGTCAGCATCAGTGACTTGTCCTTTTGCGGCATAAGCCATAAAAGTAGCAAACACGCTGTGATTGTTTAAACCTGCAACATGTTGATGTATATGATTGTTAGGCTTAATGGCAATCCTGTCGTGATACATTAAAGTACCTTCACAATAAACTCGATTCAATTGAGTATAGCTGCCATGTTTAAAAAGTTGGCCTGAGCTGGGTAAACCCAAACAAGTAATATCCCAGCCTAAATAACTACTTTCATTAGTTAAATGTACATCTACAGTATTAAAGCCATCGGCACCTTCGTAGACAATAGTTTCCAGTGGGAAGTTCTCGCATTTTGCTGCTTGTTTAAGATTAACTCCACAATGCTGAACTTGCTTTGAATCGCCAATGGTTAAGTCTTCACGGGCGCGATAAAAGCGATTGGCACCGGGAGTCGTAATTAAACTGTGTGCTTGTTCATTTACTTGTATATCAATACGCAATTCATCACCCGAAACAATCCCCGCAGGTGGATGCAATAAATAAATATGAGCACAGTCGCGCCCTTCTGGATAAAACGCTTTTTGTACACTTAATGGCCCATTGCGTTTAGTTCGAGTAAGTTGGCTGCCATTTGGCGTTAAACTAAATTCCAAAGCTAAGCTGGCAAGCCATGCATTCTTTAGTGGAGGAGTAGGTGTGCTAGTAATTGTTAACTCCTTGATCACAGTGTTAATTGTCATTGCTATTCAGTATCCACAACTTTATCAGGGTTAGGAAGAATAATATTTAATATTAAAGCGATAATTGAACCTGTGGTAATGCCAGAGGCTAAAATAATTTTTATAGATTCAGGTAATTGGCTCAGAAGTTCAGGACGAAAAGTAACGGCCATACCAGAGGCAATACTAACAGCGATGATCATTCCATTTCTTTTTGTATGTTGTGTCGTTGATAAAATATTCACTCCGGCTGTGATGATCATGGCAAACATAACTAAGCCAGCGCCACCTAAAACAGGAAGGGGAATAGAAACAACCATAGCACCTAAAATCGGAAATAAGCCAGCAAGGACTAACATAGCGCCAGTAATAGCAACAACATATCGACTTGCTACACCAGTCATGCCAACAATTCCGACGTTTTGTGAGAATGATGAAAATGGTGTAGTGGAAAATACCGAGGCTAAGGCTGAACCTAATCCATCACATAAAATGCCACTGGATAATTTTTTACCGGTTAATTTTGTTTTGGTGACATTGGATAACGCAAGAAAATCACCAGTAGATTCAACAATTGTCACCAAGTAAGCAATAGACATACCTATGATGCCACTAATTGGAAAACTTAAACCAAAGTGAAAAGGGCTAGGTAAAGCAATTAGCGGTGAGTCTTGCACAGGTTTAAAGTCAATTAATCCCAAAGCTAAGCAAATGAGATAACCCACTAACATACCAATAACAACCGACGCTGCGGATAATAAGCCTTTACCATAAATAGATAAGCCAACAACCGTAACTAATACAAGTAAACCTATTGCTAAATTAGGTAGGGATGCATAACCCTCTTGGCCTACTTGACCGCCAGCAAACCAATCAACGGCAACTGGAATTAATGATAGCCCAATGAGCGTAACCACAGTTCCAGTAACAACTGGAGGGAAAAACTTTCTGATGGTCGGCATAAAAAAACTACCGATGATCATAATAAGTGATGCGACCAAAGCTGAACCTAAAATGCCAGATACGCCGTATTCAAAACCAATTGCAATAGAGACTCCAACAAAGGTGAAGCTAGTGCCCATAACACAAGGTAACCTTATACCAATAGAACCTATCCCTCGGCATTGAATAATAGTAACCACACCAGATATCAGCATAGCTGCGTTAACCAATACAATAATGTCTTCTACTGGTAGTTTTAAAACGCCGCCTATTACTAATGGTACTGTGATTATTGCACTTAGCGCAGCCAATAAATGTTGTGCTGCTAATAGAATAGACGTACCAACAGGTGGCTTATCTTCAACTTTGTATAAAATTTCCATAATCGCTATTAATACCTTTGGCTGTGTTACGAGACGTTAGCAACATCCGTTATTTTTTATTAAGTGACTAAGCAAACAATCAACTAATTATTAATCAAGGCTTCACTTGGTAAGGATAAGCGTCTTTATACTTTTCCCAATTAGCCACTATGTCATTAACTACGATACTACCTACAGAATAAGCAGACTCTAAAGACGATTGCATTCCAGCGTAACCATTTTCACCGCTTTCCAGTTTCAAATTCTCTGCTGCAGTTAAGCTACCAGGTTGCATGCTGTAATTACTGGCCGTTCTAAGCACCATAAAACGCGTTTTATCTACTTTGCCAGCTTTATCTAAGTAAGTTAATGATTGATACGTTCCTGTGTCTTCCATACCAGAAGTGACAAAGTTTGCTTCACCATCACTCCAGAATTTAGACCATGAATTGGCCCAGTCATTCATAAGCTTGCCATGCCAAAAAGTAGCGGCTGCCATATGATCACCTTTTAACACAAACGGTGGTAATTGAGCTTTTGGATAATTAACGTATTTAGCTCTAAGTTTTTGCATGGCAGGGTAATCTGTTAATGGAGTGTCTTTGGTTAATTGATAAGCCCACTCTGCCAACTCGCCATTGATTTTATATACTTCGCCAGCCGATTGATGTTTAGTATCTTTCGCTGTTTTACCTACATATGGTGCATGTGAGAAAAGAGGGAAATAACCTGACTTCCAGTCTTTTGGGATTTCACGAGCATCAATTTGATGTGCTAAATCGCCATCAACTAACCAAGTTGCCCACACTGCAGAGCCTATTGATGCATCTTGTGGATCAACACCAGCAATCCCAGCAACTAACCAATATGCTTTGGTTAGATCAAAGCGAGGATCAAGTCCTAAGGCCATAATGGCAGAGGCTGCACGAGCCGTTCCCATTCCTGTGACCATGCCTAACACACCAGTGTCTTCATTGTAATATAAGTCATGAAAAGACTGAGGGAATGGATATTTTGTATTTAATTGCTGACCTTGTTTCCACATTTGAAATTCACCGGCTTTGTCGCCGTCGTCTTCACCAATTTCAAACATATTAACAACAACTACTTTTACTTCTATAGGTGTATTAGACGTTGTTTCAGTGTTACTTTTCTCGCAGGCACTTAGCAAGGCGGCTAAGCTACAAAATAAAAATGCTCGATAGAAATACTTCATGATTTTCCTCTATATGTTTGTTGTGGATTTACCTAACTGTTAATTAAAAGCTAAAAAAGCGAAACATATTTTTGATATGTTTCGCTTTATTCTAGTTCTTACTTTATTTCTTTAAAGTCATAACTTCTAACTTAGAAGTTATAAGTGAACTTAGCTTGTACGCTACGTGGAAGTTCAGGTAAAACCACCGCACTACCAAATAAGTCCGGGAAGTTTGCACGGTAATAAGTCTCATCAGTTAAGTTTTTAACGTTAAGACTCGCTGACCATGTATCTGCTTGATATAACACACCGGCATTTACTAAAGTATAAGATGGAAGTAACACAGCCTGTGAATAACCAGAATAGGTAGAATCTACATCAATAACACTGGCATTAGCTGAAAATCCATTTTGGAAATCATAACTAGCAGTGAAAGAGTAAATGTTTTGTGGAATACCTGCTTTCAGACCCTCAGGGTTATTACTTGTAGGATTTGTGCCGCCAACTACACCGCCATAAGCAAGTGAAGGTTCAACTAATGGCATATCTTCAGCACCGAAGAAGCCATATTGACCGCCATCTTCTATTGCTGTTAAGTTCAGAACTTTAACATCGGTGTACCCTGCTGATACAACTAAGTCATCAGTCACGACCCAACGTAATTCAAATTCAGTACCTTTAGTTTCAGTTACATTATTAAGCGTAGTCGATTGTGCTTTGGTATCGGTACGTTCTTGAGTATAGTTTGAAAGAGCAAAGTAAAGAGAGTCTTCTAGGAATGTACCTTTAACACCAAACTCCATTAATGTAGATTTATCGAAAACGCCACCAGAGTAGATACTACCTGTTTTAATTTCTGCACCTTGGCCAACAATAATAGTCGATTGTTCAGCTGCTGTGATATATGGAATTAAACCCATATCAAACTTATACGAAATACTGGTATTCCAAGAAACACCATCAACCGTATCTTCAGCTTCTACAGGGGCTGTTATATCCGCAGCGGTATAGTTTGCTGAGTCTGCACCAAAGTCATTTAATATGTATTTTCCATCGTCAGACATAATAACAAAACCAGAACCGTAGTTACCTAATAATAATTTATCTGGGTCTGTACTACTTTCCATATCAAATGAGTCGTAACGTGCACCAAGGACAACATTTAGACCCCATTCCCAAGTAAGATCGACCATAGCAGCAAAACCAAGATCTAAATAATTACCTTCATACCATTCTGTATAATCATCATCAATTACGGTTGCTAATAAACGGCGGTCAAGTGAACTTGATTCCATTGTTAAATCGCGGCGATCAAAATATTCATTCTTCCAATCTTCACCATGTTCAAAATCAACATAACGTAATGATGGCGAAATTTGTACTTGAGCAATCATGTCGTCAAGTTCTAACTCAGTAGAGAAAACAATTTTATCTTCTATTACCCAACTATCATGATATTGAGAAAACCCGTAGGCATTTTCATTGTTATTTTCGTATCCTTCATAAAATAATTGGTTTTTAACTTCCCAACCGTTATCGGTGTAATACATAGCATCAAAGTACAATGTTTGAACGGTATTCGTCAGTTCATCATCTTCTGCGACTAATACTTGGCTAGCATCTAATGTTGTTGTTCCAACATTTTCTAACGCCATAATATCTGGAATAAGGTCTGGAGTAGTTCCATTCATTGGCACTTGCCAAATATATTGATCTACACCTGCTGCGTTGTATTCTTGATGAGAAATATAGCCGTCACCATCAGTATCTAGTGGCTGAGCTGTACCTGTAATATAAGTACCGTTATCAACTAAGTCTTGAGTTAAGCGATTCCAACCTGCAACTTGATTACCATCGTAATCATGGTACATACCACCAAATTCAAAACGAAGATTATCTGTTACGTCAATGTTAAATGCCGCTTGTAATACAGTTTGATCTGTTTTTGTATTTTCATAAAAGCTATCAGATCTCTCAACTTCACCGTATATATAGAAACCTGCTTTTTTTCCTGCAATTTCAGCTGGTCCACCGATTTCTGCGGTTATGACATTTTTATTCCAACTTCCTGTTGTATAAGAAAAGCCGCCAGTGTTGTCATCTAAATATTGGCCACCGCTAGCGCGTGCAGATTTAGGATTAAAGTTTAAGTAACCACCTATTTTTGCCGGACCATAAATAGGTGAGGCTGGGCCACGTACAATATCAACACGGCTTGACGCACCAATTGGTGTTGGATAGTTTCCTGGGTTATCTAAACGTTTAACACCACGGAAATAAGTTTCGCCTGGCGTACCACGAACATCTAGCGAGCCCGCAACACCAAAAAATGATTGGGTAAATGTACCAGGAGCAAATGCAACTAATTCATCTATATCACTTACGCTAAAACGTTCCATCTGCTCTTGACTGATAGTTGAAGCAGAACGAGGCGTTTCTAAGATTGATTTACCAAAACCAAAAACAGATTCAACGGCTTGTCCAGGAAGGCTGCCTAAAGAGCCTCGTACTTCAATTTTTTCAATTTCCTTATCAGTAGGCTCTTCTGCTTCATCTGCCGCGAAAGTATTCGCTGACATACTAAGGCTTAACGCAATAGCAGAAGCAAGGTAACTGGTTTTATATGTACGTAATGACATAGTAGAATATTCCCCTAAAGTTTTATTGAAAGTGCTAACTCGATGGTTAGCTTCAGTTAGTTATTATTTTATTAGGGTAATTAAAGCAGAATTAATGCCATTTAGTTGACTCAAGTGTCAAGTCTTATTTTTGTAGTTAAGTTTATGTTTATATTGGTTAATTTTTAGATTGGAATATGTGAGAGTTTAGTTGAAAGGCTTTAAAAATAAACAATTCAGCACTACAATAGAGCAGTTGCACTAATCTAGTGCCGAATAGTTAATCTATAAACGCGGATTTATAAAAATCAGTTTTATAGTGGTTTACAGTCTATTTATAACCACCATTAAGATAACGGTAAAATGCTGGGTTTACCCATACATCTTCAGTTGAAATTGTTACCTCTATGTTTGCCAGACTAGCTTTAATCAAATCAAGAGTTTTTGTAAGATCAGGTTGAAGTACAAGAGTCGAGGCAATAAAACCATCGGCTTGTAAAGAAATTCTCTTAACAGGCATAAAGGACTCTAGCGCAGAAAAACTGCGATAAAAAGGCTGCCACCAAGCATTAATGATTAATCCAGCTTCATCGTCAGTGTCTTTTTTGGCGTATTTATTAATTAAAGGCATAAAGCTAAGCTGTTCAGCTTGATCTGCAAAAATTAATCGAATGTCGTATTCTTTGGCTATTCGTACTCTGGATTCTTTTTCATCAATCTTAGTATCTTGCCAATCATCACGAATATTAAACGCCGAACTTTTAGGAATAAGTTGCCAAGTAAAATCAATGTTATTTATGTTCAATAAACTGATCAACTGCTTGGCGTGCGGTAAAGAACTATGACCGTAAAGGAAAATATTGTTACCAGTCTCTTTTGACGTAACCAGTTCTTGCTCCTTGATATTGTAGCCTTGAATAATATTCTGCTCTAGCAATTCATTGAATACTAATGTTAACGATGATGGCACATTTGGATAATCAATTGATAAAGGCTGTAAAGCCTTGCAGTCATCTACTGAAGTGGATTGCTTGCTATCATTAGTACTAATATCGATACAGCCTAATGCTGTTAATAATAGAGCCGACTGTTTTTCTTCTTCACTCCATTGCGCATAATCTACATCAGAAATTGTTTTTAAAGCAGCGTTGTTGTCTTCCAAGTTAATGGTATTTGCTACCTCAGTTAACTTGGCATTAGCAACAACTTGCGTATAAGATTTGTCAGCCTGTGTACAGCTTATTAAGATCAAGCTGATGAATATTATGGTGAGTTTTTTTAAATTATTAATTAAAAAAGTGTGCATAAATAAATTCTTCATAAAAAATAGCCTAATCAGTTAATTGTGGATAATAACGTCGAATAAATTGATTCAACACCGCTGGTTTTTGCAAACTGCTTGAGCCATTTTGTTCAAAGTTTTGCGTGAATGTATTAATGTTTTCATCAAACTTAACAAGCATTGCTTTTTTTGTTGGGTGATCTAAAAAACTATATTCGAGAGAGTTTTTACTTAGTGTTACCACTTCCTGCCAAGACAAATTAAAGGTCTTAACTGCGATAAAGAATTCATCGGTTAAGTTTGAATGGAACATGCCGCGGTCGTCAGTTGATAAAGCCACAGGAATGCCTGTGCGTAAAAATTCTGGAAAAGGGTGCTTTTTAAAGTCATCAACATATTCCAACAACAAATTACTGATCAGATTAACTTCTATTAAATAATGATTATGACGCATCAATAATGTTGTTTGTGGGTCTCCTAATAAATTAACGCCGTGACCAATTCTATCAGCGCCTAGTAATAACGTATCTCTAATATGAAAGTTTGGTTCATCCACTTCACCCGCATGAATAGTAAGAGCAATGGCAGGATATTGTTGTCTTAGTTCACGCAAGGTAGACAAAAAACGTAGTGGATGGCCTTTACCGTTATCTTCTCTACCAACCATATTAATGCCCACATATAGGTCACGATTTTGATCAACAAATTTATAAATGTCGGTTAGTTGCTGTTCTGCGTTAGGAGTAAAGCGCAATAGTTGATAAACCAGTTTTACTTCCACACCAGTTTGTTTGGCGTCGTCTTGAGCCAAACGTTCCTTAAGAATGTTTAAAGCTGCAGTTTGAGTTTGAGGCTTACCGTTTGGTGTCATAAACCCAGTCACATTAAATTGACTCTCAAGGTAAATTAGTCCTTCATTGCCAAACGCTTTCATATTTCGCACAAGCATTTCTGCTGCAATATACGGATTATTAGCCAGCTCATTTAACCGTTGCCAATGAGTTTGAAAAAACTCGTCACGACCTTCGTAGTCTTTATCCAACCAAATGCTTTGTTCCCACGCCTTTATCTCTTTTGGTGTTAAGGATGAAAGTTGTGTGTAATTTTTTTGTTCACAAGCACTGAGCTTTTTATAAATATTTTCAGCTATGGTTACAAAAGTCAGCGTCGGCGAGATATACCCAAAGGCATTTTGGCCATAACCTTGGCATAAGGTTAATTTAGTTTTTGTGTAATAACGGTAACCGCCATTAAGCTCGCTATTGATTGCAAGCTCATACCACCAACGTGGAAAGTTGCTACCACTTGCATGGTTATGTAAATCGGCACCTTTAGGCATGTTGTATAAAAATTTATAAAGTTGCTTATCAGATGCTTGCTGTTTAAAGTCATTAAACCAATTAGTTTGGCTATTTTCTATTTTTGCTGCAGCAGTTACCACAAAGCTCTGGCAAAATATTAATGGACTAACCAATAGTACCAAGCTAGTGAAAGATCTTAATGATGAAAACATGTTTATCCTTTTTATTGTATAAAGCAGTACTTTAAATTTACGCAATTTATTAGTGCTTATGCTTATATAGTACTTATAACTAATTATTTTATTTACTACTAACGCATGATGGCTAGAAAGTTATCACAAGTGTCAGTTTTTATAGATGATTTAACTTCACCAGTAGCAATAAAGCAATAATATTCACCTGTATACTTAGTGATAAATATTGACATAAGTGTCAAGGTTTGTGAGTTTACTAGCACATAAAGGTAATGCTATTACTAATAAAACGATAGCTATATATCAAACAACAAGAGAATTTGAGATATGAAACAAGTTGAGCAAACTTACGATAATGAACCCAAAAGCGTAGGTTTTTTAGAACGCTGGTTTAAGCTTGCAGCACATAAAACTACGGTGAAAACCGAAATCATGGCTGGCTTTACCACCTTTGTTACTATGTCTTACATCATGTTTTTAAATCCAACAATTATGTCAAATTCAGGCATGCCATTTGATGGATTGTTTTTAGCCACTTGTATTGGCGCAGCTATCGCAACTCTTATCATGGGATTGTACGCAAATTGGCCTGTGGGTCTTGCTCCTGGAATGGGCTTAAACGCATTTTTCACATTCTCAGTGGTTGGCGCTATGGGTTATAGCTGGGAAATTGCATTGGGTGCTGTTTTCTTATCGGGGGTGTTATTTGTTCTTATGAGTGTGACTCGTTTAAGAGAGTGGATGCTTGACAGTATTCCCATGAGTTTACGTTTAGCAATGACTGCAGGTGTTGGCCTCTTTCTTGGTTTTATTGGTTTACGCTTTACCGGTATTGTTGTTGCGAACCCAGACAATATAGTTTCTATCGCAGATCTTACCCACTTTGGTTTTGGTGTATTTGGTCCTGAAGCTCCGGCTCTTGGTTTTCTAAGTTTTTTACTTATCGCTATTCTAAGTTACCGAAAAGTGTTTGGTGGTGTGCTTATTGGTATTGGGGTTACTACCTTAATTGCGTTTATTATGACTTGGGTTTTACCGACTGACTTTTTTGTTGTTGCAGAAGCGGCTAAAGCATTTGCGCCAGCCACAGGATTTGTGAGTTATAACGGTATCTTAGCGGTTCCTGAATTTTCAGCTCTTGAGCCAATTTTATGGAAAGCTGATATTGCAGGTGCATTTGAAGTAGCCTTAATTCCAGTTATTGTTACTTTCCTATTTGTTAATATATTCGACACCGCTGGTACCTTAATGGGCGTTGCCGAAAAAGCTAACTTACAAGATGAAAATGGTAAAATTCAAGGCCTAGGTAAGTCACTAAAAGCAGATTCTATATCATCTGTAGTTGGTACTGCATTTGGTTGTCCTCCAGTAACGTCTTACGTGGAATCAGCCGCTGGTGTTTCTGTTGGTGGTCGTACAGGTTTAACTGCTGTGACTATCGGTTTGTTATTTGCCGCAGGCGTATTCCTTCTACCACTTGCTAAAATGTTACCGGGATTTGCGGTAGACGGTGCACTTATTTATGTTGCCATGTTAATGATGAGCTCTTTAAAAAGCTTAAATTGGGATGACTTAACAGAATACGCCCCCGCAGTATGCACTACAGTAATGATGGCATTTACCTTTTCAATATCTAACGGTATCGCGTTTGGTTTTATTACTTATACCGTACTTAAAGTTGGAACAGGTAAATCTAACCAAGTGTCAAAAGGTGTGTGGGCGTTAACCGCGTTGTTTGTGTTGAAGTTTATGTTTTTGCATGAATAGGGATTCTTGTTCTTGTTTGTTTTAAAAGATAAAAGCCTTTCTTGCGAAAGGCTTTTTTGTGCTTGAATGCTTCGCCCTAGGTGTCTTATCCTTAAGGGCTGTGATCCTTTTAAGAGCCAATTTGTTTTATACATTCATTTTAGGTTTGTAGTTTCTAATTATATTACTTGTGAACTCTAGGGTTTCGCCCCTCGGCAAGTCACCTTTTTGCAACAGCCCAAAAACCTAACCCCAAAAGGCCGCTTCCAACCAATATTCTTATCTTCTATAAAATTAAGTTTTATCCTCAAAAACGGGCTTAACTTTCGTCCCTGAAAACAAGCCCTTATTCGACGTCCTGTCTCATATTTTGGAAAACTTATTTTATCTCAGGAATATTTGGATGGAGACTTAAAAGCAAAAGCAAAAGCAAAAGCAAAAGCAAAAGCAAGGCGAACCGAACCTAACGGTTAGTTATAAATTGACTTAAATAAAAGTGCCATCCATTTTAATGTGAACTAAACTCATTTGTACCCATATTGGTACATTGAGTGTTTTTTATGCCTAGACCAAGAGAATTTCAAATTAGCTTAGCGGATACGCCTTACTATCATTGTATTTCAAGATGTGTTCGTAGGGCATTCCTATGCGGAGAAGACAAACAAACCCATCAATCTTATGAGCACAGAAGGCAATGGGTAGAAGATAAGATAGAGCAGTTACCACAAGTCTTTGCGATTGAAGTGTGTGCTTATGCCGTCATGAGTAATCATACCCACCTTGTTTTACATATAAATGAACAACAAGCGCTTAGCTGGGATACAACCGAGGTTCTAACTCGTTGGCATAGGTTGTTTAAAGGCACGTTACTGACACAAAAATACCTATCTAAAATTAATGGTTCACCTGACTTAAACAGTAAACTCTTAAATGAATCCAAGCCTCTAACTGGATCAGAGCTACTAGCCATAGAGGAAATAACCGTCATTTACAGAAAACGTTTAATGGATATAAGTTGGTTTATGCGTGTATTAAATGAAGGTATTGCCAGACAGGCGAATAAAGAAGATAGCTGCACTGGACGTTTCTGGGAAGGCCGATTCAAATGCCAAGCCTTGTTAGATGACTCTGCTTTACTCGCTTGTATGGCATATGTAGATTTAAACCCAGTAAGAGCCAATATAGCCAAAACCCCAGAAACATCAGAATACACCAGCATAAAACAGCGTATTCATCATGCACTTTATCAAACACAACCAAAGTCACTAAAACCATTTGTAGGAAATCTCAAAAAAGACATGCTTGATGTCATTCCATTTGAATTAAAAGAATACATAGAATTAGTCGAAGTAACAGGACGTTGTGTAAGAGAAGAGAAAGCAGGACATATAGATAACAATTTACCAACTCTACTAAGAAGATTAAACATAGAGCCAGATAACTGGTTAGTGATGACCAAACAATTCACCACTGTATTCCATGGTGCGGTTGGCAATGAGCATGTTCTACAAAACTTTGTAGAGCATAAACAACTAAAACGGCGACCAAACTTATCCATCTGTAGAAGATTATTGGCTTAATAATCCTGCAGTTTAATAAATAGGTAATCAAACAAAAAACTAAATCAGAGCACTCTGAGACATCTACGTATGTCGTGTTTAACCAAAATCGTAAACATATCTCAAATTTTCAATTTAGACCGGTAATTCAGACTAAAACACCAAGATAATTACGTCAGAAAATGCATATTTTTTTTAATTTTACAAACTCAGGTGATTTAATTTAAAGTGGGTGGCAATGTTAAGAACTGGATTAAGTTATTCATGCGTTATTTATCTGCTTTACTCCTTATTATTTTTCTTATCGTGACTATTTCTACCTGTTCCACTAGCCCTGCTGTTGTTGAGTCTCCCAAATCTTATTCTGGTTTTGGTTTTAATCATATTTATGTTGTTAGTCATGGTTGGCATACGTCTTTGGTAGTTCCATCCGTTAATGCTATTGCTGCTATTCCAGAGTTGGGGGAGCGGTTTGATGGTACTTCTTATATTGAATTTGGCTGGGGTGATAAAGGTTTTTATCAGGCTCAAGATATTACGGCAGGATTAGCTGTGCAAGCTATGTTGTGGCCTACTGATTCGGTTATGCATGCTGTTGGGATTAATAAAGAAGTATCGGCTTTTTTCCCTGTGAGTGATGTACAATTTTTGCCGATGACGGAAAGTGAAATATCGTTATTAATGACATTTATTTCTGGCAGTTTTGCTAGGGATGAACAAGCTTTGTTGCTTCCAACTCAAGATGGGCTTTATGGTGATAGTCAGTTTTATACAGGTGTGGGTAATTACTATTTAATGAATACTTGCAATAACTGGACGGCAAAAAGCTTAAAGAGTTTTGGGATGGATATTTCAGTAACCTTTAAATTAACATCAGACAGTGTAATGGGTTATGTAAAAAAACATATAAAAGAGAATGCCAAGCCGCAAGCGTCTCCAACTGTACAATAAAATTCTAAACTCAAACCTTAGAAATACAAAAGGCTCAAATATGAGCCTTTTGTATTTCTATATTAAAGCTCAATGGGCTTTAAAATATATAGTTAATTGCAATGCCGTAAATTTTAGCTGTATGACCATCTACAGCGTCTAAACTGAATGCTGGTGCAATACCAATGTGCTCGGTGATGTGGAAGTCGTACGCAACACTGGTTCTAACAAGCGACTCTGTGTAGCTATGTGAGCCGTGAATCTTCTCTTGTCCAAAACCAAGCCCAATACGCAGTAAGTTGTAATGGTAGTAACCAGAGACTAAAGCTACTGATATGTCATCATAATGACCATGGTGATCGTCATGCGCTTCAGGTGTTTTTTCGTATACGGCACCAGCTCCCCAAGTTTGGTCAAAACGGTATTCATATTCTAATCCGTAACTTGCCTTGTGACTGTAGTCTGATTTTGTTTTACCAATAAAAACACCAATGACATTGTGCTTAAACCCATGGTCATCGTCTTGAGCTAAAGCTGGTGTTGTAATGATTAATGAAGATAATACTGCAAGCAGAGTTGATTTTTTCACAAGTTACCCTTTCGTTAATACTATTAATTTTATTTCTAGCAAAAGAATAGGCAATAATCATAGAGATACAAATAATAAAATGGGTATTCATTATTAAAAGTACATACATATTCAGCATAACAAAGTTGTGTTACATAAATTGAAAATGACAGCTTCAATTGGGGGATATAAAAATAAACGGAATTATTAAACGATTGAAAGTAAAAAGTTTGTGGGTTGTACTCTTGTTTCAAAATTGCTTGGGAGAGAAAATGGTGCCCCCTCCCTGACTCGAACAGGGGACCTGACGATTATGAGTCGTATGCTCTAACCAACTGAGCTAAGGGGGCATTCCATTTGTTTTCGTTGCAAAAATAGTTTCTTGCTGAAAACGGCAGGCAGTATAAGCAATGTTGTTTTGCTTGTCACTCCCTGTTTTTGATTTTTGTTTTATTTGCTTATAGTTTAATCAATTGCTTTGTTTTTTTCTTAAAAAACGTTTTTATAAAGGTTGTTAGCATTACCTTTCGAGTCTTTTTTACTAATCGCTACCAAGTTTGTCATATTTTTAGAGGTTATTATTAATAGCCTTAGCCTTGTATTTGCTACTTTCTTTTTTATCTGTTGAGTTTGTATGCTTTTTTAATACAAGAATTAATTGAGTACAGATAAATATAAAATTAATTATTTATAAAATATCAGTATGTTCAGCAGGTTATGGATATAAAACTTGTACCTTGTATGCGCTAAATATTAATATACAGTTTCGATATTTTAAAAAATACATTTTATTGCCATAACGGGTATTTGGATAATTGCCAATACTAGGTTATAAAGCACTCTTCATATTTTTTTACGATTAAAATTCACACAAAATTGGATTTTTTATTTAGTTAGCCGATAGAGCTTTAACAACTATTGATTAAACCAATAAAATAATAAACATAACAAAAGGTTTTCTTTGTCTGATATTAGCTTTACCCAAGATGGTTCGATAATCTCTATTGAGATAGATTGTAGTGCCCATAGCCCTATCTATGAAGTATCGGATTTACTGAAAGCGCATGCTGACAGTACGTTTTATAAAACCTATGTAAAAAAAGAAGTACTACTCGACCTTATAGATTCGGTTAATGAATTAGTCATGGAAATTAAAAATGGCGTAAATAATCCAACCAAATTTACTCGTGAATTTGCTGAAATAATAGATGCGATTGTTACTATTAAAGTTTCAGCAGATAAAATGTCAGCTAAAGCCCAAATTGAAATGCCTTGGGGTGGAAAAATTGCTAGTGTTGATGCAATTAAAAAAGCATGTCAAAAGAAAAGAGTAAGCTTTGGTCTTAAACGCTCAAAAGTAGAAGCTTTATTAGAAAATAGTTTTGATGCCCATCCTGGTGAAATCTTTGAGTCGGTTATTGCTTTAGGTAAAGAACCTAAGCATGGAAAAAACGCCAGCTTTAAACCTCTTGTGGAATTATTCTCAGATAAAATTCGTAAACCAACCGAAATGGCTGATGGTAAAGTTGATCTCAAAGACTTAGGTGATATTGAAACAGTCAAGCCAGGCGAAAAAATTTATCAAAAAATGCCTTTAACAGCGGGTATCGATGGTCGCAATGTCTTGGGCGATACGTTAAAAGCGAATCCTGGGAAAGATGTCAGAATGGAAGTATCTTCAGGCACTATTATCGATCCAGATGATGAAACTATATTACTAGCCAAAAAAGAAGGCTTAGCTCGGTTAATTGATAATCGTATGGAAGTTGACGATGTTTATACGTTAACTGAATTAACACCAAAACAAGGTCATGTTAAATTTAATGGAACGGTAATTATACTTGGTGATGTGTCACCTGAAATGAAGATCATTGCTTCTGGTGATGTACTTATTTCAGGTTTTGTTGAGTCATCTAGTATACGCTGTCGTGGTGAATTAACAGTATTATCGGGGGCTTCTGGTAAGTCGTTAGATGAAGAAGTTGATGGCCGTAAAAATACCTGTTTGTTGGAGTCAGGTAACCGAGTGAATGTTGCTTTTGCTAATCATGTAGACATAGTGGCAAAACGTGATGTATTTATACATAAACAAATATCACATTGTAATGTGACGGCTGCATCTATTGTTGTTGGTAAAGGCCGAGTGCCACGCGGTAAGATCATTGGCGGACATTATAATATTAGTAAGTATATTGAAGTTGGGCACTTAGGTGCACCGTCGGATACCGTTACTCATATTTCCATGAATAGAACCTATGATGTATTTAAGCAAAAAGAAGATAGTTTTTGGCAACAAATTGAAGAATCACAAGAAAAATTAGACCTGCTACAATCTAACTTGCCCTCTTTAGTAGGAGGCGAACAAAAAAGTGCAGCAAAAGCTGAAATGATCCAATTAGAAAATAAAATAAATAAAACCATAAATTACCGTAAAACCTTAAGTCAACGTCGCCGTGATTATATGGAAAATGTGATCATTAAAGTTAATCATACTTTATATGGAGGCCTTTACTTTGACTTTGGTAGTAAAGGTATTACAAATACAGTCCGTAAAGGGCCGTCGACTGTTAGGTTAGAAGACTTTCAATTAGTTATTGAAGCTAAATAGCCTTTAATATTTTCGGTATTGTTATCATGTATAAATCCCTCTTTTATTAACCTGAACTTCCCAAGTTAAATATCTCTGTAAAACTTTGTAACAACCTAATTACAGAGATGTTTTGGCAAACTGCCGCTTTTCTTTTATATTCGACACATAATAAATATCGATTGGATAAAAAATGGAAAGCGAAACCACTAAAATTTTGGTTGTTGATGACGACATGCGTTTACGTAGCTTGTTAGAACGTTATTTAACAGAGCAGTCTTTTATCGTAAGAAGCGCCTCTAATTCAGAACAAATGAATCGATTGTTAGATCGAGAAAATTTCCATCTAATCGTGTTAGATCTTATGTTGCCAGGTGAAGATGGTTTGTCTATTTGTCGTCGCTTGCGTCAAAACAACAACCAAATTCCAATTATTATGTTAACGGCTAAAGGCGACGAGGTTGACCGCATTATTGGTTTAGAGCTAGGTGCTGATGATTATCTGGCTAAGCCATTTAACCCAAGAGAATTACTTGCCAGAATACGCGCTATTTTACGTCGTAAATCTAAAGACGTTCCGGGCGCACCAACAATGGAAGAGGAAGAAGTCACCTTTGGTGATTTCACCTTAAATTTAGCAACGCGGGAAATGCATCACGGTAATAAAATTATGCCGCTAACCAGTGGTGAGTTTGCTGTACTAAAAACCTTAATAAGCCATGCTAGAGAGCCATTGTCCCGTGATAAATTAATGAACTTGGCAAGGGGAAGAGATTACTCTGCACTGGAAAGAAGCATAGATGTACAAGTAAGCCGATTACGTAAAATGATTGAAGAAGATCACACTAAACCAAGATATATACAAACGGTTTGGGGCGTGGGGTATGTATTTATTCCAGACGGAAAAGGCTAGTTCGCATTCTTACCCAGCCTCGTTATGCCAACTTATATGAGTTGGCTTTTATCCAAATTTAAATGAAGTTGTTATGAAATTATTGCCTAAGAGCTCTTTTGGTCAGACTGTTTTTTTAGTTGGTTCGTTGTTATTAATTAACCAGATTGTTTCTATGGTTAGCGTATTATTTTACGTTATAGAGCCAAGTTATCAGCAAGTAAATAACTTATTGGCTAAGCAAATTAAAGTATTGTTTATGCCTAATACTCAAGGAATAACAATACCTAAACAGTTATCAGTCGACTTCATCAAAACCACTGGAATTAAAGTACTTACCAACCAACAAGCTGAAGAAAAAGGTTTGTTAGACGCGCAAGTTTATCCATACTTTTCTGAACAAATGTCAAAACAGTTAGGTGGTGAAACAGAGGTAAGAATATCGGAAGGTGATAATTACTATTTTTGGGTAAAACCACCACAAGCGAAAAACTACTGGGTGCGTTTACCTTTGGATGGACTAGAAGAAAGGAACCTTTCGCCTTTTACCATTTATCTAATTGCTATTGGTATTTTAAGTGTGGCTGGTGGTTGGGTGTTTGCTCGCCAATTAAATAGGCCGCTTAAGTCATTGGAAAGTGCCGCTAAAGAAGTAGGACAAGGTGATTTTCCTGAGCAACTCAAAGAGATAGGCTCAACAGAAATTGTGGCGGTAACGCGAGCTTTTAACCAAATGTCGGCGGGCATTAAACAATTAGAGAAAGATAGAAGTTTGTTAATGGCGGGAGTCTCTCATGATTTACGTACTCCATTAACTCGAATTAGGCTTGCCACAGAAATGATGGGGCCAAACGAAGATTACTTAAAAGATGGCATAGTTAACGATATTGAAGATATGAATATGATCATAGATCAATTTATCGCTTTCATACGTCACCATAAAGAAGAAGCACTTGTAGCTGTTGATTTTAATGCATTAGTAGATGATGTAGTCGAGTCAGAGAAATTGAATAAACAACGAGAATTTCAAACTTTCTTTGATAGTAAAATAAAAGCTCAAATGATGAGGCCCATCGCGATTAAGCGAGTGATCACCAACTTATTAGAGAATGCACTTAGGTATTCAAACGATAAGATTTTAGTTGAAACTGGAATTGATAAAAAAAATAACATGTTTTATTTTTCAGTACTAGATTCTGGCCCCGGAATTAAAGAAGACGATGTGGCTAAGTTATTTGAACCATTTTACCAAGGTGATATTGCGCGCGGTGGAGAAGGTAGTGGTTTAGGTTTAGCTATTATTAAAAAGATAGTTGATTCACACCACGGAGAAGTTATTTTAAAAAACCGAAAGCAAGGTGGTTTATCAGCAACGGTTAAGTTGCCTCTTATAGCAATTACTTGATTGTTATTCATTTAATGTAATTGGTATAACCGAGTTAAAAAGCTAAGCTAGAGTTATTGATACAGTATGATTTTTAAATTTTGGAGGAGAGTATGTCAGGACAAGGTTCAACAGGTAACGTATTAGCCGCATTGTGTAATGTATTTATTCCAGGGTTAGGACAACTGATCCAAGGCAATATATTACCTGCAATATTTATATTTGTGACAGTCACCGTTGGTTATGCATTATGGTTTCTAATTGTTCCTGTTATTTTCGCTGGATTAATACATTTGTGGTCAATTTATGATGCCGCTACATTTAGACCTGATTCTTATTTTGAAAGGTAAATAGCCCTTAATTTCAAGTAATAAAAAAGCCAATGTAAACATTGGCTTTTTTGATCCTGTTATACATATTTGTATAACAGCTCATAAGACTTGCTAAAGTTATTTAGTGATTTAAAACTTACCTCTAACCCCTACATGAAGTCCACGAGCTGGTAATAAAGTTAAGTCTTTCAGGTATGAACTGTGTACACGAGCTTCTACATCAAATACGTTTCTGATATTAGCAAATGCGGTAAGATCTTGATTGCCTGCTTGGAAGTAATAAGCAAAATCGATATCCGTCATATTGTATGAATCTGTTTTAGTTTCCAGCGGTGCTAATTTAGTTTGCGAGAAATAAAACATATTTTGAGCGCCTAAATCCCAGCTATTACCTTGGTATTTAAATGACAGGCCAATTCTATTTGGTGGGATGCGTGGTAAATATTCACCATTAGTTAACTCACCTACAATTGTGTCTGCTTGCAGTGCTAGCTTTAGTTCTGGTGTTACTTGCCATTTAAACTGGCTTTCTATGCCGTAGAACTTAGCGTTGTTAGTTTGCGTTATATAAACAGGTAGGTCACTTTCTTCGTGTTCATGCCCTTCTTCTTCATGATCTTCCTCTTCGTCGTGATGCTCTTCTTCATCATGCTCAAGGATATCTGACGATAATAGACCGGTTTCATTTTGATAATAAAAGTTGTCTACAGTGTTATAGAACAAGTTAATAACAAAACCAAAGTCACCGTTAAATTTACGTAGTGTTAATTCAGCATTGTTGGCTGTTTCTAACTCAGTTGGCTGTGATGATAATACTAACTCTGAGTGTTGGTCGGCTTCATCAAATTCAATCTCGTAAAGAGAACCAACTTCATAACTGCTTGTTCCAATATGTGTACCTAAAGATAGTAATTCACTTGCACTTGGTGCACGTTCAGAACGTGTTAAGGACACACCTAAGTTATAACCATCTGTAAAGTCCCAAACTATTCCGCTAGATAAGCTAATTGGAGAGAAATCAAAGCTTTGATTTACACCGTCAATGTCTGCTGATAAGTCTATCGATTCAACACGAGCACCTAGCTGCAATAACACAGAACCTAAGTGCCTTTCCTCTAGTAAAGCAATTGACGTGTTTTCAGTTACTGATGGTGGAGTAAATGCTTCTTCACCCTCTGCAGAAAAGTCTGAATGCTTATATTCAACCGATAATGCACCATGCCAACCGGCTATTTCTGCAAAAATTAAATCAGATTTTAATTGTGTCGTTTTGTTATAAAACTGAGTGCCAATTTCACCGTTTTCTAATTCTGCATGATGATAATCTGTGTAACCAAATTTAGTTTGTAAACCAGTAATGAATGAATGGTCAAATTCAAAAGCACTTAATACTTGTACTCGGTCTTGGGTCATATCGCCTTGGACAATCTCTTCTTCGTGCTCTTCTTCCTCATGCTCTTCCTCTTCTTCTTCATGCGAGTGACCAGTAATACCGTATAAACGGTTAAGTTGACCAAAAGAAACGCCAACAAAGCCAGAGTCAAATAAGTAGCTTGCGCCTAGATTAAAGCCGTCAGAGTCAGCGGCACTATTTTCTAGAACTCCAGTAAACTCTTCCTCGTGTTCCTCATGCTCTTCCTCTTCCTCATCATGAGCATCTTCTGATTCTGCAGGACCTGGGATTTCATAGTCATCGCTTGAGCGAGTGAATGCATCAAAATGTACAGCAACATTATCAAAGCCTTGTGCTGCTAATCCAGTACTTAAGTTAACGCTTAATTCATTTTCATTAGAAACTGTGTTGTGCGATACCTGATAATCAGCTTCAAATTCGTCGTTAGTTGGAACACGGTTATCTACTACGTTTATAACACCACCAATTGCGCCGTTACCAAATAGTAATGTGGCAGGACCGCGTAATATCTCAACTTGTTTTACCGTTGATGTTTCTGTTGAAACAACATGATCTGGACCCACTCTTGATGCGTCTGACGCATCTAATCCATTTTGCGTGATCATCACTCTTGGGCCATCTAAACCACGGATAATTGGACTAGAACTAACCGGACCAAAATAAGTAGAATGTACACCTAACTCATATTTTAATGTCTCGCCCAAAGTAGAAGTGTGCTTATTGTGAAGCTCCTCATCTGAGATCACAGAAATAGCAGATGCAGATTCAATAGTAGAAGAATGTAATGGTGATGCGTATACATCTATATGATCCATAACACTAGACGCTAACTCAACTTGTAATGGCAGGGTAGTGGACGTTGTGTTATCAACTAAAATATTTTTATGTTGGAATCCTGTAGCGCTAACGTGTAATTCGTAAGTGTTTGGATCAACTGCGTTTTTAATTGGTGTTTTAGACTCTAGTTCAATAACAAATCGACCTTGTGCATCGGTTTGCTCTGAATGGTTATGTCCATGGATTTGTACTTTTGCATTAGCAATTGGAACTTGCTCTGCATGCTTATTTTTAGAAAAAACCACGCCCGACAATGACTGAGCGGCAGAAATTGGAAATACGATAATAAGCGCTAATAAAGCGCAAACTTGCTTAAACATAATATTCGCCTGAAATATGACTTTTAAATAAGCCATTTAAAAATAGACTAAGAATAACTCCCTTATAACTTACAACCTGTAAATGACAGAGGATCAGTATTCATTTTTAATTACTGGCTAAAAAGCCAATGGTGATGAATCAAGCGTTAAAAGGCGGAGCCCGAGCATGAGGGATGGTTATTGGGGATTGTTTTTTTAGGGTGAAAGCATTGAGTAAAGTATCGTTATTTTCTTGAAAATAATGAAAGCTATAATTTGTAGGAATGATTAAGTGGTCAAGATAAGATGGATGTGAACAGACATCACATTGCTCAATAGTATGACTTTGAGATAAGTGAGTTAACTGATGTTCAGATTGCACAAAAGCAGCGTTTAATAAAACACTGATCAAGACAAGTCTAATAATGGACATCAATTTTGTAGGCATGAATTTATTAAATACAATCACTTATAAAGTTGATATGTTACATTGTATCTTTTTCGCTGTAAATTTATTTATGCGCTAAAGTAGATTTTTAGGTAAAGAGTAAGTGAATATAAAAAATAGGCGCCCAGAGGTTAAAGTTATTAACGTAACCGCCATAAAAGGTAGTGCCACTTATAAGGTTGGGATATATAAGTCGTACTATTTATCTATTTTGTCTGTGTCTTCTGTAGATCCATCTTTTGCATTCACTACATGTGAGATGAAATACCAAGTATAAAATACTCCCAAAAGAACAGTTAAACTTAATATGCCAAAGCTCATATACAATACTGGATCACTAAAAAAATCTCTGAACATTACGTTCCCCTTTTCAATATAGAAGTAAATAAATCTGATGGGTGAAGTGTAGAGTGATAGCTAAGAGTTGATATGATCCAGATCAAGTATTTTCTAGAGGATGGGAAGCACTAAACTAAATATTGATTTAGATCAGTTAATTTAACTTTTGGCAGACTAGTCAGCTCACTTTGTTCTATTAAATGTGTTTGGTACAAAGCTAAATTATCAATATTATCGGGTTCTTCTATTACCGAATGTAACTTGTTTTTTTGTGACTGGGGTAATTCTGACAGCAACAAGCTTTGCTCTTGTTGCTCAAATATCAATTCAGCATCTAACAGCTTTTGTCTAATAGCTGGATAACCTTCAATTGCATCCATGTCCTCTTTATAACGTTGTCGTAAAGCTCTTAATGGTTTGGTGTAGCCATTAGAAAAATCTGAAACTTTGGTATGTAGAGCCATTAACTCAGATTGGGGTAAGGCTATTTTTTGTTGGTTTAACATGGCGCATAACAAAGCCAGGTTAACATTGGCGTTAACATCATTTTGCCAAGTGATAAGAGCCGACTGCACTAAATCATTTTTATAAAGTGCTAGGCTAAATTGCCAGAAGGAAGATAGAGTAATTGCATTCATTCAATGATAGTAAAGAATTTAAAGGTAAGGTGCTATGAAAATATACGGTGATAGACAATCAGGCAACTGTTACAAAGTACAATTAATTTGTGACTTACTCGGATTGTCATATGAATGGATTGATATTGATATATTAGCGGGCGATACTAAAGACTTAGCCTTCTTAGCTAAAAACCCGCTGGGTAAAATTCCGTTATTAGAATTAGATGATGGCCGCTGTTTGTCAGAGTCTAATGCAATAGTTAATTACCTAGCGGCGCATACAGATTATTTACCATCAACACCATACGAACTAGCAAAAGTACAACAGTGGCAATTCTTTGAGCAATACAGTCACGAACCTTTTATTGCAGTCGCACGTTTTATAAATAAATACTTAGGCTTACCGGATGATAAAAAAGAAGAGTATGCCGCAAAACAGGTTGGTGGCCATAAAGCGCTAAAAACAATGGAAGCGGAATTACAAGAAAGTCATTTTATAACTGGCGAGCAAGTAACGACTGCAGATGTTTGTTTATATGCTTATACCCATGTAGCAGAAGATGGTGGTTTTAACTTAAGCCAATACCCAGCTATTCAGAATTGGCTTACTCAGATGGAAGAGTTGGAAGGATTTACAGCTATGCTGTAAATCCAGCTAATTATACTAAGTGTGTAATACTTTTCTATTTACTTAGCTCGTAAAACGAGACACGTAAAAGAAACTATTTATTAACTTTTTTCTTTTCCTTAAGAAAGTTCTGATAATCAACGATGTGTTGGTCGTACTTTAGGATTTTACTGTTAGGATCGACAATGATCACATCCATTTTATCAATAGTTAATGTAACGGGCGTAGCTAAATCTAACGTGGTTACTTTGCCATTTATTTGTATTTCGACTGGCATATAAAATGGTTTGTTGTTTTCAATCTGCCATTGCAATGTGATTTTATCGTCAGTTCTGTTTACAACTAATTTAGGTAATTTAGCTTGGTAAAGGTAAACATCAAAAAACCAAGATAAGTCTTTGCCTGTTACTTTATTTACTATGTTGACAAAGTCAGCGCTGTTTTTAAATACAGGGGTGAAGTTACCCGGTTTTGGTGTGGCGGTACCGTATACTAACTCTTTTGTAGACGTGAAAAATGCATCATCGCCAATCAAGCTTCTTAACGTATGGAGAACTAAGGAACCTTTAGTGTAAATGTCACCACCAGGGCCTGTTTTTGTTTCATAAACCTCTTCTTCTTCCTTTATCTCGTTTGATACTAAAGGAGCTCTATTTAGGATTTTTTTACGTTGATTATTTAATTGTGCTTTATAGGCTAAATCACCATGAAGGTACTGAGCAAACAAAGGTTGCATGTAAGAGCCAAAACCTTCGTGTAGCCACATGTGATCCCAGTTGTCATTGGTAAGTTGATTGCCAAACCATTCATGAGCAAATTCATGCTGCATTAATTGGTCATAACCAAACTCGTTTTTTTTATATTCATTGCCATAGGCATTGATTGTTTGATGTTCCATACCTAAATGTGGTGTTTCAGCTATTCCTACTTTTTCTTGGGCAAAAGGGTAAGGTCCAATCACACGTTCGAAGAAGTTGATCATGGTTGGAATTTCACTAAACAATATTTTGGCTTTCTCTGTCGTTTCAGGTAAGTGATAAAACTGAATATCTAATGTATTGCCATAGAGACTTTGGTATTTTGTCTCTAACAATTCATAAGGGGCAATATTTAGGGCTATAGCATAAGTGTTATGCATTGACTTAGTTTGCCAATGATAGGTTCTTGTAAATTTGTCTTCATCGACATTAACCAACACACCATTGCTTGCTGCAACGAGTGGTTTTGGAACAGTAATATGTTGCTCTACTTGCATTGGTTCAGTGGTAGGGTGGTCAATACAAGGCCAGAATAAATCACAGCCTTCACCTTGAACCGCACTGGCAATCCAATGCTCGCCGCTTGGTGTAGTTTCCCACATAACGCCGCCATCCCAAGGTGCTCTTACCGGTACTCTTGGTTGCCCTTGGTAGGTAATCGTCACACTAAATTCATCTGACACAGCTTGGTTAATTAAAAGCATACCTTCTGGGTTTGAGTATTGCTCCGAGCTGAGAGTCTCTCCATTTACTGCAACGGCAGAGACATTGAAAACACGGTCTAAGTCGACAGAAAAAGAATCACGAGGTTTATCTGTAATAAGAGTTAGGGTTGCTATCCCTGCAATGATTGTTTGCTCTGGTTTAATATCAAATGTTAAGTCAGCATGTTTCACAGTTAAACCTTGTTGTGAAACTGGCATGTGTCCACCACTTTTTAGTGAGTATGCACTGGTTGTAACTTGAGTATTACAAGCTGATAAAAGTGACACTATTACCAACGAAGTTATCGTAAATATGGCTAATGGAAATTTCATTATTATCCCTTTTTATATTTAGTTACTGTTTATTATATTTTTCTAGTTTTTGCCCAGCGCTAACTAAGCCGTAAATTCTTCGCGTATTGTTTCAATCTGCTCTTCTAATTCAAACCATTCAAGCTCAATGGTTTCTAATTCAGATTTAATACTGGCTTGCTCGGTTAATAGTTTATTTAGCTGAGTCTTGTTTTGTTCTGTATATAGCTCGGTATCTGCCATTAACTCTTCTATTTGTTTAAGTCGAGTTTCTAACTTTTTTTGTTGTTTTTCTAATTTGTCGGTTTGCTTTTTAAGCGGCGATACTTTCTTTCTTAATTCTGCATCAAGTCGTTTTTGTTCTTTTTTAGTGGCTGCTGAGTTTTCTTTATCATCTGTACTTTTATTTGCCGCTACTTCTTTCAATGTCTCGGTTAATAACCAAGCGTGATAATCTTCTAAGTCTCCATCAAAAGGTTGTACGGTTCCGTTGTCGACTAAATACAATTCGTCACAACTCGACTTCAGTAAATGCCTGTCATGTGAGATTAAGATCATCGCACCTTCAAAACCTTGTAGTGCAATGGTTAACGCTTGACGCATTTCAATGTCTAAGTGGTTGGTTGGTTCATCGAGTAATAACAGGTTTGGTTTTTCAAATACGATAAGAGCCAAAACTAAACGGGCTTTTTCTCCACCAGAAAAGCTGTCGATTTTGTCTAATGCTTGGTCGCCATTAAAACCAAAGCCACCAAGGTAATTTCTAGCTTCTTGTTCCAGCATGCCGGGATTTAACATAGTGATATGTTGTACTGGAGTTTGACCTAGACGTAATCTGTCTAATTGATGCTGCGAAAAATAACCAATATTAAGATGCTTGGAATGTTCCAATTCACCGGTAAGAGGTGGTTGAGATAATGAAATCGTTTTTATAAAGGTAGATTTACCAGCACCATTTCTACCCAATAAACCAATACGACTGCCCGGCACTAAATTTAAATGAATATTACTGAGTATGGTGGTGTCACCGTAACCGGCACTTACTTTTTCCATTTTCATAATTGGATTAGGAAGCTGCTTGGCTGGTGGAAATGAAAAGTTAAATTGAGAGTCAATATGAGCTGGTGCAATCACTTCCATGCGTTCTAACATTTTAACACGGCTTTGCGCTTGTTTAGCTTTTGTCGCTTGAGCTTTAAAGCGGTCGATAAAAGACTGAATATGCTTAATTTCAACTTGTTGTTTTTCAAATGTAGCTTGCTGCTGTGATAATTTTTCGGAGCGCTGTCTTTCAAAGTTTGAGTAATTACCTGTGTAACTATTAAGTGACTGTTGTTCAACGTGTAAAATACCTTGGCAAATATTGTCAATAAAATCCCTGTCATGAGAAATTAATAAGATGGTGCCAGCATAACGTTTAAGCCATTTTTCTAACCAGATAACGGCATCTAAGTCCAAGTGGTTAGTTGGTTCATCTAGCAGTAAGCAGTCACTATCAATCATTAATGCTTGCGCTAAGTTAAGGCGCATACGCCAACCACCAGAGAAGCTCTTTACTGGTTTTTGTTGTGCTTCGACATCAAACCCTAGACCGTTAAGTAATTCTCCGGCTCTAGATTTAATGGTGTAGGCATTAATGTTTTCCAGCTCATGATGCAAATGCCCAATTTTAGTTCCGTCGTTATTATCTTCTGCAATTTGTAACTGGGCTTGTAGTTCTCTGTACTTAATGTCGCCATCAATAACGTATTCAATAGCTGATGTATCTACATTTGGAGTTTCTTGTTTTACCCATGCAAGTTGCCAATTTTTTGGATAACTGACATCGCCATTATCTGTGCCTAATTCGCCACGGATAACATTAAATAACGTAGATTTCCCCGTGCCATTTGCACCAATGATCCCTATTTTATGTCCCGGATAAATAGTCGCGTTTGCGTTGGTAAATAGAACTTTGTTTCCGAGTTGTAAATTTAGCTGGGATATATGTAACATGAATTAAATGACTTACTAAGTTGTGGGATAAATTTATGTTTGGAATAGTATCGTCACAAACAATAAACGCAAGGAATAAGAGGTGTAATTTAGCGCAAAAATTGGTTAAATAGGCACATATAATCGGTTTGTACTAAAAATTAGTTTTTGCGGGGAAATGTGAGTAAAAATAAAAGACGTTTTATTTCTGGGGCTACCTGCCCAAAATGTGACTCTATGGATACTATGGTATTGTTTATAGAGAACAATGTTGAAAAAGTAGAATGCGTAAAATGTCATCACCAAATGGTACAGCCGGAAGGTGCGGTACAAGGTGCGACTCGCCAATTTGAACAAGTGATTGGTGTATTCACACCAGACGACTAACTGCTGAGCACTATTAATTAATAGTGCGGTGGCGGCGTTTCTTCTGATTCATCAGCAAGGTTGGAACCTTTATTGGAACTGACCTTCTCTGCTAATAACTCTATCTGACGTTTGAACATAGATTGTTTTAAGTTCAGCGCAGTGATCTCTTGATGAAGTTGATCAATCGTATCGTCTTGGAATGCTTGTTTATGTTCCAACTCTTCCAATCGTTGAATTAGCTTATCTGTCATGTTTTCAGTCATTATTATCTATCTACTTTATATTCCATACTTCACTTAAACCAGACGAGCTTTCACTGATTATTTGTGTGTCGTTATTTATAAACGCGGCACTATACACTACTGCACTAGCTGGGCGACTATTTTTTCTTGGTGAGACTAACCACTGCTTAATTTGTTTGCCAGTTTTCACATCCCACAATGTTAATTGTCGCGTAGGTGCACCAGTCACTAAATACCTACCATTGTGGCTAAACCGGGCAAAAGAGAAGATTTCTTGGCGACTGATGTACTGTAATTGAGATATCACTTTACCAGTTTTTAAATCCCAAATACTAGCTTGGTCACCAGTGTCAGAGGTGAACGCAAAACGAGCTTGTGCATCTAAAGCAACTTGTACTACACGATTATGATGTTGAAATTTATAAATGACTTGCCCAGTTTCGGTATTCCATAAATAAGCACTTTGATCACTGGAGCCTGATAAGGCATACAAACCATTCGGTGATAAGGCGACGCTATTAATTGCGTTGTTAATATGAAATGGCTTTTTATCACTGTCTAACAGTACTTGTTGATGGCCCAAAAACTCTAAGCGTCTACCTGTGTTTATGTTGATATGAACAACTACACCATTACTTTTACCTATTAATACATGATTGCCGTAATTAGAAACATCGATAGCTCTTATATTACCAACCACGACACAATGTTCATTTTTTTCAACCGATGGGTTTAAACATTTATTGGGATCAACAACATCGTAAATACTTAGTTGCTTGGTTGCACCGTTAATGGTTTTTGTGCGGTAAACCACTTTGGATTGTCTTACTTGCCAATAACCTTTATTTTCACCCGTTTTAATATCCCACAATGAAAAGTTTTCTTTGTCGGCCAAAACCGCATGGCTATCGTCATTAGATATTGCGGTGGCAAAAACAAAGTTATTATCAGCTTGAGCGTTAGAGTTATCGTCAAATAAAGAGAAGGTTTGTTCTTTAGGTGTTTGATACCAATTGTATTTTGCGCCATTGCTCTTTAAATCCCATAAAGAGACACCATGATATAAAGAGGAAACAACGGCGTAATTACCAGAATTAGAAACTGATGCTGCAAATGAACCACTTTGGCTGTGTTCAGATTGCGAAATTGCAATTGACGTTTTAGGCTGACATCCGGTGATTAACCAAGCGGATAAAATAATTGTGAGACTTAAATGGCTAAAAATACGCAAACTAATTGCCTTATTAGTGTTATTTAGGTTTTTCTTTAGGACGATACTCGCTAGTATAGGCCACTTTAGAGCCAAAATTGTAGCTTAGATTTTTACTAAATAATATTGATATTAAATTTGCTACCAACCTTACATTAACTATGGAGATCCATAATGAGAAAAGTAATTAAGCTTTCAATTGCTGCTGCAGCGATTAGTCTTATAAGTGCCTGCGGAAATGCAGATCAAAAGTCTGTTGAATTAAACACAGATTTAGATAAACAAAGTTATGCGTTAGGCGCATCTATGGGTCGTTACCTAAATGATAATCTTACTCAAAATGCAGAAATCGGCATTAAATTAGATCAAGAAAAATTACTCGGTGGTATTCGTGATGCATTAGCTGAAAATGTTCAGTTAACGGAAGACGAAATAAAAACTGTAATGATAGCTCTTGAAGCGGAAGTTAATAAACGCCGCGATGAAAAGCAAAAAGAACTTACAGCAGCAGCAAAAGGTGTTGGCGAAACATTCTTAGCTGAAAATGCTAAAAAAGAAGGCGTAACAGTAACTGAGTCTGGTTTACAATATGAAGTATTAACGGCTAGCGAAGGCGCGAAACCTGCTGCTACTGATAAAGTAACAGTGCATTATCACGGTACTTTCCTGGATGGCAGCGTATTTGATTCATCCGTTGAGCGTGGCGAACCTGCAACATTTGGTTTAAACCAAGTAATAGCTGGTTGGACTGAAGGTTTACAGTATATGACAGTTGGTTCTAAGTATAAGTTTTATATTCCTTATGACTTAGCTTATGGTGAACGTGGTCGTTCTTCAATTCCTGGTTATTCAACATTAGTATTTGAAGTTGAATTACTGAGTATCGCAAACTAAGTTCTATTAATTAGTTTGTATTAAAAAGGCGCATAAGCGCCTTTTTTGTTGGGAGTTATAAAGTGATAAGCTCTTTATAATTAAGCTATAGCCTATTTATGCGGATGGCTGCTCAGTGGTATTTAAATAGAAGGTATGAATTAGCTCATCTTCTAATTCTAATCTGGCTTCTAATATTTGGCCGATCACTGATAAGTCAGTATCAAAGCCTTCTAAATCTGTATCATCATTTAACGAAGCATATTTATCATTAAAGCTAACTAAATCATCTGTGGTCGCTGTTATTTTTGGATAAAGATTATCGGCTAACGTCGCGCTCTCAGGGCTATGCTCTTTACATTGCTTAACAACATCATTATATATTTCAAAATGGCCGGCAGATAAATAATCAATTAATATTTGGCAAAAATTATTCACTAGATTATTTTTGGGTAAGGCTTTTGTTTCCTTTTCAAAAGGCGGAAGACCGGCTAGTTTGCAATATTTGACTAATAACTTTTGTCGTTCAGCTAACCACGAATCAATTATTTTATTCGTACCACCATACTTCTGTTGTGTTTGTTCCAAACGCGTTAACATGCAATTACCTTATAAAATAGTTTATAGCTTTGCTATAACAAATGATCTTAGCTAAAAGATCAATATGTTTTAAACATCATATGTTAAATATATGTGATATCTCTAAAATTAACATTAATTGATTTCAATATTTTATAAGTTTACCTATCAATATCAGGAACAAACGATGATCCAACATAGTATTAGTTTTGAACAAGAATTAGAGGGATGGTGGTGTGTGATTGCCAACCATAAAGTTTATTTACCTGCACCAACTAATAATATTCCCTGCGGTGTCTTTTCAGATTTAGCTATGCCGTTTACTCCGCCAGAACAAGTGCATGAAATTGGTGTCTTCGATGGTAGCCTGGTTTATTTATTACAAATAACAGATGAAGAGTTTCGCCAACACGAAAGTGAATTCTTTGGTTTTAGGACTGTATTGTTTGACCAACCTGACAAATTTGAATTTGTTGCTAGGGCATTTCAAGTTGATCTGTTTTTACGCACGCACCAATTTTGTGGTCAATGCGGTGAAAAAATGACATTGATTGACTGGGAATTAGCAACTCAGTGCAAACCTTGTAATCACAGATGTTACCCGCGTATATCACCTTGTATTATTGTGGCTATTCGTAAAAAAGACAAAATACTATTAGCTCAAGGCGTTCATCATAAGCCGGGGCAGTTTAGTATTATTGCTGGTTTCGTGGAAAGTGGAGAAACTTTAGAACAGGCGGTACACAGAGAAGTGGGTGAAGAAGTGGGGATTAAAGTGAAAAACCTTAAATACTTTGGCAGTCAACCTTGGCCATTTCCGCACTCGTTGATGGTTGGTTATACCGCTGAATATGATTCAGGCGATTTGGTTCTTTGTGAAAAAGAAATACTGTCGGCTGATTGGTATGGATTAGATAACATGCCACGTACTGCACCAATTCAATCTATTGCGGGACAATTAATAGCTCAGACAAAAAAGATGATAAAACTGGCTTAGTAAAACGTTTGCGTTAGATGGTATCTAAACCAAGAACCCCAAATAGCACAAAAGAAAAAACCACTCAAAAGAGTGGTTGAATTTTTATAGCGCTTGAGTTTTTAGAATTAATGTTGCTGCTTATTTTATTATTCTTGAGCGCGTTATATTTATAGCAAAGGCAGATCTGCACTGCAACAATTAATCTTTGATTGATTTAGAATAAATAAATATCTTCTTAGATCATTTGTTTCTATAGAGACGAGGACGTTATGGTGATAAAATCTGTCCGTTGAATTTTTAAGGCGGAACCGTAGCAGAAATGGCAGAATTACAAAACGATCGATATTTAAAAGCATTAATGCAACAACCTGTTGACCGCACTCCAGTGTGGATGATGAGACAAGCAGGTCGTTATCTTCCAGAGTACCGAGCAACAAGAGCCATTGCTGGTGATTTTGTTTCCTTGATGAAAAATCCAGAATTAGCCTGTGAAGTAACTATGCAACCTTTGCGTCGCTACCCAATTGATGCTGCCATTTTATTTTCAGACATTTTAACTATTCCAGATGCTATGGGTTTAGGTCTGTATTTTGAAACGGGTGAAGGTCCTCGTTTTAAATCGCCAATTCGTACTCAAGCAGACTTAGATAAAATTGGTGTTATCGACCCAGAAGTAGAATTACGTTATGTAATGGATACAGTGCGTACTATTCGTAAAGAATTAAATGGCAAAGTACCATTGATTGGTTTCTCTGGTAGTCCTTGGACATTAGCCACTTATATGGTTGAAGGCGGAAGCACAAAAACGTTTTCTAAAATTAAAGGCATGATGTATTCAGAGCCTAAGATGATGCATCAGTTATTGGATAAAGTTGCTGATTCAGTAACTAGTTACCTAAATGCACAAATTGCAGCTGGCGCACAATCTGTAATGATCTTTGATACTTGGGGCGGTGTATTAACTCCAAGAGATTACAAAGACTTTTCATTAAACTATATGAGTAAAATCATCGACGGTTTAACACGTGAAAACGAAGGCCGTAAAGTACCAGTTACCTTGTTCACTAAAAACGGTGGTCAATGGTTAGAGATGATGGCAGAAACTGGCTGTGATGCACTTGGTTTGGATTGGACCATTAATATCGCTGAAGCTAAACGAAGAGTGGGTGATAAAGTGGCTCTTCAAGGCAATATGGACCCAGCAATGTTGTACGCAAAACCAGAACGTATTCAGCAAGAAGTGAAAACGATATTAGCTGATTACGGTGACAGTGGCACAGGTCATGTATTTAACTTAGGTCACGGTATTACACCAGATGTTAGTCCTGAAAATGCAGGCGTGTTCTTTGAGTCAGTTGTGGAATACAGCCCAGCCTTCCATAAATAAAGAGCATAAATAAAGAGCTATATACTTAAACTGAGTTAACATCAGTTGATCAAAATGTCATTAATACGCTGCCTCACTATAGGCAGCGTTTTTGTTTCGAACCATTTATTTTTCGATAACCAAATGTTGTTCCTTGGTGAAGGGTGGGGTAATACAAGTACATCACTGCTCTGAACTTCATTCTCTTTAATTGCGTTAGTTAAATTACTGAATTCTGCTACATACTGCTTGGCAGCATATTGTCCTACCAATAAAGTTAGCTTAATATTGTCCAATTTTTTTTGTATTTTGTTATGCCATGTTTGCTGACAAATACTCGGAGGTGCTTTATCTCCTGAGTTCGTATTGTTTTTACCAGGAAAGCAAAAAGCCATTGGCATAATGGCAAAGTTATCTTTGTTGTAAAATTCTTCATCAGTTACACCTAGCCAACTCCGTAGACGCTCACCTGACTTATCTAGAAATGGTTTATTGAACTCATGTGCAAGTTTCCCAGGTGCCTGACCAATAATTAGGACTTTAGAATTTTGCGATAGTTGAATGATTGGATTAGGAGGGAAAGGTAAGTCTGCAGCACAGATAGTACATTGTTTGACCTGTTGTATGAGTGCCTCTAGCTCTGTCATAAATAGTGTTTTAACCGGCTAATTAGATAGTGAAGTTAATATTTAGTATAAATAATACATAAAAAAACCGCAGTAACTTTACTCTTATTTAAGTAATAGTTACTGCGGTTTTGTTTTTATTAGCTCTTTAATTTAAGCGTTAAAATAATCTGTTTAAACCATTTAACGCAGCAACTCGATAAGCTTCAGCCATAGTCGGGTAGTTAAATGTAGTATTAACAAAATACTCTATGGTATTGGCTTCACCTTTTTGTTGCATAATTGCTTGTCCGATATGAACGATTTCAGCCGAACGTTCACCGAAACAATGTATGCCAAGGATCTCTTTGGTATCACAACGGAATAGTATTTTTAAACTACCGATTGGACTGCCGCCAATTTGCGCGCGAGCTAAGTGTTTAAATGATGCTCTACCAACTTCGTAAGGTATTTTTGCTGCAGTAAGTTGTTGCTCAGTTTTACCTACCGATGACATTTCTGGAATTGTGTAAATCCCAGTTGGAATGTCTTCAATTAACTTACGTTCTGTCGTTAGACCTAACATATAATCAGCTGCAATTCGGCCTTGGTCGTAAGCGGCACTGGCTAAACTTGGGTAACCGATAACATCACCAACGGCATAGATGTTCTCAGCCGAAGTTTTATAGGTAGAGTCAACCGCTAGTGAGCCTCTTGAATTGGCTTTTAAGTTAACCGCTTCTAAGTTTAATGCATCCGTGTTACCGGTACGGCCATTGGCGAATAAAATACAATCAGCTTTCATGCGCTTACCTGACTTTAAGGTCATTACAGCGCCGTCTTCTGTGCCTTCAATTTTGTCATATTCTTCATTATGACGAATAACGATACCACTATTCCAAAAATGATAACTCAATGAGTCAGTCATTTCTGCATCCATAAAGGAAAGTAATCTGTCACGGCCATTTATTAAGTCAACTTTACAACCTAGACCACGGAAGATAGACGCGTATTCACAACCAATAACACCCGCACCATAAATGATGATACTTTTTGGTTCATGTTTTAAAGACAAAATAGTATCTGAGTCGTAAACACGTGAATGAGTAAAGTCTACATCGGCAGGACGGTAAGGTCTTGAACCTGATGCGATTACAAACTTCTCAGCCGTTACATTTTCAACTGACCCATCAAGTAGCACAATTTTTAACGTATTAGCATCAACAAATGAAGCTGCACCATGATAAATGTCGACATCATTTCTATTATAAAAACCACCGCGTAACTTAACTTGGTCATTAATTACGTTGGTTGTATGTTTTAAAATACTATCAAATGTTAACACTCCAGCTTTTTCTGGGCTGTTAAACAGTGGATTTGAATTATATTCGATAAGTCGACTAACGGAGTGACGAAGTGCTTTCGAAGGAATGGTGCCCCAATGGGTACAACCGCCACCGACTTCGTTGTGCTTTTCAATTACAGCAACCTTTTTACCAGCTTTAGTCAGGTTCATCGCGGCACCTTCGCCACCTGGGCCTGTACCTATAACTATAACATCGTATTGGTACTTAAGTTCTGGCTGTATCTTTTGAGATGGTGCCTTTTGAGATTTTACTTTTTGAGCTGATTTGCTTTTTGCTGTCACGATTAAGCCTTGTCTCTGCTAGTTAGTAATATGAATGATAAAAACTTTTACTCAATAGTCCAAGCTTTATTATGATTTGTGGCTAATTATAGTAATAAAAAAGCGACCTAAGGTCGCTTTTGATTTTTATTCGCTAATTTAACCAAGTTTAATGACTAAGCTAATTGCATAATAGTTTGTTGCCATTGTTTCTGTTGTTCTGATATTTGCTGTTTTAGTTGTTTGTAGTTTTCTTTTATATCGCTAAATGCAGCATCAGACATTTTTTGTTTTTTGGCAATTAAGTACTCTTTTTTCACTTGGCCAAAAAGCTTAATACGTTCAACTAAGTGCTGGTATTCTACTTCTAGCTTTGCAATCAGTTCTTGATGATCTGGTTTTTCTAATAATTTATGTTCTGTTCTATATTTTTGCATCTGCAGTTTAGCAGCCGCTATTTTTGCTTCAGGTACCTTCCTTAAGTTTTTAGTTAAACCTAAGTAGCTACAGCCTTTGATAAACCATTTACTAGGATCAAACTGCCACCATAAAATACCATTACGGTAGTCAGTTTCAAAAATATGGTGATAATTATGATAACCCTCACCATAAGTTAAAAATGCAAGTGCACCATTATCCTTCGCTGTATTTTTATCTGTATAAGGCTGAGAACCCCAAATGTGGGCTAATGAATTAATAAAGAAAGTAAAGTGATGACTAAGGACTAAACGTAAAACCCCAACGGTTAGTAACATTCCCCAAATATCGTTGTAGATCACACCTAGTAATAAAGGCACGCCAAAGTTCATAAGAATTGCTAACGCTAGATAATGCTTATGTTGCCACATTACTATTTTGTTTTTTTGTAAGTCTCTAACATTTGAATAGTCAGAATAAGTATTGGCTTGGTAATCTCTTAACATCCAACCTATATGGCTAAACCAAAAACCTTTTTTTGCGGAATACGGGTCTTTGTCGTTTTGATCAACAAATTTGTGGTGTACTCTATGATCAGACGACCAATGCAATGCGCTGTTCTGCAAAGCAAAAGCGCCACCTAAAGCAAGGATAAATTGTACTATAGGATGTGCTTCATAGGTTTTATGCGCCCATAAGCGATGATAGCCAACAGTGATAGACATACCTGCATAACCAAGTGTTAGAATCGTCGCAACCCAATGAACAGTATCAAACCCGTATAGGTAAGCATAGAGTGGGACGCCAATAACAGCTACCAAAAAGGTGAGCAAAAAGACAAGGAGGTTAGTCCATAAAATAGCAGGTTTATTTTTCATAATCTCAGTTTTAGCTTACATGTGTACGCTGAATTTTAGAGGGGATAAATATAAAAGCAACCTTTTATGTTAAATTAAACAAGCTAATCTTGGTCAAATTGTAAATTAAGTAGAGAATTATGAATAAGAGTACAACCAGAGCTGAGCAAAAAGAGTTAACTAGGCGAACTATTATAGATGCTGCTTTTCGATTACTTAGTGCAGACCAGAGTTACGCCAATTTAAGTTTAAGAGAAGTGACTCGTGAAGCTGGAATAGCTCCAACATCTTTTTATCGTCACTTTAAAGATATGGATGCACTGGGATTAACACTTGTAGATGAAGCCGGCTTAACATTAAGACAATTAATGCGACAAGCTCGAGCTCGTATTGAAGAGGGCGGCGGCAGCGTTGTAAGAACATCCGTAACCACGTTTATGGAATTTGTTGAAACCAACGGCAATGAATTTAGACTTTTATTACGTGAGCGTTCTGGCACCTCAAAGTCATTTCGTTTAGCCGTACAACGTGAATTACAACATTTTGTTGAAGAGTTATCTGATTACATTGAAGCAAGAACCGGTGCAAATCATGTAACGGCTTATTATGAAGCAGATGCTTTAGTAACGTTAGTATTTAATGCCGGAGCAGACGCATTAGATTTATCCCCGAGTAAACGGATTTTGTTGGCTGATAAAGTAGTACAACAACTTAGGTATGTTGCAAAAGGCTCAGAGTCTTTGCGTAATCATAAGTGCTAACTTGTAGATGTAGATTTTTTCTTATTTTTAGTGACTTATATATTATATGACACTGAGCTGTCAAAAGTGACAGGGTCTACTGTCGTATGACAAACCATATGACTGTCGCTGAATTGTCGTCACCCCTTCTATAAATTTCTGTTGTACTTGGTGTCGAAATAAACAAATAAGAACGACCAAGTTAAAAGGATATACAAAATGAATAACAATTCAGCTATTAAACAAAATGAAGATGAAACCGACCACCAAGATGTCGAAAAAATTGGTGGACGTGCATTATTAACTAAAGGCTTTAACTTTAAATTTAATACTGAAGGCCATGAAGTACATGCTTGGGGATCAGCTAAGTCGGGCAAAGAAAAAGTATATGTGGATGGTAAATTAGTAAGTAGTAAATGGAGTTTTACAAAAAAATCATTGCATACCTTTACGGTGAATAATATTAGTTATGAGCTTGAATTTAACATGGTTAGTCTACTAACTGGTGAACTGCACTGTATTTTGATAAGAAAAGGTGTACACGTAGAAACTCAAAAGCAGGTAGCGAAATTCACAGCAAATAAACGTTTAATGAAATGGCGCATATTTTTGTGGTTTGTTATCGGTTTCGCATTTGGTTTCTTTGGCATTGATAAAATAATGTCTCTTTTTGCATAAAACTCTGTAAAGGTATTAGTAATGAATATAAATGCAGAGTTAATAAAAAGCCAAAGAACAGAACGCAATTGGACGCAACAACATTTAGCCGATGCTTGTGGGGTGAGTTTACGCACAATTCAACGTGTGGAACGTTATGGTAATGCAGCAAATGAAACCATAATGGCATTGGCTGCTGTTTTTCAAATAGAACAATCTGAAATTATCATACCTGATACACCAGTTGTGGAAGTGACGCCAGTGAATGAAGGATCGGCTTCAAAAGTCGTGACTTTTATGCTGACACTTTTAAGTGGAGTTATAATTGGTGCTACATTAGTAATATTTTTAAATTATGCTTAACAATATATGTGGATCAGTTTGTAAGGGAAGAGTAATGGAAGAGTTAGAATTAAAGAGTGAAGCAATTTCTATATTAAAAGAGCCTGGCGTTTTAGTTCTACTCGTCTTTATTGTTGCTGTATATATATTAGGTTTTGGCGTTTTAATTGGCAGCTTTATTGGTAAGTTATTAGCTTAGGAGGGAATGATAATGGCTAAAGAATTTAGTTTTAAAATCCAAGATACAAAAATAAGAATAGTAAATACGTGGTTTCATGGAGTAAAGCTTTATGTGAATGGAGAATATCGTGATTACAATAATCAGTTTTTCATATTAAGCAAACAAGTGTTATTAAGCGCAAATCTGGAGGATTTAGGCGTTTTAGAAATAGAAGTAAAACCAGGGGTTATTTCTATGGAACTTGATGCATATTTAGAACAAGGACGTGAGAGGTTGCATATTTATAGTTCACACGATCGCATCTCATTAAAAGCCCAACGCCTGATACGCGACTAATCTTTCATATAAAGCTTTTTGTGAATACAAAAAGCCCAGCAACATTAATTACTGGGCTTTTACGTATTCTAGGACGGGACAGGACATTACGGAAATGTATTTGTTGTTCTTACTTTTTAGTAAGCACAACACCACATTCTAAGTGATCGGTATATGGGAATTGGTCGAACACCGCAAACTTTTCAATGTTATGCGTTTTGGTTAATACCATTAAGTTGTCATGTAAGGTATTTGGGTTACAGGATATGTAGATGATGTGTTTGTATTTAGCCACCATGTTAACAGTGTCATCATCAAGACCCGAGCGCGGTGGATCTACAAAAATAGTTTCACAGTTATAACTTGTTAAGTCTATACCTTGTAAACGAGTAAATTCACGCTTACCTTCCATAGCTTCAGTAAACTCTTCCGCAGACATTCGAATGATCTTTACGTTATCTATGTTATTGACTTCAATATTATATTGAGCAGATGCAACAGACGGTTTAGATATTTCAGTCGCTAACACCTTATCGAACTTATCAGCCAAAGCTAATGAAAAGTTACCGTTGCCACAGTAAAGCTCCAATAAGTCACCTTTATAAGGAATGGCATTTTTCGCCCAACTTAGCATTTGTTCACAAACTTTAGCATTCGGTTGAGTGAAGCTGTTTTCTACTTGCTTATATATGTATTGTTTACCATCTACATTTAAATGCTCAATAACATAGTCTTTATCAAGTACGACTTTTACTTTTCGTGCTCGTCCTACAATATTGATTTTGTATTTAGCTTCTAATCTCGTTTTAAGTGCTTTACATTCATCAGTCCATTCATCGTCCAATGGTTTGTGGTAAAGCAAGCTAACTAATATTTCTCCAGATAGAGTAGACAAGTAATCAATTTGGAATAGCTTTCTACGTAAGATTTCATTTGGACGTAATTCAGCTAACAGATCATCCATCAAATCACTAATTAGTAAACTGGCTGGTGGAAAGTGATCTATCCGAACTTTTTCTTTAGTGCCTTTATTAAACATAATGTGAAATAAGTCTTCACCTTCATGCCATACTCTAAATTCGCAACGCATTCGGTAATTAAGCTTAGGAGATTCAAATGTCTCAATCTCATTTAGATCAAATTGCTTAAACTGATCCTTTATTAGAGAGATTTTATTAGTTAGTAATGAATGGTAATTGTCTGGATCGATAGAGCTGATTGGCATATATAAAAGAAACCTAAAAACGAGTTAATAACTATTTTACGTGAAATATCTCAATAAAGGGATATGCAGACAAAAAAAAGGCTGCAATTAGCAGCCTTTTCTCAAATCTAACACTATTTATTTATCATTTGCTAAACGCACTTTTAATACGCGTTCTTGAAATTCAAAATCATTTAGTTCAGCAATAACTTTTTTGCTATCACTTGTGGCAATCTCAACAAAACCAAAACCACGACGCTTGCCAGTTTGTTTATCACGTAATAAGCGAACAGAGAATACTTTACCGTATTCACTAAACAACTCTCTTACACTGCCTTCATTTGCACGGTAAGGTAAGTTGCCCACATATAATGTAGTCGTATCCGCTTTCCCTTCACCTGAGTTACCAGTTAAAGAAGAAACTAAACCAGCTAAAACAGCACCAACTGCAAATACTATAGCGTGCGAAGCAACGTCTATATTAAAAACAGAAATAAGAATAGCACCCACAACAGCAATAATTACTGAAGTTATTAATACAGAAGAATTAAAAGACATAAGTCGAACTCTCAAAAAGTAAAATTAAAAAAATATAAATTCACGCTCGGAAGTAAGCGTGTGGCTATATTAGTACGTCTACTTTTGATTACAAGTGTTTTATATAGACAAATTAGTAAGTTATTGAATCGTTTTTATACAAGTTGTCTGGTATTTGACCAAACAAACATAAATGTTAAAAAAGATCTTGCGCGGGTTTAAAAGATCC
>NZ_CANMSK010000007.1 GCF_947500655.1 uncultured Psychrosphaera sp. | reverse complement strand
GTAAGCCGTAAGCCGTAAGCCGTAAGCCGTAAGCCGTAAGCCGTAAGCCGTAAGCCGTAAGCCGTAAGCCGTAAGCCAATATTATTAAATGCACTTCCCCAGTAATACCAAGGAGAATTTGCATTTAATTTAGTTCTTTTTATTTAAAAGCTTAATTAAACCACCGAGGCACAAAGTACACAGAGGGTATGAAAAAGTTTTTCATCTGACCCAAATATAGATTAGGCGCGATTGTTAGGTAGGACTAACTAAAGACTACGATAAATTGTATATGTGTTACCAGTTCGATAGTTTGTATAAACAAACTTAGCGTCATCAAGCTCGTGTACTCGATAAACTTCTTGATAGATTACTGGATGCTCTCCTACGAAATGCGTTACAGAGGTGTATAGGCAATCAGAGTATGACCACAAGCCAGACTCTCTATGTTTTTCATTCCCATATTCACTAAAGAAAATTGTTTCAGATTCATACGTACCATCTTCTTTGCGAAGCATAACCCACGTTTGCATTGTTCCATCATCAAATTCTTTTTTGCCTTGCCAGCGGCCTACAAGCACTTTAGAACCACTAGTAAGACAAGAACTGGCATCCTGAAATGCACGACTATTGAGCGAAAATTCAGGCTTATCTTCCAGGTTAGTAGTGGCAGTCAGAACCCAGAACTCATAACCGATAGTGGCACCTATACCAAGACAAAAAGAGACCAGAGCAATACAGAAAATTTTAAACATCAGTTACCTCTATAGATATAACAAGGCTGTAGAGTTTTTTTATTCTCAGCCAAGTCCATTAAATAAAAACCACAATATTTCACATTAACTTAAGATTCAATAACTTATTCTATTTTCATAATGGTTTGGGTTAAATTGCGTTTGTGGAATGGAGACTAGTAAAGTCTTGATTAAACCACTGAGACACAAAGTACACAGTGGTAAATAAATAGTTTTTCATCTGCCCCAAAATGTCTGATAAATAGAGTTGATTTTATGAAAAATTCCTTTTAAATTAGATAATTACTAATATCAGATGAGCGATTTAGCTCAAAGGATTATATTTGTGCGTACACTTTTATTTTGTCTATTTGTATTTTTGTCCTTTTTTATTAATACAACATCTTATGCAAAAAACTGCACGGACGGTAAAGACTTTAAGGGTAAAGAGATTACGGCTCAATCTTCGTCTAATTTATCAAAAGGCTTAATCTCTGCAATGACATATGACGCAAAAACAGAGTTAAGAGTTGGTGACTCAGGCAAAGCTATTCAAGCATATATTGATAAAGGCTTCCTACCTCAAAAACCAAAATTACGCGCTGATTACGTAGATTACTGGGTTCTTAACAAACCTATTGATTTTATGGGACATAAATTACTGCTTATTGAAGATGAATATATGGACCAGTATGTTGGATGTTGTGTTAATACTGGAGTTGGAATAAGTGTAGAAATTAAAACAGCTCTAACAAAACTAAAAAAGTTTGCTAAAGAGAATAAATGTTCATTTAAAGTTTATAATCAAGCTGAGTTTAATGAAAGCCTTTGGGTTTTTAATGCTGCTGATAAACTAGGAAAACAAAAAGAAAAATATGTAACCGTTAGCTGCCGGTACACATTATATTAAGAGTAGAAATTAAGATGGGTGGCACTTTTATTTTTTTTATGTTTCGCTACCACAAGAACTTGTTTTTTAATTCTTTAGTTGGAACCATACAAGTTTCCGTTTTACCAAAAACACTATACCTATTTCTAGCAAATAAACGGTAGAAATAATCGCGAATAGGTCTAGGTAGTATTTTGAACACTTTAAATAAAGGCCAAGCACCACCTAAATCTTGAGCTATTTCAATTGCGGCATTTGTACGGCAGAAGCATTTACCGTTTTTAATTAGAAGAAACGTATCAAACCCAACGTTTTCGACGTTGTAATCCGCAATTAATTTTTGAGCTGCTGGACTTTGCATTGGTGCGAAAACAAAATTATTTGAGTGGTCACGCTTTATAATGAAATTGATCGAACTGTTACAAAAATTACAAACTCCATCAAAAATAATAACGTGATGATTACTCATGATTCTCCAGAAACATAACAGCGTATTAGCGCGAATTCCTGTTAAAGGAAGTTATCCACAGAAGGATTTATTACGCTAATAAACTTTATTATTTAATAATAGTAATAACTTAACAGCCGAATAAAACATAAACAAACTATTTTTAACTGGGGGAAACGAGACATCCTTTGTACGAGCAAGGAGCGTTATGCTCTTATTCTGCTTTTGATGTTGCTCTGCTTTTGATTTACCTCTCCATCACAAAATCACTTCATTAAATATTATTTTTATAAAATTTGAAGCATGGATGCTGAGAAAGGACTGTTTGTTCACATCAAGGATGATGGGATGTCATCAAACATGGATGTTTTATTAGATGACCAAAGGACGATTTTCCAGTCTGGTTTTTAGCTACATGGATGTAGCAACTTAAGCTTTGTCTGGAACAAAAAGCTTGGTAAACAAAAATAACTATTGAATGAAGTATTAGTTTTGGTTGGAAGCGGCCTTTTTCGCCTACCTATTTTGGCTGTTGAAAAATATGGTCGAGCACATGGATGTGCTCGCTTAGGTTGTGTCGGGAACTGACAACCTGCGCCGAGGGGCGAGATAAGATCTAACAAACGACTCAATGTAAAAATTCAAAACTGGCTTTAGATCTTAAAAACTAAAACTTCAATTTAACAGCACTTATAGCGCCAGCTATAAAAAGAAAAACAATCCCCTATCCCCTTTGCCCCCAAGGATCTTCTACTGGGTTCTCTACTTTTTCCGCTAACATGGCCAAATACATAGCTTCTACTTTATCTCTGGCCCATTGGGTTTTTCTTAAAAACTTAAGACTAGATTTAATGGTTGGATCGAACATAAAACAGCGAACTTCAATCTGTTCAGCTAGATATTCCCAGCCGTAATAATCGACAAGATCTGTCAATAGGTTTTGCAGTGTGATCCCATGCAGTGGGTTATTAATTTGTGTACTCAATTCTAGCTCCAGTAAACGTTTATTTATCCGCCCAATTTACAAAGGCGGATAATTATCGCGGCTTACCGTCAATGGTACTTGATTTTCACCGTTTGTTTTAACTTTTATAACCTTTTAAAGGTTATTTATTAGCGACCATCGCCGTTCCAACGGAAGGTTAATGTACCAAGTCCTAAAAACACGCCAGTCATAACAAGCATAATGGCAATATGTCCACGTAAGTCATATAGGTTTGCGCCTTCTGTCATTATTGCTCTGGCACTTTCTACCAAGTGAGTTAATGGTAACCAGTTAGCAAGGTGTTGAATAAACTCTGGACTGCCTTCTAACGAAAACCACACACCAGAAAATATCATCATAGGCCAAGACGCCATATTTAATAAACCGCCAGTCAGCTCTTCACTTTGACTACGTGCGGCAATAACTAACCCTAACGAAATTAATGACATAGCACCAAGGATAGCAATAATAAATAAATCGAAATAACTGCCAAGCATATAGAAATCAAACATAATGTTGCAGCCGATAAAGATCACGGACGAGATACACATAACGATCATTAAGCGGGAAACAATTTGTGCTGACAAAAACTCAAGCGCGCTAACAGGGGTGGCGTTTAAACGTTTTAACACCATAGATTTACGGTATCTTACAATCACGTAACCTACACCAAATAAACAGCTGAACATCATATTCATGCCTAATATGCCAGGTAAAACCCAATCTATATAGCGTATTTGCTTGCCGGTTACCGTTTGTTTTACCCATTCTTTGCCAGTCATATCATTTTTATGTGCTAACAATAACTGTTCGGCCATATAACCAGTTGGAGATGTGTCGTTGATCCAATACAAACCTAAACGGTAATCCACCATTAAATCTAGCTTATGCTGCCTAACTTTACCTAAGGCTAATTCTGCATCTGTGTAGTCAACAAACTCTATATATTTAGTTTGTAAAAATGTAGCTGGTTTATCTGGATTATTTAACACGCCTACTTTGTAGATGTCTTTGCCGTCACCACTGAATACAATTGAAAAACCGACAAGGAGTAACACCGGAAATGCAATGCTCCATGCCAGTGAAGACTTGTCACGGAAGAATTCTAAATTCCTAGCTTTTAAAATCGCATAAAAACGTTTTAAAAATAACATTATGCCTGCTCCTCTTTTTCACTTTCCAATAACTGATGCCCGGTTAATTTAATAAACAAATCGTCCAAATTAGCTGATTTTACTTGCAGCCCTGCTAACGATATTTTTTTGCTTAATAAATCTGAAATAACCTTTTCTACATCTTCAGCGTCAATATCTACATGATGCTCACCAAATAAACGACCATAACTTTCAGGTTTTTCGTCTTTTAAATTTTCAATTGGCAGACGGATAATAGCGCCTGAGAAATGTTCAGATAACAAACCTTGTGGTGAGTTGTGAGCTATAATTTTACCTTTATCCATAATAACAATGTCGTCACAAAGGTATTCGGCTTCATCCATATAATGAGTGGTTAGTACAACGGTTTTGCCTTGTTGTTTTACTTTATTTATTAAGTCCCAAAAGTTACGTCTGGCGTGTGGGTCTAATCCTGTGGTTGGTTCGTCTAAGAAAATAATTTTAGGATCGTTAATAAGTGCTAAAGCCAACAACAGCCTTTGTTTTTGACCGCCTGATAACTTTTTATGATCTCTATCTGCAATCTCATGCAAATTACATAAGTCCATTAATGTGGTTTTGTCTGTAACCGTTGGATAAAAAGCAGAGAACATATCTATGGTTTCTTCTACCGTTAAAAAGTCTTGCAACGCGGTATGCTGAAACTGAATGCCAATATCGCTTAATACTTGTTTATTTATCGGCTGACCAAAAAATAGAATATCTCCAGAGCTTTGTTTTACCAAACCTTCCATCATTTCTATGGTGGTTGTTTTACCGGCTCCATTTGGCCCTAATAAACCAAAACAAGTGCCCTCTTTAACAGTGAATGAAATACCATCTACAGCTGTTAACTCTTTATATTGCTTGGTTAAGTTTTCTACTTTTATTACAACTGACATTGCAGCTCCAATTAATGACCTATGGCTAAGTTAAATTCGCAACTTTGCTATAGAGGTGATTGTCCAACAAACCTGATAAGCGAATGACAATAACGCCAAGTTTATTTGAACTCAACTATTACCTAATAAAAATTTACGGATAAAAGTTACGTAATACTATCTTTTATGAGGTGATGCATGAAGTTGTGATATGCAGATTTTCATTTGCTTGATATGATCGGCTCATTAGTCAAAACTTGAATACTTTGTATGCGCATATCTCGAATATTTCACTCACAGTCATTGTCGGTTAGCAGTTCTGTTAACTTGGAACCAGAAGCTGCAAATCACGTTGGCCGAGTATTGCGCATGCAGTCGGGGCAACAAGTGGTTTTGTTTAACGGCGACGGTCATGACTATTTGGCAGAAATTACTGACGTTACAAAAAAGAACGTTGTGGTTAACCTCTTATCTAAGCAAGAAGTCAGCAATGAATCACCACTTAAAGTACATTTAGCCCAGGGAATTTCTCGTGGCGATAAAATGGATTTTACAATTCAGAAGTCGGTTGAGTTAGGCATAACTGAAATCACGCCTATTTTTACCGAACGCTGTGGCGTTAAGCTTTCCGGTGAGCGGTTAGAGAAAAAACATAGCCAGTGGCAAAAAATTGCAATAGCCGCATGCGAACAAAGTGGCCGTGCTATTGTGCCTATTATTCATAAGCCTATTCAAATCACTGAATTTTTAGCACAAAAATCTGACCAACTTAAGTTGAATTTACACCCAAGAGCCTCCACTACAGTAAAAGGTCTGGTTGTTCCTGCTGCAGGAGTAAGATTTATTATTGGTCCTGAAGGCGGATTAAATGACGCTGAGATTGAGCAAGCGCTCAACGCAGGTTACCAAGAAATCTTATTAGGCCCTCGAATTTTACGCACAGAAACGGCAGCATTAACTTTATTATCAGCGTTGCAGTTACAGTTTGGCGACTTAGCCTAGCTTTAAACTTATATAGATTTAGCATATTACTTATTAGGAATAAATCATGACCATTAAACTTGGTATTGTAATGGACCCTATCGCGGACATTAATATTAAAAAAGACTCTAGTTTTGCCATGTTACTTGAGGCGCAATCTAGAGGTTATGAACTTTATTATCTAGAAATGGGTGACCTATTTTTATTAGGTGGTCGTGCATTCGGTAATGCTAAACCATTGTCAGTAAAAGATGATGCCAATGACTTTTATAAATTGGGCGATGAGCAAACGATGCCATTGTCTGACTTAAACGTTATTTTAATGCGTAAAGATCCACCATTTGATACTGAATTTGTTTATTCCACTTATATGTTAGAACGTGCGGAAGACGAAGGCTCATTAATCGTTAACAAGCCACAAAGTTTGCGTGACGCGAACGAAAAGTTATTTACTAGTTGGTTTTCAGAATTTACACCACCAACATTGGTAACTCGTTCAGACAAACAAATTAGAGCGTTTTACGCTGAGCATAAAGACATTATCCTTAAGCCGTTAGATGGCATGGGTGGCTCGTCTATTTTCAGAGTAAAACCACAAGATCCAAACCTAGGCGTTATTATCGAGACCTTAACCAACTTAGGGACCAATTACGCTATGGTTCAAGCCTTTATCCCGGATATTTCAAACGGTGATAAGCGCATATTAATTGTTGACGGTGAACCTATGCCTTACTGCTTGGCTCGTATTCCAGCAAAAGGCGAAACCCGTGGTAACTTAGCTGCAGGTGGCCGAGGTGAAGCTAGACCATTAAGTGAATCTGACTGGAAAATAGCCCGAGCTATTGGCCCTAAATTAAAAGAGAAAGGTCTTATATTTGTTGGTTTAGATGTAATTGGTGAAGGTGTTACGGAAATTAACGTAACTAGCCCAACTTGCATTAAAGAGATTGAAGCTGCATACGACATTAGCATTACAGGTCATTTATTTGATGCTATTGAACGTCGTTTAGACGCTAAAAAAACAGATTCCAAATAAAGTTAGTTACAAAGGGAAGTAATATGCCAAATAAACATTCATCAATGACCAGTTTAGCCAATCAGTTTTTGGTTGCTATGCCAGCATTGGACGACTCGTATTTTAGTCGAAGTGTTATTTATATTTGTGAGCATGATGATGAAGGTGCAATGGGTTTAGTGATCAATAAAAGTACTGACATTGCCATCAATACCGTTTTATTGGAAATGCATATTACTGACGAAGATGTAGATACAGAAGCTACCGTTGAACTAGACAGTAATAATGTGATGTCTGGCGGACCTGTACACACTGACCGTGGGTTTATATTGCACAATGGTCATAATGAGTGGTCTTCAAGCTTAAAGCTAGATGATCAGATTAATGTTACGACTTCCAAAGATATTCTAGAGAATTTAGCCACTGATGCAGGTCCGGAAAAATACTTAATGACATTAGGTTATGCTGGTTGGACTGCTGGTCAGTTAGAGCAAGAACTAGTTGATAATACTTGGTTAACTATTGACGCGTCACCAGATCTGATCTTTGATACTCCAATTGAAGATCGTTGGGAAGCCGCCGTGCAAAAACTAGGTATTAATGTTGAGCAGTTAACGGCCTTTTCAGGTCATGCTTAGGTTTTTATCATTGTTATTAATAATAGAATTAATGAACGACTAGTGGATAAAATTAATGGATGTTAAAACGGTAATTGGAGTCGACTTTGGTACAGGCTCCATTGGTTTTGCCATAGGTCAAATGCTAACGGGCACAGCATCTCCTTTAAAAGCCTTTAAAGCAAAAGACGGTGTACCTAATTGGGATGACGTAGCTAAATTATTAACTGAGTGGCAGCCTGACTTAGTGGTGGTTGGTTTACCGCTAAATATGGATGGCACGGATCAAGAGATCACCGTTCGCGCCCGTAAATTTGCTAATCGTTTACATGGTCGTTTTGGGGTTCAAGTGACCACACACGACGAACGCTTAACCACGGTAGATGCAAAAGCAACTCTGTTTGAACGTGGTGGCTACAAGAATTTAAAAAAAGGTAACATTGACGCTCAGTCTGCAGCTGTTATTTTAGAAAGCTGGTTTGAGAGTCAATATTAGCCCCAAAGAAACAGTAAAGAACAGAGTAGAAGAAACTGACATATACCAAACATGCGCTAGAATGACATGATAAAAATATTAATTAAGGATTAATTAGAATGAGTAAAACTGCGTTAATTATTGGAGCCACAGGCTTAGTCGGCCAACAGCTAACGGAACAGTTATTACTTGATGGTAATTACCAAACCGTGCATGTATTTGTGCGTAATTTAATTGCCTTACCTGACAATGCCGATCCCCAAAACAAACTTATTCAGCATATTGTTGATTTTAATAATATGAGTAATTGGCAAGCCAAGCTTGTTGGTGATGAACTATTCTGCTGTATTGGCACCACGTTAAAACAAGCTGGTAGCAAACTGCTACAAACAAAAATTGACTTAAAAATCCCAACTGAAATTGCACGTTATGCACGTCAAAATGACGTTAATAAATTTATTATTGTAAGCTCGGCAAACGCCAATCCAAAGTCTTCTTCGTTTTATTTACAACTTAAAGGTCAACTAGAGCAAAACCTAATAGAGCAAAATTGGCCACAATTGATCATTGTTCGTCCTTCGTTTTTATCTGGTAAACGCAATGAATTTAGGCTGGGTGAGAAAGTTGCTATTTGGTTATTTTCATTTTTACAGTTTGTGCCATTTATAAAACGATACAAACCAATAACAGGGGAACAGCTAGCTAAAAAAATGCGCTTATTGGCAAATGATCATGTACAGGTTGAAACGGATATAATAGAAGTTGATAAAGTTGTAATTAAACAATTAGATCAGTTATTTTAATATGATCAAGTTATTCTTTTCTTGTGTGAATTTTATGGAAACCCATTTTTTTCTCTAGCAATAAAGATAACTAATGTATGAATACACTGAGTTTCACTCGTAATAGTTGATTTGGCATCATCAGCTAGATTATTTAACATCATAGCTGCACCGTAAAGACAGGTTTCACTTGAGTGAGGTCTATAAGTTTTTAACACTGAAATGCTTGTTGTTACTACGTAGGTGCTTTTGAGCAGCTGGGTCTACCTCATCGTCTTCTAAAAAAGAGTCCAATTTCACCGTTATTAAGGCAAACATAACGACACTAAATATAACTAAACCACCAATTACATATAACCACTTCAGCTTCATAAGTACTTCAATTTATTGACAATAAGCTCAAAAACTATACAAATAAGTAGCAGTAAAGCCAAGCGTTTGATTTTTGTACTGCGTTATTCCTTATTTTTGTAAGCCTATATCTATACATTATTTTATAAAATAAACTTTTCTAGCTTAAAATTTAGCTCTTCTACTCTATGTACCAAACCACCAATCAATTTGTCTTTAATTTTATCTCTGAGTGTAACGGGCATTAGTTTTAGGGTTTTATGATCGATTAACATAACCACCACATCTTCACTGGCAATTACAGAAGCACTGCGTTTTTCATTTAAGATAAATGCAACTTCACCAAATACCTGTCCTGGTTCTAACTCCGCGACTGTTTTTCCACTGGAGGTTTTAACATCTAACATTCCACTCATTAACATGAAAAACTCATCGCCATGTTCTCCATACTCAATTAGATATTCGTCTTTACGATAACTCCTAACTTTTATTAACTGTTTCTCTACTAAGCTGTTTCGATCTTTAAGTTCTAAACACCGGAAAAAATCTAAGCGATTCATCAGTTGTTTCAATTTAGCAGCGGATAAATGTTTAATTTCTTTCATGAATTTTACTTTCAATTAGCTATGCTTAATTAATGAGCACTAAGTAAATCATATTTTGTAACTTTACGTCTAAGTTATTTAAAAAAAATGCTTAATTAGGGGTGTATTTTCATACTAAATTAGAGTAAAAACGTAATCAGCTACGATCAACAAAAATAATAAGAGAATTTTTAAATATGAATAACGATGAAAGGCCAATGTTAACTGGCGCCCAAATGGTGGTTAAATCTTTAGAAGATCTGGGTGTTAAGTATCTATTTGGTTATCCAGGTGGGGCTGTTTTAGATATATACGATGCCTTATTTGAGCACCAATCAATTGAACATATTCTTGTTCGTCATGAACAAGCGGCTGTACACGCAGCAGATGGTTATGCACGCTCAACTGGTGATGTCGGCTCTGTACTCGTTACTTCAGGTCCTGGCGCTACTAATACTATTACTGGTATTGCTACTGCTTATATGGACTCAATACCTCTTGTTGTTTTATCTGGTCAAGTCCCTACTACCGTTATTGGTGAAGATGCATTCCAAGAAACGGATATGGTTGGCTGTTCACGCCCTATTGTTAAACACAGTTTTTTAGTTAAACGTGCTGAAGATATTCCAGAAGCAATTGCTAAAGCATATTACATTGCTCGCACTGGCCGTCCGGGCCCAGTTGTTGTCGACTTACCAAAAGATATAGTAAGTCCATTAATTAAAGCACCTTATTATTTACCGAAAGAAATTAACATTCGCTCTTATAAACCTTCTACTAAAGGTCATCCACGCCAAATTAAAAAAGCAGTAGACGTATTATGTAAAGCGAAACGCCCAGTTTTATATACCGGCGGCGGCATAATATCAGCAGAAGCATCTGCTGAACTAACAGCACTAGCTGAAAAGTTAAATGCACCAGTTACTAATACTCTTATGGGCTTAGGTGGAATATCTGGCGTTCATCCTCAATATGTCGGTATGTTAGGTATGCATGGAACTTATGAAGCCAATAAAACGATGCACAATGCTGATGTAATATTTGCAGTGGGGGCTCGCTTTGATGACCGAGTTACCAATAACGTTACAAAATTTTGCCCTAATGCCACTATTGTTCATGTTGATGTTGATCCAACTTCAATCTCAAAAACAATTCAGGCACACGTTCCTGTTGTTGGTGAAGCAAAGCGTGTATTACAACAAGTTCTAGAGTTGATGGAACATGAAAATGTTACCAATGACAAAGATGAAATGGCCAGATGGTGGAATCAAATTGACCAATGGCGCGAAGTAGATAGCTTAGGTTATACAAAATCTGCTGATAAAATAATGCCTCAACAAGTTGTTGAATGTTTATATGAAGTAACTAATGGTGATGCTTATGTAACGTCCGATGTTGGTCAACATCAGATGTTTGCCGCTATGTATTATCCATTTAAAAAACCACGTCAATGGATAAACTCTGGTGGTTTAGGCACTATGGGCTTTGGTTTACCAGCCGCTATGGGCGTGAAGTTAGCTTTCCCTGACAGTTATGTTGCTTGTGTTACAGGCGATGGTTCTATTCAAATGAATATTCAAGAACTCGCTACCTGTATGCAATATGGTATTCCGGTTAAAATCATAAATATTAATAACAGCTCGTTAGGTATGGTTAAACAATGGCAGTCTATGTTTTACGACGGCCGTCATTCTCACTCTTATATGGACTCATTGCCTGACTTTGTAAAATTAGCAGAAGCTTATGGCCATGTAGGAATGCGTGTGTCCGATCCTAGAGAACTTAAAAGTGTAATGGAAAAAGCCTTCGCAATGAAAGATAAGTTAGTTTTCTTAGACATTAATGTTGACCCATCCGCACATGTATATCCTATGCAAGTTAAAGGTGGCACTATTGACGATATGGTATTGGCTTCTAAAGATGGGGAGAACAAGTAATGCGTCGTATTTTATCTATCCTATTAGAAAATGAACCTGGTGCTTTATCAAGAATTGTTGGCCTGTTTTCACAACGTGGTTATAACATTGAAAGTTTGACCGTAGCTAAAACAGATGATGAGTCTCTGTCTCGTATAACCATTAGCACAAGAGGCGATCAGCGCGTGCTAGAACAAATAACTAAGCAAGTTAACAAGCTAGTTGATGTATTAAAGGTACGTGAGCTTACTGAACGCCCTAATGTTGAACGTGAAGTTGTTCTGGTAAAAATGCTAGCTGAAAACAATGAACAACGTGAAGAGATAAAACGTTGCTCTGATATTTTCCGTGGACAAATCATTGATGTTACTGCCAAAGTTTATACAGTACAGCTACTTGGCACGTCAGAGAAAGTAGAAGCTTTTATTGATGTTATGCGTGAAAATGGCAGCATTATTGAAACAGTACGTTCTGGTGTAGTTGGCATTGGCCGTGGTGATAAAGCTTTAAAGCCTTAAAGCTTAAAAGCTGTAAGCTGTAAGTTGTAAGTTGTAAGTTAGAAAGTAATAGAAGCCCTAAAGCTCATAAAAAAAACCATTTAATATTAATTAAATGGCTTTTTTGTTGTATTTAGAAACTTTAAGAGTTAATAGAAATTAATCAATTTCATCTAAAAACGCATCGTCAAATTCAACTTCTTTTTTAAGTGGTGGATTACCATCATGAATTTTAAAGTTCTGGTTTTGGAAATACACTTCCTTAACAAAAATGTAACTGTCGGTTGAACTATTGATCATGCTTTCTTGCTGTAATAAATCAGCACGAGTGTAAACAGCTTTCACGCCTAACTTAAGTAATGACTCTGGCACTGATAATAAATACAAAGGGAAGATCATGCCATCAACAAAGTCACCAGTTAAATCTCGAGCCGTTGTAGGCCCATAACCTGGGATCATTGCATAAGGTCCATTACCAACACCAGCAACCGCCATCGTTTGGCCAAAATCTTCTTTATGTTGTTCTAAACCAATATATTTAGCCACATCAAAAATACCAAGAATTCCAACGGTAGTATTAATAGCAAAACGCCCCACTGCTTTGCCTGATTTTTTAAGTTTACCTTGAAACAAACTATTTAATGCATAACCTGGTTCTTCAAGGTTAGTCACAAAGTTTCTAACACCTGTTTGCGCAGGACGAGGTAAATATTCAGAATAACCAACCGCTAACGGGCGTAATAAATACTTGTCTAATATATTCCAGTTAAAGTCCCACAACTCACGGTTAACGGTTTCAAACGGGTCTCTTGGATCTGAAAAATCTTCAACAACGACTTCACCGTTGGTTGCGGCTTGTTGTTGTCGTTCTGAATTACTTGTACATGCGGTCGTCAACAAAAGTAGTAGAATTAACAAAGCAATTCGATTAAAAGACGACATTATTTATATTCCTCATTGATAATAACTGTATTGATAGCTTCTGAATTTGAGGTATCAATATTAATTTTCTTACCTTGCCAATCACCTAGTTCAAAAGGCGCATTATCATCCACAGATAAACGGGCAAAGACACTAACTGTTTTATAATCTGATAATTTTTGCCCCGGTATCATCATGTCAGAATCTGACAAAGTGACTATGGTTGGCATTGTAGAAATAGGTAGTTTTTTCACCGCTATTGGCATCGGCATTTTATCAGTTTTAGCGAACACAAATAAATAATGAAAACGAACCATCTTATTCTTTAACTCAGCTGGAATATTAACAGATATCTGAATTGAAGGTGTTTTTTCTGATAAGTTTGTAGGCGATGATTTTGATAACATAGATAGTTTTTTATTTATGAAGTCCAATCTATCTTGAATAGCGCCAATTCTAGGATCGTTTTTATCTAATATTTGTAAGGCAAAATCAAAACCTTTTTTAGCAACATCGTAACGTTCTAACATCAGGTTACCTTCACCAAATAAAATAATGGCTAGTTCATTATCAGGTTTTAGGGTTAACGCTTCCTGTAATAAAGATAACGAGCGCTTTATATCAAACTCTTCACCTTTAATTTGTAATGCTTGAGCAAGACTCACTGTATTAGATACGTTATTATTTTGCATATTATACGATTTTTCAAACGCCGATATTGCACCATCTACATCTTGTAATGACAACAATACTCGGCCTAATAACATCCAACCAATATGATCTTCTTTGGTTGCTAATTTAGTACGTAAGCCTAATGCAAATTCTCTTAATTCTTGTTCTGATACCTGAGAGTCTAAGTTTTGAATCACTCTTTTACTAAGCTCTGGCATTTTGGCTAATGTTTGCTGCCAATCATCAACTTGTTGATAAAGTCCTTTATTAATATAAAACACAGAAACGATAATTAATAAACAAGCTGTAGCGGCATATAAATAAGGTTTATATACACGACTATCAACCACAGAATTAGAGTTATCGGTTTGTACTGTAGTTAGCTCATCTTTTGCCGTTAGCTTTAACTCGGTCAATGCTTCTTGATATTCTTGCTCTGTATATTTTTCCGCGGCATATTCTTTTGCTAGTTCTTTTTCACGAGCATGGAACCAGCTTGATGCTTGTTCTGCTTTACTGACTTTAATTTTATAAGAAATAAATGGAAAGAATACAAAAACACAGGCAATTAACAGCATTAATAACGCGGGTAGCCAAAAAGAAGTGATCATTGTTTATTGTCCTTACTGCTATTATCTACTGAGCTGCCATCTAATGTGTTGCTTTCTAGTAATAGTTCTAATTCTCGGTCTAGTTGACCAGAGTCTAATTGTACTGCACCAGTCTCACTCACGTTTACATCGTTTTTTGATTTACTACGTTTAACTTGTAGAACAACAGCAAATAAAATAAACCCTATTGGCATTAACCATAACAAGCTAGTTGCCACATTTAACGGTGGTTGATAATGAGCAAACTGCCCATAACGGTTGATCATATATTGAATAACCTGTTCTTTATCTTGACCTTCATCCAACAAAGCTTTTACTTTTACCCGCATATCTTTGGCTACAACGGCATTTGAGTCTGCAATGTTTTGATTCTGACACTTAGGACATCTAAGCTCCGCAGTTAGTTCTAAATAAGTTGATTTTTGTTGTTCTGATTTAAAGGTGATTTGATCTTCCGTTGCGTTAGCAACACAAACAAAGAACATTAAACTAAATAAGACAGTTAACTTTTTCATTGATTGATCTCATTCCAAATTGGCGCTAATTTCTCTCGCCAAATACGTTCATTAACGTCCCCCATATGATGCATACGAATAATACCGTTAGCATCAACCAAGAAGGTTTCTGGCGCGCCCGTTACACCCAAGTTGAGTGACAAACTGCGGTCTAGATCTAAAATATTGTATTGATAAGGGTTGCCTAAACGCGCCAACATATCTTTAACTTCAACTCTTATTGCTGGAATATCGGCAAATTGACCAAACTCAGGCGCATAGTTTTGGTCGTAATAAAGACCAACTATTTTCACGTCATATTCATTGGCTAATTTAGCTAAATACGGTAATTCGTATTTACAGGTTATGCACCATGTACCCCATACATTAATGAGTACGGCTTCATTTAATAAGGTTTTTTCTGTATGTTGCTTTGAATCATCATACAAATCTGGTAACTGAAACTGTGGGAATGCTTTGCCAATTAACGCTGAATCACGCTCTCTAGGATCGCTAAACAGACCTTTTAATAAAACAGCTAATAACAATACAAACAGTATTAAAGGAACTAGACGAAAATTAAACTTTTTAGTCGTCATCTCTTACCCCTTAGCCAAAGCTTTTTTATTACGATAACGACGGTCAAATAAAGTTAAAAATCCACCAAGAGCGACAATAATGCCCCCTAACCAAATCCAACGAATATAAGGTTTAACGTAAATTCTTAAAGCCCAAGCGCCATCAGGTAAACGTTCACCTAAGGAAATATAAATATCACGGAAGAAACCCGCATCGATAGCGGCTTCCGTCATGGTATTACGTTGTACTGGATAAAAACGTTTTTCCGCATGCAATTCCGCAACAAATTTATTTTGTTTAGTAATATAAATCTCAGCGGCCCAACCTTCATAATTTGGCCCTTTGATATTATTAATTTGTTCAAAGGTAAATTCATAACCTTTTAATTCTGCTGAGTCACCAATATTCATTTTAACGTCACGCTCTACTGAATATTGTGAGGTTAACCCCACACCGGCAAGAATAAATGCAATACCTATATGACCTAACACCATTGAAAAGTGACTTAACGGTAATTTACTAAACGAAACCTTATTTAAGGTCTGTTTTAATTCCAAAGCGGTAAACAGCATAATCCAAATGAATAATGTCGCTCCCAACAAAGCAAGTGGCTTAATTTCATCAAACTCAGCAAACAGCCAAGTTAAGCTAAGCGTTAAACTAATTGCGATAACAACCAAAGGTTTAGCTATAAAGTTGTTTAACTTATCTTGTTTCCAACGAACTAAAGGCGCAATACCTAGCAGTAAGGCAAACGGAACAATCAAGTAAGTAAACATTTGATTAAAGAATGGTTCGCCAATGGAGATAGTACCTAAACCAATTTGTTTATGGACTAAAGGCAACAAGGTTCCCATTAACACAACCATAGTTGCAGCAACTAACAATACGTTATTACTCCACAACATAGACTCGCGCGAGAATACTGAAAACTTACCAAAGCTTTTAATATTGCCAGCCTTTAAGCTATACAGTAATAAACTGCCACCTATTACCAAAGTTAATAATACTAAAATAAATACGCCTCGTTCTGGATCAGTAGCAAATGCGTGTACCGATACAATAACGCCAGAACGTACTAAAAAGGTTCCTAACAAGCTTAATGAAAATGCTGCTATCGCTAAGAATACTGTCCAACTTTTAAAGGCATTTCGTTTTTCGGAAACAGCTAGAGAATGCAATAATGCGGTAGCGACTAGCCAAGGCATAAAGGCTGCGTTTTCAACTGGATCCCAAAACCACCAGCCGCCCCAGCCAAGTTCTGAATAAGCCCACCAAGAACCGATTGTTAAGCCTAATGTTAGAAAAGCCCAAGCTGCTGCAGTCCAAGGACGTGACCATTTAGCCCAAGTTGAGTCTAAGTTACCACTTAATAACGCAGCAATAGCAAACGCAAACGCAATAGATAAACCAACATATCCCATATACAACAATGGTGGATGAATGATCATCCCTATGTCTTGTAGTAATGGGTTTAAGTCACGGCCGTCAATTGGAAAATAAGGTAAAGTGCGTTCAAATGGATTTGAAGAAATAATGATATAAGCGTAGAAACCAACACTTATCCAACCTAATACTGTTAATACACGAGTACGCATATCCACAGGTAAACCTTTTGAGAAGATAGCAACGGCGAAAGACCAACCTGATTGCATTAACAACCAAAGTAAAAACGATCCTTCATGGCTTCCAAAACTTGCCGCAAATTTATAATGAATTGGCAATAATGAATTTGAATTTTGCGCCACATTAACAACCGTAAAATCATCGGTTAAAAAAGCATAAGCCAAGCACGCAAAAGAGAATAAGGTAAACACAAACAAACCAATGGTAAGGTTTGGCGCCATAGCCATCAAACGCGTATTGTTTTGTTTTAAACCTATAGCGGGAAATATCGACAACAAAATACTAAATGCAAACGCGATATATAAAGCAAAATTACCAAGTTCTGGGATCATAATTTTTTCTTGTTATTTAATTCATTAAAATAAAGCAGGTACGTTAATACTGCCTCTAATTCACTCGTTAATATGCTGGCTTAGCACCTTCTTCATATTTAGGCTTAACGTGTTTAATGCCTTTCATTTTTTCTGCTAATTCTGGCGGCATATATTCTTCATCATGTTTCGCTAATACTTCACTTGCTTCAATAGTATCAAAAGCGATTAAAATTCCTTGAGCAACAATGCCCTGCCCTTCACGAAATAAATCTGGCAAAATCCCGTTGTATTTGATGGTTACCATAGGACCGGTGTCTGCTAACTTAAATTGCACATCTAAATTAGTTTCACTACGGACAACACTGCCTTCTACAACCATACCACCAATTCTAAGACGTTGGCCTATTTGTGGTTTTGCACCAGTTTTTCCATTACCAAGATCTTTACCTTCTAGTATTTCACTTGGCGTATAAAACAAATCTATATTTTGTTGTAACGCATACAGCATGGAGCCAATGGCTGCGCCTAACAGAATAACTAAAGAAACAATTATAAATAGTCTTTTCTTTCTACGAGGATTCATTATTTTCAATCTTATTTTATTAATTGGTTTATATTAAATTGGTTCTATTGAGCTAGCTTTTATTCAGCTACTTTTTATCAAATAGGGCTTGAGCATTGGCAACTTTAGCTTGAGATATTTTATCTGCTCGTTCTTGCTCTATACGTAACAAACGTAAGGTTCGATTTTTTGCAGTGCAAGAATGTACAATTAACATCAGCAAAACTGCAAAAACAATAGCAACAGATGACCATACATATGCGCCATAACCGCCCATCGCTAATACTTCAGTAAAAGAATTAAACTGCATTCTATTTCCCCTTCACTAATGAAGTCGCTTCAGTAGACGATTGTTCCACTAGCGCTTTCACCCAAGGTCTACGGGCGTCGTTAATAAGAATTTGATTCGCCAGTCTTAAGCAGGTAATGGCAGCCAATATAAATAAGAAACCAGCAATATTAAGTAACAGCGGCCATAACATATCAGGTGAAATTGATGGTTTATCAAATTTAGTAATAGACGCGCCTTGATGTAACGTATTCCACCACTCTACTGAGTAATGAATAATAGGCACATTAACCACACCAACAATAGCAAGGATAGAGGCCGCTCTTGCTGCAGTTCGCTTATCTTCAAATGAGTTATAAAGCGCAATAACGCCTAAGTATAAAAACAATAAGATTAACTCTGAGGTTAATCTTGCATCCCAAACCCACCAAGCGCCCCACATAGGTTTGCCCCAAACTGCGCCGGTAACTAAGGCTAAAAAGGTAAACGCGGCACCAACGGGAGCAATAGCATATACGGCTAGTTCAGCATTTTTTATTTGCCAAACAATACCAACCATTCCACAAATAGCCATTGAGGTATAAGCGCCCATAGACCAAATAGCGGTAGGCACATGAAAATAAATAATACGAAAACTATCACCTTGCTGATAATCCGCAGGGGCATATAACAAGCCCCAAATAGAGCCGGCTATTAATGTAATTGCAGCCAACCAGGAAAAGTAAGGCAATAAGCGATAACATAAATTATATGCTGTCTCAGCTTTTGCGTATGGATGTAACCATTTCCACATAAATCAATTCACCGTATTCTTTAAAGCGGCTGCAATAGCAACCGGTGCGAAAAAACAACTCACTAATAACATACTAACTAAAATGGCCAATTGTCCTGAATAATCCATATTGAAACTGGCCGCTTCAATTAACGAGGTAGCAAAAATTAATACCGGTATATATAGCGGTAAAACTAATAAACTCAATAGCACGCCCCCCTGATTTAAACTGACCGTTAACGCATTACCTATCGCGCCAACAAACAATAAAATAGGTGTACCGATTAATAAACTCAACATTAGCGCTGGAATAACCTGACTTTCGACATTCATCAACAAAGCTAAAACCGGTGATATTAACAGGAGTACGGAACATGAGATAAACCATGCGGCTAATAATTTTGCAGCAACTAACAAAGACATAGGCACAGTAGACAACAACCAAGCTTCAATAGTTCCCTCTTGGAAGTCTTGTCTAAATAACCGGTCGACCACTAACATAATCGCTAATAACGCAGCAATCCAAATAACACCAGGGCCTATCATTTGTAATGTCTTTGGCGCTGGCGATATGCCAAGTGGGAATAATGTCACCACGATAAGAAAAAAAACCATAGGTTGGATAATTTGCGAAGGTTTTTGCCAAGCAAGTTTTAACTCACGTACAAAAATAGCTTTAAAGGCTATCCAGTAAGACAATTGAGCTTGGGGAAGATTAGAATTCATTACATCTCCCCACTTATATTGCCACCAAGTTTGAGCTTAATGAGTTGCTCAAAATTTTGAGATAAGTCTTGATGCGTGGTAATTAATACCATGCCACCATTTTGTAAATGTTGCTGAAAACGCTGTTGCAATAAATCAACACCATTTTTGTCTATTGCGGTGAAAGGCTCATCTAATATCCAAAGTTTAGTATTAGTTAACCAAAGCCGAGCTAATGCAACACGTCTGTGTTGTCCTGCTGATAGTGAGTGACATGGAATGTGTTCAAGGCCAGTTAACCCAACCATTGCTAAAGCAGATTCAAAATCTAAGTTTGATGTGGGATTTAACACAGCCCAGAATTCTAAATTTTGCCAAGGGGTTAAATCCGAATTAATAGCAAACTTATGACCTAGAAATAAAACTTGCTGTAAAAATAGTTCAGCTTGTTGTGTCGTTGACTCGCCTGCCCAAAAGATCTTACCTTCATCCGGTCGGAACAAGCCTAAGATGGCTCGTAACAAAGTCGATTTACCTGCGCCATTTGGCCCTTCGATTTGACAGATCTGATGATCAGACAAAACAAAATTAAGCTCTGCAAACAAACAGCGATTTTGACGAAAACAGGTTAAACCTTGAACTTCAAGCAAAACAACAACTTACTCTATTTATAAAATTACCAAATTGTAACACAGGGTATTAGTCGCTTTATAGACTTTAATAAGTTAATTTACCAATTCAGAAGTAGTAGCGGTTATCTTAATTTGAAATTATTTAGTTCGCTGCATAAACACTAAATTCAGGAAGTATGAATGTTTAATAAAACCACGTCTTTCAAAAACATCCCTTTTAAAACCGTTCTAGTGGTTTTTATAAGTACGTTAATGATAACCGCTTGTGTTAGCCCTGCTGACAGAACTATTGTAAAAATAAATTCAAAAGATGATATCCCTGATATCACTCAAAAATATGCACCACAGCTTAGCCAGTTGAAAGTGGGCATGAGCAAAAGCCAAGTTATTGGTTTATTTCCGGGGATGGAAAGAGAATGTTATGAATCTGGAGTATGTCATTTCACTGTTTTTGATGAAAGGTTTATTCAAATAGATAAACGTGTGGGCGATTTAGACTTGTTAACTACATCACTGGTTTCACTTTTGGCTCTCACATGCATATTAAGTACAGATGACTGTAATAAAGCGGTAATTGCCACCCTTAACGTGGTGATAGCTTCTGCGGTCGGGCATAACAGAATATATTCGTCACCAACAGATGAAAGAGTCTTAACATTATTGCAATGGATAAATGTTGAATTTGTCGATAACAAGGTTAAGCAGTGGGCGATTAATGAACCTTTACCGCAATTTATTCCTAAATCTTTTGAAAATAAATTACCTAATCTTGAAGATGCCCTAAAGTAATAAAGACTGTAGATTAATAAAAACACAACTATGAATATTAATTCACTTTATTTGCATTTTTATTGTTTACATCTACACTATTATCTGTGATTATTCAGTCAAATATGATTAATAAAAGATTTACAGTAGTAACTTAAATGGTAAACACAAATAAAATACCTTGCGTTGTTTTTGGCGCAAGTGGTTACGCCGGTGTTGAATTGGCAAAAATGATTATCAATCATCCTATATTTACCTTAGAAGCATTGTTTGTTTCTGAACATAGTAATGATGCCAACAAGTTATTATCAGACCTTTATCCTAAGTATAAAGGTCTACTCGATTTCCCCCTTGTTCCTGGTGGAAAGACCAACCTTGAGGCCCTGACATCATCTTTAAGTAGTGTTGACAAGGGGCTTGTTTTTTTAGCCACTCCACATGAATTCAGTCATGATATTGCCTATTCTTTATCGGCAAAAAACATAACTGTATTGGACTTATCTGGTGGCTTCCGTTTACAAGACCCTGAGATGTATCCGCAATATTATGGTTTCTCACATAAATATGCAGATAAATTAAACTCTATTCCATATGGATTACCTGAATGGAACGCTCATAATTTAAAAGACCAAGCGCTTATTTCATTACCAGGTTGTTATCCAACAGCTTCGCAAATGGCAATAAAACCATTAGTTCAACATAATTTATTAACTGAAGCTTGTGTGCCGGTTATTAATGCAATTAGTGGCGTTAGTGGTGCAGGTAGAAAAGCAGCGCTAGGCACTAGCTTTTGTGAATTAAGTTTAAAACCTTACAATTTATTTGTGCATCGTCATGCACCAGAGATTTGCCAAGAAGTGGGGAGAAAAGTCATATTCACGCCTCATGTGGCTAATTTTGACCGCGGCATACTTGCAACTATAGTTATGCAAGTAAAAGGCGGTACTACACTAGATCAAATTAATGCTGCATTTGAGTCACAATACGCAGACAAACCATTAATACGTTTACGTTCTGAGCCTCCACATATTAATGATGTGGCTTACACCCCTTTTTGTGATCTGTACTGGCAACTGGATGGTACGGATTTAATTGTTATAAGTGCGATAGATAACGTACTTAAAGGTGCGTCTTCTCAAGCCATTCAATGCGCCAATATTATTTGTAATTTACACGAAGGACTTGGTTTATTACCTAGTGCTCAAACGCAAGGGGCTGCATAAAAGTGAACGGAATAAGCCCTATTGTTTTTAAACTCGGCGGTGAAGCACTCACTGACAAAACAGCTTTAGCTGAATTTTTACAACAAGCCGCTAATATTAAAAAAGTGCGTCCTGTGGTTATTGTTCATGGTGGCGGACCTCAAGTTGAAGACATGATGTCGGCAACTCAATTGAGCACAACCAAAGTAGATGGAGTTCGTGCCACGCCATTAACTCATTTACCATTTGTGGTTGGTGCATTAGCGGGTGTCGCAAGCCAACAACTTTTAGCCGCTTGTAAAGCACAAAATCTTAATGCAGTTTCATTAAGTTTAGCCGATGCTGACTTATTTAATGCACAAGTTAAATCTGAAGTATTAGGTGCGGTTGGGCAAGTAAGTCCAAATAATCCAAATGCTATTCAAGCTCTATTAGAAAGCGGCTTTGTGGTATTAATTAATTCTATTGGCTGTGATCCACAAGGCCAAACTCTAAATATTAATGCCGACGATGCCGCTGTTGCTACTGCACAGCTGTTACGAGCTGAGCTATGCTTGTTAAGTAATGTGCCAGGCGTATTGAATGCAAATAAACAACTAATCAATTCCCTCGATAAAGAGTCCATCGAAAGCCTTATTAACTCAGGAGTAATTCGTGACGGTATGGTAGTGAAAGTAAACGCTGCCTTTGAAGCCTCACGATTATTACGACGACCTGTACATATTGGCAGTTGGCAAGATTCTAGCGCGTTAAGCAGGTTGCATTTGTCTGAACAAATACAACTCGGCACTCAAATAAACGCGTAATAAGAGAAACATAATAAATTAAATACAGGTTTTAAAATGACTTTATACAATCAGTCAGTGTTAGGTGACTTAGATCTTACACCAACACAAGTACGAGAAATTCTAACATTAGCAATTGACATGAAAGCAACACCAGAAAAATATGCTGATGCATTAAAAGGCAAATCAATTGCCACTTTATATGAAAAACCATCGCTAAGAACCCGCGTTAGTTTTGATGTAGGTATTAATAAACTAGGCGGACACGCGGTTTATTTAGACTTACAAAATGGCGCAATGGGCAAACGTGAAGATGTTGCTGATTTTGGCGCTAATTTATCTTGTTGGTGTGACGCCATTGTTGCACGCGTTATGTCGCATTCGACATTAATCACATTAAAAGATGCGGCTTCTGTTCCAGTTGTAAATTCATTATGTGATTTATATCACCCTTGCCAAGGCTTGGCTGATTATATGACTTTACAAGAGTTATTTGGTGAGCTGAAAGGATTAACCTTAGCTTATGTTGGTGATGGTAATAATGTTACTCATTCACTGATGTTAACTGGCGCGCAGTTAGGTGTGAATTTAGTTGTATTAACACCTGAAGGTTATGGCGTTGATAAAGATATCATTGAACAAGCTAATAAATTAGCTAATGATAATGACTGCACAATCACTATGACCAATGATGTTAATGCATTAGGTAAGGTAGATGCTATATATGCAGACACTTGGATATCGATGGGTGATGGCAAAAGTTTAGAGCAAATTATAGATACCTTTAAGCCGTTTCAAATTACTAAAGATTTAATGCAGTCAGCCAATGCTAAATATTTTATGCATTGCCAGCCTGCTCACAGAGATGAAGAAGTGACTGCTGAGGTTTTAGATTCAGAGCAATCTGTTATTTTAAGACAAGCAGAAAATAGAATGTGGGCTCAAAACGCCCTGCTTCACACTCTACTAGTTAAATGAAGCAATAAAATAAAACTTATTATAAAGCTAGTGACATAAACGTTAGCTAAAATCAATTTAGAATTTAAAGATTAAGAGAACAATAATGGCTATTGCACAAAATAAAGAAATTAAAAAAATCGTACTAGCGTACTCAGGTGGCTTAGATACTTCAGCAATCATTCCTTGGTTAAAAGAACAATATGGCGAAAGCGTAGAAATAATCGCATTTGCTGCCAATGTTGGTCAAGGCGATGATGAACTTGAAGGCATTGAAGCAAAAGCTATCGCATCTGGTGCTAGTGAATGTCACGTTTTAGATTTACAAGAAGAGTTTGTAAACGACATCATCTTCCCGACATTAAAAACTGGCGCAATTTACGAAAGTGAATATTTGTTGGGTACGTCTTTAGCACGTCCTGTTATTGCAAAAGCTCAAGTTGAGCTTGCATTAAAACTAGGTGCTGACGCGGTATGTCACGGTTGTACTGGTAAAGGTAATGACCAAGTTCGTTTTGAAAGCACCTTTGCTGCTTTAGCACCGCATTTAACCGTTATTGCGCCTTGGCGTGAGTGGGACATGGAAAGTCGTGAAGACTTATTAGCTTATTTAGCTGAGAAAAATGTTCCTACAACAGCAAGTGCTACAAAAATTTATAGCCGTGATGCAAACCTTTGGCATATCTCTCACGAAGGTGGCGAGTTAGAAGATCCGTGGCAAGAGCCGACAGAGCAAGTTTGGACTTGGACTAAATCTCCTGAACAAGCTCCAGATAAAGCTGAGTACGTAGAACTTAGTTTCTTACATGGTGAGTTAACAACGGTAAATGGTAAAAAACTATCTGGCGTAGATGCGATTTCATTATTAAACAATATTGGCGCAGAGCACGGTGTTGGTCGTATTGATATTGTAGAGAATCGTTTAGTTGGTATGAAATCTCGTGGTTGTTATGAAACCCCAGGTGGCACAATTTTATTCAAAGCGTATAAAGGTCTAGAAACATTAATTTTAGATAAAATGACTTTGAAATACCGTGAAGAACTTGGTCATGAATTTTCACATTTGTTATACGATGGTCGTTGGTTTACCCCTTTATGTGGTGCTATATTGGCTGGTGCAAATGCATTAGCGCAAGACGTAACAGGTGATGTTGTTCTTAAGCTTTATAAAGGTACTGCGTCTGTTGTTAAAAGACGTTCACCAAACAGCTTATATTCAGAAGACTTTGCAACTTTTGGTGCAGATGATGTTTATAATCAAAAACACGCTGAAGGTTTTATTCGTTTATTTAGCCTATCAAGCAGAATTAAAGCGCTAACTAAATAATAGTTAGCTTTAGTACTGAACATTTTATATTAAAAAACTCAGGTTAATGCTAATTGTATTAACTTGAGTTTTCACATTTTTGCGGCGGAGTAATTTATGAGTTTATGGGGTGGACGCTTTAAAGAAAAAGCGAGCTTACAATTTAAGAAATTTAACGATTCATTGCCTGTGGACTACCGCATGGCGGTACAAGATATTGTAGGTTCTATTTCTTGGGCCCGTGCTTTAAACACAGTCGGCGTATTGTCAAACGACGAAGTAACTCGACTAACTCAAGCGTTAGAAGAATTAAAAGAGTCGGTTGAAAACAATCCACAACAAATTCTTGAGGCTGACTCAGAAGACATTCATAGCTGGGTTGAAATTCAACTTATTGAAAAAACCGGCGACCTTGGTAAAAAATTACATACTGGCCGTTCTCGTAACGACCAAGTAGCTACCGACTTAAAACTTTGGTGTAAAGAAAAAGGCGATGAAATATACGTTGCTTTAGTTAACTTACAACAATCAATGTTAGATTTAGCTGAACGTGAACGTAACACTGTTTTGCCGGGTTATACCCATTTACAACGCGCTCAGCCGGTTACATTTGGTCACTGGTGTTTGGCTTATGTTGAAATGTTTAATCGTGATATTGGTCGTTTAAGAGATGCATTATACCGTTTAGATACTTCGCCTTTAGGTTCCGGTGCTTTAGCGGGAACAGCGTATCCGATTGACCGTGAAATGCTTGCTCATCATTTAGGTTTTAGAACCGCAACCTTAAACAGCTTAGATGCAGTTTCTGATAGAGATCATGTAATTGAGCTTTTATCGACAGCCAGTATTTCAATGATCCATTTATCGCGTTTTGCTGAAGATCTTATTTTTTATAACTCTGGTGAAGCCGGTTTTGTTGAAATGAGTGACTTAGTAAGTTCTGGATCATCGTTAATGCCACAAAAGAAAAACCCAGATGCTTGTGAGCTTATCCGTGGTAAATCTGGTCGAGTTACAGGCTCATTAACCGCTATGTTAATGACGATGAAAGCTTTACCTCTTGCATATAACAAAGACATGCAAGAAGACAAAGAAGGCTTATTTGACGGCTTAGATACATGGCAAGAATGTATGGAAATGGCAACTTTGGTTGCTGAAGGTTTAACGGTAAACCGCAAACGTACATTAGCCGCAGCCCAACAAGGTTATGCTAATGCCACAGAATTAGCGGACTATCTAGTAAGTAAGGACATACCATTTAGAGAAGCTCACCATATTGTTGGTGAAGTAGTTTTAGATGCGATTGATAAAGAAGTGCCACTTGAAGAGCTAACACTTGCGCAATTACAAAAATTTAGTGACCGCATTGAAGATGATGTTTATCAACATTTATCAATAGAGTCGACATTAGATAAACGCGAGGCATTAGGTGGAACGTCACGTCAGCAAGTAGAGAAAGCACTGGCTGATGTACAAACCGGCCAAAAGTCGATACTTAATGCTCAAGTTGTAGGAGCTCCAGGTAAGTCACGTATTAATGGTGCATTAAAGCAGGTACAACAACGTTTAAATGCGACTAAAGCAGCAGTGACATCAGTACGTCGTGCACGTATGTCAGACTCTGCAGTTATTTTTGAACTAGTAAATTACTGGGCTAATAAAGGCGAAATACTCCCTAGAAGCCAAGATAATATTATTCACGATATTCAAAACTTTGTGGTGGCTGAAGTTGGCGGACAAGTGGTTGGTTGTGCTTCGTTATATATTTATGAGAAATGTTTAGCAGAGATACGCTCAATTGTTGTAGATAAAGATTGTCATCAACAGGGACAAGGCGTTGCGTTAGTTCAATACTTATTAGAGTTTGCACATCAAATGGAACTTAAAGACATTATTGTTTTAACTTACATTCCAACTTACTTTGAAAAACTTGGTTTTGGTATTATTGAAAAAAGCAGTTTAGCTGACAATATTATTGAAGACAGTGAGCCTACTGAGCTTAAAGATCCAAATAGCGAAGTAGCAATGAAATATACCCTTAGTCAGGTTTAACTTGTAATTTACACTGGCTTTTAAATTTTAAATAGCTTCTGTAATTGAGAATTATTAGTAATGGTTAATAATAAAAATTTCGTAAAGTGGTTTAGAAACTCAGCCCCTTACATTAATGCACACAGAGATAAGACTGTGGTATTAATGCTTTCGGGCGAGGCTGTACAGCATCCTAATTTTGCTAACATTATTCATGACATTGCGCTTATGCATAGTTTAGGGATGAAATTGGTTATTGTGCACGGAGCCAGACCTCAGATTGAAGAGCGTATTGCTCAGCGTGGACTTGAATGTAAAATTGAAAACAATGTGCGAGTTACAGATGCTGAAACTCTAGTTGCGGTAAAAGATGCAACTGGCTCGCTACGTCTGCACATTGAAGCACTGTTAACCATGGGATTGTTAAATTCACCTATGCACGGCTCAAAAATTCGAGTCAGCACTGGTAATTTTATTATTGCCAAACCTATTGGTGTTAAAGATGGTGTGGATTTTAAATACACGGGCTGTGTTCGTAGAGTTGATGAGTACGGTATAAATACTCAATTAGGCTTTGGTTCAATAGTTTTACTTTCACCTATTGGTTACTCGACTACCGGCGAAGTATTTAACTTAGCACTTGAAGACGTTGCGACACAAACTGCAATTGCCCTCAATGCCGATAAGCTGATCACCTTTAGTAAAGATGAAGGACTTATTGATTCTACAGGCGAATTAGTACGTAGCTGTAGTATCCGTACAGTAAAAGTACTGGCCAGTGAACAAATACATGAACAAGAAAAGTACTTAGACCAGCTGTTGTTATTAAATGCAATTATAAAAGCGGGTGAAAATGGCGTTGAACGTTGTCATTGTGTTAGTTATCAAAGCGACACCGCATTACTTGAAGAGTTATTTACACCGGATGGTGCTGGTACATTGATAGCGAAAGATCATCGTGAACAGATGAGTACAGCGACTATTGATGATGTGGTTGGCATATTGGAATTAATCCAACCTTTAGAGCAAGAAGGTATTTTAGTTAAACGCTCTAGGGAGTTGTTAGAAAATGAAATCAATCGTTTTGTGGTATTAAAGAAAGAAGAAATGATAATTGCTTGTGCGGCTTTGTACTTGTATCCACAAGACAAATCTGCTGAATTAGCTTGTGTTGTTATTCATCCCGATTACCGAAAAGGCAATAGAGGACAGCGATTGATCAAAGCTGTTTCTGAAATAGCCAAAGAGCAAAATATTGAAACTATATTTGTATTAACAACGGTAAGTGGTATGTGGTTCCAAGAACAAGGTTTTATTGAAAGTACGATAGACGCTCTGCCTGAAGGTAAAAAGCAACTTTATAACTTCCAGCGGAATTCAAAAATACTTGTTAAATCAATCGATTAAACTAGAGGCTGTTTAGCTAGAAGTAAAATGAGCACATTAAGTGCTCATTTTTATTTTCTAATATCTGTTTATCGCTATTAACAATTCTTATCGCGTTTACAAGTCACCAAATAAGTCATCGGTAGGATCATCTTCCACTGGTGTTTGCAGCACTTTGATATCGATTTGTTTTTTCATCCACCGATGCTTTCTAGATTTACACAACCTTATTACATAGCGTTTTTGTTCATCACTAAATTGCATCCATTCAAACCTTTCATCACGACTACGAAAACACCCCTGACAAAAGCCATTGGTGCCGTTTAAGCAAATCCCTTTACAGGGACTTGGTATATGAAAGAGTTCGAGTTGTGGCATAAATTAAGTTTAGGTTAATACCTTTATAGTTACAATTTACCGCTTAAAGCCCTAAACCTTACAGCTTATAACCTTCTATATAAAAAAACCTGCAACATGCAGGTTTTTTTAATTAATTAAGGACTTTTATCTTTCGCAGACCTTACCTATTCAACTAAAGCGACAGGTAAGTCAGCTCTGACTTTTTCCCAAACTTTTGCAGAGGCAATACCAAACTTACGAATTAAAATAATCGATTCGTCATGCTTACCTTCTTTAGTCAGTTGCTCAAGTTCTTGGTAATATTCACGCGATAATTCACGCGCTTCTTCATGTGAGAAGTAATATTGTGCAATTTTAGACCACAAGCCTTTAAAGCCATTTAGCACTAAAACAAAAACTACATTACCTGAGCCATCTGCTAATTCATGATTTAAATGATAATCAAAGTCAGCAAATTCTTGTGGATCATTGGAAACCGACAACGCCTGTTGAGTTAACTCAATAACGCGCTCTGGTGAATTTTTTATAGCAGCTCTAATGTAAATAGCACTAAAATTAGTGCGAGCAGATAACATTTGGTCGATTAAATCCCCCACGCCATCAGCATCAAGTTTAGCTAATGTTGGTAAAATATTTAACCCACATGTATCCCAATAATTATTTACTTTGGTTGGCTTGCCATGTTTGATTGTTAACCAACCATCACGCGCTAACCTTTGTAATACTTCTCTTAACGTAGTACGAGTTACACCAATTAATTCTGACAATTCTCGTTCTGCTGGGAGGATTGAGCCTGGAGGAAAACGATTATTCCAAATAGAATCCACAATATATTCTTCAGCAAATCCAGCTGGGCTTTGCGCCTTTATTATTTTCATTAATACTGTTTACCTTATTTCATCTGGACTGATTGTACCAGAAGGTGACCTGAGTACAACAAATGGTTTTCAACCTAATAATTGAAAATAACTCTCATAAAATCATTTTTTTAAGTAGGATTACACTAATATCTTTAGTACATTAGATCAGTGTAAAAATAGGCTTAAGCCTAAAAACAATTAAAAGGAAGGTTTTAAACGTATGCAGCAGAATTCCCTGAGCGCTTTTTATCAAAATTTTTTAGGACACTCTCCTGAATGGTACAAGCTCACTATTATTGCTTGTTTGGTTATCAATCCAATCTTATTTAATATCGACCCGTATATTGCGGGATGGGCATTAGTATTAGAGTTTATTTTCACTCTAGCAATGGCATTAAAGTGCTATCCACTTTTACCTGGTGGCTTACTTGCTTTTGAAGCTATTGCTGTTGGGATGACAACCCCTGGGCATGTTGAGCATGAAATATCACAAAATTTAAGTGTCATTTTGTTATTAGTGTTCATGGTTGCCGGTATTTATTTTATGAAAGACTTACTTATGTATTCTTTCACTAAATTATTGATAAAAGTTAAATCTAAAATTGCCTTATCCGTTGCATTCGCTGCTGCCTCTGCTTTCTTATCTGCGTTCTTAGATGCATTAACAGTGGTTGCCGTTATCATTACAGTAACAACTGGTTTTTATACCATTTATCATAAAGTTGCCTCAGGTAAACATAATCATGTTACTGATCACGATCATACAGATGATGAACACTTAGATGTACCAACACGTTCAGACTTAGAAGAGTTTAGAGCTTTCATGCGTAATATTATGATGCATGCTGGTGTAGGTACTGCATTAGGTGGTGTATGTACTCTAGTGGGTGAGCCACAAAACCTTGTTATTGCAGAACGTGCAGGTTGGAGTTTTGTTGAGTTTGCATTACGTATGTCACCAATTACTATCCCAGTATTAGTATTTGGTTTATTAACCACTGTTTTATTAGAGAAATTTAAGATATTTAACTATGGTGCTAAATTACCAGATTCAGTACGTAAAATATTAGTTGATTACGATACTGAAAATGATGGCCGCCGTACAAAACGTGACAAAATTATCTTATGGGCACAAGGCGTAATTGCTATTTGGTTAATTATAGGATTAGCACTGCATTTAGCGGCTGTTGGCCTAATTGGTTTATCCGTTATTATCTTAGCAACCTCAATAGCCGGTATCACCGATGAACATTCTATAGGTAAAGCATTTGAAGAAGCCTTACCGTTTACCGCTTTATTGTGTGTATTCTTTGCCGTTGTTGCTGTAATAATAGACCAAGGTTTATTTGCTCCGGTTATTCAATGGGTATTAACCTTTGAAGGTAAGATGCAACTTGTTATGTTCTTTATTGCCAATGGCCTGCTCTCTATGGTTAGTGACAATGTGTTTGTAGGAACAGTTTATATCAATGAAGTAGCTGCAGCATTACAACGTGGCATTATTACACGTGATGAGTTTGACCTTTTAGCTGTAGCAATTAATACAGGTACTAATTTACCAAGTGTTGCAACGCCAAATGGGCAAGCAGCATTCCTATTCTTATTAACATCTGCATTAGCACCGTTAATTAGATTGTCATACGGTAAAATGGTTTATATGGCACTGCCATATACCATTGTATTATCTGTTGTTGGTTTGTTAGCAACTTACTACGGGTTAGAAGATTTAACTCAGTTCTTGTATGACCATCACCTAATTGAGCATCATGCGACAATTGGTCAATCTAATATAACTGGACACTAATATAGTGTTTAGTTTACCTGCAATATCAACTTGGCCAGCATTACGTTGGCCTTGGTTTTTAATCGCTGCAATCGCCTTGGTATTAGAATCTATCGCCTTGTACTTTCAATACGGTATGGGTTTAGAACCTTGTATTATGTGCATCTACCAAAGAGTTGCTGTATTTGGCATAGCATTAAGTGCTTTACCTGCTCTAGTGAACCCACACAATCTAATAGTTCGGTTAATAAGTATTAGTGGCTTGTTAGTATCTTGTATTTGGGGATTATTGATAGCGTTAGAACACGTTGCAATGCAAAACCCTGACAACTTCATGCTAGCGTTAAGCTGTGATATATATCCTAACTTTCCAGAGTGGCTACAACTTCACACATTAATCCCAAGCCTTTTTGAAGCAAGAGGAACTTGTGGAGATATAGACTGGTCATTGTTTGGTTTTAGCATGCCTCAAATTATGGTGTTTATATTCAGTTGTTTTGCCGTATGTTTAACATCGGTATTAGCCATACGTTTATTTAATAAAAAAACATTTTAAGTATTATTTATCTGAATATCGTATTTATAAGTGCGATATTCATTTATTAATATCCCTCAGAAATTTGTCATCTGACCTTATATTCATCTCCGCCTCTTTTGCTAGAAATTACAAATAAAAGCATTATTAATCACACCTTACGTGGCAACAGTTGCCATCTTTAATGGCAAAAACTAGCAACAAAATCGGCAACAAATTGCCGCTTTTGTTTTAATAAGACCCACATACATAAATATTTTTCATTCTATTTTTACTATCAATTTGTGCAGCAAACGCCTTAGATTTATAACTTGAACGTCAATTTTTAACCTCTTTACCATTTAGTAATAAATACTAGTAAGTCTGGTCTTAAACTTGCTTTCGATTAAGTTCCTAAATAAGAAAAAAGGTTATTTATCAAGATGTTTAACAAAATATTAAAAAGAACAAAAAAAACAATTTTGTTATCGACTGCAAGTGTATTTACATTATTAGCTGCATTTAATGTATATCAGTCAAATTCAAACGAAGTTGCATATATGTTACAAGGTGCCAGCAAGGCAACTATGGTTGAACTAGTAGAACAAGTTGGTGGTGAGGTAATCCATGACTTTTCTGTAATAAGTGCAATCTCCGTTTCATTAACAGAAGAGCAAGCCATTCAATTAAATACAATTAATCCATTGGTTCGTTTATCTACAAAATCTCAAACAATAGAAACAGCTGGTTTTGTTTGGCCTATTCGCACTAAGCGTATTCAATCTGAAGTCGCTGGTTTTGTTTGGCCTATCCGTACTAAGCGTATTCAATCTGAAGTCGCTGGTTTTGTTTGGCCTATCCGCACTAAGCGTATTCAATCTGAAGTCGCTGGTTTTGTTTGGCCGATTCGTACTAAGCGTATTCAATCTGAAGTAGCTGGTTTTGTTTGGCCTATCCGCACTAAGCGTATTCAATCTGAAGTAGCTGGTTTTGTTTGGCCGATTCGTACTAAGCGTATTCAATCTGAAGTCGCTGGTTTTGTTTGGCCTATCCGCACTAAGCGTATTCAATCTGAAGTAGCTGGTTTTGTTTGGCCTATTCGTACTAAGAGTATTGCTTAGCATAATACAACTCCAAAAGCTTCCATGTGATATAGCCTCTAACGTCTCGAGGCTATTTATTTCCCTTACTACATAACTGTTTAACCATAACACTCAGTGACAGCCTATAACCGTTGTGTTATAAAAGCTAAATAGCGTTAACCTATAATAAAAATAAAAAGTGGTTATGTAATGTTGTTATCCATTCCTTGTATTAAGCTCTCAATAAAGTTTTTTCCAACTGTTATATTTGTATTATTATTTTCAAATAGCGCTTTTTCAAGCAGTTTATTGAATGAAGACAATAATACAATTCACTTTAATAATATTAGTGATATAAATGGTCTAGCCCACCCGTCTATAAATTCAATAATACAAGATAAAATGGGGTTTATTTGGTTTGCAACTCAAGATGGCCTTACCCGCTATGATGGAAAAAGCTTTAAAAAATATAGTCATTCACCTGGAATTAAAACATCGTTAAGTAACAATTGGATTTGGGACTTGCTGGTTGATTCAGAAGGAAGATTATGGGCGGCTAGTGCCGGTGGGTTTCACCTTTATCTACCAGAAATAGATGGATTTAAGAACTTTAGTTCGGATGAAAATATTAGTGGTATCGATGGGGCTAGTTACGTTGCTATTACCGAAGCCTCAAATGGCAATCTATTATTTGCCAGCCAATTTTCCGGATATACAGAATACGATATCCACTCAGCAACATTTAAAACATACCTAAATTATAACTCCACTCCAGAAAGTAATAATAACCCAGTATCTGATTTAACATATGATATGACAGGTAATCTATGGATAGCTTCTCCTCAATATGGATTAAAAATTAAGAGGCTGGATAGCAATGCATTTGAAGAAGTTAGCTTAAACACACAGATTTCTATACCAACCAACAAATTAAGAACTCTATTAGTTGATGATCGTAATTTAGTATGGATTGGCTCTGAAGATTCTGGTGTTTTTGTCCTAAACCAAGCATTAGAAGTCGTACAACACTTTCAGTTTGCCCTTAATAACAATACTAGCTTATGTGCTAATTATGTTAATGATATTATGCAAGATCATAACGGTGATATGTGGTTTGCCACTGAAAATGGTTTATGTAAATTAAACCCTGACGGTAAAACCTTTACCAGAACCTTATATCAACCTTCGCGACCTACTAGTCTTATTAGCAATAGAACCTCAAAACTACTGCAAGATGATGGTGGTGTTATTTGGATTGGTACACAATCGGGAATAAGCCGTTGGAATGCATCATTAAACTACTTTCCACATATTAATAAGCACGGCAAATATAAAAAACTATCTAGTAATTCAATTATGGCATTTGCCACTGACAGCCAAGAGAACTTATATCTAGGCACTTGGAATGGTGGTGTCAGTATAATATCCAATCAAAGCAACAAAGTTACTAATCTTAGAGCTAATCCCCAAGCTGAGAGTGCATTACAAGAAGATAATGTAATGAGCCTATTAGTTGATGACAATGATGATTTGTGGATAGGAACATTGCGCAGTGGATTACACTATAAGAAAAAAAATGCATCTGAATTTACTATTTATACACACGATAAAAATGACTCAAACTCGATCAGTGACAATGCTATTAGTAAAATTTTAAACCTTTCAAACGGTACGTTAGCAATAGGTACTTATGGTGGAGGCTTGAACCTATTTGATAAAAGCACGAATATCTTCTCATTTATCAGTTTACCATCCTCAGTAAAACATTCACCAAATAGCCTCTACATTGTTGATTTAGTAGAAGATGGAAAAGGGAATATCTGGATTGCAACAAGAGATGGCGGATTACTAAAATATAATCTTAATAGTAAGAAGATCACACAGTTTTTATCCGATGACAATCAAGATAATCAACTCCTCAGTGACGATCTATTCGGTGTATTAAACACGGAAAAATATATATGGGTTGCCACAAAAGATACCGGTATTGCTCGATTAGACAAAAAACAGCTAGAGAAAGGTAAAACTGTATTCCAACATATTGGAACTCAACACGGCTTAGCTAGTAATTTCACATACGGCCTGCTAGAAGAAGATAGTGACAATAGCTTTATTTGGGTTAGTCATGCAAAAGGTATATCACGTATTGATGCTAATACTCTTGATGTAGTTAACTTTAACACTACGCACGGATTACAAGGGTCTGACTTTAACAGTAGCGCTTTTTACAAAGACAAAGATGGAAGTATGTATTTTGGAGGAGCTAATGGTTTTAACGTTTTCAACCCTAAAAATGTTCCAATAAATCATTATAAACCAGTATTAAGGCTAACTAAATATAGTCAATCAAATATAGTACAGCCTATCCACCAGCAGTTTAGAGAAGATGGTGTTTTAGAGCTTAACTATAAACAAACCATAGTCGACTTTGAGTTCGCAGCTCTAGATTATACTAAGCCAGAAAATAATAAATACCAATACAAAATGGAAGGTTTGAGCGATGCTTGGGTGAGTTTAGGCACCAATAACAAAGTATCTTTTTCTTACCTCGACGACGGATATTACACCTTAAAAGTCCGCGGTAGTAACAATGATAATATCTGGAGTGATGAAATAGTTATTCCTATTGAAGTTCAACCTCCAATCTGGCGCACCTGGTATGCATATTTAGTATACTTTTTAATATTATCAACACTTGTATATTTTTTAATTCAACAACAAAAATGTAGAATTAAACGTCAAGTGGAATATGCTAAAAAATTACATAAATTAGCTTATTATGACTCACTAACGGGTTTACCAAATCGACAGTTTTTCTATGAAAGTTTGGATAAGCTTATTTCTAAAGCCAAACTAGAGAAAAGCCAAGCTGCAGTTATATTTATCAACCTAGATAGGTTCAAACGTATAAATGATACTTTAGGTCCCGAACATGGTGACTTTGTATTACAAAAGGTTGCAGAGCGTCTCAATAGTTATATTCAGCAAACTGATACTGACGAATTGGCCGAACAGGCGAAATCAAATAACAAAGTCGCCAGACTTGGCGGTGATGAGTTTACTTTATTTTTTAGCCAAATAAACTCTCCTAAAGCAATCACGAATACCACTGTGAGTATCATTGATATAATTTCTAAACCTATCAAGATAGAAAATTATGAAGTTATGGTCACACCTAGCATCGGTATCGCAATCTATCCAGAGCATGGCACTTCAGTTAACGAATTAATGAAACATGCTGATATTGCTATGTATAAAGCTAAAGATCTTGGAAGACGCACTTATTCATTTTATGAAAAATCATTAAATGACAAAGGTTCAGAGTACTTAAAACTAGAAGAGTACTTAAGAACTGGCATTGAAAAACAAGAGTTTGAATTATACTTCCAACCTCAAGTTGATCTAATAAATAATTGTGTGGATAAAGTAGAAGCTTTAGTTAGATGGCAACACCCAGAATTAGGCATAGTACCACCAATAAAATTTATACCTTTAGCTGAAGAATCAGGGTTGATTATTGAGCTTGGTGAATGGATATTACGGGAATCTTGTTTCCAAGCTAAACGTTGGTTAGACGCAGGTGTGGCTTGTTGTATTTCAGTTAATGTATCTATCGTTCAGTTTAAACAATCTGCTTTAATAGAAAAAGTTAAACGCGCGCTTATCGACTCACAATTACCACCTGAGTTATTAGAATTAGAACTGACAGAAACCGCCATTATGTCAGATGTTGAAGACAATATAATTCGCCTGCAGCAATTAAAAGATATGGGTGTCACGATTGCAGTTGATGATTTTGGTACAGGTTATTCATCTTTAAGTTACTTAAAAAAATTCCCTATTAATACGTTAAAAATAGACCGTTCATTTATCATTGACCTTGCTAAAAATGAAAACGATCAAGCAATTGTTAAAGCAATCATAGGACTTGCTGAATCTATGAACATAAACGTTATCGCAGAAGGTGTAGAGACTGTCGAGCAGTTAAAAGTATTACATGAATATAATTGCGGATTAATACAAGGCTATTATTTTAGCAAACCACTTACAAGTGATGACCTTTTCGAGTATATAAGACACGGATTTAATCAACATAAACCATTTTGGCAAAAGGTCCTAAACGATAATAAATAAGTTTTCAATCGTGAGTTACTTTAATACTAATTACAAAATAAAAAATGGCGAGTATATTACTCGCCATTTTTATTTTATGAAGAAAAAGCATTAAGCTCTCAGCGCCCCAGGTTACTCTTCAAAGTGAGTACCCCAGCCTTCGTATACAAGTTTATTCTTATCCGCAAATTCGACCATAAGAACAACCTCTTCACCGATGATCTCTTCATCTAATGGACATTCAGTTTCAACATCAAAGCAAAACACAATTTGTCCGTCTTCTTCTTCCATTTGTTCTAGTTCAGAAATATCCCAACCATTTAAAAAACCTTGCTGCATAGCTAAGTCTGCTTCTTCGGCACTAGATGAAACAAAATGGTGCTCAATTAAATACATGGCTTCTTCATTAGAATCATCTTCCAACAATTGTTCAACAATGTCGTTAGTAAATTCTTGCCAATCTGTTGATGTAATACTCATTATTTTTCCTACGTAAACCTTGTATTATTTATTCGTGAAACCATTAACTTCGGCTAATTCTTTATCTAATTCTGCTAGTTTATTTTTCATTAGCTCATGAGCCGCATCGGCAACTTCTCGAACTGCCGCTTTGTCATCACTATCAACCGTCATTTCAGGCAAATATTCAATGATATATTTTCCGTTATTCCAACGGTTAAGTTTAACTTGATTATGCGTGGTACTGATCACAACAGGAACAAGTGGAACTCCTGCCATATTCGCCGTATAAAAAGCACCTAACTTGAACTTTAATAAACCGCGACCATTTGAACGAGTACCTTCAGGAAATAACCAAACAGATATTTTTTTCTGTTTGATTTTTTCAGCTGCCTGACCAATAGTGCCATGAGCTTTAGTACGATTACCTCTATCAATCAATATATTGCCCGATAACCAATACACTTGACCAAAAAACGGCGCCCATTTAAGGCTTTTTTTACCCATGCTTACTGTATTTCGACGTACTGCATTTGAAACCGTAAATATATCGTAAGTATTTTGGTGATTACCTATATAAACAACTGGGTGATCTTTAACGTTTTCAAGACCTCTAACTTCATAGCTCAGTCCTAAAAAACGGCAAAACCAACCATATGTATTAGCGACAACCTTTACATTATTACGACGAAATGGTCGAATAATTAAATACGTTAATAAATATACAGTGGACAATACAAAAAATATTGCCATTAAAAGTAATCTAATTATTCCTAACACAAATCAAGCTCCCATAAATTTAAGGACGCATTGTAGCAAACTGATACTACAGCGGTAATGTTTATTAAGCATTTAAATACGATTGGTATAATGCTTAATAAAATTCTAAGTAATAAAAAAGCCCTTATCAAATATAAGAGCTTTAAATAATATTAATAAAAATTCATAACTAAGTTATTCATCTAAGGGTGAATTAGGTTCGCTAATCACTTCTGTTGACTCAGAGCTTGACTTTTTAAACTCTATTTCAACTAAATCAACACGCTGTAAGCCTCTAGGTAATTTGCTACCTCGGCGTCCACGTTCACCTTGATAATGTTCTAAATCTTTCTTGGTTAGTGTTAACTTACGTTTACCTGCATGTAAAATAACACCTGCACTTTCTGGCACAATCATGATCTGTTTAACATACTCTTCACGACTTGCCGCTAATGCAGATGGAACACTAATAATTTTATTCCCTTTACCTTTGGCTAACATAGGTAAGTCTTTTAATGGGAAAACCAACATCCGTCCCTCAGTGGAAATAGCTAAACACAAGTCAGTATCTATATTTGACACTGGTTGAGGTAAAGATAGCTTAGCTCCAGTAGGCAATCTCACCAATGCTTTACCTGCTTTTTGACGAGTTAACATATCAGAGAAAGTACAAATAAAACCATAACCAGCATCAGAGGCAATCAGGTATTTTTGATCTTCTTTGGCCATAATAGTATGTTCTATGGTTTCACCAGCAACAATACTAAAGCGACCACTTAATGGCTCACCTTGGCTTCTAGCCGAAGGTAATGAGTGCGCATCTGTACTAAAGCTTCGGCCTGAAGTGTCAATAAACACAACTGGTTGATTACTCTTCCCTTTAGCGGAAGATTTATATCCGTCCCCCGATCTATAACTTAAGTTGTCAACATCAACATCATGACCTTTAGCACAACGAGCCCAACCATTATCAGAGACCACAACGGTTACTGACTCACTTGGCACTAAGTCTTTTGCTGAAATTGCTTTTGCTTCGTTTCTAACAACTAATGGCGAACGTCTATCATCGCCATATTTTTCTGCATCGGCTGTAATTTCTTTTTTCAACAAATTATTCATTTTGACACGAGAGCCTAACAATGACTCTAAGTACTGACGTTCTTTTTCTAATTCGTCTTGCTCGCCACGAATTTTCATTTCTTCTAATTTAGCTAATTGGCGTAATTTTAATTCTAAAATTGCTTCAGCTTGAATTTCAGAAATACCAAATCGTTCCATTAATACTGGCTTTGGTTTGTCATTCGCGCGAATTATCTCAATCACTTCATCTATATTTAAGAATGCGGCCAATAGCCCTTCTAAAATATGTAAGCGTGATAACACTTTTTCTAAGCGGAAATTCAAACGACGAGTAACAACATCACGACGATATTCCAACCACTCAGTTAAGATAGTTTTTAGCCCTTTTACTTTAGGCAATCCATCTAGACCAAGCATGTTTAAATTGACACGATAGTTTTTCTCTAAATCAGTAGATGCAAATAAATGCTGCATTACAGGTGCAATATCAACACGGTTAGAACGCGGGATAATAACAATACGAGTTGGATTTTCGTGATCAGACTCATCACGTAAATCCGTAACCATAGGTAACTTTTTCGCTGTCATTTGAGCAGCAATTTGCTCTAATACTTTACCGCCAGAAACCTGATGAGGTAAGGCTGTAATAACAATATCACCATTTTCTTCAATATAAGTGGCGCGCATTTTAATGCTGCCCTTACCAGTTTCATAAATTTTGGCGATATCAGCAGACGGCGTAATAATTTCCGCTTCCGTTGGATAATCTGGGCCTTTTACGTAAACCATTAAATCATCTAACGACGCATTAGGATCTTTTAATAGGTGAATACAAGCTTCTGCAACTTCACGAGTATTATGTGGCGGCACATCTGTGGCCATACCAACCGCTATACCGGTTATGCCATTTAATAAAATATGAGGAAGACGAGCTGGTAATATTTTAGGCTCATCCATAGTACCGTCAAAGTTAGGAACCCAATCGCTGGTGCCCTGATTAATTTCTGACAGTAACAGTTCACTGAACTTTGATAACCTAGCTTCGGTATAACGCATGGCAGCGAACGACTTAGGATCATCCGCAGCCCCCCAGTTACCTTGACCATCAACTAAAGGATAACGGTATGAGAAAGGCTGAGCCATTAGCACCATAGCTTCGTAACAAGCACTATCACCATGTGGATGATACTTACCTAATACGTCACCAACAGTACGTGCTGATTTTTTATATTTAGCATTTGCAGATAAACCTAACTCTGACATTGCATAAATAATTCGGCGTTGAACAGGTTTTAATCCGTCACCTATATGAGGTAGCGCTCTGTCCATAATGACGTACATCGAGTAATTTAAATATGCATCCTCGGTGAACTTCCTTAATGGCAGCTGTTCTATTCCGTCACTACTTATTGTGGTAGTTGCCTCTGTCATTACCTAAACCTTTTCTTTCTTAAATTATTATTTACCAAAATCCATTGCTTGAGTGATATTACCACCTTTGGTTTTTGCCTTATCTAACGCGTCTTTAACATCATCTTTTATTGTATCTATATTTTTATCACCATAACAATAACTTACACCGAATGATGCCGACAAATTAATACCTAAATTGTCTATATAAAACTTATCGCTATTTAACTCTTTTCGTAACACTTCTGCCAGTGCAAATGCTTGTTTTAAACTAAAATCTTTCGCTATGACCATAAATTTGTCACCGGACAACCTAATTAAAAACTTATTACTGCCTAAACGGGAGTCTAATCGCTCAACCACTAAAGCCAATAATTTATCGCCCAACTCAAAGCCTAACTTGTCATTAACCTTACGCATGTTGTCTATATCAAACATTATTAGACTAAAAGGCGTATTATTTTGCATCAGCAATTTAACATGTTTAATAAAGTAATTATGATTATTGGCACCGCTTACAGGGTCTAAAAATATTCGTTTTGATTTTTTTGGCCTAAACACTCTAACGATAAGATAAACGATGGCAAGCAAGAGAATAACACTAACGGCTAATAATACCCTGTTGTTATACAAAGAATCTATAAAGCCTTCTTTTGGTTGCTTTAACTTATCATTTTGTTTCTTATATTCAAGTAGTTGTTGTTGAACTTCAGCCAGTTCATTTTTAGCTTGGGCAACGTCATACTTATAATTAGCCATAAGAAAATCTAATTTAATAGTAGAACTGGTTTCTTGTTGCGCTAATTTGCTATCAAGAGACTTTTTGAACAACTGGATACCCGCTTGTTTCTTTCCATTTAATACTAACCAGTTAGACTTAAGCTCTAATAACTTAATATCTAGTTCTCGTTTAGCATTTTCGTCAAGAACATCACTCATATCTAGATTTTCTAAAATTCTTAACGCTTTTTTATATTGAGAGGTACCAGCTAACACTTGAGCTTTAGCTAATTCATAGTCGCGCTTATCTTTCACTGTGGTAAGAAAACGTTCTAAGCTTTTTGCAGCTTTCAATAATGGTTTAGCACTAGAAAACTTATTTTGTACAGCATATACATCAATTAAATGGATAATGGCAACGAGTTGTTGTTCTTGATTTCTAGACTTAACGGCTAACTTATATGCTCTTTCTAATTCTTGTTCAGCGTTTACATATTGCTTAGCTGTTTTGAAATTTTCACTTAAGCGTAATCGTAAACTGGCTTCCACACTGTAGTATTTTTTATCCGCGACTCGGTCAACAACATTAATAAGTGTTCTCGTTGAATTTAAATGTTGACCTGTATCTTGCTGTTGTTTCGCTAACAAAATAGAGGCTTCAATTAACAGACCTAAATCCTCTTCTTTAGCTAAAAGAGATTTGGCATTTTGCTGCCAATAAAGGGTTTTGTCTATATCTGACAAAGTGACATAAATTTCTGATAGTTGTAATGCGGTAAGTATTGATTGACGATTTAAATCATTACTCATTGACAATTTATTAGCCTGGGTTAAATAACGAACGGCATTAAAAAAGTCATTCTTTTTGCTTAGTATTTGCGCTTTCTTCTCGAGTAGCGTGATTTGGTTAACCGTTTTTAAATCTGATAATGGTAAAGACTCTAGCTCAGCTAACGCGGTATCAAACTCTAATAACGCAAGGTTTATCTCTGATAATGCAAGGGTAAATTTAAACTTTTGCTCAGGCGTTATATTAAGATCTGGAGTGGGGTTAAGCTCGTTAGTAACATCAAGTTCAGGTATAACATCGAACTTTGGAATAACAGCAATATCTGGAATAGTATTTAGCTCTGGACTGCCATTAACATTTATATTTAAATCAAAACCGTCATTTTTATTTAGAGTATCACCACCTGCAAGATCTTGATTTATTTTAAAACTCTTATTTTCACTCAGATCGTTAGTATTTTTATCACTTGGGCTAGGCAAATGATTTATTTGGAATTGTTTAAATGCCTTAAGTACCTCTTCAGGTTCAGTAGCTAAAAACTCATCTTTGTAAGCGAACAATTCATCAAGTGTTGCAAAGCGAGGAATTATTCCGATTTCATTTACGTCCCCTATAACCTGCTCTTGTTTTTGAGCACTTAATGAGGTGACTTTCACTTTCTTTTTTTCAGCCGAATGGCTATCACATGTCACTGCAAAAGCAGACAAACAAATAGCTACAATTGATAACGTTCGTAAATTAAGCATTAAATAAATACCGAGGTAAAAACCAAGTCCAATAAAAACCAAAGACCAGATCAGTCTAACATAGGAATTATTCTGCAAGTAACTGCTATTTTATCACTCATGAAAATCTTCACTGTTCAAATCAAGCTGGACCCAATAAAGATAAAGTTGACGGCGGTTTATCTTTTTTCGTTTTGAGGATCCATTTGAATAAGTTGTATTTTTTTTGCTCTAGTGAGTTTTTTAATCGCCATCTCTCGCTTAGTCGCTGTACTTCTATCTGGTGAATCCTCACTGTAAACCATTTCTACAGGGATACGAACTCGTGTGTATTTAGCTGCGATACCTTTATTATGTTCAGCTAAGCGTCTTGCTTTATCTGTTGTGATCCCTGTATATAGAGAGTCATCAGCACAACGTAATACATAAACAAACCAACTCATTTAATTCAACCTATTTAGTTCAAGGTATTTAAAGTTCGTTAACATAACGCTCACCTCGTATTTACATCTACCAGTATCAGGAGCAACACTTTAATCGAATGATTATAATTGTCCCAGTTATTTTAATCTCAGCTCCTTTTAGCTGAACTATAGGGATTGCCCTATTTTTATTCAATTTAGTACTAAATCAACCATTGAAACATTGCCTTTATCGCTTTATTACTGTACCTTTCATCGCCTTTTGGCCTCCCGTCAAATTAATTACAATAGTGAGAATATATGCTTTTTTCTGAATTAGGTCTAAACCCAAAAATCTTAACAGCTGTTAGTGAAAAGGGTTACGACACACCAACACCTATTCAGCAACAAGCAATTCCTGCAGTATTAAGTGGCAAAGACGTTATGGCCGCCGCTCAAACCGGTACAGGCAAAACCGCTGGTTTCACATTACCGCTATTGCATTTATTATCTCAAGGTGAAAAAGCAAAACCGAATCACGTTAGAGCATTAGTATTAACACCAACACGCGAATTAGCCGCTCAGGTTGCAGAAAGTGTTGAAATGTACGGTAAAGACTTACCTTTACGTTCCCATGTTGTTTTCGGTGGCGTTAAAATTAATCCTCAACTTATGGCGCTAAGAAAAGGCGTTGATATTTTGGTAGCAACACCTGGTCGCTTAATTGATTTATTTAATCAAAACGCAATTAAATTTAATGACTTAGAAGTATTAATATTAGATGAAGCTGACCGTATGTTAGATATGGGCTTTATTCATGACATTAAACGTATTTTAAAAGTACTACCGAAAAAACGTCAAAACCTTATGTTCTCGGCAACTTTCTCTGATGATATTCGTGACTTGGCAAAAGGTCTAATTAACGATCCTGTTGAAATTTCAGTAACACCAAGAAACGAAACCGCTAAAACGGTAGAACAGTGGATAATCCCAGTTGATCAAAGTAAAAAATCTAAATTATTAGTCAAACTTATTAAACAAAACGATTGGCAGCAAGTGTTAGTATTCTCAAGAACCAAACATGGTGCGAACCGTTTAACTAAAGTACTAGAAAGCAAAAACATCAGTGCAGCTGCAATCCATGGTAACAAGAGCCAAGGAGCAAGAACTAAAGCATTAGCTGGATTTAAAGATAAATCAGTTAGAGTATTAGTTGCAACAGACATCGCGGCTCGTGGTATCGATATTGACCAACTTCCACAAGTTGTAAATTTTGACTTGCCTCAAGTTGCTGAAGATTACGTTCACCGTATTGGACGTACAGGCCGAGCTGGCGCAAACGGTAAAGCGGTTTCTTTAGTCTCTATTGATGAAAGTAAAAACCTGAATGATATTGAGCAATTAATTCAACAACATATTAAACGTGTTGCTGATGACGAATTTGCACCAAGTGTTCCTTTACCAGCGTCTAGAGAAATTAGAGCGCCTAAAAAGAAAAGTCCAAGAAGACAATCATCGAGCAGTTCACAGTCTGACTCTCCAAGTCGTTCGTCAAAGCCCCGCTCTGACAATCGCTCAGGTGGTCGTTCTGGTTCAAGTGACAATTCTCGCTCATCAAAGCCAAGTAATGGCAGAAGAACTAGTAACAGTAATTCGACAGGTGGTGGCAACAGCAACGGTTCTAACTTTTCAGGCAATCGCAGAAACTCAGCAGCTAGAACTAATAACGACTAAATCGTCTTATTAATTAGCCTTTGCTAAACATCATTAAAGCCCTTTAATCTAAATTAGATTAAAGGGCTTTTTTGTTTTTATTTCCATCAATCCCCTGACGTTAAACAAACTCTAACATCCCTTTTACACAGAGCTATTAGACTATTCTCTCCTGAAGTTTTCACATTTTATTATGAGAGCTTGCGGCCATATTTTACTGTTGTATTAAAACTCTCTTGTTTTACATCAATGCAAATAGTTATGATTTAACTTATTATCTTTATTCTTACTAAATTTAACGACAACGGGTGTTACCTTGCAATCTGACTTTCTATTAGAAATTATCTTTTTACTCTCTGCCGCCGTTATTGCTGTGCCTATTTGTCAGGCATTAAAATTAGGTGCAGTTCCTGGTTTTTTAATTGCTGGTGTGGTGGTTGGCCCTTTTGCGTTAGGACTTATTCATGATGTTGAGCATATAACTCATATTTCTGAATTTGGCGTAGTGTTGCTACTGTTTGTTATTGGGATGGAATTAAAACCGTCTTTTCTTTGGCAAATAAGGCGTATGGTATTTGGCTTAGGCACTCTTCAAGTTGTTTTATCGGGCGCAACAATAACGGCGCTTTGTTATTACGTTTTTCAGTTACCGCTTGCAGCATCCATTATTATCGGCCCTGCACTCGCACTGTCTTCCACCGCTTTTGTGTTACAACTACTTACCGATCAAAAAGCATTAAGTACTGAATATGGTCGTTCTAGTGTGGCTATCTTATTATTGCAAGATTTAGCCGTTGTGCCTCTGTTAGCGTTAGTGCCTTTGTTATCAGCACAAGCTGCCACTGACACGCACCTAGGTTGGGCTTTTGCTCGTTCAATTTCCATTTTAGTTGCCGTGATTTTGACTGGTCGTTATCTCTTAAATCCTATTTTACATAAAGTCGCTGCCTCAGCTAATTCAGAAGTATTTACCGCATCAGCTGTGTTAATTGTTATCGGCACCGCTTATTTAGCTGAACTTGCTGGTTTATCTATGGCAATGGGCGCATTTTTAGCTGGCATGTTAATTTCTGACTCTGCATATCGCCATCAAATTAGAGCAGAAATACAACCATTTCGTGGCATATTGCTAGGTATGTTTTTTATGTCTATGGGTATGTTACTAAATTTAGATAAATTGATTGAACAACCTTTGTTAGTCGCTGGTTTAGTTATCGCCTTACTTACCATAAAAATTACTATTTTATACCCACTTTCAAGACTCTTTAGTTTAGATTCAACTCGCAGCTTAGCGGTTGCGTTTATTTTGGCGCAAAGCGGTGAATTTGCCTTAGTGCTATTCGCCTTAGCAGAAAAAGCCCAAATACTTGATACTCATACATTTGATATTTTATTGTTAGTGGTATTAATAAGTATGTTAGTAACACCAGTGCTTGGCTATTTAGCGGAACGCTTTAACAAGCTCAGTAAAGCAGTAAGCAGCTCAACTGAAATTCCTGATGGTGTTGGTATTATTATTGCCGGTTATGGCCGTGTAGGTCGACGAATTGGCGATATATTAACAATTGCCAACCAACCATTTATCGCTATTGATGATAATGCAAAGACAGTAGCTCATTACCATAAATTAGGTGTCCCTATTTATTTTGGTGATGTGACTAAGCCTGTTGTATTAAAATCAGCTGGAATTAAACATGCTAAATACATGATAGTGACTGTTAATGACGCTGAAACAGCTAAAACTTTAGTGGATACAATTCATCGTAAATTACCAGACTTAACGATTTATGCTCGAGGACACGACATTCACACTTGCCACGAACTGATGAATCTAGGCGCAACAAGTACAGTGTCAGAAAACTTAGAGGCCAGTTTAGAGTTATCTAAATTGGTATTAAACCACTTTGAAATAGACAAAGACGATATGACTCTAGAGCAACTTGAACTTATTTTACAAGATTATAAAACTAACTATTACAAACAATAACAGAAGAATATGCTAACTGAATAACGCCTTGGTCGTTTTAACTGAAACAATAAGTAGAAACCTCCAAGGTCCTCTTTAAATATTTCAAATTCTTTTAAAGCTATAGTTTTAAAGATATTAATTTTTAAGCCGATAAGGTTTTATAAAGCCTGATATATGAAACTCTTTACTCCATAACTAGTTTCGCAATGTTTACTCAGCTTCTTATCTCGACTTAAAATCTATCTATATATGATAAGTACATTTTATAGTCAGAATAAACATTTATCAGAAAATACCTTTAAGACAGTTGTTATTATATGTTTAAACCTAATTTATATACTGCCAAGTTAATATTGTTCATTAGCTTCTTTCTATTGTCGTCTTGCTCAAGTGATGAAGAAGACAACGATGATTCAGATCAAACCTTCTCAGTGGCTGTTAGTACTGAATCATTTGAAGTTGAAGCTGGCGAGCAATTTGAAATTGATTTAACCATAACCAAAGACTCTAACGTTAATGTCTCTTACCAACTTAACAAACTTCCTGATTCCGGCATAGTCGTCGTCAACAGTGAATTAACCCTCGCTATTTATGTTGCTGATGAAACATTAGGTAACGGTTCATTTGAAATGCTTTTTGAAAGCGAAACTATGTTTGTCAGTAAGACAATTAATTACATTGTTACTGCAAAACAAGACTCTACTACTGATACCGACAGCCCTGCTGTTCCACCAACAACGGGGATCAGCGATAATTACACCATCCGTTTTCCGTCTGATTACATTACTATTTTTGAAAATGAGTCAGTTACTTTTGATATAAAACGTAACTACGAACAAAATGAAAATATTACCGAGGCCTTTTACTTTAATACCTACAACGTCACAGGTTCAGTATCTACAGATAAAACTCAGATCACATTAGAAGCCTTAGACGGTAATGAAGATACCTATGGTGAATTAACAGCAGTTACCAATGTTGATGGTGAGCGTTATGAGTCAAAAATGTATATTATCTACTTTAATAAAAATAGAGATTTAACCACCGATGAATCGCCACTTATTGCATTATTAGATACTGACATAACCATAACACCTTATTCTTCTACTAATAAAGTATTTGATATTTACGACCCAGATAGTGACCGTATTTCATATAGAATATTGTCGGCCCCAAGTTATATAGCAACGCATATAAATAAAACGTCATCTGGTTTTGATTTAACAATTAATAGTATAGATGAAATAGACTCCACAGATAACGAGTTAGTGTTAGAAGTAAGTGATGCATATAACACAGATACTTATACCTTTAACTTAGTTGAATCCGAAGCATCCGCTACAGCAGAAGAAACTCAGCTATCTGATAATACGCCACCGAAATTATTCATTGAAGAAAATGTGGCTATTAGTTTAATACAAGAAATGGACGGTACAGAAACGGGCATCGTTGCTGAATTAGCATTTGCTACAGAAGACGCTGAAGATGACAACTTAGATATTAAAGTATCATCTTCCAATCAAGATTATACCTTTAGAGTTGAAGCGCCATACATCTATGTTTCGGCTGACGACTTGTCAGAATTGCAACACGAACAAATAACAATTACAGCAAGTGACGAGCAGTTTGATTCTAAATTGACTTACCATTTATATATTTCTGATAACTATAGTGAATTTTTAGGCGGCAATCCAAATACCGCACCTTTTACTGATCTACCAACAAGCATTGATTTATTAGAAGGTAAAACCGTTGAACTTGAGTTTACTGCTGAAGATTTTGAGTCACACTCTTTTGAACTTGGTGTTTATGATATTAATGGTGAAAGTAGCGCATTGATCACTGGTACAAGTCCTGATACAAGCTCAAGTCCAATCACGGAATTATTTACAGACTTGGTATTAACTATCACAGCTTCTAGTCCAAGTATTGCTCTTACCACTGAAGTAACAGTTTGGCTGGAAGATATATTTGAAAGCCGCCGAGAGCACGTTATTGACGTTAATATCTATAAAAATTCAGCTCCAACGTTAATATTAGAAAGCGACAATATTAACTTTGACGAAGGTGACAGTATCGACTTAACGTTAACGGTTGATGACTTTGATGAATCTGGTTTACAGCCTAGTTTTACTTACGATACCACTGAGTTGAATGCCGTGTATGCAAATGGAGTATTAACCATTTCATCACAAAATTTGTCTGCTGATTACACCGGTGAAATAGAGATTTATGTAGAAGATGAATTTGGCGAGTCAGACACCGCAACTATTTCCGTGTTTGTAAGTGATACTTAAAAGAACTTACAATTATTATGACTAAAAAGACAACATACCTTTACCTTTTATTAGCAACTTTGTATTGCTTATTAACGCTAGTAAAGCCTTACCCTTTTGCTTGGTTTGTTAAAATATTGCCCATGCTCGTTTTGCTATTCACAGTGTCATTACAGGTTATTGTTAAGTCAACACTGCCAAAACTCGCCAATAACCAAACATCAAATCAAAACGGAAAAACCGTCACTATGTTGTTAATGGCTTTGTTGTGCTCAACCTGTGGCGATATTTTATTAGCTCTTGAAAATGACAGTGACAGTTTTTTCATTTTTGGATTAACTAGTTTTTTAATAGCTCACCTATTTTTTATTGGCAGCTTTAAACCATTAATTAAACAAAACCTAGCTTACATACCTATTTATCTAGTCATTGGAGTAACATTGTTTAGCCTAATGGCAGAAAACTTAAATGCGTTATTTATTCCAGTGTTAGTCTACATGCTGGTATTACTAACAATGGCTGTGGGTACTTTATTAAGTAGTAGAAGTAATAAATGGATGATCATTGGTGGTGTCTGTTTTGTTATATCCGACTCATTAATTGGTCTAACTAAGTTTTATATTGAGATACCGCAATCACATTTATGGATAATGGTTACCTATTATTTTGCTCAATATTGTTTAGTTAATGGGCTGATAGCCGCGAGCGACGAGTAAACGAGTTTCGAGTAGAAGAGTAATCGAGTGGCTAGAATAAAAAGCGTCAAGTGCGAAGATAAAAAACTTGGCCGTGATATTGTATGCTAATAAATAATATTAAAAATAATCTTCAGAGGTTACATTGAAAGGTATAGTTTTAGCAGGTGGTTCAGGTATGCGTTTGTACCCACTTACTCAAGTAGTGAGTAAACAACTAATGCCGATATACGACAAACCTATGATCTACTATCCAATTGCAACCTTAATGCAGGCTGGCATCAAAGATATTTTAATTATATCGACTCCAGAGGACTTACCTAGGTTTAAAGCCTTATTAGGAACTGGAAAACAATGGGGATTAAATTTTGAATATGAAGTTCAAGCTAGTCCAGATGGTCTTGCCCAAGCATTGGTTATCGGTGAAACATTTTTATCTGGTTCTGATGTCGCATTAATTCTTGGTGACAATGTCTTTTACGGGCAAACTTTACCGCAACTTTTAAAACAAGCTAAAAATCAAAATATTGGTTGTACCGTATTTGGTTATCATGTTTCAAGCCCTCAACGTTACGGCGTTATTGAATTTGATAAAACAGGTAAAGCGATTTCAATTGAAGAAAAACCGCAAAAACCTAAATCAAATTTTGCTATACCTGGGATCTACTTTTTTGACCATAATGCCGTTAAAGTGGCTAAAAAAGTTAAGCCTAGTCATCGAGGTGAGTTGGAGATAACAGACGTTATAAATCAGTATCTAAAAGATGAAACATTAGATGTAATTAACCTTGGAAGAGGTGTTGCTTGGTTAGATACCGGAACTCATGACGATCTTTTGGCTGCGGCCCAGTTTATTGCAACTATAGATAAAAGACAGGGATTAAAAATAAACTGTCCTGAAGAATTAGCCTGGCGTAACGGCTGGATCACCACACAAGATTTAGAAAAAATAGCCATACCATTACAAAAAAGTGGCTATGGCGAATATTTACTTAAATTAATAAACGAAAACGATTTTCAATGAGAAATATATTAATAACCGGTGGTTGTGGTTTTATTGGTTCCAACTTCGTCGGTTTTTGGGCAAGTAAATACCCAGGGGATAATATAGTAGTCCTTGACGCTCTTACTTATGCAGGCAACAAAAGCAATATCCAACATTTAATTGAGCATAATAAAATCAACTTTGTTCATGGAGATATTTGTGATTTAGATTTAGTAAATCGACTATTTTCACAATTTCAAATAGAAAAGGTTGTGCATTTTGCTGCCGAATCTCATGTTGATAGATCAATAGCCGAACCTGATGCATTTATTAAAACTAATATTGTTGGAACGCATAATTTACTTATAGCTGCAAAAGAACATTGGTTGGGTGATAATGACGTTAGTGAACATCACTTCCACCATATATCAACCGATGAAGTTTATGGTTCTTTAGCTCCTGACGGCCTTCCATTTAAAGAAATAGACCAATACAAACCTAACTCTCCATATGCAGCAAGTAAGGCGTCATCTGACCATCTGGTGCGTGCTTATCACGAAACCTATGGCTTACAAACAACCATTTCAAATTGTTCAAATAATTATGGTGCGTTTCATTTCCCAGAAAAGCTTATTCCATTAACAATAGCCAATATATTAAATAACAAAGCAATTCCTATTTATGGCGACGGAAAACAAATAAGGGACTGGTTATGGGTAGAAGATCATTGCCGAGGTATAGAGCAAATACTGCTAAATGGGCGTCACGGTGAGGTTTACAATATTGGAGGAAACAACGAGTGGACCAATATTGATATTGTGAAGTTGATTTGTACCAAGCTCAACTCACAATTTAGCTCAAACAAAACTTTAACAGATAAATACCCCAATGCACTGAATGCTCAAAACAATCAATCAGAACAATTGATCTCTTACGTAAAAGACCGACTTGGCCATGATAGACGTTATGCAATTGATGCATCAAAGATAGAAAACGAGCTCGGCTTTAAACCGTCTATAAGCTTTGAAGAAGGACTTACAAAAACTATTCTCTGGTATTTAGACAACCCTAGTTGGTGGCAAGAGCTGTAAATGCAGCAGTTTCGAGCGACGAGGGCTGCTCGTGGCGAGTAAACGAGAGACGAGAATAGATCGCAACTCGTAGCTGAAATTTATCTAGCAACTCGTAACTTTCACCCTCGCTACTCGCTTTTCCCCGTGTTAACATCGAAGTCCGTTGTGAAGAATTACCTTCAGCGGAATAACAAACAAACTCTATTTTCAAGCGGACAAAATTGGAAAATAAATGAAGAAATCAAAAATACAAAAAGCGGTGATCCCTGTAGCAGGCCTAGGCACAAGAATGTTACCAGCATCAAAAGCTATTCCAAAAGAAATGTTAGCCGTGGCTGACAAACCTATTATTCAATACGTAGTGAATGAAATTATTGCTGCGGGTATTAAAGAAATAATATTAGTAACTCATTCCTCAAAAAACAGTATCGAAAACCATTTTGATAAAAGTTTTGAGCTTGAATCTATTCTGGAGCAACGTGTTAAACGTCAGATACTAGAAGAAGTTCAAGCCATCTGTCCAAAAGACGTTACTATCATGCATGTAAGACAAGGTACAGCCAAAGGTTTAGGACATGCGATTGCTTGTGCAAGACCAGTAATTGGCAATCATCCCTTTGCTGTTGTGTTACCTGACGTTATTATTAATGACTACGACTCAGATTTATCTACCGACAATCTAGCTGAGATGGTTGGCTTATTTAATGAAACCAAAGCAAGCCAAGTTATGGTTGATGCCGTTCCTGAAAAAGATGTTTCAAAATATGGCATTGCTGACATTGGCGGAGACACATTAAGCCGAGGTGAATCAAAAGCAATGAAAGGCATGATTGAAAAACCTAAATTAGATGCTGCACCTTCAAACCTAGCAGTTGTAGGAAGATATGTATTATCAGCAGAGATTTGGGATATTTTAGAAAAGACCCCAATAGGTGCTGGTGATGAAATTCAATTAACTGATGCTATCGCAACTTTAATGAGCTGGGAGCAAGTTAATGCCTATCACATGAAAGGCAGTTACCATGACTGTGGTGATAAACTTGGTTATATGCAGGCATTTGTCGAATATTCAAAACGCCATCCAACCCTAGGTGAATCGTTTAAAGCTTATTTAAAAGAAGCTTAGAAGTTACAGCCTCGAGCTGCGAGTGACGAGCTTAGAGTTAAACTCGCAGCTCGCAGCTAAGGCTTGAAGGCTTGAAGGCTTGAAGGCTTGAAGGAGTAAAGCCAATAAATCGGTTTCTTTCTAGCTTTTCTTGCCACTTATGACTTATAGCTTATGGCAACCTTTACTTTCCAGCCTTATAGCCTTACAGCATCTTTTCCTTTCTCCTAGCTCGAACCTCGTAACTCATAGCTGCTCTTAAGCATCCCCACCAAATAGATCTCTGGTATATACTTTATCAGCAACGTCTGTTATTTCATCAACCATACGGTTAGCAACAATAACATCTGAAATGTTTTTAAACTCTTCAAGTGATGTTATCACTCTAGAATTAAAAAACTCAGATTCTTGAAATACTGGTTCATAAATAACAACTTCAATCCCTTTAGCTTTAATACGCTTCATTATGCCTTGGATAGCTGATGCTCTAAAGTTATCAGACCCCGCCTTCATGATTAAACGATGTATGCCAACGATCTTAGGTGACTTAGCTATGATAGCGTCTGAAATAAAATCTTTGCGGGTTGTATTTGAATCAACAATCGCTTTAATCAACGTTTGCGGAACGTCCTGATAATTAGCCAGAAGCTGCTTAGTGTCTTTCGGTAAACAATAGCCACCATAGCCAAACGATGGATTATTATAATGAGAACCGATACGCGGATCTAAGCTTACACCATCAATTATTTGTTTTGCATCTAAGCCATGAATTTCAGCATAACTGTCGAGCTCATTAAAGTAAGAAACTCGCATCGCTAAGTAAGTATTAGAAAACAATTTAACCGCTTCGGCTTCTGTAGATTCAGTAAATAAAACATCAACATCCTGTTTTATTGCACCTTGTTGTAACAAACAAGCAAACTTTTCAGCACGCTCAGAACGCTCACCTACAATAATACGAGATGGATATAAATTATCATACAGTGCATTACCTTCACGTAGAAACTCAGGACTGAATATAAGGTTCTCAGTTCCCATCGCCTTACTAATACGTGATGTATATCCCACAGGAACCGTAGACTTTAAGATCATAACGGCATTAGGATTAATTAACATTACATCTTTAATCACAGACTCAACGGATGAGGTATTAAAGTAATTAGTTTGAGGATCATAATCGGTTGGTGTCGAGATAATAATAAAATCAGCACCTTTATAAGCTAGCTCTTTATCCATTGTCGCTTTAAAATCAAGAGACTTATTACTTAAAAAGTCTTCTATTTGCTCATCAACTATTGGCGATTGACCTTTATTCAATAAATTTACTTTATCTTCTATAATATCGACGGCGATTACTTCATTGTGTTGAGCCAACAACATTGCGTTTGAAAGGCCAACATACCCAGTTCCTGCTACGGCAATTTTCATAAAATCTCTTTAAATATTGTAAAATTTTCTATACCAGTCAACAAATGCACTAATTCCATCCGCCAAATTAACTTGAGGTTTAAAATTAATTAATTCTTCGAGCTCTTTAGTATCTGCCCATGTTTGAAATACGTCACCGTCTTGCATTGGCAGCATATTTTTATCCGCAACTAATTTCAGTTTTCTTTCGATAGTCTCAACAAATTCTAACAAGTTAACTGGAGAGCCATTGCCTATATTTAATATTCTGTTAGGAACACTTTCCGAGTTATTTGAACTTGGAGTTTTATCAGCTATTTTAATAATTCCGGTAACAATATCATCAATGTAAGTGAAATCTCGGCTTAAATCGCCGTTGTTGTAGATATCAATTGAGTCGCCATCTAATATTTTTTTAGTAAATTTAAATGGCGCCATATCAGGACGTCCCCAAGGACCATAAACTGTAAAAAATCTTAACCCTGTACTTGGTATACCATAAAGTTTTGAGTACGAATGGGACATAAGCTCATTGGATTTTTTAGTTGCGCCATATAAAGAAACTTGAGAATCAGTTTTATCATCTGTAGAAAATGGTACTTTTGTATTTAAACCATAAACAGAACTAGATGAAGCATATAACAAATGCTCTACAGGGAATTGTCTACAAGACTCTAATATATTGAAGTGTCCAACAAGGTTTGATTGGATATATGCATTGGGGTTATCTATAGAGTAACGAACGCCAGCCTGAGCGGCTAAGTGGATAACACGATCGAAGTTTTCTTTTTTGAATAACTCTAATAACTGTTCTAAGTCTGTAATATCTTGTTTGAAAAACTCAAAATTTGTATGTTTTTGTAAATTAGCTAAACGAGCTTCTTTAAGGCTTACATCATAATAATCATTTAGGTTATCAATCCCAACAACTTGGTGGCCTTGTTCACAAAGTTTTTTGCTAACGTGAAAGCCGATAAAACCTGCTGCACCCGTAACTAAATATTTCATTCTAAATCCGAATATTATAAATGTGTGTGAATAGTAAATGGAATTAGGTTAAAGATGAATAGGAAACGTAAATTTAATTCACTTTTTCTATCTAATAAGAGCAGATTCAATTTATAAATTGAACTAATAAGATATTTCCTTAATTACTTAATAAGAAGCTTTAAATATAAAACACTGTCAATTTAGTTTCAGGTAACTTATATCAAAAGTTAGATTGTAAATTAATTGTTCAACTAGTTATAATTTCACAGCTGATAATCTAGTTATAGCTTTACTTCCCATACCCTTGAGGATTAGATGACTGCCAATGCCATGTGTCTTTCATCATATCTTCTAGGGATTTATCAGCGGTCCAGTTTAGCTCTACTTTGGCTTTGTCTGCATTAGCCCAAAAAGCTGGTAAATCGCCTTCGCGCTGAGGTGCATATTCATAGGGAATATTAACGTTAGTTACTTTAGAAAATTCATTTACAATTTCCAAGACTGACAACGGGTTTCCAGTGCCTAAATTAAAAGCTTCACATATGCCATTAGACTGTTTCTCTAACCACTCTAATGCTTTCACATGACCGTGAGCTAAATCAACTACGTGAAGATAATCTCGTTCACAGGTCCCGTCGTTAGTTGGATAATCATTACCAAATATTGATAACTTGTCTCTTTTCCCCACCGCAACTTGTGCAACGAATGGCATTAAATTGTTCGGAATTCCATTAGGGTCTTCTCCAATCATGCCACTTTCATGGGCACCTATAGGATTAAAATATCTCAAACAAGCGACTTTAAACGATGGATCACTTTTCACTAGGTCCGACAAAATCTGCTCAATCATTAGCTTTGACTTACCATAAGCACTAGAAGGTATACCGGTTTTTAATGTTTCTACGTACGGAACTGGAGCTTCTTCACCATATACTGTCGCTGAAGAGCTAAATACAAAATTTGTTATTTTGGCTTTTTGTAGAGCTTCTAATAAAGTAAGCGTACCGTATACATTATTTTGATAGTACTTGAGAGGGATTTGAGTGGACTCGCCGACAGCTTTTAATGCGGCAAAATGAATAGTCGCATTAATATCAGGATGTTGTGCTAATACATTACTTATTTCATCACCGTCCCGAATATCAACTTGATAAAACGTAATCGTTTTATTTGTTAATAACTCCACTCGTTTTAATGACTCTAAGGAAGAATTACATAAATTATCAATTACGACAACTTCATGCCCAGCATGTAATAATTCTAATGCTGTATGAGAACCTATATAACCTGCGCCGCCAGTGACTAATACTTTCATCATTTATCCATAAAATTCTGAGATAGTTAAGTATATAAACTTTCTAGAGCTGGGACAAACATAGAATGCACAATAAATAATTAATCATGCCTTTCTAACCGTAACAACGACCAACAATTTCAAACAGGGTTTTCAGTTCAGCTTGTGGAAGATTATTAATACCAGCAGCTGCTGCGCGCCCTCCACCAGTTTCAAACTGACTGCAAATGTCACCAGCACCTTGTTTATTATTAATAGGGGCACGTAAACTGACTCTGTAACTGCCGTCATTATTTTTAGTTATGATCAATATCGCTTTATCAGGATTGTCGTTAGCTAATTGATTACCGTAAACTCCGCTAATGCGTCTAGCCCAGGGCGCATCTGCAAGTTCTAAAGCTAATAGAGTATCGTCATCATTAAGTACAACGGCGCTTTGTGCTTTATTTAAGTCTGTTTGATAAGCATCTTTTAATAAATGAAATGGTGAGTCATTATCGTTAATGCAATCAAACGGAGATGGATATTGAACTAACATATTAAACAACTGTGCAGGCTCAAAATGAAGGTCGCTTAACGACTCACCGTAACCATTATAATTAACGAGTGTACCTAGCTCTTTAAGCTGCTCAGCTTGTGACTCAGACAAATTAGCGGTTTGTGCAAGCCCATCTGCAACCGATATTAAATTATCACCATAAGCTGCGGCTATTGCCCAATCATGCTTAGCACAGTTAAGTAGCTTATCAACAATCAAAGCCGTACAGGTATTGGCGTCTAAGTCTATATTAGCGTTTAAATTTACGTGTTGTGGAATATCACCAGAGCGATGATGATCTGCATACGTGATTACAGCCCCATTGCTTAATTGAGCTTGTAATGCTTGCGCATTCTTTTCCATAGACACATCAAGCACTGTGATATTTTTGTCATTGTTATCAACAGGCACCTGTTTTAACAAGTCGATATCACGTTTAACACCTGTGATTAAAATTGATTGTCTAGGCTGAACTTGGCGCAACTGGACAAGAGATAAAATCCCATCAGCGTCACCGTTAAATACATCGTAGTAAGTCATAAATTTCTTAGTCAGTAAGCCGTAAGCCGTAAGCCGTAAGCCGTAAGCCGTAAGCCGTAAGCCGTAAGCCGTAAGCCGTAAGCCGTAAGCCGTAAGCATGATTTTAAAGCGTGTATTTATCCATACACAACACTTTCTTTTTTTTATCTTTTATCTTTTATCTTTTATCTTACAGCTTATAGCTTACAGCTTACAGCTAGCTTTTGATTATCCCTTTCTCTTTCAAATACCCAACAACCAAATCTACACACTGCTCAATGCTTTGTTCTGCAGTTTTCAAATGTACTTCTGCAACGGTTGGCGCTTCGTAGGTAGAGTCTATGCCTGTGAAATTTTTAATTTCACCTGAACGGGCTTTTTTATATAGGCCTTTTGGATCTCGTTGTTCACACACTTCAATTGGCGTGTCCACAAACACTTCGATAAATTGCTCGTTACTAACTAGGTCTCTGGCCATATCACGGTCGGATTGAAATGGAGAAATAAAGGCAGTAGAAACAACAAGTCCAGCTTCAACAAACAGCTTTGAAACCTCACCGATACGACGAATATTTTCAACTCTGTCTTTATCTGAAAAGGTTAAATCACCATTTAAACCATGACGAACATTGTCACCGTCTAACAAATAAGTATGGACACCTAATTCAAACAGTTTTTTATCTACGGCATTAGCAATAGTTGACTTCCCAGAGCCACTAAGACCTGTATACCAAAGTACGCAAGGCTTATGACCTTTATGTTCTTCTCTTTGTTCTGACGTAACTACTTGGTTATGCCAAACCACATTTTCAGTTTTTTGTTTTTGAGACATAGGATGTTCCAGTTGTAAGTTGTAAGGCTTTAAGGCTTTAAGGCTTTAAGGCTTTACAAATTAGTTTGTATTCTTTTCATTAAACATTCAATCATTGCAGCAATTAATCTAGTTAAATTTAACCACTTTTCACCAGTAAATTTGTCAATATAGTTTTAAGGCTGAGAAGTTTAAGGGTTTAAGGCTATAAAGCCCTACCGCTTCTATTACTTTCCAGCCTTCTCGCCTTAAAACCCTCCAGCTTTCTTTACTTTCCAGCCTTCCAGCCCTAAAGCTTTTTGCTCGTCCCCCGTAATTGTTGCGCTCGCAACTCGCTTCTCAAAACTCGTCGCTATATCTTAACAATCGGATAAAACAAATAAATGGCGTACAACACCGATGTTGTAAATGTTATTGATACCGGTACGCCTGCCCGAACAAAGTCCATCAATTTATAATGCCCGGCGTTAAATACCATTAAGTTTGTTTGGTAGCCGTATGGGCTGATAAAACTTGAGCTAGCGGCAAAAGCAACGGCCAATATAAATGGCATTGGCTCTATGCCATAAAATAGCGGAATACTATAAGCTAGTGGGAACATTAATGCGGCTGCGGCGTTATTTGTGACTAATTCAGTCAATATTAAGGTCACTAGATAAATACCAATCAAAAACATAAAGGCATTATCTAAGGTTAAATCTAAACTAATAAGTGATGTGACATAAGATAATACACCTGTATTACCGAGCCCGTGCGATAGCGCAATGGCTGAGCCGACTATTAGCCAAATATTAAATGGCAAACGTTGTTTTATATCTTGGAAGTTCAAACAACCAGTGAACATTAACAAGCCAAACAAAATAACTAAGGCTTTAAACAAGCTCACCACACCAATCGCTGACAATAAAATTGCCGTTAAAAATCCACCTATAGCAAGGCTTTGTTTTTTGCCTGTGAGTTTGTGGTTTGGCTCAACACCACTTAAGGTAATAAAGTTCTTTTTTACATTTTGGCGTTTGGCAAAGTCATGCCCTGTGACTAGTACTAAATAGTCACCTGCATTTATTTTAATTTCACCTAATTTACCACTTAACGCTTCACCGTCTCGTTTAAAAGCAATTACAGCAGCATTAAATTTAGAACGAAAGTCTGCTTGTTTTAGGGTTTTATTAAGTAAATCACTATCTGGACGCACAACCACTTCAGTCATATTTTCAACTGAAACAGAATTAGAATCCACTACAATTTCAATACCATCGAATTGTTTAATTTGTGAAACCTGACGTACATCACCACTGAATACTAACCTGTCATTGGCTTTGACTAACTCATTAGGCGAAATTGGTGAGATCACTTTATTTTGACGGCTTATTTCCACCAAAAATAGTGAATCCAAATGTCTTAAGCCTGCATCCGTTACCGACTTTCCAATCAAGCTTGAATGTTCCAATACTTTGGCATTTAACAAATAACACTGAAAATCTTGTTTAGTAGCTTTTATAGTGGGTAATCTTGTTGATACAAAGTAGATAACAAAGCTGGTAATAACAAAGGCAAACAGCCCAACTAAAGTAAAACTAAAGAAGTGAAATCCTTGATGGCCAGATTCCGTCAACATACTGTTAACAATCAAGTTGGTAGATGTACCTATTAAAGTTAACGTACCACCTAAAATGGCAGCGTATGATAAAGGCAATAATAATTTACTAGCAGGAATCGTAGAGTTATTGCGAACCGGCGAGATCATGGTTGAAACCACGGCGGTATTATTTAAAAATGCAGAGCCAATAGCGGTAGACAAAAACAATTTTAACCAACTAATGAAATACGAACGCCCTTCTATTTTACCCGTGATCCAGCGAATTAAAGATGTCTTTTCAATTGCCACTGAGCAGGTCATTAATAATATTAAGATCAACAAACCTTGGTTAGAAAAGCTTTCGATAACTTGTTGATCTGAAATATTATTTGTTAAATAAGTCGCAACAAAAGCAACACCAAAAATCAAACCCGACTTTTGTTGGTATTTTATTAATGTGAAAATGGTACCCACAAAAATGAGTACCATTAATATCATGTCAAGATTCAAAAAAGATCCCTAAATATCAGATAAGCCGTAAGCCGTAAGCCGTAAGCCGTAAGCCGTAAGCCGTAAGCCGTAAGCCGTAAGCATGATTTTAAAGTTTGTATTTATCCATACACAACATTTTTTATCTTTTATCTTACAACTTATAGCTTATAGCTTATAGCTTATAGCTTAAAACTGCTTTTACTTAAACAACCCACTAATATCTTTTGCTTCCCAATGTGGGAAGTGTTTACGAACTAGAGCGTTAAACTCTATTTCAAACTCTGAGATATTACCACCTGAAACTTTAGCTGCAGTTGCGCCTTTTTTAACTATCATCCCAGCACCAACGGTTACGTTAGTTAATCTGTCTATGATAATAAAAGAACCTGTGCCTTTTACTTTTTTATAGTTATCAAACGCAATTTGATTGTTCAAACTTAACTGGCAACGAGCAATTTCATTTAGTTTTAAATGTACCGCTTCACCATGCGCCATGGTATTTACGTCAAGTGTATAATCTATATTTGAAAATGCACCTGGTGTAGTTTTACTAGCAAACTTAAAGTCATATTGTTTGTTTGGAGTCATAGCTTGTTCTGCCATCCAAATAACATTAACTTCTAAATCACTGGCCACTTCCGCTTGGTTATTAGAATGGACTAAAACATCACCACGGCTAATATCAATTTCATCTTCAAGGGTTAAAGTAACCGACATTGCAGCATGGGCTTCTGGAATATTTCCATCGTAGGTAACAATCTCTTTTACTTTAGACGACTGGCCTGAAGGCAATACCGTTAACTCATCACCAACTCTAACAATACCTGACGCAATAGTGCCAGCAAAGCCTCTAAAATCTAGATTTGGACGATTCACATACTGAACAGGAAGTCTGAAATCTTCATAATTATATGAGTCAGCAATTGGCGTATTTTCTAACATTTCCATTAAAGTTTCGCCGTGATACCAAGGTGACTTCTCACTACGGGTAACAACGTTGTCGCCTTTTAAAGCAGATATTGGCGCAAACTGAATATTTTTAAGCTCTAAGCTTTCAGCCAACTTCATATATTGCTTTTTAATGTCTTCAAAAACATCTTCTGAGAAGTCCATTAAATCCATTTTATTAATAGCAACAATAACATTACTTAAACCAAGTAAAGATGCAATAAAGCTGTGACGACGAGTTTGCGTTTGCACGCCATAACGCGCATCAATCAATATAATTGCTAAATCAGCAGTAGATGCACCGGTTGCCATGTTACGAGTGTATTGTTCGTGTCCTGGCGTATCCGCTATAATAAACTTACGTTTATCGGTAGCAAAATAACGATAGGCAACATCAATCGTAATGCCCTGCTCACGCTCAGATTGCAAACCATCAACCAACAAGGCTAAATCAATTTCACCATCTGTGGTATTAAAACGTTTTGAGTCATTTTTTATCGCTGCTAACTGATCTTCAAAGATCATTTTAGAGTCATGCAACAAGCGACCAATCAAAGTACTCTTACCGTCATCCACAGAGCCACAGGTAATAAAACGCAACAACTCTTTGTTTTCATGTTGCTTTAAATATTCTTCTATATCTGCTTTTAATAATTCGTTTTCAATCATCGCAAAATCAAGCTTTAAGCCGTAAGTTTTAAGTTGTAAGCAACTGAGTTTAAAGAAGTGTTTTCTTCAAACTGTTTAGCATTGCATGCAACTCTCTAGTTTCAGCTAACCACTTTACTCCTAAGTCTTTTTGTATATAACAAATGTCTATACCAATATAAATTTGCGTTCTAGCTTCTGATAAAGAAGAACGCGCTATATCTAAAAATCGTCTTTTTTCTTTTAAGCTATCCCGACTCATTCCTTCAGCTATATTACTTGGAACTGATAACCCAGACCTTGTTAGCTGATCTCTAAAACCGAAATCACGTAATTCCGCTGTCGCTTTATAAATATCTGCTGACAATCTAGCCGAACGTTTCCAAACATCTAAATTTTCAAAGTTCATAAAAAACACCATTCCCAAAATTAGGTAAATAATTATAGTGTAATTTAGGAACTCTGTTTAAATTTTGGCTTCACTTACAACTTACCGCTTACAGCTTACAGCTTACAACTGATTTCTAAAACCTCCGGTTTTAAAAATACCCCTCCATCTTCTTCTTCTCCATGCTACCAGATGAGTCATGGTCTATCATTCGGCCTTGTCGTTCTGAAGTTTTGGTAAGAAGCATTTCCTGGATAATTTCAGGTAACGTTGCAGCAGTAGATTCAACTGCGCCGGTTAATGGGTAACAGCCTAATGTACGGAAACGAACTGATTTCATTTCTACTTTTTCGTCTTTGCCTATTGGCATACGCTCATCATCAACCATGATCAAAGTGCCATCACGTTCAACAACTGGACGTTTTTCAGCTAAGTACAGAGGAACAATTTCAATATTTTCTAAGTAGATATATTGCCAAATATCTAATTCAGTCCAGTTAGACAATGGGAAAACACGGATGCTCTCGCCTTTCTCAACTTTACTGTTGTAGGTATCCCACAATTCAGGACGTTGTTTCTTTGGATCCCAAGCATGGTTTTTATCACGGAATGAATAAACACGTTCTTTGGCGCGAGATTTCTCTTCATCACGACGAGCGCCACCAAAAGCAGCATCATAACCGCCGGCGTTTAACGCTTGTTTTAAACCTTGAGTTTTCATGATGTCGGTATGTTTAGCACTACCGTGAGTGAAAGGACCGATTCCAGCATCAATACCTTCTTGGTTTTTGTGTACCAAAAGTTCAAAGCCATATTTCTCAGCCATTTGATCACGAAATTCGATCATTTCCTTAAACTTCCAAGTCGTATCGACATGTAATAAAGGAAAAGGGATTTTTGCAGGGTAAAAGGCTTTACGAGCCAAATGAAGCATAACAGCAGAATCTTTACCAACTGAATACAACATAACCGGATTATCGAATTCAGCCGCAACTTCACGCATAATGTGAATAGACTCAGCTTCTAGTTTTTTTAAATGAGTAAGATTTTTGTGCGACACAAGCATTCCTAACAAAATAATTTGGGGTATTATGCACGAATATTTTAAAAGTTTTTATAACTCTTTATGCTATTTAAGTTATAAAAAACGTAAAGAGCTATACAAATTGGTTATTAGGGCCTAAAGCTTTAAGGCTATAAGGCTTGAAGGCTTTAAGGCTGAAAAGCTTGAAGATTATAAGACTTTAGGGATTAGTTTGTATTCTTTTCATTAAACCTTCAATCATTGCAGCAATTAATCTAGTTAAATCTAACCACTTTTCACCAGTAACTTTGTCAATATAGTTAATATCAATTCCGATATAAATCTGTGTTCTTAATTCAGCACAAGATGCTTTGGCTATTGACAAAAATCTAAATTTTTCTTTTTCAGACTCCCTAGTCATACCTTCAGCTATATTACTCGGCACTGACAAACCAGACCTAGTAATTTGATCTTTAAAGCCGTAATCGCGTAAATTTTTTAATTCTTTATATAAGTCGCAAGATAGTGTTTTTGAATGTTTCCAAACTTCTAAGTTTTCAAAATTCATAGCAGTAAAATTCCCTATAAAAGGAAATAATTATAGTGCAGTTTTTATAAATTCAATGAGTTATTATTAAATAAATAAGGTTTTAAGGCTGGAAAGCTGGAAAGCTTAGGGCAATAAGCATTCCAGCCCTACCGCTTCTACTACCTTAGAGCCTTCCAGCTTTACAGCCTTTTTTTACTTTCCTACCTTCCAGCCCTAAAGCCCTACCGCTTCTACTACCTTAGAGCCTTCCAGCCTCCAGCTATCATTACCTCACAACTCGCAGCTGTTGTGCTAACAATTCCCTCCAACTTCTCTTTTAACGCTTGTTTTGCTTCTTCGTCACCATGAACAATTTTGATCAACTTAGGTTTGTGTCTCATTCGTTTTACAAAGTTTATTAAACCCGATTGGTCTGCGTGGGCTGAGTAACCCGATATAGTTTCAATACCAGCTTTAATCCAATAACGTTTACCATCAATTATCACATAACCGCCTTTAGGGCCGTATTCCTGTATGCTACGCCCTATCGAGCCTTTGGCTTGATAACCTACAAATAAAACATTATGGCGAGCATCGGTTAACATGGCTTTTAAATAATTAACAATACGTCCGCCTTCGCACATACCACTTGCAGCAATCACTATCGCGGGCTGTTTTGTTGATGCCAAGTAATTCACTGTTTGTAAATGCGTTTGGTGATCATCCACGGTATACACTTGTTCAAAGTTAAGTGGATGCCTTCCTTGTTGTTTTACTTTTTTAGCTTCGTTATCCCACAAAGACTTAAGCGCACTATACTCTTGAGTAAACTTGGCAGCTAAAGGTGAGTCAACAATAACCTGAATGTCTTGCCAGTTTAGTTGGTTATGAATGGGCTTTGTTTGATTCTTATGAATAAGCGCTTCAATCTCATACAATAACTCTTGCGTACGACCAATGCTAAAAGCGGGAATTAATACCGTGCCGTCATCTTGCAATGCACTGACGATAGTTTGCTCTAACCGCTTAGTTCTTTCTCGTCTTCCCTGGTGATTTTTATCGCCATAAGTACTTTCAATCACTAATATATCTGCTGAATAAGGCGACTTGGGGGATGGTAATAAAGGCGTATAAGGCGCACCTAAATCCCCCGAGAATACTGTTTTATGACGCTCATTTTTAATACGGGTTTCCAGTTCAACATAGGCTGAACCTAAAATATGCCCTGTGGGTTTAAATTTAAGTTTAATACTCTGACCTAAAAAACCAGTTAATTTATGCCACTTCCCATAAGGCAAAGGGACAATGCGTTGTTTAATTAATTTTAGAAACTGGTTAATCAGGTTTTTATCGCGTGTAAAACCAACTTTAAGAGCATCTTCAATGACCAAAGGCAATAAATGAGCAGACGCTTGAGTGCAGTAAATAGGGCCAGAGAAACCAGCCGCTAATAAATAAGGAATACGACCAACATGATCAATATGCACATGAGTAACTATTAAGGCGGATACATGCTGAATATCAAAATCAATTTCAAGTTGCTCAAGGGACTTACCGCCCTTCTCTTCTCCCTGAAACAAACCGCAATCAATCAACAAAGCGAACTTGTCAGAGCCAGATGATAATCGATATTCATGGCACGATCCCGTTACACCGTCAACGGCACCGTGATGTAAAATTTGAGGAATTAATAACGGCATAACATATCCCTATGGCTGCGATTATTAAAATAGTTTAGTCAAAAAAGTAAGATTGGCAAAGCAACATCCCTAACAAAATGATTTGATTCATTACAACTAAGTTAAGAATGTTGTGAAATGGAAATTAGAGGATTTAAGTTATAAAAATAATAGTCTAGTTAAATTAGGAATAACGATATTTAATTAATAAACTTTTCAAGATTGAACTTTAGGTTTTAATTAACTAGCTCTTTGATTTTTTTAAGCATTTGAATAGCTAATCGCTTCCTATCATATTGTTCAGCTGCTTTTGAACTATTCTGAGCAAGTTTATTCAATTGCTCCCTGTCGCAGTATAATTCCTTTATAGCTTTTGCTAATAATTCAGGACTCTCAGGTTCTACTATAATACCAGAGTTAGTTTCTGTTACAATTTCAGTTGCCTCACCTATAGGGGCTGTGATGATCATTGGTAACCCCATGCCCATAGATTCAAAAATTTTAGAAGGTATGACAGTTTTAAATAATTCAGTGTTTTTTAAACTAATTAAAGAAATATCGCATAAACTCCATAATTTAGGCATATATTTCTTTGGCTGTCTTGGTATAAATACTACATTATTTAATTTTTTTTCTTTTACGAGTAACTCAACTTCAGGCTTAGCTGCACCACCTCCAGCAAAGACTATAACAATGTCTTTATAATCCACCAGAAGCTCTGCTGTCTTTACAATTTTATCTAATGCATGTGCCATTCCATGAGTTCCAACATAACCGACAACAAACTTATCTTCTAATTTATATTCATTAACAAAATCAATTGATTTTTGTGTTGCTGGCTTATATACAGTTAAATCAACACCATTCAACACTACATCAATTTTTCCCTCATCAATCCCTCGTTCTATTAATTCAGATTTAAAACTATAAGTAACTGAAAAAATTTTTTTTGCTCTTCGATATAAAAAAACTTCTATTTTTTCTAAAAGTCTAATCGACAGAGTACGTCCCATTGCACCAACAGCTGTAATAGATGCAGGCCATATATCTCTGAGCTCAAATACGAATGGCTTAAATCGAACTGCTGCTAATGCCCAAGCACTTACAGCAGTAAAAAATTGAGGTGATGTGCCAACAATAACATCAGGCTTTTTAACAAATAAACCTGCAATAAAACTAGTAACCATAAAAGACATGAAATCTAAAATGCGTTTAGTAAAACCTTCGTTAGCTGTAATATAGGTTTTCACTCGGCGTACCTCTATCCCTTCTAAATACTCCTTTCTATACCAATTATTTTGGTAGCCTTCAAAAACTTTACCTTCTGGAAAGTTAGGCGCTCCCGTAATAATAGTAACTTTATGGCCTTCATTCACCCATTCTCTCGCATGTTCATAGGTACGGGTAGCTGGTGCGTTTCCCTCTGGAGGAAAATTATCAGTTAAAAATAAAATATGCATATTAAAGATTTTTCCACTTAATTTTGTAGGTAACTTGAGACTGATTATATTTTAGAATTAATTTTTTTGAAGCCATTACAACGCCAAATTCAGGGTGCCAAGTAGAATCTACAATGAATAAGTCGGCACCAATGATTTCAAGTTCAATTTCATAGTCTAGTGTGTAAATCATACATAGACTACTATCAATGTAGTTTACTTTTATTTCAGGATGCAAATGTAAAGCTCCGACAGCAGAGTTAAATTCACCTTGGATAACATCACTTATTTCACAGTCAATTAATGAAACTTTCCATGTACGGTGATGAATACAGTTTATTCCCTGCTTTTTATAACCGTTATGAGAAGCAGAAAATTTCACCCATTGTTCTTTCGAGACTTTACCTACAACACGGTTACCTATTTCGGCCCGGCGAGCGACTCTGAAACCACTCCAAACTTCAGAAGAGTTCCGTTCGTTTAATACAACAGTATTGTGTGCTGATGTTCCTCTTTGCCTTAACCGCTCTTCACTCAACCCATATAAAGAAGTTCCTGAGTTAACAAAAATTCGTGATTTGCCTAGTGACAACTCAAAAGATAACGAATCAGCATGAGCATGCCCAGGAATATAACTCGGTCCGATAGATGCAAGATCTGCGATTAAACTCATATTTGAAGTTTTGGCAGAAACATAGCCGGAATTATGCAAATTATAAACAAGTAAATTTTCATCAGGGATTTCTAATTGATTTACAGTAAATCCAAGTTTAGTTGCATACGCTCTTAAAATATTATTTTCAGGTGCGATGCCAAAGGCCGAATCATTAAAAAAGCTAACCTTGTCATCACCTAAACTCATGATATCTAACCAACCAAACATTTTTATAATAGTTTGCTTAGTTAACTCTACTAAGGAATTGGAAAACCTAGATGGAAATACATTGGATAAATTAACTAAATCTAAAAGATCTGTCAGCATAATAGCGTGATACATAGGGGTTAACTCAAAACAGCCCCCATCACTTAACACTTGTTCTCTTAATTCACTTTCATAACCATCTAAAGCTAAAGCTAACCATTTATCTGCGTTTTTACCTTTAAGATAACAACCAGCAAAAAACAACGCTTTTAGATTCACAAAGTAATGATTGCCTAATAGATGTTTTTCTAAATCTTGGGACAAAAAATCTGCTTGTTGCGCCAAACTGTTTAACATCTTATCGTCAGCTTTTAATCCTGATAAAAATGCTTTAGACCAATTTACGATCCTCAACGAAATCGTATAAGGCTCCCAGCCGTTACCACCTTTAATTGCCGGATTTTCATCAATCCATTTGTTTATCCAGTAACTTTGCAATGAATGTCGAGATTCACTAGCAAAAGAATTTAAATCATCAAAATAATGTAAGTTATATAACCATAACTTTTCTTCTTTTTCGTTATTCCAATCAACTGGTGTATTAACTGAGCCAGGATGATTCAAAAAATCAACATCCGTTTCGTTTATAAATTTTTGTTCACAAAGTTCTATAATTTGCCACTGACATGAAACATCTGCACGTTGACCTTTTACAAAACTTACTTTGGGATGTTTAAAACGTTTTAAAATACGATGGAATAGTTGAGCAAACTTCAAGTATTTAAGGGTATGGAAATATAACGCTAATTTTTTCATCAAGGCGATATCACTTACAAAGTTTTATTAGAATTGGCTATTATAATCAAACTAAAATAAAAAGGGACATTAGCTAAAAGCTAAGCCCCTAGAAACGCATTTTAATTAAAGCTATCGTCTTAAAGCTTCAGCTATATTTACTGAGCAACGAGCTACTTCCATAATTTCATCAAAAACTATAGGCGAAGGCTCTCCTAATTTAATAGAATTAATAAAAGCGTTTGAACAATTAGCTTGCCCTTTATCTTGAGTCATTAACTTGTCTTTAGTGAAGCCTTTCCAATCATAACCTATCAGTTTTCTAAAATTATCGAGTTGCAGTACACCATCGTTAGCGAATACTTCAATACGTTCTTTAGCAAATACTTTACCGCCATTAGCTAAATAATTAATTGTACCAAACGAGCCATCTTTAAAGGTCAATGTAATCGATGCTTTATCTTCCGTTATTCCAACACCATCCGCTTTGCCCATACAGGTAGCTGTAAAACCAGTAATTTCACTACCAGTTAAAAAGCGCATTAAATCGATATAATGACATGCTTCACCAATAATACGGCCACCACCTACTACAGGATCTTGTGTCCAGTGATCAGCTGGTATTACTCCTGCATTCATTGTCATAATAAATGCTTTAGGTTCTGATACATTCGCAAGTAGAGATTTCATTTTTATAACATGAGGAGCAAAACGACGGTTATAACCAACCATAACTCGATTTTTGCCGTTTTGGCTATTATAGGCTTCTTCAATAGCATCTAATTCAGAATGGTTAAGTGCTAACGGCTTTTCAACAAAAACGTTTTTACCTTTATTAATTGCTTGTATTACTTGTTCTGCATGCAAATTATGTTGAGTAGCAATAACAACAGTATTAATACTGTCATTATTCAATAATTGATCTAAGTCAGTAGAAGCATTAGCAAAATTATTTTTCTTACCATGATGAACAGCACTTACACCACCACTTGTTAATAAAGTATCAAGTTTTGCACCAGCACCTTTAAAGGCAGGAATCAAAACACGCGATGCATAATTACCGCCACCAACAAAACCACAAACCGCATCTTTTGCTGCATAGGTATCTGCATTTCTAATATTAACAACTTTAGTTTCAAGCAATTGAGTTGTATTAGCAGAATAATTTAACAAAATACCTAACGAAGATTTATCGTCTAAACACTTATAAGCTTCAATAGCATTCTCAATTTCAAAACGATGGCTAATTAATGGTTTCATATCAATAGCGCCACTAGACATTAAGTCTAAAACCGCTTCAAAGTTACGCTGTTCGGTCCAACGAACAAAGCCGATAGGGTAGTCATTACCTTTGTCTTCATATTCAGAATCATAACGACCTGGACCATAAGAACAAGAAACCTGAAAAGAAATTTCCTTTTCATAAAAATCAGCTCGTGATAACTCTAAACCAACAACACCAACCAAAACGATACGGCCACGCTTACGGCACATATTTGCACCATTACTTACAGGATCATTACTCTTAGTAGAAGCTGTAATTATAACGGCATCAACACCATTGCCACGTGAAAAAGCATTAGCTTTAGCAATAGGATCTTCACCAATTGACAAATCTACCGTTTCTGCACCAAATTCACGTGCCATCGCACATTTTGAAGAATCAAAATCAATGCCTAGTACACGGCAACCATTAGCTTTTAGCAACTGTACCGTTATTAAACCGATTAAACCAAGGCCTGTAACTACAACGGTTTCACCAATAGTTGGATTAGCTATACGAACTCCTTGCATGGCTATTGCCGCAAGTACAGTAAAAGCTGCACTTTCGTCATCAACGTTGTCAGGTATTTGCGCACACAAATTTTTAGTTACTCTCACAACCTCTGCGTGGTTACCATTAGAAACAACACGGCTTCCTACTTGAAAACTCGTTCCCCCATTATCTTGCACTATACCAACATTGCAATAACCTAAAGGCAAAGGTTGATCTAACTTAGAACGTACAGCATCTATAGTAGGCATTAAACCATCAGTTTTAACCTTATTTAAAACCATCTTTACTTTATCAGGTTGTGAACGAGCTTTTTCAATAAAATTTGATTTACCAAAGTCAATCAACATTCGTTCTGTACCAACAGACACTAAAGATTTTTCAGTGGTTATTAAAAGCTGCCCTACTTTACTTTGAGGACATGGCACATCAACTAACTGAGTTTCGCCGTTAGCAATGTTTTGAAGTATTTGTTTCATATATTTAACACCGAATTAACTTGAAATTAAAAAGCGATTATAACCGGTTTCTTATTAATTTAGCTGGATTACCAGCAATTATTGAAAAAGGAGGGAAGGATTTTGTAACGATGCTACCAGCTCCTACTATCGAACCTTCAGATAAAGTAACTCCATCCAGAATAATTGCTCCGTGACCTATCCACACATTATTTCTTATTATAACTCCTAATTGCATGGCTCTACCAGAATGGAACATTACTTCTGAAGGCTCTTCGAACTTATGGTCTCCACCTACAAAGCTAACACTTGAAGCAATCATTACATCCGAAAATATAGTTATATTAGTTCCTACGTGACAATATCTCCCTATATAAATATTCTTTCCTTTTATATTAATTCTATTCTTTCGAGATAAAAAAACCCCTTTGCAAACAATTAAGTTACTTTGAAAACTATTTACTCTTAATAACACAGAAGAAATTATTTTATTAACTAGCCTTTTTATATTGATCAAAAAACTTATCAATATTCTTTTCATTTAATACTCTCTCTTGTTTCCCAAATAAAATTGTAGGGTCTAGCTCTTTAGTTTGAACTAACCAAGTATTCCCATATTGTTCAAAGTCATAATATGCTGTTGAAAAACAGGTAAATAATAAAGTTTTATCACTATTGTCAGTAGTTAATTGTAAATTCTTATCAATTCCTTCGTATACCCCTGAGTCTGTATTAGGATGAAGCTTTATAGAAAAAGGTATAGAGCTCTTTTTACATATTTCCTTCAGCTTATCAACGACTCTAATTTCAATCACAGAATAAGCACTATCGATACTCTTAGCCCGCTGACTTATAAATATGACCCTTTCAAGACTTGTTAACCCATCTACACTTCGTGTAGATGGGTAGACACAAGAAGTAGATTCAAAATTATTAAATTTGGTGTAGAAATTCTGTTGAGATTCATTAAAGAATGTAGCTTGTGTAGCAGAAAAATATGGGCTATACCGTCCAATTCCATGAGCCCGAAAATTAACTTCTATACCACTATCAATAAGCCCTCTATTCTGTATAAACGATAATGGTTCAACATCATCCATTACAAATATTTTCTCTACACCTAATGAAGTAATTTCTGCAGAAGTAATACTTGTAGCATGACTTTCAAATTCAAAAAATGAAATAAGATTTGGGTTTAGAGCAAACTTGATAAATTTTTTAACTGAATAACGGTAGCCGTAAAATATAATTTTTTTATTTTGAGCCATAAGATCACGGACAAACTTAACCTGTCGAATAGGATTTAATAAAAAAGGGATCACTAAAATAGAGAAATCACTTTCTTTCCATTCATCTAATTTAATCCAACTGTAGTAATTAACATCAACCCATGATTTTATTACGACTGGTGACTTACTTTTACTTCTAATAAGGAACAGGATCCTAAAAAATTTATGGATCAGAATTTTAAAAAAAACTTTTAAGACAAATTTCCAAGGAAATCTAAGTTTAGATAAATTCAAAGAGTCTAGTTTTGACAAATCCCCACCAGTTAAAGTGTGATAATATTGATAAAGTAAATTTGTAATACCTTCCCTTTCTGTTGCGGTGCCATCATAAAAAGTTTCATCAACTTTTGACTTAATCAAACAAATAAAACTTAATGACTGCTTATCAAAAAACATAATTAAAGCAACTTTTCTAACAAGGATTTATATCGATTAATTTGAAGCTCATGAGAAAAGTCGCTCCAATATTTTTTATGAGATGAAACGCTAAATTCATTACGTACTGATTCATTATTAATCATAAAATCTAATGCTTTTTTAATCGATGGTACATCAAGTTCATCAAGTAAAATGCCAGTTTCACCATTTACGATTAGTTCAGGCATTCCATCCAAATTACTAGTTATTACTGGTACGGATAATGCCATTGATTCCAAAACAGATCTAGGCATTGCTTCCCCTCTAGATGGTAAAACCATTAAATCGCTAATATATAAATACGATAAACTTTCTTTTATATAACCAGTAAATATAAAATTATCAGCGAAACCTGACTCATCAATTAGGTCTTTTAAATGTTGTTCAAAACCATTAACACTACCACCGACTAAAATAACTAACAAATCAGTCTGCTTGGACTTTAACAATTCCAAAGCAGCAGACACTAGTAAATCTTGCCCTTTCCTTTTTTGAACACTACCTATACAGCTAATTATGAACTTATTTTTCAAGTCGATTTTTTTTAAGGTGATGAGTGATTGTTTTATACTTTCGCGATTTTGCTTTAATAAATTATCGACTTCAGATTCATTACAGCAGTTTGGTATATAATATGCTGATTTACCTGTTAATTCTGGCTCAAGCATCCACTCTTTTTGTGTATTACTAGAAACGAAAATATACCCGTCGAACTGACTCAAATAACTTAAGGCTTCTTTTAATACTTGAGCGCTACTATCAGATTTAAAAGACGAAATACTTCCTCTAACAACACATACTTTTTTAGCATTCGATTCAGAAAAGTCAACACTATTAAATATTTTAGAACAAAAACTATTCACTAAAACTAAATCAATATCTTTTTTACAGTAATATTTTTTACTAGAAATACAATTCATAGCGTAATAATAAAGATTTCTTAAAGATATTTTCTTTGTTAAGAATCTTTTAACATACTTAAAACTTACTTTCGCTTTATAACTTTCTACCTTAAAAGGAGATGTTAGGTTACGATTAGTGACAACCTCCACTTCATGATAAAGAGATATTGCCCGCAGCACATCGCTCCCTGATTTACTTGCGCCACTAGCACGATTAAGTCCTTGTGTTATATATAGAACCTTATTCATTTTCTACCACCAAAGTTATAAATCCTATGGAATATAAAACCATAAGTTAAAATAAAAAAAATATTATTATATGAAACAATTGTTAAATCAAAAAAAAGCAAGCCACTAAACATCAGTAATAGAATATATTTAATCTCTCTTTGTCCCTTAAATAAGACAATCGATATAAATAAAAATAAAATAAAACAATAATATAAAAAACTACCGATAACACCAGTATTAGCTAAAATTTCAATGAAATTGTTATGTGAGTATTTTCCAAAGCCAGATAAATTACGAAAGCCATCAAATCCTACCCCAAAAATAGGAGCTGAACTCCACAATTCAATCCCTTTAGAAAGTAAATTTAATCTTTCATTAATAGATCCCTCCTCTGAAGTTCCTTTAGAAAGAAAAGCAATGGCTCCAACAATTCTCTTTGCAAAAGGACTATTGTAAAACCATAATAGAGCAGTAAGAAAAGTATAAATAATTAAAACTTGTGTACATAATTTAATAAATCTATTTTGTACGAAAGATAATAAAATCCGTTTATTGATAAACAGCCAATATAAAAAAAGAGCGATATAAAAAATCAAGGTCTTTCTTGAACCACTTAGAATTATGAAATATAAACAAAATGAATAAAGAATGGTTAGTGATACAAAATAGGTATTTTTTTTAACTAACACACTCTCAATAAAGAAGCACATAGAAAAAAACGATATAAAAACTAGGTTCATAGAATAGGTATTAGCATTATCAAAAAAAGAACTAAACCTTTTAGTTTCTACTCCCAAAAACAAAGATGCACAACTAATTATTACAAATAAAAGTAAGATATAAATTGAACATTTACAAATATCACTATAGAAGCTATTAGTTGAAGGAGCTACAAGAATAATGGAACAGACAACAAAAACATTTATCATGTAAAAGAAAATTGTAGTGGTAACATTAGCAAAATAAAACGAGTGAACAGCAGAAAATACAATTAAAGCCAATTGCCAATAGATAAATGCATTATGCTTATATTTAATATTATTTTTAAGCGTACTTATAATCGTAATTAATATTACAACTAATAAAACTAAATAATTTAATATCTGAAAGCTTTTTATGGCTAAAAAAAAGGCACCAGAAAAAAGTATGAGGAAAATAAAAAATGGATAAAAAACACTCATGGCTTAATCAAATACCAATTTTGGGGATCTAGGCAACTAACATATATCCCCTGTTTTCTTAGATAGATTAGTAAAAAAACTTTATAAAAACATCTTACAAAACTGATTGCGACAACCATTAAAATTAAACCTCCAGTAGAAGAAATACAAATAATCAGGATTGATTGTAGTATTACGTTTACTATCAACCACTTAGCATTTTTACTAGCCATTCCTAACATATTCATAACTATACTAGAATCACCTAATAACACTAATATAAACTCGGCTAAAGATAGGATATAAATAATATTGATCGCTTTATGGTAGTTTTGCCCAAAAAAGTAATTTATAAAAGGTTCTGCACAAAAACAAACTACTAGAGTGACCGCTCCCCCCACTAAAGATGCAAACCTATTATTTGCATATAATTCTTTATTAAGCCTTTCTATTCCTTCGTTTCTTAATGACGATATACGGGGGGCTATCACACTAGTTGCAGCAAGTAAGATAAATGATCCAATAGCTGCTATCTTTGCCCCTACAACATATACTGCAACCGAAGAGGAGCTCAGAACTGCTCCAATAAATATAATATCTAAATGTCTCGAAGCCACTTGAGAGAAAGTAATCACCATAAACATATTTGCATTACGCTGCAGCTTAATCTTCTCAATATAAGAATAACTCGACTTTAGGGATAGTTTGTTTTTTCGAATAATGCTGAGAATTAAGGGAGCTACACCAATAAAATACACCAATAAAAAAGACAAGGTTAATAATAATATAATACTTAAAAAGTTAAGCTTCAGATAAATGTTTACCGTAAATATTAAAATGAGAAACACTAAAGGACGCAATAAAGAATCAAGAACCACACCATAAACATCATAACCGCTACAGCGAAGAAAAGCAGAAGATATATCTATTAAAATCTTCAATATTACTATAAAAAAAAATGCAGATAGAATAAATATATCATTGAGTACATTTTCAAAAAACAAAGAAGCGAGAACAATAAAAAATATGGCTAAAAATGAAGTTATGGACATCCGTTTGAGCAAAAACCTTAAGAGCTTTCCCTTTCCTCTACTTTTTTCACTTCTATAATTCATTAATATGGTATTTACACCTCCACCAATCCCAAAAGATGCAAAGAGGTACAAGTAAGATATAAGTAATGTATATTTACCTAAGACATCTTGACTAGTCTCTTTTGACAAAAAAAACATAACTAACATGCCAGTAAACGTTGACAAAAACTTATTAATAAAAACAATTAATATATTGAGGTTATTCTTATTAAACATTTAATATTTACTTTTCATCAGAATATTGACTTAGTAATTAATACAATATAATTATTAATTAAATTGATAATTATCTACCAAAAGTGATGCGTACATGAAGTCGAATTCATCATCTATATCAACCGAATTCTCTTTTTTCATTACATAGGCAAATGAGTTATTATCAGAAAAAAAACTGTTATTATTTCTAATTTCTTTTATATTGCAAATGTATATAGCACCATTCAGCCTATAATACATCTCTAAGTCTTGGCTTCTTTTTGATATTACTTTTTCTGAGATAAACCCCTTCAAACTAAAATCAGAAGGTAAAGTATTACACCATAAAGGGGAGTGATCGCATTCTGCTACTGAAATGACGTAATTTGCTTGGTTGAAATGATACATCTCTATAGCTTCATCTATATTACTAGACGTACGTAACGGAGATGTCGGCTGTAAAAGAATTATTGAATCAAAATTATCGCCTTTATCCTCATAGAAGTTTATAACATCAAGAGCAACATCAATACTACTGGCTGTATCACTCGAAAGCTCTTTTTTCCTCATAAATGGAACTTCAGCACCCGCTAACCTTGAAATATCAGCAATATCTTTATCGTCAGTCGTAACCATAACTTTATCTATGAATTGGGATGAGAGAGCTGCATTTATCGTCCAACTTATTAGCGGTTTTCCGGCCAAGTCTAAAATATTTTTTTTAGGTAACCTTTTACTACCACCTCGGGCAGGAATAATAGCTAAGACCTTTTTTCCGTAAATCATTAAACTAATCCCAAGTTTAAAACATCTATTTGTGCGCGTTTGTAATCTTCCATACGACCAATATCAAGCCAATATTCATGGATAGGAAACATCATTACATGGCCCTGGTCGTTTATTTTTTGTTCTAGCAATGTTGGCATATCTATTTTTTGATTCACTTGAACTAACTTTATTAACTCAGGATTTACGACATAAATGCCGGCATTAATATGGAATAAATGAGTAGGTTTTTCGACCATACTTTTTATTTTACCATTATCCCCCTCTATCACTCCGTAAGGTATTTGATATTCAAATTCACGTACACACATAGTTGCATCTGCATTTTCATTAGAGTGAAATGCTAATAATTTTTGAAAGTCGATATTAGTCAATATATCACCATTCATCATGATTAAAGGTAACTTAGGGATATCCGCAGGCAATAAACCTAAAGCCCCCCCAGTGCCTAAAGGTGAGTCTTCATAAACATAAGTTATACTAACGCCCCATTTAGATCCATCGCCAAAATGTTCCATTATCATTTCAGGCATATAATGAGTTGATATATAAAAGTTAACAAAGCCAGACTTAATAAAGCTTAGCAATGTTGTTTCAAGGATTGGTCTACCACCGACGTGTAATAATGGTTTGGGACAGTTATCAGTCAACGGCTTTAAACGAGTTCCAAAACCGCCAGCCATTAAAAAAACAGGATTTTCAACTTTTGGTACGCTCAATGTGTCATGCAAGGTATGTAGATCAATTACAATTCCATTTTCAACAATAGGTATCAACAAAATGCCTAACGATTCCATAAGCTCTTTAAGTTGTTTTCTTGTGGCGGATTTAGCTGCAACCGTTGGTGTGCCATTCATCACTTTATCAACAGAGTCATCTAACGATATACTGGCAAGTAGCCCTCGTCGTATATCTCCATCACTTACTACACCAAGTAACTTATTGTTATTATTTACAACAATTGCGCCACGTAACGCTTCACGATCTATTACAGTTAATGCCTCACGCACTGTACTTTTTGGTGTAATTAATATGTTTTGCCATTTATGACTCATACTTATCCTTTTTATCTTGAATATTCGATCGTGCACCAAAAGCTATTTTTTTGTTCGCTATATTCTTTGTGATAATAGCACCAGCCGAAACAACAGAGTTACATCCTATTGAGATATTTTGAATTACAGCTGCACCAGTGCCTATATGTACAAAATCACCTGTATTTACCTGTCCACTTAGCGTAACACCAGGAGCAATATGGTTATGTTTACCTATAATACAATCATGCTCTATAATTGCACCTGTATTAATAATAGTATTCTCACCGACTTCAGCACCAGCTTGTATAATCGCCCCTGGCATGACCTGTACACCGTCACCTAATACAGCGAAAGGTGAGATAATTGCATGCTTTGAGAGTACTTGTTTAAATTCATATCCCCTCTCTCTAAACTTTTTATAAACAGTTTGCCTTAATATATTCCCAGGTAACGAACCGATGCCATTGATTAAGAGAATATTTGTATTATTCTCTTTAAACAAAATATCTTCATCTTGTAAAATTTTAACATCTGCAAGCACTTTTTTAGCTTTATCAAGTGATGGTGAAAAAATAGCTTCTATCTTTTCATCATTGCCCTTCAAAATATCTACCAATACGGCTGCATGTCCTCCAGCTCCTAGCACATACAAAGGCTTAGCCATTTATCAGTTCACCTTCTTTGTATTCTTGGGTTGCAGTAGTATCTAATAAGTCCCAATAATGATAGGGACTTAAACCATTACCAGGCCTCTTAACTTGCAAATTGTCTTCACAAAAACACTCTCCTGCTGTAATAGGTTTAGATGCAACCAAACTTTTTCTGGCAATTGACTTATTCTTAACCTCTGAAGGCCTTGGTCCTTTAATACCATCACCTAATATTTGTTCCACAATACGTATACCACTGATCATTTCTTTTAATTCAAGAGGATCAAGTGATGCTTTGTGATCTGGCCCGGGTAAAAGTTTATCTAGTGTAAAATGTTTTTCAATTAATACAGCGCCTTTAGATACAGCAGCTATTGGTACAACAATACCTTCGCTATGATCTGAATACCCAACAGTAAGCTTAAATGCATCACGCATTGTGTCCATCGCATTTAAATTTATGTCCTCAAAAGGAGCTGGATATTCAGTTGTACAATGTAAAAGTGTTACTTTTTCTTTTAATAGTTGTTTTCCTTGCTCTGAAAAGTATGCAGACTGCAAGGTTTCACTAGTTGGATTACTGTCAGGGTACATATACCCAAAAGCGATGACTGATAATACTTGTTCTATTTCTGAAAGTGTTGCCATACCTGTTGATACTATTAGATCGCATCCGGTTCTCGCATGCTCGAGAACTAGAGGGGCATTAGTAATTTCACCAGAAGGAAGCTTTAATCTCGTTATACCTAAATCATCAACTAAAAATGAAAGGCTTTCTGAATCAAACGCTGTAGATAGAAACTCTATCCCCAAATCATTACAATATTTAACTAATTTATGATGAGTTTCATAGCTCAGCTCGAGCCTTTTGAGCATTTCGTATTGTGATTCTTTTTGACCAGTATTTACCACTTGATAATCAGCTTGTTTAGCATTTTTAGTTACTAAATTTTTAGCTTTAAATGTTTGAAACTTAACTATATCAGCTCCAGCTCGATACGCAGCATCAACTAGGGCAAACGCTAAATCGTCACTGCCATTATGATTAACACCTGCTTCTGCAATAATTAATGTCATAAAATCACTCACTTTAAATCGTAAAAAGGTTTACTTGGCTCAAACTCTAACGATTTGAGCATTTTGATAACTTGAGCACTTGCATTGCCGGCACCATATGGATTTATTATTTCTTCACCTGCTGTTTTATAGCTTCTCAACACAGCTGATTTAATTGTTGATGAGATTGCTTCTTTTGTGGCATCACAGTTAAGTACACTTTTAGCCGCTAAACGCCCCTTCTGTCGTACGCCTATATTCACAGTAGGTACATTAAATGCAGGAACTTCTATAATACCACTCGATGAATTACCAATGACCGCCTCTGAGTTTTTTACAGCACTAAGGTATCGTTTGTACCCTAATGAAGGTATCGCACATACTCTAGCAGGATTATTTTTTGCATAATTTTCAAGAATTGGAATTATACAGCGCCCACCATCATCTGCATTTGGATAAGTTAAAATAACTTGATGTTCTTGAAAATCATCTAACGCGTTAAGTAAAGCTATAAAGCTTTCTTCTGGAGGCTCATCTCCTAATGTCACTGGATGATAGGTAACAAGGAAGTAAGGCTTATTTAGGTTAAACTTTAATGATTCTGCAATTTCATTAATGTTCATAAAGTCACTACGGGCTATATGATCAAGCCCTATTGCACCGATATTTGTAACTCGCTCTGGTGCTTCGCCTAACTGTATAACTCGTTGACGGTATTCCTCAGTAGAGGTCCCATGCAAATAACTTAGCTTTGTAATAGCATGTCGAATTGCGTCATCATAGGCTCCTTCAGTGATCTCACCACCATGTAAATGAAGTATAGGTATTCGCAAAATCATCGCTGTTTGTGCTGCGGCTAGAGCTTCAAATCGGTCTCCCAAAATAACTAGTACATCTGGTTTTAATCGACTTAAAGCATCAGCAAAACCTAGTACACCTAGCCCCATACTTTTAGCGGTTCCAACAGCTGAATTTGACGATAACAATATTTCTATTTTGTCATCAATTTTGAAACCATCTTCCTCTATTTGCTTATAGGTTTCACCAAATTCAGTTGATAAATGCATACCTGATACCAATAGCTGTAATGTAAGCTCCAGATCATCTTGGATATCTTTAATTAGCCAATATAATAAACCATATTCCGCTCTAGTTCCGGTAAAAACGGCTATTTTCTTTGTCATTATATCTTGCCTAAATTGTTTACTGGTGAACTTGGCAAGTTAATTAAATGAGCTTCAATAAACTCAGAATGAGTTAAATCGCCTCTCATAGCATTTTTAAACATAGGTAAACGATGCATTAACTGCCAAATTGGACGAGTCATTATACCTTGTTCATTAGTCTCTTTTAGCAATAAGTTACGGCTTTCAGTATCGGGACAAATAACTGCATTTAACCAATAATTAGATTCTGCATATGAGGGTTCACTTACAAACGCAAAATCACTATCTATAAACAAATTTTTATATTGATTTGCCAATATTCTTTTTTGTTTTAAAAAGGAAGGGAGTTCTTCCATTTGAGCACAACCTAAAGCTGCATTTAAATTAGGTAAACGATAATTAAATCCAGGTTCATCATGATAAAACTCATATGGATGAGGTACTTTGGCCGTTGTTGTAATATGACGAGTATGTATACCTGCATCGACATTCTTACATAAAACCATACCTCCCCCACCAGTGGTTATTATTTTATTACCATTAAAACTAACGGCAGAGAATTCACCAAGTGTTCCTGTATGCTTACCTTTGTAAAAAGAACCTAAGCTTTCTGCTGCATCTTCAACTAATACAAGGTTCCACTTTAAGCAAACATCTAAAAGTTCATCTAGCTCTACTGGATGACCAAAAGTATGCATTGGGACAACAGCTGTAATGCGTTGTCCCGTTGTTTTATGCATACATACGCCATCTGCATTCAATACAGCATAGGTATCTAGATATTCTTCTGTTGCTTTGGGACATAAACCCAAACTGACTTTTGATATATCCACAAATATAGGTTCAGCCCCCATGTGAAATAAGGCATTACAAGTAGCTACAAAAGTAAGAGCTTGCGTTATAACTAAGTCACCTGGCTTAACACCTGCCATATAAAGCGCTGTATGTAATGCAGCTGTGCCATTAACGGTTGCAACAGCTTTACTACTTCCGGTAAATTGCTCTATTTGCTTTTCAAATCTCTCTACATACTTACCAACACTTGATACAAAGGTGCTTTCAATAGTATCAGTAACATACGTTTTTTCATTACCACCAAAAGTAGGAGCATGAAGAGGGATAAAGTCTTTCGTTCTATATACATCACGAACAAAACTGATCAGTTTATTATTCATAATCGCTCTTACATTTTACCATCAAGATATTTACCAGTTTCTTTATGCCCAAAGTCAGGGAGCATTTTAAAGAAAAGCTTCACAATTTTCTCTTTACTCCATGATTTTTCTGTTTTCATACCATGAATTTGTTGTTCAAACTCAACTAATAATTCATCATGAAAACTAGCATTATTTTTAATAATTCCTAAATTTTTAAATCTGGCCATATCGAGCACTTCATTATTTGTAAAGAACTCTTCAAAGTCTTTTTCCCCTGTTGTATCACTTTTTGTAAATAAGCATGGCCATTTACCTTTAGCTGGTAGTGTTTTAGCAAGCTCTCTTGCTTCTTCTTCTGTTTTACATAAATGAGGTTCAAAACCACGATCTTTAAGATATTTAACAGCGATGTCTGCAAAAGTAATTAGATGCAGGGCCTCACTTAATTTAGGGAAAAATACATCTCTATTTTCACCAAAAATACATGACATTAAGCACAGCTCACCAGACTCTTGAGGGGTAACGAAATAACGCTTGATATCACTTGGGGCAACAATCGGTTGTTGCTTTTGAATTCGTTGATTAAAACCATGTAGTAGTGAACCATCAGAAAATGCAACATTTGCAAAGCGAGCTGTTGATATGTTTATATCTAAACTTCTACGCATTAAAAACATTTCCATTATACGTTTAGAAGCGCCCATCATATTTACTGGATTTGCGGCTTTATCTGTAGATACACAAAAGTATTTTTTACTGCCTTTTTTAGCGGCTTGTACCATAGTTTTTTCAGTGTTGAAAATATTTACATCAATCATTCGCATTAATGTAAACGGATCTTTTTCACTACGAACATGTTTCAGCGCTGAAAGGTTTAATACATAGTCATATTTGCCGTCAACTTCAATAAAAGCATCATATTCAATTGAACCAATATCTAGTGCGAAAGTTTGAAAGTCACCTTCGATATACCCAAATGAACTCCGGATATCACGAACTAATTCAACCATATTGTTTTCACTGATATCAACAACATGCAGTTTTTTAGGATTACGTTTAAAAATTTCTTTAGTAACGGCTTGCCCTATTGAGCCAGCGCCTCCTAGAACAAGGAATGAGGATTCAGAAACTGCTTGTTCTAATTGTTTTTCATTGCGATTTAAATCAATAGTAAATAGCTCTTTTTCTCTGCCGATTAAAGATAGTAATGTTGACATATTTAACTCCAAATTCCTTTAGCATCAATTATTACACCTTGAGTAGGAGCCCTGAGTTTAAATTGCTTATGATCCACTAGAAGAAGTTGTATGTCAGCATTGTTACTTGCATATTCAAACGACACTAATTCGATTGCCTCTAATGTTTTTGGTATATGATCAACATTAGGCTCAACAGCTAAAACTGTTCCTACATGCATCTGAGCTATGGATTGTGTAATAAACACAGCTGGACTTTCTCGTAGATCATCAATATCTGGCTTAAATGCTAAGCCATAACAGCTAATAGTTATGTCTTTTGCTGTTTTATTAGGATTTGATAATAAGAAATCAGCAATTGCCATTTTCACTTTATCTATCATCCACACTGGCTTAGAGTCATTAACTATACGAGCTGTATGAATTATTTTTGCCTCATCAGGTGTCTTTGATACGATAAACCAAGGGTCAACAGCTATACAATGACCTCCAACACCTGGACCAGGCTGCAAGATATTTATTCTTGGATGACGATTAGCCAATGATATTAATTCCCATACATCAATATCTAACTTGTCACAAATAATAGATAATTCATTTGCAAATGCTATTTGAACATCTCGGCAACTATTCTCAGTTAACTTGGCCATTTCGGCGGTTCTAGCATTCGTAATTACACAATCAGCTTGAACAAAAATCTCGTAAAGTTCAACAGCCGCTTGTGAACACTTACCAGTTAAACCACCGATTACTCTATCATTCTCTACCAACTCGCGAATAACATGACCTGGGAGAACCCGTTCTGGGCAATGTGCAATGCGGATATCAGAAGCTTCTCCAGTAGACTGAGGGAATGTTAAGTCTGTTCTTGCTAACGCTAACCATTCCGCCATTTTTTCAGTAGCCCCTACTGGAGAAGTAGATTCGAGTATTACCAAGTTGCCAGTTTTAAGAACTGGAGCTATTGCGTTAGCAGCTGCTTCTATGAACTTAAGGTCAGGTTCCGGGATATCAGAATCATTTTCTGTAGGTAGAAATGGGGTAGGAACAGCGATCAAAAATGCATCGGCAGGTTCGGGGGTGGTCGTAGCTCTAAGATACCCCTCATTAACAGCAGTATGTACTAATTTGTCAAGGTCCGGTTCTACAATATGAATTTGCCCCCTGTTTATAGTATTAACGGCATCTTGATTAATATCAACGCCGATGACTTTCTTTTTATGGGAAGCAAACATTGCTGCTGTAGGTAAACCTATATATCCAAGGCCAATTACTGAAATGGTTTCAAATGACATAATAATTCTTTTTAGTGTAAATAAATTTTAAAGGGCGTCTAAAATACGCATACATGCTTCACCGTCTCCGTAAGGATTGTGCGCAAAACTCATCGATTTGTACGCCTTCTCACCCGATAAGAGCTGGCTTAGTTCAGCTACTATTTTTTCAACATCGGTCCCGACTAATTTTACAGTTCCAGCATCTACAGCCTCTGGCCTCTCTGTTGTATCACGCATTACTAAAACAGGCTTGCCGAGAGAAGGAGCTTCCTCTTGAATTCCTCCAGAATCAGTTAGTAGTATATAAGCTCTATTCATTAGATACACAAATGGTAAATAATCAAGTGGTTCGATAAGGAAAACATTATTTAACCCAGCAAGTAGCCTGTTTACTGGCTCTCTAACATTAGGGTTTAAATGCATTGGATAGACAAACTCTATCTCAGGGAATTTTTTTGCTGTTTTGGCAATAGCTTCACAAATACGTTCGAATCCACCACCAAAACTTTCACGTCGGTGTCCAGTAATCAAAACAAATCTTTTATTAGAATCAAGAAATTTAAATTGCTCTTCAAGTGACGACTTTAAATCATTCTTTGTCTCAAGTTTCTTGACTATACTATGCAGTGCATCAATTACTGTATTTCCAGTAACAATAATCTTATTACTAGGTACATTCTCCCTTAGTAAATTTAACTTTGACACTTCTGTTGGTGCAAAATGTAAGTCTGCGATTGAGCCTGTTAACTTACGATTACCTTCTTCTGGCCAAGGCGAGTAAATATTACCTGTTCTTAACCCTGCTTCAACATGCCCTACCTTAATTTGTTGAAAGTATGCAGCTAATGTTGCAGAAAAAGTCGTAGCAGTATCTCCATGAACAAGAATATAATCAGGTTGATATTCAGCTAATATCGGTTTAATACCTCGGAGTATTCCGCAAGTAATATCTGTTAAATCTTGACCTGGCTTCATTAAATTTAAGTCATAATCAGGTATAATTCCAAATAATTCTAAAACTTGATCTAACATCTCTCTATGTTGAGCAGTGACACAGACTCGAGCCTCAAAACGAAGGTCATTTGTAAAAGCATGTACTAGAGGTGCCATTTTAATTGCTTCAGGACGAGTACCAAATACGACTAATATTTTTTTCATCACTTTCTCTTATTTCGTATTAACAGTGTAAGTTGCCAAGCATTCTGAACTAAATACTGATAGCAAATATATATCGCAATAAACAATAACAACCCTATAAAAGTGCTAAAGTAAGTATTTATAAAAACCCCTACTGTTAACAATAATACTGACATAAGTAGTAATATTAATAAACTTTGCTTAGTTGAAAAATCAGACCGCATCAGTATATGATGCATATGGTCTCTATCAGGCTTAAATGGTGATTGGCCTTTTCTTTTACGCCTTACTATTATTGCAGCCATATCAATCAGAGGTAGCCCTACTATAAATAAGGCTAACACAGCAGAAAAACTTTCAGGGCCATAAACTGTTTGTTGTGAGCCTATAATCAACATCCAAATAACATATAAACCAATAAGCATAGAACCAGCGTCACCCATAAAAACTTTATACTTACGCTGTTTAGCATTCATCATATTAAATACTAAGTAAGCAAATATTGCTCCAATAATAATTAAAGAATTAACAGTGAAACTTTGATTTCCTGCAACATTAAATAAATAAGCCAATCCAACAAAAGAGATAACCGACATTCCACCTAACAAACCATCTATACCATCGATCATGTTATAGGCATTAATAGCTGCAATAACAGCAATGTAAGTGAATGGTATACCTAAAACACCGAGTTCTACATCACCAAGGGTAAATAAGTCGCCTAGGTTCTCTATATACGCTCCGAGCCCTGAGCATAACAATGCAGCGACTAATAGCTGACCTAACATTCTAAACCTTACAGGTAGGTCATATTTATCATCAAGCATGCCAATAAAAACAATAAATGCGCCAGCTAGCAAAACAATTTTTGTTTGTTCATCTACTAAACCAAACAATTGAAATGTAATCGCGGTCCCTAAATAAATAGCTATACCACCTATTAATGGAATGTGTCCATCATGGGTCTTCCTCTCATCAGGTTTATCAACCAAATTAAATTTATTAGCTAAGGGTCTTAATATTAGTATTAAAACAACTGTAATTATAAATACAGTCATCATTGGTTGTAACATTTCTAGCATGAAATTATGTTCCAAATTAAGAAGTTCGATCAATCTTTACTATTAAAGTAGCGTATTAAAATAATTAACATAGCTAACATACCACCTAACATAAAACCTAAAACACAAATCAATGCTCGTTGAGGTCCTGATTTTAATTCCGGCACTAATGCTGGGTCTATTGTTTTTAAAATATACTCATCTCTAACATTAGCAAACATAATTGTTTTTGTTTGTTCTTCTATTAATTGATAAAGAATCTCTTGAAGCCCAGATATTCTTGTATGTTCTAATTGTTCAGTTAAATAAGCTATTGAGTTGTTTGCTTCTAATAAATCCCGACTTTTCATTTCTTCATTACTGGCGGAGATTAACAAGTCAACCCATTTTTTTGCTACATAAGGTGAATAATGCTCAACAGATATAGTTATCATAGCGTTAGATTTATCTTGCTCCACATTCACTATCTTTTGAAGTACTTTATAAGCTTCTTGCAAAGACGGTTGTGATTTTAATGGCGCTTTAACATCGCGTAGCCATTTTTTACTATGAGGATTATAAATACTCTCATCGTATATAAGTTTATTTGACTCAAGCTCCCAGCCCTTCACTGCCATTAAATCTGCAGTGATGTCATATTTTTCAATAAATTTAAAAGTAAAAGCTCGAGATTTTATCACTTCCAAAGCGAGGGTTGTTTTATCGGCTTTTCCGCCACCCAAGTTAACCCCAGCCAAGCTTGCTAAGCCACCTAACTGTGAAGCCATCCCTCCTAAATTAGAGTCTTGTTCTTCCGCTGGTGCCAACAAAGCCTCTGACTTATAAATATCAGGAAGTGATAATGCATAAAAAACTGAAGCAATAGAAAAGATTGCGGTTATAAAAATGACTAGTAATTTCCCTTGCCAAATAGCCCTCCATAATTCCTTTAAATCTATTTCATCATCGTATTTAGCCATATTTTCATATTTAACCAGCTTAGATTTTAACTCGGCTAACTCTTGGCTATCACTTTGCTTTTGATTTTCCATAAATACTATTTTACCTGTTTTACCTATGTATCTAATCTGTCGACTATTCGTTACTTTTAGTACTACTTAAGTTAAAAACTATTAAGTGCAGCTAAACTAACGGTTAACTGATAGAAAATTGATGTTGCTTTTTCCCATAGGGTTAATTGATCTACGTAACCTGCATCAAGAGGCACAACAATAGTATCTCCAGGCTTAATAGTTACTGAACTAAACCAACCTGTATCAAGTGCATCTACCAATCCATTTGAGCGAACTATATATATTCTATCTTCATCCGATTGCGCTCCAAGACCACCACTAGATTTAATGTAGTCGTATGTATCCCACTTCTCGTTATATAGATGAGAGGTAGCAACCTGAACCTCACCCATTACGTTAACTTCATTTCTAACTGACGGTATGATTAACTCGTCACCGTCTTCTACAACAACATCAACTGTTTTATCGCTAATGATTTTAGGTAAATCTATAATTAGTCGACCAACACCTTCAATTATAGTCAATTGGCTTACTAAAGCTTGTACTTCACCAATATTAACTGAACTGACTGAACTAGATGATATTGACTTAAGTGCTAACTCTTTACTTAACGAACGAGCTGTATCACGAGCTTGTTTCTTTTCTAATTCTCTTAACGATTCACGAGTAAAAAAAGCTGATTTAACATCGGCTAATGAAGTTACTCCACCAGCTCGCTTTAGTACTTCTGATAATTTCTCACCTTGATTAACCGTATATTCACCTGGGTATTTTACTTCACCAGATATTTTAACTTTACGATTTTCATTCCAATTAGCTTGCTGGAATACATTTATCACGTCTTTTGGTTTAACAATTAAATCTTTACCTTCTACACCTGAAAGTGCTCCCACTAGGTCAAAATTAATATGTTTTACACTTAGCATTTTTCTGTCATCAGCAATAACTCGAGAGATCTCACCTTTCACCATGTTGGCAGACTCTTTTAAGCCACCACCGGCTAATATTACGTCAACCAATGTTGTGTTATCAGAAATTGGATATACACCAGGAAAACGCACTTGTCCGGTTAAGGATACAATTTTCACCATTTGACCAGCGTTTGAACTATTAGATAATAATTTAATAATTGGCTTTATAAGTTCGTCCCTGCTCAATAGTTTGGTAGCAAGTAGAGCACTTTGTTTTTCAAATAAAGTGCCATTTTGAATTTTATAAATGTAATTGAATTCTTTAAGCCCTTCTAAAGATTTAAATTCATTTAAGGCTTCAAGATTATCTTCATCTTTGATCTTTTTGTACTCTCTTAACTCTTCTAGCTCTTTCTTCTCTTTATCTGTTAATTCAGATTCGTTATTACTTGTAAACCTTTGGTTGTTTTGTGCACCTAGTTGATCTTCATGACTATTCATCGCACCATTCAAAAAGGTTTTATCATCGTATCTACTTAAGAATACAACTAGATCTCCTGGGCTAAGTACTTGAGCTTTACCTCTTAAAACATCTTTTGGTTTAAATTGAGTTACCTTATAATTACCTGTTTTGGTTTGAGATAAGATAAGGCCATAATTTAAATCCGTAACTTCCATCAAATCATTTTGATTAACGATCAAATCCGATAACGTAATACCTTCAGACCAACCATAAGTACTAGGTCGGGATACTGCACCAGCAATATTAACGACTTGACCTAATCTTTCAGACACCGGTAATACAGTAAATACATCACCATTTTTTAACTTTTGCTTTGTGATTTTTTTATCGTTTAAATTTATTCTTTTTATATCTCGTTGGTAATTTTCACCAAATCGAGCTAGCACCGCATATTCAGGATATGCATTCACGTTTAATCCACCAGCCATATCAATAAGGTCAGCCACGGTTTCATTAGGGAATACTTCATATATAGCCGGTCGTCTAATCTCACCATTGATTGATACTTGTTGGTCAATTGCATTCACATAAACGACGTCACCTTGCTGAAGTCTAGAGTCTTGGCTAACGTCACCATTAGAAAACATTTTGTATAAGTCTAATGTTGCTATTGTTTTATCCGCACGTCTAAGTTGAATATTTCTTAGTGAGCCAACTTTGTTTGGCCCACCACTTATAAATAAAGCATTGGTTATAGTTGATAAACTTGATAAATGATAAGCACCTGGTTTCTTCACATCGCCAACAACGTAAACTTGAATTCCTCTTAAGTTAGCTAATGTTACAGTAGCCTTAATACCGATCATTTTGGTTTTTACGATATCTGAAATAAATGTTTTTAATTCTGAATATGTCAATCCACCAACGCTTATAGGGTCTAAACCTGGAATTATGATTTCACCATTATTATTAATGGTTACCATATATTCAGAAGACTCTTTACCAAAAAAAGATACTGTAAGTGTGTCACCAGGGCCAACTATATAGTCACTAGGAATTGGAATACTGCCTTCAGGTAAGAAAGCATCTTGCAGACGCTCAAACATTTCATAACCAAATGGTTTTAATTCGTTTGGATCCGACCAGTAATCAGAACCAGTAAATTCATTGACGGTATTAGTACCATTAAGGTCATTTGGGTAAGCCGAGTTTTGTAAGTATTGTTCTTCAGGTTTGACAGTTTCAAACTCTTGCATATTAGTGCCACCCAAACCGCCTTGGATAGAATTAATGTCAATACCAAACTGTTGTGCAAGCGCTGCTTGTTGGGCTTTTGGTAAACTTTGAAATTGTTTAAGTTGAGCCGCCGTTGGTGTAGACGCTACTTGTGCTGTACTAACGAAGCTAGTTAAAGAGATTAAAGCTAAAAAAAGTATAACTAAATTAGTATTCTTACGGCTATTAAACATGATGATGAAGTCCCTGAATTTCTCATTATCTTGATAGATAAATAAACGAATCAAGAATTGTAATCTAATTCTCACCTAGATGGCACCCATTATTTTACTTAACGATAAATTTACTATTTAACTGACTAAAATATCATCTAAAGCATTTGTGTAAGCGGTTACATTAATTGTAAGTAAAAGTACTTTCATTCGATTTTACTGATACTTATAGCGTTAAATTGATATACCACAACCACGAACTGTACAAAAAACACACAGATAAAGTTGCAAATCAATAATCCTTTTCTACAATTCCCTTATAACGGTAATTTACTATTCAAGGAACGAGTATGAACATTCACGAACCGACAGTTGCTACTGAATTATTATTTAACAAGCGTTTATTAAAAGGGCTGGCTATTCAACCGGATGATTATTACTGGTCTTGTTTGAATATATTTGAATGCAGTAAATCAGAGCTCAGTTACGATGACGTTGAGGATTTGTTAGCAAGCGACATCCCTCAAAATACCTTTATATATTTTCCTATTACGCTATCTAATTACATTTACTGTAATACCATAAGCATTGGTCGGTCTAAAGACCAATTGCACTTTCGTTTTGCTATATCGTTTAATAAAGAAAAGTGGGATGAAAATTTAAACTTACGTGGCTTCTTTGAGTTATTACATGACGACATACAACAAAGTGCCGCCTTTAAAGTATCTGACTGCTACCATGATTATCAGGACTATCTGCTTGAAGTAGAATTTATGGGTAACTTAACAAAGACTATAGATGAACAAGTGCAATGGGCTCTTAATGAAATAAAAACCTTTCATGATTTTAATGTTAAGAATGTAATTTAAGTTTTCCTGTTTACACTAATAGTATTACTCATGCTTATCTCGTGTCGGGTTATTTAAAAACCATTGATAGCAATACAACCACAGAATATTTATTCCCGGATTGATTACAACCTCTGAGTCTTTATTTGGGCATACCACTATGGAACTTAAAGTCATCATCTAACGCTAAAATCAACTCAGCTTCAACATCACCAAAATAATCAATACGTTCTGTTATATCAGTACCGGCAATATCTTCAGCCAAGGTTAAATAATCTTGATAATGCCTAGCCTCTGAACGTAATAGTGAAAGGTAAAACTCACCGAGCTTTTTATCTACCAGAGGTGCTAGCTTGGCAAATCGTTCACAAGAACGAGCTTCTATATATGCTCCACAAATAAGCTTATCAATTAAGGTTTCAGGCTCATGGGTTTTAACATGCCTAAGCATTCCTTTAGCGTATCTCCCTGGCGTTATATGTTTATATTCAATTTCATATTCATTCATCATTTCTAACACCTGATAAAAATGATGTAACTCTTCTTTGATCAACAACACCATTTTATCTATTAGTTCTTGTCCATAAGGTGAATTAGATTTTGGAATTATCGATTTTGATAACTTATTTTTATTTGCTAATTCTTGCCAAGTCCCTTCTTTACAATAAATAAACTGTTCGAAGGGCTTTAACCAACCAAGCAAAGCATCTCCGCTCTCTTTATCCACTGCGTATTTACGTATCAAAAACATAGCCGACTGTGCCGCTTTTAATTCACAGACTAAGTGGTCAATTAATAAAACGGGTAAATTATCTTTGTTAATGGCTTCTGCGATCCACTGATTGGGAGTTTCACATTTTAAAAAATTTGAGATTGGTTCTAACAATTTTTGGATTGGCATAACGGAATTATTATAGGCTTAGCTAGATAAATTAGCAGTTATAAATAAAAAGTAGGCTGATTTTACCATATATAATCACCTTGGTAACCGCACAGTGTAAAACAAGTAGAGCATATCTGAAAAAAGAGCATAAAAAAACGGTCTCTAAAATGAGACCGTTTTATTCTTACAATTTATTTAGCTGTAAATTTCATTCAAATACTAAACTTAGTCAACTTGGTTTGTAAACGTCATTTTATAACCAGTTACAGTAGAATCATCTTTCTCTAAAATTAAATATTTAGATTTACTGTCTTCATCAAGTGTTAACGTTTGTGATGACATAAGTATATCACTAGACCCTTGAGCACCTATAACTTTTACGTTATAAGTATTATTTAATAACGTGATTGAACTAGGAGTAGCAAAAACGGCACCTATAGATTGGTCTGCATTTTCAATAGTTTCATCACTTTTTACAAAATAAACTTGAATGTAATCAAAATTATCAGCAATCTCATCTTCATCAATTAAGTTAATAACTTTAACTTCATGACTATAAATGCTTTCACTTTGACTATTTTCAACCACCAATGAATTAATAGTATATTCGTATCCATCAACATCACCATCATTATTTTCATCAACATCACCGTCATTATCTTCATCCACAGCTTCTTCTAAAAGATAGAAAAATATAGTTGAACTCGTATTTTCAGTTAATGAAAGTAAATAATTATTATTATCTCCAATTTGATCACCTGATGGAGTTTTTAGGGTCATACCAAAATCACCAGAACTTGTATTAATGATGTCACTATACTCACCAAATAAAAGCCCACTAAAAACTAATGATTCATCAATATAAAAATCTAAACTGTCTGTATAATCAGTATCGACTGATAACAAAGCATTTTCAACGATACCGTTATATACACGATATTCAGATTCAGAATTTACATCTGAATATTCTGTTGAAGATGAAGTAGAGACAACATCAAGTACAAATGGCGATGAACCAGTACCTGTATTTTCTCTAATAACCATAATGTATTCACCAGCGTACGAGAAAGAAATATCTGTTGATTCAAATACGACGTCATCGCTATTAGCTAGCGTAGCGTAAAAAATAACATCATCTTGTTCATATTTTTGATTTTCTGACATTTCTTTATAAGCAGCTTGGCTTATTAAAACAGCTTCTTCAAAAGTCTCATCAGATTCTGAATAATAAAGATCAACACTGTCGTCTGCGTACATGTTCAATAAACGGATATTAAACAGTTCGTCATCGCTGTCGTCATCTAATTCATCATCATCTCTTACGTCTAGTGAGTAAGTAGTTATTTCAGGTGAGTTAACATCACCAGTCATTACCATAAAATGAACAATATCATTCTTTACCGTTAATTCTTGTTCAAGAATAACTTCTAAATCACTACTGTTATATTCATCCTGCCAAGAGAATTCCAAATCGTAGGAATCCGTATCAAACTCCAAACGGCCGGTAATACCAGTAAAAGCAACACCCGAGTAAGTTATATCATCGAAATCATCATCATCTTCTTGATCAACATTTAAATAAATATCAGGAGCAGTGGCTGACAAGTTATAAAACTGCATATACCCTGTATTGTTATCGGAATCACTATCACAACCTGCTAAGGCTAACGATATGCTCATTGTTAAAATAAGAGGCAATCTGCGTTTAATCTTATTAAAAATGCCACGATTAAAATTCATTTAGTTGTTCCTGTTAAAAAAATAGTTTTATATACCTAAACTGTATAGGCAGTTAACTTTTAGAAAAGTTCCTGTTAGTCGAAATAATATTCATAACTTAAACGTTAAAAGCATTAATCCATCATAATGGCTAGGGAGCCAAAATAACAGTCTAATGTGCAGCAACTGTGCAAACAATATTGATATATGGGATCCGAAAGCGTTAAGGGGCATACTCTACAATAGATAAGCCATTCAAGCATCACTATTTATAAAAATAAATTGATAACCCTCTAAAAACATTATTTTTTCTAATTTAAACAAACTATTAATTTATTAAAAAACACCTAAATACTTGACGTATGCCGATTTATTGGTCATAACATAAGCATATTGTTTGGTTAATAAACAATGTGTTCATCAGGAACATTTAGCAGTTGAAGGAAAAAATTATGATATTAAACCACCTGTGGGGCTTATATGCACATCCAGTAGAAGAGTGGCATTCTATTGATAACCGACATGAAAGTTTTAAATATTCTATGTCACACATAATGATCATCGCACTTATTCCAGCCATTAGTGCTTATTTTTCATTAACATCTATAGGCTGGAGTGTTGGCGTTGGTGAACGTCTATTTTTATCCGTAGATAACGCGTTAATTTTATCAGTCGGTATGTACTTTGCTCTTATTGCTGGCGTATTTATCTTAGGTTATTTAGCACACTGGATGGCACATACTTTTGGTTCTGAGCCTACGTATACACAAACTTTAGAACTTGCAGCCTATACAGCAACACCATTATTTACTGCAGGTTTAGCCGCTTTTTATCCAGAAATATGGTTTGTAATGCTAGTTGGATTTGGAGCCTTAGCTTATTCAGTCTACCTACTTTACGCTGGAGTGCCTATTTTAATGCATATCCCAGAAGAGCGAGGATTTATTTATTCAAGTTCGGTTGTCACTTGTGGTTTAATTTTACTAGTTTGTATTATGGCGTCATTCGCTATATTTTGGAGTTCAGGTTACGCACCAGCTTTTAATCATTAGCATTTAACAACAAGCTTCATCCATAAAAAAACAGCATCAATTGATGCTGTTTTTTATTGGTTTTATAATCGACTAGTCGATTATAAAACGTTAGATTTCACGCCTCGTTCTAAATCTTACGCCAAGTCGTTTTACCTTCACTATCTTCCAAGGTAATACCCATTGCCGTTAACGCATCACGAGCTTCATCAGCTGCGGCCCAGTCTTTATCTGCACGAGCTTGGTTACGCTTTGCAATTAACTGTTCTATCTCTTCTACTTCATCACCTTGGCCGCTTTGGAAAAACTGCTCAGGTGGGGTTTGTAAAATACCTAAAACCTCACCTAGTTTAACCATAACACCAGCAATATCAGAGGCTTTGTTAACATCTGACAACTTTTCTTTATTAAGTTCTTTGGCCAATTCAAACATGACCGATAAAGCTTCTGGTGTATTAAAGTCATCGTCCATCGCTGTATTAAATTTATCAACTTGCTCAAAGTCTGTTAACACAACATTTAAGTTTGGTTCGACATCGCGTAATGCAGTGTATAAACGCTCCAAGCTAGCTTTTGCTTGTTTTAAGTTGTCGTCTGAGTAATTTAACTGACTACGGTAATGGCCGTTAATAAGGAAGTAACGAACCGATTCCGCATCATACTGTTTTAACACTTCTCTAACCGTGAAAAAGTTATCTAATGATTTTGACATTTTTTCATTATCAACTTGCACCATACCAGTGTGTAACCAGTAATTAACGTATGGTGTATCAAATGCACAACATGACTGAGCTATTTCATTTTCATGATGTGGGAACGTTAAATCTGAACCACCGCCGTGAATATCAAAATGACTACCAAGATGTTTATGGTTCATAGCTGAACATTCAATGTGCCAACCTGGACGCCCTTTACCCCAAGGTGAGTCCCAATTAGGTTCTTCTGGTTTCGCTAGCTTCCATAAAACAAAATCCATAGGGCTGCGTTTTGCGTTGTCAACATCAACTCTGGCACCTGATATTAGTTGTGATAAATCTTGTTTACCTAACTTGCCATAATCTGCATACGAAGATACTTCAAACATTACATCCCCATTGCTGGCAACATACGCATGTTCTTTGTCGATTAAGCGTTGAATAATATCGATGATCTCTGGCATATGCGTTGATACTTTTGGTTCAATATCAACAGGCAGTATTTTTAATGCAGCAAAATCTTCATGCATCATCTTAATTGTGCGTTCAGTTAACTGCTCAAAAGTTTCATTATTTTGTTGTGCACGTTTAATAATTTTGTCGTCTACATCCGTAATATTGCGCACGTAAGTAACGTCATAACCTAAATATTTAAAGTATCGGTTCATGATATCAAAAGATACATACGTTCGCCCATGACCCATATGTAATAAGTCATACACAGTTATGCCACACACATACATGCCAACCTTACCTGCAACTAACGGCTTAAATTCTTCTTTTTGACGGCTCAATGTATTGTATATACGTAACATCTATATTCCTGATCTTTTAACAAAGGTTTAACAAAGTTAATAATTTAATATATGGCCGCGCATTCTAGCAAAGTTGCGCGTAAATTCATGTGATTTTTATAGTAAATAATGTAATTAACAGCGAAGAAAGCTACAACAAATACAGTAACTGATCTAACCCGCCTTTTTTCACGCTCACATCGGCTTGCTTGCGTACTAAAGGTTTTGCATGAAAAGCCACACCTAATTGAGCTGCTGCCATCATAACTAAATCATTAGCGCCATCGCCCATTGCAATGGTTTGAGATGGTTCGATATTGTATTCTTTAGCTAACGACACAACCGTTTCAGCTTTTACATTCGCATCCACTATTCTGCCAAGTACTTTTCCGGTTAACTTACCGTCTTTCATTTCTAGCTGATTAGCAACCGTTGCATCTAAATTTAACTGACGTTTTAATACATCTGTCATATAAGTGAAGCCACCAGATGCGATAACTAACTTCCAGCCGAATGACTGTAGTTGTGTTACTAAATTTTCTAATCCCGGCATTAAAGGTAAGTTATCAGCCACTTGGTCAATAATTGAAACTGGCGCATTAGTTAATGTCGCCACTCTTGCATGTAAGCTTTCAGCAAAGTCTAATTCACCACGCATTGCTGCCGCTGTCACTTCAGATACTTGTTCGCCGACACCTGCAAGCTTTGCTATTTCATCAATACATTCAATCTCAATGGCCGTTGAGTCCATATCCATCACTAATAAACCAGTCTGACTTAATGTCGGAGCATCTTCTAAATAACATAATTCTATATTCTGAGTTTCTGCCCACTCGTTTAATAACAACTTGGTTTGGTTATTAACTGCTGCATTTAAGTTGAAGCTTATTGCTCCATCTAAAGAATCGGTTGGTTTAACTAATTTACATAAATCTAAAGAGATCACATTAGCGTGGCAAAATTGCATAAAATCAAAAAGTACTTTCCAAGTGACATTATTAAATAAAACAATTTTTGGCTTATTGCTTACATTAGCCATTTTAGAGTCAGTCGTTTTTTCGTCAGAGTTGTTAATTAAAAACTTCACTTGAGTACAGTCATGAATGTTCGTTAATTGTTTTTCAGGATCTTCTGCTTGCCACTCTATTTTAAAAAAGTTGGTGTTTTTTAATTGCCGTTGAACCTGATGAAAATAAATATCAGATAGTGAAAATATGTGGGATAACTCATTGACAATCATTTTTTTACATTCCGAACTTAGTTTTTAGTCTATTATTTAATCAAATATAGAAATGAGGTAATAGAATATAGTAAAGTGCATTGCTTTTTAATCCAGAAATGCGCAATATTTAAAACTATCTCATATAAATAAGAATCTGATGAGTAAAAAACTTACCTATATTAAAACATCATCGTTAAATCGAAAGTTTACACAATTGGTAACTGCTTTCGTTTTATTAATAATTACTGTTAGTCTTTGGCTGAATGTTAGTAGTTTAGGTAAAGCTATGCTTGAAGAAAACTCACTAGTTTTAGCAGAAAACATATTATTGCAAACTGCTAACAGCGCTCGCACTTATATATCGCAAGATGATATTAGCTCGCTGGAAGATTTAACCGACTCCGCACTTAAGTCTGATTACATCTTAGAGATGGTTATATATGATGACAAAGGCTTAGTATTAAGTAAAAGTGATAATGCAGTTAGTACTAAAGAACGTTTTATTACAAAACGGGATAAAGATATTGAGGTTTTATCACCAACCCCATTTGTTAAGGAAGTTCGTAATGACGACGATGACTTACTTGGGTTTGTACGAATTACAGTTTTAAAGAAAAATTTACAACAAAGTGGCAATTTGTTTATTCATAGAATTAGTCAACAAATTATCTTGTTAGCTTGTATTGCGGGTTTAATCGGATATTTATTTACTATCGGTCTACGTCCATTCTCTTCACATTCTTACTTTGTGAAAGAATAAAACAAAATCTGTGCTACCAAGTCCCTACACCTAAATATCAAATAATGCTTTGGTATTTAGGCTAGTAACCTGACCAACCTCTTCAACCGAGCATGAAAATAACTCAGCAACCGCTTCTGCAACCTTAACAATATTCTGTGGTTCATTGCGCTTACCTTGTTGACCAAACAAAGGCATATCTGGTGAGTCTGTTTCCAATAAAATATTGGATAATCCCACATTTAAAACACTTGTCCGTGTTTTACTGGCTCTTTCATAGGTGATACCGCCACCAATGCCTAGCTTAAAGCCTAAATCGATATATTTTTCAGCATCATTAATATTGCCCGAAAACGCATGTATAACCCCGCCATATTCTGGCCTTACTTGTTTAAAACATTGTTGAATTAAATGGTGGGTTTTTCTGTGATGGACGATTAATGGTTTATTAAAACGATTTGCTAACTCTATTTGCGCGATAAATACTTGTTGTTGCAATGCCATATTATCGACGGTCGCATCTAAGCCACATTCACCAACAGCCACAACAGATTGCGAATGCAGTAAGCTTTCAAGTTTCACTAAGTCAGACAAAGGATCATTATCCAAAAACCAAGGGTGAATACCAATGCCGCAATATACATCATCAAACGCTTGAGCGAGCTTGAGTTGTTTATCCCAATGCTTACTGCTCACACCAGGAATAACAAATGACTCAACACCTTGCATTCTAGCTCTGTTTATCACGGAGCTTAAATCACTTTCAAACTCCGAGAAATCAAGGTGACAGTGGCTATCAATCAGATGCATTTAATTTGACTCATTATTTATTAATACCTAAGGCTTTAAGGCGGGAAGGCTTAAGGGAGATAAGGCTTTAGGGCTTTAAGATTTGAACGCTTTCCCTCCAGCCTTCAAGCCGCTTTTTCCTTAGAGCTTAGCTTCTTCTCTAACTCATGGCGCTAATCTTTGTTTATCCCAAATTGCGTTGTTAGTTTCATTACGGCTATACATAATACGGTCGTGTAATCTAAACTCCCCACCTTGCCAAAACTCAACTTTGGCTGGCTTTACTCTAAAACCGCCCCAAAAATCCGGCGTTGGCATTTCGCCTTGGCTAAATTTATGTTTCATCCGCTCAAATGTTTCCATCAACATGGTACGAGAACTAATTGGGTGAGACTGTTTTGAAGCCCAAGCCGCTAACTGACTCTCTTTTGGACGAGAAACAAAATACGTCATATTCTCTTTAGTCGTTAACGGCTCAACTTCACCATACACTATCACTTGTCTTTCAAGTGTGTGCCAAGGGAAGTGTAACGATATTTTATTGTTATGTTTTAATTCTTGTGCCTTACGACTACCTAAATTGGTAAAAAAAACAAACCCATCTTCATTACTGTCTTTTAACAAAACAATACGCTGAGATGGTTGTCCTTCTTCATCTACTGTTGCAACAACCATAGCGGTTGGATCTGGTAGATTGGCATCTATCGCCTGTTTTAACCAAGTGTCAAACTGAGTCATGGGATCATCAGCAACATCTTGTTCGTTTAACTCGCCTTGACAATATTCACGTCTTAAATCCGACAGCTTCATTAAATACTCCAAATTTTTATTATCTGTAGTTATGTTTAAATTACGGCTATTGCGCATAACAAACAATATAAATTAAGTATATGTTAAGTTATTAACCCAAGACAGACGTTTAATACAATTGGTATCAAATTATGCTAATTTTACGAGGGGCTGTATATTATTAACAACAGGAGATCATCCCTTATGCTTTATCAAATAAACGGAAAAAAACCAGAATCTAAAACTGAAAATTACTTTATAGCTAATAGCGCAGATGTGATTGGTGAGGTTAATCTTGGTGATCAAGTCAGTATTTGGTTCCAGTGTGTTTTAAGAGCCGATAATGCGGCCATAAACATAGGCGACAATACCAATATTCAAGATGGGTGTGTACTCCACGTAGATGATGATTTTCCAATAAACATAGGCACCAATGTAACCGTTGGCCATAAGGTTATGCTGCATGGTTGTAGTGTTGGTAATAACAGTTTAATTGGTATGGGAGCCACAATATTAAATGGCGCAGTTATCGGGGATAATTGTATTATTGGAGCTGGAAGTTTAATTACTGAGAATAAAAACATTCCAGATAATTCTTTAGTAATGGGCGTTCCGGGTAAAGTGGTAAAACAAATAAGTCCAGACCAAGCTAAGTTACTGACTCAGTCTGCACTGCATTATGTGGAAAAATCCAAGCTCTACGATGAGCAATTACAGCCTTTAGGCTAACTCAATTTCAATTGATTAAATTCCAAATAGAAAGACAACCGAAAGTAAAATAAAGCCGACCTCTTTATGCGAATACGGTTACTACTTGTCTAGATAAAGCTAATAAATTTCCATCTTGATCCCAGAATTTAGCTTCTTCATGACCATAACCATCTTGGATATGCTGAGCTTCAGTTTCGCTGGCAAACCAAGCCGTTGGATCTAATTCTAGTTTTGGGTTTATAAATTCAATATCCCAAGACATTGTACTGGCAGGCGCTGGCAATCTTAACATTTGCAACATAGTTGGCGGCCAGGCATCCATTAACGCAATAAAATAAGCCAAACGCATTGTTTTTGGTGCTGTTGAATAACGACTCCAGCCATGTAAAGCTGCCTCTTCACTTTTACCTAATCCAAAACTACCTTTGTGTAATGACAAATTATAATGCTGAATAAAAGCAGGAACTAACTTAGGAATATTAGGGATAAAGTTGCCTTTTTTAGGCACATTCATAACATGTTTATCTGTGGCTTTACTTAATAACTTAGACTCACGACTCATACCAAAACATATTTGAGCCATTACGCCAACTTGGCCATTTTGACAAACTTTGGCTAACAATTGAGTAACATTTCTGCCTGTGCGAAGTACCTCAGCTGATACCACAACAGGCTCATCCCAATTTAACGGTCCAACAAAGTTACAATGTAACGAACGTAGCGCTCTGTCATCATCTATTAAGTTTTCAGCGGCTTGATATGCTAATGCCGTTGTTATTCCGCCAAATAGAGTTCTGCCCTGCCCCCAAGTTTTTGGAACATTAATAATGTACTCTGTTTTTACTTCATCAAACGCTTCAAAAATAGAATCAATACTCATAGTCAAATCCCCAATGTTAATTAGTTACTGCCCTGTTTAATTATTATAAATACAGAGTTCTCTGGTATGACCACGAGTTTACCTAACTTTTTTAATATTAGTAGTGATAAAACTTTACTGTATTGATAATAATTCCCCTCTAACTTGTGTTTTTTGCATTCTTAAACGATAACTTTAACTACCCTTGATCATTTAGAATGAGAATCCGCAAGAATGTTTGTATCACAAAAAAAGTTTGAAAGCGTTACTTCTGAAAACACTCAATTAAAGTCTCAAATAACGCAATTACTTCAGCAGGTTCAAGATTCCGAACAATTAATCTCTGAACAACAAGATAACGCAAATAAACACATTACAGGTAATGATGATTTTAATAATGATATTTTAGAATGTGCGATTGACTCTATCGAGCAAGTTCAAGGTGTGCGTGAAACCGTTTTTAATTCTTTTCAACAAATAAAACAGGAAAGTGAATCAATTAGCGATATAAATGAGCTGTTTGAAACATCATCCAATACCTTGAAAAACATAGTCAGTGGCATGAGTGGCTTAAGTTCTCAAATGGGCTCTATGACATCAAATATATCAGGCTTATCAGAAATGGCTGATAAAATTAATACGTTTGTTTCAACCATAGCTAAAATTTCCGACCAAACTAATTTACTGGCATTAAATGCAGCAATAGAAGCAGCTAGAGCCGGTGATGCAGGCCGTGGGTTTAGTGTTGTTGCCGATGAAGTTCGTGCATTAGCCAGTAACACAAGTGAGTCAGCCAATGAAGTATCTGAACTTGTCAGTGAAATCATTCGTTCAACCAGTGAAACCGTCACGTCAGTTGATTTAATTCAAAAGACCAACGATGAATTGACATCAGGAGTTAACACCTTAGACGGTGATTACGCTCAACTTATTCAATATTCCAATACCATGAAAGATACGATCACCGTCGCGAGCATTCAAAGTTTTATTCAAACGGTAAAACTCGATCACGTAGTATGGAAAGGCGATATTTATGCAGTCGCTGCAGGATTTAGCGCTAAGTCAGTCAACGACTTTGCAGATCATACGAGCTGTAGACTTGGTTTATGGTATGGCTCTGAAGGCAAAGAGATGTTTGACAATAACCAAGCATTTAATCAATTAAGTGAACCACACAAACAAGTGCATGAATTTGGCGTAGCAGCGCTAAAGTCGTTTGACTCTGGAGATAAAATCAAAAGTATAGAGCTTTTAAAGCAAATGGAAGTTGCTAGTAAAAAAGTAATGAATTTATTAGATGAATTAGGGGGAAGTTAAACGCCTTACTTCCCTCCAATATAAAACGTGAAGTAATAGACCATGCTTCACGTTTTTTAATTCTAGGCTAGAGAATCTTTTACAGCTCTTTGGAACTACTGTCACCGAGCAGAACAGCTAACCATTTACTGTCATCATTAGCCTCAAGTGCAATTTTAACTATCATAGTTAATGGTACAGATAACAACATTCCAACAGTCCCAAGTAACCATCCCCAAAATATTAATGATAAAAATACCACAAGCGTAGATAAACCTAATCCACGTCCCATATATCTAGGTTCAATTAAGTTACCCATAACCATATTTATCGAGACGTAACCTAAAGCGACTAATCCAGCAATGCCAGGACCTTGTAATACTAAGGTTAATAACACTGCAGGTACTGCGGCTATAATAGAACCTATATTAGGGATAAAGTTAAACAGGAATGAAAGAACAGCCCACAACAACACATACTCGACATCTAATATCCAAAGTAAAATCGCCACACAAACACCAGTAGCTAGACTCACCAAGGTTTTAATTGCTAAGTACTTGTTAACTGATTCTAAAAATCGGTCAACGTGTTGCATTTTCATGGTTGGATCAGCTAATGCAAAATGGACTTTTTTAGCGACATCTGGTGCTTCAAAAAGCATAAAAATCACAGTTAAAAGAATTAAGAATAAGTTTGCCATCACCCCACCAAAACCACTTAACAAGTTGCCAACCATAGACATGGCAACGCCAGGGTTAAAGTATTCAGTAAATTGTTCTTTATTGATCTCAATATCAAACAAAGCAAGTTTACTCACCAACCAAACTAGTTGATTAGATAACTTTTCTTGATACATAGGCATTGAATTTGAGAAGTCATTAAACGATTGCCCCACGACACCAGCCAAGGATAAGCCAACAATCACGAGCAGAGTAAGAATAAATAACACTGCGACGGCGCGCGGAATTCGATAGCTAACAAATTTATTAACGAGTGGGTTAGTAATAATAGCTATAACTAAAGCCAATAAAAACGGTATTAATATTGGAGTAGCCGCTTTAATACCCGCTAACATCACCACTAAACACGCCATAACAAATAAAAACTTTGTCGCGAGGTTCATTTCTAACTTGGCCATTTATATCCCTTTTACCCTAATGTAAATAAACACCATGCACACTAAAAGATGCGTAAGAAATACTCAAGTAAAAGTTGTAGGCAAAAGGTGCGAGATAAAAGCAGTTTCGAGCTTCGAGTTCCGAGAAAAAGCAGTTCCGAGTTAACGAGTGGCGAGTTGCGAGAAGCTCGTAGATCGTAGATCGTAGCTCGTAGCTCGTAGCTCGTAGCTCGTAGCTCGTAGCTCGTAGATCGTAGCTCGTTTGCTCTACACTCGCAACTGGCTCTTCGAGCCTCTAAAACGAAAAAACCCGATACTCGTGAAAGTATCGGGTTATCCGTATATAACTGAGTGCGCGGAAAGCGAGGTGTGATTATAAAATACGTCCTTGTATTTTACCGCTTCGCGGCCGCACTAAAGTGCGTTCTAATTTGTTCCAGACAAATTTAGTCGAACCCTGCTGGGCTTCTCACCCTCGCTAACTTCTATTTTATTAATACTTCAGAACGAAAAAAACCGATACTCGTAAAAGTATCGGGTTATCCGTATATAACTGAGTGCGCGGAAAGCGAGGTGTGATTATAAAATACGTCCTTGTATTTTACCGCTTCGCGGCCGCACTAAAGTGCGTTCTAATTTGTTCCAGACAAATTTAGTCGAACCCTGCGGGGCTTCTCACCCTCGCTAACTTCTATGTTATTAATGCTTTAGAACGAAAAAACCCGATACTCGTGAAAGTATCGGGTTATCCGTGTATGGCGGAAAGCGAGGGATTCGAACCCCCGGAAGGTTTAACCCTTCGTCTGATTTCAAATCAGGTGCATTCGACCGAGCTCTGCCAGCTTTCCTATGGTCTTTAAATATCAACAAATACTTATCGATATTTTTAATAGTGGCGGAGAGCGAGGGATTCGAACCCCCGGAAGGTTTAACCCTTCGTCTGATTTCAAATCAGGTGCATTCGACCGAACTCTGCCAGCTCTCCACGTGGGGCGCATAATAATGACCTATTGCCCTCCTGTAAAGTCTAAATTGCATATTTTATGTTTTTTATTGTTTAAGCGACTATTTTTAAAACAATATGCTTTTTAGATAAACAAATAACCGTATAAGTATGAAACTAATTAAACCATTAGTTGTCTACACACCCAGTTCAAGATAGTTTAGATTAGTTGTTGCTTACATTTAAATAAAAAAATACACCTTGAAACAATTAAATTTGACTATATCTATTGACCAAGGGCAATGTTTAATGAAAACTAGCCTTAGATTAAAAAATGTTAAATTAACAGGAGTTCTTAAATGAACAACAGAACAGCATACCAAAGTGAATCTACTTCAGTACTGCAAACAAATAAAGTGCTTAGAAGTACTTATACTCTATTAGCAATGACATTAGCATTTGCAGCGGTAGTTGCTGGTGCAGCAATGGCATTAAACTTACCTCACCCAGGTTTAATCATAACCTTAGTTGTTTTTTACGCTTTACTTTTTCTAGTTCATAAAACAGCAAACAGCTCAGCTGGTCTACTTTCAGTTTTTGCTTTCACAGGTTTCCTTGGCTATACACTAGGACCTATATTAAATATGGTCATAGGTAATGGCGGTGGTGACATCGTTATGCTTGCACTTGGTGGCACCGCATTAACATTCTTTGGTGTTTCTGCTTATGCATTAACGACTAAGCGTGATTTATCATTCTTAAATGGCATGATGATGGCTGGCTTCGTTGTATTGGTTGTTGCAATGATTGCTAACATCTTTTTGCAACTTCCTGCTTTATCACTAGCAATTAGTTCAATATTCATTTTGTTCTCATCTGGCGCTATTTTGTTACAAACAAAATCAATAGTTGATGGTGGTGAAAGAAACTATATTTTAGCAACGGTTACTTTATTCGTTTCTATCTATAATATTTTCTTAAGCTTAATCCATATACTTACAGCTCTAGGTGGTAATGACGATTAATCGTCATTCGCTTAGAATAGAAAGAGGCTTAGTATTTACTAAGCCTTTTTTATTACCTCAAAATTCAATTCCCAAATTGCTCTCTCTCCACATATAAACCCAGTACAAATAAATAGATTCGCCAAAGCGTTAAAATCACATACAATAGTCACAATTTAATTGATTGAATAAACATCTCGTTATGGCAAATTATTTACTAATGCTGCATGGAACACCTTGGTCTAACCAATCAGTCTTGAGTGCCTGCCAGTTTGCTCGTGCTGCAATTAAATCTGGCAATACAGTATCCACTATATTTCTGTACCAAGATGCGGTGTTAAATGCCATCAATACCCTTGATATTCCGTCTGACGAACTTAACGGTCAATCGCATTTATTACAGCTCAAGAATGAACACGATATTAAACTTATGTTGTGCGTAACTGCAGCTGAAAAACGTGGGTTAACAGAGGCGAATATTCATTCTAACTTTACCATTTCAGGCCTTGCCGAATTTGCTGAGTTAACCACTCAAGCAGACAAAGTCATTCAATTTAAGTGAGGTTTGTTTTGCCAGTGAAAAACATTCTTATTATACATACACAGTCTAGTTTAAATGCCTTGCAGGGCAAAGAAGCACTTGATTTAAGTTTGATATTTGGATCTTATGAACAAGCCGTTTCTGTATTGTTTTATCAAGATGGCGTAACTCAGACCTTAGCTAAACAAACACCAGAATTAATTGCACAGAAAGACTACTTATCAACCATCAAAGCACTTGGTATTTACGACATTGATCACGTCTTTGCCTGTGATAACAGCTTAAATGCTCTCGGTTTGTCTAAAAATGAACTGATAGCTGGAATCGAAAAAGTATCACTGCCAGACATTAAGCAGTTAAAGTCTAACGCCGATCATATTTTTGTGATTTAAGGGCTATACAATGACAAAAAACACATTACATTTAATATTCTCCCTTGATGGTTGGCACAAAGCTAAGCCTTTGCTCGACAGTGACGATAAGGTGTTATTTTTACAAGATGCGGTTTATCAGTTACAAGCCAACTTAGCGATTGAGACAACGAGCCTATACGCACGCGAAATTGATGTTACTGCAAGAAATATTAAACCAACCGATAACATCACCATAATTGATGATGCAACATGGGTTGAATTAACAAACTCAACACACAATGTTATAAGCTGGTAATTAACAAAAACAGCCATCCTGTAAATAAACAGAGTAAGTAAATGATTGAATTTAACGGCCAACAATTTGAGACAGACAAACATGAATATTTAGTTAACTTGTCTGACTGGAATGAAGAACTGGCTTTGCATATTGCTGAATTAGAAAATATAACCATGACTGACAATCACTGGGAAGTTGTAAATTTTGTTCGTGATTTTTATAAAGAATTTAAAACCAGTCCAGCAATAAGAATGTTGGTAAAAGCCATGGCAAAACAACTTGGTGCAGATAAAGGTAATAGTATTTACTTATATAAATTATTTCCTAAAGGCCCAGCTAAACAGGCTACTCGAATTGCAGGTCTGCCAAAGCCGGCCAAATGTATTTAATCGAATTTAATTAAGCGGTTTATATTAAAATAAACAACATAAATAGAGAGCGAATAAAATGAGTGAACCTATCTATATTACCTGCAGTCATTGCATGGCAAAAAATCGTCTTCCAGCAGATAAAGTAAATCAAGATGCAAAATGTGGGAAATGTAAAAAATCTATTTTAGTTGACGATCCAATTGCATTGACGGATCAAAATTTTCAACGTTTTATTCAAAACAACGACCTACCAGTTATTGTTGATTTTTGGGCAACTTGGTGTGGACCTTGTCAAATGATGGCACCCGTGTATGCTCAAGTATCTAGCAATATGAAAAGCCAAGCACGTTTTGCTAAAGTCGATACTGAACAAGCACAACAAGTAGCTGCAAGCTTTAATATAAGAAGTATTCCTACTCTTATCGTTTATAAAGCAGGAAAAGAAGTTGCTCGACAAGCTGGCGCTATGGATAAAAGCTCATTAACTAATTGGATAAAGTCGCAGCTATAAACATTTTATTATGACCGTTAGTTTTAACGATCATATTTCACCACTTTTGATCATTACTCAAGTGCTCACATAAACAATAACAACACGGCTTAGAACTAAATGATAGATAACTCTTTACCTCTTGTAGATATACATCGCCACTTAGATGGCAATATCAACCCTGCGACTATTTGGGATTTAGCTCAACAGCATAATATTGAGTTACCAGGTAACAATGTTGACGAGTTTACCCCTCATGCTCAAATCCAAGATCAAACTTCCGATCTTCTGGCTTTTTTACAAAAGCTGGATTATGGGGTTTCTGTATTGGCTGATCTTGATGCCGTTTACCGTGTGGCTTATGAAAATGTAAAAGACGCTAAACAACAAGGCTTGGATTACACTGAGTTACGATTTTCCCCCTATTATATGGCTGAGGCGTTTAAACTAAACATAGCTGAAGTGGTTAATGTCGTTGCAGATGCAGTAGCAACTGCCAGTAAAGAGTTTAACGTTAAGACTAACTTAATTGGTATTTTAAGCCGTACTTATGGCGCTGAGATTTGTAAACAAGAACTAGAAGGGATCTTAGCTCACAAAGACAAAATTACTGCGCTTGATTTAGCAGGTGACGAATTACATTATCCTGCTGATATGTTTATTGAACATTTTAAACAAGCTCGTGATGCGGGTTTTAAAATTACGGTACATGCTGGTGAAGCAGCAGGTCCTGAAAGTATTTGGAATGCAATTAACTTGTTAGGCGCTACCCGAATTGGCCATGGCGTTGCAGCAACGCAAGATATAAAACTAATGGATTATTTACGTGATAATAAAATCGCGATTGAGTCCTGCCCTACTTCCAATTATCAAACCGCCACAGTGCAAGACTTAACAAAACATCCACTGAAAACCTTTTTAGATCATGGCGTAATAGCGTGTTTAAATACCGACGATCCTGCGGTATCAAACATCACACTTGAGCATGAATATAAAGTTGCGGCAAACACATTGGGGTTAACTAAGTCTGAATTAATACAAGTACAAAAAAATGGAGTAAAAGCTGCATTTTTAACTGAGCAAGAAAAGCAGGCTTTGATGGACATTAAGAAACGGTAAATTAAACAAACCAAATAACCACCACGATAAAAATAATGCTTGTTGCTTTAATATATCTAGGCAGTTCTTTTTATTTTGATTAGAATGCAAAAAATCAGAGATAAAAGAAATTGGATATGGAAAAGCATCAAGAATTATTAATTGCATTAAGAAAAGTCATAAGAGCAATTGATTTACACTCAAAACACCTGAGTAAGACTTCCGGCTTAACCAGTCCACAATTATTAATTATGTTAGAAATCGATAAGGTATCTGGCATCAATTCAAGTCAAGTTGCCAAAAATATTAACTTAAGTCCGGCGACCATCACCAATATTCTTGACCGATTAGAAAATAAAGAACTTGTTTTACGAATTCGCAATACTGAAGATAAACGTAAGGTCGGATTGTACTTAACTGAAAATGGTAAAGCTCTTCTGCTCAAAGCCCCACAAGCACTGCAAGAGCATTTTATTGATAACTATTCTAACCTTGCTCCATGGGAGCAGTCACAGATGTTGTCATCAATGGAGCGACTTGCAGAGATGATGAATGCGAATGAAATTGATGCTGCACCATTATTAGAATTAAGTGCAATGAGCGCCAGTACAGTCAATAAAGTCTGACGCTCTTAACCATTAACGTAATAAGTGTAAAAAATGTAAATGTTTGTGGTATTGGTCAATAATATTATTGATCACAGCCGTTTTTGACCACCCCATAATATCGTAATCTTGCCCGCCTTCACCTAAATGAACTTCAGCACGATAATAACTTTGTTCATCGTCATCGACTTCTGTCACAAAATCAGGTTGTGAATACTTTCTGGCAAGTACTTTATAAACAAAATCTTGTTGTTCGCCATGTTCAACAATTAAATGTAATCCATCATCTTCAGAGACTACAACATTAATTTGATTAGACTCTAGCTCTTTGGCAACAGAATCAAATGCAGGTTTAACGGTTTGACTGATGAATTTATTAACATTGCTTTTATTTGGAAAATCTACAATGTTTTTTAATCGTAACTGCCAGCTATCGTTACTCTCACTACTTGGATAAGGAACGGCGTCTATCAATTGACTCTCTTGTTTAAAGCCTTCTACTCTTAGCGCTTTAATTAAGCCAACAATTGCCAATAGCAATACAATAGCAAAAGGCAATGCACTGGCGATTGTCATGGTTTGTAAAGCACTTAAGCCACCAACCAGTAATAATATTGCAGCTACTAGACCAATAGCGACAGCCCAATAAACACGTTGCCACAACGGTGTTTGATTACTACCATGAGAGCAAAGCATATCAACAACCATAGCACCAGAGTCACATGATGTGACAAAAAATATCACTATCATTAATACACTAAATGATGAAAGAACCGCAGTAAAAGGAAAGTTTTCAAGGAAAACAAATAATGCGACTGAAGAGTCTTTACTGATCATATCTCCCAATGCGACGACGCCTTGGTTATAAACCAAATCTATTGCACTGTTACCAAAAATAGTCATCCATAATAAAGTGAACGCAGTTGGTATTAACATAACCCCAATTATAAATTCTCTAATAGTGCGACCGCGGGAAATTCTGGCAATGAACAAACCAACAAAAGGTGCCCACGCTAGCCACCATCCCCAATAAAATATTGTCCAACCACCAATCCAACTAGTCTTTTTATAAGCAAATAAATTAAATGTGTTATGTATGATATCCGCTAAGTAATCACCTATATTTTGTAAATAAGCCGTTAACAAAAATATTGTTGGACCAAGTATAAAAATAAGCACTAACAGTCCAATAGCTAAAATCATGTTAACTTCTGATAAGCGTTTCACACCTTTGTCTAAACCAGTTGCCACAGATGCAGCGGCTAGAGCTGTAATACAGCACATTATGATTATTTGATTAGTAGTGGATACATCAATACCGAACAAGTAGCCAAAACCAGAATTTACTTGCGAAGCACCTAAACCTAAAGACGTAGCAACACCGAATACGGTACTCACCACAGCAAATATATCGACTAGGTGCCCAGGCCATTTATAAATTTTCTCACCAATTAATGGATATAACGCAGAACGTAATGTCAGAGGTAAATTGTGACGATAACTAAAATAAGCTAATACTAGAGCAACAATTGCATAAATAGCCCAAGCGTGTAACCCCCAATGGAAGAAGGTCATTTTCATCGCTTCTTTAACAGCTTCTATCGTACCCGTCTCTGCGGTAGGTGGAGATAAATAGTGCATTAAAGGTTCTGCGACCCCAAAGAACATCAAACCAATTCCCATTCCAGCAGCAAACAGCATAGATAACCAAGATAGTAATGAATAATCAGGTGTCGCATGATCAGGGCCTAAACGTATTTCTCCGTATTTAGACAAACCCAAAAAAGTCACAAAAAAGAAGATGAAGGCAACAGTTAGTACATAAAACCAACTCCCATTTTCAATAATGCTTCCCTGAATAACGGTAAACAAATTTTTCGCCTGATTTGGCAACGCTGCAGCATAAAGTACAAGTGCAATAATAATTGATGATGCACTCACGAATACTTTTTTGTTTAATTTACTTTCAACTGATGATGGCAAGCCATTCCCCTAATATTAATTTGTATTGATACTATATCTACTTAAGCCAAGCTGCAAATAATCACAATTAAAACATTGCCGTTAAGTATACATCTTATAGATTAAGGTTATGAAAAAGCCCAATTTATTGCTAATCTATAAATAGGTAAAAATATACTTAGGGTACTAATAGTATCAACTCAAAAAAAACAGCAACAAAACAAGGGATCATCAATATGAAATTCACTAAGCTGCATTACGCTGTATTAACAGCTATCGCTGCATCGGGTTCCCTCTATGCAGAGGAAATAAAGAAGCAAGACAATGCATCAATAGAAATCTTAGAAGTAACTGCCACTAAACGCTCAGCTTCAATTCAAGAAGTGCCTATCAGCGTTAGTGCATTATCTGGAGATAGTCTAGAAAAACTTGGTGTATCTAATTTTGATGCCTACGTAGAATTTTTACCTAATGTTGTTTTTCAGGGTACAGGGCCGGGTCAAAACGAAATCTATATTCGAGGCGCCGCAACCACTCAGACCAATATTTCCGTTTCATCAGTACAAGCTTTGCAACCTTCAGTTGCTTTCTACTTGGACGAGCAACCTGTTTCAATGCAAGGTCGTAACTTAGATATTTACGCCACAGATGTAGAACGTGTAGAAGTATTACCAGGTCCTCAAGGTACATTATTTGGTGCAAGTTCTCAGTCAGGTACAGTGCGTTTAATCACTAAAAAGCCTAGTCATGATAGTTTTGCCGCTGGTTTTGATACCAGCACAAGTTTCACTAAAGGTGGCGATTTAAGTAATTCGGTTCAAGGATATTTCAATCTGCCAGTCAGTGACTCAGTTGCTATCCGAGTCGCCGCTTATAATGATCAACAAGGTGGTTGGATAGACAATATATTAAACGACCCTGAAAACGGTGGTTATATTGGTAGTGCTGAAGTTATTAGCCGTATATCTGGCGGAGCATTAACAACCCCTGAAAACGTACCTGTAGTGTCTCCTCAGAATACAGCGTTAGTTGAAGATAACTTTAATACAGCTAGTTATGCTGGAGCTCGTTTTGGTTTATCTTATCTTATTAATGACGATTGGAAGTTATTGGTACAACATACGCAACAAACGCTTGATACAGAGGGTGTCTTTGCTTATGACCCAAATCTTGAAGGCGAAACATCCACAAACCGTTTTGTACCAGAAAATAACAACGATGACTTTGGTTTAACAACATGGACATTAGAAGGTAGATTAAACCAGCTTGATGTTGTTTACACAGGTGGTTATTTAGACCGTGATATCAATTCAACAATTGATTATACCGGTTATACTAATGGCGGATCATTCTCCGCATATTATGTTTGTAATTATTCTGGAATTCCTGAAGCTGAACAAAATTGTGTAGATCCTACTAAATTTTATAAAGAAAAAACTAGCACCTCTCGAATTACTCATGAACTACGAATGAATACCTCAGCAGAAAATCGATGGCGTTTAACCAGTGGTGTATTCTATGATTCACAAGAATTATCAACGGTTGGTTTATTTAATATAGCGAGTACTGAACTGTTTCCTGATTTAGCGAGAGAGTTAGCTGGTAATGAAGGCGTTAATACACCTTTAAGTGAACAACCTTTCTCTCCTGAAATTAGCTTTGTTAATGATATTACCCACATAATAGATCAAATTGCTGTATTCGGGCAGTTGGAATATGACCTTACCGATACCGTTACCGCTACATTTGGTGCACGTTGGTATGAAATTGAAGACTCATATAAAGGTGCAACAACAGGTGTTGACGTAAGCGAAAGATTAAAAGCTTTTGGCGATGGAAGTGACGCTGCATTAACTGAATTCTTTGGTGCAGATGAAGCTGCAGCCATTCAAGCCGCTATTGCTAATGGTCAATTAGACACAAGTTTACTCGATAGTGACGGTAAGCTAACAGTGGATGACACCATCATTAAAGCATCGCTAGATTGGAAAGTAACCAAGGAGGTTATGGTATTTGCGTCTTATTCTGAAGGATTTAGACCGCCAGTAACTAACCGTGTTGGTGGAGGCTCAGCCAAAAAACAAGAAGGTGCATTTGACGGTTTCCGTATTCCAGTATATTCAACAACAGACAGCTTAGATAATTTTGAAGTTGGATTAAAATCAACATTATTTGATCAAACTGTACGCTTTAATGCTACAGCTTATCACTCAAAAATATCTGATTTACAAACATCTCGATACGACCCAACCAATATCAGCTTCTTAGTATTTACCGATAACGTAGGTGATGCTGAAATAACCGGTATTGACGCTGACTTTAGCTGGGCTGTGACTAATGACTTCATTATCTCTGGTGCATTCAGTATTCTTGATACTGAACTTACTTCGGTTAATGATGAACTTGCCGGTATTGCTCCTACAGTAGGAAGCCAATTACCTTACTCAGCCGAATTCTCTGGTAATTTACAAGCGCAATACTTCTATCAACTATCAGATGGGTTAACCGGTTATATTAATGGCTCTGTAAGTTATACAGGGGACAGACTTGCTGGTATGGCAATGGACGCTTATGTTATAGAAGATGCTACCAGACTGATTTATGGAACGGGATCTGGCCTGAGTATTCAAAAAGAAGCGGACGTATACTCTGGGGTAAACTATCAAGACAGTAATGGCCAAACCTTTGCAGGCGGTCGCTATATTCAAGATAGTTATTATCTAGCAAACCTAAGCTTTGGTGTAACAAATAGTGAGTGGAAAGCGGAAATATTCATTGATAACTTAACCAATGAAAGTGCAATCTTGTATATTGATACTCAACAATTTACGCCAAAAGTTGTTAGTAACAGACCACGTTCAGTTGGTTTTAGATTTTCTTATGATTTCTATTAAGTCGTTAACTTAAAATATTAACTGTTATTAAAAAAAGGCCGTTTGATGTTTTTATCAAGCGGCTTTTTATTGATACAGTATGCCTAAACCTAATCATATTTAAATTTTACACCTTATAAAAAATTAAACTCGCTAGTTAATCTCTGTGGAGCTAAATCATTGGAAACAACATCACTTCCTACAATTGAAAGTCAATTAAAATCAATTCAACAATTGATCCAAAAAGCTAATTTCAATGACTCGATTAATCAATGCGCTGAATTAATAAAGCTCAGTCATAACACAGCAGATAAAGTAGAAATCTATTACCTACAAGCTGTAGCTCATAGATATAACAAAGAACCGTCCAATGCGTTAACTAGTATTAAACAATTACTCATATTAGATGAAAGTCATAGCCGTGCACACCAAGAGTTAGGTCATATTTATTTAGCCTTACAACAGACAGAACAAGCACAACAAGCTTTTGAAAAAGCCGTTAATCTCAATCCTACTTTGGTGGGCAGCTGGCAAGAACTAATTGAAATTTATCGACAGTCAAAACCTAATAATGAACAACAAGAAAAGCTCCAACAAGCTGCCAATCAACTTGCTAAGTTAAAAACATTACCGCCTGCATTACTTGCTGTGACCGAATTAATCCATGAAGGTAAACTATTAAAAGCAGAGCAAATTTGTCGTCATTTTTTACAAAACAATAAAAGAAATGTTGATGGCATGTGTTTATTGGCAGAAATTGGCATTGAACTTAAAATTTATGACGATGCTGAGTTTTTACTTTCAAGTGCATTAGAATTAAATCCAACTCACATTCATGCGCGCTCTCAATACCTAAACCTGTTAATTAGATTAGGTAAATATAAAACAGCAGAACAACAAGTTGAAATACTACTTGAAAAACAACCTGACAACTTAAGTTTTAAAGTTGCCAAAGCCAACGTATTAAACGGTTTTGGAGATACTGACAAGGCAATTACCTTGTACCAACAAGCGATTACCGAAACAACCGAGCAAGGCCAACTAATAGCAGGGTTTCATTTGCAACTAGGCCACGCATTAAAAGCGAAAGGGAACATAGATGATGCTGTTTTAGCGTATAAAAAAGCATATCAATTAACCCCCAATTATGGCGATGCATTTTGGAGTTTGGCTAATACTAAAACCTATCGTTTTAGCGATGAAGAAATTGCGCAAATGCAATCACAGCAAAACAACGACCACTTAGCGTTAACTGATAAAATACAGTTATATTTTGCCACTGGTAAAGCCTTTGAAGACAGAAAAGATTACCACAAAGCATTTCAAGCATACCAGCAAGGTAATCAGTTACATCAAGCTAATAGTGGCTTCGATATCAGTAAAATTGAACAGCAAGTAGACGAGCAAATAAAATATTGTACACCTGAGTTATTTCAACAACGTGGAAACTTAGGTCTTGATTTGCCAGATCCTATTTTTATAGTTGGTTTACCTCGTGCTGGTTCGACTTTACTTGAACAAATCCTAGCATCACACAGCCAAGTTGACGGCACTATGGAGTTGCATAATATTTTAGGACTAGCTTCTCGATTACGTGGGCGTAATCCAAACTCTGATAATACAGAAAATCAATATCCTAAAAATTTGAGTGAAATAAACACAGATTATTTTAAACGATTTGGACAACAATTTATTGATGAAACCCAAGTGTATCGAGAACAGGCACCTATGTTTATTGATAAAATGCCAAATAACTTTTTACACATAGGTTTAATCAAATTAATTCTGCCAAACGCTAAAGTCATCGACGCTAGACGCTCACCAATGGCCTGTTGTTTTAGTGGTTTTAAACAACTGTTTGCTGAAGGGCAAGACTTTAGTTATAGCCTTGAAGATATCGGTCGTTATTACCGAGCTTACTTAAAATTAATGGAGCATTGGGATAAAGTATTGCCGGGTTTTGTATTAACAGTAAACCACGAAGATGTTGTGGATGACTTAGAAAAACAAGTAAGCCGCATGCTTAATTTTTGTGGGCTAGAGTTTGAGCAAGCCTGTATCGACTTTCATAAAACAAAACGGAATATTAAAACGCCAAGTTCAGAACAAGTTCGCCAACCAATTTATAAAAGTGCCACAGAGCAATGGCGACACTTTGAACCCTATTTAGAGCCGTTGAAAAAAGCACTAAAGCTAGTAGCTAGTAGCTAGTAGCTAGTAGCTAGAAAATTATCATTTTCCAATGTGCGGACACGGTCCGCTTTTCTAACATTACTATTATAACGATTTCTATTTCTCTAAATGCAGCAACAAAGAATTTAAAACGGTATTTACTGCTTTAATATCGTCTTGCTCTAACTCACCATTTCTTATTGCTTTATTAACACTGCTAGTAATGTTTTCAACCACTTCATCTAATGTTAATTCCGTATGTTCTAACATAGCAGTACCTACTACTAAATCTACATGGCCACGTAAGTAACCACTTGCAAATAATTCGTCATCTGTTCCACTTATCACAAACCCATCAAAGTACTCTTGAGCTTTATCACTCAGCTGTTCCAGATTTAACATTGTTTACCCTTTATTCTTTCTAGTTTATTTTCATTGCTAATTTTTATTGTTAAAAAAAATGCTTATAATTCTTCATATCCTACGGGATATAACACTTGGTCATGATAGCCCGTTATCACTTTTATATGCCCAGACAAAGATTTATCTAACGCTAAATCACCGGTATCCACTATCAATGGACGACCATTTAATGCTTTTAGTTTTGTTTTAGTGGCAATAACTAGAATATTTTCTTTGCCTATTTTTTTGAGAACATCTGCGCTTAGTTGCTGATTTCCCCGACCAAAAATATGGCCTTGCCCACCAATTAAGGTAATAACTAATTTTGTGTTCTCGTCAATCATGCTTAACAATTCACTGGCAATGACATCTTGTTTTAACAAGCTCTGATCTTGGATAACATCAACACCTAATAGAGTATTATCTAAGCCTAACTCTTCCATTACATAAGCGACAGTGCTGCCAGAGCCCATAATGTAAGTTTGCTCAGGCTCCATTAATTCTATAACGTGCGCGGCAATATCAGCTAATACTAACTCGTCACTTTCTTTGCCACCCATTTTTACATTTTGAATAAAACGTAACTCGCTTGGCACAGATAATTCACCATAACGGCGTGCTTTTACAATGCCTTGGCGGAATTTGTTTTCATCGATATCCATCACATCAGCATCTGACACAGTAACTAACTCACCACTGACTAGCATTTGTAATACACGCCCTGCCGCTTTTGGTGTAATTGCGTAAACACCAGAATGTATTTTACAACCTGCTGGAATACCTAATACCGTTGTATGTTCTTCAACACCTGACGCTTCAACCGCCGCACAAATATTACGAGCTGTACCATCACCACCGGCAAATAAAATCAGATCTAAATTCAGTTCAGCCATAGCTTTAGCTGCACGTTCGGTGTCCTCAAAAGTGGTTACTTTTGAGCTTGGTGTATAAACAATAGAATGAGCAAAACCTAACTGCTGACAAAGCGTTTCTCCCATATCGCCAGCAACGGTAAATATATCAACTGAGTCACGTTCCTCAAACAACATAGACAATGCAATAGACGCTCGCTCATTGGCTTTTTGCTCTGCCCCTAACGACGCTGCCAATTCTGCCGTATTTTCACCGTCAGAGCCTTTTAAGCCAACGCTGCCACCAACACCGGCAATTGGATTAATGATTAAACCCAGTTTGAATTTAACTCGACCTTTCTGAGCTGTAGGCGTTTCTATTTGTTTATCTGAGATTATTGACATGACACTTCCCTTTCAAAGGACGGAATAAATTGAGAAATAGATGTAGGGATGGCTTGTTGATAATGAGCCGCCAGCTTTGTCATTAGTAACTGCGCTCTACTTGGAAAGCCATGTTCAATATAGTGGCTAATTTGCTGTAATATTTGTTGTTCAAACGCTTGGCTGTCTGGCTGGTTGCCAAACTCATCACCGGTTAAATTATCGCAGCTAACATTAAATTTAAAGCCTGCGGCTAAACACAAGGCCCATTCAATTGACTGAGGCTTTATTTCCACTTGTTGAAACTTAGCTTGTTGCTCTGCGGTTCTGCCATCTGGGCAATACCAATAGCCAAAATCTATTTTAGTTCGCCTATCTTCACCCGCCAAACACCAGTGCGATATTTCGTGTAACGCACTGGCATAATAACCATGCGCGAATACCACTTGAGCATAATCTTGTTCAGGAATGTTTATATCGGTTTTACCAGCAGGGAGATAAATAGGTTCGTCGTTACCTTTTACTAAGCGAGTATTGTAGGTGTCAAAAAAACACTCATCAAACAAGTCAATGATATCTTGAATATGATGTCCTTGAGTATGTTCATCTTGAGTTAAAGCCATTTGATTAAGAGACCTTTGAGATGCATTTTGCTCAGTTAAAAACACAGTACAGCAATCGTAGTAAGTAAAATTGTGTGAGTATTATACCAGTGCAAAAGCATGTGAATACTGAAATATTTTATTTGTTGGCATAAGGCAAACTAATTTAATTTTAAATTCAAGCAGATAGTAACTCGCTTATCATTTATTTAAATAAAGTGATAAACGAGTTATTTTGATTTTAGCTTATTTGCTAGCAGGTATAACGGGAGTATCTACAACCACATCTGCATTTTGTGCACGGTTGCGTAAGAAATGATCCATTAATGTAATGGCAAGCATTGCTTCAGCAATAGGAACCGCTCTGATACCCACACATGGATCATGACGACCTTTGGTTACTAGAGTTTGGCTTTGACCATTAACATCAATTGTCTCCCCTTCCACATTAATGCTTGAAGTTGGTTTTAATGCAATATGAGCAATGATGTCTTGCCCACTTGAAATCCCACCTAAAATGCCACCAGCATGATTTGACTTAAAGCCCTCTGGCGTTAATTCATCTCTGTGCTCTGAGCCTTTTTGTGCAACCACCTCAAAACCATCACCAATTTCTACGCCTTTTACTGCGTTTATTCCCATTAATGCTTTTGCGATGTCAGCATCAAGCCTGTCAAAAACAGGCTCACCTAAACCAACAGGTACATTTTTAGCGACCACTGTGATTTTAGCACCTACTGAGTTGCCCTGCTTTTTAAGGTCTCGCATGTACTCGTCCCACTTTTCTATCGCATTAGCATCTGGGCAAAAAAATGGGTTAGTTTCAATTATTGATGTATCAACCGTTTCAATCGCTATTGGGCCTAGTTGGCTCATATAGCCAAATATCTCTAAACCTAACTTTTGCTTTAACCAAGCTTTGGCAAACGAACCCGCAGCTACTCGCATTGCTGTTTCACGAGCTGAAGAACGACCGCCGCCGCGATAATCGCGGTTACCGTATTTATGATGGTACGTATAATCGGCATGACCAGGACGAAACTTATCTTTAATGTCTGAATAATCTTTTGAGCGCTGGTCGCTATTTTCAATGACTAAACCGATAGAAGTACCTGTGGTTTTACCTTCAAATACACCGCTTAATATTTTAACTTCATCCGCTTCTCTACGTTGAGTAGTAAAACGTGAAGTACCGGGCTTACGTCTATCTAAGTCTACTTGAATGATAGCTTCATCGATTTCTAATCCCGGAGGGCAGCCATCGATAATACAACCTAAACCTAATCCATGACTTTCGCCAAATGTAGTTACTTTAAATACTTCACCAATGGTATTTCCAGCCATTTTCAGCCCTTTTAATCTATTCGATTCTGATTTTTATTCTGTGTTTAATTCTTTACTTAACTTATTTGTTTAACTATTTATTTTGAACAAACAGTGAGTTATGTTCAACAAGCTGTGCTTTGGTTAATGAAAACACACCTAAACCACCATGTTCAAATTCAATCCAGTTAAATGCAACCTGTGGGAATTCAGCTTGTAGGTGGATCATTGAATTGCCCACTTCCACGATTAATACACCATCATCTGTTAAATGATCTGCAGCCTGTGCCAATATAGTTCTCGTAATATCCAATCCATCATTGCCACTGGCTAAACCAATTTCCGGCTCATGATGAAACTCTTCTGGCATATCGTCAATATCTTCAGCATCCACATACGGAGGATTTGAAACGATTAAGTCATACTGCTGACCACTTACGCCTGAAAATACATCGGACATTATTGGAACAACTCGATCCGCTACATCTAATCTATGAATGTTTTCATCGGCAATCGACAGTGCTTCTGGACTAATATCTAGCGCATCTACTTGAGCTTCTGGGAATGCATAAGCACAAGCTATGGCGATACAAGCAGAGCCAGTACATAAATCCATAATACGTTGTGGCTCATGATTTATTAAACCATCGAATTGATTTCTAATTAATTCACCAATTGGTGAACGAGGCACTAATACACTTTCGTTCACATAAAATGGCAAATCAACAAAGTAGGCAATATTAGTTAAATATGCAGCTGGCTTTTTGGTGCTAATACGTTGGCAAATTAAATCGACAATAGAACCGCGCTCTGACAAGGTTAAGTTAGATGACAATATTTCAGCATTTAACTGCGGTGGCATATTCAGCGCAAAGCTCACTAAAGACAAACACTCATCCCAAGGATTATCGGTACCGTGACCATAATATATATCTGAGGCATTAAAACGGCTTACACCCCAACGTAAAAAGTCGTGTACTGTTTTTAACTCTTCAATTGCTTCTTGTGCCAAAGTTTCTAAATTTGATTCCATTTTTTACCTAACTGATTTTACCTAACTGGCTGGTTTATTTACTATATTTTACTAATTTTATGATACTTATACCGGTACAATAAATACGTTTACAACAAACAAGCGTATTTTATATTGGCTGATGCCTCACCTTAACTTACAATAACAAACCTATCAGCCTCATATCGTTAATAAACTCACTAAGGTGTTTGCATGTCTAAATTTGAAGATGAACCTCATCATCAACTTGATGAAGATGATTTCACAAATGCCATGCAAGGGATTAAGCCTCTTAAGCAAGACAAAATACACTTTGGCAAAGACAACAGCAAGCAAAACAAAGCGCTACAAGCAAACAAATATGAAGATGATAGAACCAGCGATAATAAGCCTAACCTTAAAAATCCAGCGGTCTTCCACTTTTCTGATGAATATGAGCCGTTGATCACATCAAATCAGACCCTGAGTTATGTAGAAGATGGCTTTCCAGCCTATTACACTAAACTATTAAGACGCGGTGATGTTCGCCCTGAAGTTATTTTAGATTTACATGGTTATAACAAAGAACAGACTAAGTTCGATCTGGCAGCCATGATCAAAGACTGTAAAATTAAACATATACCTTGTGCTTGTGTAGTTCACGGAGTTGGCGGTGGAATTCTTAAGGCGAAGCTGCCTCATTATTTAATACAACACCCAGATGTTATAGCCTTGCATCAAGCGCCACTTGAATGGGGTGGACAAGGCGCTATTGTGTTTATTATTAATATTGGGGAAGAATTGGAATACATTCTAAATAGATAAATGCTAACTATGCAAAATAGCAAATCACAGCATTTGATCTGGTGATAATAAAGTTTGTAGTAAACCGGACCATTTATCTATATCAATTTTGATTTTTGCCACGCCAGCTGTCGCCATAATTGGTGTATATCCAGTCAGCTCACCAATAAAATAACTCACTAATGGCATATGAGAAACGCAAATAATATTAGTATCTTTATCTTCGCTTACTTCTATATTAGCGAGTACATAGTCAGTAACACGTTTAGCGTCCCCCTCTGGTGTCAACTCATTAACAACTTCTTGATTATAGGAATGTATACCTTGTGACAAAATAATATCTTTAGTCTGCTGGGCTCTAATATATGGACTTGCATAGACACAGTCGAAATTAGCAACCTGTGTTTTCAACCATAAAGCCGTACGTTTTGCTTCCCATTTACCATGTTCTGTTAACTCACGTAACTCATCGGCTTTGGTCATAGGTTCTGCTTCGCCATGCCTTACAATATAAAGATAAACAGCCATAAATATTCCGACAAATATAGTTAAAAGTTATTAATAAAAAGACGATGTACATATCAGGCTGCAATATAGTCAATTCAGCTTTAATACGCTACCGTTATATTACATATAGCGTATATTTTTATACATTTTATTAGACGCTGTGCCCTTTAGACTTTAAGTTAACGCAAAGGTAAATAGCCTCTAGTATTTTTCAAAAAATACGCTAGGATATTTTAACTCTATAATTCATTTCATCATCTCCTAAGGCAAGGCATTGAGAATAAGTCCAAACGACAATAAAACCTATCACAGCTTTACCATGTTAAATGGTATTAAAGTGTTAATTATACATTCTCCAGATGCCCATAAAAGTGCTTGTTCATTAGTTGTAAACACTGGTAGTTTTGATGATCCTACAGACCGTCCTGGCTTTGCTCATTTTGTTGAACATTTATTATTTAATGGCAATAAAAAGTATTCACAACCCGCTCAGCTAAACGATTTTGTTACCAAACATGGCGGTCATTGTAATGCTTGGACGGCGACTGAGCACAGTAGTTTTCACTTTGATGTACACACAGATATGTTTGGACAGTCGTTAGATTATTTTGCCAATATGTTTATCGAGCCTTCGTTTACAGATGAAGCGATTAAAAAAGAACAAAACGCTATTCATGAAGAATATAAACTGAAATTAAAAGATGATAGTCGCCGAATTCAACAAGTACACAAGGAAACCTGTAACCCGCAACATCCATTTCATAAATTTACCGTTGGTAACAAACACACATTAGCTGATTTACCACAACGTCCGGTAAAAGATGAATTACTGCAATTTTGGCAAACTCATTATCAAAGCCAATTTATGACCTTGTGCCTTATTAGCTCATTACCTGTTACAGAATTAGAAAACAAAGTATCTGAATTATTCTCTAATATCAAAACAATTGATGCGACACAAACTAAACCGCCATTAAATCGTGATTTATATCGCCAACAAGATGTCGCCCTATTTATCGCAATAGAGCCAGTAAAAGAATTACATAAACTTAATATTACTTTTCCATTACCAGGGATAGATCAATTTTATAAAAGTAAAATTGTCAGTTTTATAGCCCACTTAATTGGTGATGAAGGTGAAGGCTCTTTATTTGAACGATTAAAAGATCTAGGGCTTATCAATGCGCTGGCCGCAGGTAATGGTATTTCAGGCAGTAATTTCAAAGATTTTAATATTTCGTTGGAGCTGACACACAAAGGCGAAGATGATTTAGAAGTGGTATTAAACGAAGTTTTTGCTTATCTCAATTGGATTGCAAAACAAACCGCTCCAAGTTACCTATATGATGAACAAAGAAAACTCACCGAAATCAGCTTCCAATACAAAGAAGATATAAAACCATTAGCTTTGGCAAATAATATTGCCATGAACATGCAGCATTATGAGGAAGATAATTACATCTACGGTGATTATTGCATGGACGGATATTCAGCAACGCAATGGCACGAGTTTTTTGCTTACATAAATGCTAACAATATGCGATTAACCTTAGTTAGCCAAAATATTCAAACGGATAAACAAGCAAAGTGGTATCACACACCGTATTATGTTGAAGCTTTATCAAATGAACAGATTGCACAACTGAATTCTCAACAGTGTTCTAAAAATCAATATCACCTTCCACTTGAAAACCCTTATTTAGCTAAAAGCATAAAATTAGAATTACCAGACTTTGATAGTCAAACACCTTTGAGTATTGATACTGAACTGGGCTGGCAAGCTTGGTTTAAACAAGATGTTAGTTTCCGTGTACCAAAAGGCACAATCTATCTCGGCTTAGACTTACCATTTGGCACTCAGTCAAAGTCCAATCAAGCTATGATGCGCTTTTATTGTGATTTATTTATGGATACTGTTTCAGAGCAACATTATCAAGCTGAAATGGCCGGATTACATTACAATTTATATGCCCACAATGCAGGTATGACTTTATATACATCTGGATTAAGCAGTAATCAAGATAGCTTAATACTAACCTTGCTAGATAACATGCTAACGATTAAATTTACCACGATGCGCTTTGACGAAGTTAAACGACAGCTTATTAAACATTGGCGAAATGCAGAAACTAATAAGCCGATAAGCCAATTATTTTCATTGTTAAATTCTACATTGATGCCCAGTACAGCCTCATCAAGTGAATTGGCTGTTGAATTAACTAAAGTCACATTTGAGCAATTTGAAAGTTTCTGTACTGAATTATTTTCTAAAATGTTTACTGAAATACTATTATATGGCAATTGGACAACGGCCCAAGCGAGTAATATCAATAAGAAGCTTAAATCACGTCTTCAGTCGTATGAAAAAGTAACTGAGTTACCTCGCTCAATAACATCACTAACACAAAAAAAACCACTTTATTTGGATAAACTCATTGAGCATAACGACAATGCAGCATTATTGTATATTCAAGGAGTAAATAAACTAGATAATAGAAAATTTGATTATATGGAAAAAGCTATTTTTATATTAATTAGTCAAATCCTATCGCCTTTTTCGTTTAATTATCTACGCACTGAAAAGCAACTGGGTTATCTGGCAGGTAGTGGTTATATGCCACTTTGCAATACGCCAGGGCTAGTTATCTATATTCAATCTCACGATTATACTAGTGATACTTTAAATACCAGTATCACGGATTGTTTGACTTCCTTTATTGCTGAAGTTGAAATGATGGATATTGATGAATTAGAACAACATAAACAAGCGGTGATCCATCAGTACAATGAACAAGCAACCAACTTAAATCAAAAGTCGCAACAGTTGTGGGTTTCCATTGGCAATCAAGATTACAGTTTTATACAAAAAGAAATAATAGCAATGGAAATATCCACAATAACTAAACAGCAATTAACCAATTGGTGTAATAAAAAATTAAACAAAGAAAACTTACGAGGCATTCAGATTGGTTCAATCAACGCTACTCGTTAGCTAGTAGCTTATATAAAACTCAGATTTTAGTTAAAATTCAACCAATTAATATCGCATTCAAGAGAGTTTCTCATCTGTTACTTTATTGTTTTGACATTCAGCACAGTTATAAGTTAGATTCTTCTGCAGTATTAATTTTTTGTTGTAATAATATTGATATTCCCACTTAAAAAAAATAATAAATGGGTAGCTACATTATTGGCGTTTAGCTTTAATTTTCATGCTCAAGCTGAGGAGCAAGCTATAACTCAAGAAGAAGCTATTCCTGTTCTTTTATCTAATTTTCTCGACATCCCAGCTTTGTCAATCTTCGTTGTATCGGCAATAGTTATTGTTATTTTTTTACTTTATAACTTAATGCACTTCAGGCGCTATCAATCAAATATTACGGCAAGTGAAGAAAGGTTAAAGCTTTCTTTGTGGGCCAGTGGTGATGAGATGTGGGATTGGAATATCACAGATGGCACCTTATACAGAACCAATGCAAACGGTGTTTATACTTTACCATCTGTTGACTTAGATACATTCCCCCCCAATCAAGACCTTATTCACCCAGCTGACTTATCCCGAGTTGTCAAAACATTACAACAGCATTTGGCCGGTGAAACTGAATCGTTTGAATGCGCATATCGATTAAAATCTGATAATAATTCATGGAACTGGGTATTGGATAAAGGCAAAGTTGTTAGTTTTGATGATGACCGCCCTAGCCGAATGACGGGAACGTTTAAAGATATTCACCAACTTAAAAAAATTGAAAACGATCTTAAAATCTTTGCTCAAAGTATCGAAAGTATTGCCGAAGGCGTGATTATTTTTGATGCTCAGTTAACTGTTATTCATATAAATCCCGGCTATGAAAATATTACAGGCCAACTAGCTAGTAAAATCGAAGGTTCAAAATTAAAATTTAATAAAGTGACAATGTCTTTAGCCCATGAAATAAAGGCTGAAGTTGACAGATGCGGTAATTGGCAAGGTGATATATCTGGCCAAGCTAAATCTGGCGGATTTTATATGGCTTATATCACAGCCAACTGTATTAAAGATGAAGAAGGTAAAATAACTAATTACGTTGCTATAGTTTCAGATACAACGAAAAGAAAACGCACAGAAGCTAAACTGGTAAAAATGGCAAAAACTGATTCGTTAACGGGTTTGCCTAATAGAAATGCTTTTTTTAATAATCTACAAAAACAAGTATCTAAAAATACACCTACCGCCGTTTTAGTTTTTGATTTAGATAACTTCAAAAAAATTAATGACTCGGTTGGTCATCAACTCGGCGATGAGTTGCTTAAAAAAATTGGCAATAGGATAAAACCACTTTCAGGCGATAATAATACTTTATACCGTTTAGGGGGTGATGAATTTGCGCTTGTTATGGAAGGCACAAACGATATCCATAAGGTCACTATAGTCGCAAAACAAATATTAACTTTGCTATCCACGGCCTACAGGATCAGTCAGCATGAGTTTGTTATTACTGGTAGCATAGGTATCGTTTTATACCCTGATGATGGATTAAAACCTGAAACATTGCTTAGGAATGCAGATACGGCCATGTATCACGCCAAAGCTGATGGTAACAAATACTTATTTTTTAATAATGAAATGAACAAACAAGCGGTTAAACGCCTACAAATAGAAAACTTAATTCGCCATGGTTTAAAAGAAGATTATTTTGAAGTTTATTACCAACCTAAAACCAGCTTAAAATCAAATAAGCTTATTGGTATGGAAGCTTTAGTTCGTTTTATTACACCGAAAAAGGGATTAATAAGTCCAAATATTTTTATTCCTATTGCAGAAGAAACAGGGCAAATAATTGATATAGGCGATGTGGTATTACGAAAAGCTTGTATTGATATGAAAAAATGGATTGATAAAGGTGTGATCACTGGACGTGTTGCTGTTAACTTATCAGCCCGTCAGTTCACATTACCAGACTTAACCGAGAGAATTGATAACATCCTCCTAGAGACAGGTTTATCACCACATAACTTAGAATTAGAGATAACAGAAGGCACGGTTATGGATAACCCAAAACATGCCATAACCATAATGCACCAATTAAGAGAACGCGGTATTCATTTAGCCTTGGATGATTTTGGTACTGGCTATTCTTCTTTGTCGTATCTACGAAAATTCCCGCTAAATACGTTGAAGATTGATAAAGCATTTGTTGACGACTGTGGAACCAATATAGGCAGAGCGATGATAGATACCATAGTAACTATCGCGCGAAATTTAAGTTTATCGACAGTTGCAGAGGGAGTCGAAACTAAAGAGCAGAAGGAACTAATGACATCAATGAAATGTGACTCTATTCAAGGCTATTTATATTCTAAACCTTTATCAGCAAAAGAGTTTTCTCGTTTTGCTAATAAACAAAATAAATTATATAAACTGATAAACTAACTACCGTTAACTCTAGTTAAGCATTAAACTTTACTGAATCGATATCAGTATATTTTAACAATGCCATTTTACGTTTAACGTTAAACATAGGCCAAATAATTGGGCCAAAACACATACCAGCGATAAACCAGTTTTTTTCAGACATACCATTTTTCATAGCTTCTATCGCAACATAAACCGCAAAACCAAAAACAGTTAACATAATTAATAAGACTAACATTCATACCCCACCACAAATTATACCAATTGCATATTAGCCAAGCAGTATAAACCTTATCATGAAAGATCAAATCGGGGATGCCCCTATAATAAAATCAAATTGATATAAACTTTTCGACTCCACTAGCGCTCTGAATTTTAGGTATAAAAAAAGCCAGTAAACCGGCTTTTCTTTGTAACAACTATGTTTATATTTAGTATTAAATATAACTTTGTTGATGAACTCGAATAAACAATGGGCTATCGGGTTTTGAATAATCTACTTTATATTCTTTACCATTTAGACATTGTACAAACAATAACGTTTTTGGTTCACCAAAAGAATCAGGAGACGAAATATTAACAACTTCACAATACGCATCTTTTGCTTCACGTCTGTTTCTAGGAACAATACCATCGTAAATGGCTAAACCGTTTTGAGTCACTTTTACTACAGGTAAGCCAACTTCACTGACCAGTAATAAATCTAATTTTCTTATTTTGTGAATGACGGTATTACGTCCACTTATGATATAGGCAACTTCAGACATACTATTTTCTCTACGGTTTCTACTTTTTGATAAATAATCTTCACCAACTCTAGTCTTATAAACTAGATTGATCAAGCCTACGATTTAATTTCTCGTTTACTTTCTCTATAGTTTAGAGGGTTTTACTAAATAGTTATCGATTAAAATGGCTTAAATACAAAATAAATCGATACACAAATAACACACCAGACTATTATAGCTCGAAATCGGTTACAAATAGGACAACTAGTTTTAAATAATTTCATTTATCTACTTTGATTTATACATTAAAGTGGTAACGTCTCAGTAATTACAGGTACGATATATGGCTAACATTAAATTAGCAACTCTAGGTGGCGGATGTTTTTGGTGCATTGAAGCCGCTCTTAATTCAGTTGAAGGTGTGCTTAAAGCAATTTCTGGCTACTCAGGTGGAGTAATCGAAAATCCGACATACCAACAGATATGCCAAGGTGACTCAGGCCATGCAGAAGTCATACAAGTTGAATTTGACCAAGACATAATTAGTTTTGAACAATTACTAATGTTTTTTTTCCAATTGCATGACCCAACTCAGTTAAACCGACAAGGCAACGATATTGGTACCCAGTACCGTTCGGTCATTTATTATCACGATAATGCACAAAGATTGGAAGCGATGAAACAAATTTCAGAGCTAAACAATCTAAAAATTTGGCCAAGCCCTATCGTGACTGAAATATCGCCAGTTTCGACCTTTTATCCAGCTGAGGACTATCACCAAAACTACGCCAATGAAAATACCGAGCAACCTTATTGTACTTTTATCGTAACGCCTAAATTAGAAAAGTTTAAATATAAATTTAAAAGTTACCTGAAAAACATATAACTTTGCTAGAATTAAAACAATTCAAGTATATTACTCAAACTGATGGTTCACCATTTTAATAATGATAAAAAACAATTCTAAAAAAACGACTTTATTGAAGATAATATTTATCCTCTCTGTTATTTTTGCCTCGTTTTTATTTTTAAAACAAAGTGGTCACTCAGCACTCTCTTTTCAACATGCCGATAAAATCGCTCATTTTTTGATATTTTTCTCTTTAACCTTATTACTCGACTTATCATTTAAGCTATCCGTTACTAAAAGCTTATTAATACTATCAACTTATGGCGTGACCATTGAAGTACTACAAAGCTTTTTACCTTACAGATCTGCATCATTAGGTGATATTTTGGCTGATATATTCGGTGTAGCTGTTTATATATTTGTATGTCGTAAATTCTTTCGTAAATATCTTGAATCCATCACTACAGAACCTTCATGATTAACAGAGTGACAAGTAAACATTGGTTTATTGCAGGACAAGGATCTATTGGGAGTTTTGTCGCTTATAACGCGTTATTATCTGACATAAAGTGCGATCAAATAGTGCGTGATGCTAATAACTCAAAAGCAGCTTTGTTCCATCCTATTGGCAAGCAACCGACTGCATTGCCAACACCAATAACATCCGTTGACTTAACACTTAACTCAATACATTGCTTGATAGTGCCATTAAAGGCCTATGACATAGTGCCATTTTTACAGCAAATTATGCCTTATTTAGCCGATGATGCCGCCATTATTCTATGTCACAATGGACTTGGTACCATAGAGCCAGTTACGGATTTACTAACAAAAAATATGAATTTATTTTTTTGCACAACCAGTAATGGTTTATACAAAAACAAAGATGGCATATTTCAAGCCGGGTTAGGAGAATCACAGTGGAGTCATGTCGCTGGAAATAACCCAGAGAAATTGAGTAATGACGACTTAGTACCTTTGTTTGTTCGTATAACTCAAGTCGATAATCTACAAAAAATTCTGTGGCAAAAGTTAATTGTAAACTGCGTTATCAATCCATTAACTGCATTACATAATATTAAAAATGGAAAATTGGCACAGCCAAAGTTTGTAGAAAACATTGAGTGTATTATTAAGGAAACGTTACTTGTAGCTAATAAACTTGGGATTTCTTTAGAGTTTCAAACCATGTTAAACACAGTAAACCAAGTTATTGCTAATACAGCCGAAAATTACTCTTCAATGAATCAAGATGTCAAATCCCATAAACAAACTGAAATTGATTTCATTAGTGGCTATGTCATAAAAGAAGGGTTGAAACTGAATATCCCAACCCCCGTCTGCCAATCCTTATACGACCAAATTAAAGCGCTATAAACATAAAGCGTTAATAGTTTCCTATTTACCTAAAACAAATACTCTTCTAATACATTTTTTAATTTCGCTAATTGAATCGGTTTGCTCAGGTAACCATCCATACCTGCAGCAAGACACTTTTCTTTATCCCCCTCCATCGCATTTGCGGTTAAGGCTATGATAGGTATAGTTTGATTCAGTTTCCCTGCATCACCCTCTCTTACCTGCCTAGAGGCTTCATAACCATCCATTTCAGGCATTTGGCAGTCCATTAATATCAAATCAAAATAATCTTGTTTGTTACTCAGAATATTAACCGCTTCTAAACCGTTTTCAGCTACCTCAAATTCATAGCCAAGTTTAGTTAACATAAACTCAGCCACTTGTTGGTTAACCTTATTATCTTCAACCAACAAAATTTTATAGTTATTAACACTTTTAATTTTATCGCTTTCAGTGTCTTCAAGCTTTGATAAGTTCGACTCCAGTGACATGCTTGCCTTAGTCGTTTTAATATCGGATTTAATATTACTCAATCTGGTTGCTTGGTTTAGTGTTGGTGTCGCTAAATCACCACATTGCAGTATAAAAGATAAAGTCGTGATGAGATCATCTGCAATAATTGGCTTAGTGAAATAGCCACTAAATCCTAAAGAGGAAACATAATTAGCATCATCTTTAGTACCTAAGTTTGTCATAATAGCTAAGGGTATATTTTTGCTATTTTGTTTCGAGCGTAATAACTCACCTAATTCGACGCCATTAATATCGGGCAGTTGTTTATTGATCAAAGCAATGTCAAAAGCTTCACCTTGCTTTTTAGCATGTTTCTCATCACATAAGATCAATGCCTGTTCGGATGATAAGGCGGTATATACAATAGCGCCCCACTTCTCTAATTGTCGTTGTAGTACAGAACAACTACTCTTATTATTTTCAACAATTAGTACTTCCACTCCAGACATATCTAACGCAGGTAAAGGTTGATCTACCATTTCACTTTGAACGAGTTGTAAATTAATTGAGAAGGTACTTCCTTGCTTGTCAACGCTGCTAACGGTTATCGTCCCCTCCATCAAGGTGATGATTTTGTGGCAAATTGCTAGGCCTAATCCTGAACCACCAAAACGTCGGGTGGTAGAAGCATCAACCTGAGTAAAAGGGTCAAATAACTGCTGTTGTTTTTCTTGGGGAATTCCTATGCCAGTATCGCTTACGTCAATATCGATTGACGTCATCATATTTCCACTTCTACTACGAACTTGAGTTGTACTGACAATTACCTTTATTTCACCCGATTCAGTAAACTTAATCGCATTGCCCAATAAGTTAGTCAGTATTTGGCGTAATTTGGCTGGATCGCCCTTGACCATATGGTGACTAATTTGAGTTAAATCTAATACCAGTTCCAGTCCTTTCTCTTGTGCCATAAAAGCAACAGCCAAAGAAGTATCACCAACCAATTCATTTAAATCAAAATCAATTGATTCTAGTTCCATTTTCCCAGCATCTAGCCTAGAGAAGTCTAAAATTTCATTAATAAGACCTAAAAGAGACTGTGCTGATGATTTAGCCACTTGTGCTTTTCGCAACTGATCTTTACTTAAACCGTCATCTTCCAGAAGTTCTAACATCCCCAAAACACCATTCATTGGTGTGCGAATTTCATGACTCATAGTGGCTAAAAATTCAGATTTTGCCACAACCGCAGCTTCAGCTTCTTCTTTAGCAATAAGTAATCGGTTTTCCGCTATTCGTCTATGCTCTGAAGAGAATATACTGCTCGTTAAAGTTGATATCGACATGACAAATCTTTGCTCATGTTCATTCCAATGCCTAACATCACCAACGTGTTCAACCGATAAAACACCAAACTCACCATCACCAATTGAAAAGACCCCATCTATTAAAGAACTAATATTTAATGGCGTTAAGTAAGTATCTGAGTAATCTCTGGTGGCTGGGTGTGTATGAGCATCATCTATCGAGATTAATACTTCACTAGATATCGCTGAAAAATACTTAGGAAAGTCTTTCTTAGTCAGTAACGCTCCTTCACTAAATACAGCTTTTGATTTTTCGTATAAAGATAAACACTTAAGAGCTTCTAGTTCTGGCTTATATATCCATAAAGACACACGTTCTGCATTTAATACATTAGCTACTGATTGTATTATTGTATTTTTGGAGAGTGCAACATCTCCCCGCAAAACGGCATCATCAATATTTAACTGGGCTAATACTTTATTTTGATTGGCTTCTTCTAAAGCGATGATCTCAGCAAGTTTACGGTCGTTAATATCTTGAAATGAGCCAAATAACCGAACACATACCCCATCTACAATACTGGATTCACCGTGAGCTAATACCCAAACTTCTCGGCCTTTAGCTGTAATTATTTGTAACTCTTCACGCCAAACCATTTCAGCAACCATGCTCTGTTCCACGACTTTTGAAATTCTATCTCGGCTATCACCTTCTTTATAAAAATTAATCGCACCACTAAGTTCTGGTACATAATCATGATCGACTTCGTGGATCATTTTCGTCATAGGTGACCAGTATATTGACCCTTCTATTAGATTGGCTTCCCAAGCTCCAATTTTGGCTTGTTCACTCATATTTTCTAATAAGCGTTTTTGTAACCGTACCCTATCTTCAATTTCTTTTTTGGCTGTAACGTCAACTTCCAATGCCATAAAACCGGTTACTTCATTACGGTCATCAATAATGGGTTTGCAGCTAATAGAGATCCAATACAGACTGCCATTTTTGTGATAATTAATTAAGGTTTCTTCAAATGGCTGTTGTAACTCAAGAGCTAAACGCATGCGTTCTATCGTCGCCTTATCGGACAACTCACCTTGCAAAATATGACCTGGCGATTGTCCAATCACATCGGATAAGCTATAACCTGTGATTATGGTAAAGGCATCATTAACCCATTCTACCTTGCCTGCTAAGTCAGTAAGTACTACCGCGTTATCAGTCTGGGCGGCTATTTGGGATAACTTAGCCATTTCTTTTTGAGATTCTTTTCTTTGCGTTATATCAACTATAAAACCTTCAAGGTATAAAATATTACCTTCAGGATCATAAACTGCATTACCTTTTTCCGACAACCAACGTAACTCTTTGAGACGAGTTTCAATTTTATATTCTACAGTCCATGGCAATCCGGCTTTAATCGCATTAAGAATAATATCCTCAACATGTTTTTGATCATCTGGAGCAATGAGCTCCGCAAATGCTAACTCGTTATTATTAAGCAGTTGCTCCACTGTGTAACCTGTAATCGCCACACACTGTTCACTCATAAATAACATTGTCCAATCAGTATCGTATAAGCAACGGTAGGTTATTCCAGGCATATTTTTGATCAGAGATTCATGCTGTTCTTTACTTTGAGTTAATGCATTTTGATTTGATTTATTTTCAGTTACATCGGTTCGAATCGCGATATAGCGGGTCACCAAACTTTGATCATTCAAAAAAGGCACTATGGTGGTATTAACCCAATAAAAACTTCCGTCTTTAGCTTTATTTCGTATCTCGCCGTGCCAAATCTCTCCAGCGGTAATAACCTTATACATATCGACAAAAAAAGATTTACCGTGGTAGCCAGAATTCAAAATCTTATGGGTATTCCCCAGTAATTCTGCGGAAGAATAACCACTAATTTCCGTAAACTTATCGTTTACATATTCAATAACACCCGCATGATTTGTGATGGTAACAATACAATGTTGATCAATAGCGAACTGTTGATGCTCAAAAATTTTAAGCGTGTTAAGGGTTTCTGCTTGGCTTTTAATTAACAAAGACTCATGCTTTCTCTGAGCAATTAACATGTCATTGAAAGAATTGGCTAATAAGCTAATTTCATATTTAGCATCAATATTTACCTCAGTAACATTTTCCCCTTTTGCTATTAATTTAGAATATTCCACTAACTGTAAGATGGGCTTAATAAAAGCACTGGATTTTTTGTTAGCTAAATAAGTTACTAAGAACACACCAATAATCAATAATATAAGACTGTAATACAACAATTGACTTGCGTTATCTAACGCATCTGCACGTTTTATTTCTGTTATATATAGCCAAGTTACATTTGCAATATTAAGTGGTGTTATATAACCAATAACAGGCTCACCTAAGTTATTAAGATAATATTTGTTAGTTTGTGCGCTAAGAGTTGGATTATTGTTAAATTGAGTGAATAAATCAGTTGTGGGTAATTTTGTTAAAATATCGTCATCAAGGCTCTGAGTTAAAGGACTTCTTAACTTACCATCAGTACCTATAATGTATTGCTGAAGTGAGAGTTTCTTTCTATTAAATTCTTTTATCTTTAAATACAGAGTATCAAGTTTAATTTGAGCCGCTAATACTCCTTGCAGTTCACCTTTATTAAAAATAGGAGTGGCGATAAAAGCAGTTAACCTATCTCCTGATGGTGTATAACGCTCAATATCTGAAAATACGATATCGCCAGTTTCTAAAGTCAGTTTCACCGCATTAGCAAGCAAACTGTCTTTGTACTTTCCAGTCACTAAGTTGGTCGCTAAGTCATCTTCATTTGCCATGCTAAATAAAACATTGCCTTTTTTATCAATAATATATGTGTCATTAATATAATCATGATTTAAATTGGCTAATGCTAATTCATTGGCAGTATGGGTACTGGTCTGCTGCCATAAACTTGATTTGACAAACTTTTCAATATTTCCATCAAATTCTTGTAATTGTCGTTCTAGAGTTGTTAATAAACGTGAGGTAACAGGTGTGTTGGAAAGTTGATTTAAATTATCAATCCGAGATTGAAACCAATTATTGAGATAGTTTTTTCTGCTTTCACCAGCGATAGAAGCTTCTTCAACCGTAAATTGTTCAAGGTTAGACTTTACTTCATAGTAGTTAACCGCTGTTATGATCAGCAAAGGTAAAACAGATAAAATCAAAAACCATTTTAACAAGTTACGATAAAGAGGTGATTGGTAAATTGATGTTAACTTAGGCTCTTTTTGAACCATCACGATTTTCCACAATTCATAAATATTAACAGCCTTGTCTAAATTCTTGATAAGTGTAGCTTATATTTTGGGTTAATAACTAATCAACTGAAAACTTATTGTTATAATCAAACTTGTTATTTTAACATTTACCTAGCCCACACTATTCACTACAATGAGGATCTCATAAATTTATTGGAATGTTTGTGGTTAAAGACATAATGCTCGACGATATAATTAAACACGCTCATCAAATTTGTAGCGACAGTGGCGTTAAATTCACCACAAAACGTGAACATGTTTTATCGGCGTTAATTCAAGCTAGCGAAGCGATGTCAGCATATGAACTTGCTGAGAAATACAGAGAACTATTTGAACAAAGCATTCCTGCTATGTCGGTTTACCGTATTTTAGATTTCTTAGCCGAACATTCATTGGTGCATAAGTTAACGTCTGCCAACAAATATATAGCATGCTCACATATTACCTGCTCACATACTCACAATGTGCCGCAGTTCTTAATTTGTGAAATATGTAATTCTGTATCAGAGATCAGTGTTAAAAAGTCAGTAATGAGTGAGTTAACAACCAGTGTTGAAAAAACAGGGTTTAAGTTAAGTACAACTCAGTTAGAGCTCAAAGGTATTTGCCAAAGCTGCCAAGAATAGTGACTTATCATTAATTTCAGACATAAAAAAACGCACTAATTATTAGTGCGTTTTTGTTTATATCTTAATCGTTATTAGATTATATTGATAACTACTAATAAAACGTTTTACCGTCTTTAGCCATTTTCACTAATATTTCTGCTGGTTCAAAACGATCGCCGTGGATAGCTTTATAACCATTTAAGATCTCAACTAAGTTGTCGATACCTAAACTATCCATATAACGGAACGGGCCGCCTTGGAACGGAGGATAACCAGTACCAAAGATCATACCGATATCACCATCTCTTGCACTACGAACAATACCAGCATCTAAACAACGAGCCGCTTCATTAAGTAACTGCACAACACAACGTTCTGATATTTGTTCAGGTTTTAATTTACTCTTAGGTGATACACCTAAAATAGAATAAACCGACTCATCAACTTGTTTGCCTTTACCAGATAACGTTAATTTATCTACAAAGCTACGTTTTGCCGCTTTGCCATATTTGTAAAAACCTTTTTGATTTTTCTTACCTTTACGGCCGTCAGCAATTAACTTTTCCATTGCAGAAGGAACCGTAAAACGTTCACCAAAGGCATCAAACAAAATCGCTGATACTTTTGAACCAACATCAATACCAACTTCATCTAACAAGGTCATAGGGCCAACTGGGAAACCAAATTTAGTTAAGGCTTTATCTATCTTATCTACTGGCTCACCTTCCATTGCAATTTGAGCGGCTTCATTCATATACAAACCTAAAATACGGTTTACAAAGAAGCCAGCTTCATCTTTAACAACAATTGGAGTTTTACCTTGGCGACGAGCAAATTCAACCGTCGTTGAAATGGTTTCATCAGATGTTTTATCTGTTGCTATTACTTCAACTAATGGCATTTTATCCACTGGTGAAAAGTAATGTAAACCAATTACATTTTCTGGACGCGCTGCTTTAGCCGCAATATCACGGATTGGTAAAGAAGAGGTATTAGAAGCAAACACTGTTTTTTCATTACAATTTGCTTCTATATCTGCAACCATGTTTTGCTTTAATGTTAAATCTTCAAATACCGCTTCAACAATAATGTCCATATCTTTAAAACCAACAAAGTCAGTTCCAGCCGATAACATAGACAATTGTTTTTGCATTTGTGAATGCTTCATAAAACGACGTTTTACTTTCTTATTTAAAATGTCAAAGCTGTATTTAAATGCGTTACGAATACCTTCATGGGCAATATCTTTAATACGTGCTGGTACACCTGCTTTTGTTGTAGTAACAAATGCGATTCCGCCACCCATTAAACCACCGCCTAAAATGCCGGCTTTTTTAACTTTAATAGGTTCAACACCGGCAACGCCATTTTCTTTTTTCATTGCTGTGGTCGCAAAAAACAGGCCACGTAATGCTTTAGATTCTGGAGTCATACAAAGTTCTGAGAAACGTTGAGCTTCAATTTCAAGCCCTTTTTTGGTTCCTTTTTCTACGCCCGTACGAATACACTCAATAATTTTAAATGGTGCTGGGTAATTACCTTTTGTTAAGCGCATAACTTGTTTGCCAGCTTGGTCAAATAATACTTTACGACCAAACGGATTATTTTCTAACAAGCGAGTCATTAATGGCTGTTTTTTCTTTTTAACAACAGGCTTGCCTTTAAGCGCCATTTCTATTGCTGTTTTTAACAAAATACTATTTGGCACTATGTCATTTGCTAAGCCAGCTTTAATCGCTTGCTTACCACGTAGTTGTTTACCAGCAAGCATCATGTCTAATGCTTTTTGTAAACCAACTAATTTAGGTAAACGTTGTGTGCCACCAGAACCTGGCAACAAACCAAGTTGTACTTCTGGTAAACCTAAAACTGTTTTCTCGCTGTCAGATACAACACGACCATGACACGCCATAGCCAATTCAAGTCCGCCGCCTAATGCAGGGCCATTGATTGCAGCAATCACAGGAATAGTCATGGCTTCAATTCGGTTAAATAAGTTTTGACCTAGTTGTGCAATTTCTTTGACTTGCTCTGCCGTTTCACAGCTATCTAACATGGCAACATCAGCACCAGCAACAAACGAATTGTCTTTTCCTGATACGAGTACCAAGCCAACAATATCTTTATTAGCTTCTACTTGATCTAAAACTTCAGTTACTTGCTCTGCAAATTCTGCTTTTAAAACATTCATTGATTCATCAGCCACATCTATGCTGATCACGCCAATGCCATTTTCTTGTATTTCTAAACTAAACGCCGATGCGTTTTTAGTATTTTTAGCCATTTGAGTTTCCTTGCGGGTCTCTTAAAATTAGACTGAATAATTGATTTTTTTGTACCAGTTATAAGTTAGCCATCAACTTCTACAATCATTGACGCACCTAAACCACCAGCAGCACAAGCGGTTGTTAAACCAACACCACCACCACGACGACGTAATTCATTAATTGTTTGTGTAATTAAACGTGTTCCTGTCGCTGCAAATGGGTGACCATAAGCTAGTGAACCACCATTAACGTTAAATTTAGCCATATCAATTTCGCCAATCGCTTTATCTTGACCTAACTGCTCTTGGGCAAACTTTTTACTCGCGAACATTTTCATGTTTGCTAATGTTTGAGCGGCAAATGCTTCGTGCATTTCAATTAAGTCTAAATCTCCTAAATCCATACCAGCACGTTTTAATGCAATTGGAGTCGCGTACGACGGTCCCATCAACATGTCTTCCCAAACATCAATAGCAGCAAAACCAAAGCTACGAATGTAACCTAAAGGTTCATAACCTAATGCTTTAGCTTTGCTCTCACTCATTAACAATATGGCTGAAGCACCATCTGTTAATGCTGTAGAGTTAGCGGCGGTAACTGAGCCGTGTTTTTTATCAAATACTGGACGTAATTTACTGTAACCATCGGCAGTTGAATTAGTACGAACTGTGTTATCCATAGAAATAAAGTCTTTAAACGGTTCAGGATGAGCCGTCATTACTTCATCTTTAAAGATGCCACTTTCCCATGCTTTAGTCGCCAATGTATGAGAACGATGCGCTAATGCATCTTGATCTGCTCGGCTAATATTATGGGTTTTCGCCATTTGCTCTGCTGTCTGACCCATGCTTAAGTTAGTTGAGTATTCAGCAACTGCAGGAGGAACTGGCATTAAGTCTCTTAAACCTAATTTTCTAAGAATTTGAAAACGTTGACCTAATGTTCTAGCTTTATTTAAATCAACTAACGCTCGACCTAATTTTTTACTTACGCCAATTGGTAATACTGAAGAAGAGTCGGCTCCACCTGACACACCAACAGAAATGTGGCCAGCCATAATAGATTCACAAATATTAACGGTAGATTGGAAACTTGTTGCACAAGCTCTTGATACGGAATAGGCATCGGTGCGTACATTCATACCAGTACCTAATACGATTTCACGTGCAATATTTGGCGCAGCAGGAGATTGTACAACTTGACCATAAACTAATTGTTCAATTTCTAACGGGTCTAATTCTGAACGCTGTAACATTTCAGAAACAACCATTTTACCTAGATCAAGAGCTGGAACTCCGTGATAGGCCGTTGCTTGTTTGGCAAAAGGAGTACGCAATCCGGCAACAACCGCGATACGATCTCCATTTTTTGTTTGAAGTTTATTAGTAGTCATTATTTCACCCTGTTTGAATTTATTTTTGTCAAAGTGTAGTTGCATCAAAACAGATGTTACCACCTAAGCTGACAAATTATCACAGACACTTCTGGTCTGACCTGATATTAACTTACCAATAATAACCATATCTATATAGAATTAAAACCAATAATTTAATATAAGGTAGTGGAAAGATTTAATATTTTTATTTTCTACATAATAAGTAGATACTAGCGCCATTGATTTAGATTAGTAACAGATATATTGTCATAGCTAAACTTTAGCTTAATTATTGTTGCATCAGAGACAATTGTTTAAATTGTAAACGATTGATTTTTAATCACTTGTTTTTTCTATTGGGAACCTTATATAAGTTTAATTATCATAGGTACCGATTCAGTGACAATTTATAGTATTAGTCACAAACATATAGCTCAGGAATGTAAAACATGTCAGTAACTCGTTTTAACCAATTAAAACAATATTTAGACTCACAAGTTATAGGTCAACCAGATTTTACTAAAGGTATTTTAGTCGCCCTACTCGCAGATGGGCATTTATTAGTTGAAGGTCCTCCTGGTTTAGCTAAGACTCGTGCCATAAATGCACTAGCTAATGGTTTGGAAGGCGACTTCCATCGAGTTCAGTTTACACCTGATTTACTCCCTGCTGATTTAACAGGTACCGATATATACCGTCCAGAGACGGGTGAGTTTAAATTTGAAAGCGGCCCGTTATTTCATAACTTAGTATTAGCAGATGAAATAAACCGTGCCCCAGCAAAAGTACAATCGGCATTACTAGAAGCAATGGCCGAAAGACAAGTTACCGTTGGTAAAACCACTTACCAGTTACCTGAATTATTTTTAGTAATGGCCACACAGAACCCGCTTGAACAAGAAGGTACGTATCCATTACCTGAAGCCCAGCTTGACCGCTTCTTAATGCATTTAAATGTCGACTACCCAGGTGCAGAAACAGAAATTGAAATATTGCGTTTAACCCGAGGAGAGGCATTACAACAACCGGTTGCACAGCCAGAGCCATTGTCGCAAGAAGATATATTTAAAGCTCGTAAAGATATTCTTTCAATTCATCTATCATTAGAATTAGAACAATATTTAGTGCAGTTGATCATAGCCACTCGTCAGCCTGAACTGTATGACGCCGATCTTAAAAAGCACATATCTTTTGGTGCCTCACCTCGTGCCACTATCGCACTAGATAAATGTGCAAGAGCAACCGCATGGCTAGATGGACGTGATTTTGTTACACCAGATGATATTCAAACTGTTTATTTTAACTGCTTACGCCATCGTATTTTATTAAGTTACGAAGCTGAAGCTGCAGGCATCACTGCCGACCAAATACTTAGCCGTATTTTAGAATTAGTTGCCGTACCTTAATAAGCAGTAAAACAGGATATTAAAGACGTTATGACTGACTCTGCTGCATTAAAACCACAAAAGCAATTACAAGATGAGCTAAAAACTGGAATTGAGTGGCTTAACCGTCACGAAATTTCAGGTATTTCGATTAGCTTTGATGAATTACTAATGTATAGAAACTTTACTCATTTGTTATCAAACAAACCAAACAGTAAAGTCAAACATCAGATGTCTGGGCAATATCTGGCCAAAACTAAAGGCCGAGGTATGGAGTTTGATGAAGCTCGCCATTACCAACCGGGTGATGATGTACGCACAATCGACTGGCGTGTAACGGCACGTACAGGTAAAACCCATACAAAAATATTTAGAGAAGAAAAAGACCGACCGGTTTTTGTCTTTTGTGACTTATTACCGTCAATGCGATTTGGCAGTCAGTTGTTATTTAAATCCGTACAAGCTTGTCACTTAAGCGCATTAATCGCTTGGACCGCTAAAAAACGCGGCGACAAAATTGGTGGATTAATTTTATCCGAACAAGATTTATATGAAGTGAAACCAAGAAGCAGCCAACAAGCTGTTTTACATTGGTTAACCGCGCTTAAAAACAATAATAATGCATTGCCTATGCAGCAAAACATATCCGTTAATAGCGTTGATAAACAAACCCAAGAACAAAAATTCATTGAAGCGTGTGCTCATTTAAGACGAGTAGCGCATCCGGGTAGTTTGGTTTACATCATTAGTGATTTACAGCATTTAACCAATGACGCTTTACAGCATTTGTATCAACTGCAAAAACATTGTGAGGTTGTGGCTTGTTGGATTAACGATCCTATAGAAAAAACATTACCAAAATCAATGTCTGGTTTAATGCCTGTCACTAACGGTAACCAAACAAAAATAGTGAATAATACTGCCCAATTAGCTGATTACAAACTAAAAGCTCAACAGCACTTTTTATCCAAAAAAGATACCCTACAGGATCACAATATTAAGTGGCTATCAATCTCAGCGGGTCAGCCTTTAAGTGAGCAACTTTAACTATGCAACCTGATTTACTTTCACAATTAAAAGATATTCAAACACCTGAAAATATTGGCAACTGGCCTTTAGCGTGGGGATGGTGGGTTATTATTGCAGTTTGTTGCGTATTGATAACGATAGCGCTAATTGCAACTTACCTTTTTCTAAAAAAACGTAAAGCAAAAAATCAAGCGCTCAAATTATTAAGGCAGTTAGAGCCAGAACAAAACCCAATTCAAACAGTACAAACCATTAACAATGTACTTAAACGTGTAATGTTGGCGTATTGCCCACGTGATGAAGTTGCTAATTTAACAGGCGAAAAATGGTCATTCTGGCTTAATAGTATTGGCAATGAAAATACCCACATCAATCAAGAATTTATGCAGCTCGCTTATAAATCTGACTGTAGCCCTGAACAAGCCTCAGAGTATTTAACTCAAGTCCAAAATTGGATTAACAAAAATTTGCCTTTATCTTCACAGCAGTACTCGACATCTATAAGTAATGGTAAAGGAGAGCAACATGTTTAGTTTCGCTTGGCCTTGGTTGCTACCTCTGTTAATTGTGCCCTTTTTAATTTATTTATTACCGGCGGTAAAAAAGCAAGAATCTACAGCTCTGTTCTTACCTACTTTTGATTTTATTGGCACACCAACTGAGTCTAAAATACAACAAGGTTTTCCTTGGTTTGCTTTTCTTATTTGGACTTGTCTAGTTGTTGCAGTTGCAAGACCACAGTGGCTAGGTCAGCCAGTGACTATTCCACAAGAAGGCCGCGAAATTATGCTAGCGGTAGATTTATCTGGTTCAATGCAATATGAAGACATGATGATTGGCACTCACAAAGTAAATCGTCTAGTTATGCTTAAATATGTATTAGATGATTTTATCGATCGCCGTGTTGGTGACCGCTTAGGACTAATCTTATTTGCCGATACCGCTTATGTGCAAACGCCACTAACCTATGACAGAAAAACAGTACGTCAAATGTTAGATGAAGCTACATTAGGCTTAGTTGGTGAAAAAACAGCAATCGGTGATGCACTTGGTTTAGCCGCAAAACGTTTTAATGATAAAGAAGACTCGAACCGAATTCTTATTTTACTTACCGATGGTCAAAATACAGCTGGAAATATCCAACCTAAAGAAGCATTGGAAATTGCGGTAGCAGCTGGCGTTAAAGTTTATACCATAGGGGTTGGTGCCGATGAAATGTTTGTACGTAGCTTTTTTGGTAATAAAAAAGTAAATCCATCAGCCGACTTAGACGAATCTTTGTTAACTAACATTGCTACGCAAACCGGAGGTAAGTACTTTAGAGCTAGAGACACGCAAAGTTTGCAGCAAATCTATGAAATATTAGACGAGCTTGAACCAATTGAAGACGATCCTATTCAACTACGACCTTTGCAATCGTTATTCTTTTGGCCATTGAGCTTCGCGTTATTACTTTCGGTATTAGCTGTTTTACTTCCGCTTATTCAACGTTCTTTTGAGTCAAGTAAGTTATACAAAAACCTAAATTCATCAAGACCAAGGAGTTAATTGATCATGACTAATTTTTTAGCTCAGTTTTCACAATTTCATTTTTTAAGACCCGATTGGTTTTGGGTCATCATTCCTTTGACTTTATTTTGGTTACTAAAACTCAAATCCGTAAAAACCACACAATGGCACCAAGTTATTCCAGCACATTTAGCTAATGCGATGTTAGGCAGTAATAAAACAAATACAGTGAAACAAAAGATCTTACTTGTACCTTTAATTTGGCTATTAACTATTTTCACACTAGCAGGCCCTACTTGGCAAAAAATAGAAAAACCAGTATTTCAAGTAAAACGGGCTAGTGTCATTTTATTAGATATGTCTATGTCTATGCGTGCTACGGATATCAAGCCTAATCGGTTATCAAAAGCCCGATATAAAGCGATAGATTTAGCCAATGCCATTACCGACGGTGAAGTGGCACTGGTAGCTTATGCTGGTGATGCATTTACTATTTCACCATTAACACCTGACTCTCGCAATATTATTGCGTTAATCCCAAGTTTAAAACCAGAGTTCATGCCTGTCCAAGGTAGTTATCCTCTGGGAGGTTTAAACAATGCAAGTAAATTACTAAAGCAAGCTGGCTATCTAACTGGTGATATATATTGGATCACCGACGGTGTGGAAAAATCTGATATTGCAGATTTGAGAGAATTTGCACAGAAAACGCCTTATCGAATCAATATAATGACCGTTGGTACTCCAGAGGGAGCGCCAATAAAAATGCTAGATAATAGTTTATTAAAAGATCATTTAGGCAGCATAGTGATCCCAAAATTGAATAACCGTGATTTAATGAATTTTAGTAATATTAGTAATGGCGTTTTTGTTAACACCACAGCAACGGATGCCGACATAAAAACTTTATTAGCCGCTAGTGCTAATCGCCCAACAGAACAAGCCGATACAGAAAGTGAGGAAAGCCAAGACAACAACTCATTAACTGGTGATGATTGGCAAGAGTTTGGACCTTATATCTTATTATTTATTTTGCCATTGGTTTTAGTATTTTTTCGTAAAGGTGCAACCATCTTAATGCTGTTAATTTTACCACTTAGTTTTACACCTAAAAAGGCATTAGCGGCAGATGAACAAACAACTGAGCAGTCTCAAAAACAGAATACCTCATCTCCTTCTTGGACAGATTATGCCTTAAAAACAAAAGACCAAGTGGGTGCCGAGCATTTTAATAATGAAGAATATGAACAAGCATTAACGTCTTTTGAAAACACACAATGGAAAGGTTCCTCTGCTTACAAGTCAGGGGATTTTGAAACTGCACTGAGTAACTTTCAACAAGATAATTCAGCACAAGGTTTATATAACCAAGGAAATGCATTAGCTCATTTAGGCAAGTTAGATGAAGCTATTAAAGCGTATGACGAGTCTCTCAAAATTGATCCAAATAATGAAAACGCTATTGCTAACAAAGCCCTTTTAGAGCAAGTGAAACAGCAACAAGAACAGCAAAAACAAGATGGTGATCAGCAAGATCAGGATAGTGAGCAAGACAAAAGTAAAGAAGATAACGAGCAACAAGGCGATCAAGATTCAGAACAAGAGCAAAAAGAAAGTTCAGAGCAGGATAGCTCGAATAAAGATAGCTCAGATCAAAAAAACTCAGACCAAGAAAGTTCAGACTCCGAAAGTTCTCAATCAGAGGAGCAATCAGAACCAAGTGACTCAGAAAATCAAGAAACACCAGAGCAACAATCAGAGCAGCAAGGTGAAACTGAACAAGAAAACAGCGAAGCTTCAAATGAAGGCGAAGGTGAAGAAAGCCAAGATAAAAAGCCAGAAGAACAGATGACATCTGCACAGTTAAAGCAACAAGAAATTGACGAGCAAGAGCAGCAGCAAAAAATTGAGCAATTATTGCGAAAAGTGTCTGATGATCCAGCAATATTATTAAGAAATAAAATGATCTTAGAAAGTAGAAAACGCCAACAAAATTCACGTTTACCAGCAGGAGCAACTAAATCATGGTAGTTCCTTTTCAATCAAAAATAACAAACAAGCTAATGACTATGCTGCAATTAATCAGAGTGCAACTAACAAAAATACAATTAACTAGGACAAAAATGTTCATCCGTTTTTCAGCCATTATCCTACTATTGATATCTTCTGTGGCACAAGCAACAACAGAAGTCACGGTAAGCCTTGATAGGAATCCAGTTCTAGTTAACGAATCATTTGTACTAGAAATAGTGGCTAACGATTCTTTAGATGCTAACGCGTTTGATTTGACACAACTTAGTCAATCAGGATTCGTTGTTGGCCGAACGGCTACAAGTTCACAAACACGAATCATCAACGGCAGTATTTCAAAAACAACTCGTTGGAATGTAGTGTTATTAGCCAGAAAAATAGGCACATTCAATATTCCAGCATTGAGAATAGACAGTGTTTATAGTAAACCTTTGACGGTGTCTGTAGTAAAATCTAATTACTCCACAGCACAAAGTACCCAAACGATATTCGTTAAAAATAGTATTGAACAAGCTGATTTATATTTACAGCAAACCGTTAAATTAGTCACCCGATTATACTTTGCTCCCAATGTAGATTTACAAAGTGGAACCTTGAGTGATCCAATGTTAGATGGTGCGTCTATCAAACAAAATGGTAAGGACAAAGACGCCAGTGAAATAATAATGGGTGTACGTTACCGTGTTATTGAACGTATTTATATGGTTACTCCACAATCTAGCGGTACGTTCACTATAAAATCACCTGCGTTTAATGGTGAGATAGGGACAGGGCAACGTCGCTCTAACTTCAGCAATTTTGGTGGCACTAAACCAGTAACTAGCGTAGGTAATGACATTGAAATCAAAGTGTCATCAATTCCTAAAAAATATTCAGGTTCTTGGTTACCAAGTGATCTTGTGATGCTTAACGAAGAATGGCAACCAAACCAAGATACTTATGAAGTTGGGGAACCAATAACTAGAACATTTACCTTACTAGCTCTAAATGTTAATGAAGAACAGTTACCAGAAATAGTAGGTAAATACCCAGATTCATTTAAAACCTACCCTGATCAATCAGAGTCACATTCTGAAGTACGCCAAAATGCGATTGTATCTCAACGAGTTAGCACTGAAGCGATCGTTGCAACAAAAGCAGGTAAGTTCACTCTACCAGCCGTTTCTATCAATTGGTTTAATACCAAAACAAAACGCCAAGATGTTGCGACTATCCCAGCGAAAAATATCACTATAGTGCCATCAAGTAACCAACAATCGTCAGCACCAATGACAAATTTACAAACGCCAATTTTTGAATCTTCAAACGTTAGTAACGAAACCTGTGAAGCCGCAACTGGGCAAGATAATACTGATGGCACAACACAAAGCACTAGCAATACTCTTCTATCGCCATTGATGTGGATTGGTTGGGTTTTATGGGTATTAACATGTGTAGCTTGGTTTATTACTAATAAACGTTCAGGTAAATCAACAAACCAGATCACTAAACAAAACAAGTCAAATAAAAATTACGACCTAGCTGCATTTAATCAATCAATATTAAAACAAGCTTGTATGAACAGCGAAGCTCACCTTGTACGTGATGAGTTACTTAAATGGGCTAAAGTGGAATTTACCCAACCAGTATTAACCTTAACTGCATTAATTCCATTGGTTAACCCTGAGTTACAGCAACAAATATCTATATTAAATAGCAGTCAATACTCACAACAAAGTACATCATGGTCTGGTAAAGAATTATGGAATGCATTTAAGCTTTTCAATTCTAACTCTAAAACAGTAACACCTGATGACTTACCACCATTGAATGGATAACTTAGCTTCTGTGAATGTAGCTATTGTTAAGATAGCTACTCTGAATTAGCTATCTGTAATAAATCAAGCTGACTGATTAACACACGTTAATCAGTCGGCTTTCTTGCTTAGTCTTTTTGTAAAACTGTATTATTCCTTTTAACTTGGCTTTATAGCGTAATATTAGAGCTTTTACCCAAATAACCATTGACTTTAAATCCAAACAAAAATAAATTGGATTGCATGAAACCTATTAAATTTTTTTTAACATTTACATTAATACACTTTACTCTATTTATGCCATGTGAATAGGAAGGTGGATTTGGTGTGTTAAAAAAACAATTCTAAAGACCTTCCACACGGAAGGTTTTTTTATGCAAGTTAAATGACTAAGGCTAACAAGTGATTGAATTATCCGAATTAAGACAAGACATAAATGAAATAGACAGCGAGTTAATAAACTTATTAGCCAAACGTCGCCGTATTTCTCACTTAGTAGCAGAAACAAAAATAAATCAGAATAAACCCGTTAGAGATATAAAACGAGAAGAACAAATGTTGATTGAATTAATCAACAAAGGTAAATCACTGAGTTTAGATGGCTATTATGTAAAACAAGTATTCCAAACCATTATTGAAGACTCAGTTTTACATCAGCAAGCTCTATTGCAAAAACACGCCAATGCGGCCTCCAGCCAATTACCAATTAACCGTGTGGCTTATTTAGGTAGTCAAGGTTCGTATAGCGACTTGGCAACGCAAAAATACTTCTCTAGACACCAGTCTGAATTAAAGCAACTTGGTTGCACTAGCTTTAATGAAATAATTGATACTGTCGAGCAAGGTAAAGCCGACCACGGTATTTTACCAATAGAGAATACATCATCAGGCAGTATCAATGAAGTTTACGACCTGCTGCAGCATACGAGCTTGTCCATAGTCGGAGAACTGACACATCCGGTAAATCATTGCATGGTAGCGGCGGTTGATACAAAACCAGAAAAAATCAAAAAGTTATTTGCGCATCCACAAGTTTATGCACAATGCAGCAACTACTTAAATCAATTCCATGACGTAGAAATTGAATATTGTGAAGCCTCTTCTGCGGCATTTGAACAAGTTAAAAATGATACAACGGGCGAGCTAGCAGCTTTAGGAAGTGGCGAAGGCGCGAGGCTTTATGGTTTACATGTTATTGCTGAAGCCCTTGCTAATCAAAAAGAAAACTACAGTCGTTTTATTGTATTAGCGCCAAAAGAAGTGTCGGTTTCTACTCAAATTCCAGCAAAAACAACTTGGATAATGTCCACAGAACAAAAACCTGGTGCATTGGTTGATGCTTTAATTGTATTAAAACAACATGATGTAAATATGTGTAAATTGGAGTCTCGTCCAATTACAGGTAATCCTTGGGAAGAAATGTTTTATGTCGATGTACATGCTAACTTACAAGATGAAAATCTTACCAATGCTATCGATGACTTAAGAGAGTTAACGCCTTACTTGAAGGTATTAGGTTGTTACCCTAGTGAAGATGTTCAGGCAGCAAGAGTAAAGATTGATTAAAACTCAGCATTATAAATGCTGTAAAAAAACGAATAAAAAGCAAAAAGGCTTATTATTTAATAAGCCTTTTTAACATCAATTAGCTACATTTAACCATTCATTACCAAAAGTTAGCTTACTTTTCTTTATTATAAGGCTGGCTTTCACAGTAAGGTGTTAATTCATCTAATCGGCTTTGGATATCTCGGACAAATGCCACTTTTCTGTTTCTAACCTCTGGGTGATATAAAGCATCTTTATAATCGTCAACACTGACAATTTCCATATGAGTTTTTATTTTTTTAAATAATTTTGGAAATCGTTGTCCTGGCACTTGGACATGATGTAAACCACCGCTGTAAACAAATAAAATATCACCGGTTTTTATCTGTTCAATAATATCGGCAACGCCTGCTCTGACCGACATAGGCTTACCGTGTTTATCAAAACCGTCATGTCTACGCATTCGCCCTTCTGGCAAAATAGCCACAATTGATTCTTCATTTATTTGTTCTAAAAAGTTATTCCATGATGCATCACGCTTACGACTAATTGGTACAACACCAGGCACTAGAGCATGAAAAAACATACCGACCAATGGTCTTTTTGTTGTAACGTCGGCAACGGGAACCATCATGTTGCGCGCAATACGCCATAAAAAAGAAAATGGGGCTAAGCGAACAAACAAAGCTTCATACAAACTAGTATGATTTAACAATACAACTAATTTCACGTCATCTAATTGTTTTATGTTTTTGTCACTTAACCACTTAACTTCAAATCGATAAAAGATAACGGTTAGTACTTTAATAATACACATAACAAGAAAACTGAATATTTGGGCAAAACGATTAGCTCGCATTAACCTACCTTTAAATTTTATTGTGAAATTTGAGCGGCGTATTTAAACTTACTCAGCTTTTTTTTGCAAATGGAGAATGGGGCCTTTTGAATTTTTGAGTTTATTTTTGCAGCGAATTGTTTGGTATTTAGACAAGTCAGTACATGTGAAGTGTAGTTGTTCTACATAAATCATGTGATGACGCAGTATTAATTCCAAACAAACGCTGTCCGAAGGATTCAATCAACCATTTTACTTTTTGTTACCTACACGCCTGTGGGTAAGGTACATAAGCAGTACGCCTTAAATTGAACAAAATTCATACTTAAAAGTTCAACAGGCCCTATCTAAATATGCATCTTTACCTTCTGCTAAATATTGTTTCAATGCTTTTTCTGGAGCCTTAGGCAAGTCGACACTTAACAATAAACCGGGGGTATCGTTAAAGCTTTTATCTATACCAACGCAATAAAAACGTGCCCCCATCCTTTGATAATGCTTCATTAAAACGGGCACATCTTTACCATCTGGTTCAATTCCCATAATTAGTGAAGATAAGCTCGACGATGAAGAAACGCTTTTATTTCCATGTTCAGACTGAATAAAGTCAATCAACTCTGGATTGTCTTTATGTTCAAAAGCTACCTTTGCCACTACTTTTTCACTTGGTGTCGTTGCCAGTTTATTTATGCAATGAACACTCAATGGTGTGTATAACTTACTCAATGACACAGTGCCATATAATGTTCGATACTGTGGGTTTCTGACTACAAATTCACCTATTCCTCGCCATAATAAAAATAAACCGTAAAAGGTTTTTTGATGTTCTGGCACTAAAAACGAACGTCCCATTTCTAAACACGGCTGCTGCTGATTAATAAACTCCGGCGCGAAATCAAACATCTTAGCTAAATACAGTTTGTTGATATCGCCATCTTTTAATAACACGTCTGATTGCCCCATACGGTAAGCACCAATGATTTCACCGTCAGTTTGGTTATAAATAAACAGGTGTAAATAGGTATCATCAAATTCATCGGTATCGCACTCTTCACCAGAGCCTTCGTCGTATTGACGAAATACTATTTCGCGTAATCGAGTGATCTCTTTTACAACTAAAGGCATTTGCTCTCGTTTACCGTAATAGACAGAAAACGTTTTATAATCCACTAAATGCTGAGCTTCAGGTAACAAGTCTATTTCTAATTTAAGTTTGGTTTTATCTACCTGGGGCATTATTTCAGCCATTACTGTTTCTGCTATCGGTGATATTACTTTGTCTAGATTCACCTCGTTATTATCATGCCAAGATTGCTTGTAGTTTGGATCTAACAAGTAAGTCTGTACTCGTAAGTATTCATTCAAATGTGAAACATGTTCGAACTTAGTCAGTAATTTACTGGGTAATACATTACCCACATGTAAGTTTATCGGCTTACCTTTATGTTTAAGCATTTCTCTAAATAACATAATGAGTTTAAAACGATAATAAATACGCCCTAAGGTAATAAATAACTGGCTATTATGGCCTTCAATAAAAATAGGTAATACTGGAGATTTTGTCGATTTTGCTAAATTAGCAGGAAGTCTATTCCAAACATCATCGCAAATACGTTGTTTTTCAGGTCGGTAGTAACTGACTTTTCCTGCTGGGAAAATAAGTAAAACACCACCTGAATTTAAGTGTTGTTTACATTCTCTTAGTGCTTTACCGTTTCTGGGATCATTTGATGACAACGGATTGATAAATATAAAATATTCACTGATTTCAGTGAACATAGACAAAGCATTATTGGCTAACACTTTTACATCCGGCCTTACTTCTTTTAATTTTTGAGCAAGTCCGACCCCTTCCACGCAACCAAAAGGATGATTTGCCACCACAATTAAACTTCCTTGATTGGGTACTTTTTCAGCTAAATTATCGGAAACAGAAATATTTATTTCCAAAGTATCAAAAAATCGTTGAGAAAATTCAGCGGTAGATGTTCCAGATAATTGTCCATCATCATAAAATTTGTTTACTTTATGTACCCCCATAACTCTATCAATTATAGGCACAAGTCTTTTAAACAAAGGGCTCTTAGGTTTTAAAATACTGCCTAAGCTAATGTGAGATTTTATTTTTGTCATTTTACCTTGGGTATAAGCTATTCTAGATATCTGTCTAATTTAACGTTTGAATTAACTTATGGGAAATTTTTTTCGACCTACTCGGGTCTCTTTAAGCATGAAAACAAAACAAATGAAATATGAAGCATTGGTTAGAGCATATAGCGATGACTTATATCGCTATGGTGTTTGGCTGTGCCGGGATCCGCACGTTGCTGAGGATTTAGTACAAGAAACATTTTTGCGCGCTTGGCGTTCTTTAGAGTCTTTAAAGGATCAAGGTGCTGCAAAAGCGTGGTTAATAACTATTTTGCGCAGAGAGAATGCTCGTCGGTTTGAACGAAAGCAATTTGATCTTGTTGATATTGAAGATACTTTTGTACCAGATACCATTTCAGTTGGATCTGAGCAAGAAGTTGAAAATCATTTATTACGACGCAAGATCACCGAACTTGAGCCTGAATATAGAGAACCTCTGATGTTACAAGTAATTGGTGGTTTTTCAGGTGAAGAGATATCGGGCATTCTTGAATTAAATAAAAATACGGTTATGACTCGACTATTCAGAGCAAGAAATCAATTGAAAGAAGCACTAGAAGCAAAAGAACAATACAGGGGGATCGAAAATGGATGATTTAACTTTTCGAAAACGCATTTATGCCAATCCACATGATAACGCTCAAGATATTATTGATGCCTGTAATGATGATAAGGCAAAAGCAAAATTCAAATGTGAAATGAAGAAATTTGATGCAAAACTAAATAGTGCTTTGAATATAAAAGTGCCTGATAACTTAGCTGAACGAATTCTATTATCACAATCAATGGACACTCAAAAAAGTCCAAAAAAACATACTAAAGTCTATTTAGCGCTTGCGGCCTCTATCCTATTTTGTGTTGGAATCGTCTCGACGAGAATGGGCTTAGGAAATAGCTTTGACACGGTTGGTGAATATGCTCTAGCTCATAACGCTGCAGAAATAGTCCATTCACACGATGATAATCATTATAGCCTCCAACAACTTAATACTAAGTTGTCTGGTTATGGTGCCCAATTCATAAACGCATTTCCAAAAGTATCGTTTGCAGGCACTTGTTATTTTGGCCGGATAAAAAGCTTACATATGGTCATACAAGGTGACAAATACCCAGTGACTATTTTTCTTATCCCTAAAGAATCAGGATTAGAGCAAACGCCATACTTCTCTGATCAAAATTATAATGGTGAATCCATTGAAGTGAATGATAATCAACTATTAATTATTACTCACAAAGATGATCCAAATAAAAGTTGGGCAAAAGAATTAAGCCAATCGTTTCAATGGACAACGTTTTAATTCCTACTGTTAGTTAATTTTTAACACACCCTAATGTATTGATTAACATTAGGGTGTATTATTTTACAACAAAACAATTTTTTAGAAATCACCATCGATTTTAACCCTCCTATTAGATATATATTTTAATATGGGAGTGAGGAATACTATATGGATAGTTTTGATAAACATATTTTATCGCTATTACAACAAAACAGCTCTCTTTCGTTAGCTGAGATTTCTGAGCATGTTGGTTTAAGCCAAACCCCTTGCTGGCGACGTATTCAACATTTAGAAAAAACTGGCGTTATTCGTAAACGTGTTGCTTTACTCGACTCTAAGCAACTAAATGTCGGTTTAACTGTCTTTGTTAATTTAAAAACCAATCAGCATAATCCTGAATGGGTAGATTCTGTTAATCATTTTGCCAGCGGCTCACCTGAAGTAACTGAGTTTTATCGTATGAGTGGTGATACGGACTATTTGTTAAAAGTGCTAGTGCCTGACATGGCAGCTTACGATCAGTTTTACAAAAAACTAATCAGCCAAGCTGGTTTCTCTGATGTAAGCTCAAGCTTTGCAATGGAACAAATGAAATATTCGACAGAAATTCCATTAACTCATTGTTAAATCTACTTGAATATAAAAACACGAAAAATTTAACCACTTAATTAATAATATGTAGTTAAATTTTTCACCCACATCAATTCTAATTTATATTACGCAAAATAATTCCCTAAAAAATCAACATAATCTCTCTATCGAATTCTTTAGGTAATAAACATGTTAGAACGCTATTTTTCAACTTTCCGTAAACACATTATCGGCCAAGATTTATCACATAATATTAATGGCATTGCACAAAAAATAATTTATGCCGATTGGACTGCCAGTGGTCGTTTATACCAGCCTATTGAAGATTTTTTAACAAATCAGTTAGGTCCTTATGTCGCTAACACTCATACCGAAACAAATTTAACCGGTAGTACCATGACACAGGCCTATCATGATGCTCAACAGATCATTAAGAAACACGTCAATGCAGATAATAATGACGCTTTGATCTGTTCAGGTTCAGGTATGACAACCGTTATTAACAAGTTACAACGGATGTTGGGGTTACGAGTACCAGAACAATTTCATAAGCAATGTGACCTATCAGAAGAACTTAAACCTGTCGTTTTTATCACTCACATGGAACACCACTCAAACCAAACAACTTGGAATGCCTGTAATGTTACTGTTGTAGTTATAAAAAAAGGCCCCAACGGCAAACCTTGCGAAGATGATTTAAAACAACGCTTAGCCGAATATGCAACTAGACCAATGAAAATTGGCTCTTTTACAGCTTGCAGTAATGTGACAGGTATAAAAACAGACTATCACGCGTTAGCCAAAATAATGCATCAGCATGGTGGTATTTGTTTTGTCGATTTTGCTTGCTCAGCACCTTATGTCGACATTGATATGCATCCGGAAGATCCTGAAAAAAAATTAGATGCCATCTTCTTTTCTCCGCATAAATTTTTAGGCGGTCCTGGTAGCTCTGGTGTCTTGATTTTTGATAAAACCTTATATGTGAATAAAGTGCCCGATCAACCCGGAGGCGGTACAGTAAGTTGGACTAACCCTTGGGGTGAACAAGGCTTCTTTGATGATATAGAAACTCGTGAAGATGGTGGTACACCAGGTTTTCTACAAACCATTAAAGTTGGCTTAGCGATAAAACTAAAAGAAAAAATGGGCACCGAGAATATCCAAGGCAGAGAAAGTGAACTGACTAATATATTGATGTCAGGGATAAATAGAATTCCTGGTGTTGAGATCCTAGAAAAAGATATTAAAGAACGTTTATGCATAGTGTCTTTTTATGCCCCAAGCTTACATTACAATTTGATAGTCCGATTGCTCAACGATAAATTCGGCATTCAATCACGTGGGGGCTGTAGCTGCGCTGGAACATATGGGCATATATTGCTTAATGTCAGCAAAGGTATGTCAGGTTCAATTACTAATAAAATTGATAATGGTGACTTAACGGATAAACCGGGTTGGGTAAGATTGTCTTTGCACCCAACAACAACAAACGCCGAAGCACAGTACGTTGTGGACTCACTGAAACAAGTTATCGACAATGCGCAACAGTGGGCGAGCGAGTATCAATTTGATTTACTGTCAGGCGATTACAAGCCAAACTCACAAACCACACGTTTTGTTACCTTGGCTGACTTTGACCCTATGCAAGAAAGTAATGTAGGAAATTTAGGATCTGAGTTATCTGTAGTTGGAACAGCAAGTACTTGGTGGAAAAGATTAATTAGCTAGTTATTTATTGAAGTAAAAAACTTATCTTTAGTGTGTAAGAGAGTTAACTATTGTGCCAATTAACAACAAAAAAAGGAGCCTAAGCTCCTTTTTTATTATCAGTTAATAAATTAAAGAATTTCTAATAATTCAACATCAAATACTAATGTTTGGAATGGACCGATTGCACCACCAGCACCCTGCTCACCATAAGCTAATTCATATGGAATAGCTAAACGCCATTTTGAACCAACAGGCATAAGTTGTAATGCTTCAGTCCAACCAGCGATAACGCCACTAATTGGGAATTCAGCAGGTTGACCACGTTCATATGAACTATCAAAAACAGTGCCGTCGATTAATGTACCGTGGTAATGCGTTTTTACAGTACTAGCTGCAGTTGGTTTTTCGCCTTCACCAGCTGTTAATATTTCGTACTGTAAACCAGATTCAGTTACCGTTACTTCAGCACGTTTCGCATTTTCATCTAAGAATTTTTGACCTTCTGCAGATGCTAATTTTGCTTTTTCAGCACCTTCAGCTTGCATTCTTTCATTGATAACACCAAATGCTGCACGTAGATCTTCAACGTCTACTGCATACTCAGTTCCGTTTAGCGCATCCGTTACACCTTGTGCAACTGCGTTTGCGTCTAAACCTTCGAAAGGGTTGCTGGCGACTTGGTCACCGATTTGACGGCCAATACCGTAACTAGCTTGTTGTTCAACAGTAGTAAACTGAGACATAAATACTCACTCTTCATTTTGATGGGATAATAAAATAAGGCAGCGATATTAACATAGATAAAATTAGATTTGGCGGCTTTTATTAGGCTCTGTTAACGTTTCTAGTATTCAGAAACAAAAAACAGGAGCAAAAGCTCCTGTTGTTATAATTGGCTTAACAATAGCTAAAACTAACTTTCGCCTTCAAACAGATTATATAAAATACGTTTTACATTTTCAGTTTCGAATGGTTTATCACACATAGCATTAACACCTGACTGCTCGATATTGGATAAATGCGCTTCATTAGACTCTGAACTTACCATTAATACTGGAATGTGAGATTGCTCACTTTTATTACGAATATATTCAGTCAATTCTTTACCGTTAACTTCTGGCATATTGTAGTCTGTCACCACAAGATCGAATGTATTCTCTTTAATGATCTCTATCGCCTCAGAACCATCCGTTGCTTCGGTTATGCGCTCAATGCCTAAGCTACGTAAAACACGAGATACAAAGTTACGTGCCATTTTACTGTCATCTACAACGAGCACTCTAATTTCATGCACATCAAAACTTTCTAAATCGAGTTCACTTTCACTTAATAAGTCTAATGTGGAGTGAATAGCTTTAGCTAAATGATCATGAGTAAAAGGCTTAGGTAGTATAGCTACAACACCTGATTGTCTAAACTCTTCCAATTGCTCTTTTCTATGCTCACTAGAAACTAACATAAAAGGAACATCTTCAGTCATAGGATCATTTTTTAACGATTTAACTAGGTCTAATGCCGTTCCATCAGTGAAGTGCATTGCACTTGCTACTAAATCTGGTGCGGACAACTTAATAGATGCAATAGCACTTTCAACACTATCTGCTATTTTAATGTGGGTAACATTTTCACTGTTAAGTAGATTTATTATAATTTTTTGTTGCGTGGTAGAAGGTTCTACTAACAAGATGGCTAAATCTGCCGGCGTCAATTCTGACATATAGATATTCTCTTTTTTATAAACTGACTAACCGCCAGCTAATTTACAAACGTATCCTAATGATTCAAGCACACTTTTCACTTTTTCGCGATCATCACCTTGAATTTCTATGGTATTTTCTTTTACAGCACCACCAGTTCCACATTTCTTTTTAATCTTTTGAGCCATTTGTTTAAATTCATTTGTCGGTAAAACTATTCCTTCAATAACAATCACGCCCTTTCCTTTACGACCTTTAGTCTGACGTGTGAGTTTGATAACTCCGTCTTTAAATCCCTCGCCTAATGTAGTTGGAGCCTCAGGTTTGTTATCAATCTTACCGCCATCGGTAGAGTAAACTAAGGTACTCAATTTATCTTGCCAATTAGACATAACTTAATTCTTATTTTCTATCAATAATGCCCAAACTTACCAAACAGTAAAACATTTTTCTAGAATATCTGTTAAATAACTATAATTAAACTGGATTTTTTATCGATCGGGCATTAATCTTTGATTGGATTAATAAATCCAATATGAAATATTTTGTATTGAACATTTTATTTTTCAATAAACCTAGGAGATATTTAATGAGCTTAAAAACCTCTACGTCTGCGGACGGACAAACAGTGACAATAGAAGTTAAAGGTAAATTCGACTTTAATTTTGTACAAGACTTCAGAAGTGCTTATTCCGCGATAGAAGGAAGTATAGACACTATTATTGTTGACCTACGTGAAACTGAATATATGGATAGTTCTGCATTAGGTATGTTACTTAACATGCAAAAAACATTATCTGGCCGAGTAAACAATATTAAAATATCAAACTGTAAACCTCAGATTAAAAAAATTCTGCAGATATCACGTTTTGATAAAAAGTTTGATATCGATTAATCTTGAACCCTGCATTCAAAGTTCTAATTGTTGACGACTTAGAACTAAACCGGCACTTACTACAGCATATGTTAAAGCATGATGGCTTTGACGTTGTGCTTGCCAACAATGGCCTAGAAGCCCTTGATGTTTATAAAAAAGAGAAACCCGATCTGGTTCTTCTAGACGTTGTTATGCCTTATTTAGATGGCTATGAAACAGCGCCTCTGCTAAAAGAGCTCGCTGGTGAAGTCTATTTACCAGTTATATTTATTACCGCTTTAGAAGATCAAGATAGCTTAACACGCTGTCTAGATGTTGGCGGTGATGACTTTCTTAGCAAACCCTTTGAACGTGTGATCCTGCATGCAAAAATCAAAGCTCATGCTCGAATTAGAGATTTAAGCCAAAAAGCTTTCGAACAAAAAAAACAACTCGACTTTTATCGCCTTAAAACTGAACGCGAACATGAAATAGTTGAGCATATTTTTCAACGAGCATTTGAAGGTAATTACAAAGCGCCTCACTTGTTAGATTTCCACCTTTCTCCTGCATCTATGTTTAACGGTGACATTATGTTGGTCGAGTTAGGGCCGACAGGAAATCTTTACATAATGATGGGCGATTTCACCGGTCATGGTCTTGCTGCTGCAGTTGGTACTCTACCGGTTTCAAGTAGTTTTTACTCCATGGTGCAAAAGGGATTATCGGTTGGTGATATAGCAATACAAATTAATGATATTTTATTAAAGCTACTTCCTGACGATATGTTTTGCGCCGCCAGCATTATTGAGCTAAATAACATGGGTAAAAGCCTGTCAGTATGGACAGGTGGTACGCCTGACATGTACCTAATTGACAATCAAAATGATCAATTTACAACTATTGAATCTCAACATATGGCACTTGGTATATTAGAGCAAGATGAATTTGATGCAGCATCGATGAACTACTCAGTAGCTAAACAAGAGCAACTCATTGTATTTACTGATGGCTTAGTAGAAATAATGGATGAAAATGGTGAAATGTTTGGCTATGAGCGTTTAACTGAATTGTTAAAACAGCCTCATTACCAAGAAATCCCCAACATCATTGATGAATTAAACTACTTCTCGGGTGGCGTTGAGCAAGATGATGATATTTCAATATTGTCTTTACGTTGTGATGAAGTTAACTCTAATTTAGATCAAAACCAGTATAGTTACTCGAAATTGCCCCACTCATTTTCATTAACTGTCGATGCCGAAGCGATTAGAACATCCGATCCTGTATTAGAGGTCATTGATATGGTCACATTGATGAAAGGTGCGGAAGAACACAGATCCACGTTATATTTATTGTTATCTGAAGCTTACAACAATGCACTTGAACATGGTTTATTAGAGTTATCCTCGAGCATTAAAGACTCCGACGATGGTTTTATTGATTATTATGCACAAAGAGATGATTTATTAAATAAGTTAACCTCTGGTCATATAACCATTGAAGTTAATTATGTTCCTGAACAAACTTCACTTTATTTTACTGTAACTGACAGTGGCGCAGGCTTTAATGTCGATGCAAAAAAATCAGAGCTAGATAATGAAGATGCCCATGGTAGAGGCTTTATTTTACTGCAAGAGATTGCATCTTCTGTTGAATATAATGCGATTGGTAATCAAGTAAAAGTAGGTTATCAATTAAACGTGAGTTAAACACAAGTATACTTTTCTAAAGTACACACTCTATTGAAGATACTAAAATCCACTACAATAATTAGACAACAATACAATCAATGGCAATTCGATTTAATATCGTATATCCCTCCATTCCCCCCCTTCCTGATGCCTTTTCTTTATAAAAAGCCAATATTATCTAGCTTTTAGTCAATTGTATTTTTATTTTAGTAAAATCAAAATAAAGTATTTACATCTGTATTTAATAACAATAGCATTAGGGACGTTTAGATGGCTAAAGGTGTTAAATTGAAATTATCCGAATCACTTTATAATGAATTAACCGATTGGTGCTTACAAAAGCAACCTGAACTTAGGTTAGAGTTCTCTGTTCCTGTATTAGGCGAAGGTGGGACTTGTTCTCTATTTGGTGAACTAGACCCAGTTCCGTTTAATTTATCACAAACGTTATCACAGGCCCAATTAGCTTTGTTACCTATGTTGCAGAATGTAACCGATTGGGTATTACACAATACTAATGTTGACTGGTTTGGTATTTACTTAAAAAGAACCAATAATGAAGGTGACACCGTACTCACTAAAATGAGTTATTTTGGTGTTCCAAGTCGTGCTGAATTTCCTTTATCAGAAGAATTTTCCACCCTAAGTAACAATTCTTATGTTGGACTTTATGGCGAAAAGCGCACAATAAATAATGTGGAACAATATCGCCAAGCTGGCGGAGAATATTATACCTGTGATCCAAAAGTAAAAAGTGAATTATGCTGGCCTATTATTTCTAATAAAAATAATACAAGCTCTGATCCACAAGAGAAAATACTTGGTATCATAGACGCAGAATGTTTTGAGAATGACCGTTTTGATGAAAAAACGCAGGCAATATTTGAAGCCGCCTGCCAATTTCTATCTGAAAAATTAACCCACTAATAGTGAAGAGACAACTCATGTTTAATCAATTACAGCCAGTACCTACCGATCCGATCTTAGGCCTAATGACGGAATATAAAGCCGATACAAATCCTAAAAAAGTCGATTTAAGTGTTGGCGTTTATAAAAATGAAGTAGGTAATACTCCAGTTTTAGCGGCAGTAAAAAAAGCGGAAGAGTACAGATTTAACAACGAACAATCTAAAGCTTATTTAGGTATGGCTGGTGATGTTAAATTTAATGAGTTGATGACTAACTTACTATTTGGTGAAAGTGACGCGGTAAATTCAGGTCGAGTAAAGACGGCTCAAACGCCTGGTGGTACTGGCGCATTACGAGTTGCAGCTGAGTTTATAGCTCGTTGTAACCCAAGTGCTAAAATCTGGGTAACAGATCCTACATGGGCAAATCACATCAGTATTTTTAACGCTGCCGGTTTGCAAGTTGAAAAATTCCCATATTTTGATTTTGAAACTATGGGCCTTAAATTTGACCAAACCATTGAAGTGTTAAATAAAGTACCAAGTGGCGATATCGTATTACTGCACGCTTGTTGTCATAACCCAAGTGGTATGGACTTAAATATACAACAATGGCAAACCGTTGCTGATATTGCTAAGAAACAAGGTTTCACTATTTTAGTTGACTCTGCGTACCAAGGTTTTGGTCATGGTCTTAACGAAGATGCTGCAGGTTTACGTTTGTTAGCTTCTCAAGTTGACGAAATGATAGTTTGTTCTTCTTGTTCAAAAAACTTTGGTTTATACCGTGACCGTGTTGGTGCTATCAGCATACTTGGAACAAGTTCTGCAAAAACGGAAGTTGCCTTTAGTGTGATTTTAAATGTTGTTCGTGCTATCTACTCTATGCCGCCGGCACATGGGGCTGACATAGTTGCAACTATTCTAAGCAGCCAAGAGTTAACATCTTTATGGCACACAGAATTAGATGAAATGCGTACTCGTATTAATGGTCTGCGTAGCTTTGTTGTGAATAAATTTAAAGAAAAGAACGTACCTGGAAATTTCGATTTTATTGCCAATCAAAATGGCATGTTCTCATTTTTAGGAATAGATAAAGAATCTATCACAACTCTAAAAACCGATTACAGCATCTATATTGTAGGCTCTAGTCGTGTGAGTATTGCGGGTGTAAATGACAGTAACGCAGATTATCTTGCAGAGTCATTAGCTAAAGTACTTACTAAATAAGTGCTTAAGTAACAGCTATAGTTAATCGCCATAAACAAAGAAGCCGCTAATTAGCTGTCTCTTGATCACAAGTCAGATTCAAGAGACTTTGCTAATTCATAGCCTTCAAGGATGGTTTGTAACTTAAG
>NZ_CANMSK010000006.1 GCF_947500655.1 uncultured Psychrosphaera sp. | reverse complement strand
ACTGAAGCTACCGTAGCCAGTAGCAATAAAGATGTTGTATCAATAAGCGCTACATATTTTGCCTTTGCTGCACTGCATAGAGATGGCTCGGTCACCACTTGGGGTGATACTAGTAATGGCGGTAATAACACTGAAGCTACCGTAGCCAGTAGCAATAAAGATGTTGTATCAATAAGCGCTACATATTTTGCCTTTGCTGCACTGCACAGTGATGGCTCGGTCACCACTTGGGGTGATACTAGTTATGGCGGTGATAGTAGTGCGGTTACTAATGAACTTGATGGTATTACGCCTGTTGTATCAATAAGCGCAGCAGATTATGCCTTTGCGGCACTGCACAGTGATGGCTCGGTCACGACTTGGGGGTTATATGGTGGTGGTAGCAGTGCGGTTACTACTGAACTTAATGGCACTAATCCTGTTGTATCAATAAGCGCCACAGATAGTGCCTTTGCTGCACTGCACAGTGATGGCTCGGTCACTACTTGGGGTGGTGATACCAATGGCGGCGATAGCAGCGCGGTGAGTGATGTATTAGCTGGCTCAAATAGCATTACCTACAATGACGCCGACACTGATCTTGATGGTATTAGTAATGCTGATGAGTTAGCAAATTGTACTGTGCCTTATTCTACTGCGATAGCTGATTTGGGTAATCCACCTTGTCAAAGTGCAGGTAAAGCGGATACAGATGACGATGGTGTTTGGGATAACATTGAAGTACTTAATGGGACTAGCCCATTAAAATCGAGTTACTTACATTCAAACGGTGACGTTAATAACGATGGCAAACCAGATAGCTGGATATTGTTTGATGAACAATTGAATGTGCCGTTTTTTCCTTAGCTTGTATTTGCTTAGATCTGTGTTTCCTTAGAGCTTGGTTCTCTAGGATAAGTTAGGATAAAACAAGCTAAGCACTAAATAGTGTATGTACGCCGTGACGAATGAAAATTGGTCACGGCGTTTTTGTTTGTGGTTAAATTAAGTTTTACTGTAGCAATAGACCAATATGAGACAAATACGATAAAGGTTGAGACATTTAAGCAAACATTCCCCACCTCTGCATATATCTACATATCTATTTTTTATTTATCCTACCTCATAAATTAATTTGAATTAACCACGTGTAATGCCGTGTAATATTTATTAGTTAATATTTTTGTTATTTTAAATGCCATTTTATAAGTATGAAACACTCAGGATGTCTATAAAAAAAGAGACTGCTATAAGCGCCAGCACAAAAGCCAGCACAAGAGCTAGCTATAAATCCATAATCAAGAAGGTAGATACACACATGTTTAACCTGACACCTAATTCAAAAAAGAAGTGGTTAGCTTCTTTTGCACTTATTACGAGTGTTGGCGTTGTTGCCGCAACCGTCACTTTCACCGATGATTTTTTAAGTGACACTTCAATTGACACCACAAAAACAACGGCCAATTTATCGACTGAAGAGCAAGTAGTGTATTTGGCTTGGTCAAAACAGCAGCAACATAGACTCCCCGACGGAAACACCGCAGGCAGCGACATAGGTAGTGATACTCATATTACCTACGCTATCACTTTGGGGGATATTGACGGTGATGGCGACCTTGATGTTGTGGCAGGTAATGATGGAGTCAATAAACTCTACTTTAATGATGGCAGTGGCGGTTTCACAACAGGTGCAGGCACAGACATAGGCAGTGATTCAGATGAGACATGGTCTATCGCCTTGGGGGATATTGACGGTGACGGCGACCTTGACCTTTTAGTGGGTAATAATGGCCCCAATCAAGTCTACCTTAATAATGGTAGCGGTGGTTTTGATGCAACGGGCACAATGATAGGTAGTGAGTATGATGCAACCTACGCTATCGCCTTGGGGGATATTGACGGTGACGGTCACCTTGATGTTGTGGTAGGTAATTACAATCAAACCAATAAATTTTACCTTAATGATGGCAGCGGTGGCTTCACAACAGGCGCAGGTACAGATATAGGCAGTGAGTCAGATACTACCTACTCTATCGCCTTGGGGGATATTGACAGCGACGGTGACCTTGATGTCGTGGCAGGTAATAACGGCACCAATAAACTCTACCTTAATGATGGCAGTGGCGGCTTTACAACAGGTGCGGGCACCGCCATAGGTAGTGAGTCAGATGGTACCAGGTCTATCGCCTTGGGCGATATTGACAGCGACGGCGACCTTGATGTTGTTGCAGGTAATTACGGCACCAATAAACTTTACCTTAATGATGGCAGTGGTGGTTTTACAACAGGCTTGGGCACAGATATAGGTAGTGAGTCAGATTATACCAGGTCTATCGCCTTGGGCGATATTGACAGTGACGGTGACCTTGATGTTGTGGCAGGTAATTATTACGTAACCAATAAACTTTACCTTAATGATGGTAGTGGTGGTTTTACAACAGACGCAGGCACAGTTATAGGTAGTGAGTCAGATGATACCCTCTCTATCGTCTTGGGGGATATCGACAGCGATGGTGACCTTGACCTTGTAGTTGGTGAGTTTGGCGAAATCAACAAGCTCTACCTTAATGCCGGTAGTAGTGGTTTTGATGCAACGGGCGCAGGCATAGATAGTGAGTCAGATGAAACCTTCACTATCGCCTTGGGGGATGTTGACGGTGACGGTGACCTTGATGTTGTGGCAGGTAATTATACTCACACCAATAAACTCTACCTTAATGATGGCAGTGATGGTTTTCATGCAACGGGCACAATGATAGGTAATGAGAATGATACAACCTACGCTATCGCCTTGGGGGATATTGACGGTGACGGTGACCTTGATGTTGTGGCGGGTAATGAAGGCCAAACCAATAAACTCTACTTTAATGATGGCAGTGGCGGTTTTGATGCAACAGGCACCGCCATAGGCAGTGACTCCGATTATACCCGCGCTATCGCCTTAGGGGATATCGACAGTGACGGGGACCTTGATGTTGTGGTAGGTAATTACTACAGTACCAATAAATTCTACCTTAATGATGGCAGTGGCGGTTTTGATGCAACAGGCACCTCTATAGGCAGTGAGGTAGATGTTACCCTGTCTATAGCCTTGGGAGATATTGACGGCGACAGCGACCTTGATGTTGTGGCTGGTAATAATAATGACACTAATAAACTCTACCTTAATGATGGCAGTGGTGCTTTTACAACAGGCACCGCCATAGGCAGTGACTCCGATTATACCCGCGCTATCGCCTTAGGGGATATCGACAGTGACGGGGACCTTGACCTTGCGGTAGGTAATTATAACGGCACCAATAAACTCTACCTTAATGATGGCAGTGGTGGTTTCACAACAGGCGCAGGCACAGACATAGGCAGTGAGTCAGATGATACCCGCGCTATCGCTTTAGGGGATGTCGACAGTGACGGCGACCTTGATGTTGTGGCAGGTAATTATGATGTAACCAATAAACTCTATCTTAATGATGGCAGTGGTGGTTTTACAGCAGGCGCAGGCACAGACATAGACAGTGAGTCAGATGCTACCTCGTCTATTGCCCTGGGAGATACCGACAATGACGGCGACCTTGACCTAGTGGCAGGTAACTATAGTCAAACCAACAAACTCTACCTTAATAAAACCCGTGGTTTTTTTCCAACAGCAGGCACCACGGTTGACAGTGATGCAGATCATACCAATAGCATCGTTTTTGCAGATGTAGACAGCGACGGTGACTTAGATGCTTTGGTTAGTAACTATGGTGCTACTAACAAACTGTATCTTAATAATGGTAATGGTGTTTTTGCTAGTTCAAGTGTTGATATTAGTAGTGATTCATTGACAACTTATCAAATGGCCGTTGGGGATATCGATAATGATGGCGACCTAGATATTGTCTCAGGTAATGCTGATAACAATAAGCTCTATGTTAATAATGCCGGTGTTTTTGATTCAGGAATTGACATTGACAGTGATGGCGATGACACGCGAGCAATTACATTAGCGGATGTAAATGGGGATGGTAACCTAGATGTGGTCACGGGTAATTTGGGGAGATCGGATAAAGTGTACCTTAATGATGGCAGTGGCGGTTTTGGTGCAGGCGTTGCTTTTAGCGGTGTCGGTGTAACCGATACAAATTCTGTCGCTATTGGCGATGTGGATAATGATGGTGATTTAGATATCGTCAGTGGTATCTCAGGCTCCACAAGCCAATATTACCTTAATAATGGCGATGGCACTTTTGTTACCGGGGTTGATATTGGCACTGGCTCTGCTGCTATCCGTGAAATCGCCTTAGCAGATATGGATGGTAATGGTTTTCTGGATTTAGTTGTTGTTATTAATGGTAGTAACAATGAGGTGTATTTAAATACCACAACTGTTACGGACACTAGCGTTACTTTTGATGCAGGAAGCAATATTGGTAATGAGACAGATTCTACTAATGGTCTCGATGTTGCCGATGTAGATGCGGATGGTGACTTGGATGTTATCGTTGGTAATGTTACCCAAACCAATAAACTTTATCTTAATGATGGCAATGGTGGCTTTCCGTCTACAGGGATAGATATTGGTACTGAAACAGATCTAAGCTATACCATAGCAGCCGCTGATGTAGATGGTGATGGCGATATAGATATTATGGCAGGCAGCACTTCCTCAACCAGTGGTAATAAACTATACAAGCAAGTTTACCATAACATTAATGGTAACCAGGTTTACTCAAATAAAGTAAATGGTAGTTTGGTTGATGTTCTCGGAGTGACGTTAACCGCAACCGCAACAACTAATACAGAAACGACGCGTAACACGTCTATTGATTATTACGTCAGTAATAATGGTGGAGACAAATGGTATAGCGTAAAATCTGGTGCTAATTTTACCTTCCCAGAAACTGGCACTGACGATATACGCTGGCGTGCACAATTTAATTCACTGTCACCGGTTATTAGTCCGGTACTGTCAAAAGTTGAAATGTTACATATCGTATTTCCTGAAATTACAGGTGTTATTTACGATGTTTTAAATGGCAAATTAACAGTAACTGGCATTAATTTTTCCGATAAAACTGGTGCAACTAATGATATAGACGTTTCAATGTTTACCTTTACAGGTGAAGCGAGTGACAGTTATACATTAACGGATACAGTAGATGTTGATATCAGTAGCTCAACAGAATTTACGTTAACACTCAGTGAAACTGACAAGGCTGAAGTAAATGCGTTAATCAATAAAAACGGCACTACCTCAATGGATGGTACTGTCTATAATTTAGCGGCTGCAGAAGATTGGAATGCAGGGGCTAAAACTAGTTTAACCATTGCTGATAGCACCATAACAATCACAGCAAGTAATTTTAATGGATCATCAACATCTAGTGTTGCAAATTTAACGGTTAGTGCAGTAGCCACAACACCAAATAACACATCGTATGACATGTCTTATGAAATCACGCTTACCAATAGTGGTGACGAGACGGCTGAGAATGTACAAATAACCACGACGATACCAGAAGGTGTTGTATTGAGCGTTGTACCAGATAACTGTGAACTAGTGGGTACTTTATTAACCTGTACGATTGCAAGTGTTGAAGCAGGGGAGACGGTTACCATTACGTTAGCTTTAGTTGGCAGTGCAAATGTTAATGGTGCAATAGTGACTAGCATTGTAGGTGCTGACGCAAGCAGCGAAGCCAGTAGTGCAAGTACAACATTTAATTCTGTGTTTAAAGAAGTGACAGTAAAAGCAAAAAGCAGTGGTGGCAGTATGCCAATCATGGGCTTATTTGGTTGTTTGATATTGTTATTGATACGTAAAGTTAAACTTAAATCTAAATCTAAATCTAAATCTACATCTACAGCGACACCTACACTGATGAAAAAGCTAATGGCGGCATTCTTGGTGTTGTTTGCCACTGGCGTTCAAGCTGCAGAGACTCAATCACAAAGCTTTAAAATGAGTGATTTGACGATTGGCTTAAGCCTAGGTAGTGCAAGTAGTGAAGTAAGTAATAAAAGCGCAGAGCAAGGTTTAGCTAATAATAGCCAAGAGCAAAATGGCATATCAACGGACGGCAGTCGTTTTGCATATCATGCCGAGGTAGGTTATCAAATCTATAGTGACTGGCGTGTACTCGCTGGTTATATGGACTTGGGACCAGCAACGTTCACGTTTAATGGCGTAACCTCTTCAGTGGATGATTTGGTCGATGCGTTATCTGAGCTTGATAAGGTTAGCGGAAAAGGCTTAACGGCGAGTGTTGAATACACTTACCAATACAAAGAAGCCAATAACTATAACTTAGAAGATTGGTACTTAGCTCCACAAATAGGTCTGTTTTCATGGAGTGGTGAAATTGGTATCGATGTTGGTGATGAATCACATACATTTAAAGAAAGCGATATCTCATTATTATATGGATTAACGCTAGGGTACCAATTTAATGATAAAGCCAGCTTGGGACTTAGATGGTTAAAGACCAGTGTAGAGCAAGATGTAAACACAGTGATGTTGAGTGTTTCGTATAACCTTTAGTTTTTACTAAACAGTAAAACCAAAAGCGACATCAATAGTTAAGTAAAACAAAAAATAAAACGGCGTTCAAGTTAACTTGAACACCGTTTTTTTATATATAAATATATTTGAATTCACTTTTTAGTGATCCCAATGAACAGCTTACGGTTAATTCTCTGTTGATAAGTGCATGGCTAAATCAAGTTTTATTGCAGAAATAGACTGTTGTGAGACAAATACGATAAAGGTTGAGACATTTAAGCAAACATTCCCCACCTCTGCATATATCTACACATCTATTTTTTATTTATCCTACTCACCAATGTAATTTTATTTTGCTACGAGCATTTTGCCACGTGCACTTTGCCATGTGCAATACCGTGCAATATTGTTTTGTTTAGCTGAATGAAATAATCCCCGTTAAAGAATATTAATTTCCTATTTAAAGAGAGCTAGTTATGGATGTACTCATAAAGAAATGTTTTGTGGTGTTATTTGCTGTGTTGTTATTTGGTTGCAGTAAATCGAATAAGGGGACTGAGGAAGTAGATACGCCGGTTGTTAAGGTGGCAGGTCAGGTACTGGTATTTGGTACTGACGTTACTGAGCTTGGTATAACAAAAATAACCACCGACGCTGCATTTACCCAAGTGGTTACAGGCGGTAATGGCGGTGTTATCACATATTCTTCATCTGAGCTTACCGTCGCTAGTGTAAATGATAGTGGTGAAGTCACTATTATTGCTGCCGGAACCACCACTATTACCGCAACGGAGGCGACAAGTGACGAGTTTCTTGAGCAAAGCGTTAGTTATACGTTAACGGTTAATAAAATAGCGGGTCAGTCATTAGTATTTGGCGATGACATCAGTGAATCTGGTATAACAAAAACCACCGATGACGCTGCATTTACGCAAGTGGCCACTGGCGGTAATGGCGGTGTTATTACATATTCTTCATCAGAGCTTAATGTTGCTAGCGTAAATGATAGCGGTGAAGTCACCCCGGTAGGTGCCGGAACAACCATTATTACGGCAACGGAAGCAACAAGTGACGACTTTATTGAGCAAAGCATCACTTACACGTTAACGGTTACACAAGGTGTGGTGCGTGTTGAGTCTATTGCTAGTAATGGTTACGCCTTTGCAGCACTGCACAGTGATGGCTCTGTTACTACTTGGGGGGATAGTGCATTAGGTGGTGATAGTTCTACGGTAGAAACCAAACTTAATGGTACCAATCCCGTCATGTTAATCAGTGGTACCTCTCTTGATGATATTGGTACGTATTATGGAGCTTTTGCTGCACTACATACTGATGGATCAGTAACGACTTGGGGAGATAATGAAGGCGGTAATAGCACTACGGTTGCTACTAAACTAAATGGTACTAATCCTGTTGTATCAATAAGTGCTACAGACAATGCCTTTGCTGCACTGCACAGTAACGGCTCCGTCACCACTTGGGGGCGTAGTAACTATGGCGGTGATAGTTCTACGGTAGAAACCAAACTTAATGGCACAAATCCCGTCGTGTCAATGAGCGTTACAACCTCAGCATTCGCTGCGATACATTATGATGGTTCAGTTACTACTTGGGGAAATAGTAGCTTTGGCGGTGATAGTACCAGTGACACTGCGGTCGCTACTGCGCTTAATGATACAACCAATCCAGTCCTATCAATTAGTGCTACAATTACTGCATTCGCTGCTCTTCATGATGATGGATCTGTCACCACCTGGGGGAGTAGTAACACTGGCGGAGATAGCACTACTGATACTGCGGTTGCGACGGCACTTAATAGCAGTAAACCTGTTGTATCAATAAGTGCTACAGGACAAGCCTTTGCTGCACTGCACAGTAACGGCTCAGTCACTAGTTGGGGGAATGCCGTTAATGGCGGTGATAGCACCACTGACACTGCGGTTGCCACTGCACTTAATGGTAGTAAGGAGGTTGTGTCAATAACTGCAGCAACTGTTGCCTTTGCTGCACTGCACAGTGATGGCTCTGTTACTACTTGGGGGGGAGGTAGTTTCGGCGGCGATAGCGGCGCAGTTGCTGCTGATATCGACGGTACTAATGATGTTGTATCAATAAGCGCTGCAGGGGGAGCCTTTGCGGCACTGCACGATGATGGTTCGGTTACTACTTGGGGGGCGGATAGTTTTGGCGCTGATAGTGATGAGGTTGCTACTGAGCTTGGTGGTGGTAATCCTGCAGTATCAATTAGTGCTGCAAGTAGTCAAAATTATGGTGCTTTTGCTGCACTGCACAGTGATGGCTCCGTCACCACTTGGGGGAGTGATGACTTTGGCGGTGATAGCAGCGCGGTTACTACTGAACTTGAAGGTACTACGCCTATAGTATCAATAAGCGCAACAGAAGGAGCCTTTGCTGCATTGCACAATGATGGCTCTGTCACGGCTTGGGGTGATAGTGATGATGGCGGTGATAGCAGCGCGGTGAGTGCTAAATTAGCTGGTTCAAAGAGCATTACCTACAATGATGTAGATACTGACCTTGACGGTATTAGTAATGCTGATGAGTTAGCAAATTGTACCGTGCCTTATTCTACTGCGATAGCTGATTTGGGTAATCCACCTTGTCAAAGTGCAGGTAAAGCGGATACAGATGGCGATGGTGTGTGGGATAACATTGAAATACTCAATGGGACTAGCCCATTAAAATCGAGTTACTTACATTCAAACGGTGACGTTAATAACGATGGCAAACCAGATAGCTGGATATTGTTTGATGAACAATTGAATGTGCCGTTTTTTCCTTAGCTTGTATTTGCTTAGATCTGTGTTTCCTTAGAGCTTGGTTCTCTAAGATAAGATAGGATAAAACAAGCTAAGCACTAAATAGTGTATGTACGCCGTGACGAATGAAAATTGCTCACGGCGTTTTTGTTTGTGGTGTTAATCAGGAGCAAAACCTTGCTTGTCACGCCAATAAGCAATAGCCAACTTGTCAGTGCTGGATAAATCTAAAGCAATAAAATACCGCGAGTGATTTTTGTATTTTGTGACCTTGTGTTTTCCAGACGTTATCATTTCAAGCGTTCAAGGATCTAAAGGTTTTGTTTGTTTAAATATTCTTTATAATTGTTTCCACTTAAAGCTGAATTTAGTCGCTGAGCAAGCAGAATACATGACCTTACCAATAGATGATATTTTCCCACAACTGGCTGAAGCACTTTTATCGTCAAGTCGTGTTATTTTGCAAGCGCCACCAGGGGCTGGTAAGTCAACTCGGTTGCCGTTATTACTATTACAAACTGGGCAATTTAATAATCAGCATAAGATCATTATATTAGAGCCGCGCCGAGTAGCCGCCAGGCAAATTGCAACGTATTTATCATCACAGTTAAAGCAAAAAATAGGTCAGCAAATTGGTTTGGTAATGCGTGGTGAAAACAAAACCTCGCAAGATACGGTTATTACCATAATGACCGACGGCGTGTTGGTTAGGCAGTTACAAAATGATCCTGAGCTTAACAATATTGCTTTAGTTATTTTTGATGAATACCACGAACGTGCATTACAAACCGACTTAGCGCTCGCCTTAACCTTAGATGCACAAGAGTTAAATGAAACGGTTAAGGTACTGATCATGTCGGCCACCTTAGACTTGCAAGCCTTATCAACCTCCTTGGATGCTCCAGTCGTAGAGTCAGACGGTAGACAATACCCAGTTACATTAGAATACGTAAACGCCACAGCAACGACTTATACCACCCCAAGTATTGATGATATTTGCCGTACTGTTGATGTGGCGATTAACTCAAATTTTAACAATCAGCAGTCTTCTGTTTTGGTGTTTTTATCCGGTATTGGTGAAATTAACCGAGTGCAACAAAGGCTAAACCAAACCTTACCAGCACACATTAAATGTTATCCGCTATTTGGTGGCCTCACCATAGAGCAACAAGCTAACGCAATAAAACCAGCCGAAAAAGGCATGCGTAAAATTGTACTGGCCACTAACATAGCTCAAACCAGTTTAACCATAGACGGTGTGGATATTGTGGTGGACGCAGGCATTGAAAAAGTAATGGTGTATCAACCAAAGCTTAAATCTGAGCAGTTAGTGACGCAACAAATTTCACAAGCGTCTTCTGTACAACGAATGGGACGTGCTGGGCGTTTACGCGCAGGACTTTGTTATCGTTTAGGATCACAAGAAAACTTTGACCGCCGTAGAAAACACGACACAGCAGAAATAGAACGAGTCGATTTAGCCCAGTTGTTACTAGAAGTGCATTTGTGGGGCGCACAGTTTAACGACTTATTTTGGCTCACCAAACCAGAACCCTTTTTATTAAATGTAGCGCAACAAAAACTACAAGGGCTAGGCTATTTAGAAAGCGGTTATTTAGAGCAAGGCGTTAGCGGACTGAAAGTTAGTAATTTGGCAAACCAATATCAAAATATTGGAGCAGGATTACGTTTAAGTAAAATGTTGCTTAAAGCCGCAGCTTTGCAAAACTCGTCAAGCGAACAAAGTGGTTTGTTACCAACCGCTTGTGTATTAGCCGCATTAATTGAGCACGGTAGAGCGTCTAACAACGAAAGCGACTTAACTGCGCAAATAGAAAAAATGGATCATTACACTTGGTCGCAGTTATCTGAGTTTATTAACCGTTATGGCAAACGTTTTAAGTTAGCAAAAATACAAAAGTCTCAGCTAGAGCCTGAACATATAGGCTTGTTATTGGCGTTGGCATTTCCAGACAGGATAGCCAAAAATATAGCCAAAAAGATTGGTAAACAGTGGAAGTTAAGTAACGGCGTTGGTGTGCAATTTCATCCCAACCAAGTTGAACCAAGCGCAGAGCTTATTGTGATAGCACAATTTAATGCTGGGCAATACGGCCAGTATGTTCAATCTTATGCCGCGGTAAGCTTAACGGAAATACAAGAGGTGTTACCTGAGCTTATCGTATCTGAGGATAAAACCGGTTGGTCAGACGCATTACAAAAACCGTATCAAGCCCAGCAAGTAAAAATTGGCGAGCTGGTTCTATCAGAAAAGGCAAAACCTTTGACGTTAACGCCAGAAGGTTGGCAACAAATTTGGTTGGATTACATTAAGCAAAAAGGGCTGAACTGTTTAAACATTAATGAGTCAACGGATGTACTGATCAAAAAATTACAGCTAGTGGCAGAACATTTACCTCAAAATAGCTCTTCACAAGATAACGCTTCACAAAAGCCTTGGCCTGATTTTAGTTATGACTCTTTGTTTGAGTCTTTATTCACGGGGATTAATAATCCGCAGAACTGGTTAGTGAGTTATTTGGCGGATGTAAAAAGTGTCGCGCAATTAAAAAAACTCAACATTACTGACATACTGCTAAATTCAATGGACTGGTCATTACAACAAGAACTCCAAAAAGCCTGTCCAGACACTTATAAAACGCCAGCGGGTTCTAGCCGAAAAATTGATTACTTGGCCGACACGCCGAAACTGTCTGCCAAATTACAGGAAATGTTTGGTGATCCAACCAGCCCAGCTATCTGCCACGGTAAACAACCTTTGTTAATAGAATTGTTATCGCCGGCACAAAGGCCGTTACAAGTGACTCAAGATTTAGTTAATTTCTGGAACAATGCGTATCAAGATGTAAAAAAAGAAATGAAAGGTAGATACCCTAAGCATCCGTGGCCAGACGACCCAATTAATTTTGTGGCCACCAGTAAAACTAAGTCTCAGCTAAATCGGTAGAGCTTTAATACTTTAATAGATAAGCCATAAAAAATATTCAGCTTAGATATAAAATGCTAGATTAACGCCACGCACGTCCAATTTAATAGGAATGTATTTTGTTTATTCGTCTATTCAGCCAAGGTCTTTCACAAGCACTTTCTAAAGTTGCAGTTATAACGCTAACTTTAACCTTAAGCGCTTGTGATCTGGACTCTCCTAGTATGGCTTTGGGGACATTGGAACGTGACCGAATCTCCCATACCGCCACAGCCAATGAAGTTGTAGTTTATTTGCCTATCGCACAGGGTAAGCGAGTAAAAAAAGGCAATGTATTAGTACAGTTAGATACACGTTTGCAATTGGCCATGACAGCAAAAGCCAGAGCTAACGTAAAAGAAGCGGTAGCCAACTTAGAAAAACTACGAAACGGTGCTCGATCAGAAGATGTCGCATCTGCCACCGCAAAGTTAGATGGTGCTAAAGCGTCTCTGCTGGAAAGTGAAATTGGTTACAACCGAGCAAAAAACTTAGTTGAGCAAGAGCTTGTTAGTAAGGCCTCGTTAGATCAAGCGTTAGCGTCCAGAGATGCCAATGTTGCAGCGGTGCAGTCGGCAAAAGAAGAATTATTAAAACTAACCAATGGTACACGTCCAGAAGATTTAGCCATTGCTAAAGCGCATTTAGCGGCAATGGAAGCGATAGCCGCCAGCGAGTCTAAAAAGCTACTAGATTTAACGGTAGTGGCAACCCGTGACGGAATTTTAGATAACCTACCTTGGAACCTTGGCGAACGTGTCACTCTAGGTAGTCCTGTGGCTGTGGTATTAGCCGGCGTTGCGCCTTATGCTCGTGTGTATATCCCAGAACCTTACAGAATAAAAATATCGGCAGGGGATACGTTAACCGTAAGAGTAGATGGTTTAAAACAGTCAATGCCGGGCAAAGTGCGCTGGATTTCATCAGAGCCTGCATTTACTCCTTATTATGCGTTGAACCAGGGCGAACGTTCTCGTTTGATGTATTTGGCAGAAGTCCAATTACCGGATAGCTACGCCACTTTACCTAACGGTGTTGGTGCACAAGTAGAGTTGCCATGAATAATTCATCCGAGTCTGAATACGCGATTCAAGCCAAAGGATTAAGTAAACATTTTGGCGATCTTAAAGCGATAGATAACCTTGATATTAGCGTTGAGAAATCACGTATTTATGGTTTTTTGGGGCCAAATGGCTGCGGAAAAACTACGGCTATTCGTATGTTAACAGGCTTGTTAACGCCAACCTCTGGCGAGATTGAAGTGTTAGGTTTACGTTTGCCGCAAGAGGCTGAAAAACTCAGACTTAAAATTGGTTATATGACGCAACGATTTTCTTTGTATAACGACTTAACGGTAAAAGAAAACCTACAGTTTATTAGCAAAATATACGGCATTACTGGCACTCAACAAAAAAAACGAATTGACGAATTACTGTCTATTTACGGTTTAAACCATAAGCAAACCCAATTTGCTGGTAGCATGAGTGGTGGACAGCGTCAGCGTTTAGCATTGGCCGCCGCAACTTTGCATAAACCAGAATTGTTATTTTTAGATGAGCCGACGTCAGCTGTCGACCCAGAAAACCGCCGTGAATTTTGGGAGCAGTTATTTGATTTATGTGATCAAGGTACCAGTGTTTTGGTGTCTACCCATTACATGGATGAAGCAGAGCGCTGTCATAAGCTGGCGATACTAGAAGACGGTGTTAAACGTGCCGACGGTACGCCAGAAGAGTTAATGAATAATATGGCAGCCCATGTTATTGAAATTTCAGCGCCTGAATTACGCCAATTAAAACAGCATTTAATGTCGTTGCCAGAAGTGATCACTGGCTCTCAGTTGGGAGCTCGCCTTAGAGTATTAATTCATAATACGGTAACAGACCCAATTGGTTTTATTATGCAGCACAGTAATTTAACTGCAGATTTTGTGGACTTGGTTAGACCAAGTTTGGAAGATGTTTTTGTTACTTGCACTGGGAATAGCCGACAATGATGTTAAGTTTACTTCGTATTCAGGCGATATTCTTCAAAGAATTAACCCAACTTAAACGTGACAGAATGACCTTTGGCATGGTGATAATGATCCCACTTGTTCAGCTGATGTTGTTTGGTTATGCGATTAATACCAATATTAGACATATTCCAGTTGGCGTGGTTGATCAAAGCCAAAGTGCGTTAAGCCGAGTGTTAGTACAAACTATCTCCGCCACTCAAGTGGTTAAATTTGAGCAGCAATTCCAAGATATAAAAACGGCAGAAGACGCACTTAAGCGCTCTGAAATCCGCGCAATATTAATTATCCCGCCAGATGTCACTAAACGTGTTGCCCGTCATCCTAGCTCTGGTTTTGGCTTGCCTGCATCTAGTGATGAAGAAACCAGTAGGCCAATTGCACAGTGGCTGGTAGATGGCGCCGATACTGCAATTGCTGCAACCATTAAAAGTTTACGCAATATGCCCTTGTCTGAATTAGTGTCGGTAAAGCCTGCAAATAGAAGTACGCCAACGTTTGAAGTCACCTTGTATTACAATCCAGAACAACGAACGGCGGTAAATATAGTACCGGGCTTAATCGGTATTATATTAACCATGACAATGATCATGTTTACTTCGGCAGCTATTGTGCGCGAACGTGAGCAAGGCAATATGGAAATGCTGATCACCACGCCAATTCGTTCGATAGAAATTATGTTAGGTAAGATCATTCCGTATATTTTTATTGGCGTAGTACAAGTGGTGATTATTTTAGGCTTAGGTTATCTGCTATTTGATGTGCCGGTAAATGGTAGCTTGCTGTCTCTGTTAGCGATTACTTTGTTATTTATAGCCGCCAGTCTCACTTTAGGTTTGGTGATTTCAACTATCGCAAAAAACCAACTGCAGTCTACTCAAATGACAATCTTTGTTTTGTTGCCATCGATACTCTTGTCGGGTTTTATGTTTCCTTATGAAGGCATGCCGTTGGCGGCTCAATATATTGCAGAAGCCTTTCCTGCCACGCATTTTATGCGGTTAATTCGTGGGGTGGTACTAAAAGACCTGGAGTTTACCGATCTTACGTTTGATATATATTGGTTAGGCCTGTTTACCATTATTGGTTTAGCGGTCGCATCTATGCGTTTTAAGAAAACGCTTGGCTAGGCTGATATAAAAAGATAAACAGCTTATAATCGCCTTTAAATATATGAATTTGTCACAATAAATGACAGTATCACTTTTCGCGATTTTTAATTGTAAACCATGAGAATAATAAAGTATGACAGAGTCGGTTGACCCTAATCAGTTCCTAAAAAAATGGAGTGTCCGTTTTTTAAAAGTCATTGTTTTGGTATCTATTGTTTTAGCATTTTATGTTATTTACATGGATGCTTGGGTACAAACCCGTATGACAGGACAAAAATGGGAAACGCCCGTTAAGGTATTTGCTCGTCCTTTGACCTTGTATCAACACAAGTTTTTACCTAAAAATGAATTAGTCGCTGAGCTTAAGATTCTGAGTTATAGGCAAGTCGATAACGCTGTAGAGCCAGGTCAGTACAGCGTGTCAGGCCAAACGGTAGAAGTTTACCGCCGTGGATTTATTTACGTTGACGACCAGCTTGAACCTAAAAAATTAAAAGTAGAATTTAGTGACGACCGTATTGTCTCGGCACAACGCGAGCAAGACGGTCAGTGGTTATTGTCTAGTATTGAAAGCTTAGACCCTTTATTAATTTCCCGTAAAACCAACTCTAAAAATGAAGACCGCGACATTATCAATTTAGCCACAGTGCCAGAATGGATGATAGATACGTTATTGGTGGTGGAAGATAAAAACTTTTATCATCATCATGGTGTATCGCCTTTTGCTATTTTACGAGCATTGTGGGCCAATTTAGTTGCTGGTCGAAAAGTGCAAGGCGGCAGTACACTTACGCAACAGTTAGCTAAAAACCTATTGTTAAATGACAATAGAAAAACTTACCTTAGAAAATTCAAAGAAGCCATAACCGCATTAATTCTAGATTACCGATTTAGTAAAGATGACATTTTGGAAGCCTATTTTAATGAAATTTATTTAGGCCAAAATGGCAGTCGTGCAGTACATGGTTTTGCCTTAGCCAGTAAGTTCTATTTTAGTAAGCCGCTGGTGGAATTACAGCAGCACGAATTCGCCTTATTGATTGCTATTGTCAAAGGCCCGTCATATTACAATCCAACTAGGCATGTAGAACGTGCCAAAAAACGCAGAGATTTAGTGCTGCAGTTAATGGTGTCTGAAAACGTAATAGACAGTGCGGAATATGAGAAATATATCGTTAAACCTATGGTGATAAGACAGCAAAAAACCAAAGGTAGAGAGTTATACCCGGCCTATATGCAGCTAGTAGAACGTGAGTTAAAAGAGCTTGAAGTTGATGAATACAGTGCCAACGGCTTGTTAGTATTCACAGGCCTTGATCCTGTGTTACAGAAAAACTACCAGAAGTTATTTGGCCGTAGTGTTAGAAAATTAGAAAACAAATACAGCTTAAAAGATATCAACGGTGCCGTTGTTTCTATCGATAATTCCAACGCGAGTATTATGGCGTTAGTGGGTGATAAAAATCCAAACTCGTTTGGCTTTAACCGAGCGCTAGATGCCAACCGTAATATTGGTTCTTTAGTCAAACCCGTTATTTACTTAACTGCACTGCAATCAAAAAAATATAACTTTGCCAGCGTGTTATCTAATAAAGCCCTTGCCATGAAAAACAATCAGGGAGATCAGTGGCAACCGCAAAATTACGATAAAACCACCTCTGAGTCCGTGCTATTACAGCAAGGTTTAGTTAATTCTATCAACTTACCAACCGTGCATTTGGGCTTGGAATTAGGCTTAGATAAGGTGATATCAACATTAAACTCGCTAGGTGTAGAGCAAAATATACCTAAATACCCATCTATCTTGTTGGGCGCTGTGCCTATGTCGCCGCTTAATGTTGCTAAAATGTTGCAACCTATTGCAAGTTACGGTCAAAAGTTAACAAGCTCTGCAATACTTGATGTTACCGACGTTAATGGATTTTCTATTTGGAGTAAATCTAAAGACGTTACGGAGGTGGCCGACTACTCCACCAGTTACCTACTTAATGAAGGACTAAAACAAGTAACCGAAGTGGGCACCGGAAAACGTTTAGGTATGTATTACCCACATGTGCAATATGCAGGTAAAACCGGCACCACCGACGACTCAAGAGATAGTTGGTTTATGGGGTTTGACCAAAATAAGCTAACCACTATTTGGATAGGCAAAGACGATAACTCACCGGTTAAACTTACGGGTAGCCAAGGGGCGGTAACTATATTCTTAGACTTACAAGCCGCCAGAAAGGCGGAGTCTATTGTCACGCCAAAACCAAATGATATTGATGTTTACCCAGTAGATTTAAATACAGGTGAGATCCTTTCCGGTGAATGTGGTGACTATATTTTACTGCCAATTAGAAAAGCCGAAGTGGCCTCAAAATCAGATCAAATTAAAGAATGTCCCTCGTTTTTTGATTTTTTGAAATGACAGAAGAGCAGCTGCGAGCTAAGAGTGACGAGATTCGAGTCTCGAAGTTGCTCCATCTTTTCCTCGCCACTCGAAACTTCCTTCAGCAACGAGAATCGAGTTTCGAGTAAAAGCAAAAGTAAAAGCTTAAACTGGTTTTGTACTCGAAACAGCTTTATCTTTTTCTCGCCACTCGCCACTCGCCACTCGCCACTCGAAACTTCCTTCAGCAACGAGAAACGAGTCTCGAGGTACGAGTAAAAGCAAAAGCTCAAACTGGTTTTGTACTCGAAACAGCTCTATCTTTTCCTCGCCTCTCGCCTCTCGCCTCTCGCCTCTCGTAGCTCGAAACTGCTTTTATCTCGCAACTACTTCTATCTCGAAGTTTGCTTACAGCTGATATACCGAATTTATACTTTAAAGCCTGCTATATCAAAATCTTACTTAATGTTAGTTTGTTTAAACATCAAAAGTAGTATGTAAATTGTGCAATGAATGTTGACCATTACTAACTGGTACAGTATTATGCGCGACTTTCCATACTACCCGGTAAAGAAGATGACTTTACCTATCATGGACTAATTTACAACTACTTTATTGCTGTATTAGCTTAATGCTAATTAAAGGAAAATTTAATGTTTTTATCCACACTCACAACTTTCGGTCTTTTTGGCAATCGGTTTATTAAAATAAACATGTCTAATATAACGCAGAAAAGCATACGTATACTTGCTGTTATTGCTTTTTCAAGCGTATTAACCGCTTGTGGTGGGGGTAGTGGTTCGTCTACACCTGACGATGATACGGTAATAGAAGTACCTGTTGATGATTCTGACAGTGAACAGATTGTAGATACAACAGCTCCTGTTATAACCTTAAATGGCGATGCTCAAGTAACGATTGGACTTGGCAGTACATATTCTGATTTGGGCGCTACAGCTAATGATGAAACAGATGGTAATGTTGATGTAATCACAACTGGTTTGGATGAGATAGATACATCCGTATTTGCAACTTACACTATCACTTACACAGCGACTGATGCTGCGGGTAATACAGCTAGTGCAACGCGTACAATAACGGTTGCTGATATAACAGCACCTGTTATTACGTTGGAAGATCCTTCAGATGTAAGTTTTGTTTTTGGCAGTCCTTACAATGTTTATGAATCAAGTAGTGCAACGGCAGTTGACCTTATAGATGGTGAAGTTGATGTTGTTATTACAGGCGAAGAAAATATAAACCTTGATGCGGTCGGCATTTATGTCGTGACCTACACAGCAACCGACGCTAGTGGTAATAAAGCTGTTGTAACTCGTACTATTACGGTGGCCGCCCCAACACCATTTATTACAACATGGCAAACTGACCACCCAAGTGCTGGCAGTGATGCGTCAGATGACAATCAAATAAAAATTGGCACACAAGGCACTGGTTACGATTTTACCATTGATTGGGGGGATGGCACTATTGAGTATAATCAAACTGAAGGTAAAACTCATACTTATGAAGTTCCTGGCATTTATACAATAAAAATTACCGGCAGATTCCCTCGTTTGTATTCTGATTTTGACAGCAGTGGTTATGATAATGATAAATTATTATCGGTTGAACAGTGGGGTAATAATCAATGGTCGAGTATGTCTCAAGCGTTCCATTCGGCAAATAATATGGTTGTTAACGCAACTGATGTACCTGATTTGAGTCACGTAACGGATATGTCGGATATGTTTTACCGAGCCTATTCATTTAATAGTGATATTAGCCAGTGGGATGTTTCCAATGTCACTGAAATGCAAAGTATGTTCTATGATACTGAGTCTTTTAATCAAGATATTAGTGGGTGGGATGTTAGCAATGTTACAGCAATGGATTATATGTTTCGTGATGCTGAAGCCTTTAATCAAGATATTGGTGGCTGGGTAGTTACAAGCGTTACCGACATGGAATCGATGTTTGAAGGTGCAACAGACTTTAACCAAGATTTAAGCCAATGGGATGTATCTAACGTCGATAGCATGGTAAGTATGTTTGAAAACGCTAAATACTTTAATCAGGATATAAGTAGCTGGCAAGTGAAAAACGTGAGGCTCATGGATAACATGTTTACTGATGCTCATTTGTCAGTGGCTAATTATGATGCGTTATTGATCGCGTGGAGCCAGCAAAAACTAAAGACATCTGTAAATTTAAACGTTAATTCATACTACAGCGCAGCATCTAGCGACGCTAGAGATAAACTAGTAAACGACTTCAATTGGACTATTTCTGATAAGGGATTGCTACCAACAGAAGCTGATAGCGTTAGCCCAGAAGTGGCTTTAATTGGTGAGTCTAATGTGACTATTTCAGTAGGCACTGATTATGTTGAGCTTGGCGCTCTGTTTATTGATGATCGCGACGGTGCTATGCCAGTCACTATAATCAGCGGAACAGTTGACACCACAACACTAGGTGAATACACCGTCACTTATACCGCAAGAGATGCAGCGGGTAATGAAGACGTTATAACGCGTACTGTGAATGTGATTGAGGCTGACACTATTGATCCTGTTTTAACTTTAAACGGCGCACCTACCATTACGTTAGGTCAAGATGAAGCGTATATTGATCTGGGCGTAACAGCACTTGATGAAAGAGACGGTATATTAACTCCAGTCATCTCTGGAATAGTGGATTATAGAGTAACTGGCACCTACACCATTACTTACACGGCAGCAGATGCAGCAGGGAATACGGTGACAACATCGCGTACAGTTATCGTCCCTGTTGATACCACTCCTCCGGTTGTTACTTTAAATGGTGACGCTGTCATCAAGCTTACTATAAATACGCCTTATACCGAGTTAGACGCTAGAGCAGAAGATTGGCGAGATGGTATTGTTAACGTTGTTATTTCTGGCACTGTAAATACTGCCGTAGAAGACGATTATGAGATAACGTACACAGCAACCGATGCTGCCGGTAATGTCGGAAGTGTTACGCGTACTGTTCAAGTGTTAGATACTGATGGTACTGAGCCAGTTATCACCTTAACAGGCGGCAATACCATCGACTGGACTCAAGACTTTAGCTTTAACGAATTAGGTTTTTCTGCTTATGATGAACGTGATGGCGAACTTACTGTTGTAGTAACTGGTAGCGTTGATACGACGACAACAGGCGAGAATGAATTAACATATACCGCCACTGATGCTGCAGGCAATGAAACGGTAGTAACTCGTATTGTTAATGTCGTTGCAGCAACGCCATTTATTACGACTTGGGAAATTCCGGCTGATGATCTTGATTTAACGATACCGACTTCTAGTTCAGGTTATGATTATTCGATTGATTGGGGGGACAGTAGTGCTGTTGAAGAGAATCAAACCGGTAGCACAACGCATACTTATGCTGTGGCAGGTACATACACAGTACAAATAACAGGTCCATTCCCAAGGTTGTACATAAACGGTACTTCATCAATTGCTTCTAAGCTTACTGAGGTTACAGCTTGGGGGAATAACATTTGGTCAAGTATGGACAGTGCGTTTGAAGGGGCTGAGAACCTAGAAATTACAGCGACAGATTCACCAGTACTACATCAAGTGACCAGCATGAACGAAATGTTTAAGGATGCTACCAACTTTAATAGCGATATTAGTAGTTGGGATGTATCGACTATTACTACAATGCAAAGTATGTTGGAAGGCGCTGAATATTTCAATCAACCTATTGGAGATTGGAGTGATAACACCTCGAGCGTCACAAATATGCGCAACATGTTCAAAAATGCTAAAGCGTTCGACCAGGACCTTAGTGCTTGGGATGTTTCTAGTGTAACCAGTATGAATTCAATATTTTATAATGCTGCAATCTTTAATCAGGATATTAACGCGTGGGACGTTTCTAGTGTGACCGACATGACTAGCATGTTTTTTGGAGCCTTTACTTTTAATCAACCATTAGATGGTTGGCAAGATAAACTGTATAATGTGACAACTATGAACAGCATGTTCGTGAACGCAAGTAAATTTAATCAAGATATTAGCGAATGGATTACTCCTCATGTCACTGTTATGACTCAAATGTTTTACAACGCAAGGGCTTTCAATCAAGATATTGGTCAGTGGGATGTGTCAAATGTCACAAACATGTCTGCTATGTTTAGTGGGGCTAGTGCTTTTAATCAGGATATTAATGCGTGGGATGTTTCTAGTGTAACAACCATGAATTATATATTTAATGGTGCCACTGCTTTTAATCAGCCATTAGATAATTGGAAGTATAACCTGTTTAATGTGCAGAATATGTACAGCATGTTCTCGGGCGCAAGTAAATTTAATCAAGACATTAGCGAATGGATTACTTCTAATGTCACCAATATGGCTAATATGTTTGAGGGCGCAGCCTTGTTCAACCAAGATATTAGCGGTTGGGATACATCTAATGTGACGAGAATGGATAACATGTTCGCAGATGCAGCCGCTTTCAACCAAGATATTAGCGGTTGGGATACATTTAATGTGGAGAATATGGGATACATGTTCGACAGTGCAGTCGCTTTCAATCAAGATATTAGTGAGTGGGAGACATCTAATGTGACGGAAATGCAATACATGTTCCGATATGCAGGCGTTTTCAATCAAGATATTAGTCGTTGGGATACATCTAATGTGACGGAAATGCAATACATGTTCCAAGGTGCAGTCGCTTTCGACCAAGATATTAGTAACTGGAACATTGAATCTGTTACTAGAATGAGTAGTATGTTTTCTAACGCTAATTTATCGGTGGCTAATTACGATGCACTACTTATTGGATGGAGTGCTCAAACCGTACAGGAAAACGTGACTTTAGGGGTTGATAGTTATTATAGTGATAGTGCTAGTGCAGCACGTGACCTGCTAGAGAGTACTTTTGGTTGGAATATTACTGATGATGGTTTAGAACCTTAAATCACTGCGTGATTGTCATCTTGTGCGGTGGTATGAGATGACAGAGTAAATATACATCATTTAAAATGCCGCTTTTTAGCGGCATTTTTTATGAATGATAGTAAAGTGAAATCCTGTTTGTTAACAGCCTTAGTCAATAGCTGACATTAATGATTACTATCTGTTGCAGTATTAACCATCCTTGATAATCGTTGCTTTTTCCTACAACCATTGTTCACTGTTGTGGTACCAACAAGAAAGCCATTACCCCAAAAATACCTTTGGATAACGTTCTTTATATTAATACTTACTCTTTGGTTTTTACCTTCTGATTTTATGGGAGGGTTAGAGAATGATGGAAGGTTTATAAAGAAAACTGCAGTAGATTATTAATATCTTGGGATTCCAATGTTTGTAAAACATGTAGTTTTCAAATATGAATCCCCAGAATAATAATTAACAAAAAAGCTTGAAAAGAGTATCAACCCAATTCAAGCTTTTGCACGAGCCACGAGCTTTTTCTCGAATCTCGCCACTACTTTTATCTCGAAACTCGCCACTCGCAGCTCGAAACTTCCTTCAGCAACGAGAATCGAGTCTCGAGGTACGAGGTACGAGTAAAAGCAAAAGCTCAAACTGGTTTTGTACTCGAAACTGGTCTGTATTTTCCTCGCCTCTCGCCTCTCGCCACTCGTAGCTCGAAACTGCTTTTTGTCTACAGCTGCTCTAACGCCTTACCAATCCCTGCAATCGTTTTATCCAACTGCTCATAGCTGTGGGCGGCTGATACAAAGCCTGCTTCAAATGCTGATGGTGCTAAGTAAATACCTTGTTCTAAACATAGGTGGAAGAAGCGTTTAAACTTGTCTGCATCACAGGTCATTACTTCTGCAAAGCTTTGGACTTTTTCTTTGTCAGTAAAGAATAAGCCAAACATGCCACCAACTTGTGAGGTGGTCATGGCTAATTTGTATTTAGCGGCTTGTGCTTTTATGCCATTTAACAAATAAGTGGTTTTGTCTGTTAGCTCTTGGTAGAAACCGTCTGCTTCTAACTGCTCTAATGCCGCTAAACCTGCTGCCATCGCAACTGGGTTACCTGATAATGTACCAGCTTGATACACAGGGCCGTCTGGTGCTAAATGCCCCATGATGTCAGCTCGGCCACCAAATGCGCCTACAGGCATGCCGCCGCCAATGATCTTACCTAGTGTAGTTAAATCTGGTTTAACGTTATACAGAGTCTGACAGCTGCCTTTAGCAACACGGAAACCTGTCATCACTTCATCAAAAATTAATACCGCTTTGAATTCATCACATAAGTCTCTAAGACCTTGTAAAAAACCGTCGTTTGGTGGAATGCAGTTCATGTTGCCCGCAACTGGCTCAACAATAATACAAGCGATATCATCAGGTTGCGCTTCAAATAGCGCACGTACTGAGTCTAAATTATTAAATTCTGCCGTTAAGGTATGCGCTGCAACATCGGCAGGAATACCTGGAGAACTAGGAACGCCCATGGTCAATAAACCAGAACCCGCTTTAACTAATAAAGAGTCTGCATGACCGTGGTAACAACCTTCAAATTTAAGTAATTTGTCACGACCGGTAAAACCACGTGCTAGGCGAATTGCCGTCATTGTGGCTTCAGTGCCTGAGTTAACCATACGTACTTTTTCAACTGACGGTAAAAATTCACATACCTTGTCAGCCATTGTCACTTCAACTTCTGTTGGTGCGCCAAAGCTCAAGCCGTTTTCTACTGCTTCTAGTACGGCCTTTTTAATTGCTGGGTGATTATGACCTAAGATCATTGGTCCCCAAGAACCTACATAATCTATATATTCTTTACCGTCTACGTCGTAAACACATGCGCCGTCTGCTTTAGCGAAAAACACAGGCGTGCCGCCTACACCATTAAATGCACGAACTGGTGAGTTAACGCCACCTGGGATATGTTTTTTTGCTTGTTCAAATAACTCTGAAGATTTGTTCATAAGGATTCTTAATATATTTGTTTGTTATAAATACCTCAGCCGATGACTGAGGTTTAGACGAATTTGTTTTTGCTGTCTTATCTATTTATTTTTTACTGGCGTATTTTCTATCTGCTTATTTTGCGCTGTAAAAAGGCACTTCACATTGGTATTTGTCGACTTTGTCAGCCACGCCCAATGTCATAGCAAACAGCGCCATGCGAATTAATACGCCATTATCTGCTTGGCGGAAAATAGCCAGATTTGGATTTTGATTCAAGTCGTTGTCTAGCTCATTCGCGTCGGCGCGTGAGTCACGCGGTAATGGATGCATGATCACGGTATTAGATTTACAAAAACGTGTGTAGATGTCGCTGTTTAAACGGAACTGGCCACGGTATTTGTTGGCTTCTAATTGGCTTTCAAAACGTTCTTCTTGAATGCGAGTTTGGTAAACAATATCCGCATTTAAGTTTTGTTCCATATTGTCTGAAATAGTCACTTTGTGTCCGGCGTTTTCAAGGGTGTCTATCACGTAATCTGGCATAGCTAATTCAGTTGGTGAAATTAAGCTTAAATGCACATTTTTATACATAGATAATAATTTAGATAAAGAATGCACCGTACGGCCATTTTTTAAATCGCCTACCATAGCGATATGCATGCCATCTACTTTTTGGTCAAAGGCACGTAATTCAGACTGGATAGTATAAAGGTCTAACAAGGCTTGAGTTGGATGCTCGTTGGCACCGTCGCCACCGTTAATAACGGGAACTCGGCTACCTTCTGCAAATTCAGCAACAGAACCTGCTTGCGGGTGACGCATAGCGATAACGTCACTGTAGCTGCTTATTACGCGTGCGGTGTCGTATAACGACTCGCCTTTGGCTAACGCTGAGGTTTCCATGCCTGTGGTTTCTCTAACTTCACCACCTAACAAGTTAAAGGCACAGCCAAAGCTAACACGGGTACGCGTTGATGGTTCAAAAAATAGGTTGCCTAAAATAGCGCCGTCCAACACATTAGTACGAACTTTTCGTTTAGCGTAGGGCTCCATTTTTTCAGCAATACTGAAAATGTATTCTAAATTGTCACGCTCAAATTGATTAACTGAAAGTACATGTTGACCAGAAAAATTCATACAAAGATCCACGCTAAAAGGGCTGAAAAATTTGGGTGCGATTATAGCTGAGTAGCCTTAAAGACCAAAGCTAAGATTGTACCCGTTGGTGTAATTACCTAAAAAGTATTAAGCGTGTTACCGAAGGTAAATTCACGACTTAATAGTTAAGTAATTTCCAGCTAAAAGGCTGGTTTTAAAACCGCCAGTAAAATAATGGCTAGCAGTATTAGTACTGGTACTTCATTAAAAATTCGGTAGAACTTACTGCTCTTTGTATTGCGGTTGTGTTTAAAGTCACTTAATAGTTTAAAGCAGTAACCGTGATAACAATACAAGATGGTAACCAGTAGTAATTTGGCGTGTAACCAATGAGCCTGTTTAAACCAAGCTGCGCCATATTGGCTGATCAGCAAAGTGCCAAAAATTAAGGTAAAAATGGCAAAAGGAGTAACAAAAAATAACAACCGTCTTTCCATTACTTTTAAAGTGTCTGACGTATGCATGTTAGCGTTAGTCGCACTGTTATTTTCTGAGTGATAAACAAATAACCTTGGTAGATAAAAAATACCCGCAAACCAGGCCACCATGAAAAATATATGAAATGCTTTTAACCATAAAATAGTCATTATGCTAATGCGTACCTCTTCATTAAAATTGTATGTAATTGTTCCCATAAAACGATGCCCATGACTTTATCACCGTCGGTAGACATGATTAATGCTGCGCCGTCTCGTTGATCTTCTAGCACTTCGTATACATGAGCCATGGTGGTACGTGTATCAAGTGTTTGCAGTGGGGTGTATTTGATTTTACTCGCATCACCGGTAATGGTTGGTTCGGTTTCCGCTAAAGAATAATCTGTACCTAAACCGTGTTTGATGGATACCACAACAATTTCATCATCTTTGGCTTGTTTTAAATGGAAGCGAACGTCTTGTTCGCTTCGGTATTCTATAAGGCTAATGTTGGTTTTTATTTCTGCTAACACACCGGTTTTTGACAGTACATCAATAACAGGTGGGGTTTGAAATGAGAGTTTTTGATACTCAAGTTGTTGTAAAAAAATAGAGCGGTTTTTTAATACTTGAGCACTGGTAATGTAAGACGTAGCAATAACTATGATGGCTGGCGTTACCGCATCAGCAGAGCGAGTTAGTTCCATAACAGCGACAAGTGCAGCTAATGGTGCATGTAAACAAGACGCCATTAGTCCAGCCATCCCTAAGACTCCAAACGTACTAACAAACTGAATGTTCGGATCAAACAGCATAATCACATTCGCGACACTTAAGCCCACTAATACTCCAAGACCAAATACTGGACCAATAATACCGCCAGGAATACCTAAACCTAGTGCTACCCAAGTTAAGATAAGCTTGGAGAATAATAAAATAATAATAAGCTGAATATTGGTAGGCGAGAGCATAGCTTCGTTTATTGCGCTGGTTCCGTCACCTAATGCTTCTGGTACAAAGAAACCAAATAATGCGGTGATTACACCTGCAAATAATAGACGAGGGAAAATAGATACATGGCGGAATGTACGCATCATACGCATTAAATTAGTATTAAATACGTAAGCTGACGCACCTAAGGTGATGCCGAGTAATATTAAGTAAGGGTAATGATTTACTGGTAAGTTAAATACGCTTAAATATGCAAATTCAGATTGTTGACCAAATACAGCCTGCGTAATAATGGAACCTGCTGAAGAGGCCAACATTACTGGAATAAAAATATGGATTTTGTATTCTCTGAGCACTACTTCCATTACAAAAATGACGGCAGCCAGTGGGGTATTAAACGACGCTGAAATACCAGCGGCGATACCGCATGCGGTTAATGTTCTTACTGCATTGTATGGCAAACGTAGCCAATTACCTAACCAGCTAGAACCAGAAGCACCAATATGAACAGAAGGTCCTTCACGTCCGACAGAAAAGCCACTAGCTAAGGCTAAGATGCCACCAAAAAATTGATTAATAGCATTACCAAATGGCATATTGCCGTAATGCGCTTTAATTCGGTGTAATACAAAAGGAATACCTAGTCGGTAATTTTTAAATCCAGTTAAGTCTGCAATAATAACAATTAAAACTGCGGCTAATATAGGAAGTGAAGGGATAATGTACGGTGAGATGTCGCCAAAAATACCGTTAGGAGTAAAAGATAATTGAATAAATTCTATTGATAAACGGAATAATACAATTAAACACGCTGCAATAATTCCACCAATTAGCCCTAAAAGGCTAAGTTGCAAGCTAGTGTAGGGAACAGCCAGTCGTTTCCTTAATGCATAAAGGCCAGCAGAGAGCATTAAAATTCCGATATAAGTAGTGGTCAATCAATAGGACAAAAGTGTACCATAAAGTCAGTAAGTGTAATTAAAATTATCTAAACTCAATAACAATTGATATTAGGTAATTTACAATCTTTTCGATAGGAAAATCTATGACTCCTTGGTGGAGCTTTAATGGCCTGAAATACAAGCTAGGCCGATTCAAGTTTATGTTGGCTTTTTTAATTATTACTTTGTTGGTTGGTTACCTTGGATTTTCCTTAGGTGGTCAAAGTGATATTTGGCAAGAGAATAAAATAAAAGACCAAGACTTTCGTTTAGAAAATTTATACAGCGAATTGGATGAAAAAATAAGGCAAATAAACTACCTAACGGTTGAGCTTGAAGTTGAGCAAAGAGCCAACGAACAAATTCAGGAAGAATTATTGGATATTCGTGAAGAGTCATTTGCCCTTAGACGTGAGCTTAACTTTTACCAAAAAGTATTAGCGCCGGAATTAGTGGCCGATGGTATTTCAGTTGAACAATTTAATGTTGAAGCGACTAATATTGCTAACCGTTATGTATTTAGGTTTGCATTGGTTCAAACTAATTCAGCGAAACGTTACGCTAGAGGAAATATTCGCCTTAATTTAGTTGTTAGCCAAAATGATGAAAAGCGTACGTTAGACTTAGCCAAGTTGGCGAAAATGTCGAAAAAGAACCTGACATTTAGTTTTCACTTTTTCCAATATTTTGAAGCCGAGTTTGAACTAGAGCCTGGAATGATAGCTGAGCAATTAGCGGTTAAAGTCATCCAACCAAAAAATAACTGGCAGCCATATAAGTCGTTCACGCAAAAATTTGACTGGCCAGAGTTAGAGGAATAAAGATACCTCGTTATAGAAGGTTATATTATTTGCGTTATGATTTACGTTAATACGCAGATGTAATTGCTGTTGTTGGGCATTTTACTGGATTTGAATACTTGACTAAAACTGTCGGGTATTACATAATCTTGCCCTCAAATTTTAGAGGTTTTTTCCATGACTGAACTTGTTACTCCAGCTGAAGCATCAGCAGATATTCCTGAGCTGCCAATCCAGTTTTCAGATGCCGCCGCTACTAAAGTTAAACAATTAGTGGACGAAGAAGAGAACCCTGAATTAAAACTTAGAGTTTATGTAACCGGTGGTGGCTGTTCTGGTTTCCAGTATGGATTTACCTTTGATGAAGATGTAAATCCAGGCGATATGGCGATTGAAAAACAAGGCGTTAGCATGGTTATCGACCCTATGAGCTTACAATACTTAGTTGGTGGCGTGGTTGATTATACTGAAGGACTAGAAGGCTCACGCTTTTTTGTTAACAACCCTAACGCAACAACAACCTGTGGTTGTGGTGCTAGCTTTAGCGTTTAAATCAAAACAAATAGTTACAAAGAAAACCGCTGATTAGCGGTTTTTTTATGCCTTTTTCTCAGCTGTTAGCTGTATGTAATTTTATATGTAAGAACAAGAATGAAGTACTGCATCATTCAGTTATATTTTAAAGTTTTTAGGTTATAAACTTGTTTTTCTCCCTTAATCCCAATAAAAGTTAATTAACTCAAGTACATAAAATAGACGGTTTTTATGTTGATAAATACCAAATGGTAAAGTAAGATTCGCGGATTATACCTAACGGTAAGGCTGTAAATTTCCCGCTTTATCTTTATGGCCCATTTATAACTATTTCTAATGCTGTATTAGCTTTACGTTAATTAAAGGAAACGTTACATGCCTTCACTTTCATCAAACACCAGTTGTATTAGTTTTACTGGTTTATTTCAATTGTTCCTTAATAGCCGTCGCTCACTTATTTCTATAACGTTTGCTATTTCTTTAGCTGCTTGTGGTGGTGGCTCAGGTGATAGTTCAGGTGGTGATGTGGTTATCGTTGATGAAGACACTACAGCTCCAAGCATTACCTCAAGTACAACATTAACGTTAGATGAAGGAACAAGTGCAGGGCTGGTTATTTACACTGTCACTTCAGATGATGATACAGCAAACTACACTTTGTCGGGTGATGATAGTAGTGCATTTACGATTGAGCCTGCAACGGGTGCGGTAACGTTAATAGTTACACCTGACTTTGAGACTCAAAGTAGTTATACGTTTACAGCTACAGCAACAGACACATCAGGTAATAGTTCATCAATTACTGTAGTGCTTTCTATCAATGACATTAGCTTGGCTTCATTTACCCTTGAAGATATTGAGGTTGCAAGTGACGATATTAAAAAAGTGGCATTAACCTGGAGCTCTGCAGCAGTAAGTGATAGTCAAAGTGTTGTTTATACAATATGTGAAAAAGACACAACTCAAGATAATAACTGTGATCCATTAACCTCATTGACAGATGAATTAACAATTACAATAACAGTAGATAGTTTGGTGAGTGCATTATCAACGGATTATTTTATTTTGGCATCGTCTAGTGGCGAATTTGAATTATCATCTGAGGCGAATATAAGCACAGATGATATCAATAAAATGATTGGTTATTTTAAAGCTTCTAATACAGGTGAGTATGATGCTTTTGGTGAGGGAGGTGTTGCAATTAGTGGTGATGGTCATACATTAGCAGTAGGTGCTTCTGCTGAAAGTAACTCTGCTACAGGAATTATAACTGACGGCTCAGAAGTTACTGATGTCGGAACAGCTACTGAGTCTGGTGCCGTATATATATACAGTGATAACAGTGGTAAGTGGATACAAACTGCTTATGTTAAAGCATCCAATGCCAGCTCTTATAGTGGTTTTGGTTACGCTCTTGCTTTAAGTGATGATGGGGCTACTTTGGTTGTTGGTGCTTATGGTGAGAGTCATGGTACAGCAGGCGTGTTTATGGATGGCGATGAAATTACTGACACAGTTAGTATTAGTGAGTCCGGTGCCGCGTATGTATTTAATTACAATGATGGCGCTTGGACACAAACCGCTTATATTAAAGCGTCTATTCCAGGGGAAAGTGAATATTTTGGTGGTAGCGTAGCTTTAAGCGGTGACGGAAATACGTTAGTGGTAGGCGTGTCAGATGAAAATAATGGTTTAACTGGCGTTATTACCGATGGCTCAGAGACAACACAAGAGATTGGCACTGCTGCTTCGTCAGGTGCAGTATATTCATATAGTAAAAATGAAGATGGTCGTTGGAAGAAAACTGCTTATATAAAGGGCTCGGATGAAACTGAAGGGTTTGGTAATTCTGTTGCTTTAAACTTCGATGGAAATACATTAGCGGTAGGCTCTTCATCCGAAAAAGCCTACATATTTAATAGTAGCATTGATGTTTGGTCGCAAACTACTTATCTTGAAGCTTCAAATGACAGTAGTAATGATTTTTTTAGTTTGGCTCTTAGCTTAAGTCATGATGGAAATACGTTAGCTATTAGCGCTACTCGAGAAGATAATGGTGCAACAGGTATTTTTACAGATAACTCAGAAACTGATGGGGATATTGGAGATGAAAGTGATTCTGGGGCAGTGTATTTATTCGGTAATAGTAGTGCAGGTTGGACTCAAAGTGCTTATATAAAAGCATCTAATACAGGAGAAGATGACTATTTTGGTCGTACTATTGCCTTAAGTGGTGATGGCAATACGTTAGCGATTAGTGCTTATAGGGAAGATAATAGTGCAACGGGTATTATTATTGATGGTTCTGAAAGTACAGCCACTGGCGGGGACATCGATATTGCCACTGATTCTGGTGCAGTATATTTATTTACTAATAATAATGGTGTTTGGGCGCAAAGCGCTTATATAAAAGCGTCTAATACCGGAGCTGGAGATGACTTTGGGAGTGGAATTGCGTTAAGTAACGATGGCGCGGTTTTAGCTGTTGGTGCGGGTAAAGAAGATAGCAACCAAGTTGGTATTATTACAGATGGAACTGAAAATAAAAATACTGAAACTGGAGTCGGAGACACCGTTTACGACTCAGGTGCGGTTTATGTGTATTAGTAAAATATAGAAGTAATGAGTGTGTTTATTACAGAATGAAAACAAAAAACGAACAATTACTTGTTCGTTTTTTTGTGGTTAACGCGGGATAATTTAATAACAGTTATAGATGATCCTAATTTTCAAATACAGTGATCACTTTAGTAACACCAGTTACATTTGACGCTATTGTCGCCGCTAGAGATGCTTGCTCTTTACTAACTAAACCCATTAAGTAGACTTCATTATTTTCTGTCACTACTTTAATGTCATGGCCTTTTACTACATCATCAGTTAGTAGTTCTGACTTAACTTTGGTGGTTATCCAAGTATCTGCTGTTTTTGTTGAAAAAGAGGCTGGTGTTCCTAGTTTTATTTCATTATGTATTTTGCTAACACCATCAATATTTCTAATAATGTTAATAGCAGAATGAATTAAAAACTTATTTGGTGATTGACCAACTACTAATACTTTGCCGTTGTAGCTAATAACATTAAGGTGAGTATGTTTACTAATTCCATCGTCTTTCATTAGCTCTAAGCTAGCTTTAAGCTCAATACTGCTGTCATCTATTTGTGTACTTATAGTACGAGGATCATTAGCCGCTGAAACCGCTGTAACGGCCGTTCCTGCAACAAAAAGTGTTGTACAGCCTTGCAAGGTAGAAAGAGATAGTGCCAAAATTAATAGCTTTTTGGTAAATGTCATATTGGTTTTCTCATTTTTATTATTTATCACATCGAAAAAGACGGATCACATTGAAAAGATAACTTCATCTATTAACTCACTTAATACATGAACTGTGAATAATTGAATTTCTAACGTTCTGCTTGGTTTGTTGGTAGGTAAACGGATTTCTATGTCGTTTTCACCTAATAAACCTGCGATCTCACCACCATCATCAGAGGTAAATGCAATGACTTGAATATCATTAGTCAATGCAGCTTCGATAGCTGATTTTATGGAAAGTTCCCGGTTGTTTATTGAAAATACGACCAGTATGTCTTGTGCATTTCCCATCGCTCTAATCTGGCGCGCATATACGTCAATTAAGTGATTGTTATCTAAAGGTTCAAATGCACAAGTATGTGCGGTATTAGATAAGGCAATTGCGGGTAAAGACGGACGCTCAATTTCATAATAATTAACTAAGATACCAGCAAAGTGATCAGCAATCATAGAGCACAAGGTGTCACCGCAAGTTAGAACCTTATTTCCAGATAATAAAGTCTGTGAAATTAATGCCGCTGAAAGTGCTAAAAAGTCAGCGTTTTGCTCACCAGATGCCATCAGGTTTTGTATGTTATTGGTATATAATTGTTTTATTTTATTGTCAGTCATGTAAATGCACATTGAATCCAGTTTATTTGCTCATTATCAAAAGCAACAACATCAAATCGGATAGATGGAGTGATTTTACTTTGGGATAGATAAAAAAGCGCGGCTTTTTTTATTTTTTGTTGTTTGGTTGGTGTAACCGATGCGGCTGCACCACCAAACTTGCTACTAGAACGATACTTAACTTCAACAAATATTAAAATGTCAGAGTTAGGATCTGAAAATATCAGATCGATTTCACCCAACTTACAATTAAAATTTTGTTCAACAAAGGTCAAACCTTGAGCTTGTAAATGTTTTTTCGCTTGTTGCTCTTTAATATCGCCTAAAGAACGTTTATTAATTAAGTTGTTTAAGAACAACGATTTTTCCTTGTTGGTACCTTGACCAATCTAAATATCGTTTAATCGTATTTTGCTTAGTTAAACTTAATTTACCTGTTAGACCTGTTACCTTTAAATCGGGTAATGTCTGTAGTTGTTTTAATAATGGGATCAAATATTTTGCGTCATAACCAAAGGCAAATAGCTTTTTAAGTTGAGTTTGATCTTCACTAACTTGTCGGTAAATTGAAGTCGCTTCTTTATTTGTATTTTCAACTAACCAAGGCATTTCGGTAAAGGTTAAACCATTTAAATCACGTTTTTGCGAGCGGGTTTCACCAATTAAATAGCTACGGCTAGAAGCATAAATAGGTAATAATTTATTAAACACACTTACATTAGTATCAAAAAACGGTTTAATCAAACGAGTTTGTTGAGAGTTGGCGATAACGTAAATTGCATCAATGTCATTTCGGCTTCGACTTTCTGTTTTTAGATGAATACCAAATAAACGCTTCATTTCTCTAACACGTTGTTCACTGTAATTTACATCTAATAAATTTTTAACTGCAACCCCTAGTTTAGATTTATTTTTAAAAGCAATTGTTTCTATTTCTTTGTCGGTTTGAAATAGCCACTGTTGTTTAAACTGTTCAGCTAAACGTCTACCTAATGAGTTATCCGCATAAATAAGCGCTGGATATGCTATTTTTTTACTTATGAAATAATCTACCGCTTGGTCAATTTCATCTTCAGGTGCTAAAGAGAAATAAAACTGAGAAGGGTTGTCGTATTGTTCTAACTCTATTGAGTTTAAATATAAGGTTGGAATATTGCTCAGCACTTCACTTTTTTGGAACTCAGTGATCTTATCTTTTTTCAGTGGACCAACAATAAATCCAATTCTATTTTCAACTAGTTTCTGTTCTATGCTGGCTAAAGTTTCAATTTCAGTATCCATTATTGTAACTTCAACATTATCATCAAAGTTTAAATTGGCTAAAAATCCATTTCTTATGGCTTGCGCTTGAGTTGAAAGAGAGCCCGTAAGAGGCAATAACAATGCTATTCTTGTTGGTGAATAAGGTGCAACGGAAATAAGGTCTTTTATTTGTTGAGGTAAATACTCAAAATCATCAAATCTTGAGTAATTGGTATGCCAGCGAGCTAACTCAATAGGGAACTGCTCTGGTGCACCAATGTTATTGCGCACAATTTTCGCCAATTGCACCCAACTAGCCGCTTCACTACCAAAATCTTTTACAAATTGATTTAATGAATCTTCAGGGACTTGAACGATATGTTTCCAAATTAATTCGTTTGCTAATATTTTGTCAAATGCGGACAATCTTTTTACATATAAGTCTTTTACCCTAAATAAAGTTCTTACTGTTTTTGCATGCTGATTATTATTAGAGCTTACTTGTGCGGTTAATAACCACATAGGTACTTGATAATTAATTGGCAATACACCTCTTTTTAAGCGTATTAACAGTCGTTCAGCATCTTGATTGCTTTTTATATATAGTAAAAGTTTTATTAAAGTGATGTCGTTATCTAAAGTACCACGCGCATCTAAGTCGATGTTAACTAGAATTTTTTTGATGTAACCAATACTGTGGTTTTCCTGAATAGCTAGTTCTGCCGCAGTTATTCTATAAGGTCTACCTTCAATTAAACCAAGCTCATCAGCTCGGTTTAAAAAATATTCACTATTATAAATAGGATCAACTTCTCTGAGTTGATCATGGCGTTGTGGCTGGTTAACTCTGCTTGAACGAGTTTCTTTTGAAGGCTCAGAAGAAGAGCAGCTCACAATAACTATCATGCAAACACACAGCTGAATTAAGCGTAACCAGTTGCTAAAGACTGATTTGCTTGTTTGTCCAAGAGTCACGTACATCTACCTTAATTGAATACAATTCCATACATTTTAACGCAATTAATCTGAAGTTAATTCAAATTTAACAGGTTAAACGATACTACACCAATTACATTAATTGATTCATATGATTAATGTACTTGATGTTACTTATTCTTTAAATAAAAAGGTATCATACAAGCCAATTATCATCTACACAACGGCCAAGAGACATTCAAACATGATAGAAGCTGGAACTCTTTATATTGTTGCCACTCCAATCGGCAATTTATCTGACATAACACAACGTGCGTTGGAGATATTACACAGTGTAGATTTAATTGCTGCAGAGGATACACGCCATAGCGGTAAGCTATTGTCGCACTTTGGGATTAAAACCAAAATGTTTGCTTTGCATGATCATAATGAAAAACAAAAAGCCCAATATTTAATTGATTTAGTTAATGAAGGTAAAAATATTGCTTTAATAAGTGATGCAGGTACTCCATTAATTTCTGACCCTGGTTACAATTTAGTTAATATTGCGAGAGAGCAAGGCGTTACCATTAATCCAATTCCTGGACCAAGTGCCGTGATCACCGCATTGAGTGCTGCTGGTTTACCAACAGATAAGTTTTTGTTTGCTGGCTTTTTACCAGTAAAGCAGCAAGCCAGAATTGCCGAAATAGAAAAATATAAAAATGCTGACTTCACCACGGTATTTTATGAAAGCCCACGCAGAATTATTGATACCTTGGAATATATCAAGCAAACACTAGGCGAAGATAAAGAGGTAGTGTTAGCCAAAGAGCTAACTAAGCACTTTGAAAGCTTTGTTAAAGGTAATGCACAAAAAGTTATAGATTGGTTTGGTGAAGATAAAGACCGTCAACAAGGTGAAATGGTGTTGATGCTAGCGCCAAATAAAACCGAACAAGCCTTGTCGCCAGAAGCGGAGAAGTTAATGAAATTATTAATGGCTGAACTACCAACTAAAAAAGCCGCTGCGATAACCGCACAAGTCCATGTCTTGAAGAAGAATGATCTGTATAAATTAGCACTGACGTGGCAGGAAGGTTAAAAGACAGCTGTAAGCTATAAGCTATAAGTGGTAAGACAATCAAGAAGTTAAAGTGAGTGAACAGTGTCGAGTTTTTTTCTTGATTTTAAAATTTTGGCACTGGATATTCACATTTCGAGGCAGCTTCAAAAAGGCTTTTTTTAGGAAAAAGCACTTTTCGCTTCTACTTACACCTTACAGCTTTAAACTTGCAGCAACTTTATCTTTTCCTCGACACACGTAAACTGCTCTTATCCGCGAAGCTATGTCAGATTAACTCGCTTTATTGCTTTACATCCATTATAATCCGCGCCGCGAGATGGCCAAGACAATCGCCGCTATATCGTTGTACTTTAACTTTCGGGTTTTAGTAGACGGATGTGGGGGAGGAAAGTCCGGGCTCCATACGGACAGGTTGCCAGATAACTTCTGGGGGGCGTGAGCCTACAACTAGTGCAGCAGAGAGTATACCGCCGATGGCCTTTTCTTGTAAAAGTGCACAGGTAAGGGTGAAAGGGTGCGGTAAGAGCGCACCGCGCGACTAGTAATAGTTCGTGGCACGGTAAACTTCAGCCGGAGCAATTTCAAATAGGGTTCCTCGATCCTTAGAGGTCAACGCGTGGTCCGCGCGGGAACCGGGTAGAAAGCTTGAGCCTTAGAGCGATTTAAGGCCTAGACGAATGATTGTCCTAGACAAAACCCGGCTTAACGGCCATCTCGCAACTTCATTCAGCAACGAGAATCGAGTCTCGAGCTACGAGTAAAAGCTTAAATTTCGAATCTTTTCGAAACTCGCTGCTCGCAGTTCGAAACTGCTCTTAATTGTCCTCTCCGCTAATACAAAAATCGCGGCTTGACGGCCATTTCGCACCTTCATTCAGCAACGAGAATCGAGTCTCGAGCTACGAGTAAAAGCTAAAGCTAAAACTAAAACTAAAACTAAAACTCATTTTACCCTCGAAACTACGTTCAGCAACGAGAAACGAGCACAAGCTCCAATTTAATTTCTTCTCGAAACTCGAAACTCGAAACTCGCCACTCGCCAGCTCGGAACTAACTCAATCGCGGCTTAACGGCCATCTCGCAACTTTCTTTAGTTACGATCCCCCGAGTTTGTAGCTATGAGTAAAAGCAAAAGCTCAAACTCTGTTTCTTATCGAAGCTGCTCTGTCTTTTTCTCGAAACTCGTCACTCGCAGCACGGAACTAACTCAAATCGCGGTTTAACGGCATCTCGCATCTTTTTTTTACTTACAACCGCTTTTCTTTTTACTTCCAGCTTAAGACTTCAAGCTTACAGCTGCTGCTAAATTGCCCTATTCGCTAACAAATAATTAAGGCTTCAATCCCCCTTGATTTAAATAACTAATTAGCTTAGTTTATGATTGCTAAGTAGAAATTAGCTTTTAATATATAATAAGGATTTTTATGAAATTGTTACTAAGTTATTTTGTTGCGTTATTAGTTTTTTTGTCATGTCATACTGCGATCGCAGACACTAGACCAACGTCATTAGAGTCTGAGTACTTTATGACTTCAACAAGTTGTTATGCAAGGCGTCTTAACAGTAACACCCCTTTACTTGATGATAATATAAATAGAGCCGACGGGTATTTTGAAGCACATAGTGCTCGTGAGACCATTGAGTGTGATATGCCATTAAAGCACGATAGAGATATAGCTAGCGTAGTCATATTGGTTTCTGTGAATAACGTGGAACTTCGTACTTGCCAATTGATTATCAGATATTCTGGTTCTGGTGTGAATTTAGGGTATTTTGACGTTGTTACTGATATTTATGGTAGAGAGCATTTTCGTCTAGATAATATAGGTAATTATCCTAGAACATCGGCTGGGCACGAGTTAGTTGGAGCTACAATTATCTGTGATGTAGGTAATCCTATAGATTCTGAGCGTGATGGGTATACTAGATTTAGAACTATTAGAGTGGATTATAATTAGAGTCTAGGATGAGTTCATAACTGATGGCGTCAGTAGGATTTTTTTTACTGACGCTTTTAGTTAATTTGACGCTAAATCAAATCGCGGCTTAACGGCCATATCGCAACTTTCTTTAGTTACGAGCCCCGAGTTTGTAGCTACGAGCAAAAGCTCAAATTTAATTTTTTCTCGCCGCTCGCCACTCGAACCTCGGAACTGCTTTCAGCTACGAGTAAAAGCAAAAGCTCAAACTCTGTTTCTTATCGAAGCTGCTCTGTCTTTTTCTCGAAACTCGTCACTCGCAGCACGGAACTAACTCAAATCGCGGCTTGACGGCCATTTCGCACCTTCTTTTAAAAGCTATAAGTCATAAGAAACTTACAACCGCTTTTCGCTTTTACTTACAGCTTACAGCTTAGAGCTGCTCTTAATTGCCCTCTCCGCTAATACAAAATCGCGGCTTGACGGCCATCTCGCAACTTTTTTCAGCTACGAGTTTGTAGCTACGAGTAAAAGCAAAAACTCAAATTTTTTCTTATCGAAGCTGCTCTATCTTTTTCTCGAAACTCGAAACTCGCCACTCGCAGCTCGAAACTGCTCTATCTTTTTCACCAAAAAAAATGCCGCTGTAAAGCGGCAACTTTAATATTAAAACAAAGTAATTAAGTTGCTCATGGAGCTTCACCGTTATCAGTGATATACCAACCGAAAGCATTTTCAATATATTCTTTTGCTGATGCAGCTGCACTACTGTAACTAGAGTGAACAGTCATACTTCTATTAATTTGTAATGACTGTGCTGACCAACCAATAAGTAATGCATCGTAGTTAGCGGTAGATAAATTAGCGTCATAAAACAGATGATATAAATTTGTTACATTAGACATATTCCATTGACCAATATTTTGGTCAAAGCTAGTTGCTCCTTCAAACATAACAGCCATTGTTGTCACACTGGACACATCCCACCTACTAATATCTTGATTGAACGCTATTGCCCCTTTAAACATATAACCCATATTTTCAACGTTTGATAGGTCATTCCATTTCCCTATGTCTTGATTGAATGCTTGAGCTTCATAAAACATGTAATGCATTTCAGTAGCACTAGAGACGTCCCATTCAGTAATGTCACCATTGAATTTATCAGCTCCACTGAACATAGAGCGGAAACTAGTTACATTTGATACATCCCATTGATTAAGGTTTTGGTTAAAACTGTCAGCGTTGGAAAACACAAGATACATACTTTTTATGTTGGAAACGTCCCAACCACTAATATCTTGATTGAAGGCTATTGCTCCATTAAATATAGCCGTCATTGTGGTAACGCCTGAAACATCCCAACCAGTAATATCACCGTTAAATTGCTCGGTATAAGAAAACATGTTACGCATATCTGTGACTTGAGATACGCGGTCATTCCATGCGCTTAGGTCTTGATTAAATACCGTTGCCTCTCTAAACATAGCAGTCATTGTTGCAACATTTGAAACATCCCAGTTACTAATATCTTGATTGAATGCTGTTGCTCCACTAAACATAGAACTCATATGCATGACATTAGATACATCCCAATCACTTATATCACTATTGAACGATGTCGCACCTGAAAACATACCAGTCATATTAGTAACTTGGTGTAATACAGGGGAGTCAGACGCGTTTATGGTTAAATTTACAGCGCCGTTGAAAGTATTTACCATGCTTGACCATATATTGTTCCCCCATTGTTCCACTGAGATAATTTTATCTTTAATTGTTGTATTGTTGTTAATGTACAACCTTGGGAATGGGCCTGTAATTTCAATGGTGTACTCACCTTCTGTTAGATAAGTATGTGTAGCGTCGCCAGTTTGATTTGTGTCTGTATTACCGTCTCCCCAATTTATGGAGTAATTATAACCTGTCCCTGTGGTTGGTATGGTTAATTCAAAGTTAGCTGGTATATCCCATGTTGTAGTAAACGGGGTTGCGGCAACTACGTCTACTGTACGAGTTGCTGTACTTTCATTGCCTGCTGCATCTGTGGCTGTGTAAGTAACTGTATAAGTGCCAGTTGTAGAAGTGTCTATATCATTAGTTTGGGTAACCGTTACTTCACCATCACGCTCATCATAAGCGCTAGCACCAAAGTCGTTGTAATCAAATCCTACCGTCCACTCAATCGAATCTCCATTGGTTATAGCGATTGCTGGGCTTTTTATATCAGGATTTAAAACTTGGACATATCGAGTTGCTTCACCGACATTACCAGCAGCATCTGTGGCTTGATAAACCACTTCGTAAGAGGTTGATACACTAGTCATATCAACATCGTTACTTATTATGGTAACCGTGACATCTCCATCTCGCCAATCTATTGCTGTTGCACCCGCATCTATATAATCACCTGAATTTACGTCTAATTTTACTATTTCGTCGCCAATTAAACTAATAACAGGATCTGTAGTATCAAGAGGAACAACAACCGTTCTATCTACACTGGCTGAATTGCCAGCACTGTCTGTAACGGTATAAGTTAGTGTATAGGTGCCTGTAATTTTATCTTCCACTTTACCTATAATATTAGGGGTTAACACTCCATCGCGAGCATCTACAGCTGTAACTCCGGGATCAATATAGGTTTCATCTTGCTCTAACGTGATAGTACTGTCACCTTTAAGGGTGATAATCGGATCAACAACATCCACTTCAACTACATTAATAGTACGTGTTGTCGAATCTTCATTACCTGCATTGTCCGTAGCTGTGTAAGTTAACGTATAACTGCCTATAGTATTGATATCAAGAACACCAGTAATAACAATATCAAGTGAACCATCTAACTCATCAATAGCGAATGCACCGGACTCAACATACGTTGAACCTACACTTATAGTTACTATTCTATTACCGTAAAGCTCTATTTCTGGCTCGTCTGTATCTACATCGGTATCTTCCCACAATTCATCGGCTGTAATACTCCAACCATAGGTATTTCTAATTACGTCTCTAGCTGACTTTGCTGATTCGCTATAATAAGAGGTGGCTCTAAAACGTAAACCGGATTGTAATGTTTGTTTACTCCAAGCAATAAGTAAAGCATCGTAATTATCTATAGATAAGGCTGCCTCATTTAACATGTAGTAAATGTCAGTGACATTAGATACATCCCAACCACTCAAATCTTGATTGAATGTTATTGCTTTAGAAAACGAGTTTCTCATGTTTGTGACGTTTGACACATTCCAACCGCTGATATTTTTATTAAAAGCAGTTGCATCGGAAAACATATAGCTCATGTCTGTTACATTAGAGACGGTCCATTGGCTGATATCTTGATTAAAAGCCGTTGCATCGGAAAACATATAACTCATGTCTGTTACATTAGACACATCCCAATCACTAATATTACTATTAAAAAATTCAGAGCCTCTGAACATACCGGACACACTGGTAACTTGACTTAGGTCTGGGATGTCTGTGGCATTAAAAACAACATTGTCAGCATAATAAAATGCTCTTTCCATACTTTGCCAAATGTTATTTCCCCACTGCTCAACTGACAATATTTTGTCATTATCATACCCGCTATATACAGAAGAAAAATATAATCTTGGAAATTGCCCAGTTATTTTTATCGTGTAAGTACCTGCAACATCGTAAGTATGAGTTTTCCCCTTGGTTTGATTTTCTTCAATGGTGCCGTCACCCCAGTCAATCGTAAAGTTATAGCCATCACCATAGGTACCAATTTTTATTTGATTATCTTCTGAATCATTCGATGAATTATCACTTTCTTGGTTTGTTTTCCATGTTGTAATAAAAGGGGTTGGTTCAACAACGTTAACACTACGAGTTTCAACTGCTTCGTTCCCGCTACTATCTGTTGCTGTGTAGGTTACTGTATAACTACCAACGGTTGTCGTGTCTATATCATTGGTAATAACGACATCAACTTCACCATCAATATTATCAAAGGCAGTTGCGTCAGTTTCTTCATAAACGCTGAAAGTATTATTTTGAACTAAATGAACCTCTGAATCATCCATTAACGTAATAACTGGCGGGGTTGTATCAACAACATTTACATTTACATTTACATTTACAGTTCGAGTTGCTGTGGCTGTATTGCTTGCAGCATCACTTGCGGTGTAAGTAATAGTATAAGTACCAATTTCAGAGGTGTTTACTTCACCTAAAATGGTTACTTCAACATCACCGTCAGTGTCGTCTGTTGCTGTCGCCGCTAATTCTGAATAAACACTGTTTAATTCAATCGTTATCTCACTTTCACCGTTTAAGGTAATAACAGGTGCTGTTGTGTCTTCAATGATCACTTCCCCGTCACTAGAGTCACCGCCACTAGATGAACCACCGCCACAAGCCGCCAGCGATAAAGTTAAAGTAACAACAGCAAGTGCTCGGGCGCTATTACGAAGTAGGTTAAATAAGTTCAAATAACCAAGGTTATTGACGATTAAAGAGGGCAAAGACATGTAACGTTTCCTTTAATTAACGTAAAGCTAATACAGCATTAGAAATAGTTGTAAATTAATCGCAAAGATAAGAATAGTTAAACTACCTTACCATTCGGTATTGGTGCGCATTCTACTTTACCAATTGGTATTTATCAACGTAAAAACTGTCTATTTTATGTGCTTTTTGGGGGCGGTTAAAATAACTGAGCTAGTACAACAGAGTTCAAGGAGGTGGAGTCCTAGTTTCAATTTTCTCGAAACTAGGGATCGTTTTTACTTACAGATTATAACTTCAAATGATTTGCTCTCTTGGCGCTTCACTCAAAGTTTTTTGAGTTAAGGCTCTAAGCCATCATCATAAATAGTCCAGCCATAAATATTTATAATTGATTCTCTAGCAGCTTCTCCAGTTGCGCTGAAATTAGAGCCAACATCTAGACGAACATTTAATTGTAACGTTTGTAAACTCCAACCATTTAACAGTGCATCGTAATTATTGGTGGATAATCCACTGCCGGATAACATACTATTCATTAAAGTTACCGATGATACGTTCCACTCCCCTAAGTTTTGATTAAAAGCAACTGTATCGCGAAGCATGCTACTCATAACTGTTACACTGGATACATCCCAGCCACTAATATCTTGATTAAAAACATCAGCGCTATAAAACATGTAACTCATATCTGTTACATTGGAGACATCCCATTGACTAACATCTTGATTAAATACATCAGCGCTATAAAACATGTAATTCATAGAACTTACATTTAACAGCTTGTTTGCCCATTCATCCATTGGTTGGTTAAAGTCAAAAGCATTGCGAAACATGTGATTCATATTTACTACATTGGATACATTCCACTCGTTAATATTTTGGTTAAAGTTGGAGGCGTCATAAAACATTGCCTCCATGCTTGTTACCTTAAGTACATCCCACTCACCAATATCTTGATTGAAAATAGTTGCACCCTGAAACATACCACTCATATCTGTTACGTTAGATACATCCCAGCCACTAATATCTTGATTGAACAGACTAGCATTCCTAAACATACCACTCATATCTGTTACGTTAGAAACATCCCAGTCGCTAATATCTTTATTGAAACTTTCGGCTCCGTTGAACATTTTAGACATGTCCGTTACATTTGATACATCATATTTCCAACTTGATAAGTCTTGATTAAAAATACGGGCGCTTCCAAACATTCCACTCATATTAGTTACATTAGATATATCCCAACCACTAACATCTTGGTTGAAAACTGTAGTGCCAAAAAGCATAAAAGACATATCTGTCACTTTAGAAACTTTATTCCCCCAGTCTCCAATTGGTTGATCAAAAGCGTAGGCTCCATTAAACATGCTGGCCATATCGGTCACATTGGATACATCCCAACTACTAATATCTTGATTAAACACACGAGCGCTATTAAACATCCCGCTCATATCGGTTACATTAGATACATCCCAACCACTAATGTTTTGATCAAAAGAGCTAGCGTTATAGAAAGCTTCACGCATATCAGTGACCGTAGATACATCCCAATTACTGATGTCGCTATTGACTTTTGTTGCTCCATAAAACATTTCAGCCATACTCGTCACTTGGTGTAACACAGGCGTATCAGCCGCATTAATCACTAAATTGAGGTTACTATGAAATGCTTTCTCCATACTTGCCCAGTGGTTATTCCCCCATTGCTCAACAGATAATAGCTTCGCATTATCATATCCCCGGAAAAACGAATCTGAATATAAACGAGGAAATGCTCCCGTGATTGTTATCGTATAGGTTCCAGCAGCTGTATAGGTATGAGTTTTACCTGCAGTTTGATTTTCTTCAACGGTGCCATCACCCCAGTCGATAGTAAAATCATAACCAGAACCAGTGGTGCCAATTCTTATTTGATTTTCATCTGATTGATATGTGTCATTACCACCTTCCGCATCCGTTTGCCATACGGTAACAAATGGTGTTGGTGCAACTACGTTAACTGTACGAGTCACAACAGTTTCATTACCTGCTGCATCGGTAGCTGTGTAAGTTATGGTATAAGAACCTGTTTGGGTAGTATCAACTTCAACTTCACCTGTTATTTCCACTGTGATGTCACCGTCACGTGCATCATAAGTAGAAAACCCTAAGTCGCTATAACTGAAGCCTTGAGTCCAATTGATTGTTTCGCCACCTGTTAAGGTGATTTCGGGAGGTACAATGTCATCACCTAACACTTGAACGATACGGGTGATCATACCTTCATTGCCAGCACTGTCTTGTGCTGTATAAGTAATAATATAATCGCCTAATACTGCTGTGTTTACTGTTCCAGAAATCTCGACGTTATTTATAACCCCATCTCGCCAATCTGTAGCTGTAGCATTTAACTCTGTATACACCTCATCAACGGCAAGTTTAATAACATCGTTCCCATTTAATGTAAGGTTTGGAGGAGTAATATCCGCAGGTACAATAACGGAACGTGTAGTGGCACCTGTATTACCTGCAACATCCGTAGCACTGTACGTCAATGTATAAGTACCAGTTGTTTTATCGTCCACATAACCTGTAGTGATTACAGGTAAAATACCATCTCGGGCATCTACAGCCGTTGCACCAGTCTCAAAATAAGCTTCATCTTGCTCTAAAGTTATTAAGCTTTTACCACTGAGTGATATAACTGGAGCAAGGATATCAGCTTCTACGACATTTACAGTACGCGTTGCGCTATTTTTATTGCCGGCTGCATCTGTTGCGATATAAGCTAATATGTACTGACCTATTTTCGATGTATCTACCGTTCCGGTTATCGTAGTAACGGGCATAGCTCCATCACGGTCATCAATCGATAAGGCTCCAAGCTCAACGTAATCAGTGCCAGTTGAAATTGTAATAGAGGAGTTTCCTATTAAGCTTACTATAGGGGCTGTTTGGTCGGCAGTTTCTGGTAACTTACCCAAATCGGATATATCCCAACCTGAATCCACGTCTAATATACCTCTAGCGGCACTGGATGCTGAACTATAGTATGAATCAACATTTAGATTAACATTTGTTCGTACAGTTTGTTTGCTCCAAGCATCCAGTAATGCATCATAATTAGACACTGATAAATGTGCCTCATAAAACATCTGGTTCAGTGTCGATATATTAGATATTTGCCAGTTACTGATGTCTTGATTAAATGCGTTAGCCTCATGAAACATATATGCCATAGTTGTTACTTTCGACACATCCCACAGGCTTAAATCTTGATTAAAGTATGTTGTTCCTTCAAACATAGATTCCATATCGGTGACACTTGAGACATCCCAACCCCCAATATATTGGTTAAACACAGAAGCTCCATTGAACATATCCTCCATACTTTCAACACTAGAAACATCCCAACCGCTAATATCTTGATTAAAAACATTAGCTCCAGAAAACATACTTTTCATAGTGGTAACATTTGACACAATCCATTGACTGATGTCTTGATTAAAAGCGTCAGCACCAGAAAACATACTTTCCATAGTGATGACACTGGAAACATCCCATTGACTGATGTCTTGATTAAAAGCGTCAGCACCAGAAAACATACCTTCCATAGTGATGACATTAGACACATTCCATTGACTAATGTACTGATTAAAGGCATAAGCATTAGAAAACATCCTTTCCATACTTGTAACACTTGATACGTCCCATTCACTTATATTTTGATTAAAGGTATCTGCACCATAAAACATCCTTTCCATGTTTGTGATATTTGAAACATTCCACTGACTAATGTCACTATTAAATGAAGTTGCATTATAAAACATGTCATACATATTAGTGACTTGACTTAAATCTGGAGTGTCTGTCGCGTTAATATTCATATTGCTAGCAGAATGAAAAGCTTGAGCCATATTTTGCCAGATATTATTCCCCCACTGCTCAACGGATAATAATTTTCTATTGTCATAACCAATAGAGTCTGAATCAGAATATAACCGTGGGAATGTACCGGTAATCGTTATGGTGTAAGTGCCAGCTTCGACATAAGTGTGAGTTTTCCCTTCAGTTTGATTATACTCAACCGTACCGTCACCCCAATCAATCGTAAAGTCATAACCAGAGCCGTAAGTACCAATTTTAATTTGATTTTCACCAGAGCTGTAACTGTAATTTGCATTTGGGTGGTTAGTTTGCCATGTCGTAATAAAAGGCGTTGGTTCAGCAACATTAACAGTACGAATTGTAATAGCTTCATTGCCTCGCGCATCGGTAGCTGTGAAAGTAACTTTATAACTACCTACGGTTGTAGTATCGACCTCTTCTGTTCCTGTGATTGTGACATCAACTGCACCGTCTACTAAGTCAACAGCCGTTGCACTGCTTTGTTCATAAATACTGTAAGGGTTTCCTAAAACAAAACTAACATCTGAAGGGTGCTCTAACGTAATTAAAGGCGGGGTTGTATCAACAACAGTAACTGTACGTGTTGAACTTGTTGTATTTCCAGCAGAATCACTTGCCGTGTAAGTGATGATATAAGTTTCAAATACGGATGTATCTACGACATCTAAGCCTGTAATTACCACATCAACAGTGCCATCTCTTTCATCTGTCGCTATCGCGCCTAAATCTATATAAGCATTACCAAATTCAGTGTTTACTTCTGCATCACCATTTAAGGTAATTATTGGAGCTGTTGTGTCTACAACTACTTCACTACCAGCATCATCAACAGGTACCTCTATTATAACTTCTTCAGCCGAATCACCACTTCCACCGCCACAAGCCGCCAGCGATAGAGTTAAAGTAACAACAGCAAGTGCTCGTACACTATTACGGAGTAAGTGAGACAAGTTCAAATAACCAAGGTTATTAACGATTAAAGAGGGCAAAGACATGTAACGTTTCCTTTAATTAACGTAAAGCTAATACAGCATTAGAAATAGTTATAAATGAGTTCATTAATGGTAAGAAAAAAAGCTCGCTACCTTACCATTCGGTATTGGCGCGCATTTTACTTTACCAGTTGGTATTTATCAACGTAAAAACTGGCTATTTTATGTACTTGAATTTGATAGCTTTTTATTAGACAGGTAAGCCTGTTTTATGAATAGTGATTTATGGGAAGCGATTTTATGACTGGTTATTAGCAATAAGTTAATAAACTGAAAACAAAAATGCCGCTGTAAAGCGGCATTTGAATCAAAGCTAAAAGTTATTTGTTAAGGCTCTAAACTATCACCAGAGAAAGTCCAAACATAAGTGTCTATAATATACTGTCTAGCAGCTTCACCGGCGCTGCTATAAACGCTACCAGAGCTTGTGAAATATACACCTTGTTGTAATACCTGAGTAGACCAGCCATTTAGTGCAGCATCGTAATTAGCTGTAGATAACCCGCTGAGGTAAAACATTCGATTTATTGATGTTACGTTCAACATGGTCCAATCTCCAAGGTTTTGATCAAACGCAGAAGCCTCTTCAAACATACTTTCTAAATTCGTAACACTTGATATGTTCCAAATACTAATATCTTGATTAAATTTATCATTGTTCTCAAACATACTTTCCATCGTTGTTACGTTAGAGACAACCCAGCCAGAGATATCTTGATTAAAATTAGAGTTATTAAACATACTTTGCATATCTGTTACGTTAGATACATCCCAGTCACTGATATCTAGATTAAATGTGCTGTTAGATGCAAACATTGAAGCCATACTGGTCACATTAGATACGTCCCAGCCATTAGCGGTACTAATATCTTGATTAAATGCATTCGCACCTATGAACATCCCTGCCATATTAGTTACGTTTGATACATCCCAACCACTGATATCGTGATTAAATCGGCTGACACCTCTAAACATATTACTCATATCAGTTACGTTTGATACATCCCAATCACCGATGTCTTGGTTGAATACATATGCACTGTGAAACATGCTGGCCATATTTGTGACGTTTGAAACATCCCAACCATTGGCCGTACTGATATCTTGATCAAAAACCCGTGCAGAGTAAAACATGCTATCCATATTTGTGACGTTTGAGACATCCCAAGCGCTAATATCTTGGTTGAATATAAATGCACTGTGAAACATGCTGTCCATATTGGTTACATTAGATACATCCCAACCACCAATATCTTGGTTGAATGACTCGGCACTTCTAAATGCATCCGACATATTTGTAACGTTTGATACATCCCAGTTGCCGATATATCCATTAAATGAATCGGCAGAGTCGAACATATTAGCCATACTAGTAACTTGGTGAAGTATAGGTATATCCGTTGCCATCATCGTCATGTTTTCAGCTCTATAAAATGCTCTTTCCATACTTGACCAAATATTATTCCCCCATTGTTCAACGGTTAGTAATTCTTTATTATTACCATTACCACCAAATCTGAAATACAACCTTGGGAATGGGCCTGTAATAGTTACCGTATACACACCTTCAGATGAATAAGTATGAGTGGCATCGCCTGTTTGATTATTTTCAGTGGTGCCATCACCCCAATCAATAGTGTAATCATAACCTGTTCCAGTTGTTGGTATGGTTAATGTTAAGTCATCTGCAGGCATGTCCCATGTGGTAATAAATGGGGTAGCTGCAACAACGTTAACTGTTCTGTCTATGCTTGTTGTATTGCCAGCTGCATCGGTTGCTGTGTAAGTTATTGTGTTAGAGCCTGTTGTGGAAGTGTCTACACTACCAGTTACTACAACGGTAATGTCACCATCACGCTCATCAAACGCAGCAAAGCCTAAATCGCTATAGTCAAATCCTTGTGTCCACTCCATAGTAGAATCACCCGTTAATATAATAACTGGGTCTGTATCATCAGGGTCTAATACTTCTACAGTACGCATAACAGTAGCAGTATTACCTTTACTATCTGTCGCACTATAACTTACGGTATATGTACCTATAGTATCTATTTCAACATCACTATCATCAATGGTGATGTTGGTAATTTCACCTTCTCGCCAATCATTAGCTGTGGCACCTAATTCTGTATAAGAGGTATCAATAGTTAGTTTAATAACTGAGTCACCATTTAAAGTAATAATAGGGGCGCTGTTATCGGCAGGAACAATCACTGTACGTGATACGCTTGCTATATTGCCGGCGGCATCTTCTGCGGTGTAGGTTAACGTGTAAGTCCCCGTTGTTTTATCATCAACAGTACCTGTAATGGTGACACTTAATGTACCATCTCGTGCATCTACAGCATTGGCACCTTGCTCAACATAGGTTTCATCTTGCCCTAGTGTGACAGAGCTATCACCTTTAAGGATAATGGTCGGTTTAGTTACATCTATATCAACGACACTTATAGTACGATTTGTTGAAAGTGAGTTGTTTGAATTATCTGTTGCAGTATAAGTTAACGTGTAAGTACCGACAGTGCTGGTATCCACCTCGCCTGTGATGACCACGTCAAGTGCACCATCAACTTCATCAATAAAAATCACACCTAACTCAACATAAGTGCCATTAAGAGCTACAGTAACCAGTGACTCACCATTTACAATTGAATCCGGTTCTCTATCATCTGGAATGGATGAACTGTATAGTCCCCAATCGTCAAAGGTCCAATTGTATGTTTCTTCAATGAAGGTTCTAGCTGCTTCACCAGCTTCACTATAATAAGCGTCTACTGTAATATTTAGATCAGGTTGTAGCGTTTGTTTACTTAAACTAATAAGCAATGCATCATAATTGGCTCGAGATAAACTAGCGTTATAAAAACTAAGATATTGGGTTTGTGAAAAGTCCCAATTAGTTAAATCTTGATTAAAGTTTTGGGCATAGTAGAACATCGACCCCATATTAGTTACGTTAGATACATCCCAATCAGTAATATCACTATTAAAAGAAGTTGCGCCTTCAAACATAGAAGACATGCTAGTAACTTGAGTTAAATTAGGCTTGTCAGTGGCATTAAAAACAACATAACTTGCATCTTCAAATGCTTGTGTCATGTCTTGCCAAATGTTATTTCCCCATTGTTCAACAGATAATAACTTGTCATTGTCATACCCTCTACGATCAGAATCAAAATATAACCTTGGAAATTGGCCTGTGATTTTTATCGTATAAATGCCAGGTTGAGCATATGTGTGGGTCTTTCCTTCTGTTTGATTTGACTCAACAGTGCCATCACCCCAATCAATCGTAAAGTTATATCCCTCACCAAGCGTACCAATGCGTATTTGGTCATCATCTGAATCATAAGTAGGAAATTGTCTATAATTATCCGTTTTCCACACGGTAATAAATGGCGTTGGTTCAACGACATTAACAGTACGCGTTATAATAGTTTCATGATTTTCACTATCTGTTGCTGTGTAAGTAACTGTGTAACTACCAAGTGTATTTATGTCGATATTGTCAGAAATAGTAACTTCAAGCTCACCATCTTGTTCATCAAAAGCGGTCGCACCAAGTTCGTTATAAACGCTATAAGTATTCTCATGAACTAGCTCAATGAGGTTGTCACCATTTAAGGTAATTGTAGGGAAGCCAGGATCAACAACGTGAATTGTTAAGGTTAACGTTGCAATATTACCCGCTGAATCGGTCGCTGTATAAGTGATGATATAAGTTCCCACTGTAGAAGTATCGACTTCACCTGTAATTGAAACTTCAACATTATCGTCAGTATCGTCCGTTGCTGTCGCAGCTAATTCTGAATAAACACTGTTTAATTCAATCGTTATCTCACTTTCACCGTTTAACGTAATAACTGGTGCTGTTGTGTCTTCAATGATCACTTCCCCGTCACTAGAGTCACCGCCACTAGATGAACCACCGCCACAAGCCGCCAGCGATAAAGTTAAAGTAACAACAGCAAGTGCTCGGACGCTATTACGAAGTAGGTTAAATAAGTTCAAATAACCAAGGTTATTGACGATTAAAGAGGGCAAAGACATGTAACGTTTCCTTTAATTAACGTAAAGCTAATACAGCATTAGAAATAGTTATAAATGAGTCATTAATGGTAAGAAAAAAAGGTCGCTACCTTACCATTCGGTATTGGCGCGCATTTTACTTTACCAGTTGGTATTTATCAACGTAAAAATTGCCTGTTTTATGTACTTGAATTTGATGGTTTTTTATCGCTATTTAAATTTACGGGGCGTTTTTGTTAGTTTTAATATTAAATTAAGAATGGTTTTAATATAAAAAGTTTGAGTTAGTGCTCAAACTTTCATTCTTATGGCAGGGGGTATTTCTAATCTTTTTTATTAATAGTCACTTCTATGTTTTTACTATCGCCAGCAAACCATTTCTGTATGTAGATACTTCCTATGATCGGTGGCATGCCTTCTTCGGGCACTTCTTTATAGCGCACACTGTTCTTGGTGGCTTTTTCAAATTCAAATTTAACTTTTTTCTCAGACATAATGATCACCTTAGTGTGTATTTAAAGGGATTATATCGTTGCCGTAATAATAAGGCTACGGCTAAACTTGGATCCGCCTCCAGACTTTAAAAAGGTAACGGATTTGAAATTTATAGTAATGGAAAGAGAACCAGAGCACGAAAGTAGAAACGCTAAGATAAAACACAAAGTTATAAACTCTCATTAATAGTCACGAAACATAAATAACCTGGTGTTAGATGGTTACTTTTACAACTTAAAACGTTTTGGTATAAAACTCACTAATGTATTTTCCGCCTTTGATTTCGGCTATTAATCTTAGCTTGTACTTATCACCTGAATTTGATGTTAACTGCCTCAACTGAGTTTCTTGTTTCCAATAAAATGGATTGTCGTGCATTTGTAGTTTTACTTCTGTGCTTTGGCCGTTTATATCAACCAAAAATAAAGTGGCTTTTGTTAATTGAAATGTAGAGTTGATGAAGGTAGTACCGTTTTCATCGTAAATACTAACTTGTAAATCATCGGCCTCTAACACGCAGGACTTATTAAGAATATCACAATTACCCACTGGTAATAGCTGAACGACTTTGTCGTTGTAGGCATTGTTCTCTAAGTATATATCCGACAATATATAACCTAAAATTATTAACACTGGTGCAACAAATAATGCAGTTTTGGTATGTTTGTTCATTTCGTATCCGTTAATTGTTATTGATTTTGTAAAGGACGATATAGGGGCTTATATAAAATTTCTGTAAAAATAAAAGCCATGTAAAAGACTATATCAAAAGAGTCAGATTAAATAGTTAAGAAAGTTAATAACTAAGACAATAGCTCACCAAAAAGGTCAAGAAAAAAAGGCCTCTAAAAAGAGGCCAAGCTAGGAACGGTGTTGCTTAGAGTTTAGTGATCGTGTGCTGCAACTACTTCACCCACTGGAGTTCTGAAGTTTTCTACCATCTCTTGAATTTCTTCAGGAGCATCTTCTGAGAACTGAAGTATGATAAATGCTACGGTAAAGTTAACAACTGCGCCGATGACACCAAATGCATTAGGTGAAATTCCAAAGAACCAGTTTGGCTCTAAACCACCTAAGAAATCAGTGCCTTGGATAAACATAATGCCTTTATGTTGGAATACATACAGCATAGTTACGCCTATACCAGAACACATACCCCAGATAGCGGCTTTGCTGTTCATACGTTTAGAGAATATACCCATCATTAGTGCAGGGAAGATAGATGACGCAGCCAAACCAAAGGCTAACGCTACCGTACCTGCGGCAAATCCAGGCGGATTGAGTCCGAGGTAACCTGCGACCATGATCGATATTGTCATTACTACTCGGCCGGCCAACAGTTCATTCTTTTCCGATATGTCAGGCGTAAAGACTCCTTTCATTAAATCGTGCGAAACTGATGAAGAAATGGCGAGTAATAAACCTGCTGCGGTGGACAGTGCTGCTGCAATCCCCCCTGCGGCAACAAGTGCAATAACCCAGTTTGGTAAGTTAGCAATAGCAGGGTTAGCAAGAACCATAATGTCTTGGTCAACTTTAACCATTTCATTTGTTTCTTTGTTTGCCGTGTATTGAATTTTACCATCACCATTTTTGTCTTCGTATTTTAATAGGCCTGTTTTTTCCCAATCTTTAAACCATTGAGGACGTTCTGCATATTCTAAGTTTTGACCTGCAACTGGTTCAATCGTATTCATAAGGTTTAAGCGAGCCATTGCGCCAACAGCTGGAGCAACTGTGTAAAGTAACGCGATGAATACTAAAGCATAACCTGCAGATGAACGTGCTGCTTTTACCGAAGGTACGGTGAAGAAACGCATAATAACGTGAGGTAAACCCGCAGTACCTATCATTAACGATAGAGTATAAGCGAACATATTAACTGAACCGCCCATATTGTCTGTGGTGTATTCTTTAAAGCCTAAATCAGTTACTACTAAGTCGAGTTTGTCTAACAAGTACATACCACTGCCATCGGCTAGTGTGCTACCTAAACCAAGTTGTGGAATTGGATTACCTGTTAATTCTAATGAGATAAATACAGCTGGGATGGTGTAAGCAAATATAAGTACACAATATTGTGCGATTTGCGTGTAAGTAATACCTTTCATGCCGCCTAAAACAGCATAAACCCAAACAACCGCCATACCTATGTATAAACCATTGTCATATTCAACTTCTAAGAAGCGAGAGAAAGCAACGCCTACACCTTTCATTTGACCTATGATGTAGGTTAATGAAGCGATGATTAAACAAATAACAGCAACTATACGTGCTGTTTTTGAATAATACCTATCAGCGATAAATTCTGGAACGGTAAATTTACCGTGTTTACGCATATAAGGGGCGAGTAACATGGCGAGTAAAACATAACCACCTGTCCAACCCATTAAAAATACAGAGCCACCATAACCAAGGAAAGCGATTAAGCCAGCCATAGATATGAACGACGCAGCACTCATCCAGTCGGCACCAATGGCCATACCATTTTGTAATGGCGTTATGCCGCCGCCGGCAACGTAAAAGTCGCTAGTTGTGGTAGCACGAGCCCACCATGCAATAGCAAAATATAACGCGAAAGAGCCGAATACGGCGATATAGGTAAAGAGTTTCAGCTGTTCCATTATTCTTCCTCCACATTATATTTTTTATCTAGGTCATTCATTTTCTTGGTATACCAAAAAATAAGACCTAAGAAAGTATAGATAGAACCTTGTTGAGCGAACCAAAATCCAAGTTTGTAACCGCCTAATCGTATTGTGTTAAGTTCTTCGACAAACATAATGCCTAGACCAAATGACACAACAAACCATATTATTAAGCAGATAAATATTAGGCGAAGATTTTCTTGCCAATATGACGTTTTATTTTCCACAACTTACTCCAAATTAATCTCTGTTAATTGCAAAGGGAGATTTGATATATCATTGTTATGGAAACTAAACTCTTAGAAGCTAACCCTGTTAAAGCCGAATCATAAAAGTTAAGCACGTAGACTATCAACAACATTGATACACCAACCAACTAGAATTACATTAACAATGAGATCACATATGCGGTATTCAACTTTAGTCTAAAGAGGCGATTTAAATCTTGTAAAAATAGCGTTAACCCTTTAAAAATAAAGCATGTAAAAATTAATATGCAATGAAATTGCAAATTCGAATGGATTTAGGGGAAAGAGATGAATAGCGAGTTAATAGAACATGTCATGTTTGTTCAACAAATCCCTCCATTTGATATTTTGCCCAAACAAGTCTTGCAAGAATTAACTAAAAACATAACTATTACTTATGTAACAGCAGGTCAAGTGCTCACAGATAATGACGAGTTGCAAGATACTATATTACTGATTAAAAAAGGCATTTTGGTAAAACGAACCTGCATAAATAATGAAACAAGTACCATTGAAAAATACGGTGAAGGTGATTTATGCCGTCAGTTAATTTTAAACAATAACTCAACCTTAGTAGTAGAAGAGGATGCCTTAGTCTATTGCTTGAAGCTTGATGATATTTTATCTGCCGTGGACGAATATCCAAGTGTTATACAGTTTTTAACTGCCTCACATGAGACAAGACTTAAACAAACAATTATTAGCCAGCATGCTACTGAAATAAATGCATCTCCGTTAAATAATACTTTGATTGGTGATTTAATTTCCAAACAAGCCGCAACCATTTTGCAAGATGAGACGGTTCAACAAGCCGCTGAAAAAATGACTCGTTTAGGCTACTCCAGTCTAGTTGTTTTAAAACAAGAAAATTCAATTGCTATCGAAGACTTGGGTATAGTCACAGATAGAGATATTCGTGTGCGTTGTGTTGCGGAAGGTTTACCGTATAACACCAAAGTTAGTGAGATCATGACCAAAGATCTTTACAGCATAGATGCTAATAGTATTGCTTTTGATGGACTCATTATGATGATGGATAAGAATATTCATCACTTACTTGTTACTAAAAATAGTCAGCTACATGGTGTTATCACCATTACCGACTTAATGCACAAAGAAGCGCAAAATGCCGCGCATCTTATCAGTGTCATCCGCCGAGCTAAAACGGTGGATGAGTTAGTCAAAGTCGGTGTAATGCTACCTGACGTACAATTGAAAATGACTAAGTTAGGCATAGCAGGATTACAAATAGGTAAGAGCATTAGCGCATTATCAAAAGCACTTACGGTAAGACTTATAGAGTTGGGGCAAGAAGAGTTAGGCCAAGCTCCGGTTCCATTTGCTTGGTTTTCGGCAGGCTCTTTAGCGAGGCAAGAGCAGTTAGCGTATTCGGATCAAGATAATGGTTTGATCATTAGTGATAAAGCCTTACCTGAGCATTTTGATTGGTTTAAAAAGTTAGCCAATTTTGTCTGTGATGGCTTGAACCTTTGTGGTTTTGTGTATTGTCCTGGTAATGTTATGGCCAGCAATATTAAGTGGCGTCAAACCCAAAAGGTATGGCTTGATTACTTTCGAGCTTGGATTGATACCCCATCACCACAAGCTTTATTAAATTCTAGTATCTTTTTTGATTTAAGTTTTGTGTATGGCGAAGTTAGTTTAATTAGTGACATAAAAAAATACGTGCTGAGCAAAACCACTAAAAGCACATTGTTTTTGGCACATTTAAGTAAGAATATGCAAGCACATAGACCCCCGTTAGGCTTTATTAGGGATTTTGTATTAATTCAAAGTGGTGATAATAAATCAACCATGGACTTAAAACATAATGCGATTGCTCCCATCGTAGACTTAGCGCGTATTTATGCTTTAGCACTTGGAATAGAAGAAACTTGCACAATAGGCAGACTACAAAAAGTGGCAGAAATGAAAACGGGTAATAGTGTTGTGAGTCGTTCATCGGCACTTAGTTTGATTGATGCATTTGAATTTTTGGTTCAATTAAAACTAGGTTTATATTTGAAAAAAAGTTTGGCGGGTTTGCCGGTTAATAATTATTTATCGCCTGGGGATATTTCTCGTCTTGAACGTACATATTTAAAAGACGCATTTAAAGTTATTAAAACCTTGCAAGATGCAAGGCAGGCGGTTCTCTAATGCCTTTAGGTTGGTTGTTAACTCCGGCAAATCGTAAGTATGAAAAAGTACGATTATCTTTATTACACCGTTTATCAAAAGATAACGGTCTTTATGATTTTTTATCAGTTCCAATGCCAGCGTTGAATGCTAAATTGTCGTCAGTTGATATTGTTTCTGTAGATTTTGAAACAACAGGTTTAGATGCAACAAAAGATAAGTTATTGAGTATTGGCTGCGTAAATATGTCCCATAGCCAAATTCAACTTGGCTCAAGTTTTCATGAGATCATTGCTATAGATCAAGCGCTTGATGCAGAGAATGTCACTATCCATACAATTACTGATTCTGAATGTCAAAAAGGCTCATCCCTTAGGCAAGTCATGGATGAGTTTTTAAAGCTTATTGCAGGTAAGGTGATGTTGGTGCATTTTAATAAAATAGAACGTGAGTTTATTAATGAAGCTTGCATAAAGTTGTATGGTGTCGCACCTGTATTACCTATGATAGATACTTTGGTGTTAGCTAATAAAGCATTTAATCGTCGAGGCCTTCCTTTTGAACCACAAGATTTAACCTTAGCTAATTTACGAAAGCGAGCCAAATTACCTTTTTATCAACAACATCATGCATTGTCAGATGCAATCGCAACAGCAGAGTTGTATTTGACTATGATCGATGAGAAAAAAGCAAACAGAATGCAATTAAAAGATGTGTTAATTTAGTAGCTTACTTAAATGTTGCAGTAACGAAAATAGTACTGTGTAGATAACGCATAAGGGAAAATTAATGACAGCAGTGATAATTATAGTTTCAGCTATATATGCAGGGATAATGTTCTTAATAGCTCGATGGGGCGACAGAACTAACAATCCGTTATCACAAAAGATCACTCATCATCCTATCATTTACGCATTTGCGCTGGGCATATACTGTTCTAGTTGGACTTACTTTGGAGCTGTAGGCACAGCATCTACTGATGGTTGGCAGTTTTTACCAATTCTTTTAGGCCCTATTTTATTGATGTTATTTGGTTATCCTATATTAGCCAAATTAGTTCAAGTATCTAAAAAACAAAATTTAACGTCCATTGCTGACTTTATTTCAGCTCGTTATGGCAAACGTCAGCAAACGGCGCTTATTGTCACTGTTATCGCGACTTTGGCCATCATTCCTTATATTGCATTACAACTTAAAGCCATTAACGCGAGTTTTTCAGCTCTTACTTTAGTAAACGATAGTGTGACTGGTATTGAATATACTTCAGCATTTTTAGCGGCATTATTAATTGCTTTATTCGCTATTTTATATGGAGCAAGGAAAGCGGATGTTACTGAGTATCGCTCTGGACTTATTTTTGCCATTGCGTTTGAATCTTTATTTAAGCTACTCGGTTTAGTGGTTTCTGCTTGGATAGCATTAACGTTATTTGATCAAATAGAAATTGCTGATTTACCTGCTATGCCTGAATCGATTTGGACTACAGACCGATTTTTTAGCTTAGATTTTATTGTACAAACCTTTATGGCTGGCGCTGCAATATTATGTTTACCAAGGCAGTTTCATGTCATGGTGGTGGACAACAGCGATTCAAAAAACTTACAAACAGCGCGTTGGTTATTTCCTTTATATCTAGTATTAACAGCAGCTGCGATTATTCCTATTGCCCTAGCGGGTCATTATTTTTTATTAGATACAGGTGTTAATAAAGATATTTTCACAATGGAATTACCAATGTACGTTAATAGTCATTGGGCAACTATATTTGTTTTCTTAGGTGGTATATCGGCTGCTAGTGCCATGATCATTGTCGCGACACTAACCTTAAGTACAATGATCACAAATGATGTATTTATGCCGTTACTATTAAAACGTGATAGCCACCAAATACTAGATCAAGGAATGTACAAATTTAAAGTTGTTCCTTTACGACAGTTTACTATTGGTGCCATTTTACTCTTGTCTTACGCCTATTATTTATCTTGGGCAAATCAAACCTCGTTACACAGTATTGGCCTTATTGCCTTTTCTTTAGTGATCCAATTATTACCCGCTATTATTGGTGGCTTATATTGGCGAAAAGGTCACGCTAATGGGGTTTACGCTGGTTTAACACTTGGTTTCTTAAGTTGGTTGATGTTTCTACTTATGCCACTTGCGTCAGCGAGTGATGTATCACAACATAGTGGGATAATTAGCCAAGGCGTGATCATAAGTTTAATAGTGAATTGTTTGGCTTATTATGCATTTTCGTTAATGGCCAAAGAACGATTAATTGATAAAATTCAGGCCGCAGCGTTTGTGCACCCAAATGTTAAAGTTCCGATTGCTAAACAAAGGTTGGTGCATACTAGCGCAAGCGTAAAAGATTTAACTGATTTGCTGATGACCTTTTTAGGTAATGGTCGATGTGAACAACTATTACTGGAATATGAACAAGACCAAGAAGAGCTAGCGATTAAAGAAGGTTCCAAAGTTGTTAAATTAAAAGACACTGAAGAATTAACACATCACTTTGTCGAATATTGTGAACGGATGTTGGCTGGGGTGTTAGGCGCTTCTTCTGCTCAGTCGTTGGTTAATATAGTTCTCTCCGGTAAACAATTAGATGTTGAAGATGTTGTGAACTTCTTTGACGATACCACGATGGCATTAAAAACTAATCAAGCCATTCTATTTAGTTCATTAGAAAATTTAAGCCAGGGTATTAGTGTCATAGATAAAGACTTAAATTTGGTGGCTTGGAATAAGCAATATTTAGAGTTATTTGATTATCCTAAATCTATGGTAAAAGTTGGATTGCCGGTAAAAAACTTGATCCAATTTAATGCATTAAGAGGTGAGTGCGGTCATGGCGAAATTGATGAATTAGTAAATAAGCGTTTATCACATTTACAAAGCAGCCAAACACATAGTTTTATCCGTAGACGCTCAGACGGTCGTGTGATTGAAATGGTTGGAAACCCCTTGCCTAATGGTGGTTTTGTAACAAGTTTTAATGACATCACCAGTTTTATAGAAACTGAACAAGCATTAAAAGACGCTAATATTAACCTTGAGCATAAGGTGAAACGTCGAGTCGATCAAATAAGTGAAATTAGCCAAGAATTAAGGTTAGCTAAGCAAGAAGCCGAACAAGCCAATGCATCAAAAACCCGATTTTTAGCACTGGCGAGTCACGACGTATTGCAGCCATTAAATGCAGCAAGGTTATATGTTTCATCATTAAGTGAAGACTCACTTACCGAAAGCCAGCATCAAACTTTAGATAAAGTTGATCAGTCATTATATGCAATGGAGGATTTACTCGCGACTTTGTTGGAAATATCTAAATTAGAGCAAGGTGCTTTAGTCCCCACATTTACTCATTTTAAACTATCTAGCGTATTACGCTCTTTATGTGATGAAATTTCAGCTCAATGCCAAGATAAGGGGATCCACTTTATTGAGCATTGGCATGATGTTGTTGTGTATTGCGATGCAACTTATTTGCGCAGAATACTACAAAACTTTCTATCAAATGCAGTTAAATATACTAATGAAGGTAAAGTATTAATTGGTATTAGGCATGAAAAAAAAGGAACGATAAGAATTGAAGTCTGGGATACCGGAGAAGGTATTTCAGAGTCAGATCATCAACATGTTTTTCAAGATTTTTACCGCACACATACCGGAAGTATTAAAGGGTTAGGATTAGGCTTAGGTGTTGTTGAACGTATGAGTGAACAACTTAAATGCCCAATAAAACTATCATCGCGCTTTGGTAAAGGTTCTTGCTTTGGTGTCAGTATTCAATTGGGCGACTCTAATCTCGTTGCGGAAACATCAAAATTTGCACAACATGAATCTAGTCAGTTTAATCATTTAAATGTTATTTGTGTTGATGATGAGATTCAAAACTTAGATGCTATGAAGTCTCTGTTGGAGAAATGGAGCTGCCATTGTTTATGTTTTTCTAGTGTTGAAGCACTCAGTGAGTATTTACAATTATCTGAATGCGTTTGCCCAGATGCACTATTAATTGACTATCAATTAGTACCGTCTACAACCTCAGGGTTAGAATTAATACAACAAGTTCGATCGCATTGGAATTTGGACATTCCTGCGGCTTTAATAACAGCAGTTAAAGAAGAGAGCTTAAAAGAAACGTGTAAACAATTAGATGTACGTTATATGCCAAAACCATTAAAGCCAGCGGCATTAAAATCTTGGCTGAAAAGTTTGGTGCAAAAGCAGTAATAGCTGATGTTGATTTAAGCTGAATGGCTTGTGTATTAATGAATTTGGGAATGACTGAATGTATGGAGCTAAAATTATAGAGCTAGAAATATTCTAAAAAAGGCAATCTAATAAAGGTGGTGTAATTATTTGTTGATTGTATTTAAGTTCTTTAGGAATGTATTTTGTTGTAAGGCGGATACTTTTTACTGCAGGTGTAAATTCAATCTAGGGTGGGGAAGTATAGGAAAGCTAATGCGCTATGCGCATCAGCCAGCCTATGAGTTATCGCTTAAAGAGCAACAACTTTATTTGCACAAGGGCCTTTAGGACCTTGGCCAACTTCAAACTCAACAGCTTGACCGTCGTCTAATGTTGCAAATTGACCGCCTGCTTGAATTTCTGAATGGTGAACAAATAAATCTTTGCTTCCGTCTTCAGGAGTAATGAATCCGAAACCTTTATCTGCGCTGAACCACTTAACTGTACCTTTACTCATAACTTTCTCTTTCTCTTCGGTGAAAAATAAATTTCTGACTTGTTATCACCATTACAAATCAGACTTTGAATTTTATTCAATTAACTAACTTCAGCTAGTTTAAATTTTTTATTGCTGTTTGGCTATACCAAACTGATAAACAATGCCTACTATTGTCAATTATTATGAAATTATTGACCTTTACCGTTTCTTTTTTTCATTCCAACGACTTTTCTGGCTATCGATAACAACTCAGGAGAGACATCTCCAGCACCATCTTTGATTAATTTACTTACATCAGCGGACGAAAATAATGAACCACGTTCAGACATTATGCCTAATGCTCTAACAAAATCTTTAGTTTTTCCTGTGCTACCCGTATCAATATAATTAAAAAGTACACGTTCATTAAAGCTTTGTGGTTTTTTCTTTAAAGTAGCAATATTAACGTTAAGCGCATTAATTTCTGCTTCGTAAACTTCAATTAATTCGGCAATATTTGAAAATTTGTTCATTACGTTATTTTACTCTTATAAGATTAATAGATTCGAGCTACAAGTGCTCATATTGCGATTGTAACAAATTGTAGCCGTCGGTATAACCCTCACGCTTGAAACTATTGTACTGTAATGTCGCTGAGTAAATACCATTGAACCTCATAAATCCTATTTAAAGTTGAAATAGCATAAATTTATATCGTTAAAGTTATTTGCTAGAAATACTAGGCTCAAGTTGTAGTTTTTCTGCAAGTAATACAGCTTGAGTTCTATTGTTAATTCCTAACTTTTTGAATATTGCCGTTATGTGCGCTTTGATGGTAGCTTCAGTAACATTAAGCTCGTAAGCAATTTGTTTGTTTAGCATACCTTCATGTAATAAATATAAAACTCGATATTGCTGAGGCGTTAGCTTCGCGACTCGGTTAGCTAAATTAAGATCATCGCTTGATAGCGCTTGAATTTGATTTTCAATGCCAGGAGGAAGCCAAGTATCGCCTTCTAATATGTTATTAATTGCTTGAGCGATTTGAACGGATGATGAAGATTTGGAAATAAAGCCCATTGCACCAAACCCCATGACTTTTGAAATGATATCCAGTTGATCTGAGCCAGAAATTACCGCAACTGGTAATTCTGGGTAATCTTCTCTAATTCTAATAATGCCGTATAAGTCACCGCTACCAGGCATATGTAAATCTAGTAATACTAGGTCTAGGTCATCGTGGTTTTCAATTTGCTGGATTGTGGATTCAAGTGAATCGGACTCCACAATACTCAGCTCAGAAAATTGACTTCGTAAAGCGCCAATAAGCGCTTCACGAAATAATGGATGGTCGTCTGCAATTAAAAAGTTAGCCATATACTCATCTGTTTAGTCGATTTTCTATGATGGAATCCACCACAGTCGGATCGGCCAAAGTAGACGTGTCACCCAGTTGAGCATAATCATTAGCTGCAATTTTTCTTAATATACGGCGCATGATCTTGCCACTTCTGGTTTTTGGTAAACCGTTTGTCCACTGGATCATATCTGGTGTTGCTATAGGACTAAGGTCGTGACGAACCCAATCACGTATAGACTTGGTCAATTCTTCCGTTACTTCCGTTCCAGATATAGGAGTGATATAAACATAAATACCTTGGCCTTTAATATCATGAGGATAACCCACAACGGCTGCTTCTGCGACTTTTTCGTGTGCAACTAATGAACTTTCAATTTCAGCGGTACCTAACCTGTGACCTGACACGTTAAGAACGTCATCTACACGCCCTGTGATCCAGTAATATCCGTCAGCGTCACGCTTACAACCATCACCCGTGAAATAAACATTATCATAAGCTGAGAAGTAAGTTTCTTCAAAACGCTTATGGTCACCATGTATGGTTCTTGCCTGTCCTGGCCAAGAGTCTTTAATGATTAAGTTCCCTTCATTTTCGCCTTCAAGTTCATTACCTTCAGGATCAACTAGTGCTGGTTGCACACCAAAGAAAGGGAAGGTTGCAGAGCCTGGTTTTAATTTTGTAGAGCTAGCAAGTGGAGTGATCATTGCTCCACCTGTTTCAGTTTGCCACCAAGTATCAACAATTGGGCATCTTGATTTACCCACAACTTCGTAATACCACTGCCAAGCTTCAGGGTTAATAGGTTCACCCACGCTACCTAATAAACGTAAAGAATCACGGTGAGAGTCTTTGGCTGCCAAGTCACCTTTTGCCATTAATGCTCTAATAGCAGTTGGCGCTGTATATAGAATATTAACGTTATGATTATCGATAATTTGACCAATACGGCGTTCGTCTGGGTAAGTTGGAATACCTTCAAACATTACGGTTGTTGCTCTATTAGCAAGTGGTCCATAAACAATATAGGTATGACCGGTAACCCAACCAACATCGGCAGCACACCAGTAAACTTCACCCGGTTTATAATCAAAAATCATTTGATGAGTCAGCGATGCATAAACTAAATAACCGCCAGTAGTATGAACTAGCCCCTTTGGCTGACCAGTTGAACCTGATGTGTAAAGAATAAACAGAGGATCTTCTGCATTCATAGGTTCAGCAGGGCATGTAGTTTCAAGATCCCCAACAAATGAGTCCCACCAAACTTGTTTGTCCAGTAATGGCATTTTGTGATCGTCATGATTAAACACTATGGTTTTTTCGACACAAGTAACGTCGTCTCTTGCCAATGCTTCATCTACATTTTGTTTTAGTGGTAAGCTTTTTCCACCACGTTTACTAATGTCTGATGTGATAACCACTTTTGCTTCACAATCAATAATACGGTCAGCAATCGCATGGGGTGAAAAACCTGCAAATATAACTGAGTGAACCGCACCAATTCGAGCACAAGCTAACATTGCATAAGCGGCTTCTGGAACCATAGGCATATAAATAACAACTCGGTCACCTTTTTTAACCCCAAGTGATTTTAAGCCGTTTGCTAATTTGCATATTTCATCGTGTAGTTGTTGATAATTAATGTGTTTACTTTGACCTGGGGTATCAGCTTCCCAAATGATTGCACTTTGGTCCGCGTGATCAGGTAAGTGTCTATCTACACAGTTAGTACAAACATTTAGTTCGCCATCTGCATACCAGTCAATTTTCACATCACCTTTGTTAAAGCGAGTGTTTTTAACTTTTGTATAAGGTTTTGTCCAATCTAGTCTTTTCCCTTGGATGTCCCAAAATTTTTCAGGGCTGTCAATTGAGGCTTGATATAAATCATGATATTGCTCAATAGTTAAAGGAGTTGAATTTTCATGGTCAAATTTGGGTATTGCATATGATTTTGAGGTCATAATAAGGCACCTAATGAGTAGATTGATTTTGGACTAAGTTTTATGACAACTAGTTCTTTTTAATGGAATAAACTTTAGTCGAAATGGCCTTCCAAATACTATTAGACCTTAGTCGAATAGACTAATTGCTAATTGTTCAAATTTCATTCTTTTCAAATAATAGATTTCGAAAACAACAACTCGAAGAAGTTGCATAGATGTGAAGTAGCGACTATATGTTGATACTTCATATATTCGAATTTAGATGAAACAGGGTTTAATAAAATGAAAAAAATAATAAATGTATTAACGTCTGCAACAATATTATCAACAACAGTATTATTTAGTGGTGCTTCTACCGCCGCCTACGAAATAAAAGTAAACGATGATGAAACTATTAAGTTTGGTGGTTTTATTAAGGTTGATGGACGACATGTCACTGGAAACGTTGCATACCAGGACTTTTGGATTGGCACAGGAACGGTATTAACAGAAGATGCTTCTCAGACTAAGTTTTCTGTTAGAGAATCTCGAATCAATACCACATACACAGGTTATGGGGTGACGGCATTTATTGAAATGGATTTTTATGGCAGTGGCGGTAATGAAGTTATCTCCAATTCGTCCAACCCTCGTTTACGTCATGCAATGATTAAATATGAAGACTTTGTAATTGGTCAAACATGGACCACGTTTATGAATACCAGCGCTTTGGCAGAAACAGTTGATTTTGCAGGTGCTATGGTAGGTGAAGCGTTTGTGCGAAACACACAAGTTAGATATAGCAAAAATGGTTTCTCAGTAGCGTTAGAAAATCCAGAATCCTACGGCGGCGATCCAACTAATGATTCTATGCCTGATATAATCGCTAAATACCAATTTAAAGGTGATTGGGGTAATGTTTCAGTTGCTGCTTTAGTAAGACAATTAACTACATTAACAGGTGAAACTGAAAGCGCTGCTGGTGTATCTATTGCAGGTAAAATTAATGTAGCTTCTAAAGACGACTTTAGGTTTCAACTTCATCAAGGTAACTTAGGTCGTTATGTTGGTGTTGCAGCTGCAACCGATTTAGTAGGTGAAGAAGTAGAAGAGTCAAGCAGCTTTATGGTGGCATACCGTCATTTTTGGACAGAGGCTGTTCGTAGTTCAGTATTTTATGGCAATATCACAACGACAGAAAGTGATGTAGACAGAAGTCATTGGGGTGTAAACATATTCAAAAATTACACACCTAAGTTTTCTGTTGGAGCAGAGATTGGTAACTTTGAAATGGCAGAAGCTGATGCTGATTCAAGTTATATGCAAGTGTCTGCAAAACTAGCTTTTTAACTATCAATTAGACATGCGCTTAGTTAACCGCATTTAACTAAGCTGTATTTAACTAGCCAGATTAAATCTGGCTACGTGTAATTAAATAGCAAATGATACGGGGTGGGTGATATTTCATTCACCTCGTAATATTTTTATTTCATATCATTTCTCTTTTTATCACATCGATTTACCTGTATTTTACTGCTACTTACATTGGCATCAAATATACGGAAACCCGCATGAAATACCTTCTAACACTATGTTTATTATTTAGTTTTTCAAAGTCAGTATTAGCTGATGATTTTGCTTGGCAAAAACTAACTGAATTAACCGACGAAACCTCTGGAATTGGTGCAAGACCAGCAGGCTCGGATAAAGAAAAAGAGACTGCAGCTTGGATCAAAAATCAGTGGCAGTTATTGGGGTATACAGTTAATGAATTTCCATTTGGATTTTCTATAAAAGGTCAAAAATTAACGTCTGAAAATTTATCTATCACCATTAAAGGTCAGTCGGAAGAAACCATAGTTATTGGGGCTCATTATGACTCAACAGGCGAAAAGCAGGGCAGCCTAGGTACAACAGACAATGGCTCTGGGGTAGCCGCAATTCTTGACTTAGCTAACCGTTTAAAAGAACAAAAACTACCTATCACTGTCAGATTAGTGGCTTTGGGTGCGGAAGAGTTTGGTTTACAAGGCTCTAAAGCTTATGTGGGACAACAACAGGAATCACTTAAACATGTTGTTGGTATGATCAACTTGGATACCATAATTGGTGGCGACAAACTTTACGTACATAGCGCTCATGAAACACCTTATAAATGTAAGGCAGTTAGTAAACCTAATTATAATTCCTCAACAAAATTAAGAGATGAATTACTGTCTATTTCTAAAGACCTATTTACTGAAAATAGCCATCAATTACACCCTGCATTTGAAGGTTACCCTCAAGGACAGACGGGCAGTTGGTCAGATCATTCGCCTTTTGCTTGTAGTGGTATGCCAATTGCCTATTTAGAAGCGACAAACTTTGCGATTGATGGACATTCAGGTAATGACGGTTATTCACAAACCACACATAAAGAGGCTTGGAACTGTTTAAAGCAAGATGGATTAACGGCTTGCGATAGAGATACTGAGAAAAAATGGGGCATGATTTGGCATACGGAATTTGACCGACTTGATAAACTAACGGTGATGTTTAAAGACAGACTAAAGTCACAATTAACCCAAAATATAGATGTATTAGAAGCCTTTGTTAAGCAACCGAACATCCAACGATAAGCTTTTTAATTAAAGCTTGTAGAAAATAATACCACTATTGAAGAGAGCCTGAGAGTTCTCTTTTTTTATATTCAAATATAAACATTCAGACGATATCGAGAATGTTAACTATGCGGTTTTATTAAAGTAATCGGAACAATCTTTTAAGCATTGCACAATTGTATCGTGTAAATCTCTTGGCTGAGTTGGTTTGGCAATGTGAGCATTGATGCCCATAGAAAGGTAGTATTGAATATCATCTGACATGACATTGGCCGTTAGGGCAATAATTGGGGTATTAGCCACTTTTTTGTTAGCGGAGTTACGTATGATTTTGCTTGCTTCAACACCATCCATAACTGGCATATGAATATCCATTAATATTAGATCAAAGTCTTCATTTTCAATAAGCTGAGTACACTCTAAGCCATTATCAACTAATCGAAAAACTATACTTTCTTTTTCTAACATTTTTGTAATGACTAATTGATTAATCTTATTATCTTCAGCAACTAATACTCTCAACCCAGCTAATGACTCTTCATTACTTGCCATTGGCAATATTGTTGAGTTTTCAATGTTAGTTTGAATTACGCTATATAGTAAACTGGTAAGAACTGGCTTGTGCAAAACCGTATTGATATTTAGCTTGTTCGCCAATTCATTTATTGTATTTTTGTTATAGGCCGTAATTACAATAATAATCTCGCAAGGCTTAGCCTCCATATTATTTATATGAGTTAAAAAGCTTTCGCCACTCATTGTTGGCATGCACCAATCGGTAATAATCACTTTAAACTTCCCTTGCTCTTTTTCTATAATATCGAGTGCTTGTTGACCTGTTCTACACAAAGTACAGTTTAGCCCCATCAATGAGAGTTGTTTCTCAATTGCGTTCAGCGCTAAGGTATTATCATCGACTACTAGTACATCAAAAACGTCAGGGAACACTAAGTTTTGGCTGTTAGGCGTTAATACTTGGGTATGAAGTTTTAGTTTTATTGAGGCTGTAAATACACTGCCGACATTTTGTGTACTGGTCACGGAAATGTCACCACCCATTAATTTACATAAACGTTTACTAATGGTTAAGCCTAAGCCTGTACCACCAAATTTTCTGGTAGTGGAGCTATCTTCTTGAGTGAAAGCGTCAAATAAGTGTGGCAGATTTGTAGGCGCTATACCTATACCAGAATCTTTAACGATAAAGTGCATAAGCACTTCTTCATGCTCGTTTATAGTTGGCTCAGCTTGAATATTTATAGATACCTTGCCATTAGGTGTGAATTTAATGGCATTAGCACATAGGTTCAATAGTACTTGATTGATACGAACCACATCACCGATTAAATCTGGATTAACGTTATCGTCAACATTAATGGCAAACTCTATGCCTTTTTCTTCGGCTTGGTTTTCAAATGTGGTTTTGATGTAATCAACAATTGAATGAATAGAAAAAGGGAAAGCTTCAAGATTAATATTACCGGATTCAATTTTAGAGAAGTCTAAAATATCATTGATGACGATGAGTAATTGATCAGAAGAGTATTTGATTTTATCTAAATATTGTTTCTCTTTTTCTGGTAAATCGCTGTTGAGTAAAATATTAGTGAGGCCAATAACGCCATTCATTGGGGTTCTGATCTCATGACTCATATTGGCTAAAAAGTCTGATTTTACGGATGTTAAATGTTCAGCCTCTTCTTTTGCTATTAACAGTTCTTTGGTTCTCTCATCAACACGAGATTCTAATTTTAATTTTTCGTTATCCAGCTCTTTTAGTAGTTGAACTCGTTTATTATTTAAAAATGATACAAAGGTTAAAAAGCTCGTTAATAAAATGATGATGATCATTGTGGTGTATATAAGGGTTTTATTTTTTTCAAAATAAGAGGGGGCGTAATAAGAAATTACCGAGTCTTTAGGTAGTTTTTTAGTGTCGATATTAAACTTATCTAGCTGTCGCCAATCATAATAATGACCACTTAGTTTTTTGAGATTAATGGGTTTTAAACTCTTGTTATTAATAAAAGAGATCACTGATTCTGCGGCTTGTGTACCAATATTTTTGCCTGACAGTAAATGTCCACCAACAATACCTGCCCCTAGCATCGAGCTCCAGTAACTGATAATGGGAGCCTTGCTATCAGCGGTCAATAATTCTAAAAACTGAAATGGACTAATAACTGCGTCGTTATAACGGCGAAAAACAGGCGTAAATATAATCATAGAATCAGATGAAGCATTATTTACTTTGTTGATCAGTTCTTCGGTAGGTACATCAAACCATTCTTCAATACTGATATGAGAAAAATTCTTTGTAATGATCGGGTAAATACTTCGAGAATAGTCAAAACCAATTTCACTATTTTTATCTAAGATTACAATTATTTTTTGGGGAGCGATTAAGTTTACGGCGTCTTGTGTTGCTTGTTTGAAGTTTAATTTGGGTTTTATAATAAGCCCTGTTTCATCAACAGGTATTGTAAATTTACCGCCGGGTGACAAGTGTATTCTTGGAATACCAGAAAATAAGTGATCAAAACTGGATAATAACGTCGCAGCTGGGATGCCTCTAGTAATAATAATATCTATTTTTTTATCTTGATATTTTTGTTGTAGATACTGAGTCATGATTGATTTTTGCTGAATTTCGTCAAACCTAGCCGAGTCCATATTTTCAATAAATAAATCAAAGCCTGATGCATGTTCAAGTAACTTAGTTCTTAATCCATTTTCCACTGCTTTTTGCCACGGCATCTCTTGGTTTAATGAATTAATGAATAGAATTTGTGTTGGTTTTTGTACAGAAGTGGATATGGTTTGAGCTGTATTTGCTTGTACATAAAAACAAAATACCTGACATGCAAAAAGTAAAATAGTTAAATGGGATTTCATACTACTCAGGGCGCTTTATTTAAAAATGAAACCCTAGATTAGAGAGAAATGTATTTATTATCAACTAAATGAATAAGTCGACTGCCATTTTATAGGATTGTAAACATTGAGACTAGCAATCTTAGTCAATTCAGACATAATCTCACAAGTATTGATAATCCCAATAAATTAATGAAATTAGGAAAAGCTATGAACGCTGTTGTTGTTGCAGTATTACTGATGGTAGGTCTAAGTTTAGCGCGAGTAAATATTGTAATTGCTTTAGTGTTAAGCGCTTTAGTTGGTGGCGTTGTTGGTGGCTTACCTTTGCTGGAAACCGTTAAGGTGTTTACTGAGGGCTTAGGTGGCGGAGCCGCTATTGCATTGAATTATGCCATGTTAGGTGCGTTTGCTGTCACAATTTCCAAGTCGGGTATTACTGATGTATTAGCCAATAAAGTGATCACTCAAATTAGTGGGAAAAACGCCTCCGTCGGCAGTACTATTTGGGTTAAGAGCATTTTATTTGGTGTTATTTTGTTAGCTGCTGTTGCTTCACAAAATATAGTGCCTGTTCATATCGCGTTTATTCCAATTTTAATACCTCCTTTGTTACATGTAATGGCTCAACTTAAATTAGACAGAAGGGCAGTTGCTTGTATTTTAACCTTTGGTTTAACGTCCACTTATATGTTGTTGCCTGTTGGTTTTGGTCAAATATTTCTAAATACTTTATTGTTTACTAATTTGGTAGAGAGTGGCGTGAATATTCAGGTGGAGCAGTTGCCACTAGTAATGGCTATTCCTGTATTTGGTATGTTTCTGGGGTTACTGTTTGCATTATTTGTAAGCTATCGTGGAAAGCGAGAATATTCGTTAGATAATATTTTAGCGCCAGAGCCTGAAAATCATACGTTAAAAGCAAAACATTTATGGGTTGCCGCTATTGCCATTATTGGAGCGCTTACCACGCAACTGTTAACAGATTCTATGATCATTGGTTCGTTAAGTGGAGTTATACTGTTTATATTAGGCGGTGTACTTAAAGTTGAAGAAACCCAAGATGTCTTTTCTAAAGGCGTATATATGATGGGATTATTGGGTTTTATTATGATCTCAGCGGCTGGTTTTGCCGAGGTGATGAAAGCAACACAAGCAATTGATTCATTAGTATTAACTACCACAGATTTAGTAGGTGACAATAGAGTGTTAGCTGCGTTCTTAATGTTGTTAACTGGTTTGTTAGTCACTATGGGAATTGGTTCGTCTTTCTCTACCATTCCAATTATAGCCTCTATATATGTGCCACTAGCAGTAGGTTTCGGTTTTTCACCACTTGCGACAGCTGCATTAGTTGGAACTGCTGCTGCATTAGGTGATGCTGGTTCTCCGGCTTCAGACTCAACTTTGGGTCCAACATCTGGTTTAAATGCCGATGGTCAGCATGATCATATTTGGGATTCAGTGGTTCCTACATTCCTTCATTACAATATTCCTTTGATCATCTTTGGCGTCATTGCCGCCATGGTGTTGTGATAATTATTCATACAGAAATAGAAATAAATTTAGAGAGAGATAAATGGTAACAGCGGCATTATTGAAAGGTTTGATTTTAGGCGCAGGAATGATCATTCCTATTGGCGCACAGAACTCATTTATTTTAAACCAAGGTATTAAGCGTAATCATCATATTTTAGCAGCTACAATTTGTATTATTTGTGACGTGTTATTAATAAGTATTGGTATTTTTGGTGGTGGTAAACTTATCTCTAGCAATGAGTTATTAATGTTGTTTATTACCATAGGTGGTATTTTGTTCTTATTGATTTATGGTGGAATGTCGTTCAGATCTGCTTTACGTAATCAATATCATCGTGTGGAGTCTGTTGATAAAAGACCGAGCAGAAAGATGATAATCGTAACAACATTTGCGGTTACTTTATTAAATCCTCACGTATATTTAGATACCATTATTATTTTAGGTAGTGTTGGCGGTACGTTTGAAGGGGAAGACAGAGTTGCGTTTGCTGTTGGAACTATACTCGCGTCAGTACTCTGGTTTTATGCGTTAGCAATTGCGGCAGCTAAATTGGCACCTTGGTTAAGTCGTTCTAAAGTACAACAAACAATAGATATAATAGTTGGTATGATCATGTTTGTGGTTGCATATACCTTGGTTGATTCTTTAGTGACGACGTTGAGTCAAAGCTAACGGTTATAGTGTTTACTCTTTATAAATAAAAAAAACAGCCGACAGGCTGTTTTTTAGTGATCAAAGATAAAAAGTAAATTATAGCGACATTACAAAGCTAACTAGTTGCTCTCGTTCAACTTCTGACAGGCTAGCAAATAATGTGCGGCTGTTAGCGGCTTCGCCACCGTGCCAGAGTATTGCTTCTTCAACTGTATCGGCTCGTCCATCATGTAAAAATCCAGCCGCTGGGTTTACCGTTTTAGTTAAACCTATTCCCCATAATGGTCTGGTTTTCCACTCAAAACCGTCTGCCATAAAGTCGCGTCGGTTATCGGCTAATTCGTCACCCATATTATGCAATAACATATCTGTGAAAGGATAAATTTTCTGACCTTTTAATGCCTCTGGAGCATCTTTTCCGCCAATGCTTAATTCACCAGTTGCTGTAGTAAATGATGGTGTATGACATGCCGTACATTGTGTTTGCTCAAATAAAATACTGCCGGTTAATACATCTTCATCATCAATGTTACGTCTTGCTGGCACCGCTAAAGTTTCAGCGTAAAACACTACATCGTCAGAAAAGCTTTGGCTGGCTTCTGGCTCGCCATAAATATCTGAACCAGTGTCTTCATTGTTCGTTCTGGTTAAATAGCTTTCATGCAAGGCTGTGTTGGCTATGCTTTCATCTGGAAATAAAGGGTTGGTGATACCCATATCGCCACGTAATGCGCCAAGGGACTGAACTCGTACGCTTGGCGTACTGGCTTTCCAACCAAAACGACCTAATGAAATAGGTGTGTCATCACCGTCTCTTGCTTTTATTGGATCAAACACCCAGTTGGCTCTGCCAGATATGCCATCAGCATTTTCATCAGTACTATCTTCTAAGGCGAGAATATCTTTTTCTGGTATTAATTCTAGTAAACCTAAACCGAAAACAGGCATGCCGTTTCTTGGGCTGAAACGCACGTTGTCTTGCATAATTGAGCTATTGCTTTGTTCGTCAGCTTCAACATCATATGGAATTTCAATATCAAATAGCGGTTTTTTTAATTCAACACTACTTCCGTCAGGATAAGTGAACGTTGAACTTTCATAAGACAAGTACACATTAGCTTGGCCAATAAATGGGTTTTCTTCCCAGTCGTCACGAGCCTTTAATACACCACGGTGAAATAACTGAGTACCAAATCCATCCACTCCAACGTTATTGCAGTAATCATTGTCAGCATCTGGATAATCACATAAGCCATCTTCTATGCTCATGCGTAAAAATATGCCAGCGCTACTACTTAATAAAACTCTGTCTTGATCAGTGGATAAGGTAACAGTGGAAGGGCGACCATCTCTTTGATGGCAAGAATTACAATCTTGATTGTTAAAAACTGGACCTAAACCATCTAGCTCTGGATGTTCAGTATTTGGTGCAGTGGTGAACGCTGTTTCAAAATGAGCGTCACCCGTTAAATGTTGTGCTAGTTCATCGTCGGTTAATGTTGGGATTGGAGTAGAAAATCCATGACCAGACTCACTTGCGTTCTCAGCGGTTGCAGTATCGCCTAATTTTTCTACTAAGGCGTAATCTGGGTATTTGCTTGAATTATCATCTGAGTCACAGCCAATAATGATTTGACTGAGTAAAGCTGAGACGGCAATAAGACGTAAATTGCTAACAGGCATAATTTATTCTATTCCATTTAATATGATTATTAATCAACACTTATAAAAAGTAAAAGGCCCTTTAATAAGAGCCTTTTATATTTTTTATTAAAACTATTGAACGTTCCACTCATTTAATAGTAGCAATACATCGTTCTCTAAAGATGTTTGTAATACGCTTAATGAGTCGATTGCTGTTTGAATACGTACGCGTGCATCCGCGTCGTTGATTGCTTGTCTAAACGGTAAGTCGTCAGATCCTGCAATTGCTTCTATGTTAGCTATTGCTGTCGCAATTTCTTCGTCAACGCGGGTTGCTAACTCAGAGTCAGCAGCGTCTACAAAGTCAATAATACCCGCAGCGTCTGCTTCACCATCAAACTCACCACGATATACATTTTGAACACCGGTAATGTTATCAGTGAAATCTGCAAGTGAATTCCAGCTATATTGAGACTCAACCAATGACGTATCAGTACTGTCGATATCAGCCCCAAATGGGTCAGAGATCTTACCGTTACCTACCTCGTCCACAATGCCAATTAAGCCATTAATTAACTCTTCTATTACACCCACTTGTGATGAATATATTTCGTTGTCGGTTTCTAATAAGTAGTCTTTATAGGCCTCTGAACTGTCGTTATTCGCGTCACTTGCTACTAACCAAGCATCTTCTAAATCTTGTGTGTAACCGTTAAATACTTCTGCAGTGGCGCTTAAATATTCAATTTCCAAATCTGTCATTTCAGTAATGGCTTTAGTGTTATCTTCTACACCATCACCAAATAACAAAAATTCCATCGTATGGAAACCTTGAACATCATCATTTGAATTACGTACACCATCAGCAGTAAAGCTATCTTGAGTACTCAAAAGACTTTCTAAATCACTGGTATTTAGAGGCCAGCTATCTAGATGTGGATCAATAGATAACGAATCTACAGGACCAAATATATGAGACTCGCCTTGTTCCCAAGGTTGTCTCACATCTTTCCATGCTTGCTGTGCAGCAGCTAAGTTAGCTTCTGTTTTATCGGTTGATAATGTCGTTATTGCAGCAACAAATGCTTCAGCTTTGGTATTTAAATCAACATAACCTGCAACAATGACGTCTTCCGTTAAGTTGGTGATCATTGGTGTTGCATCAAAATCAAACGACGTATTGTCGTCATCATTATCTGAACCACAGGCTGATAATAAAGTAACTGAAACTAAAATTGATAAACATGACTTCTTGAACATAATTTTCTTTCCTTAAAATTAAATAAATTGGTTAAATGTAAAACTAAATAGAGAACTGATAGCCGACTGAAATACCAAATGAACTTGTGTCATCTATGGCTTCAACGGCATATTGCTGAATAGCAAACTGGCTCTTAATTACGATGTTTTTAACAGGCGTGTAGTTAATGCCAAATGCGATTTCTGATGTGTCGAATCGGTCTGTTGGAGTTGAGCTTTCTGCTTCTTTTACTGGATTGGCAAAACTGTAAGCAACAAATAATGTGGTTGGGTTGGTTATATTGAGTAAGTCGTTAACGTGAAAGCCTGCTTCAATAAATCCGGCGTGGGCTTCACTACCAATTAAAGCAAAGTTACCCGGTTGTAAGCCAGCCGTTGTTTTATTTGCTTGAGTGATTAACTCACTGTCTTCTAAATTACCTAATAAGTATTGGGCTTTAACAATAACGTCATTACTGCGCCATACGCCATGTAAACCCCAAATAGATACATGACCATCGGCAGAAACATTATTATCGTTATGACGGTTACCAGACGTATTACTAGAGTAATAACTAAAGCCAATACCACTTTCTTTTTTTATGTCGCCGTAATCAAGACGAATAGTTAACGCTAAATCGTTGGCATTGTTAGTTTCAAAGCGCTGTTGGTGACCACTGGCAATCCAATTATAAGTTCTAAAGTATTCAGAGTTTAAGCCTGTGGTTATTAAGCTTTGTAAATGGAAGTTTTTCCAATTGGCTAACAAGTTAACACCTGTTTCGTGCCATGTTTGTGGAATAAGAGTCGCTTCACTCCAATGACGTTGAGTAGTTAAATACTGGTCAGGTTTATGAAAGTCAGTACCTAATCCAACCGGAACCGCAATGTGACCAAATTTAACGCTCACATTGTCGTTGTGTGTGTATTTGAATTCTATTTTTTCAACTAGGACTTCACCGCCAGCTTCAATTTCAGTTTCAAACTCACCAAACTCTTCAAAGCCATCATATTCTAAAGCTGTGCCTGTTCCGCCGTGTTCAAATTCAATTTCAGTTTCAATTTGCCATTTATCAGATGGTTGATATTTTAACTCTAATACAACACGTTCAAGGTCAACTGTGCCTTTATTTTCAGCGTCAGTGTCTTGAATATTACGAAATACAGGGGTGTTACTGTAAGCAATGCTGCCATAAGATATAATCTGCCAGTTTTTATCTTGCTTTTGGCTTAATGTTTGAGCCGTAACTGTTTTTGTAGAAAGTAACTCAACTTTACGTTCTAGCTCTTTCAATTTTTGAGCAAGCGATTCTGTATCTTGTTCTGCGGTATTAGCAGACACTGACTGAAAAAAAGAAAGATGACCGACTAGAGCAACAGTAATAAATGAGGTGATATTTTTCATGTTAGGTTTCATATAAAAAGTTTTATAATTTAATGATAATAAAAATAATTATCATTTAGGTGTTTACATATTAGATGATAATCATTCTCATTGGCAAGTAATTGTTTTTATAATTTATTCTAACTTATGCAATGAATAGAAAATTGAAAGTGGTTGTTTGCAGCTTCCTCTGCAGATTAAAGCTAAGGTGAAAGTTAAAATTATGATTTTTCTAGTTTTTTCTGAATTGTTTTATTGAAATTAGTTTCAGGGGGATGTAGTAAGTTATAAGAATGCATTCGCCACAATTTTTTTTGGGGGGGAAAGTTAAGTTGTAAGTAAGATCGTAAATTTTGTCATTTTAAAGCTTAAAGTTTATCCCATCGTTGTTGTGCTTTCACATCTTTATCTTCGGCTTCTACCCAACGTTCGCCAATATTAGTGACTTCTTTTTTCCAAAATGGCGCGTCATTTTTTAGGTAATCCATAATAAATTGTGTTGCTTCAAAAGCTGCTTCACGGTGTTTACTGGTGACACCAACAAATACAATTTGATCAGACAATGCGAGCTTACCAATTCTATGTATGACTCGTACTTTTCCTAATGGCCAACGTTGTTTTGCTTGTAGAACAATACCTTCTAACGCTTTTTCTGTCATGCCAGGATAATGTTCTAAGGTGAGCCCTTCAACATAATTACCTTGATTATAATCTCGTACTAAACCGACAAAAGTAACAACCGCACCGTCATTGCTATTACTAGTGCCGTCGGAGTTAGTAAGTAGGGCTTGGTATTCTGCAGCCATATCAAAATCTTGAGTTTGTACTGAGATCATTTCATCCATTTATTTATTACCCACCCGTAACTGGAGGGAAAAAGGCAACTTCATCTCCATCTTTTAGCACTTGGCTACCATCAACAATGGTTTGGTTAACGGCCATTAATAACTTGCCGTTTGCTAAGCTAGATTGCCAGTTTTCATCTGTTTTGGCTAACTGCTCTCGTAATTGCTCTAATGTCTTAACTGATTGAAAAGCTTGATCACTTGATAGGTTAATAGTTAACTCGTCGCAGTTTAAAGATTCTCTAAGTTGAGCGAAAAATAAGACTTTTATCATAATGGGGTATCTAAATTGTCGTGGTTATTGGTATTACGGTCATGTTGCCAATGGCCTGTTTTACCACCTAGTTTTTCTAACACTTTAATGCCTTGAATTTCCATATAAGGATCAGCAGCCTTACACATATCAAATAAGGTTAATGCTGCAACACTTACCGCAGTTAATGCTTCCATTTCTACACCAGTACGGCCTGTTAATTTACACATGGCTTGTACACGAATTCGGTTGTGTTCTGGCTGTATTTCAAAATCCACATCCACTTTAGATAAAGCCAGTGGATGACATAACGGAATAAGGTCGGCGCATTTTTTAGCAGCTTGAATACCGGCTATTTTGGCTGTGGTGATCACATCACCTTTTTTGTTTGTATGATTGAGCACTTCCTCAATGGTCGCTGCTGACATTAGAATATAACCTTCCGCAATTGCAGTTCTTACCGTTGGAGTCTTGTCAGTAACGTCAACCATATTGGCTTGGCCGCTTTGATCTACATGAGTTAATTTAGTCATAGCTTGTCCTTATGACGTCGAACAATTTGTAGTGGCTGACTTTAACTGACCCACAAAGTTACAAGGGCGGTGTGATGAATCCAGTTGAGACTCAATAATACCCCAAGCAGTTTTACATGCGCCCGTTGACCCAGGCATACAAAATATAATCGTCTCATTGGCTAAACCTGCAACCGCACGAGATTGAATAGTGGAAGTACCAATCTCTTGATAAGACACATGTCTAAATAATTCACCAAATCCATCAACAACTTTGTCAAACATTGGCAGCATAGCTTCTGGAGTAGAATCACGTTTGGTAAAACCTGTTCCGCCAGTAATTAGTACCACTTGAATATTGGTACTGGCAATCCAGTTAGAAACGACTGCACGCATTTGATAAATATCATCGATAACTATTTTTTTGTCAGTAAGTACATGACCTGATTTTTTCAAAGCCTCGACTAAGTGAGCACCTGATGTGTCTGTTGATTCATCTCTGGTGTCAGAAACGGTTAATACTGCAATGTTTAGTGGCAAAAAAGGCACTGTTGGTTTTGATGACATCTTGTTACCTGTTACTAATTAATGACTATTACTATTAAAAATGTGTGTTCAAATACTTACAACTTATAGCTGTTTACTAATTCATGCCACTGCTCTGGAGTGTTGGTGTTTATTAACTTATCGTTCTCTGACGTACTCAATGGGATCGCGTTAATACACTTTAAAAAACGTTGCACAGAACGACTTGGTTTGGCTACAGATACATCTGATAAAATGGTTTCTAAATACTCTCTGGCCATACTGGTATTAGGAATAAATACAGGTAATGGATGGTCCATATAATACACTGCACTATTCATGGTTAACCCTGCTTCAACTAAACAAATCAACAGTTCTTCTGACAATAATGGCATATCAATTGGCAGTACTAAAATAGGAACGCTCAAGCAAGATTCTTTACTTTCAAACAAAGCACTATGGATACCACTTAATGGTCCATGATCCGGATAAATGTCTGGTAAAGAACCTTCGGTAAAATCATTACGGTTAACAAAAACATCTGCCGCACCTATGTCTTGCAATAATGTAATATTACGCTGTAATAAGGTTTCACCATTAAGTTTTAATTGTGCTTTGTCTTGTCCCATTCGTGAAGAGTAGCCAGCAGCCAGCACTAAGCCTACAAATGGTCTTATGTTTTTTGTGCTTTCACTCATATCTTTCACCTTTTCTAACTTTCTATTTCATTTACTACTTTTATCCACCAAGCATAGCTAAATGGGTGGTTGCGCCTGTGAAGTTTTTAGCTAATTCGTGGCCTACTTCTTTATTGGTCATGGCCGCTAATAACGCATCACAAGTTTGCTCAACGCCATCTTCGGTTAAGTATGGTCTTAAATCTATTCCTTGTTCGGCAAACAAACATAAGTGTAATTTGCCATTAGAGGCAATGCGTAAACGGTTACAGGTTTTACAAAAGTCAGTGCTGTACGGCATGATCAAACCAAATCGGCCTTGATAATCAGGATGGCAAAACTCTTGAGCTGGGCCTGCTAATTTGCCTTTAATAACTTGAGTCCAACCTTTGGCTAATAAATCTTGTTTTATATATTCGCCAGATACATGGTTGGTGGCAAAGTAGTCTTTGTTATCACCGGTTTCCATTAGCTCAATAAAACGTACCGTGACGGACTTATTTTTAATCCAAGATAAGTACTGGTCGATTTGATCTAAGTTGAATGTTTTAAGCAAAACCGCATTAAGCTTAACGTTGGATAAGCCTAAAGATATTGCTTTGTCGACTCCACGTAAAATAGACTCTAAATTTTGATGGCCTGTAATGGCTTGAAATAACCTAGGATCTAAACTGTCGGCACTAACATTTAAATGCGTTAGTCCAGCCTCAACCCATTGCTCTATGTTATTTTCGAGATTAAAACCATTGGTGGTAAGAGCAATTTGCTCTATGCCTTGGGTATTATTACAGATACGAATAACGTCAACTAAGTCTTTGCGTAAGCCTGGCTCACCACCTGTGATACGAATTTTCTTCATACCTAGTTTGGCAAAGGCGGTGACTAAGGTTTTGATTTCTGACAGAGACAGGAAGTCGCGTGCCCCAGAACAGTCGTAACCGTCTGGCAGGCAATAGTCGCAACTAAAATTGCAGACATCAGTGATGGATAACCGCAAATATTCAAATTTACGGCCGTAATTATCTTGTAACATAACACCTTTCCAAATGTGGGAGGCCAAGCAACATTTCTATTGTGACCCTGGCAGTACATTTCAAACATTGAAATGACTACGGCTAATCCACCGTATTCTTTGCGGTAAACGCAAATAAAGTTAGGTGATAAAACGTAAACGTATTAGCTCGGAGTTAATTTTTGTGAATCTCCATCATAACTGTTTTTGTTAACAAATAAAGGCCTGTCTAAAGCTATTTTTAGATCAAAATGAAAGTGCTAATAACAAATAAAAAACAACAATAAAGTAAATAGTCAGTTAACAATATTTGTTGTTTGTAATAAACGGGGTATTCTCCCTGTACTATTCAAAAGTACTCAGTCGTGTTTTGCCGTACCTGTAACCATAAAATTATAACAATCAAAGTATAAAATAAGAGAAGTGTATTAAGTCATGTCTAAAACAGCAAAACCTCAATCACTAAAACCTTTGTCAGACGACCAGTTAATGCGTTACAGCCGTCATATTATGTTGCCTGTAATGGATATTGATGGGCAAGAAAAACTGTGGAATAGCAAGGTTTTAATCATTGGCGTTGGTGGTTTGGGCTGTGCTGTCGCGCAGTATTTAGCATGTTCTGGTATTGGGCAGTTAACGCTGGTGGATGATGACTTGGTAGATAAAACCAACTTACAAAGACAAGTGTTACACGCTGAAAATAACGTGGGAATGAATAAATGTGAGTCCGCCAGACAAAGTTTACAACAACTAAACAGTGAAATAACCATTAACACAACTGAACACAGATTAGGCTGGGTTGAGCTGTCAGCGGCAGTAGAAAGTCATGACGTGGTGGTAGATTGCTCGGATAATTTGGACACCAGAAATGAACTGAATTTATGCTGTTTTCAGTCGAAAACGCCTTTGGTTTCTGGCGCTGCAATAAGAATGGAAGGGCAGGTTGCGACTTATACAATGCAACAGGGACAACCTTGTTATCAATGCTTAAGTACCATTTTTGGTAGTAGCGGTGAACAAAAATTAACGTGTTCAGAGTCTGGTATTTTATCACCTGTGGTTGGTGTTATCGGCTCATTACAGGCAACGGAAACCATTAAATTGTTGGCTGGAATTGGCACTGTACTGTCATCAAGGTTATTAATGTTTGATGCCAGTACAATGAAATTCAATGAATTTAAAGTGGCTAAAAATCCCAATTGTCAGGTTTGTAGTTAATCGCACTAAGGCAACTTTAGTTAACTTATTCTAGCCCCAAAAAACCACCAGTTTGATGTTGCCATAACTTGGCATAAATACCGTTTAATTCAAGCAATTCGGCATGACTACCAGACTCAACAATACGGCCTTGGTCCAATACTAACAATCGATCCATTTGCGCAATAGTTGATAATCTGTGAGCAATCGCCAATACGGTTTTTTGTTCCATTAAATTGTCTAAGCTTTTCTGAATAGCTTGCTCTACTTCTGAGTCGAGTGCCGATGTTGCCTCATCCAAAATAAGTATTGGTGCATTTTTCAAGATAACTCTAGCAATAGCGATACGTTGACGTTGTCCACCAGAGAGTTTTACGCCGCGTTCACCAACTTGCACGTCGTAACCAGTATTGCCATTTTTATCGCTTAACCTATTAATAAACTCATCTGCTTCTGCTGCAGTCGCCGCTGCAATAATTTCATCTTGTTGCGCGTTTTGTTTACCGTAAGCAATATTCTCTTCAATGGTTCTGTGTAGTAAAGATGTGTCTTGCGTCACCATGCTGATATTTGCTCTGAGACTGCGCTGGCTAATCTCTGATATATCTTGACCATCAATAAAAATGCCGCCTTTATCTAAGTTATAAAAGCGTAATAACAAATTAACTAAGGTGGATTTCCCTGCACCAGAGCGACCAACAATACCGACTTTTTCACCCGGCTTTATTTTAATGTCTAGCTTATCAAACACTCTGTTTTTTTCATCGTAATTAAAGGTCACGTTTCTAAAATCAATTGCACCTTGGCTAATAGCGAGATCTTCTGCGGTGTTAGTATCTTGTACCTCAATTGGCTGAGCTAGAGTATTAATGCCATCTTGTACTGTGCCTATATTTTCAAACAAGGCAGAGACTTCCCACATTACCCATTGAGACATACTATTTATGCGTAAACATAAAGTAATGGCAATGGCTATTTCGCCCGGCGTAACCGCCTGTTGCAACCAAAGATAGATAGCCATGCTAGACATACCAAACAACAAAATAGCATTGTTAAACCATACCGCTGCATACAAGCCAGTGGCTAAACGCATTTGTGGATACACAGTTTGTAAAAATCCATCCATGCTGTCTTTGGCATATTCAGCTTCTTGGTCGGTATGAGAAAATAATTTTACTGTTGAGATATTAGTGTAACTATCAACTATACGGCCTGTCATAAGTGAACGCGCATCGGCTTGCTTTTGCGATACTTTTTTCAGCTTAGGCAGCATAACTCTTAATACAAAAACGTAGATACAAAACCAAGCGATAAGCGGTGCTGATAAACGCCAGTCGATACTAAAAACAAGTACCGCAATGGATAAAAAATACACGGCAATATATATTAATATATCGACCACTTTCATCACGGTTTCTCTAACCGCTAGCGATGTTTGCATTACTTTAGTGGCAACTCGTCCGGCAAATTCATTTTGAAAAAATGACAAGCTTTGTGCCAGCAAATAATTGTGTGCTTGCCAGCGAATTTTCATAGGGTAATTGCCCAGTAACGTTTGATGGGTGAGTAACGTTTGTAAAATCACAATACAAGGTAAGCCAACCAGCACCAATAACCCCATCCACATTAATGTGCTTTGGTTATTACTTAGAAATGTTGCTCTGTCTTGTGTCGTTAACCAGTCAACTAACTGTCCTAAAAAGCCAAATAACGACACTTCTAATATCGCAATAATCGCACTCAAAACCGCAACAACTAATACAGGAATTAACATGCCCTTGGAATAATGTATTAAAAATGCAAATAACGCGGTAGGTGGACGTTTGTTATCAATCTTAGGAAATGGTTTAGATAGTTTTTCAAAAAATGAAAAGATCATAATGTGTATTTATCTCGTTAAATAGTGGCTCAAGCGCGAGTTCTTAGAGTAAGTTGCAGCGCTTGCCCTTAAATAGCAGCGCTAGCTTAGACGAACAGCTAGGAAAGCGGAGATTTTATATTAATTGCTAGCTAAGCCCAACCGTTAAACCGATTGTTTAGTGATTAATTGCAAAGAGTGCTATTTGAATAACGTTTATCTAAAGCGCTTTAAATTGGGCAAAAACGGTTTCACCAAGTTGTAACTTTAAATTGCTAAAACTTAGCTGTGAAATTTCTGCGTACAATGTTTGTCCCTGCACGCTTAACGTCACCAATACCAAATGTTGAATATGTGTAATATCGTCAATACTTGCCTTAAGGTGATTTAACATACTGGTGTCTAAATTGTCTTGTCTGGATAAACTCACTCTATTAGCATCGAGCGTGACGAGCTTTTCTTTAATGGGATAGCTAATGGGATAGCTAATGGGATAGCTAATGGGATAGCTAATGGGAGAGTTGATAGGAAGGTGAGAGCTAAGGGATTTACTAGAACTGTTGTTCTGTAAACCTTTGGTATAAATAACCGGACTTTTTTCATCTTCGCCAAGTTGCCATTTTGTTAAATGATATTCAGCCAAAGGCACTGGATTTGTTAAAGTTAAAGTGGAAAATCGTGTTTGATTGTTTAAGTCAGCTTCTTCTGTTTTTGATCTAGATCCTGAGCTGTCATGAGTTAGCTTGTCGATTAACTCAGTTGTTGGACCAGAGCGTAGCATTTCACCATTATCAATAACCAACATATGTTGGCTACACAAAGCCAATTCTTTTAATGAGTGGCTGACGATCACAAAGTGCAATCCATAATCCTGTTGTAACTGCACCAGTAAACCCAAAAGCTCAACTCTGGCATTCCAGTCTAAAGCAGAAAATGGCTCGTCTAATAAAATAATAGGTTTACCACATAATAAGCTGCGGGCTAAGTTAACTCTTTGTTGCTCACCACCAGATAAGCTGGTACTTGGTTGATTTAATAAATGTTCAATACCACACCAATCTATAACTTGTTCCAAGGTAAAAGGACATGAACTAGCCCAAGTTGAATGTTTAATGACAAAGGTTAAGTTTGCTAACACGGTTAAATTAGGAAATAGCTGAGCCTGTTGGGTTTGTAACAAACATGGGTTTTTATCGGCTGGGAGTTTATCAATGCGTTTACCTTGCCAATGGATTTTGGACTCAGCCTCTTTTAAAATCTTTTTCTCTAAACTAGCCTGCTCTAAACCAGACTTTTTTAAACCAGCAAGCACACGTAACAAAGTGGATTTCCCCGCACCTGATTTACCAAATACACCCACTATGCCTTTGGATAATGGCAATACAATATCCACTGATAAAGTGAAGTCGTGACCTTGCGGCTTGTTTAAAGTACGACTCTCGATGCAAAGCTGTAAATCGTCATTTTCTATTAAACTCATGACTTCACCGTATAAAACGATTTATTAAATTTGTATAACAAGGTCAAACTCACAAAAGAGAAACACAATAACACTAACGCTAAATTATGCGCTTTGTCATAACTTAACATTTCAACGTGATTATAAAGAGCGATGGAAAGTACTTGGGTTTCCCCTGGAATATTACCACCTATCATTAACACCAAACCAAATTCACCTAACGTATGGGCAAACCCTAAGGTTGCTGCGCTAATAAGACTTGGTTTAATTAAGGGTAAAATTAAATACACAAAACGCTTAACTGGCGGAACGCCTAAACTCGATGCCACTTGGGCATATTGATGCCCCAACTGCGAAAAACCAGCCATGAGCGGTTGCACGACAAATGGCAGAGAATAAATTAATGACCCTAATAAAATGCCACTAAAACTAAATACCAACTGTTCACCAGTTAAGGTGATCCAAAACTGACCAAACCAAGAGTCGGGGGAAAAGGCTAATAATAAATAAAAACCTAAAACGGTAGGCGGAAGAACTAAAGGCAAAGCCACTAAAGCTTCAAAAATAGGTTTTAAACGACCTTGATATTTTGTTAACCACCAAGCCAACGGAATACCAATCAATAACAACAAAATAACAGTTAAACAAGCAAGCTTAATGGTAAGCCATAACGCTTGAGCATCGGTAAACCAATCTGTCATTTATAAGCTCCTATCTGTTAATTGTTTGGGGAATTGTAACCCATGTTTTGTATTTGTTGTTGGATGTCGTCCGACAATAAGTAATCCACCAATTCTTTAACTTCTGTTTGGTATTTACTGCGCTTTAAAATAACCAGTTGCTGTTTTATGACTTGGTATTGTTGTGCCGGAACTAACCAATAATTCTGATACTTATTGTGTTTAAGCTGCTGCTGAGCTTGTAGTAATAATGACTCAGGAACAAAGCCAAGTGTCACATTACCAGAGTCGACAAATTGAAACACTTGATTTACGTTGTTACCTAAAATTCGACGGTTTTTATATTCATCATCTAGTTTTAAATAAGACAATACTTGCTGTGTTGCTATGCCAAAGGGCGCAAGTTTTGGATTAGCGTAAGCTAGTTTCCCTTGATGTGAGCTTAATACTTGAGAGTAGGGTGTACTGTTTTTTAACTGGATACGGGATTTTTCATTAGCCCATAACACTAATTTACCTAATGCATAGGTATGACGGGATAAGGTTAAATTATCTTGTTCTAATAAACTGGGGCGTAAACTATCGGCAGATAAAAACAAATCAAACGGTGCACCTTGCTTAATTTGAGCGTACAGCATTCCACTAGAGCCAGAAGATAGTTTAAATTGGATTTTGTCTGCTGGTGGGTAGCTTTTTAATAATTCTGACAAAGTGTAATGAAAGTTACTAGCAACGGCAATTTTAATGTCTGTTTTTGCTATTAAACTGTTAGAAATTAGGCACGTAAACAATAAAGTAAAGTACAAAGGTATAGAGCGGTTTATTGTCTGTTTGAATATCATTGATATGGCATTTTACATATTGCGTTACCAGAATCGTAAAGTAACCGTAGCGAAATTGAAAGCGTTAGTATTAATAGCTAGCATTAACAGCTAATAAAGTTAGCGGTAATTGTCATGAATGTAGGTTATTACTTGGCTTATTTAGCTTTGTCTGGGACAATACGCACATTAACTAAATGTATCAATACAATAAGCAGGCTTAGAGATGAAAATATTAGTACGTAACCTTTCGCGTTCTACCACAGAAGAAGAATTATCTGAGGTATTCTCCAAGTTTGGCGCTATCGAATATTGTAATTTGGTCCTAGACAAAATGTCAGGTAAATCTAAAGGTTTTGGCTTTGTTGAAATAGCAGACGATAAAAAAGCATTATTAGCTATCGTAAAACTTAACGGTACCGTTCTAGGTGGCAAACCAATCCGCGTTAAAAAGGCTGACGAAGCCGTTTAAAGCTGAGCCTAAACAATACAAAAAAGTAAATTTTTATATTAAGTGAGTTATAAAAAATCTCACTTTTGTTAAAAGAAACTCAATAAGGTCGTTAATATTAACGGCCTTTTTTAATGAATTATTTTTAATAAAAATAATTTATTGAAAATAAATTTGACGAATATTTGTTCATTTACAATAATTACCTTAATTAGGAAATTATTTACGATTCAGGTATTGTCATTCTACTTGGATCATATTTACATGCTCTAATTCATTTTAACAATATATCGAATCAAATCGTTGTCGAAATATAAAATTTAGGAGAGAATTATTATGGAAGATGTTAAAACTACAAATATTGTTACAGGGTCTGAATTTTCAATTTTAAAAACCTTTTTATGGATGTTACTGCTTACTTTAGGTCTTCAAGGAATAGTTGGTTTTATTACCGCTATTGTTATTGGTGTAGATCTTGGTGCTTCAGGTGAAGGTACTAATGGTATTGAACTCACTTTACTGCAACCCAGTATAATTGTAATTACTGGGGCTATTTCCGCTATATTATTATTTCCACTAATCAAAAAGGCGGCACACCAGTCAATTAAATCTTTTCCGTTTCAATTTTTAGCATTCAAGCCCGTTAACAAAACAACATTAATTAAAGTGTTGTTGCTAGGGGTTGGTTATTACATTATCGAGTGGCTTGCCACTTATGTATTTTCAATCGATACACCGCAATTTATGCTAGATGTTAAATCACAGACCCATTCAACTTTAGATGCTCTCATGCTAGTGCTTGGAATCTGTATTATCGCACCGATAACGGAAGAAATTATTTTTCGTGGCCTTGCTTATGGCCGACTAGTAAAAACCAAAGTGGGAGTTAGTGGAGCTATTATAATTACCAGTTTATTTTTTACTATAATCCATGTTCAATATGACTTAATCGTTTTATCTATATTATGTTTATTCGCTTTCATACTTGGTTATGTGCGTTATAAAACTGAAAACCTTATTTACTGTATAGTCTTACACATGCAAATAAATCTATTTTCCACAATCGAGCTGTTTTTTTTCTTGTAGTTAATTTATACCAATTACATAGGCTTTAACTATTAGTTCCTGCTTACCAAATTCAAATAAGAAGTAGGAACTTAAATAGTAATAAAAACACCAATTTTATTATTTATTTCCGAATAAGTTTATTGTACTAATCTAACTTTAGTAAGCGTTCACTGCGCCAAATTCTGATTATATTTATTGTAGTAGGTTGGCGAAGGTAAACAACTCTAAATGGAATATGTATCAGCTCACGAATTGAGGTGTCATTAAATTCAGGTACTATTCTGCCAATGTCTGGATGTGTTGATAAAGAATCGACATGCATTAATATTTCAGAAATAAACTTAGTGCCAACTTGGGGACTTCTTGTTCAGTATAATATTCTTTGATGCTTCTAAGTCTGCAATAGCTGAATTTGAGAAGTTAATGATCAAGTTTAAAGTCCAAATTTACGCTTAACTTGATCAATTGATTGAGTATCACCATCTTTAACTTCAATAAGTCCTTGAGCCACCGCTTTAACAAATGCTAATTCTTCATTGAAATTTTCATAGTCTTCTAAACCTTGAATTACCGCGATTCCACAGCCTCTACAGGTAAGAAGTACAGGATGATGTGTGTCAGCAGCATGATTAACAACTTTACCTGGATTAACTTTTAAATCAGTAAGCGGGATAACATCTTTAGAAAACTTGGGTTGAATAAATATCTCTCCTTAAGGACCTCTTTAGTGGTCTTGTCAAAGTCGAAGCTGGTTAATTATTCCTATTCTCGCTTTTTAACTTGTGGCGAAGCCATTCTTATATCTTAAAACTTACAGCCGTTCTTAACTGCTCTCAAACGGCAAAATAATCAACACACATAATCCGCCTTGTTCGCGGTTATTAAACAATAACTTTCCGTTGTGGGCTTCTATTATTTCTCTGCATAATGCTAAACCTAGGCCAGTGCCAGAATGTTTGGTGGAGTAAAATGGCAGTAGGGCGTTTTGAATCACTTCTGCTGACATGCCTTCGCCATTGTCATTGACTGTGATCTCAATTGCCTGACTGGTATTGTTAAACCCCATTGAAATATTACCAGTACAGTCTGCTTCATGGGCATTTTTAAGTACGTTAATTAAGACTTGTTCAAGTTGAGCTATGTCGGCATATAAGGTTCTTTTAGGGGCGATTACATTTGGTAAGTCGCTCGTTAACTCAAATGCATATAAAGCTTGTAGGTGTTCTACTAATACAGGCCAATCAACAGGTTGTTTATTGGGAAGTTTTACTTTGGTGAGTGTTGCGTAACCTTTGATAAAATCATTAAGGTGATTAATTCGGCCACTAATGGTGTTGAATACACGGTTTAAGCGTGGTTCGTCTAAGTTTTTTGCTAGTAACTCTCCGCTGTGACACATAGAGCTTATCGGCGCTATGGAGTTATTAAGCTCGTGGCTTATTACGCTTATTACTTTTTTCCACGTCGCCACTTCTTGTTTTGATAATTCTTGGGTAATAGTTTTTAACAAAAATAACTGATGACGAGCTTGATGAATAGTGACGTAAGAGCTGGTTACATGCCAAGCTTGTTGTGCACCTTGATTGTCCGTTAAGGTAAAAATGGATTCACCTTGATGATTTAAAGCGTGTTGAAACTCAGGCGCTAAAGAGTTAACTAAACTTGGCCAATTACGCCCAACAATAGAACCGTTTAATTCAAACGCTTGTTGTGCGCTGTTATTGGTGAATACTATAGTGTCTCGGTGATCAACCAAAATAGTTACCATAGGAGATGCGTTTAATACTTTGTCCAACATCATTTCACGTTGGTATAAACGTTGGCGTTCATCCCGTAGTTTCTCGCTAGTTTGGTTAAATGCGCTAATCACTGAGTTAGTAAGCGGGTTGTAACTTGTGTCTTTTTGCTGGCTTAAGCTGATTGAAAAGTCGTTATCTCGCAAGCTTTGTAAACCATGATCTAAGCTTTGTAAAATGATCTGGTGACGCTGGAATTGCTTTTTTAATAAAACAAATGTGAGCCATAAAGTGACAATAAGTAACATAATCATTGCACTAGGATATTGCGCCGCAAAGTAATAAGCCGCGCTCATTAAGGTTAAATGCAACGAACCTAAAAATAGTGTAAGGCGCATGTTACAGCTCCGACTCTTGTTGAGAGTCCTGATCTTGAGTCAGTTGATGTTTCTCAATACGTCGGTATAGCGCTTGGCGGCTTAAGCCAAGTTCGCTGGCGGCTCTGGCAATAACCCATTGGTGTTTATCTAATACCGCTTTGACATGAGTTTTGTCGTCATCACTTATTTTGGCATTAGCTTCTTTTAACTCAGTATCTGAACCATTAAGCATAAAATGTTCAGGCAATAGAATGTGGTCGCTGCAAAGCACCATAGCTCGTTGACAGTGGTTTTCTAATTCTCGTACATTGCCCGGCCAAGGTTGTTGAATTAACAATTGTGCGGTTTCATCTGTCAGCTCATGACTGCCTGATACAAAATGGCGAGCAAGGGGAATAATGTCATCTTTGCGCTCAAATAACGGCGGTAAATTTAATTCCACCACATTAAGACGGTAATATAAATCTTCACGAAATACGCCATCTTGAATAGCTTGAACTAAGTTACTGTTGGTAGCACTAATAACTCGAACATCTACACTAATCGTTTGGCTAGAGCCTACACGTTCAAACTGACCTGTTTGTAATACGCGTAATAACTTCATTTGCCCGGCAAGGGATAAGTTACCAATTTCATCTAAAAATAGTGTGCCACCATCGGCTGCTTCAAAACGTCCAACACGTGCAGCGGTTGCACCTGTATAAGCGCCTTTTTCTGCACCAAATAGCTCAGCTTCCATTAACTCACTGGCAAGTGCCCCCATATTTACTTTTATAAAAGGATTAGCCGCACGGGGTGAATGTTGATGAATATAATCAGCAATACGTTCTTTACCACTACCATTAGCGCCGGTTATTAATACACTGATTTCACTGGCTGCAACTTTGTTTGCCATAGCAACAAGCTGCTTCATTGGCTGGCTTTCCACAATGAATTGAGGAATTTTTGTTTGCGTGGTATCGCTGTTTATGGCGTTATCGGTGGTTGTTGGTTTAGATTTTGAAGTAGTAACAGCTTTCGAGTTAATGTTTGCTGCGATAGCTTCTAGTAATTTTTCATCATTCCAAGGTTTCGGTAAATAATCGGTCGCGCCTGATTTAACCAGTTCAATTGCAGTTTCAAGTTGGCTCCATGCGGTGATCAAAATAATTGGTGTATTTGGCACTAATTCTTTTAACTGATAAAAAAGAGATTTACCTTCATCGCCAGAGGTTGTCCCTTGGCTAAAATTCATGTCTTGAATAATTAAATCTATCGACTGGTTATTAGCGGCGATAACGGCGTCTTTTACTGTATTCGCAGTGATGACTTGATAATTGTGTAAACTTAATAATAAATCCAGTGCATCTAAAATATCTGGATTGTCATCTACCACTAATACGCGCTTCATTTATAATTATTCCTGCTTTTGATTTGTCGCATTAGCGAATTTAGTAAATAAAATGGCCGTTAACTGTGAACGGCCATTTATTTATAGGAGCTTCGATCTAGAGTCTCCAATTAGAGTGACTGGTTACAGCGTTTTAGTTGCTATCACTGGTGAAATTTTTGTTGTTTTATAGGCAGGGAACCAAGTTGCTATAGTTCCAGCTGCAAATACCACAAACACCGCAAGAGCATATAATAATACTGTAGGTTTATCGATACTAATAACCTGCGACAACGCAATATTCAATCCAATCATAGTCGCTATACCCAGTAAACTTGCGCCTAACGTTAATATCCAATTCTCACTAAACACATAAAGCATAATGTCTTTTTTACGTGCACCAAGGGCACGACGAATACCAATAAACTTGCGTTGTTGTGTTACGTGAAAATGGGCATGAGCAAAACTGCTAACAATTGTCACTAAAATCATTAATAACGATAACATAGCAAATAAACTCGCTAAGCCTGAATCTTGGCTGTAAAACTTTTTCAAGTGTTCATCCATGCTTCGCACACGGAGAATGTCACGTTCAGCTTGTACAGACAAAATAGTGTCACTGAGCTTAGCTTGTACTTGCGCTACTTTACCCGGTTCAACGCGTATTAAATAATGCTGTTCAAAGTCAGATTGTGAGTATAAAAAGTTACCGAACATAGCGTAGTATTTGGCATCTCCTTTTGAATTAGGGCTAATAACAAAGTCACGAGCGATCCCAACAACACGGCCATTATTAGTTAACTCTCCAATTGCTGATTTATTTGGAAAAACAGCTTTAGCTAATGACTCTGTAAGGATTATATTCTGTTCAATCTCTCCACGTTTTCCTGGCGTATAAAAATCGGTAGTGATGTCGTCAGCGTTTGTTAATGCTCGCCCTTCAATAATTTCAACTCCTAGGTTATCTAGCCCAATCGTACTGCTATAAAATTGTGGGACACCTTGTAATTCACGTGGTAACACCTGATCTTCTGGAAAATCAGCAGCTTGCATATTACCGTTCCAACCACCATTTTGAATTGGCAACTGATTATAATAGGCGGCGCTGATAACCCCGTCCATTGCGGTTATTTTAGCAATGTCCTGTTTGATAATTGACTGGTAATAATCAGTATCTCGATAAGCACCGGACGTTGGCAATAAATCAACTGAAATAAGTTGCTGGACATCAAAACCGAACGGGCTATTTAATTTTTCAATAGCGGAGTTGGTTAAGATCACTGTATTAACCATTAAACCTATGGTTAGACTTAGTTGGAGTAACAATAGTCCAGTCGCAAACTTGCGCAGACGAAGAGCTTTTAATAATGCTTTAATATTCATGATAAACCTACTTCAACGTGGTTGATAAAGGCGTTCTACAAGAACGGATTAATGGGTACAACATACTGATAAAGGATGTAACTAATGCAATGCCAATGCCTAGCAATATTAATGTTAAGTCTATGTCGCTAGTTTGTTGAAGTGCTGGAAATAGCGTGATTGAAATTTGTAAAAACAACCAGCCAAATATTAAAGTTAGTACCGCGCAACATAAGCCAATTAACATACTTTCTACTACACCTTGATAAAACACATCTTTTATTCTGGCACCAACAGCACGTCTTAATCCTGTTTCAAATCTTGCGCTGTGGTAACGAGCTAATAACAAGCTACTGGCATTAAAAATACATACGGCTAAAAACAATGAGCTGGCTAATGCAAAGGCTAACATACGTTCATCCACCACTTCTTTATGCTCTAACCATTGTTTTACGTCTAATAAACGGTTGTCATTGTCTCGTAAGTATTCACCTTGTTCCTGTCTATGTTGTGAGTAATTATCTATATACTCTTGCATCGCATTTTTTTGTTGTTGGTTCTCTAGTTGTACAAAAGCTTGAATAAAATACCCATTTTTACCGCGATTATCAGATACTGAATTAATACGATCTGTGGATGAATTTCTTACGTTAATCGCCCATTCATTATCCATAGCGGTTTCTATCGGCGCGTATATGTCATCCGTTGCTTTGAATTTCTGTCCATAAGCAACATGGTAAAATAAAGGTTTTAATTCCCACGGTTTTAATACACCAACAATTTCAAAAGGCTTGCCGTCAATTTCAAGTACTTTACCCACACTGTTGCCGCCGCCAAAAACTTGCTGATTTAAGCTGTCGCCAATAACGATTTGTTTTGCATGGTCTTGTTGCCAAGCGCTGCCATAAGCAAAAGGCGCTTCAGTGAGAGGGAAAAAACCAGGAGTTGTGGCACGTACTACCGCTTGATGGCGCGTTAAACTTTTTGATTCAATATCTCTGGTATAAACCTGTGACTGATAATGCACCATAGTATGAGTGGCGATGTCATTTTTTAAAATATGCATAGCATCGTCATAACGCATAATCTCAATAAGCTCGGCACGTGGATTATTTCCAGTCCAAATATTAAGTGAGACATTAAATATTTTGTCACTTTTATTAGGAATAGGATCCGCTGACATGGATTTTATAATCGCGATATTTGCTAAAAACACACCAACACCCACAGCTAAGGTTGTGATCATTAGAATAAAAAATAGTCGATTGCGGATTAAATTCCGATAACTCAATTTGAGGTAATAATTAAACATTTCCATGATAAGTCCTTAACCTTTAACAACAATTGAAGCATTGTCATGTACTGGCGCATAAACGCTGTGATCGGTAATTTGACCATCAATCACTTGTACATTACGGCCTACAGCACGTGCTTGCTCAGGATCATGGGTTACCATAATAATGGTGCTGCCAGCTTCGTTTAAGGTATGCAGTAATTCCATTACTTGACGGGCCATTAGAGAATCTAGATTACCTGTTGGCTCATCCGCTAATAGTATTTTAGGCTCACCAGCTAAAGCGCGAGCAATAGCAACACGCTGTTGCTGACCACCTGATAATTGGCTAGGTAAGTAGTCGGCGCGACTTGCTAACCCAACTTGCTCAAGAGCATGAGTAATGCGGCGCTTTCTTTCGGCTGCATTAAAGCCACGGTAGCGTAATGGCATATCAATATTATCAAAAAGGTTAAAGTCGGGAATGAGATTATAGTTTTGAAAAATGAAACCAATTTTTTCGTTACGTAAACGCGATAATTCGTCATCGTTAAGCCCTTGAATATTTACACCGTCTAGTTCGTAGCTTCCTTCGTCAAAGCTATCTAATAATCCTGCAACATTTAAAAATGTTGATTTACCTGAACCTGAAGGTCCAGTTACTGCTACAAACTCGCCTTCTTTTACTTCCAAATTAAAGTCACGTAATGCGTGAGTTTGGATAGTATCGCTGCGATAAATTCGACTAATATTTTTCATGTTAAGCATATTTTTTCCTAATTTTTTTAAGTTTTATTAACTAAATTTGGTTGTTCGTTTAAACGATTCTCTAATTAAACGCGCCCTTAATTTAATAAGACAGCTGGGTGAGCATCAAACTCTTCTGTAGATGAAATTATGATCTCATCTCCTGCTTTTAATCCTGATATTATTTCAATAAATTCAACACTTTGTGAACCGGTTGATATTGGTTGTTTCTGTGCGTTATTGTCATTGATTACGTAGGCGGCTTTACCAGCGTTACTTGCTAAGAAACCACCACGTTTTACCATTAGTACATTGTCTTTTTTCTCAAACTCGATACGCGCATTTAAACGTTGGTTTTGACGTAATTGAATGTCTTCAATGTCTGCGATAGAGGCTCTTACTGCAACTTGGCTGTTTTTCACTTCTGGTGATATTGAAATGATTTTACCGACTAGTGATTTTCCAGAAATAGTGATCTGTACATCAAGTCCAAGTCCTAAATCGTCAGCATAAAACTCAGGCACGTTAAGCTCCGCTTCGTACTGGCTTAAATCAACAATAGTCATAATGGATTGGGCATTAGTAACTTGTTCTTTTTTCTGAACTAACCAGTTACCAACAACACCTGTGACAGGAGCTTTTATGTTAAGTAATTCAACACGACGTTGTAATTCATCCAGAACTAATTGTTGGCTTTTAACAAAAAAGTTACGAGTTTGGCTCTCAAACGCTAGACGCTTTTTAGAGAGGGCAACACGCTTTTTAGCATGCTTTAGCAATAATTCACTTTCTGTTTTTGAATCTTGTTTTGTTACTAACTCTAATTCGCTGATCACTTGTTTTTCAAATGACAATTCAGCGCGGGTGAGCTCTCTAACACTAGCATTATAAGATATCTGTGCAGAATCAAGACTGCGCTCTAAATCAAGTAAAGCTTCGTTGTCACTTAACTCACCACGACTCGCTTCTATTTTTAAGCGCTCTAATGTTGCAGCCGCTTGTTTTACGGTTGATTGTAATTCTGGGCTTAAAACCGTGGCCACAATCGTATCTTTTTCAACTATGTCACCAGGTTTTGCCAATAACGTCACTTGGCCTGCTTCTGAGCTATAAAGTGTAGGGGCGTTCGCCGCCACCAATTTACCGTTAACGGCTACGTCTCTTATTAACGTACCTTTAAACACGTTAGCTCGGCTAAGGTTTTTTGATTCAACACTAGGTACACCGCCAGCCCACTGAGTTAATGTTGGTAAGCTACCCCATATAACTGCAACCATAATTAATAAAGTAACACTTATCTTTTTCCAAGGTTTAGTGTTCATGGTTTTGCTGATAACTTCATCTTGTCCGCTGGTATTGTTGATCATAATTTTTTCAGTATTGTTAAATAATATGAGTACAGTATTGCCATTGACGTGCCAAAGTCTTAACTAATTGTTTTATAATGATTTGTTTTCTTTCTGTGGTTTCAGAAGTGTCCGATCGGACAGTGGAAAGTGTCCGGCAGCTCAGTAAAAGTGTCCGTTTTTAATTAGTGGACAGTAAGTTTTGTAACTGCTTTTCTTGGTTATATAATTGAGTACTAATCAACATTTAATTATAACGAGTCTTGCAAGCAAACTTGTTATAACATGTGGTTTCACCCTAGGAGTTGTTTATGAAGAGCGTTTTATTATTTTCTCTGCTTGTGAGCTTTGGCTCTGGTGCATCTGACTTTGTTGTTAGCACACAAAAAATATCTACAGGAAATCGTTTTCAAGCCATTTCCATTGATGAAAAAGGCGGTTTATGGGTAAGCGGAACTAACTCTGCGGTTTATCATTCTACCGATTCCGGTGAGTCATGGACTGCAGTAAATACGCCTAATACAAGTAAACCGTTACAGTTCAGAGATATCCAAGTCGTTAACGACACCATTATTTTAATGAGTGCAGGTGAGGGCGCTGATTCAAAACTTTATATGTCAAAAAATGGCGGAGAGTCTTGGATATTAACCAATCAAGGTAAAAACCCATCTACCTTTTACGACTGCTTTAGCATGTTAGACGACTCAACTGGTTGGTTATATGGTGACTCAATCAATGAAAAGTTTTCTATGTTAAAAACCACGGACGGAGCAAAATCATGGAAAGCAGTAACCTTACCTTTTGCTGCGCAAGAAGATGAAGGTGGCTTTGCTTCAAGTGGCACCTGTTTAAATCATAACCCACAAGGTGATATTGCAATTGGAACTGGCAATGCTGAAATCCCACGCTTATTAATTAAAAAAGCTGACCAAGCTTGGCAGTCAATTCCTTCACCGTATGCTGGTGGTGAAGCTGCTGGTATTTTTACCGTGCAGTTTGACGACAGTAATCTATATACCTTTGGTGGCAGCCTAACAGCAAAAGCTAAAAACGCACCTGCTGCAGGTTACAAATATTCGTTAACTAAATCTAAATGGATGCCATTACCTGTATCGCCATTTAACGGCGCAGTTTATGGTTCCGCCATAACTGAAAAACATGTATTGATCACCAGCCCACAAGGCATTGCTGTGATGAATAAAAGTGAAAAATACACTGAAACTAGCTATGAAGATGCGAGTGCAAGTAGAACTAAAAGTAGCAGTCAAAACCTGCTTAAAGACAAACTCAGCTGGAAGAAAATATCAGACTTAGATATTTGGGCAATCGCTTGTTCAGGTACCCAATGCTGGGGCGTTGGCGCAAATGATGTTGTTGTGACTATTAGTTGGTAGCTAGGGGCTGTTTATCTTTCATTTTGCGCAACGCTGGCGGCTATTTGTTGCATCCAGCGAGGCAGAAGACTCGCAAATAGTGGTTCTATTTAAGTTTCTGGCTAAAATTAACAAGAACGAAGTTGGGGTGATAAATAGACCCAGCCCTTCGGGTTGAGGTTAAATTATCCCCACTCTTTGTTATAAACATACTTATTTAATCCATTAAACACTGCACTTAAGAATGATGTTTATGTCGCGATTGGAAATGATTTTCCACTCAACGTTGCGTAAAATGAAAGATAAACAGCCCCTTGTGTTAAATAAATAAAATTGCAGTTATATTAACTGAGCCTTTAAATGAAATGAGCAAACCTATGAATACAAAAATATATACACAAGTACATTCTTTGGCAGAAGAGTTAATGGCCGCTGTACAGAAAAAAGATCAAGTTCGTTTTGATAAAAGTTATCAAGAGTTAAAAAAAATATGTGACGACAACGACAACACTGACAAAGATCATCCAGTGCAATGGGAAACCTTAGCGGATTTCACGGACGACTTAGAACTTGCTATTACCATTTACGATAAAGCGTTAGCAAAAGCTCAAGAGATCAATTCAAAAGACTTTTTGTCATCAATTGCGTATTCAACGGCATTATTAAAATTAGAATTAGGCGATAAAGAAGGTGCAATTGTGTCTTTAGAGTTGGCTAAAATTAGTTGTAATAAAATAGTGGATAAAGAGTTAAAGGCAGAGATCCATGATTTGTTGATGGACTTGCAGGCGTAGTCTTTTGTTTTTTAAATTGCATTTTAAGAGCAAAGGCAAAGGTTGTTTTACCTGCGGTGCAGGTTGCCAGCCTTTTTAAAGCGAATTTATTTTATACTTCATTTCAGATTTTTAGTTTTAAATTACATTATTATGCACTAACGGTTTCGCCCCTCGGCGGTCATCAAGAAAACATCCTTGTATTGATGACATCCCATCGTCCATGATGTGAATTATACCTTTTTGCAACAGCCAAAAAAGGTAGGCGACTCTTTATAATCAAACAGAGCGCCGCTCCTAACAAACATTCTAATCTTCAATGAAATTAAGTTTTATTCTCAAAAACGGGATGTATATTCGTCCTTTGGTCATCTAATAAAACATCCCTGTTTTGATGACATCCCATCATCCTTGATGTGAAAAACCATCCCTTATTCGACGTCCTCGGCAACTGCGTCCTGCGTTGCCCTAATTACATCCATCCATGGATTAATGCCTCATACTTTGAAAACTTATTTTATTTCAGGAATGTTTAGATGGAGGCTTAAAAGCAAAAGCATTACAGCTTTATTTCCAAATTACTTTTTCTAGTAATTGATTCACGACTCTGGTAAAAATAAATGATTAAGAAAAGTGAGCGATGACTCGGTAAAAAAAAACGCGGGATTCACTCGCTATAAACATATTATGTGTTTCTCGGAGTATAGATTTTGGAAAAGTGGGAAGTAGAAGCTAGAAAGAAAATAGTAAGAAGCCTCTGGACAACAGTACCTATTATTTTATTAGCTATTGCCGTTCCAATAATTGCATTATGCGTATCTAGTTTAATCCCAGAAAAAGAAACTATTGCAACGTGGTTTCAAAGATGCGGTTCAATTATTGTAGCTTTGGTTGTTTGGATCGAAATTAAAAATAATATTATAAGTAGTTACATTTACCCTACAGGTATCTTAAGTAGTGCCGATTTTAAAGAGTTAAAAAAAGATTACGGTCTATATTTTAATCTCATCAAGTGGACTGGTTTTTTATTAGCTATTATCGGTACTCTTATATGGGGCTATGGCGATATTCCTTTAAAAAACACATAACAAGAGAATGAATAGTGATTCACTTTAGTTTGTCATTTTTAGTTGCAAACGACGCAATAAAACTGCCAAACTAGTTCACACATTATTCAGGCGTGAGGCCGTAGAATAACTCTTTTTTAATAAAGACGGCCAACTTTATGAGTTCCAAATGCATTACATAGTGCGAGAAAAGCGCTTAGCATTTGCTAAAGGAACTCCATTTTCAATCAATTTGGGCTGTCGGAGTAATTCTACAGCCTCGTTAGGTTTTTAAAGGAGTAGTATGTCTAAATTTCTTATTTTAATATTAATCGCTTTTTCTAGTTCTAGTTTTGCTACACAGCAAATTAAAGAAACTTTCATAGTTGATGGTGTTTCACAAGGTATTGAATCTAATCCTTTGGAGACTTTATTTACCTTTGAAGAAATACACTTAATGCTTGATTCTAAAGGTTTGTGTTCCGCTAATTGGCGAGGCTATCAAGGCACTTGGGAATTAAAGGACGGAGAATTATTCCTTAACTCTTTTGTTAAAGGCGCATGTAGCGATAACCCTCCATCAATAGATCCTGTCTTATTTTTTGGAGAAGAAGAATACCCAGTGAAAGCTAAATGGTTTAATGCAACTATCGAACTTCGGCTAAGTGAAAATCAATATACTGAATGCGTAACTCCAAATGGAGAAGAAGTAACTACCGGATATAGTTATGATGCTATGGTGTATGAGTTTTCAGCAGGTGATTTTGTTTATAAGTCAAAGAAAAGTATAAAACACGTGTGGCAACGAAACCTAACAAGCTGTACAAATGGAACAAAATAAAGTTGGCTATTTTCGTTCCTCACCAATTTTAGCAAACCTAAATTCACTCCATAACCAGGCGTTAGCATGCCATCGTTGGACTCAATGAGAATTATATGAAACTTTATAAGTTTAAATCTTTAGAAGGTGATGGTTTTCTACACTCGTTAGATATGATTGTAAATCAACGAATATTTCTCCCTCCTTGTAAGGCATTAAATGACCCTCTTGAAGGAAGTTGGAATCGTACTGAATCAATAGTAGAACTATTGGTAGATAATAACTCTATAGATATTAGAGATAAACTATTCTTTAAAATTGCCTTAAAAAGAACAGTCAGCTTCACCCGTTGTTTTAAAAATGAGCTTTTATGGGCGCATTATGCCGGTGGCTATTCAGGCGTGTGTTTTGAATATGACTTATCTCCTGAAGAGTACGATATCAGGAAAATAGAGTATAATGGTCCACCATCAATTTCTATAGAACAAACAAAAGAGATATTAGATGGAAAACTACAACCACAGGATCTTGGGATTTTAAATAGTAAATCTAGTTGCTGGGAATATGAAAATGAATATAGGCTATTCCAGAATGAGTATTCTAAAGACGAATATATTTCCGCTGTTCCAACACGAATAATTTTTGGAATGAGAGGCCTTAAATATGATAGTGTTTTTCGTCAAATATCTAACAAGTATGGTATTCAAATAACCTATTTAATGAGTAATAATAATGAATTTAGTACGTTGGATTTATAAGGGTATGCTAACAAGTATTTAAAGTGGGACTGCTAACAGTTTGCTCGGTTCCGCTCCGTTGGACATTTTTAGCAAGCTATTACCCGTCCCTGAATGGGGCGTTAAATTAACCCCATGTCTACTTTTACGAGGTCACATCAAGCTTACAGCTTACAGCTTACAGCTTACAGCTTACAGCTTACAGCTTACAGCTTACAGCTCGACTAAGCTTGCTTAATCTCAAAACTATGCGTAATTGTCGCTGAGTTTTCTAGCATCTTCGCTACTGAGCAGTATTTGTCGGCAGACAGTGCTACGGCACGTTCTACGTGTTTTTCTACTACGTCTGTGCCTGTTACTACAAAGTTAAGGTGAATAGAAGTAAATACCTTAGGGACGGTTTCAGCACGTTCTGCGCTTAGTTCTACATCTACATTTTGAATTTTTTGACGGGCTTTTTCTAAGATAGAAACCACATCTATTGCGCTACAGCTACCAACCGACATTAGAACCATTTCCATTGGTGATGGTGCGCCACCTTCACGGTCGCCGTCGATAACAACTTTATGACCCGTTTCTGAATGACCAACAAAGGCCATTCCATCAATCCAAGATATTTTTGCTTTCATGTTTTCTACTTTTGAGTTTTTTATTTTGGGAAACGATTAATCTAATAATTCAGCAATGGCTGAATCAAATACATTTTTAATTAAACCAGCAAATTCATGGATAAACTCAGCTTGCTCTTCTGTCGCATGGTTAGTCCAATAACCTTCTAGCACTTGTTGAATATCATAAACAATACCATCAACTTCACGCACGATAATCGCTCTGTGATTGATCTCTAATGCTTCTTGTTGGGTGCATAAATTGATGATCTGCTCAGACAATTCTTCTTCCATCAAGGTTTCAATTGTTGGCATGTCGGCAACTGGAGCCGTTGTATTATGAAATATTGATTTGCTGGTTGTTAAATAATCTATTAATTGATCATATGCTGGTTTATCTGTGACCATTGCTAATACCTATAAAAAATACCTATAAAGTTAAGTTGGTTCAGTAAAAATAAAGATCACTGAACCAAGATTCCCTATAATCTAACCTTTTACGTTGGTACTTTCAAAGATCTTATCAGCAGAAGCTGCAACAAAACCGGTATAAAGTTCGCCAGAAGGTAGCGGATAACGTAATGCAAACTCATAAAAACAGCTTGGAATAGTGAAATTACCGTCACTGAAGTTAGCTACTGCAGAGTCTGCCATTGTTGAAGATTGCTCTAACAATACGTCAGCAGAACCTTTAATTTCGCCACCGGCACTGTTTAATACAAAATCAGAAGCTTTTAATTTTTCATTAACTTGTTCAATAGTTGAGTACTGACTAAGTTGGTTGATGCTTACTGTGAAGTGGTTTGCTCGGTAACCCCAAGCGGCCATCCATGCGGCATATTCACTTTCTTCAAGTAGCATTTTGTATTCAGCATGACTTACTTTCCAATGCGTACCTGAGTACGGGAAGTTATCGGCTGTGACGGCATCAATAGAAATTTGATCAACCATGTTATGAATAATGGTTTGTACATTCTGTGGGAATTCTTCAACCAGTAATTCACTGATAAATACTTTTGGTAATTCAGTATTAGGGTGTTCAAAGTGTTTGGCTTTTAATTTTTTAGCAACAAAATCATAATCGCCACAATCTTTATAACCTAAAGCTTCAAAATGAGCGGCTAACTTTGCTAAATTTACTTTTTCAATATTAAAAGTACGTAATGCAATATGATCATTAATAACATCTTTACCGTTTTGCTCACCTAAAAGCGTGTGAATTTTGTCAGCAGAAGGGGTAACGGTTAAGTAATTTTGCCAAAGGTTATCAAATAGTTCGTTTACATTTTTATGCATAGTATTTCTTCCTAAACAAAGTTATTAAAAAGGCAGCTAAGCTGCCTTTAATATGTACCGGTTAATATATAAATGGCGTAACTAAAAAATCTAGATAGAAAGACCAGGACTTAACGTTGCTGGTAATTCAACTTTATCTAGTTCAACAGAAGCGACTGGGTAAGCGCAGTAGTCAGCAGCATAATAAGCGCTGGCTCTGTGATTACCACTTTGACCAATTCCACCAAATGGAGCGGCACTGCTTGCGCCTGTAATTGGACGGTTCCAGTTAACGATTCCTGCACGGATACGGCTTAAGAAGCGGTCGTATAAGGCAGCATCATCACTTAATAAACCTGCTGATAAACCAAATGATGTGTCGTTAGCCAGTTCAATTGCGTGGTCAAAATCTTTGAATCGGAATACTTTTAATAATGGACCAAAGTGTTCGTCATCTGGGAAGTTTTTGATGTTAGTGCAATCAATGATCCCTGGAGATACAAAACCAGTTTCTTCTTTTAGGTGAACAAGCTCAACGAGAACTTCGCCACCCATTTCAACTAATTCTTGTTGTACTGCAACCATACCTAGTGCTGCAGTTTCAGAGATCATAGATCCCATAAACGGCTCTGGAGCGCCTTCAAGTAAAGAATCACCAACAACGATAGCCTTTGTTGATTCAATCAATTTAGCTAGTACTGCGTCACCTTCAGGGCCTTCTGGCAACATTAAACGACGAGCACAAGTACAACGTTGTCCACTAGTTACAAAAGCAGACTGAATAATGTCGTGTACAACCGCGTTGGTATTACTTGCGTTAGAAACGATAAGTGGATTATTACCCCCCATTTCAAGCGCTAATATTTTACCCGGTTGAGCTGCAAATTGTTTATGTAGAATGTGACCAGTACCAGAACTACCAGTAAAGAATAAGCCGTCAATTTGCGGGTGGTTAGCTAATGCTTTACCCGTTTCAACTTCACCTTGAACTAAGTTTAATACGCCAGCAGGTAAGCCCGCTTTTTCCCATAACTCAACCATAAGTTGCGCAAACATAGGTGTGAGTTCACTTGGCTTAAATACCACTGTATTACCAGCGATTAATGCTGGAACTATGTGTCCGTTTGGTAAATGCCCTGGGAAATTATAAGGGCCATAAATCGCAACAACACCATGTGGACGGTGACGTAACATTGCTTTACCAACTGGCATGGCATTTTCTTTTGTGCCAGTGCGTTCGAAATACGCTTTCTCAGAAATAGCGACTTTACCAATCATAGCGCCAATTTCAGTACGAGTTTCCCATAAAGGTTTACCCGTTTCCATTGCAATGGCCATTGCTAGTTGTTCTTTGTATTCGCCAAGAAGCTCAGCGAATTTTTTAGCGATAGTTAAACGTTCTTCAACGGTTTTATCTGCCCAAGGCAAAAATGCAGCGCGTGCTGCTAAAACTGCGTCATTAACTTGCGCAACTGTGGCTGACTTTGCTTGCCAAAGAGGTTCGTCAGTTGAAGGGTTTAATGATTCTAATTCATGGCCTTGACCTGCATGCCATTGACCATTAATGAATTGGCCATCGATAAATTTATTTTCAGATTGAGTCATTATTTTGCTCTCTATATTAATTTAACTGCACGAAGCTGTTCACCAGCGGATACTTTAAGTGCATCAGCAATTTCTTGTGTGATTTGAATCGTCAACAGTGTTTTATCTAATTGTGCGGTGGCTGCCGTCGCTCGGAACAATTCAACTTCAAGGTTAGACATTAAAACATGGTCTTCCCCAGTTAATTGTTCAACAACTTCAACGGTATATAAGTTACTGCCTTGAACACTGCGTAATTGTGACAAGTTTGCTTCTACAGTGGGGCCAGCATCAAAAATATCAACATAGCCTTTCCAACTAAATCCTTCAGATTTTAATAAGTTTAACGCAGGCGCTGTATTCTCATGCACTTTACCAATAACTTCTTGTGCCGCTTTTGATAACAAATTTACATACACTGGATATTTAGGCATAAGCTCTGCGATAAATACTTTTTGACCAATGCCTGATAAGTAATCGGCTGTTGGGAAATCTAAGGAGAAGAAGTTGTCTTCTAACCACTGCCAAAACGGTGATTGACCTTCGTCATTAGAAACGCCGCGCATTTCTGCAATAACAGTTTCTGAAAATCTAGCTTTATTTTGTGCCAAAAATAAGAAACGACATTTACTTAATACTCGACCGTTTATTCCTTCACGATAAGGTTCTCTTAGGAATAACGTGCATAATTCAGATGCACCTGTGTAGTCATTACAAAGGGTTAATACTTCAGCTGTATTGTAAACTTTTAACTCTCGGCTGTTGTGTACAACCTTACTTAGATGATAATGATAAAACGCATCAGTTAAGCCAACAGAAGACTCAATACCAGTCGTACCCATAATTTGGCCCGTTTCGGTATCTTCCATTACAAATAAATAACTGTGATCACAAGGTTCATCGCCAACATCTTCACTAAATGATGCTGCTGCATTGTTTATTTTTTTGGCAATTAGTTCTTCGTTAACCGGTAACGAAGTAAAGCCATGACCTGATTCCACTGCAATTTTCAGTAACTCAGCATAGTCTTTTTGTTGTATAGGGCGCACTACAAACATGCCGTATTCCTTTTATAGAACAAAGCCAATGCATAACATTGGCTTTTTATTCATGAGTTAAATTATGCGTTTACGATTGCTGCAACAGCTGACTCAAAACGAGCTAACCCTTGTTCAATATCGTCTAAAGGAATAACAAGAGAAGGGGTAAATCTAATCACGCTTGCTCCTGCAACTAAGATCATAAGACCTTGTTCAATTGCTGCGTTTAAGAAGTCTTTAGCTCGGCCTTGGTAGCTTTCAGTTAATTCAGCACCAACTAATAAACCTTGACCACGAATGTCAGCAAATACATTGTATTTTGCATTGATGGCTTTTAATCCATCTTTAATAATAGTTTCACGTTGTTTTACACCAGTTAATACTTCTGGAGTATTAACGGTATCAAATGCCGCTTCACCAACTGCACACGCTAGTGGATTACCGCCATAAGTTGAACCGTGAGTACCAATTTTTAAATGAGCGGCTAGTTCAGTCGTTGTTAACATAGCGCCAATAGGGAAACCGCCACCTAGTGCTTTAGCTGTAGTTAAAATATCCGGAGTCACACCTAATCCCATGTAAGCGTATAATTCACCAGTACGGCCAACACCTGTTTGTACTTCGTCAAAAATCATTAGTGCGTTGTGTTTGTCACATAAGTCACGTACACCCTGCATAAATTCTTTTGTTGGTGAAATGATACCGCCTTCACCTTGTAATGGCTCAAGCATAACAGCACAAGTATTGTCAGATATAAGCGCTTCTAAGCTTGCTAAGTCGTTATATTCAGCATGATCAATATCACCCGGTTTAGGGCCAAAACCATCTGAGTAAGCAGCTTGACCACCAACGGTAACTGTAAAGAAAGTACGACCGTGGAAACCTTTATTAAATGCGATAATTTGAGATTTCTGTTCACCATGAGTTTCTAATGCCCAACGACGTGCAAGTTTAAGAGCCGCTTCATTAGCTTCTGCACCAGAGTTGGCGAAATATACTTTTTCGGCGAATGTCGCGTTTACCAGTTTTTCAGCTAAGCGTAATGCAGGTTCATTGGTCATTACATTACTTAAATGCCAAAGTTTTTCACCTTGCTCTTTTAATGCCGCAACTAGATTTGGATGACAATGACCTAAACAGTTAACAGCAATGCCGCCAGCAAAGTCGATATATTCTTTATCGTTTTGATCCCATACTCGAGAACCTGAACCTTTAACTGGAATTACTTGTGAAGGAGAATAGTTTGGAACCATTACTGAATCGAATAACGCTCTGTTTACAGTCATTTCTTAACCTTAAATATGTTGTCTCAGTACTTAACTTAAAGAGGGTTTACAACGCTCTAAATATGTTTAATACAAATGGAATTAAATATTACACTTTATGTTTTTATTGTGGAATATTTAATTTCTATATATTGCTACTCTATTAACAAAAATTACCAATGTTTTACGTAATAATTAGTCAAAATTTAATTGATTATTGCAGAAAATATAACAGAAGTCTCCTTTTGTAATTGTCTGATACACCTTTAAAATTGGGCTGTTCAATATAATTTCGATAAATGTGAATAATTATTGATGTGTTTAAAGTTACTGATGTATCAATTGAAATAACGAGGGATTAGCTAGAATAGACTTAATATGATGAGTTGTCGTTGTTTAGGGCAAGTTACGGTTAATGAGTAACCTGCATACTTGCCCATTATATTTATTTGGTATATTTGATATTTGTAAGATTAACTTGATTCAATTCAGCGATAACCGTGTTGTTAATTTTATAATTGGTTAAAAATATTTTTGCTTCATCGAGTTCAATTAAACGTGCTTTTTGCAATATTTTATATTGTGCAAATGTACGAGCTTGCATTAATACTTGGGTCATAGGACTTGCTTGGGCAAATGTTAATTTGTTTTTTATTTCTTCAGCGTAAGGTGCGACAACGGCGTATTTTAAACCTAACTTTTCAAAGATTTTGTAAGATATTTGGTTAGAAAACTTACTTAGCGCTTCACTAATAAAGTTTGGATCACTTTCTAGGCTGTTAAGTACTTTTTCAATATCTCTACGGCCTGTTTTTAATGAGTCTTTCATTTGTGCAATTCGGACAGTATCAAATGCACGTAAGTACAAACGTAATGCGACTGAAGTACCAATAGCGTGAAATAAGCCTAAGAAAAATGCCACAACTTCATTTAATCCATTGTACTTAGCTAGTTGTCTTGAGCAATTAGCGGTAGCGATTGCATATTGCCAATAGCGGGTTTTAAATGTGTTATATGGTTCAGTACTATGAGGTAGCCAGTGTTGAGCTGCTAGTGATAGAACGACTAGTTTAGTGTTGTCTAATCCTATATAGCGAATAGCTAAACCTAAATTTTGAACTTTAGGTTTAATTGATTTAGCTTGGCGAAAAGGAGGGTTGTTTATGGTCTCGATAAACTTGCTTTTTAACCAAGGTATTGTTGTGATAATTTGTTCAAATTGAGTTGCACCAGAAGCTTTAGCGGCACAAGCATCAAATAGCTTAGGTAACTCAGGTTCAAAATTTAGTAGTTCAGTAAAAATATAATCTGGGTCAGCAACGCGTTGTTCTAAATATTCGAATAGCGTTTCATGGAAAAATTCACTGACATAAACTTTAAACTCTTGCTCAGTTTCTTGTCTTTTTTGCTTTTTTTCTTGAGCTTTTGCTTCAATATCTAATAACGCACGGGTAGAACTTTGACGTAATTCCTCACGGTTGAACCCTAGTCGAGACAATGCGAAGTCATCAGAAAGCAGTAAGTCTGCAAAGCGTGACTCGACAAAAGATGCTGTTTTTTGATAATTAGGGTTATTCATATAATAATTATTATTCAGTTTATTTTAGTTATTGAGCTAGATGCAAGTTACATCAATACTATTAGAATTTGATCAATATGTCAGGAAATTTGACAATAATTTATGACCAAATTGGGTTAATACCGACTCTGGATGAAATTGTACACCTATGACGGGGTAATTTTTTAATTTCAACGCCATAAGTTCCTGTTTTTTATTATTTTCATCACATACCCATGCCGTTGCTTGGATTTGTTCAGGTAATGTATTTTCATCAACAATTAAAGAATGGTAACGAGTAACGGTAAATGGATTGTCAATTCCTATAAAAATATCAGTTTTAGAATGAATGATATTTGAGGTTTTACCGTGCATAACTTTTTTTGCTCTTATTACTGTAGCACCAAAAGCTTGTGCAATCGCTTGATGACCTAAACATACACCCAATATCGGCACGTTTTTATAGAACTGAAGAATAATATCTTTTGATAACCCAGCCTGTTCGGGTGTTCCAGGGCCTGGGGATATAACAATATGATCTGGGTTTATTTGTTTGATCTGCTCAATTGTTATTTGGTCATTACGTTTAACTAAGACTTCTTGGCCTAAGGCTCTAAAATATTGCACTAAGGTATAAGTAAAAGAGTCGTAGTTATCAATCATTAACAGCATAAATCTAATCTATAAATATATGTAGGATATTATAACTACAGACCACCCAAAATAGATGGCCTGTAAACAGTTAGATTATGGCTTTACAAAACCAATCGCGTCATAAACTGCAGATAGTGTTTTTTCTGCCTTTGCGGATGCTTTTTCTGCGCCTAATTTCATAATGCGGCTTAATTCTGCTTGGTCATCTCTAATTTGATAAAAACGTTTTTGAATTGGTTCAATCATACTAACCACAGCATCGGCGGTATCTTTTTTCAAATGGCCGTACATTTTGTCTTCATAATCAGGTACTAAATCGGCAATAGACTTACCTGTAGCAACACTCAATAAAGTTAAAAGATTTGAAACCCCAGGTTTTTCTTTACGATCAAAATAAATGCGTGCTTGTTCATCTGAGTCCGTGACTGCTTTTTTCAGTTTCTTTTCTATTTTTTTAGGCTCATCCAACAACATGATAAAACCATTTAGGTTTTCATCAGACTTTGACATTTTTTTGGTTGGCTCTTGTAGGCTCATCACTCGGGCACCAAACTCTGGAATATATGGTTCAGGCACAGTGAAGATATCACCATGGATATTATTAAAACGCGTTGCTATGTCGCGGGTTAATTCTAAATGTTGCTTTTGATCTTCGCCTACAGGTACTTTATCTGCTTGATACAAAAGAATATCAGCCGCTTGCAATGCAGGGTAAGCAAAAAGCCCAACGTTAATATTATTTTGGTTTTTTGATGACTTATCTTTAAATTGAGTCATACGGTTTAGCTCACCCATTTGGGTGTAACAGCTTAACGCCCAAGCCAATTGAGCATGTTCTTTTACTTGAGATTGTACAAATAAGGCTGATTTATCAGGGTCGATTCCACAGGCCGTATATAAGGCAATGCCGTCTAATGTACGTTCATGTAACGTTTTAGGATCTTGGCGAACGGTTATCGCATGTAAGTCAGCAAGCATAAAGAAACAGTCATGATCTTGTTGTAATGTTAGCCATTGGTTGATGGCACCAATGTAATTACCTATTGTCATTCCGCCTGTGGTTTGGATCCCACTTAAAACTGTCTGTGTCATAACTGTCCCATCATTTGATATTTTTGATTACTATTATTGATATATTATTCAATGCACGAAAGGTCGACATTGTAACCTTAAAATTTGGTTGCGCAATCTAGCAAGGAAGTTAATTAGCTAATTACTTACTTAATAGCGCAGGTATTATTGATTTATCTAATCTTGTAGTTGGGCAAAAGCTTGTTCAATTGCTAATTTTCGATCTTCTTTATTAAAGATAGCTGAGCCCATTACAAACGTATCTGCACCTGCATCAGCGATCGTTCTGATGTTTTGTTGGTTAACGCCACCGTCCACAGAAATTCGAATATTCTTGTTATGCTTTAACGCCATTGCTCTTACACGCTTTATTTTATCTAACGTGCTAGGAATAAAGGATTGCCCACCAAAACCAGGATTAACTGACATTATTAGTACCATATCCAACTCATTAATGGACTCTTCAATTAATGTCAGCGATGTAGCCGGATTTAATACTAACCCCACTTGGCAGCCTAGTTCTTTAACTAATGCGATAGAACGATTGATATGCTTGGATGCTTCCGGATGAAAACTAATTGAAGTCGCTCCTGCTTTGGCAAATTGCTCTATCATATTATCAACAGGTTCAACCATTAAATGAACATCTATAGGGGCTGTAATACCATGTTCTCTAAGGGCTGAGCAGATCATTGAACCAAATGTTAAATTAGGCACGTAATGATTGTCCATCACATCAAAGTGAACCCACTGACAACCACCTGCTAATACTTCGTTAACTTCATCACCTAACTTTGCAAAATTAGCAGATAGTATTGAAGGGGCTATTATTGGTTTATTCGGCATTTTTATAACTCTTATAATTTTATCAAATCCTGCACCATATTGGGCGCGTCTTGCACCTTATTGGTAAGGTTGAAGTAATTTTGTTCATTCGTTTAAAAAAAGTACAACAATATCAACCATGTATAACTCGGCATGTATGTTGAATTAGTTGAACTGGTTAAATTTATAACAATAACAAATTAATACCTATAACACATAAAAAAAATTATAATAATTTAAGGACGAACAAAATGAAAAACAACATAAAAAAAACTATTTTAGCGACTTTATTAGGTGCATCAACTTTAGTTTCTGCAGCTGCACAAGCTGAATGGTCATCTAACGCTGGTTTTGTATCTCAATATCACTTCCGAGGAATTCAACAAACCGCTGGTGCTTCAGCAAGTGGTGGTTTTGATTATGAAAGCGGTTCATTCTCTTTCGGAACATGGGCTGCTGACGTGCAAGATGGGTTAGAAATTGATCTGTACGGTGCATTCTCAATGGAAACAGAGGGTGGTTTTGGCTTTAGCATTGGTGCAACAACGTACCAATATACTGGTGATTTTGATACATCATATAATGAAGTTAACTTAAACTTTGGCAAAGGAGCATTTAGTGCTGAAGTTTCAGTTGGTACATGGGCTGAAGGTATGGCTGATGGCAGCGATGCTAGCTATACTTTCATCGCTGGTACATATGAAGCTGATAGTGGTTTATATGGAACTGTAGGTGCATTTTCAGGTGATATTGAAGGTTCTTATGTTGAAGCTGGTTACGGTACTACCGTTGCTGATTTAGATATTGGTATATCGCTAATTATAAGTGGTAGTGATTTAAGCGATGATGAAGCTTTAGTCTTCAGCATTGGTAAGTCATTTTAAGTTTTATTGATATAGATTAAAAAATGCCGGCCTAGTGTCGGCATTTTTGTTTGCTTTATACTCTGAATATTAAACAATATAGGTTATGCTAGCGTCACTGAATTGGATATTGGAAAAATAATGAACCCAACTAATATTTTAGAATCAATAATTAAGTTACGCTCAGAATTAGAAACAACTAAAAATGTAGAACCAGAAGTATTGGAACAAGTTAAGTTGTTTCAAAATGAGGTTCAGGAAAAAGTAGATTCAAATGAATTTAAAGCTGAAGAATCTATTTTTGACCAATTGTTAGAATTAGAAACTGATTTTGCTGCAAACCATCCCACTCTAGAAAAACTCACTCGCGACGTTATTGATAAATTATCATTAATGGGGATCTAGATTTCAGCCTAAGCCGAACACTTTGTTTGAATTATAGGCAGTTAAACAACAAATCTGATCTTTCTCTTGTAGTGACCTTTAATTCTGGCATATCGTCCATATGTCTTTTTGTAGCAATATATAGATAGCATTAAGTAGTTATGGACTTTTCTGCCTTAAATAAATCTGCCGCAAATTCGTTCAACCAACAAAAATCTTTAATCAAAAAGGTTTTGGCTGGAAAAACGGTTAAATGTAGTAATTGTGAAACGTTAATTAGCATTAAAACTAGTGCAGATAGTGTCATTATCAAATGTGAGAAGAACTGCACTGATATAAAACTTGACGCTGAATTAATGAAATAAAAATTTGAGTTGGTAAAACCGACCTGGAACATATTGGAGAATTAAAATGGCAGATAACTTTCAGCCTTTACATAAAGAAACACATAAAAATATTAAAATAAAACCTGCTACATCTGTAGAAGATTTAGCTACTCAACACGCATTAGGCGTTGTTGTTCAAGAATTTGCTTTAGCAGGTAATCAATACCCAATTGCTTTTGTACAAGGTAAAGATCAAGAAGGTTACTTCCCTGTAGCGCTTCTAGGTTTAGAGCCAAATAAAAACTTGTTCGTGAATGCTGATAACAAGTGGGAAGGTATGTATATGCCAGCTCGTTATACTCACAAACCATTCTCAGTTATTCCAAGTAAAGAAGATGCTAACCTTTTTGGTATCGCGATTAATATAGACAGTGCAGTTGTTTCTGAGGGTGAAGGCGAAGCCTTATTTACAGAAACTGGTGAAGAAACTGAATATTTAGCAAAGCGTAAAAAGTCGCTGATTTCTTATGTTGAACATGAGCAGATCACTAAAGGATTTATTGACGAGTTAGTTAAATTAGATCTTTTACACCCGCAAAACATCAATGTTAAAGTGAGTGAAAAAGAATTTAACTTAAATGGTTTGTTTATTGTTGATGAGAAAAAGCTTTCTGCACTTTCGGATGAAGATTTCCTTGGTTTACGTAAACGTGGATTCTTAGGTCCTATCTATGCTCACTTAGGTTCAATGCATCAAGTAAATAACTTGATCCAAAAGCAAGTGGCTAGAGATAAAGCTTAATTAAAATATTGCATACTTAACTTAAGTACGTAAATAAATAATTAAGTCAGTCATAAAAAAACCTCGTTTAAACGAGGTTTTTTTATGACTAAAATTCCTATCAATTAAACAAACTATTAGAACAATTCGTCATCTTCTTTTATTTGATCTTTGTTTAACCTGATTGGTGAATTATTATCAGTGTATTTAGTTGGTTCCGTACCTTTTATAAAGTATTCCCATTGGCTTGTATAATCGGTTTTACGGGATAATAAACCAGTATCTTCGTCTATTCTTACTGATATTAGACCTTCTGGAATTTCACGACTACTGACAGGAATAGACGGCAGTATTTCTTTCATAAATGCTATCCATGCTGGCAATGCTGACTTAGCGCCAGACTCTCCACCCTTAGTTTGGTCGTCACCTAAATTGCTGTTGTGCTGGACTGAACCAAGTGGTCGACCGGGTTCATCAAAACCTAACCAGCTAGTTGCAGTTATTTTGCTATTAAATCCAGTAAACCAAGTATCTATCGCGTCATTAGTTGTACCTGTTTTACCAGATAAATCTCGACGACGTAATGATTGTGCTTTCCATGCTGTGCCATTCCAACCTGTTTTATTTGCCCAACTACCACCGCCCCAAATAGTATCGTTCATTGCATCGGCAATTAAAAATGCATTCGCAGCAGAGATCACCCTAGGCGCTGGTTCAATATAGCTTTCCTCTTCAGGTATGCTTTCAATAGAATCGGCAAGGTAAGTAGGCTCTTTAGGTGCAGGTGGTACATAACCAGCAACTACCTTAGTGTTCTTAAATAAAATCTCGCCATTTGAGTTTTCTACTCTATCTATTACTTGATTACGTACAAGGTAACCACCATTAGCAAATACACTCATGGCTGTAACAACAGAAATTGGCGTTAATGCCGCAGAGCCTAACGATAATGATTCGTTTCTTGGTAGATCTGACTTATTAAAACCAAATTTTGCCATATGGTTTATAGCTCTGCTTATCCCCACTGAACGAAGCAGTCTTACCGACATAACGTTTTTCGATTGTGCTAGCCCTCTTCTTACTCGAGTAGGTCCACCATACGTTGGTGGTGAATTTTTAGGACGCCATGCTGTGCCTAATTTATTGTCCCATTTATTAATTGGAGCATCATTAATTAAACTAGCTAGTGTATAACCATTGTCTAATGCCGCTGAGTAAACAAATGGTTTTATATTTGAACCTATTTGACGTTTAGCCTGCGTAATACGATCAAATTGATTATTGCCAAAATAATAACCACCAACAGAAGCTTTTATATCACCATTAGTTGGATCAATTGCAATAAAGGCACCACTTACATCTGGAATTTGACTTAACCTATAACTGTTATCTGGGTTTGGGCGTAGCCATACCAATGCTCCAGCTTGAATTATTTGTGCAACTATTTTAGGTGCAGGGCCTTGTTCGTTATCGGTAATATAAGGTCTAGCCCATTTCAAATCATCCCAATCTAGAACTTCAATAACGCCAGACTTTAATTGAACATAAGCCGTTTTATCAGTTAAGTTAGTCACAATAGCTGGTACTAAGTCATCATAATCTTTAAGTGTATTTAAATGGTCGTTAATTTGTTCAAACGACCATGAATTGTTTTCAGAAGGCTCATAATCGCCGGCATCATTAAAAGCAGTAAAGTCATTTTCAGCAAATAGCTCATCACTTGCTTCATTATTATTAGAGTCTCCATTAGCCGATGTTTCTACCTCAGGAGCCTCTTCAGTAGAAGGTTCTTGGTAAACTATTTCAGGCTCTCGCCATAAATAGGTAACAGGGCCTCTGTAACCATGTCTTTCATCATAATCATGAATGTTATCTTTTACTGCTTTTTGAGCTGCGCTTTGAGCTTTAGAATCAATGGTTGTATAAACATTAAAACCTTCTGTATAAGCACGTTCAATACCATACTTTTCAACTATTTTTTTACGAACATCTTCGGCAACATAAGGAGCGTAGGATGTGATTTTAGCACCATGTTGTTTTGCGGTTACTGGTTGCGCAACTGCCTCATCGTATGTTTCTTGGTCGATTGCACCAACGATTAACATTCTGCTTAATACGGTATTACGTCTTTGTTTAGATTTTTCAGGGTATCGCAGTGGATTGTAATTAGACGGAGCTTTAGGTAACCCTGCTATTGTGGCCATTTGCGCTAATGTAAGATCTTTTAAATCTTTTCCATAATAAACCTGTGCCGCGGCTCCAGCACCATAGGCTCTATTGCCAAAGAAAGTCTTATTAAAATAGAGAGTTAAAATCTCATCTTTGGTTAATAACTGTTCAATGTGAAGCGCAATATAAATTTCTTTTATTTTACGAATTGCCGTTCTATCTAATGTTAGGAATGCATTACGAGCAAACTGCATAGTAACGGTACTGGCTCCACGTGGTCTTCCTAAAATAATAGTGTCAAATGCGGCTTTTAATACACCTATTGGATCAATCCCGTAATGATAATAAAAACGAGAATCTTCCGTTGCTAATAAAGCATCAATAAGTGTCTGTGGGATCTCGTCATGGGAAAGAGGGATCCTACGCTTTTCACCAAACTGTGATATTAGCTCGCCATCAGCTGAATATACTTTCATCGGAATTTGGAAACGAACGTCTCGTATTACTTCCTCAGTTGGTAATTCGTCTTTTATATAGTAGTAAAAACCAATTACTAAAATAAGGGCAGTGAACACGCCGAATAGGAAAAGTTTAAAAAGTCGTTTAAGCCAAATCATCAAATACATCAAAGCTGAATAAAAAAGAGGCAGTAATTTTAGTCTATGTAGTGGCAAATGATAAGTGAAAAATTAAATATCATTTTTGTATTGATTTTGGGTAATTGTATTCTAGTCTTAAATTACAGCTGAAAGGAGATCTGATATGTGGTTAAAAGCTATTAAAAACCTACTTTATAGGGACGATTTATACTTGGGGATTGATATAGGGTCTAGCTCCATTAAGGCAATTGTTTTATTTAAATTGGCTGGAGAAATAAGGTTAATGTCTGTCGTTATTGTGCCTTTATCACAAGGAACATTAAAAAATAAAGAAGTTTATGGACTAGATGAATTTGAAAATGCTCTAAAATCATTGCGTAATTTTATTCCTAAGCCAATCAAAAAAGCGGTTATTGCCATCACAGGCTCTCAAGTCATCACTAAAATTATTCAAGTTGATCGTTCTTTAACAGAAATAGAAGTCGAATATTACCTTTATGGCAATTTAAAGTTAGTCACCGAAAAAATGGCAGGTGAAGTCAACATCGATTTCACCGTGTTAGGAAATAATAAGGTTGATGAAAACTTAAAAGATGTTTTTGTTGTTGTGGCTAAAAAAAACTTAATTGATGCAAGAACAGCATCATTGAAAAGAGTTGGTTTTAATACAGCGGTTGTTGATTTAGAAACACATGCAATTACAAGAAGCTTACAACTTGAGTATTCTCTAGCGAGTCACGATTTAATGGGGGTATTTGCTAATCTTCATATTGGTGAGGTAACTTCGTTGTTTATGGTATTAATCGATGGAGAGCTCGTATTTAGCCGAGAATTAAACATAGGAGTCGCTCAATTAATAAATAGAAATGTTGATAAATTAACTGCTGCATCAAAAAATAATGATTTATTAAATAATAGTTCAGTAGATAAGTTAGTTGCACAACTCAGACATTGTCAGCAAAGTTACTTAGCTATTGTTGATGAGCGGTTTATTGAACATTGGATTTGTTCTGGCGGAGGATCTCATTTTCCTGAGTTGATAACTTATTTAACCAATTTATTGAAAGCAACTATAAATATTTGTCAGCCTTTAAATGGACTTGTTGCTATAGATAGTAAAGTGGATTTGGCAAAGCAGAATCTTATGTCGGTGCAAGGTAGTTTTCAAGTCGCTTTAGGTTTGGCTGCTAGAGGATTAGATTAATGGTGGAGATTAATTTAATGCGCTGGCGTTCTAGTCTGAGACAACAGCAATATAAACAATTTATCGTAAGCATCTTGTCAGCTATTTTACTTGCTATATTTTTTGTGTGGAAGTTATCTGTTTGGTCTCAAACGGAAGTGACTCAGCAAGGTAATATATTGCAGCAAAAAGCTTTATTTTTGAAACAAGTTAAATTGCCTGCTGAAAATGAAAGACTATCTCTTTCAAGCTTAGATGTTTACCAACAGCAATATATGCAGATAAAAACAATACTGTTAAGCCATTATCAAGCAAATGAGTTATTTCTAGCATTAGATGGGTTATTACCTCAAAAAGTAATATTAACTGAACTTCATTTTAGAGGGGGACAACTTTGGTTAAAAGGCGTAAGCCATTCAAATGATTCACTAACTGTTTTTTTAGATCAATTAGGACAGTCTTCCTTGTTTCAACAACCTAAAATAAGCTTTTCGTTGCAAAATAATACGCCTTCTTTGCAAAGAGATCGTTATTCAAAACATATTTTGTTTGAGGATGAGATAAGTAAATATTTTGAAATTTATGTGTTACTGAATAACAGTCTTGAGGTTTAGTTTATGTTTGGTAATCGCATTCATTTCACAATTCCTTTGCATTTACCCTATGTTACTTTTAGTCGTGTTAAATACAGAGTGCTAGCGAGCTTAATAATTTTTTTAACTGTATTGGTTATTGGAGGATTATTATTTATCTATCCAAATTTACAATATGCTTCTGAATTAAGTGATGAAATAACTAAAACCCAAGACCATATAAAAGCAAAAAAAAACCTTCTAGCACAACAAGATAAATTACTGGAGTTACAACAACACTTAAAACGAGTGTTAACGCCTTTTGTTATAAAACAGCCAGATTATTTAGTCACAACCAATTTGATCACTGAAGTGGAAAATTGGAGTAAACAGCATAATTTACAGTTGAATAAAGTGACTTGGGGGCAATTAAAGCAAGATAAAGATTTAAAAACTCAAGCTGTGAGTTTGTCTTTTTCTGGGACTTATCAGCAGTTAATTAATTTATTTGAGTTTGTCGGTCAGTATTATGGTTTTGTTGTAATTTCTGAGTTCAAAATACATAGCGATAACAGCTCTGAAAGTCACAAAGAGAAAGCCTCAAAAATATTGCTAGAGCTAAATTTAGATATCGTTATGTTAAATATGGATTGGCAATAAAATGAATTATTACACAGAGATAAAATGTATTTATGCATTCAAAAACATAAAGTTTTATTTCGGTGTTTCACTATTTATATTGTTGTTAGCTTGCTCTAGTTATGCATTTGTTCAAAAACAAAATAGTGATTTAGACATGACTCTATATCCAGAATTGATTTATAAAACAGAAAAAATGTCCATCACAAGAAATTTATTTAGTTTTGAAACAAATTCAAATTCAAATTTTAATTTTTATGGTAAAGAAATATCAACTCTTAATGATCAAAGTATTCATGGGCAAGTAACTTGTGATGAATGGTCTAAAAAAATTAAATATTTAGGCACATTTAAAGCTAAAGCAGAAACTTGGGTGCTAGTACAAAATTCTAAATTGATAATAGATAAAGTTAAAAAAGGTGAACCCATTAGTGACTCAGAATTAATAATTTTTGATATAGCTGAAAGTAACTTTACTACAACGAAAGAAGGTATGACTGCATGTTCTTTTCAAAAAGTAAGTTATTGAATACTTTAATTTATTTAACTAAATAGTTTAGCTTTAGTCGTTACTTTAGCTTAAATATTTAACAAGGATGTTAAAATGATGATCAATTTATTCTGCGAAGCTCGCCCTTTAACTCAAATTCCTCAAAGTTCCATTAAGAGTTTAGCTAGGCGTCTAACTAAGAACTTAAATAGGCATTTAACCAAGACCTTAACTAGACATTTAATTAAGTGCTTAGCACTATCCATTCTAGTCATTAGTTCTATAACCTTGTCGAATGCTCAAGAATTTAAGAAAAAGTCACTTGTGTCTTTTAATGTGATTGATATTCCAGTGCGCTCAGCATTACAAACCATCGCCGATTCCCAACAACTTAATTTAGTTATGTCAGAAAATGTGACAGGCACAATTAGTTTGAATTTGACTGATGTAGATTGGCAGCAAGCTTTACAAATAATATTAGATTTATGTGGGTTACAGGAAAAAATTGTCGGTAATGTATTACTTATCAATACATTAAAGGAATCTGAGGGCCAGCTAACAACTAAGTTAGAAACTCAGAATAAGCTTGATGAATTTGAACCTTTGTTATCTGAATTTATTCAAATTAACTATGCAAAGGCTGCAGACATAGCCAAACTAATTAAAACAGGAACGGATTCAATACTTACAAGTAGAGGGCAGGTGACGGTAGATACCAGAACCAACACTTTATTGATCAGGGATACTGTTAAAGGGTTAGATACACTAAAGTCTGCTATAGAAACGTTAGATATCCCAGTAAAACAAGTATTAATTGAAGCTAGAATGGTGACAGTACGGGATAATATGTATGAGCAATTGGGTATTCGTTGGGGAATGTCAGGCTCTTCGGCTGATAATGATACTCAGAATGTGTATTCGGGTACGTTAAACGGTATTGAACAAATCCAGGATGGTAGCTCTGAGCAAAGCTTTGTAGATAGGCTTAATGTTAATTTGCCAGTGGCTAGTCCAGCAGGCAGTTTAGCGCTACAACTGGCTAAATTATCTGATGGTTCTTTGCTAGACTTGGAATTATCAGTATTAGAACGAGAAAATAAAGGTGAAATTGTTGCATCACCTAGGATATTAGCGTCTAATCAGAACATGTCTCGTATTGAGCAGGGTACTGAGATACCATATGTTCAAACCGCAGCTCATGGTGCGACGAGTGTGGCTTTTAAAAAAGCAGTACTAAGCCTTGAAGTAACACCGCAGATCACTCCAGATAATAATGTCATTTTGGAACTTAACATCACACAAGATGCCCGTGGTGATATTGTTTCCACATCGACAGGACCTGCTGTAGCAATCGATACTCAACAAATAAGAACTAAAGTGTCGGTGAAAAATGGTGAAACCATTGTTTTAGGTGGTATATACCAACAACAAGTAATAGAGTCGGTGACTAAAGTACCTTGGTTAGGGGATATTCCATACCTAGGTAGGTTATTTAGAACGGATTCAAAGTTCACTGAAAAGAGGGAGTTATTGATTTTTGTAACCCCTCAAATAGTGAATGATATTTAAAAATCCAACCATTACTTGCTTTTCATAGCGTTTTTTTGCGATAATTCGCGCCTTATTTTTCGTGGACGTGTGAAAGACGTCAAGATTTTGTAGTAATTAAATAATAGTATTTGAATTAGGTAATATGGCTGAAAAACGAAACATCTTCTTAGTGGGTCCTATGGGGGCTGGTAAAAGCACCATCGGTAGACACTTAGCCGAGCAATTGCATTTGCAATTTGTTGACTCTGATCAAGAAATAGAGCGCCGTACTGGTGCAGATATCGCTTGGGTATTTGATCTCGAAGGTGAAGAAGGCTTCCGAATTCGAGAAGAATCTGTTATCTCTGAGCTAACGGAAAAACAAGGTATAGTTTTAGCAACGGGCGGTGGTTCCGTTGTAAGTAAAGAAATACGTAATCGTTTATCAGCTCGTGGCATAGTTGTTTATTTAGAAACACCTATTGAAAAACAAGTTGCTCGTACACAACGAGACAAACGTCGTCCTTTATTACAAACAGAAGAGCCAGCTCGTGATGTATTAATTCGCTTAGCTGAAGAACGTAGTCCTCTTTATGAAGAAGTGGCTGACATTGTTGTAAAAACTGACGAGCAAAGCGCACGAGTTGTTGCAAACGATATAATCAAAAAATTAGACTTTTAATAGCAAGGGGCTGTCAAAATGGAAACAGTAGAAGTTTCTTTAGGTGAACGCAGCTATCCAATTTATATAAAATCAGGAGCTATCAGTGATAGCTCCTTTTTTGTGCCTCATATTAAGGGCACAAAAGTAGTTGTGATCACAAATACGACACTTGAACCATTATTTTCAAGCAAAATTCTTAATGCTTTAAAAGATTTTGACGTTAATATTTTTAGTATTGAAGATGGCGAATCGTTTAAAACATTAGCTAGCTATGAAAAAATCATGAGTTATTTATTAGAAAATAACTATGGTCGTGATGTTACTTTAGTGGCGTTAGGTGGTGGTGTTATTGGCGATATTACCGGTTTTGTTGCTGCAACTTACCAACGTGGTGTTAACTTTATTCAAGTCCCGACTACTTTATTATCTCAAGTAGATTCATCCGTTGGTGGTAAAACTGCGGTTAATCACCCTCTTGGAAAAAATATGATTGGTGCTTTTTATCAGCCTAAAGCCGTGATCATCGACATAGATACTTTATCAACATTACCTAAAAAACAATTCTCAGCTGGAATGGCTGAAGTCATTAAATATGGTGTATTAGGTGATATTGAATTTTTTGAATACTTAGAGAATAATCATCAAGCCATTAATGACATGGACACCAGTTTTTTGATCAATATCATAAAAAGTTGCTGTCAAAATAAAGCCGATATTGTCAATCAAGATGAAAAAGAGTCAGGAGTTCGTGCTTTATTAAATTTAGGCCATACATTTGGCCATGCCATTGAAGCTGAAATGGGCTATGGCGTTTGGCTGCACGGTGAAGCCGTTGCTGTTGGCATGGTTCAAGCAAGTGAATTAGCACAGCTACGTGGTTGGTTAACAACTGATGATGTAGAAAGAGTAAAAAGCCTGAATCAAAACTTTGGTTTGCCTAGTAAGGGACCTGAGAGTATGACATTAGATAATTATCTTGTGCATATGAAAAAAGATAAGAAAGTTCAGGCAGATACCATAAGATTTGTATTGCCGAAACAGATAGGTAAAGCGATACTAGTGAATGATGTAACTGAAAGTGAATTAAAAAATATTTTATAATGACCTTAGTGAATACAGAGACAGAACAATTTTACATTCCAGCCTCACGCCATGCTTTTATAAAAAAAGTACAAGCGGGCTTAACGCACTCTAAAATTGTTGCAATTGAAGGTTGCCAAGGTATTGGTAAAACCATATTAATTGAAGAAGTCTTAACACTTACATCACCTAATGGTAATAAATGTTATTTAACTGCAGCTCGTTCAATAAACGACATACAAATACGCAGTCGCATAATAGAGCAACTTTTTGGCAATATATTATTTGATCCTGAGGTGCCGTTATTAACGTCGTTTATTGAATTTAATAACAACAGTGAAATGTTAATAGCCATTGATAATGCGCATTACTTAAGTGGCAAAATTATTGGTGAGTTATTACAGTTATTTAGTGAAGCCAATAATTTAGGCATTCAACTTAAATTAGTGATGACATTTGATAAAACCATAGCTTCTACTTTAATGAATGTTAAATCTAATTTCCTTGTTATTCTTCCAGTTCCTTTATTAACAAAACAAGAAAGTTATCAACTATTAGCTCAATACGTAATTGATATTCCAGCCCAAACCAATAACCGTATTAAACGTTGGATAGAGAATTCAGCTGGTCTGCCAATACAATTACTGGCATATAAAGATGCTGGAGATAGCTCTAGTGAAGGTGAACCTTTTAATATTAAGTTATGGGTGTCTATATTAGTCACTAGTAGCTTGTTATTAGCCTTGGGTATATATCTTTATCGTATGGGGATCATCGCCAACCAACAAGTCTCACCGACAAATACCTCTAATGTGGTCAAGCCTTGGCATAATGTAACTGAATCTAATGCTGCATTAACTCAAAATGGCAGCGGAAATAATAAAACTAGTACTGAAGTTGTCGTACCTGAAAAGGAAATGGCACAAATAGTGATCAGTCGTACAGCCAGTTCAGAGCAAATCTTTTCTGAATTAATGAATGAAAAACCAGCTGTCGGTAATCAAAAAGTAGAGAAAAATCCAACAACAGATTTGATTTTAGCCGAATTAACGAAGCAGAAAGGCACCAAAGAAAAAGAAACTCAGTTAAATGCAGAGGATGTTGCTTTAAAAGATAGCACTTCAAAAGCATCGACTGAACAAAACAGCACAGTTAATTCCAAAGTAAAAAATCCCACGCCTCAAGATGAGCCAATCGATATGGATTTTTTCTTATACCCAGAGGGCGAACAAGCAACAAAAGAACAAGCTGTTAAGAATAAGGAGTTGGCTAAGATTGACGCTGAACCAACATTAGATCAATTAATGAAAGAAGACTCTGCATTAGTTGAACAGCAGAAAGCGAAAGAAAATCCTTATAATATCAACAATGAAGAGTTCTTTTCTCTGCCAGCAGAGTTATTTGTCTTACAACTTACTGCGGTTAGTAGCGAACCTGTATTAGGTCAATATTTAGAATCGATTTCCTATGATAGAAAGAAAATACGTATTTATAAAATAAGACGAAATAACAATGATTGGCTAGTAGTTACTTATGGCTTATTCGACACTATCGACGAAGCAAGAAAAACAGCTGCATCTATAGCACCTAATGCTTGGGCTAAATCAATAAGTGTGATCCAACAACAAATATTAGCGTTCGATCACGCTAAACCAAAGTAGTAGAACGCTAAATGAAAAAGAAAACCAGAGCCTTTTTAAAATGGGCTGGCGGTAAGTATGGGCTTATTGAACAAATACAGGAAAGGTTACCCGAAGGAAATAAACTGGTTGAGCCTTTTGTTGGCGCAGGTTCGGTGTTTTTAAATACAGACTTTGATAAATATTTATTAAATGATGTAAATCCAGATCTAATAGATTTATATAAAATAGTTAAATCACGTCCTAAAACCTTTGTTAAGGACGCTAAAACCTTATTTGTACCATCTAATAACTGCAAAGATGCATTCTATGGCTTGCGTAGTGAATTTAATCAATCAACCGATCCATACTATCGCTCACTATTATTTTTGTATTTGAACCGTCACGGGTTTAATGGCTTATGTCGTTATAACTTATCTGGCGGATTTAACGTACCTTTTGGTTCTTATATCAAACCATATTTTCCAGAAGAAGAAATTTTTAAGTTTTCAGAAAAATCAAAAAAAGCTAAATTTGTATGTGAAGATTATTCCAAGGTATTTGCCAGAGCGCGTAAAGATAACGTTATTTATTGTGATCCTCCATATGCGCCTTTAACGGAAACCGCCAATTTTACCTCTTATGCAACTGGTGGTTTTGATGCGAATGCGCAGGCTAAATTGGCAAAGTTAGCCGAAAGAACCGCATTTAAACGCAATATCCCTGTATTGGTGAGTAATCACGATACAGTGTTAACTAGAAAGTTATACGATGAAGCTGAGCAAAGTTTTGTAAAAGTTGCTCGTAGTATTAGTCAAAATGGGAAGAAAAGAGACAAGGTTTCCGAAATTTTTGCCTTATATAAGAATAAAGCATCAGAGAATAAGTAATAGAATAAATTGTGGAAAGTGAATGTTATATCGTTAAGGTAAAACTGCACTAACGATAACAAGTAACATTAATACGAAGCCAATAACCAAAATAACACCGGCCAAAATATATGGAAATGGTGTTTCAGATTCAAAGTCTTCTTTGTGATTATTAGAGTTTTGAACCCCAAATAATGCAGAAAATGCACTTTTAAAGGCCGTTTTAAATGGTGTTTTTTTTGACATTAGCTGTGTTGACGTAATTCTTGATTGTCAGAGATGGAAGCTGATGCATCGTAGTTATGGATTAATTCTAATAATTGAAAAAAATGAAACTTTGATGACTCACTGCTTATGATCCAATCCCACCAACTTGGTGTATTTAGTTGGTCTGGCGAGCAATCGCCACCAGTGAAAGTACTGGTCGTTTGACATACATATTCTTTAACTACAGGGACCGTAAATAGGGTAACTGAAAACAAAACAGCAGATAAAGCAATAAGCTTTGTATATTTAGAAGTCATCATCGTCCTTGTCCTAGTAATTAAAGTAAATGAGAGTTTAATTAATAAATAGTAATTATGTTAACTTATGCGCTAGGTTGATGATTAAAAGCGATAAGTCGACAATTTGTTAAATACTACACTGAAATGGTTAAAAAAAACACAAGTTAACCATAATTAATACAATTCTATTGGATATGTCAGGGAGCGTAATGAAGTTACCTAAGTTACAACAATTAAAATATTTGGTTGCCTTATTTGATACTGGTCACTTTGGTCATGCGGCTAAAAAGTGCTTTGTTTCTCAATCTACATTAAGTAGTGCAATTCAGGCGTTAGAAGAACAGTTAGATTCCCAGCTAATTGAAAGAGATCATAAGACATTTGTATTTACCCCCTTAGGTGTTGATGTTGTAAATAAAGCTCGCATAATCCTTGAGCAAAGTGCAGATTTAGTGGCGACTTCAAGTGCTCAAGGTAACGAGTTCTCAGGTGAGCTACAAATAGGTATTATTCCTACCATTGCACCTTTTGTAATGTCACCTCTGATCAAAAAGTGTGCTAAGGAACACCCTAATTTAGAATTATTTTTGCGGGAAGACACTACAGAGAATTGCTTGGCATTATTACGTGAAGGTCGCTTAGATCTAGTGCTAATGGCTACGCCTTATGAAACCAATGAGTTTGTTGAACTTAGTTTATGTAAAGACCCGTTTGTTAGAGTGTTTCACCCTAATAAATTAAGTGACAACATTTATTTATTAGAAAAAGAACACTGTCTTTCAGATCATACGATTAAAGGTTGCAGGTTAACGGATGACGCCAATATCCATCCTTTTCAAGCTAGTAGTTTAAATACATTGCTAGCTATGGTGGAAGGACACTTGGGCGAAACTTACCTACCTCAATTAGCTATTAAGTCTGGAATTCTAACCAATAGTTCATTGTCCAGTGAATCGATGCCTGAGACGACAGCAAGTCGGACGTTAAGTTTAGTATGGCGTAAAACCAGCCATAGACGTGTATTCTTTGCCCAAATAGGTGACTCAATTAAACAGGTGTTAGAAGAAATATTAAATAAGTAATAATTAAGTTTGCCAAAATACAGATGTTGTCTTATACCTTTATTGGGTAATTCATAATAAAAGGAAAGAAACATGAATAAAACGACATTTACATTAATTATTTTTACTTTATTAATAACTTGTTCAGTGCCTAGCTTTTCGGCGGAACTCAATAAGCCATTCGTGGAAATTGATGAAAGCATGGAAGTTCAGGCTAAGTTAAATGTTAATGAAGCTGATGTTAGCCAACTAACAAAAATTAAAGGACTTGGTCCCAAAAAAGCGCAAGCGATTGTTAGTTATATTAGTGAAAACGGAAAGTTAACATCGTTAGACGAGCTAGTTAATATAAAAGGAATTGGTACTAAGTTAGTTAAAAAACTTACGCCTTTTCTAACCGCTGAGTGAATGTATTTTGTATCACTAAATTTGTAATGAAAAGGAGCGTTTGCTCCTTTTTTAATATTTAAATATTAATCATTATCACCAATAAACGATATTTGATCATGAGCCCAATTAATTGCCTTCGCGTAGATAGTTGGTACTTGATTTTCAGATAATTGCAGTGAAGATTTTAATACCGATTCTTGTTCCCACTCGCCACGCTCATATGCGATAGCTAATTTTAAAAATGTCGCTAATTTACCTTTTTTATTAATTAATGCCTCTTTTATTTCTGCAGATAAAGGCAATTGCTCCATTATCGTTTTGATATCTTGATCTAATATGGCATCAATTAATGAAAGCATCCCGGTTAAAAACGCCATGCTTGAGTCGCAACCATTATCTAATTTTGCTAAATTTTCACAAAAATGCGCACGCACCATAGCCAGTCGTAATAACTCTTGCGGTTTATTGTCACTTATTGAGGCTATAAATAATAAAGATAAAAACTTTTTAAGTTCATAATTTCCTAACGTGACTATCCCTTGTTTTATGGTTGAGATGTCGGCTCTTAGTTTAAACGCAGCTGAGTTACAGTACCTTAGTAGTTTGTATGAAAGGTTTATATCACTCTCAAACATTGTAGTTATTTTGGCTACATCAACTTGTTCTGATGAGGTTTCCGCTAATAACTCAGAAAGTTTTAATTGACTTGGAGATAAGGTCTTCGTTTTCATTATTTCAGGTTTAGAAAAGAAGTAACCTTGAAAGTATTTAAACCCCATCTCTTTACATCGCTCAAATTCATCCAATGTCTCAACTTTTTCTGCTAAAAAATCTATATGTGTAAAATCCGCAAGTTCTACTATTACTTGCTCAATTTCTGCAAAAGACATAGCTCTGAGATCAATCTTAATAATATTAATAAATGGAAAGAAGTGTCGCCATACTGGTTTATGTTCGTAATCATCTAATGCTAATACATAACCTTGCTGTTTTAATTCTTTAACTGCCTCTAGCAGTTTTTTACTTGGCGTAACGGTTTCCAATATCTCTACTACTAAAGTTTCAGGCGGTAGCATTGAAGGATATTTTTTAAGAATAGTGTCGAGAGTAAAGTTGATAAATGCAGGTTTATTATTAGTTAAGTGGGCTAAACCTAAGTTGAATTGAGAGCCTTCTATCATCCGCGTCGTTGCTTCATCTTCATCAATGTCAGGGAATACGTTGTCTACACTATCTCTAAAGAGTAACTCGTAAGCAAAAAGTTTTTTCTCTGCATCTAAGATAGGTTGTCGGGCAGCATAAAAATACATTAAAAATCCTGAATTATAGTGCATTGATTATTTGAATTTAACTATAAAAATAACAAGCATTAGAGTTAGTTAGTAGCAACTAATATAGTCGTGATTTTTGTTAACAGCTACTTTAAAATTACATTTTGTGAAATATAAATAACTTTAATAGACAGTGAGAACATACAGTTTAAGTTTGTACACTAGCACCTAAACTTTGGATTGAATTTAGGCAGTAGTTTTCAAAAAAAAAATTTATTTATGTTATCTAGAGTGTAATTTATTTTAGACGTCTAAACATCTAGATGTTGACTTTGGCAATAAATTAAGTAGTCTCTAGATTAAGTTATTTTAATCCATAGAGTTTTCCTCATGCCTATTCGTGTTCCGGATAAATTACCTGCAATTGATGCTTTAAAGCAGGAAAATATTTATGTTATGCCTGCACATCGAGCAGACACTCAGGACATTCGCCCTATGCAGGTGGCTGTGCTGAATTTAATGCCAGATAAAATAACCACTGAAGTACAGCTGGTTCGCTTATTATCTAATTCTCCGTTGCAGGTAGATATTGAATTAGTGCGCTTGGATCATCAGGTTAAAACCACTTCAGAAGCTCACCTAAATACTTTTTATCGTTACTTTAATGATATAAAAGATAAAAATTATGATGGCCTCATCATTACTGGTGCACCTTTAGGTTTAAAAGATTATGAAGACATAACTTATTGGCCACAGTTAAAAGAAGTGCTGGATTGGGCTGACCAACATGTCACTTCAACGCTATATTTATGCTGGGCTGCACATGCGGCTATTTATTATCACTATGGTATTAGACATCAAATTCGTGATACAAAACTAAGTGGAATATACCAACATCAAAAATGGGAATCGAAAGCGCCTATTATGCGCGGTTTTGATGATGTGTTTTTTGCCCCTCATTCTCGTTATGGCGAAGTTCCACTAGAGTTATTAAATAAAGAATCTGATTTAATTACTATTTCAGGCTCTGATGAAGTTGGTGCATATTTAATGCAGAATCAGTCCGGAACTCGAGTCTTTATTACCGGTCACCCGGAGTATGACAGAGCCACATTACATGATGAATATGTAAGGGATTTAGAAAGCGGCTTAGCACCTGATATTCCAGTAAATTATTATCCAAATAACGATCCTAAAAAAGAACCGTTAAAGTCATGGCAAGCACATGGTTATTTATTATTTAGCAATTGGTTAAATTATAATGTTTATCAGAAAACACCATATAATTTGAGCCAAGTGAGTGAAAATGTACGTACAGACAATTTTGCCTAAAGAATTAAGCGCAGGAAATAAAACATGATCAGTAAAGGCACGATACGCCCAAACCAAACCGAATTATTAACAAAGCTTCTTAAAGATAAAACGCTGATCCTTGATGGTGCCATGGGTACTATGATCCAGCAATGTGGTTTGGAAGAAGAAGATTACCGCGGTACACGTTTTGCTGATTGGCCTACATCCATTAAAGGCAATAACGATCTGTTAGTACTTACGCAGCCTGATATTATTAAAAATATTCATTTGCAGTATCTTAAAGCTGGTGCAGACATAATAGAAACAAACAGTTTTAACGCCACTAAAACGTCCATGTCTGATTATGAAATGCAGTCGCTTGCTGAAGAGATTAACTTTGAAGCTGCAAAATTAGCGCGCGAAGCATGTGATGAAATATCAACACCAGACAAACCTCGTTTTGTCGCTGGTGTATTAGGCCCAACATCAAAAACCTTATCTATTTCTCCAGATGTAAATGATCCTGGATTTAGAAATATAACTTTTGATGAACTAGTTGAAGATTATGTTAGTGCGACATTAGCTTTGATGCATGGCGGCTCAGACATTATTTTAGTAGAAACTATCTTTGATACGTTAAATGCAAAAGCGGCATTGTTCGCGATAGAAGAAGCATTTGAACAAGCTGGTCAGCGTTTACCAATAATGATCTCGGGCACAATTACAGATGCCTCAGGTAGAACATTGTCTGGTCAAACAACGGAAGCATTTTACAATTCAATCTGTCATGTTAATCCAATATCGGTTGGTTTGAATTGCGCATTAGGGCCAGATCAATTAAGACAATACGTAGATACTTTATCGTCAATTTGTGAGTGTTTTGTATCGGTTCATCCAAATGCCGGTTTGCCAAATGAATTCGGTGAATATGACTTGGAAGCCGATGAAATGGCCGAACATATTGCAGAATGGTCAAGCAGTCAGCTGATCAATATTGTTGGTGGTTGTTGCGGAACAACTCCAGAACATATAACCGCTATGGTTAATGCGGTTGAAGGCAATACGCCAAGAACACCAAAAGAAAAAAGCTCATTAATGCGTCTTTCCGGCCTAGAAGCGTTTAACTTATAACTTCATTTAATTTATAAAATGACAGCCTAATTTATCGAGTAATGAATTAGGCGTGGATACAAAATTATGACAACAAAATTAGTCAGTAGATTTGTAAATGTGGGCGAGAGAACCAACGTAACGGGTTCGGCCATGTTTAAACGATTGATCCTTGAAGGGGATTACGAAACAGCCTTAGATGTAGCACGCCAACAAGTTGAAAATGGTGCGCAAGTTATCGACATTAACATGGATGAAGCCATGTTAGATTCTGTCGCGGCGATGAAAAAGTTTTGTAACTTAATTGCCTCTGAGCCAGATATTTCTCGTGTACCCATTATGCTTGACTCATCAAAATGGGAAGTGATTGAAGCTGGACTTAAATGTGTTCAAGGTAAAGCAATTGTAAACTCTATTTCCATGAAAGAGGGCGAAGAGCCGTTTTTAGAATACGCTAAAAAAATAAAGCGTTATGGTGCAGCTGTTGTGGTTATGGCGTTTGACCAAGACGGTCAAGCAGAAACCCGTGAAGAAAAATTCAGAATTTGTAAGCGCGCTTATGAATTGTTAGTTGAAGAAGTTGATTTTCCTCCTCAGGACATTATCTTCGACCCTAATATTTTTGCCGTAGCAACAGGAATAGAAGAACACAATAACTATGCCGTGGCCTTTATTGATGCCATTAAAGATATTAAAAAGTACTTACCGCACGCTAAAATTTCTGGTGGCCTGTCTAACGTTTCATTTTCATTTCGTGGTAATAACCCGGTGCGTGAAGCTATGCATTCGGTCTTTTTGTATTACGCGATACAAGCAGGCATGGACATGGCGATTGTTAATGCCGGACAGTTAGGCGTTTACGACGATATTCCTCTTGAATTACGTGATGCTGTTGAGGATGTAATTTTAAATCGTCGCGATGATGCAACTGAAAGATTATTAGATTTAGCGCCTAAATATCGCGGTGATGGTATTGCGGTTGAAGCTGAAACTCAAGAGTGGCGAGGTTGGGAAGTCACCAAGCGTTTGGAATATGCTTTAATTAAAGGTATTACTCAGTTTATTGAAGAAGACACTGAACAAGCTCGATTACACTTTGACCGACCATTACAGGTTATCGAAGGGCCACTTATGGATGGCATGAACGTGGTGGGAGACTTGTTTGGTGAAGGTAAAATGTTCCTTCCTCAAGTTGTTAAATCAGCGCGAGTTATGAAACAAGCCGTTGCTTATTTGAACCCATATATTGAAGAAGAAAAAGAAGAGGGCAGCACCAACGGAAAAATTTTAATGGCCACCGTTAAAGGTGATGTTCATGACATAGGTAAAAATATTGTTGGTGTGGTTTTACAATGTAATAACTATGAAGTTATCGACTTAGGCGTCATGGTACCGTGTCAGAAAATTATCGACACAGCGATAGCTGAAAAAGTCGATATTATCGGTTTATCTGGCTTAATTACGCCGTCATTAGATGAGATGGTATACGTAGCAAAAGAACTAACTCGTCAAGGTTTAGACTTACCGTTATTAATTGGTGGAGCAACTACATCTAAAGCGCATACCGCGGTTAAAATTGATGAGCATTACCAACATCCTGTAGTGTATGTTCCTAATGCCAGTCGTTCGGTTTCTGTTGTTTCAAACTTGTTAAGTAAAGAACTACGAGCTCCATTTTTACAGCAGTTAGAGAAAGATTACGAACGTGTAGTAGTACAACATCATCGTAAACGGGATAACACTCAATATATTAGTTTTGAACAGGCACGAGCAAACAAATTTAAAGTAGATTGGGATAATTACCAGCCACCTAAACCTAAAAAATTAGGTATTCATGAATGGCATGATATTTCGATGAAAACACTTAGAGAATATATTGACTGGACGCCGTATTTTTTAACTTGGCAGTTAAGCGGTAAATACCCAGCAATTTTGAAACATGAAGTGGTTGGTGAGCAGGCACAAAAAGTATTTGATGATGCTAACGAAATGTTAGATCGTTTTGAAAAAACCGGTGAGCTAAAGGCTAAAGCGGTATTTGGTTTATTCCCAGCCAACAGCATAGATGAATCAATAGAAGTGTATGGCAATAATAACGACACGACGTTAGTTTTACATCAATTGCGTCAACAATTAAAAACTAGAAATTCATCTCCTAACTATTGCTTAACTGACTTTGTCGCTCCTAAAGAAACTGGACTTGATGATTACATTGGTGCGTTTGCAGTAACCGCAGGTTTTGGTGCAGATGAGCTAGCAGAGCAATTTTTAGCACAGCATGATGATTACAATAACATTATGGTTAAAGCGATTGCAGATAGACTCGCTGAAGCGTTAGCTGAATACTTGCATCAACAAGTGCGTAAAGAATATTGGGGATATGCGGCAGATGAAACCTTACCTAACGATGATTTAATTCGTGAAAAATACCAAGGTATTCGCCCTGCACCTGGTTATCCTGCGTGCCCAGAGCACACGGAAAAAGCCAAGTTATGGCAGCTATTAGATGTAGAAAATCGCATTGGTATGAACTTAACAGAAAGTTATGCCATGTGGCCGGGCGCCTCAGTTTCTGGTTGGTATTTCTCTCATCCTGATTCTAAATACTTTGCAGTAAGTAAAATAGATAAAGTCCAAGCACAAAGATATGCAGACTTAAAAGGCTGGGATGAAAGAACAATGGAGTTATGGCTAGGTCCAAATCTCTAATCCAATATATAACTCCAATTAAACAGCTATTTAGCTAATATTATTTAAGGCCAGTTAATTCTTCAACTGGCCTTTTTACTGAAATAAATTTAGGATACAGAACACTAAATTATGGATGCTAATATGACAGACCCTTTTGCTCACCTTGCTAGAAACTCTGCGGCAGATAATAATAAACAACCTATATTGGATGCCTTACAAAAATTAAACCTGCTAAAAGGTAATATCATTGAAATAGGCTCTGGTCCTGGGCAACATGGTATTCATTTTTGTCAGAATGTATCAGAGTTAACTTGGCAGCCAACCGAAATAATAAGTAAATTACCACTTACTTTACAATGGTATGAAGTTAGTCAAAAACAAGGTTTAACAAACTACCTAAAACCTTTTTCATTCCATATAGGGCAAGACCCAATAGACGTATCTGATTTTGACCTTATCTATTCAGCTAATGTTTTGCATATTATTAGTGAGGAATTAGCTCAGCATTTAATTAAGCAATTAGTGGAAACAATGAGGCAAGGACAAAAATTAGTTTTGTATGGACCTTTCAAAAAAGATAGAGAGTACACTTCTGAGTCCAACCGAGACTTTGACCAATGGCTTTTTAGTGAAGGTTATGGTGGAATGCAAGATCTTACAGATGTAGAAAACTGGAGCAACGGAGAGTTGAGTTTAATGCAGGTTAAAAATATGCCAGCTAATAACTTTATTGTTGTTTATCAAAAGGTTTAGTTATACTTTCCTCACTTGTTAAGTAAGAAAAAATTATCAATAGATTCAATTAGGATGAAACATGACAGACGTAACCAAGAAAAACTTATACCTAGTTAAAGAACATGTTGGGATATTTAAAGCCGCTAATAACTATGATATTCACGATCCTGAATCCGGCGAGATTTTAATGGAATGTCGAGAGCCTAACCTAGGTTGGCTTACCAAAATATTAAGATTTACTGACTACAAGCGTATGACGCCGTTTGATGTACAAATAAAAACATCAAATGATGACCGTATAGTCCGAATTCAACGCGGCATATCTATATTCTTATCTAAAGTTGAAGTGAGAGATCATAACAATGAATTGCTTGGTAGTTTTGCTCAGAAGCTATTTTCAATTGGTGGTAAGTTTGATGTGTTAAATATAAATGAAGAAGTTGTATGCACATTAGAAGGGAATTGGATTGGTTGGGATTTTTATTTTAAAGATGGCGAAACAACGTTAGCTCACGTTACTAAGAAGTGGGGCGGTTTAGGTGCTGAGATGTTTACCAGTGCTGATAATTACGTGTTAGAAATAAACCCAGAAATACCAGAAGATGACTCTGTTCGTAAGCTTATTCTTGCCGCAGTTATGTGTATTGATATGGTATTAAAAGAATAAGGTACATATAAGTATTGAGTTCTTATTGCAACGAACATAGCTAAAAATTCTGTACTACTATTAGGTAATGGATGACTTAACAGCAAGCTACAGAGTAAGCGTACGTCCGTACTCTAAAATAAAATATATCCAACATACATTGTTAGTTTGTTGGTATTGTTTAGTTGTTTATTTTTGGCCTTATTTTATTCCAACCAGTATAAAGTTCATCTTGGTAATATCGTTTTTACTGCTTTGCTTTTTTACTTTTTATCCGGCAAAAGTAGCTGAAAAAAAAGCACAAAGTAAAGATGGAGGTGAAGTCTTTCAACTATCAGAGTTTGGTCAGGTTTATTGGGCGAAAAGCTCAAGGACAGGTCAATTATTAGCAACAAGTTACTTTTGGCCTTTTTGTTTTTACTTACGAATAACCAATCCAATAAGCCAAAAATGTTATTGGAAAGTGATCTTTGTTGATCAAGTCAGCGATGATTCAGCAAGACGGTTACGACGAATAATTAACAGAATTAAATCGACGTAACCTTGTTTGCTTTTAGCTTTTAAGGGGGGTAGGAGTTAACACAGTTGGAGTTGAACTTGGTAAGGTGTCTGGGTAATCCAAATTGTAGTGCAGTCCACGACTTTCTTTACGTTCTAAAGCACTTCTGACAATTAATTCAGCAACCAATACTAAATTTCTAAGTTCCAATAAATTATTACTGACTTTGAAAGTTTCGTAAAATTCATTAACTTCACTTTTAATTAAATCAATACGCTTTAAGGCTTTGTGTAAACGACGATCTGAACGAACGATGCCAACGTAATCCCACATGATCAATCTAAGCTCGTGCCAAGTGTGGCTTATGATCACATCCTCTTCTAGAGTTGTTACTTCACTGTCATCCCAAAGTGGGATCGTAGGCGGTTGTGGGCTAGAAGCTAAAGTCGATAAGATAGATTGTGCCGCACCATGAGCAAATACAATACATTCTAATAAACTGTTACTGGCCATTCTGTTTGCGCCGTGTAACCCAGTGTACGCAACTTCACCAATAGCAAATAGGTTATCTTTGTCAGTTTTTCCGGTTAAGTCTGTAATAACACCACCGCAGGTATAATGGGCGGCAGGAACAATTGGAATTTGCTCTTTAGTGATATCTAAACCGACCTTTAAACAACGGGCATATATAGTTGGAAAGTGCTCAATAACAAATTGTGGCTCTTTGTGGGTGATATCTAAATACATACAATCAGCGCCTAAACGCTTCATTTCAAAATCGATAGCCCGTGCAACAATGTCTCTCGGTGCTAACTCTTCACGTGCGTCAAAGTCTTGCATAAAACGAGTGCCATCAGGACGTCTTAAATAAGCACCTTCGCCACGCATCGCTTCACTAATTAAAAAGTTTTGAGCTTTTTCATGGAATAAACTTGTAGGATGGAATTGATTAAATTCCATATTGGCCACTTTACAGCCCGCACGCCAAGCCATAGCAATTCCATCACCACTTGCGATATCTGGGTTAGAGGTATATTGATAAACTTTGCTCGCGCCACCAGTTGCTAGTGCGACAAACTTGGCAGAAATACTCTCAACACGTTCAAGGTTTCTATTCCAAATATAAGCGCCATGAATTTTATTATCATCTAAGTTCAGCTTAGATCCTGTGACTAGATCGAGTGCGTTATAGCGTTCAAATAGTTTAATGTTTGGATGAGATTTTACTTTGTCTAATAAGGTAGTTTGTACGGCTTTACCTGTCGCATCAGCTGCATGAAGTATACGTCTGTGACTGTGGCCACCTTCGCGAGTAAGGTGATAACGTTTTGAACCATCACTATCTTGAATTTGGTCAAATGGTACGCCTTGGTCGATTAACCATTTCATTGAGGTTTTTGCATGACTAGCAGTGTAATAAACCGCATTTTCATCACATAAATTTGCACCAGAGATTAAGGTGTCTTGTACATGAGATTCAATGCTGTCGTTCTCATCAAATACCGCAGCAATGCCACCTTGTGCGTATAAGGTAGAGCCTTCCTTTAATGCCGACTTACTTAAAATAATAACGTTTACGTTATCAGCAATGCTCAGAGCTAAGGTGAGACCCGCCGCGCCACTACCAATAATTAAACAATCTGTTGTATGTTGAGTATTATCTTGCATTAAAAAACCTATTAGATTTTGAATCTGATCACTTTACTAAGTAATTCATCCATATTCGAACTTATTTTTTATAAAAGTAATTGATTTCACTTATCTTTTTATAAAAAACAAAATAAATAAGAACTTTTTTACAATTGCCTAGTCATAGTGTCAACAGAAAGGATAATAGTACAACAACTTCTAATTAATTCGTTATAGATTTCAAGAATTAATTATTATTTGATATGTGACAAATACCGATTAGAATACCTGTACGAAATGGTGTAAATAAGATGTTTAGTATCTTATACCAATATTAAATCTGGGAGTAGTAGCTCGATGAGCGAGCAGAAAAAAGATTTAGGCTTAGTAAGAAAAGCACAAGCAGGTGATAAAGCGGCATTTGATTTGTTAGTCCGCAAATATCAAAACAAAATAATTAGCTTAGTTTCTCGTTATTTAGGTAATAACGGAGATGTACAAGACGTAGCTCAAGATGCATTTATTAAAGCATATATAGCATTGCCTGGATTTAGAGGTGAAGCTGCATTTTATACTTGGCTATACAGAATAGCGGTAAACAGCGCCAAAAATTATTTAATGGCAAGAGGTCGTAAACCTTACACTGTAGATGTTGATGCTGAAGAAACTGAATATTATGAAACTAGTGAAGCATTGCGTGAAAACGCTTCACCAGAGCATTTAGCGTTAACCGAAGAAATTAAACATGTCATTTTTGATACGATTGAAAGCTTACCTGAGGAACTTAAGGTGGCAATTCAACTCAGAGAAATAGATGGCATGAGTTACGAAGAAATATCCAATGCAATGGGATGTCCAATCGGAACGGTTCGTTCTAGAATTTTTAGAGCGCGGGATGCAATTGATTTAAAGTTGCAACCTTTAATAGAAAATCAGTAAAGTAATTAATAGCTATGGTTAGTTTAACGTTAAGTTAGCCGTAATAGTTTTTGTTTAATACGTAGTAATACTCTGGGAGTCAGTCATTTTATGACGAACAAACATTTAGAATCTATTTCAGCCCTATTGGATGATGAAGTTAATCAATCTGAGTTAGAAAATGCTTTGCAACAAACATCAGAAAAAGCTGATGATGTTGATGTATTTACTCGTTACAGCCTAATTGGCGATGTAATGAGAAATGAGCAAGTGTTAGAAACTAACGATAGTTTTGCTGCGAGTATACAAGCCGCTATTGCAAACGTTGAGCAAGAAGTTGTTGAAGAAAACACAGAGACTGAAAAGTCTAGTGTTGTTGATATTAGTACTCATGCTAATTGGCGCTCACGTATGACTCAGAAAGTTAAAGACTTTGGACAAAGTTCATCTGGCCGCAGTAGTGCACAATTTGCTATTGCCGCTTCAGTGGCACTTGTTGCTATAATTGGTGTAAATAATATGTCGCAATCAAATAGCGAGTATAGTGCGCCAGTTGCACAAACTACTCCTTTAGTTAGCGGTGTTGCGCCTGTGAGTTTAGGCTCAACTGGGGTTCAAAACAAACCATCAGCGAGTCAAATGACACAATCGCGTATTAATGCATTAATTGCCGATCATCAACAGCAATTAAAAGTAATCGATGATAAGAAAGCAGTAGAAGAAATAAACGAAGATAAAAAAGTTATCGAACCTTAATTAAATTCGTTATCATACCTTTCAGTTATTTCTAAAAACGCTCGTTATACAACGGGCGTTCGTTTTTATTAAAGGTAAATTATTCTGTTATGTACCGTTATTTTTTAGATTTAAATCAGCTTACATCCATTAACTTGAATAAACTTTTAATGTTAGTGGTTTTTACTAGCGCAATCAGTTTCAGTGGTAATGTTTCAGCAAAATCAGCTCTTACACTAAACACTGAAAATCCGGAGTTAGCCGCCAATGTTCAAGTTATGGCATCGGGCGAAAAAGTTAATGCTAAATTTTGGTTAGAAAAATTAAAATCTGCATTAACCCAATCTAATTTCCAAGCTGGTATTGTTACCATGAAAGCTGATAAGACTAAATCTTATAATTGGCTTCACGGTGTTATCGTCGACGAGGCTGATAGTGGAAAAGTGTTAGAGGTTGAAGCTATTTCTCCTTTAATTGGTACTGGTGTTAGTAATCTAAGACATAATCAAACTGTTACTTTTATTGAGCCAAACAAAGAGGCTTATAGTATTGAAAGTGACAGTATCCGTAAGTTTATCCCTCCTATTTTTTATCAAGATATAGAACAGTTATCTGATAGTTATCAGTTTGTAATGGTAAGTAAAAACCAAATTGGTGGTCGCTCAGCGCAATTGATACGCATAGAGTCAATTGATGATACGGCCTATAATTATTGGGTTTGGGTTGATGTAGAAAGTGCATTACCTTTAAGAATGGCCTTTGTAAATAAAAAAGGTGAAGTCATTGAGCAAATTTTAATGACGCATTTATCTGTATTTTTAGAGCCGACTGAAGAGATAATTAAGCTTAGTGAACATAAATTACCTAAACCTCCAAGTTCATTAATTGCCACACATCAAGAAACCAATAATTGGAATATGAGCTGGATACCTAGCAGCTTCTCACTAATAAAAAGTGATAGACATCATTTATCGATAACTCGTGAAGTGTCAGATTACTATTTATATAGTGACGGACTTGTAGAGTTTTCTGTTTATGTTCAAAGACAGTTAGATAGCTTTAACAGCCCGCTAGTGTTGCAAGAAGGTGCCATGTCATTTGTGATGGTTCGTTCGGATGGTTTTGATGTGACTGTAGTGGGAACTATTCCTGCGGAAACCGCATATAAAGTCGCATCTTCAGTGAAAAGTCTCTAGTTATGATCAAAGAAATTGGACGTGTGGTAGATATTCAAGATGGTTGGTTGTTTGTTGAAACCGCCATTAAGTCGACGTGTAATGCTTGTGCTGCAAAAAGTAATTGCGGAACAAGTACGATAGCGAAAGCATTTTCTAGCAAAAGCGTTATTAATAAAGTAAAAAATACCTTAAATGCAAAAATTGATGAGTCGGTGGAAATTGGCATTCCAGAATCAAGTTTGTTACAAGGCTCGTTTTATTTGTACTTAATGCCATTACTTATCGCTATATTTTCAGCGATTGCCACACAGCTTTTGGGCCCTCAGTTTTTAGAAATAACAGAAGGTCACGTTATTTTAGCCACATTTTTAGGTGGCTTTTTAGGTTTTTTATTAGCCAAAAAGTTATTAAATAATTCAGATGTAGATAAGTACCAAGCAGTGCTTATTCGTATTTATGACGGTAAAATGGTCAAGGCTGTCATTGAATTAGACTGATCAACTTCCTTTATCCCACGATCTTGTCACTATTTATCGATAAACTTAACTGATCCAGCATAAAGAGTTGGAGTGAGCGGTTAAATCAGTGTAAAATTTCGCCCTTTGGTTATATAGCTAATTTGAGCTGTATCGAAAATAATTTATGCTGTTTGTTTTCTTCTTCAAACGCACCTTGTATAGCAACGTCACAGGTATATCACACTATTTATGAAGAACATTCGTAACTTTTCTATTATTGCCCACATCGATCACGGTAAATCCACACTTTCAGACCGACTTATTCAATTCTGTGAAGGTTTAGCTGATCGCGAAATGAAGGCACAAGTCTTAGATTCAATGGATATTGAACGCGAACGTGGTATTACCATTAAAGCGCAAAGTGTTACTTTGAACTACAAAGCCAAAGATGGTGAAATTTACCAACTAAACTTTATCGACACTCCAGGACACGTTGATTTTACTTATGAAGTATCACGTTCCCTTGCAGCTTGTGAAGGTGCATTATTAGTTGTTGATGCCGGTCAAGGTGTTGAAGCGCAAACAGTTGCAAACTGTTATACCGCGATAGAAATGAACTTAGAAGTCCGTGCTATTTTAAATAAAATAGATTTACCACAGGCTGATCCTGACCGTGTATCTGAAGAAATTGAAGATATCATAGGTATTGATGCAGTTGGTGCTGTGCAATGTTCAGCTAAAACTGGTTTAGGTATTGAAGATGTATTAGAAGACATCGTACTTAATATTCCGCCACCAGAAGGCGATCCAGAAAAACCATTACAAGCGTTAATCATAGATTCTTGGTTTGACCCATACCAAGGCGTTGTCTCTTTGGTTCGTGTAAAACATGGTTCTATTCGTAAAGGCGACAAATTAAAAATTATGTCTACTGGTGAATCTCATCAAGTAGATAAAGTAGGTATATTTACTCCAAAACAAACCGATACAGGTATTTTAGGTACTGGTGAAGTTGGTTTTATTATTGCTGGTATTAAAGAGATTTTAGGTGCACCAGTGGGCGATACTATTACTTTAGCCACTAATGCTGCTGTTGATCCATTACCTGGTTTTCAAAAAATTAAGCCTCAGGTTTATGCTGGTCTATTCCCTGTTAGTTCTGACGATTATGAATCTTTTCGTGATGCTTTAGGCAAATTAAGTCTTAACGATGCGTCATTGTTTTATGAGCCAGAAAGTTCAGGTGCGCTAGGGTTAGGTTTCCGTTGTGGTTTCCTTGGTATGTTGCACATGGAAATTGTACAAGAGCGTTTAGAGCGTGAATACGATCTTGACCTAATTACTACAGCACCAACGGTTAACTACGAAATATTAACCAAAGACGGCACTATACACAGTATTGATAGCCCGTCAGAAATGCCAGTGGTAAATGATATTGCTGAAGTTCGTGAGCCAATTTGTAAAGCTGACATATTAGTACCGCAAGAATACCTAGGTAATGTTATTACCTTGTGTATCGAAAAACGCGGTGTACAAACGGCCATGAGTTACCATGGTAAACAGGTTTCAGTAAGTTATGACTTACCAATGGCTGAAGTGGTAATGGACTTTTTTGACCGCTTAAAATCAACAAGTCGTGGCTTTGCGTCATTAGATTATAACTTTACCCGTTTCCAAGAAGCGGATATGGTAAGAGTTGATATCTTGTTAAATGGTGAACGAGTTGATGCCTTGGCAATGATTTGTCACAGAGACTTTTCACAATCAAGAGGGCGTCTATTAGCTGATAAGCTAAAAGAATTAATACCTCGTCAAATGTTTGATATCGCAATTCAAGCGGTTATTGGTGTTCATGTTATCGCCAGAACAACCGTTAAACAATTAAGAAAGAACGTAATCGCAAAATGTTACGGTGGTGATATTAGCCGTAAGAAAAAACTTTTACAGAAACAGAAAGATGGTAAAAAACGTATGAAACAAGTCGGTAATGTTGAATTACCACAAGATGCGTTTTTAGCCATATTGAAGATCGGAAAATAAAAAAGGTTAGGATAAATGGCCGGATACTTTGCAATATTTTTAGTAGTTATTACCGTCGCCTGTGGTTTTATTTGGTTAATCGATGCCAAATTATATGCCCCTGCACGTCGTGAACGTATCGCGATTGCGCAAGCTAGCACAGCCGGAAATATAGAATTAGACGAATTGGAAAAAATAGCACCTCAACCTGTATTGGCTGAAACTGCACAATCGATTTTTCCTATTTTGTTTATCATTACAATATTCCGTTCGTTTTTATTTGAACCGTTTCAAATACCATCGGGCTCTATGATGCCAACTATGTTAGTGGGTGATTTTATCTTAGTGCAAAAATATACCTATGGTGTTCATGACCCAATTTGGCGTAGTGAATTGATTGAAATGGATACACCGTCTCGTGGCGATATTGCAGTGTTTAAATATCCAGAAGATGAACGTTTAGACTACATTAAACGTGTGGTTGGTTTGCCTGGTGATAGGATTGTTTATAACAATAAACAAATCTCTATTCAGCCAAGTTGTGAACGCGATCCAGAACACTGTAAAGAATTAAAAGTTGTGGCTATGGAGTCTGAATCTGTTTACGAGATTAATCCATACGGCGATACTGTTGCATTAGGTTCAGAGCTTTTAGGTGATGTAAAACATAACATTTTGTTTAACATTAACCGTGAGTATCAATACCCGTTTGTGCAAGCTAATGGCAAAGCAAACGAATGGTTAGTTCCTGAAGGGCATTACTTTATGATGGGTGATAATCGTGACAATAGCCAAGACAGTCGTTTTTGGGGTTTTGTTCGTGAAGATCAACTTGTTGGTAAAGCAGTGTTCATTTGGATGAGCTTTGTTTATAACGACGGTGCAATTGACTGGTTACCAAACTGGGTTCCTGTGGATGTACGTTTTTCACGTTTAGGCTCAGTTAAATAAACGTAATAAATTATTAAATTAATAAAACAAGAGATTAGATTGATTAAAACAAATTATAGCCAGTTGGCTAAATTATTAGGTTATCAATTCAACGATGAGTCACTGCTTATACAAGCACTGACTCATCGTAGTTTTAAAGGCGCTCATAATGAACGTTTAGAGTTCGTTGGAGATGCCTTATTGGGGATGTTTGTCGCAGAAGCGTTGTACTTTGCATTCCCAAAAGCAACCGAAGGTGAATTAACTAGAATGCGTTCGCAATTGGTTAAAGGGCAAACCTTAACTGAAATTGCTAAAGAATATGACATTAGTAGCTGGTTATTATTAGGTCCTGGTGAAATGAAAAGCGGAGGTTGTCGCCGTGACTCTATTTTGGAAGACGCTATTGAATCGATAATAGGTGCTGTGTATTTAGATTCAGATATCGAGCAATGCCGTACATTTGTACTAAAATTGTTAGATGAAAGATTGAAGCAAGTCGATCCTAGTAATGCATTAAAAGATCCAAAAACACAATTACAAGAATGGCTACAGTCTAGAAAAAGGCCGTTACCAACTTATGAGGTGGCGGGGGTTTCCGGTCAGGCTCATAATCAAACATTTAAGATCAGTTGCACCTTAGACAATGGAAAATTATTGTCGGCAACCGGAACGAGTCGTAGAAAAGCAGAACAAGCAGCTGCAAGAAAAGCATTAGAGGTAGTAAAAGGTGAGTAAATCAGGACAGTCACAAGCCGAATTAGACGCATTGTTACAAAATTTAAATAATCGTGCGGATTTATCGGACCCAAAACGTTGTGGTTTAATTGCCATTGTCGGTAGACCAAATGTTGGTAAATCTACCTTAATGAATAATATTCTTGGGCAGAAGATCAGTATTACGTCTAAGAAGCCACAGACTACTCGTCATCGTATTTTAGGTATCCATACTGAAGATCATGAACAAGTTATTTATGTTGATACACCGGGACTTCATAAAGAAGAAAAACGTGCGATTAACAAATTAATGAACAAAGCAGCATCAAGTGCATTAGGTGATGTTGAGTTAGTTTTGTTTGTTGTTGAAGCTATGAAATGGCATGACGACGACGAAATGGTATTAAATAAGATCATTCGTTCAAAACAACCTGTTGTGTTATTGATCAATAAAGTTGATGAAATAAAGCACAAAGAAGAGTTAATGCCGTTTTTACAAAAAGTATCGGCTAAACATAACTTTGAGCAAATTATTCCAATCTCAGCTGAGAAAGGCACCAACGTACAAGCTATCAAAGATTTAGTTTCTGACTATTTACCAGAAAATCCATTCTTCTTCCCAGAAGATGATGTAACGGACAGATCATCGCGCTTTATGGCTGCGGAAATTGTTCGTGAAAAACTGATGCGTTTTCTTGGTGAAGAATTACCATATTCCGTTACCGTTGAGATTGAACAATTTAAATGGGACGAAAAAATCTGGCGTATTAATGCATTGATCTTAGTTGAGCGCGAAGGCCAGAAAAAAATGGTTATTGGTGCTAAAGGCGAAAAGCTTAAAATTATAGGCCGCGATGCACGTCAAGATTTAGAAAAACTATTAGAAGAAAAAGTCTACCTAGAGCTTTGGGTTAAAGTTAAAAGTGGTTGGGCTGACGATGAACGTGCCTTACGTTCATTAGGCTACGGCGAAGATTAAATAAATTGAGCAGGCTTAGTAGAATGTTACTAAGCCTCTTTTTATTGGGTTATTGATTCAACTCTTTGCAAATAAAATATTGTAAAAGCAGATTAAAATAAGAAAATTAATAATTTATGTATGCTGAACTTGAATCCAAACAAGCTTTTATCCTGCATACCCGCGCGTTCAAAGAAAACCAATTAATTATTGAATTTCTGGTTGAAGGTGAAGGGCGGTTATCTATTATCGCCAGTAAAGGTGGTAAAAAAAACTCAGCTCGCACCGCTTTATTACAACCATTTAGACCTCTTACCATTAAATACAAATTAGGCCGCGGTTTACACAGTTTAAAATCTGTTGAGCTTAATTCTGAGTCAGCTGATATCCGCTTAAAGAGTAAATCGTTATTTTGTGGATTTTATCTTAACGAAATTTTATGTCGTTTATGTAAATCAGATGCCCAATATGATGAACTGTTTCCTTTGTATAATTATGCACTATCTCACTTACAACATAGCTCTGAACGTGAAGTAGACTCGTATACTCCAATGTATTTAGAAGCAATATTACGCCAGTTTGAATATCGTCTTTTGGTTATGCTTGGTTATGGCATTAGCTTTGATTATGACTTACATTCGGATGCTGATATTAAAGCGAATAAGTATTATGAATTATTAGCAGGTTCTGGTTTTGTTTTTAGCACTACACCACAACGAGCAATAATTGGTTCTGATTTGATAGATATAGATGTGTTTTTAAATACAGATTTAGAGATAGAAAAGTTATCGGCGCACAAATTAAAATTAGCAAAGTTGATTTTAAGGGCATGTTTGCATCGCCATCTTGGTGATAAGCCGTTAAAATCTAGAGAGTTGTTTAGAAAAGCATAATTACTTTAATTTATGATCCTAATTAAAGGATCTTAATTAAAAGAAGCTTAATAAAAATACTGAATTTAAAAACACTAAGTTTAAAAGATTAAGCCCCAAAACAAGAAAGAGCATAAAATGGCAGAATTACATTTAGGCGTGAATATTGACCACATTGCAACGTTAAGACAAGCACGTGGCACTAACTATCCAGATCCAATTCATGCCGCAGCTGTGGCTGAACATGCAGGTGCTAGCGGTATTACGATTCACTTACGTGAAGACCGTCGCCATATCCAAGACCGTGATGTTTATGTATTAGCCAAGACTATTAAAACCAGAATGAATTTAGAAATGGCCGTTACCAATGAAATGATCGCCATTGCGGAAGAAGTAAAACCTGAGTTTGTATGTTTAGTGCCAGAGAAACGTGAAGAGTTAACCACTGAGGGCGGCTTAGATGTTAAAGGTCAACTTGAAAAAGTAACCGACGCGGTAAGTCGTTTAGCAGCTATTGGCGCCAAAGTATCTTTGTTTATTGATGCCGACGAAGGGCAAATTGATGCGGCTGTTGCATCAGGAGCTCCTTATATTGAAATCCATACTGGCCACTATGCTGATGCCACTACGGACGAAGCACAACAAAAAGAATTAAACAGAATTGTTCGCGGTGTTAAATACGCCGCAAGCAAAGGTATTATTGTAAACGCAGGTCATGGCTTGCATTATCATAACGTAAAACCTATTGCTGAAATTACAGAAATATATGAGTTAAATATAGGTCACGCTATTATAGCCAGAGCCGCAATTGACGGTTTAGAAACGGCAGTACGTGATATGAAAACCTTAATGAACGAAGCTAGGCAAGGTATTTAATGTCGGTTATCGGTCTAGGCACAGATATAGTTGAAATAGCTAGAGTTGAGAGTGTTAATGCCAGCTCTGAACGTTTTGCTAAGCGTATATTAGCTATATCTGAGTTGGCTATTTATCACCAGCATTCACAGCCTGAACGATATCTTGCCAAACGTTGGGCAGCTAAAGAGGCAGCCGCTAAAGCGTTGGGAACCGGAATTGGACGTGGGATATCATTTCATGACTTTATCACTAGTAATAATGAGCTAGGCGCGCCAAAACTTGAACTAGCAGGCAAAGCGTTAGAACTGGCCAATACTATGTTAGTAACAAGTGTATTATTGTCCATTAGTGATGAAAAAAATTACGCAGTAGCCACAGTGATTTTAAGTTAAGTTTTTACGTTTGTTCTAGCCATCTGGCTTTGTACCGTTTTACATAAAATACATTGCAGTAATACACCTTGAATAAATTGTTTAGTGCTACTGTCCATACAGTGTAAGTCTGCAATACTCAGCTGCTGTCTTTGTATTAAACGTGCTAATGTTTCTGACTTTATAGTTAACGAATAATAGGTGTCAGTATCGCTAGCATCCTCATTTTCTAAATTTTCGCAATTACCTTTATGTTTGAATTGAAGTTTACAATCATCACAATTCATTTGAACTCCTAATGCAAAGTGTTTGTCATTGTTAATGCGTACTCTAAACGAACTAGGTTTTCTACAAATAAACTCCGAACGTTATTCACTTTATTTAACCTATTTAATGTTAGCTGCAGAACGGACGTACGTTGTTCTTCATACCCAAGTACTTTTAAACTAGAAGATAGAGTTAAAGCCGACTCAGTTAATAAGGTTATGGCTTTGCTCTGCTCTACAAAATTTTCAGTTAAAATAATCTCGGCAACTTCAAATGCACAACCTAAGTGAGGAAGTGCATCATAGTGATGTCCTCCCCCTGCAAGTGTGATCCCTGCTTCATTGGTATTTGCCCAACTTCTAAGAGCCATTGTTGGTTTATTCGTTAGTTCTTTACGGTGATTAGGGCATAAAAAGTGATGTTTCATATTAGCGTCTCTTGCTCAAATTATTTATTAGGATAAATTCAATACAAATGATAATAGTTATCATTTGTATTTGTTGCAAGGTTTATCTTGTACAAAAATTTAACAAGTATGAATGCAAATAAGAAATTGAAATTAGAATTTGAGCGCAGATAAGAATCGACACTCTATAATATTGGTATTACGTATATTGAGTTAGAAATTAACTGTGCAGTAGGAAGGAGATCTAATGATCTCTGTATAATTAAGTGAGGACCTGAGAATGGCTTGTCGTATGCTTTTTCTTTTTATCAGCCACTGTAATACCTTCAATATTCTGAGCATTAAAAAAACATACAGTATTTCTGCCGTTAGATTTTGCTTGGTATAACGCATTATCCGCATTAGATATTGCTTTTTCAAAAATCTCCGTATCTGAACGTAACTGATTATTACCAGTAAAGTTTGTTATAGAAACGCCTATACTTGCGGTTACTTTTACATTTTCATCAAAGTATTGCGTTTCTAAGTTTTCAATCTCACAGCGAAGGTTTTCAGCAAGCAGTAAGGCTTCAGTTTCATCTTTTATTGCGAGTAAGACGATAAATTCTTCACCGCCCCATCGAGCCACAATATCTTCCGTGCGTATTGTTTTATCAATTAAGCGGGTAACTTGGATTATCACTAAATCACCAGTAGCATGACCAAATTTGTCATTTACTAATTTAAATTTATCAATATCTAATAGAAACAGTGCAAAGTTTTCATTGGTTTGTCTAAATCGAGGGAATAATTGAGCTGTAGCATATTTAAAACCGCGGCGATTGAATATATCTGTTAACTCATCTTTTCTCGCGTGTTCTTCTGCACGTTCTTTATCTCTTTGCGCATCCCTAAATCGAGTAGCTAATGCAACCGCTAATATAATTCCTTCAAATGCCATTCCCACCTCAATAGCTTTAAATGTAAAGCTATTGTACGGAAGTAATCCCGCTACAGCTGCGGTAGATACACTGACACATATAGCGGCTGTAACAGACGAAATAAGATAGAGGTTGGCTGCCGATGCTTTGGCTCTAACGGCTAAAATGCCTAATGTAATAGTTAAAATAGCAAAACTGGTATTAAATAAGAAAGCAACAATAGTGGCTAAATGTAATTGGTCCATAACAAAAAGACCTAAAATAATAAAAGGGATTGCGTTAGAAATATTAGCTATAGCTTTATTGAGATTTGGTGCATATAAGTGTGTGTCTAAAAGTCTTCTACCAAAGTGCAAACCAATTATGCTGTATGTGATCATCAATGACACATCGACATAATCTTGGAAATGTACACCATGATGTGGAGTATAAAATGTAAATAGCCAGCCCGTGTAAGACATACTATTTAACACAAAGCCTGAAATATACAGTACATACAAACCGAATATCTTTTTCCTAATGGAGAAAAATAGCACAAGATTATACAAAGCAAGTGCGACTAAAATGCCATATAAAAATCCATATTCAAATTTGTCGTTGCCATCATTGGTTATTGCATCGGCTAAAGTTGATAACTTAATCGGGACTGGCATGATGGCTTCTGTTTGTATACGAATATATAAATCAGTTACGCCTTGCTCAAATTGCATATCGGTAGCAAAAAATCGACTAAAAATAGGCTGCTCTGAAATAGGTAAGTGATCACCACCAATGATATGTTCTACCTCGCCATTGGGATTAACAAAATAAACGTCAATATAATCTAACCAAGGACTTTCTATTGAAAGACGATAATGGCTGGATAAAGCATTACTATTATTGATGCTTGTTTTAAACCAAGTAGTTTCAACATTAAATCCTTTAGAAATAGTTTGACCACTTTGAGTCAAAGTCGACCCTAAATCAAACTCTAGCTGTGCATCTTTTAGAGATAGTCTTTGGTCACTCTTTTCTAGAAAATAAGTTAAATATGAACCAATAGGACTGGTTTCAAATGTAGAAAGCTCGATTTCTTTTGCACTAACTGTTTGCACAGATAAATAAAGAATAGTAATTAGCGTAAAGATAAATCGATGCATTGGAGGAGTTAATACCTATAAAGTAAGTTCATATAAAGGTATAGCAATAAAGCGTAATTAATTCCATTGCTTAACTGTAACATTTATTTACACAATGAAATAATTGGTGGTTTATTGGGATTGTTATTTATCATAACAGCTAGGATCTCGTGGACAAACATTCCCTCTTGAGCAAATTAGTTTAGCATCGCTTTCTATTCCGCGTTCTACCCAATTAATATTGAGTATCTTAGCCACACTCATTAAATCACTCTTAATTGCTTTAGATGGTGTAGCAGAGCCACCTTTAGATACGCAAAGCTGTTTTAGATCATAAGCAATTGATAAAGCATCTTTACCTTGAGCTTCAATGGCTGGATTTAAATCAATTCCTGCGCATACAACATGACTGTTGCCGGCCAAATCTTTTACATTGATAGACTCACAGCAATAAATTCGTTGCTCATTCCCCACATTCATAATAGAAAGCTGTGCAGAGGATGTACCTTTGGTGGGAGCGTTTATCATTCTAAATACCGCCCAATGTTGGCAAGGATCAACAACGGTGCGCATGTTGCCCCAAGGCAGTGGAATACCATTGCCTCGATACACCGCTTTTAATTTCCCTGGAGAGTAAGCATCAAAATAATGCCAGTGGGCATACGGAGACACTGCTGTCATACGGCGCATAGCAACAGACGCAGATACTTCGGCAACTTTGTGGCTAGATATTTCGTAACCATGCCGGTCTAATAACTGTCTAAACGGCACTTTTGGGCACAACAAAGCACCAGCAAAAAAGCTTGATTCAAAGTCACGCCAAGCGTGCAGCATATCTTGTGGATCAACGGTTGACGATGAAACATGATTAATTTGTTCTTGGTTATTTAATTGATGTCCACCTACAGACATGACACTTTTTACACCATCAGTATTATGTAATACGGCGTGGCCTATATGCACGGCTAATTCGTATTTAAGCCGTAGTGGAAATTTTTTTAATATTCGATTTAATAACAGCTTGTTAGGCAGTTCAAAATAAGAGGTGACCACATTTTTTGAGTGAATTCCTAACTCATCTACCGCTTCTGCAGGAAGTTTATCAAACCACTTGATCACTAAACCAAGTTGTTTAGTGATAGCAACGAGTTCATCTATGCTCAAAGGCATACGCTTTAATCCAACTTCTTCAGCAGCACGTTCTAAGTCGGGGAAGTGATTTTGATTATTTTCTTGATGAGCCCTAATTAATAGCTGAGCAAATTGACGCCCAGAAATACCTGTTTGTGACAGCATTTCGGGTATCGCAATTTGTAGTATGTCATTAGAAAACAAAAAGCTAGGCTCTAAAGGCATGCCTTTGATACCACCACGGCTGCCTTTGTCTGGAATAATATCCTGGTGATCGGCTTCATCATCTAAAAACCATTCTACCTTTTTTTGAAATACGCCAGCGACGACTTCAAGCATATCAATACTAGGCACACGTTTTCCACGTTCAATCATAGATAGATACGACACTGATGGTGCGTACTCAGGATCTATTCTGACACAACGGGCTGACAAGTCTTCTATGGTTAGTTTATTACGTTTTCGTAAATTTCTAATCTTAGTGCCAAGGAAATGTGACTTTCTCAATAAGCTTTTATTTGGTTTCATTTGTAAAATTTACACTGTAAAATTTTTATTGTGAAATTTTAGTTTAGGTTGAATTAGACTAACAATCAAGCAATAGGGTAAACCAAAATAATAAATAACAGAGATTGAGGAATTAAATATGAATATGGCAACTAACGAGAAAACGACACACAAAAATCAGTTGGAGAGTTTAGGTTTTGATAGCTTTATCAATGAAGAAGTATCAATCTTAAACACGTTAAATGAAAAACGTATGACTGAGTTAATGAGCTACTCAAAAAGCTTTTTAGATAAAGTATTCCCATTAGAGCAAGGTTCACATCAAGACGTGAGTAGCTACGTTATTTACTACAAACATTTATTGGCTTTTTTCCCAGACGGAAGAAAAAGTGGTTTAGTTACACCAAACCAGTTTGTTGCGTTAAGTGGTCATAAAAATGAGCCTACTTCTATTGTATTAAAAAATGATGGTTTTCATGTTGAATTAATATTTAACAAAAATGGCTCTCGTGGCATTAAAGATATCGCTGGAATTGATGACATTCAACTTGAAACAACAAAAGCAATATTTGGCACTGCAGCTGCGGCGAACGATGACAATCTTAATAACAGTAAACGCTGGTTTAGTATGATCCGCAGTGATGATGAATTAGTCATGGATTCTGCTGGTAATCAATTATGCCGCTGTGTGGATGTTGAAAAAGCTTTCACAGACAAAGACGGTAAAGATTATCAAATAGCGTAACTCTTTATTTATCATTCCTCAGTTTTTCCGGTCAAATAGTTAACTGTTTGGCCGGAATTCCATTCGCTATTTAAATACAGCAAGCTGCTATTTCAACAAACTACTACTTTTCCCATAACATAGTGAAAATCTTTCTTTATAGAATGCTATCTGTCAGTTAAAGTTCTAACATTATTAACTTGTTTAAGGTTTGGCATGTTTGATTTACCCTCGGTTAATGTAAAAAATAAAGTTTCAGCACAAGAGTGGCAAACTCGAGTTGAGCTTGCAGCTTGTTATCGACTGTTTGTTATTCATGGTTGGGATGATTTAATTCACACTCATGTTTCAGCTCGAATTCCTGGTACAGAACATTTGCTTATTAATGCCTTTGGTTTGTCGTTTGATGAGATCACCGCATCCAATTTGGTGAAAATTGATATTAACGGCAATATTGTAGATCCAGATACACCGTTTAAAATTAATCCCGCTGGATTTACTATTCATAGTGCTGTGCATATAGCGCGTCATGAAGATCAATGTGCTTTGCATGTTCATACAAATGAAACCATTGCGGTAGCCAGTGTTAAAGAAGGGCTGTTGCCACTTAGTCAGTATTCAATGTTTGCTTTGGCTTCAATGAGTTATCACGACTACGAAGGCTTAGCGGTAAACGAAGACGAGATAAAACGACTGCAAGATGACTTAGGCAGCTGCAACTTTATGTTGTTACGTAATCATGGTGCGTTAACAATGGGATTAACTATTGGTGATGCTTTCATGCATATGTATGACTTAATCCGTGCTTGTCAGGTGCAAATTCAAGTTAAGTCCATGAACATGGAACCTATCTTAGTTGATCAAACAATTATCGATGGCATTAAAGCACAGGCAAACATAGTTCATTCTGGTTTAACTGGCGGACAAAAAGCATGGCCTGCCATGATGCGCAAAGTAAAACGTACTTATCCAGATTTTGACCAATAATTTAATAGTTATTAGCAATAGTTATTAGAAACAGTTTGCTAATGAACAAGAACTCAAATTAATAAGAGTACCCAATGAAAATTACTCACGTAGAAATATTCGATATACATTGCCCAGAACGTCCTGCTTGGACACCAATATTTATCCGCATTCATACAGATGAGGGTATTAGTGGTGTTGGTGAAGCAGGATTAGCTTATGACTGGGGACACAGTGCCGCAGCGGCTATGATCAAAGAAATCGCAGAAGCGGTATTAATTGGTTTTAATCCGTTTAATACTGAATTGTTATGGTCGCGCATGTTACGTGAAAGCTTTTGGGGATTAGGCGGTGGACCAGTATTGTACTCAGCAATGAGCGCAATCGACACTGCATTGTGGGATATAAAAGGTAAAGCCTTTGGTGTTCCGGTTTACCAGCTATTAGGTGGTAAAACCAACGACAAGTTACGCACTTATGCCAGCCAATTACAGTTTGATTGGGATGTAAATATTAAGAAACTAATTGAACCTGCTGAGTACGCAGAAGCTGCATTAAAAGCGGTAGCAGAAGGTTACGACGCAGTGAAAGTTGATCCAATTGTTTATGACCAAAATGGTGATTCTTCTTTCGACCGCACTAAATTATTTACTAAACCGCAAATGCGTTTGTTTGGTGACAGATTACGCGCCATCAGAGGAGCCGTTGGTGAAGATGTGGATATTATCTTTGAATCTCACTCATTAATGGGAGCCGCATCAGCAATTCAAATGGGCGCAATTGTCGAAGAAGTTGGCTGCATGATGTATGAAGAACCAGTGAATTACTTAAATGCCGCAGTACATAAAAAAGTATCTGACCGTGTAAATGTGCCAATTGCTGGTGGCGAACGTTTATATCATCGCTGGGATGTACGTCCGTATTTTGAAGACCAAAGCATTGACGTTTTACAACCAGATGTTGGTTTATGTGGTGGTTTCACTGAAGCTAAAAAAGTATGTGATTACGCAGACGTTTACGATATTCGTATTCAAGCACACGTTTGTGGTGGCCCTGTGGCAACAGCTGCATCATTACACTTAGAAACCGCAATACCAAACTTCTTAATTCATGAGCATCATACTTATGCAACTAAGTCTTGGAACCGTGAACTGTGTATCCAAGACCCACAGCCAGTAGACGGCTTTTTTCAAGCGCCAGATACTCCGGGAATTGGCATTGAATTAAATGATGAAGTGGTTAAACGTTCACCGCACGTCACTGTAAAGTAAGAGCAGTTAAATAAAAGCAGTAAAGTAAGAGCAGTTAAATAAGGCAGTTAACTTTATTTACGTTAGTAATTAAATAGTTAAGTTGTACCAAGAGCAGGCATTGTTAAAAACAAGCGCCTGCTTTTTTGTTTCTGTTAATGGCATATTATTGAGTATGTTTATTACATTGTCCCAATAATCTTGATAACTAGAATGGAACAAACACAGAGGGAAATTACTGGCTAGCATCACACGTTCTTGTCCAAAAGCTTCCAGACAAAGGTTCAGTACATGTGATTGCCAAGTGTATGTTTCGGTAGACACAGGAGACACAGGAGACACAGCAGACAAAACAGAAAGATCATCGTATTCTCTATCTATCATTTCCCAGCCAGAACATTTAACCGCACATTGTGGCAGAGCAGCTAATTGCTTTAATGCGTCATACCAATCACTTTTTGCTAATAACTCTGGTGAGTCAGCTATTGGCGGCCAACCAGCGTGGTTTAAAATGATTTTTAATGTCGGGCAATGTTTTAAAATGGAGATAAGTTGGTTTAATGCCAAAACGTCGGTTATTGGCATTTGTAGATCAAAACTTAAGTTATGCTTTGCTAAATAAGCAAAGTTAGATTTAACCTGCCCTAAAGATAAAACTTCAAAGGCATCATCGTCCAAAATATGACGAACTCCAACTACAGATTGACATGACATTAAATCATTTAATGCTTGCTCAAATTTAATAACAGGCAAAGTCACATCAATAAAGGCAACGGTTTTAAATGGTTTTGTTACTACTGACTCTAACCAATCAACTTCTTCTTTTGGAGTGTCATTATTAAAACCAGCTTCAATATGTACAAAACCCGCAATTTCATGTTCCTCAGACACAACTAAATCTTGCTGTGAAAAGCTTTTGTTTATTACTGCTTTATCCAGCCCAAAAGGTGCATTTTCAGGCTTTAGCCAAGAGTACTGGCCAAGTTGTAAATCAAATAAATGCAAATGAGGATCAAGGATTTTCATAGTTATTGAATCAGTTATGTAAAAGCTATTTAAGAGTTGGTTAATATATTTTCATCTTATTGCAAAGCGTTGCTGCTGTCTGCCATTAGTTTACTTTAGATTTGTAAACGGCTAAGCACAATGTGTCTACATTTAGTGACAAATCTCTCATCTTGAACAATCTGTAATTTATCTCATTAGACATTATTTTACAGCGACTTATGGTAATAATAACAAAGACAAAAAGAGCTGGTTTATAACAAGCCTATTACATAAGCAAAGGAACAACATGATTAAGAAACTTTTATCCACAGGGGTTATTGCGTCATCCCTATTATTTGGTGCTGCATTGGCAGACGAAGGCATGTGGCAACCACATCAGTTGGCACAAATTAAAGACAAATTAAAAGCGGCAGGTCTCAAGCTAGACCCTGAAAAAATGGCAGACTTAGATCAATTCCCAATGAATGCCATTGTAAGTCTTGGTGGTTGTTCAGCATCATTCTTATCAGAACAAGGGTTAGTTATCACTAACCATCATTGTGCTTATGGCTCTATTCAGCACAATTCAACGGAAGAAAATAACCTATTGGTAAATGGCTTTGTTGCTAAATCAATGGATAAAGAACCGCAAGCTTCTCCAAGTGCTCGTGTTTATGTTACAGAATCATTAACAGACGTGACCAAAGATATTAAAGGTTCCATCCCTAAAGGCGCAGAAGGCGTTGATTACTTTAATGCGATTGATAAACGTGAAAAAGAATTAGTAGCAGAGTGTGAATCTTCACAAGACTACCGTTGTAATGTTTATAGCTTTCACGGTGGTGCTGAGTACTTCCTAATTAAGCAATTAGCTATTCGTGATGTTCGTTTAGTTTACGCTCCACCTTCTAATATTGGTAAGTTCGGTGGTGATACCGACAACTGGATGTGGCCACGTCACACTGGCGATTGGTCTTTTTACCGTGCATATGTAAATAAAGACGGTCAGCCTGCTGATTACTCAACGGACAACGTCCCGTTTAAACCAAAAGCATTCTTAAAAGTAAATGCTAACGGTGTTGAGAAAGACGATTACGTAATGGTTCTTGGTTACCCAGGTAGAACAAATCGTTACCGTACGGACGTAGAAGTGGAGTCAACATTCACCAATGTTTACCCAACATCAAAACGTTTACGTGAAGAGTTTATTGATGTGATCAAAGCTAACTCAGAAGACGGCAGTGAAGCGCGTATTAAATACGAAAGTACTATTGCTGGTTTGGCTAACTACGCTAAAAATTACGGCTCTATGATTGAAAGCTTTAACAAAGGCGACATGTTAGAACGTAAAAAGCAGCTAACAGCTGATTTAACAAAGTGGATTAATGCCGACAAAAAACGCAAAGCTAAATACGGTGAAGCGATTAACAATTTAGCTGCGCTTATTGTTGAGTCTAATAAAACACAAGATGGCGACATAGTAATGGGCTATTTAGGTCGTAGCTCTATGATGAGTGTTGCTAAAGGTTTATATCGTTTAGCACATGAGAAGCAAAAGCCGAATGTAGAACGTCGCCAAGGTTTTCAAGAACGTGATATGAAACGTTTTGGTCAATATATGTCAATCGTGAATAAACGTTACGATGAAACAGTAGAAAAAGCATTGTTTATGCATTTTGTTAAAGAATATGCCCAGTTACCAGCTGATCAACGTAATGCTACCTTTGATAAGTTTTTCAATTTACAAAATGGATTGGATACAGATAAAGTTGCTGCTCAAATTGAGTCAATGTACGCTAAAACTGAACTTGATAAGACGGATGTGCGTTTAGCTTGGATGGAAAAATCAGTTGCTGAATTTAAGGCAAGTAACGACCCATTCATCCAATATGCCGTTTCACAGTTTGATAACGACATGGCTGAAGAAGAAAAAGAAAAGGAAATTGGCGGTAAGTTACAACAAGCTCGTCCTGCATACATGGAAGCGATGATCGCATTCAAGAAAAGCAGAAATGAAGCGGTTTATGCTGATGCAAACAGCTCTTTACGTATCACTTACGGTAACGTTAAAGGGTATTCTCCACAAGATGGTTTAACGGCTACACCGTTTACTACGCTTGAAGGTATGTTAGCTAAATATGTTCCAGGTGATGATGAGTTTGATTTATTTGAAAATATTCGCACGGCGATAAAAGATAAAAAATACGGACCATATAAAAAAGAAGCGTTAGGAAGTGTTCCAGTTAACTATATGACTACGTTAGATATTACCGGTGGTAACTCTGGTTCAGCAACGTTAAATGCGAACGGTGAATTTGTAGGGCTTATCTTTGATGGGGTTTATGAGTCTATCATTGGTGACTGGGATTATGATCCAACATATAACCGCTCAATCCACGTAAGTGTTCCTTACATGTTATGGGTTATGGAATATATTGATGGTGCGAATAATATCATTGATGAAATGACAATTGTTAAGTAAACGTTAATGTCAGAACGGAAAAAGCAGTGTGAAAACACTGCTTTTTTTATGGATTTTACTTTATATTTTAAGGCTTAAATCGATATCATGGTTATTGCGTTGTGTAACCGCCGTCAATCACCTGCAAACTGCCAGTTATAAACTTGGCTTTGTCACTGGCTAAGAACAAAACTAATTCAGCCACTTCTTCTGGTTGCCCTAATCTTCCTAACGGTTGCAATGCCGCTTCTTCAGCGTGTATTTGTTGCTTATCAGCACCAGAGCGTTCGCAATAACTGTCGATGGCTTTGTGATATAAAGGTGTTTCTATTGTGCCGGGACAAACTGCGTTAGCTCTAATATTAAACTTGGCATAATCTAAAGCGGTGGTTTTTGCGATTGAAGCAATCGCGGTCTTACTTAAGTTATAAGCAAATGAATTTGTTTTGGCAATTAATGCTTGGTCGGAAGAGATAACAATAATAGAGCCTGCTTGGTGCTGTTTCATATTTGGTAATACGGCTTTGACTGCGGAATAAACGCCTTTAACATTAATCGCTAATACGTTATCAAGCTCTTGCTCAGAAGTGTTCTCAATATTGCCAGAAAAGTGGATGCCTGCACTGGTAACCAAAACATCAACTTTATGTTGTTCACATATCGCATTGATCACATCCGAAACGGCTTGATGATCTCGGATATCGCACTTGCAAAATTCACCCTCATTAGACGGACTTAGGTCTAAGTTAAATACCTGATAGTCATTAGCTAAAAAGGTTTGAACTACGCTCAGTCCAATACCTGAACTGCCTCCAGTGACGATGCAAACGGGTTTCATTGTTATTTTACTCTTAAATTGGTCAACGTATATGGGAGTAGTTTATTGCAAAGCAGGGCGACTGTCTGCCATTAGTTGGTCTAGTTTTGTTTGTGCTTTTTTCATATCGGTGATGTCTTGGGCTTCAATCATCTCGCATTCATCTCTGATCATTTCAGGAATAGAGGTTGGGTAATACTTGCAGTCGTCTGGGCGGTCAAAGTATATCTCGCATATGTACTTTTCTTCGCCTTTTAATTTTGTTAACCAAGGGCAGATATCAAGAGGTTTTCCGGTGTCGGGGTGGAACCAAGTTTTACCGTTTAGGATATATTCGCTAATTTCTGGGTTAAACAGCTCCCACATTTCAATTTCTTCATCGGTAACCGATAAGCCATCGTGACCATACTTAATACAGCATTTTCCACATTGATTGCAGTCTTTCATAGATTTAGTACCTGTATTAATAGCACCTGTAGTAACAATTTTTTACTAACAAACGTGCCGAATAAAAACAGTATTAGTCACAACTGACAATCTAGCTAGTTAAATTAGAAAGGTAGGGGTTTTAACACCGACAAATCTTGTTGATCTATTACTCGTTTAAACTCATCAGCCAGTTTTTCGGTTTCTTCAAATACCGTATGCCAATATTTAACACGGGTTTTTAAATCCATGGTTTCAAAGTCAGTTCTATCTGGAATTTTACCAAAAGGTAATTGAGCAATAAATTCATCGGATGGCACTAACATTACCGTGCGATCATAATTATCTGCACTAACTGCACGTGATAACTTTTTATCAAACCAACCAGCTTTAGGAGCTTTGTTAAAGTGTGGGTATAAAATAAGACCACTTTTGTTAAAGCTAATATCAAAGTGATAGTCAATTACGCCGCCATCACGGTACATGCCTTTAGGTGCTCCTGCTATATCTTTTATGCCAGCCATAACTAAAGGAATAGAACCCGAGGCTAATAAAGAGTCTTTAACATTCTCTGGTGATAAATTGATATATTGAGTATCTATTTCGTAGGGGTCTTTTATTTCTAATATAGAGTCTTGATGACGAAATATAAAACGTTCGTATTGTAGATTTAAGTAACCTCGGTTTAGCCTATTTAAAACATAAGACTCGAGTAAACCAAAACCTTGGACGAGTTTATTTTCAAATGACACTAAGCCGTTTGCTTTAGTCACAATAAAATTAGCTTTAAAAATAGGATTGTTGACTACATGCTCAATACCGCTGTCGGTGAAAACATGCTCTAGCATATCCTCAGCCATATTGGTTAGATCTTCTGCGGTCATTTTAGTGTGAACATCACTTTCAGAATACTGATAAGCCAGTTTTGATATAGCCGTGACAGGATCGTCTTGAGTAAAGCAGGCTATTCTAAATGCGCCAGCTGAAGAGCCAAGCATTTCTAATGGTTGATTTCTGCCTTTAAAAAATTCACCAAAAAGATATTTATCTAAACCAAATAACGCAAACCATTTAGGGCCACCGCTTGCGCCTAAGAACATAGAAAAGGCTTGTTGGTGTAACCCTTGTTGTTCAATAATGGATCTGGCTTTTTTACCAACGTAAATATCTAACACTGACAATTCCTTTTGTTAAAGTTGTTAACTTCATTTAATAGCCTATTTAACCATAAGCTAATGCGCTTTGCTTTAAAACATTGTAAATTAGCCATGAGTTTTTTTTATGTTTATATTCAACCTATTGTTTAGGTTAAGTTTCCTTGTTAGGAGTTTCCGTGTCAGATCCAATTATCAAGTTTTCTAATATTCTATTTAGCTATGACAAAGTCTCGAACAAAAAAGTTCCAAATCTAGTATTAAACATACCTAAGTGGCAAGTTAGTCGTGGTCAGCACACTTTTATTTCTGGTGTGTCGGGCTCTGGTAAGTCAACCTTGTTAAATTTATTATCAGGTATTAACAGCCCAGACAGTGGTGAGTTAATTATGCTGGGGCAAACGTTAACAAAAATGTCCGGTAAGCAGCTTGATGCATTTAGAGCGAAAAATATTGGTGTTATATTTCAACAGCTTAATTTAATTCCTTACTTGTCAGTATTAGATAATATTTTACTGGCGGCTCACCTTGCTAAAAAAACGAATGACAAAACGGCATTGCAAAATCGAATTGAGCTATTAATCGCTAAGTTGAATTTACCTCTTTCTATATTATCCAAACAAGCAAGTGAACTCAGTGTTGGTCAACAACAAAGAGTGGCGATTGTCCGAGCTATGGTTAATGAACCAGCAATACTTATTGCGGACGAACCAACCTCGGCACTGGATCAGCAAAGTAAATCTGCATTTTTAGCATTGTTATTTGAATTAGTTAAAAGTACCAATTGTACCTTGTTATTTGTCAGTCACGACCAATCCTTAGCTGAGCAATTTGAATCTGTAGTGGAAATGTCGGTATTAAACCAAGCGCATGTTTTAACCTCAGAGTTACACAGCGATATGTCAATATCAGGGGAGTCATAACATGTTTATTAAGATAGCCCTTAAAAGTCTAATTAATAGAAAAACCACAGCTTGGTTAACGGTTTTATCTGTGGCCACTAGCTTGTTTGTATTGTTAGCGGTTAAACAAATATCCAACCAAGCTAAAACCAGTTTTGGCCGGACTGTTTCAGGTGTCGACCTCATTGTTGGCGCTAGAACAGGCCAGTTAAACTTGTTGTTAGCATCAGTTTTCAGAATCGGTTATGTCAGTAATTCGGTGAGCTGGGATTCTTATCAAACGATTAAAACTCAAAAAAATGTCAAATGGGCGGTACCAATATCATTAGGCGATTCGCACAAAGGTTATTCTGTACTAGGCACAACTCAAGAGTATTTTGATGTATTTAAATATGGAAATAAACAATCATTAAAATTGAGCCAAGGTAAAGTATTTTCTAACGCCACAGGCAATGTGCAAGAGGTTGTTCTTGGATCTGATGTTGCAAAGAAACTAGGTTATAAGTTGGGCGACTCACTAGTTTTGTCTCATGGTGTAGGAGTGACAAGTTTCCACCATCACGACCATGTTAGATTTACCGTCTCTGGTATTTTAGCCGCTACAGGTACACCGATTGATCAAACGTTGCATATTAGTTTGTTTGGTATTGAAGTAATGCATGTAGCTCCGCACGCTGAAGAACATGAAGAACATGAAGAACATGACGAGCATGAAGGACATGAAGGACATGAAGGACATGACGAGCATGACGAACATGACGAGCATGAGGAACATGCAGAGCATCAGCAGGCAAAAATTGAAAAAGTAAGCGCTGTTCTCGTTGGTGTTAAAGCTAAATTTGCTAGTTTGTATGTACAAAAAGCCGTTAATGATTATAAAGATGAAGCATTAATGGCAATTATTCCGGGTGTGGCATTAACTGAGTTATGGCAAATGATGGCGAGTATGGAAAAAGTATTACTGCTTATTTCTATCTTAGTATTATTCGCTACCTTATTGGGCATGAGCACTATGCTATTAGCCTCTATGCGTGAACGTAGCAGAGAGATTTCAATATTAAGAGTATTAGGTGCAAGTCCGTTATTTATTTTTTGTTTAATTGAATTAGAAGTTTTAGTGCTAACGCTGATAAGTTTAGTGTTAGCAATGGTGATGGTGTGGGGCGTTAGCTTGGCAACAGCACCAATACTATCAGCTTATTACGGAATATTTATAGATGTAAGCTTTTTAAGCCAAGACACATTATATATAGTGTTTAGTGTATTGGCGGTGAGCTTATTTATGGGACTATTACCGGCGATAAGTGCTTATAAAAACGCATTGCAAACAGGATTATTAGTTAAGTAATTAAGTGCTAAGTGATGGAAGAGACTTAAACTGGCATTAAGTCTCTGATCATTAACTGTAAATTTGACTCGCCTCTAAACTCATTAATATCCAACTGATACACAATATGTGTATGTTTAATATTAGGATTAGGCCAAACATTTAAGTCTGCATTAAAATGAATGCCATCAAAAACAAGTCCGTCACTGTTAGTTAGTACTAGCTTTAAATGCTTAGCTCCAACTAATCGCTGACTGATGATCTCAAATTGATCGTCAAAAGTGGGCTCGGCAAATGCTTGTCCCCAAGGGCCTGCTAAATCAAGTTGTTGGCTAAACTCTTTAGTTAAACATTCACTCGGTAATGCACCGTCAGTTAAAGTAACTTGAGTTAACGCTTCTTCACTTAAATGAGAAAGTACTACAGCATCAAAGGCGAGTTTAAATCGTTCTAAGTTTCCAGCTTTAATACTTAATCCGGCCGCCATTGCATGACCACCAAATTTGAGGATAAGACCTGGGTTTTGCGTAGACACTTGATCTAATACATCACGGATATGCACACCTTGAATAGAACGAGCTGAGCCTTTTAATTCATACTCACCATTAGCGTCACAATCACCTTGAGCAAATGCGATAGTAGGGCGATAGAACTTATCTTTGACTCGTCCCGCTACAATACCAATAACACCTTGGTGCCAGTTTTCTTCAAATACGCAAATACCGTTTGGCAAATTTCCGCTAGTGATAGATATGGTATTAACTGCTGCTTCTGCTTCAATACGCATACCTTGCTCAATTTCTTTTCTTTCATTGTTTAACGAGTTTAAATCCTCGGCCATGTTTAAGGCTGCGCCCATATTGTCCGTTAGCAAACAACGAATACCAAAGGCCATATCATCTAAACGGCCTGCTGCATTTAATCTTGGACCAATAACAAAACCGAAATCAGAGGCCTTAGCTTTACTCGCATCTTTATTGCTTAATTGCATTATGGCTTTGATACCAGAACGACAAACGCCTTTTTTAATACGGGCTAAACCTTGGTGAACCAAAATACGATTATTGCTATCTAGCGGCACTACGTCGGCTACCGTGCCTAATGCCACTAAATCTAAAAATTCAGCTAAATTAGGCTGCTGGTGGTTATTTAACTCAAACCAATTAATGTCTCTAAGGTGAGATCGTAAACCTAATAATAAATAAAACGCCACACCAACACCGGCCAAATTTTTACTGGCGAATTCACATTCTGGTTGATTAGGATTAATAATCGCATCGGCATTGGGTAATTGTTTTCCCGGTAAATGATGGTCAGTAACAATCACTTTTATGCCAGCTTGTTTGGCAAGCGCCACTCCATCTAAACAAGAGATACCATTGTCCACTGTGATAATGACATCAGTACCTTGATTAATGATCTCTTGGCTTAGCTCAACGCTTAACCCGTAACCATATTCAAAACGGTTAGGTACTTTAAAGTTAACGTTTTTAAAACCTAGTTTAGCTAAACCTAATATCATTAATGCCGTACTGGTTGCACCGTCTGCATCAAAGTCACCAACAATAGTAATTCGTTGCTGTTGGTTTAACACATCGGTTAATACTTCAGCCGCAGTTTGAATGCCTTTCATGGTAAATACAGGTAACAAGTCAGCAGCAGAACGTTTAATTTGCTCTGTCTTAGTGATCCCACGACCAGCGTATATTTTTTGAATAATTGGATGAAATTCGGCAAGACCTGATAGGTCGTTATTGATATCGCGGCGTTTAATATTGAGCATAGGACGTTATATAGATCACTTGTATTGAATGTTAAGTGTAGTCAGAAGAATATGGCTAACAAGGTTGAGATAAAATACGCGTAACCTACATGTAAACTAAGAGGACTTAAGTTTAATGTAAGCTACGAGTTGGAGCAGTGAGCTAATATTACTGAGCTAGTATATTCAGTAATTCACTTGGCGGTTTATAACCTGGGATCATAGAGCCATCGTCAAGAACAATTGCCGGTGTACCATTTACACCAGATGCTTGGCCTAATTTATACTGAGCTTCAATTGGCGCGCTACATTGTGCTGATTTAACATTGTTACCACTTTTAGATTCAGTCATCGCTTTCTGTTGGTCTTGTGCACACCAAACTGATTGAATATCGTAAAATGATTTGCTGTTAATGCCACCACGTGGGAAAGCTAAATATTGAACAGTAATACCTAAATCATTGTATTCACTCATTTGACCATGAAGCTTACGGCAATAGCCACAAGTTGTGTCGGTGAATACAGTAATTCTATGCTTTTCGTTTTTGGCAGGATAAACAATCATAGAGTCTTTAAAACTGGCAATACCATCAAGACGTAATTCTTGCATAGCGACTTCTGTTAGGTTTTTCATATTGTTGTTTAAGTCAAACAAACGCCCGGCAATAAAAAACTGACCATCTGCTGAAACATAAAAAATACCACGGTCAGTAGAAACCTCTTTTAAGCCTTTCATTGGTGTGTCTTTAATACTAGTAGCTTGTAAACCTAGTCCAACAAATTTTGTTTTGATTGCAGCTTCTTCATCGGAAGTAGTTGCTAAAGCAAAGTTAGAAACAACTAATAAGCTAACAGCGGATAAAAAGGTGGTTAATTTTGAAGACATAGTCATTCCTGTTTTTTGTATTTGCATGTTAATTATATAAGCACGATAAGCACGTTTATTAGTAAAACCTTGATTATAAGTTGGTTATTTACAATCATTATGCATAAGTAAAATTGATCTGTGTAAAGTAGTAGACCAGCATTAGGTCAATTAAGTTTCATTCTTTAGCTAAAAGTTGCTAATAAAAATCTCATTATTAACTGAACGTAATAAATGATTTACCACTACGGGTAAACAGTTAGCCAAATAGTACGTAAATACGCAGAGGAATAAAAGCATTAACCTCTTGGGTGATGCTCCATATGTAAAGATTTTAATCTTTCTTTAGCTACATGCGTATAAATTTGAGTAGTTGAAAGGTCGCTATGACCCAATAACATTTGTACCACTCTTAAATCAGCACCGTGATTAAGCAAATGTGTTGCAAATGCATGACGTAATGTATGTGGGGACAAATGAACGTTAATACCAGCCAGTGAGGCATAATATTTAACACGATGCCAAAATGCTTGTCGAGTCATCATATTGCCACGCCGTGATGGAAATAATACATCTGAGTCGCCAGTTAATAATTGTGGCCGCTCAAAACTAATGTATTTCTGTAACCATTCAGCGGCAATTTCCCCCATTGGCACTAATCGTTCTTTTTGGCCTTTACCTACAACACGCACAATGTTTTGCGTTAGGCTGATATTATCCAAACGTAAACTAATTAACTCAGTTACTCGCAAACCCGTCGCGTATAAAAGTTCAAGCATAGCTCTGTCTCTAAACTCAATGGGAATTTCTAAGTTTTGGCAATTAAGCAGGGCGATCACATCTTGCTCCGACAATACTTTTGGAATACTTTTCCCTAACTTTGGCGCTTTAGTTAATGACGTTGGATTATCATCACGTACTTTTATAACTAACAAATATTTAAACAAACGCTTAATCGCACTTAAGCAACGCGCATTGGAACGATGTTTTATGCCTTTATCAATGCGCTTAGCGATAAAACCTTCCACCGCGCTTTCATTACAATTACTTAGTGTTAAATTTTCCTCAACAAGATATAAACTGAACTGACTCAGGTCATTTTTATAAGCCGCCAAGGTGTTATCACTTAAGCCTTTTTCTAACCAAAGATGATCTAAAAAAAGAGTAATATTAGCTTGGTTTTGTTGTTGTAAATCCAGCACCAAATATAATGTTCCGTAAATATGTTTTTGTATTTAGCATTTTGCTAAACTTGCGGCCGTTTTCCTAGTATTAACTTAATTAATACTGTCATCTTTATTTTTTGCAAAGAGCATTTTTATGAAAATTGGCTTGTTTTATGGTTCAACTACTTGTTATACCGAAATAGCGTCGGAAAAAATTCAAACCAAATTAAATGAATTGTTTGACGTTCCTGTGGTGGAAATTTTCAATATTAAAGATACTGAACTTAGCAATGTTGCCGATTTTGACGTTTTAATTTTTGGTATTTCAACTTGGGACTTTGGCGAGTTACAAGAAGACTGGGAAAGCCAATGGCAAGACGTTGAAAGTTTAGACCTCAAAGGTAAAACCCTTGCATTATTTGGCCTTGGCGACCAAGAAGGTTACGCAGAGTGGTTCCAAGACGCACTTGGTATGTTGCACGACGTATGTATTAATCAAGGTGCAAACCCAATAGGTTACTGGCCAAATGGTGATGATTATGAATTTATTGCATCAAAGGCATTAACGGCAGATAAGTCTCATTTTGTTGGATTGGCTCTAGATGATGAAGGTCAATACGACTTAACTGAAAAACGCATTGCCGATTGGTGTGAACAGCTACTTACTGAGTTAGCAGATTAATAAAGTCCGCTGAACCACAACAAAGTATATATAGTTGAATCGATAAGGATCATCGTTTATTCTTTTTATAAATCAATCCTGTAAGGAAACTGCATGTTTATTGAATTTCTGACTCATACGACTAACGGTCCATATTTTTTCGCACTTTGTTTTTTGATTATTCTTTTTACTGTTGAGGTGTTGGGGTTATTAGTTGGTATGAGTTTAAGTCATGCTTTTGATAGTGCGATAGACTTTGATGTCGACACGGATGTAGGTGGTCACTTAACGCTTTTAGGCTTAGGTAAAGTACCGCTAATTATTTGGTTAACCTTCTTTTTTGGCTTGTTCACTCTTATCGGTTACGGCGCCAACGCAATATCATATTCTTTGGTTGGTTACATGCCAATTTGGGTCAGCATTATCCCTGTCAGTATTGCCTCTTTTACTATAAATGGCTTTTTATGTAATTTATTCGCCAAACTGTTTCCTAAAATTGAAACCACAGCGGTTAGTACAGATACCTTTGCAGGCAGAGTTGCCGATATAACTATTGGTAATGCGACCTATACAAAATTTGCTATGGGGGTTGTGCTTGATGAGCATGAAACCTCTCATAACGTCAGAATACAATCTATGGATGAAGGTGTGGTTCTTAGTCAGCATCACAAAGTTATCCTAGTCAAAAAAATAGACAATAGCGCCATCTGGCTAGCTATGCCTTATGAAAGCTAAACAGTCTCTAATATTTTAAAACATAAAAAATAAAGTTATTAACTAACTCGGAGTAATTAAAATGGAATTAAGTAATGTTATCGCTTACGCAGCGATTGCCGGTATCTTTTTACTGGTTATCTTCATCGTTGGATTCACCTTGTCGAGAATGTATAAGCGTTCGACAAAAGACTCAGCATTGGTAAAAACTGGCTTAGGTGGTGAAAAGGTTATTACTACCGGTGGTGTCATGTTGATCCCAGGTTTCCAAGAATTAATGAGAGTTAACATGCGTACGTTGCGTATTCGTGTTGAGAAAAGAGAAGGTGAAGCTCTGATCACTGAAGATTGTATGCGTGTAGATGTTGGCGCAGACTTTTATGTTCGTGTGGCAAGTGACACAGGTTCTATTGCTAAAGCAGCGCAAGCACTCGGTGACCGTTTGGATGACCCAAATAAAGTAAAAGAATTAATGGAGTCTAAGTTTGTTGGCGCACTCCGTTCAGCAGCCGCTTCTATGTCGATGGATGAACTTCACAAAAACCGTCCAGACTTTATCCTTGCAGTACAAAGTGCCATTGCTGACGAGTTAGCACAAAATGGACTTGAACTTGAATCTGTTTCTCTTACTAGCTTTGACCAAACCAAACTTGAATACTTTGATGAAAACAATGCGTTTGACGCCCAAGGTCGTGCAAAACTTGCAGAAACAATTGAAGGTCGTAAACAACGAACCAATGAAGTTGAGCAAGAAAATCGCATTGCAATAGAACAACGTAATCTTGAAGCCGCAAAAGATTCATTAGCTATTGCTCAACAAAAACGTGAAGCTGAAATTGCACAACAACAAGAAATTCAAGTAAAAGAAGCCGAGCAAAAAGCATTAATCGCAGCTAGCCGCGAAGAGCAAGAGCAAAAAGAGCGTCAAGCTGAAATTGCTAAAAATCGTGCTGTTGAAGCCGCGGAAATTGAGAAAAAATTAGCGCTCGATAAAATGCAAATTAACCAACAGCGTGATCTTGAAGTTGCTGAACAAGAACGTCAAATTATCATTGCTGAAAAATCAGAAGCTGAGTCAGCAGCTCGTGCAAAAGCCGCCGCTGCTGAACAAGACCGTGTAATAAAAGAGGAAGGTGTAGTTACTGCAGGTGCGGTTGCTAAAGCTGAACGTCAAAAGCAAATTGAAGTCATTGATGCACGTAAAGTAGCTGAGCGTGAAGCGGTAGGTATTATTGTTGGTGCAGAAGCTACTAAAAAAGCAGCTCAGGATGATGCTGACTCTAAGCTTATTGTCGCTAGAGCGGATGCCGACGCTATCATAATGAAAGCTGAAGCTGACGAGAAACAATACTCAGTTGATGCTGAAGGTCGCCGTATTCTTAATGAAGCAGACAATGCCTTGAGTGAAGGCCAAGTAGAGCTTCGTCGTGTATTAGCAATGCTAGAAGCATTACCTAATGTTGTTGCTCAAGCAGTTGAGCCACTTAAAAATATTGAAGGTATTAAAATCTTACAAGGTTATGGTGGTGCATCTACTGGAAATTCAGACGGTACAGGAAACTCTAGTGCAGATCCTATGTCACAACTTACAAATGCTGCATTAGGTTATAAAGCACAAGCACCTGTGGTTTCAGCTTTATTAAATGAGCTAGGTTTAGGTGGTTCATTAGAAGATGTAGTTTCTGGTAGTGCCTTAGCCTCATTAGTAAAAAATGAGAAAGAACAGCCAACAAGTGATACTACAAAAACGGTCGAAAATTTAGATGTTACAACCTCAACGGAAACTAATGAAAACTTTAAATATTAATAAATTATAAAGTTATACACCTAGGGGCTATTTATCTTTCATTTTTGCAACGCTGGCGGCTATTTGTTGCATCCAGCGAGGCAGAAGACTCGCAAATAGTGGTTCTATTTAAGTGTCTGGCTAAAATAACAAGAACGAAGTTGGGGTGACAAATAGACCCAGCCCTTCGGGTTGAGGTTAAATTATCCCCACTCTTTGTTATAAACATACTTATTTAATCCATTAAACCTCGATGTTTATGCCGCGATTGGGAATGATTTTCCACTCAACGTTGCGTAAAATGAAAGGTAAATAGCCCCTAGTATTTGAATTCAAGAGAATGTAAAACCAACTAATAAATGAACCTGTACTGCTTGGCAGTACAGGTTTTATTTATGCCCCATCTTATAAAGGTCACAATGAAATTAATTACTACATTACTCGTTTTTGTTTTTATCCTCACTGGCTGTGCTGGTTCAGAAAATCGCTCTTATAACAGCTCTCAAATCTTACAAATTAAGTCACAAGCAAGATATGCTAAAAAAGCCGAGCTTATAGCTCAAGCTGAGCAAGGTGATATTACTGCCATGCTTGATTTGAATAAAGACTACTTATTTCCTGAGACCAAAGAAGGATTAGAGTATTTCCATAAATGGTACGACTTAGTACTAAAAAGTGATTCACCAGAAGATATTGAAGCATTTAGAGTTTTGTTTGTTAAATACGAAAGCATGTTTATCAATGGCCGAAAAAAGTATCTAGCTTTACTGGAAAAGTCAGCATCATTTGCGCCGGAATTTGACGGTAATAAAAATGCGCTGATCAATTTATATGGTTATTTCCTGCAATTTTATGAATATAAAAAACGAAAAGCAGTAGAAAGTAAGATTCTACTCAATGCAGATAAAAATGACTATTTATCCTTATTTGAAATAAACCTTGATTATAGTGAATTTCTTGCCGCGGAAGATATTTATAATAAAGTCAAAACAGAACAACTTGTATCGTCGGATGAATTACAGTTGATGATGTTTAAAATATACACAAGTAAAAAACAAAAATTCAAAGCTAAAGAATTACTTACGCAGATAATTAAGTTAGGCAATGAAGATATAAAATCAGAAGCGTTAGCTTATGCTAAGCAGTACAGATATCCCCGTTATCCATTTAAATTCAATTCTAAATCGTTTGATATCAATGATAGAGAAACTAAAAGCTATAGAGAGAAAACTAGAGAATATTATACATTCTACTTTTCTTCAGACCGTGAACTTTATAACCAAAAGCTAGAAGCATTATCGAAGAAAGAAATGCTTTTAAATACGCAAGGTGCGACAGAAAAATTATTAACACTCTACAAAAAAAATAATGAGAGAGAAAAGTTCTTATCACTTCAAGCTCAAATATTAGAATTAGATTTAATTCAGCCCCTCACTGAGCTTAGTAAATATTATTATGACAATAGGCAGGAATTCAGAGCTTATGATGCGCTTAATAAATTAGCAGAGGAAGGTAATTCAGCCGCAATGTATAGATTGGTAATGGCATACATTGATGAAACTGATTTTGAGCAGCCAGCATTAATAAATAAATGGCGTAAATTTGTTTTTGATAGCAATAATATAGTATTAAAAACAAAAATCATTGAGGATCTTACGGACGATCCTGAATTACTAAAAGAGTTGCCGGATAGCTTTCGGCAAAAGCTGTTACAAGAGCTCGACAAAAACCAACACATCCCAACGCTAAGACAATTGTCTAGTTATGAAGCGGATACTGCAGACCAAGCTGGTTATAAATACCTTGAAATGGCAGCGAATGCCGGTGATGTAAAAAGCATGTATAAATTAGCTAGAAAAAAACTGTCTTATTCCAGCGCAGAAAAAGACGTAGAAACTGCAATGAATATATATCAGCAGTTGATTGATAGAGGCGAAATAAGAGCGTTAAACAACATTGCCAAATTCTATATTGACCCGCCTGAAATAAATAAAAATCTGCAAGATGTTGAGAAAGGGTTTGAACTTCATAAAAAAGCATCCGATTTAGGCGATGAAGAAGCCACCAAAACACTTTATCTTGCTTATTCTTGTAGTGGCGAAGATTGTATTTACTTTGACTCAGCAGGTGAAACAAAAGACATTAAAAAATCAATCATATATTTAGAGCGACTAGCTAATTTATACGGTTATGGTGATGATGGTGTGTATTCTAATTTAGGTATAGCGTACCAATATGGTTATGGACCTGTTAAAAACTTAGATAAAGCGTTGGTTTACTATAATAAAATTACTAATAAAGACGCAAAAGCAAACTATTACGTAGGTCTTGTTTATGAAGAACAACAGGATTATGAACAGGCAATAAAGTACTTCACTATTGTTTTAGGCTTTCCCTCTGACACCAATTCTAAACGGTATAAGCAAGATGCTAGTTTGCGTTTAGCTAACATATATCACTACGGTAAAGGCAAGGTGCCACAAGACATTAAACGAGCGAAATTACATTATTTACAGTCAGAAAGTCCTGAAGCTACTTCTGAGCTAAAGAAAATTGAAAACACGCTTAATTTGCAAACAAAGAGTTTGTAATTGATTTTATGTAATTCAAAGTGTTCAATGGTTGATCTTACTAGTGCATTCATATTTAATCGTCGCTTAGCATTAATAATGCGTTCGTTATAAACAGTGCTATTCTTCACATTACTAAATTGCGCGGCTAAACGGCACAGCAAACTAATAGAATAATAAACAAATCTTAAGGATACTTTTATGTTTAATTTTGTAGGCAAGTTTTTTAAATTGCTTAATGGCGATGCATCTCCCGGTCAAATCGCTCTGGGTTTTTCTTTTGCTTTATTTATTGGTTTAACACCATTTTTTAGTCTGCATAACTTAATCATCTTCTTTTTTGTGTTTGCCATTCGTGTCAACTTGGGCGCGTTCTTTCTCGGTAGTGCGGTATTTGCATTGCTTGCATTTGGGATTGACCCTTTATCCATAAAAGTAGGGGAATACTTACTTAACAACCCTGACTTACTATCAATGTGGACTGAGCTTTATCAAAGTGATGTTTGGCGTGCATTTAAATTTAATCACACATTATTATTAGGCAGCGTTGTTATTTCTATTTTGTTATTTATTCCAATGCTAATTATCAGTCGTTTTATTGTGTCTACTTACCGAGTAAGAATAATGAAGTGGTTCGAAAAACTGAAAATAAGCAAAATGCTTAAAGCCAGTAAGTTCTATAAGTATTACGAAAGGTTAGGGGAATAATCATGATTAAATGGATACGTTGGTCTGGTTTAGCTGGTTTTGTTGTTGTGGTTGCTTTAATTGCTGCCCTTTGGTTATTAGCTCTTGGTCCTTTAATGAAAATGGCGGTTGAAAAATATGGCAGTGAAGCTGTTGGCGCACAAGTAAATGTTGAAGACATTAGCTTAGGATTTAACCCATTGTCATTAACCGTAACGGGTGTACAAGTGGCAGATAAAAATGCCCCAATGGAAAATGTAGTTAGCTTTGACACTGCCGTTGCCACGCTGGAAGCTTTCCCTTTATTGTTAGGACATATCATTGTTCCTGATGTTACTTTGTCGGGCGTTGCATTAGGAACCCAAAGAAGCTTCTCTGGTGAGTTAGTTGTTGAGGAACAAGAAGAGGAAGAGTCAAAAGAAGAAACCGCCTCTACAGATGAAGGTTCTTCTAATAACTCCGATTCTGATAGTGAAACGGCAGAAGCCTCAGAAGGCGATATTTTACCATCATCAGATGAGATATTAGCGCGTGAAAACTTACTAACTACTCAATACGGTAAAGACCTAGAAGATTCTTACAAACAGCATAAACAAACAATAGATACTGCGTTAGCAAATATACCAAATGAAGATGCATTAAAAAATTATGAGACTGAATTAAATAATATATTAAAAGGCAAATTCAAAAACCTAGAAGACTTTAAACAACGCAAAAAAGAATTTGATGCATTAAACGCAAAATTTAAGCAAGACAAGTTAGCTATTGCTGAACTGACAAAAGCGGTGAAAGAGAGTAAGACTGACTTAAACCAAAAATGGTCAAAACTAAAAGACGCACCAGCACAAGATTTTGCTAACTTAAAAGGTAAATACAAATTAGATGGCGCAGGCGCAACTAATTTAGCCGCATTATTATTTGGTGATGATGTGGGTGGTTATGCTAAAACCGCACTAGAGTATTACGAAATAGTCAGCCCATTATTGTCAGACGACGAAGCCAAAGCTGAAATGCAAGAGCTGAAAGATAAACGTTTAGAAGGGCGTTTAGTCCACTTTAAAAGTGATAACCCGTTACCGGAGTTTTGGATTAAAACGCTTAGCTTCACCATGCAATTGCCTGAGTTAGAACAAGATACAGGTTCCGTTGGCGAGGTTGCTGTTAAAGTTCAAGATATTACCAATCAGCAAGATGTGATCAACGCTCCAATGCGCTTATTAGCAACGGGTGAAAACCTAAAAAATATGGACAGCTTAAAAATTACTGGTGTAATGGATCACAGAAAACCACCATCAAAAGATTCGTTTGATTTAAACCTACAAGGTTGGCAATTGACCAATGTTAAATTGGGTTTAGTTGGTTTGAAACTGGTATCCAGTAAAGCGTCAGTCACAGCAAAAGCTGTATTTACCAAAGGTGAAATGGACGTAGTTGGTAACGGCTTATTTAAACAAGCTAAGTTTGATACCAAAGACACCACATTTGTCGCCAAAGAAATGAATGCCGCACTTAAAAATGTAAATCAATTTACTGTATCTACCAGTGCAAACGGTGAACTTAAATCGCCAAATGTTTCTTTAAGAAGTGACTTAGACAAACAATTAAATTCAGCCTTTAATAAACGCTTAAAACAAAAGCAAGCAGAGCTTGAAGATGATCTAAAAGAAAAAATTAATGAACAACTGTTAGCTTACGGTGGTGATTATACCGAGCAACTTAAGCAGTTGAATTTAACTGAAGGCAGTTTAAAAGAAAAAAGCAAAGAGTTAGAAAAATTAGCCAAGTCAGAAATTTCAACTTACGAAGCTCAATTAAAAGCCGAAGCGGACGCTGAAAAAGCCAGAGCCAAAGCTAAGGTAGATGCAGAAAAGGCTAGAATGAAAGCTGACGCAGACGCTAAAGAAGCAGAAGAGAAAGCTAAAATTGACGCTGAAAAAGCCAGAGCTAAAGCTAAGTTAAAAGCCGAAGAAGAGAGAAAGAAAAAAGAACTAGAAGAAAAAGCCAAAGCAAAACTGAAAGGTTTATTTGGCTAAATGTTCTTAAGGACCTTTTGTCTATTTTTGGAGAGTACCAAGATAATTAGAAAATGCCGCTTTAAGCGGTATTTTTTATGCTTACTATTTTTTTCATTGAAACCTAGATATACATGACTGAATAACCTGTACATATATGGGGACAGGTAAGAGTAAAATTAAAGTAAAAACAGAGCTTTATAACGCTAGGTTTAGTAGCCAGTTTTAGCGAAATAAGTCATACTTATTTCATTGCTTAATTAGCTACGGCCACTATGTTTTCTATCGATAGTTGTTTCCTTAATAAAACATTAACTATACTTGCACAAATATCTATCCTTAGTGCCTTATCCTGCCATGCCGTGGACGCTCCCTGTTTTTATTTAAACTTTAGGACATATCATGCAAAAAATTATTATTGTAGGTGGAGGTGCGGGAGGCTTAGAGCTAGTTAGTCGTTTAAGCAAAACTCTAGGCAAACGTAAAATGGCGGAAATTACCTTAGTAGACCGCCAAATTACACATATATGGAAACCTTTATTACATGAGGTAGCCGCAGGTGTCATCGACAAAAATTCAGATGGGGTTGATTACCAAATTCACGCAGCGCGTTTCAAATATAAGTTTCAACTTGGTTCAATGAGTCATATTGACGCTGCCAAAAAATCAATAACATTAGACGCGGTTTACGACAGTGAAGGCGACTTGTTAATACCTGAACGTCATCTTGAATATGATTATTTAGTATTAGCGATTGGCAGTGTAAGTAATGACTTTAATACACCAGGTATTAGAGAGAACGCCTACTTTTTAGATTCTTTGGCACAAGCTGAAAAATTCCACAAAGCGCTGTTAAATCAATTACTCAAATTAAATCAAGTTCCCGATGTTCACAAAACACTAAAAGTGTCTATTGTCGGTGGTGGCGCAACAGGCACGGAGTTAGCGGCTCAGTTACATCATATCGCCAACTTAGCGCGTTCGTATGGTATGCCAAACATGTCATCTGAGCGTTTGAGTATTTCAATTATTGAAGCGGGTGAACGAATATTACCAGCCTTGCCTGAACGAATTGCCAACTCAGCTCGTGGCGCTTTGAGTAAGTTAGGCATTAAAATATTAGAGTCCACCCGAGTAGCAAAAGCAGAAAAGTCAGGTTTTGTTACCAGTGACGACAAGCTAATAGAAGCCGACTTAATGGTCTGGGCAGCAGGTGTTAAGGCACCTGACTTCTTAAAGCAATTAAATATATTTGAAACTAATAAAGCACAACAAGTGTTAGTGACACCAGAGCTGAAGAGCACAGTAGATGACACTATTTATGTACTCGGTGATTGTTGCGGCTTTAAGCAAGAGGATGGCAGCTGGGTACCACCAAGAGCGCAGTCTGCTCACCAAATGGCGTCACTAGTGGCAACCAATCTTATTAATACCTTCAAAGGCAAACCGTTAAAAACCTACAAATACAAAGATTACGGTTCTTTGGTGCATTTAAGTAAATACAGCACCGTGGGGTCGTTAATGGGCAGTTTATCTAATGGTTCAATGTTTATTGAGGGCCGATTAGCTAGGTTGGTTTATATCTCTTTATACAATATGCATCAGTTTGCGGTTCATGGCTGGTTTAAAGGCATGTTGGTATTGCTCAGTAGAAAGGTTAGTAACTTGGTAGGAACTAAATTGAAGCTTCATTAAATATGACTTTGCTTTAATCAAGTATAAAAAGCTCAGAGTAAAATTAACGAGAAATACAGTTATTAAATTTACTCTGATCTTGATTTTTAAAAAATGATCCTACCAATACCCTAAGAATTTCCACCAAAGCCCGCCTACAATGCCCCAAACACTTAAGTTAATAACACTCATAATTAAGCCCATAATCCACCAGTCCTTCATGGATACATAACCAGAACCAAAGATGATTGGTGATGTGCCTGTTGCGTAATGGGTTAATGACATCATCAATGATGAAGCTCCAGCCAATAGTAACCCAAGGTATAAAGGTGGCGCACCAAGAGCTAAACCAGCTGCAAAAAAGGCAGCAAACATAGCGGTAATATGTGCGGTTGTACTGGCAAAAAAGTAATGTGCGTAAAAGTACACACCAACCAAGATAACCACTGATACTCCCCAACCAAAACCGAGTTGCTCAATGTTACTGCCCACAACATTTGAGAACCATTCGACCAAACCGAGTTTGTTTAAGTAAGTTGCCATCATAACTAAAGCAGAGAACCAAACTACAGTGTCCCAAGCTGATTTTTCTTTAAGTACGTCTTCCCAACTTAAGACGTTAGTTATCAGCAGAATAGACAGACCTAAAAAGGCAACTGCGGTTGTATTTACCGCATAATCAGCACCAAACAACATGGCAGGCACGCCAGCCCACAAAGTTAATAATAAAGTAAATACACCTATCATTACCTTCTCACCGTAAGACATTTTACCCATCTCTGTTAGCTTGGATTGTGCATACACTTTTGCATCAGGCGTTCGTTTAATTTCTGGCGGATAAATGGCATAAACCACTAAAGGTACTAACGCGATACATAATAAACCAGGTAGAAGGGCTGCAAGTGCCCATGTTCCCCAAGTGATACTTATATCTGCTCCTGTGGCGTCTGCAATTAGTTTTACAATTAATGGATTAGGAGCTGTTGCCGTGATAAACATGGCAGAGGTAATTGGATTAATATGGTAGTTAACTAAAGCTAGGTAATGACCAATTTTACGTGAAGTACCTTGTTCCGGTGAAGAACCAAAACTAGTGGCAATTGACTTCATAATTGGGTGGATTATACCACCGCCTCGTGCGGTATTACTTGGTGTTACTGGTGCAATAACTAATTCGGAAAGGGCTAATGAATAACCAATCCCTATGGTTCTTTTACCAAACAGAGAAATAAAGTAATAACCAATGCGATTGCCTAAACCTGTTTTAACTAACCCTCTTGATATAATAATGGCAATACCAATCAGCCAAATAAGTGAATTTGAAAAACCGCTTAAAGCATCTTTTATTGCTATGGAAGGATTGTCGTTGGTAACGCCAGTTAGGGCAACAGAAGTAATGGCTAAAATAGCGATTGCGCCAATTGGCATTACTTTGCCAATAATGGCGACAATAGTACCAACAAACAAAGCGAGTAAATGCCACGCATTTGCCGTTACGCCATCTGGAACTGGTACAACAAACCAAAGTAGTAATATTGTTATTATGGAAATAAGCCCCGGAATAAGGCGGATATCAGCAACTTTCATTATAAAATCCTAAAATGATATATCTTACTGAATAGTAAGATATCTTTGGTAGTATATTACCTCTGTCACAGGTTGTGGAAAATGATCTATATCATGAAAAGTGGTAATGCATTACTTATTAAAAACCCACAAAAAAGGTGAACCGTCGTTTTTACTAGTAATCCATAAAGTTTATTATTAGAGTTACGCCACTTAATATCAATACAATATGGAACTGTTATGAAACTTAACACCTCATTTCCCAAAACATTAGCGATTACTGCAAGTATTTTGGTTGCTGCTACTTTATCGGCTTGTCAGCCAGCTTCCAATAACTCAACATCTAGTGAAATAGTCAGTGCTAACGCCGAAGATATTAGCACTGCTAATAAAGCATTTAGTCAATTCTCTGAATCGTTTATTGAGCAGTTTTGGCAGTTAAATCCAGGTTATGGGGTTTATGTTGGTTTTTATAAATACGATGATGTATTGCCAATTCCAAATGCTGAAACTAAACAACGAGACTTAGCTTTTTATCAGCAGCAGTTAGCAATGTTAAATGCAATAAACCCAGAATTATTAAGTCCGAGTAATGCCAGTGATTTCTATATTTTAAAGAATCAGCTTGAGTCCGGTATTTGGTCTAGTAATGAATTAAAAAGCGGCCAGTGGAATCCATCTAATTATAATGTAGCGGGCGTGTTTGGTGTTATTTTAAACACAGATTACAAACCATTAAATGAGCGTCTTCAAACCATTATTAAACGTATGGAAAACATTCCTGCATATTATAAAGCGGCGCAACAAAACTTAATTAATCCAACGTTAACGCATACTCAACTAGCATTACAGCAAAGTGCTGGTACAGCTGGATTGTTTAAAACCTCTATTGCGGAAAAAGTAAAAAGCTCTAGTTTATCAGCTCAAGATAAAGAACTATTTGCCCAGCGTTTGGCTGAAACAAACAAAGCTATTAACGGTTATATCACGTGGTTAGAAGCCAAAGCCGTTGAGTTAGAACAAAGCACAACCGCAAAAGACTTCCGCATTGGTAAAGACTTATATAAACAAAAATTTAAACTCGATATTTTCTCTGGTTATACGGCGGATGAATTATTTGCCAAAGCAGTGAGCGAGAAAAAACGCGTTCATCAAGAGATGATTAAAATTGCGGATAAGCTATGGCCTAAGTATTTTGATGGTATTGAAAAACCACAAGATAAGTTAGTGATGATCAAGAAGGTGATTGATCATATTTCGGTTAAGCACGTTAAACGTGATGATTTTGTCAGTAGTATTCGTGAGCAAATTCCAGAGTTAGAAGCCTTTGTGTTAAAACATGACTTAATCACTATGGATAAAGACAAGCCATTAGTGGTAAGAGAAACGCCAGAATACCAACGTGGTTTTGCTGGTGCCTCTATTAATGCTCCAGGGCCTTATGATGCAGAAGCTAATACATATTACAACGTGACGCCGCTGGATAACTTTAATGACGAGCAAGCAGAAAGTTACTTACGTGAATACAACCATTGGTTGTTACAAGTACTTAACATACACGAAGCAGTACCGGGGCATTACACTCAACTAGTGCACAGCAACAAATCAAAAAGCTTAGTTAAGTCTATTTTTGGTAACGGCGCTATGATTGAAGGTTGGGCGGTTTATACTGAACGTATGATGTTAGAGGAAGGTTACGGCGATAATGAACCAGAGCTTTGGTTAATGTATTACAAGTGGAACTTACGTGTGATCATGAATGCTATTTTGGATTACAGCATTCAAGTTAATGGTTTAACAGAAGCTGAAGCCTTGGACATGATGATAAATCAAGCTTTCCAAGAAAAGTCTGAAGCGACAGGTAAATGGCGCAGAGCTACGTTATCGCAAGTGCAGTTAACGAGTTATTTCACAGGTTACTCTGAAATTTATCAGTTACGTGAAGAGTTAAAACAAGCGACTGGTGATAAATTTAACTTAAAAGAATTCCATGATCAATTCTTAAGTTACGGCAGTGCACCTGTGCCTATCATTAAAAAACTTATGTTTGATGATTATGTTAACAGTCATAAATAAAGACGAATAAGTAATAGTGGAAGTAGCTGATATTTTACTTTTAAATTATTGATTAAATAAAAGGCACTTTATAGCTGTCTCTTGATCACAAGTCAGATTCAAGAGACTTTGCTAATTCATAGCCTTCAAGGATGGTTTGTAACTTAAGC
>NZ_CANMSK010000005.1 GCF_947500655.1 uncultured Psychrosphaera sp. | reverse complement strand
CATGCGAGAGTAGCTCACCGCCAGACTCCTATTAGAGAAACCCGTTGATCGTAAGATTGACGGGTTTTTTGCATTTGGAGTTTGAAAAAAGCTTCGAGTTGCGAGCAAGGCCAAAATCGCCAGACTCACTATTATAATCACAACCCCATGCTCATTGAACGTTTTTTTTTGCATTTTGGGTTAGAAAACTGTTCGGATAGAAGCAACTTTAATGGCTGTTAGGCTTATCTTTTGTTACATTGAACCATTACTTACTTATCACAAAAATAGTAAATATCTCTCATGTTTAAATTAGACCCTCGTATAGAAAAAGATTCGACTTTCATCAAAGATTTACCTTTATGTCAGGTACGTTTGCAAAATGACAGCCGTTACCCTTGGTTGGTTTTATTACCTCGTGAGAATGGTTTAACAGAAGTGTATGAGTTGTCTTCTGATCAGCAAGCACAATTAATGGTAGAAAGCTCTTTAGTATCTAAGGCATTGGCTAAATCGACAGAGTGTAAAAAGATTAACGTGGCGAATTTAGGTAATGTAGTTTCGCAATTACATTGGCATGTTGTTGCTCGGTTTGAAAATGATTTAACTTGGCCTGCACCTATTTGGGGGGTTGGAACATCTGTTCCTTGGCAAGATCAAAAAAGAGCCGAATTTATCGACTCTTTTTTAACTAATTTAGCTGAACTATTTAATTAAGTTCAGACTAAATGTTTTCTGCTAGAAACTCAGTTAACTGAGTTTTACTTAATGCACCAACTTTAGTCGCTGCAACCGCACCATTTTTAAATAGTAAAAGAGTTGGAATACCACGAACCCCAAATTTTGGTGGTGTATTCGGATTTTGATCTATATTTAATTTAGCAATGGTAACCGTGTCAGCCATTTCTTCAGCAACTTCATTAAGAATTGGTGCGATCATTTTACAAGGTCCACACCATTCAGCCCAAAAATCAACTAAAACAGGTTTGTCACCATTGATAATTGACTCAAAACTATCGTCAGTTACTGCAATAATTTTATCGCTCATTTAAAACTCCAAGTATTTATTAAATTTATAACGCTATTTTGAATAAAATGTTTCATATTGCAAGGGTTAAGGTTATTCTTATCCGCTATGACTAAGACACATTTGACAGAAACTAAATTTACAGACTTTTCGATACATGAAAATGTATTAAAAGCATTATCCTCTGCGGGTTATTCGCATTGTACCCCTATTCAAGCTATGTGTATGCCTCTTATAGAAAAAGGCGCGGACATAGCTGGACAGGCTCAAACAGGTACAGGCAAAACCATCGCCTTTTTAACTGCTACATTTAACAGATTATTAGCTAATCCGGATGCTAAAGGGCAACCGAGAGCAATAATTTTAGCACCGACCCGTGAACTTGCTATCCAAATTCATAAAGACGCGATTATCTTTGCTGAGCAAAGTGGTCTGTCTCTTGGATTGATTTATGGTGGCGAAGGTTATGAATCTCAACGCCAAGTACTAGAAAAAGGTGTAGATGTTCTAATTGGTACTACTGGTCGTGTTATTGATTACCATAAACAAGGTGTTTTTAACTTAGATTCGATTGAAGCTGTTGTACTTGATGAAGCAGATCGTATGTTCGATTTAGGCTTTATCAATGACATCCGTTACTTGTTCGATAAAATGCCTGATAGAACTTCTCGTCTGAATCTAGTTTTTTCAGCAACGATGAGTTTCAAAGTAAAAGAACTTGCTTACTCACATATGAATGAACCTACTCATTTGCAGTCTGAACCAGAGCAAATGACTAACGTACGTATTGAAGAGGAATTGTTTTATCCTCAATCTAATCAAAAAATAGAATTACTATTGTCTTTGATTGAAGAAGATTGGCCGGAAAAAGCGATTGTTTTTGCTAATACAAAACATTCGTGTGAAAAAGTGTATAACTGGCTAAAATCAGATAAACACAGAGTTGGCTTATTAACTGGTGATGTTAACCAACGTAAACGTTTAAGTATTTTAGAAGCGTTTGCCAAAGGTGATATCGACTTTTTAGTAGCGACAGACGTAGCTGCTCGTGGATTACATATTCCATCAGTATCTCACGTTTATAACTTTGATTTACCGGATGACCGTGAAGATTACGTACATCGTATAGGTAGAACAGGACGTGCTGGCGCTAGCGGTAATGCCATTAGCTTTGCTTGTGAATCTTATGTATATAATTTACCTGCAATTGAAGAATATATTGGCCATAGCATTCCAGTTAGTCAATATGATGCAGATGCATTATTAGATGATGTTCCACGTCCTAAATATCAAAAGCGTCGTAACAATCATCACGGCCAAAGACGTCGTAACTAATTGAACAAGGTAATTCTTTAATGGAAAACAATAGTAGTTATGCCGTTATTGATTTAGGTTCAAACAGCTTCCACATGATGATTGTTCAGGTGGTTGCTGGCAGTGTTCAAGTAATTGGACGAGTTAAACGCAAAGTTCGATTAGCCGCTGGGTTAGACAATGATATGAATTTGTCTAACGAAGCGATGTTAAGAGGATGGGAATGTTTAAATTTATTTGCTGAACGTCTGCAAGATATCCCCTCGCAAAATCTGAGGATTGCTGGCACAGCAACTCTCAGATTAGCAAAAAATGTCGATGTATTTCTAAACAAAGCAGAAAATATACTCGGCCAAAAAATTCGTGTTATCTCCGGTGATGAAGAAGCAAATACAATATACAAAGGTGTTGCTTACACATCTAGCAGTAAACAAAAACGGCTTGTTATTGATATTGGTGGCGCAAGTACAGAACTTGTGGCTGGCGAAGGTGATATCCCACAAATTTCTAATAGCCTAAATGTAGGTTGTGTAACTTTCTTAGATAAATTCTTCCCTAATGGTGAGCTGTCAGAGCAGAACTTTACTAACGCAATTGGCGCAGCAGAATTAGAGATTGGCCAAGTACGTGACTTGTACAAAGATTTTGATTGGAAAGAAGAAGTTGGTGCTTCGGGTACAGTTCAAGCTATTCAAGAAATCCTTATACATCAAGGTCATGATGAAAGGATCACGCTTGCAAGACTCGTTTCAATAATGCAGCAAGCCATAACTTACGGCTCTATAAAACGACTTAATATTCCTGGATTAGTACAAGAAAGACAGCAAGTTTTTCCAAGTGGATTAGCTATTTTAATTGCCATATTTAGACAACTGAATTTAGTAGGCATGACATTAGCGGGCGGGGCATTACGTGAAGGTTTGTTGTATTCAATGTTACCGCATTTAACCAAGCAAAATGTACGCGAGCGTACTTTAAACAGTGTAATGACTCGTTACCATGTTGACGAAGAGCACGCTAAACGTGTAGCTGAACTCGCTATGAATTTAGTCAATCAAGTTAGTGATAAATGGGATATGGAACAATTTGGAGCGTTGGAAATTTTACGCTCCGCTGCGCTTGTTCATGAAGTCGGTTTACAAGTGGCTTACAAAGATCAGCAAATTCACGCTAGTTACTTGTTAGCAAACACCAACTTACCTGGCTTTACAGAAGCACAAAAAAACTTATTAACTGCTTTGGTTCGCAATCATAAAGAAGATATAGACCAAAGTTCGTTATCAAAACAAAGTTCTACGTCAGTATTATTGGCTTGTCGTTTATCAAGGATTTTACGTTTGGCGGTTATATTGTCATTAAGACGTAAAGACGAAGCTATGCCCAAGGTATTAGTAACGGTAGAAAATGAAGTATTAAAGCTAACATTACCTGAAAATTGGATAGGTAAAAATCCATTGACGGAAGCGGAACTCGGACAGGAAGCTAGTTATCAAGCTGCACAAGGTTGGCAGTTAGTAATCGAGTAGAATATGTGCCTAGTTAAATAAAAAAGGTGCAAATTATTGCACCTTTTTTAATCGATAAAATTTATAAGCTAAGCATTATTTTGTTTAAGTAAAACCGCTGCTTTTTTAGCAAAGTAAGTCAAAATGCCATCTGCGCCAGCACGTTTAAACGCTAATAAAGATTCCATAATAATTGCGTCTTCAGCTAACCAACCATTTTCTATTGCAGCCATATGCATAGCGTACTCACCACTAACTTGATATGCATAAGTCGGAACTTTAAATGTTTGTTTTACGCTGCTGACAATATCTAAATACGGCATACCGGGCTTAACCATAACCATATCAGCGCCTTCTTCTAAATCTAAAGCAACTTCTCTTAATGCTTCATCTGCATTAGCTGGGTCCATTTGATAAGTTTTTTTATCGGCACCTTTCAAATTACCAGCTGAGCCTACCGCATCTCTAAATGGTCCGTAGTAGCTTGAAGCGTATTTAGCGGAATAAGCTAAGATTGATGTATTTATATAGCCCTGTTGCTCTAATGCAGCTCTTATTGCTGCTATACGACCATCCATCATATCAGATGGTGCAACAACATCAGCTCCAGCTTCAGCATGAGATAAAGCCTGCTTAACTAATATTTCTGTGGTTATGTCGTTAAGTACATATCCGTTTTCGTCTATAATCCCGTCTTGACCATGAACTGTGAATGGGTCGAGCGCAACATCAGTGATAACACCTAATTGTGGAAAAGCCGCTTTAACCGCTCGCACTGCTTTTTGTGCCAACCCTTCTGGGTTATACGCTTCTTCAGCTAGCTCTGTTTTTAGTTCTTGGCCTGTCACCGGGAATATCGCAATTGCTGGTATACCCAATTCAACGAGCTCTTTAGCTTCTTCAACTAATAAATCGATAGACATACGTTCTATACCAGGCATAGAACTAATTGCTTCTCTTTTATTTTTCCCTTCTAATATAAACATAGGGTAAATAAGATCATTAGCCGTTAGAACGTTTTCACGCATTAAACGTCTTGAAAAATCATTTTTACGCATTCTGCGCATACGAGTATAAGGAAAACCACTTAAGTTTTGTTGTGTCACTTAATTACCCTTTTCATATATTTGTACTTGATTACGGCCACTTTGTTTCGCTTTATACAAGGCACTATCAGCCATTTCAATAAAGAAACCTGGTTCAATAGGCTCTTTTGAATTATGCGATGCAACACCTAAGCTTATTTTACAAGATAAGGTTTGCTCATTAAGCGTTATGTTTAAGTTTTCAATAGCGGAACGAATTTTTTCAGCGAGTATTTTGGCACCAGCTAAGTCTGTATTAGGTAGTAACACGGCAAACTCTTCTCCACCATATCTAAATATTTCATCGGTGGCTCGGTTTAATTGCTGTGAAGCTGTTAATGAAATACTGCGGATCACTTCATCACCGGTTGTATGTCCGTAAGTGTCATTCACTTTTTTAAAGTGGTCTATATCAAATAAAATAAGGGATAGTGTTGATAGCTCTCGCCTTCCTCTTCGCAGCTCTGCTTGTAAGCGTTTATCAAAATGTCTGCGGTTAAATATGCCAGAAAGAGAATCTAAGGTATTTAGTTTTTCTAATTGTTGATTTGTTTCTTCTAATTCACGCAATGCAAATTGCAATTCCATCATTTGATCACTGGCTAACATATCCTGTTCTGTTGTTAATCCATTGCGGCCCATTGTCGATGAGCGAACTGCTGAGATAGCTAAAAATATGATGTGGGTTAATAAAGAAAATTGAAGTAAATGTAGATTGGAAATAGGTAACTCTAATCTAGAAAAGTTATTTACTGTGATCAATACAAGCGATATTAGTAGAATACCTAATCCATAATTAAACTCTTGGTGTTGATGTAACCCATGTTTCCATGTCATAACACCAGCATATAAATGACAAGCACATATGATGATAGATATTACAATAACTAAGTACAGCGCAGTCTGGTAGCTCAAGTATATAGTTGCAGGTGTTAACAATAGAGCAAAAACAGCTATGGATTTGAACCAAGCCATTAGTTTGTGATCTTGATAAAAGTGTTTAAGAGTATCTCTGGCTAATAGCGCAGAAAATATGATGGCAATACAAGCAAAAATATAAAAAGCATGTTGTTGTAATACTGGATGATTTGGCCATATATATTGGAACGAAAAACCATTCAACGTCAAAATAATCATTAACAATGAAAACATAAATCCGGCATGTAAAAGAGATGCTTTTTGACGTCTGGCGATATAAGCAATTAGGCATACTAATATTGCCGCAAATATAAGCCCAATATAACTACCAGTTAATAATTGTTGCTGATTTTGCTTTTCTTGAAAGTATTCTTTTTGCCATAAATTAATTGGTAATTGGGTGCTACCTGATGTTTGTGTGGCAATGTATATCTCTAATGTTTCATTAATGCCCCAAATAATAGGCACAATAAAAGATCCATGTAATACAGGGCGTAAAGAAAATACTTGATTATCACCTAGGTGCTGTACACTTTTGACTTGACCATCAATTAATTGATAAAGAACGATATTGTCTAATAGAGGAGCATCTAATTCTAAATATTTTGTTTCAACTTGAGTCGACGGATTGCTCAACTCAAAACGGAACCATTGGACTCTATTATCAAAACCTAATTTTATTTGTGCTTGATTAAATTCAGACCAACCTTCTATTGGAGGTGTCTCTAGAGGATCATGACCGCCAATATTGTATTCTATATAAGGTGTAAGATCCGTTTTCCCCTTTGAGTTGGTTATGTCATAAGTTGCTGCATTAACTTGCAAAAGCAACCCAATAACAACTAAAGAGAAAATAACTAATTTATTAAACAAGAACGAAACCTTTTTGCTTATGCTGAATTTAGGGTAAAACAATATCAGCTGTTTATTAAGTAATCTAGTGATCTAAATTATAGCCGGATTAATCGAATAGTGACTAACTATTCACCTGTTTGTTCACTATCTGGATTTTTAACTTTGATGACTCTGGATAAGATTAATCCTAATTCAAACAACAACCACATAGGAATTGCCAATAACGTTTGGCTTATCACATCTGGAGGTGTTAATAACATCCCTAAAACAAAGGCCGCTAGAATCACATAAGGTCTTTTTTGTTTTAAATCATCTACGGTTGTTACACCAGATAAACACAAAATAAATACTAAAACAGGCACTTCAAACGACAGTCCAAATGCAATAAATAGTTTTAAGATAAAATCTAAATAACTACTAATGTCCGTTGCAATAACTATATTTTCTGGAGCTACACTGGTGAAAAAAGTAAAGACTAATGGGAATACAATAAAATAAGAAAAAGCGATACCGCAATAAAACAATAAGACGGAGGTAATTAATATTGGTGCCGCAAATTTTTTCTCATGGTTATACAATCCCGGAGCTATAAACCCCCAAATTTGGTGTAGTAGGTATGGAAACGCCAACACAATAGATAGCATAAACGCTAATTTGAAAGGGGCAAAAAATGGTGCAGCAACATCCGTTGCTATCATATTAGAGCCTTCCGGTAATACATCTAATAGCGGAGTTGATACTAAGGTATATAATTCATTTGCAAAATAAGCTAAACCGGCAAAACATAATAAGATTGCAACCACAGATCGAATTAGGCGCTGTCTGAGTTCAACAATATGCGCTATAAAAGGGGGTTTATCATTTGTCATTTTTAGTGGTATCTACAGGCGATTCAGATAGTGTTTTTTGCACACTTTTAGCGGCGTTAGTTAACTCATCAACGGACTCTTGTAAGTCTGGCGATAAATTTTCCATGCCTAGCTGCTCTGCTTTTTTCAGGTTTTCGTGTAGTTCATGCACACGCAATTGTTCATTTACTTCGGCGGATACGCCTTGAACCATTTGACTAAACTGTTGTTTCATTTTAGTAAAACGGCGAATTGCGGATGGAAGTTTATCTGGCCCAAGTACTATGGTGCCGACAACTGCGATAACAATAAACTCCCAAAATCCCATATCAATTAATCTTTTTTGTTAACTTTGTCTGGGTTTTCTGATTTTTCAAAATCAGCATCATCACTTGGTTTTGATTCAATATTTGTTTTTTCGTCAGAAACTGAGCTTTTGAAGCCTTTAATTGCTGATCCCAAATCAGAACCTAATGATTTAATTTTTTTAGTTCCAAATAATAAAATTACAATAACTAAAACTATAAGAAGTTGCCAAAGACTAACACCACCAAATCCCATTTTCATTTCCAATATTGAATTAAACTGTCAGTAGTATAAAGTTTAATTAACTGAAATAATATATTTAGATATTCAATGATGAATAATAAGACCAAAAAAATAGAAGCTATTTAATGCTAATTGACCAAACAAAGAGTTTGTTGATGTATATCTGCGTTAGCGGAGTATGGTCTATTAGTGCGCAAGCAAGTCCCCCACCTAGTTTCCAATCAAACAAAAGTATAAGTTGCGAAGTATCATCCCAAGCAAATAATCAGTTATTTGAAAGCAATATAATTAATGTTAATCAAGATAAATGCATAATCACAGACGTTAATCCTTTAATCATTGCTGTAGATGAGCAAGAACAATTTAAAAATGCAAAATCATTAAAGACTACTCTAAGCGATATAGAGAGAACAACAGAAGAAAAAAGATTAAAAGTGTTATTTGTTGATGTAAATACAGTGGTAGAAAGTGTTGGGCATTCCATGGATTGGACAGCTAATTTACTAGATGGTTTATTTGCAGAAGATGAAGACGGAAAAAACAAAGCCAAAACATGGGGGCATTTTGTTATTGGCTGGGAGCCGCAAGAGGGGGAATTTTTTTCCGGTGATAGTTTTCCTATTAAGTTTAAAATAAAAGCCAAACTGCCAAATTTAGAAAACTCAGTTGAACTAATACTTTCTGATGGTGAAGATGATGACTTTAAAACCTTACCTTACGAATCCGTAAGAACGGAGGCATTTAAACTAAGTCAAAATTCATTAGGTGCAGCCGTACGTTTTTTACATACTAAGTCAGACAATGTGAGTACATCGGTACGAATAGGTTGGGGAGAAGATCAACTTTATACCAGAGCATCTGCTAGTTATCGTAAACAGTATTTTGACGGTAAAATCACACTCAATTTGAAACCGGCTATTGAATATTATGTATCGGATGGTTGGGGAGCACGATTTTTATTAGATACTGGTTACAAATTAAACCAAACATCTGAAATTCGTTATAACTACTCATTACGTGATTTGCAGTCGTTTAATGCTTCTGAGTGGCGCTCTGGCCTTTTCCAAATAACCGCGATTAGTAATAAATCTGCGTTGATCACAGGGCTTTCATCGTATGGTTATATTGAGCCTAAAGTAGAACCGTTGTCACATAAATTTAGTGTTCGATATCGGTTTAATGCACTGAGGCGTTGGCTGTTTTTTGAAATAGAACCTTTTGTTGAGTTAAATAAAGATGATCCATATGGTGATGATTATGACCCTCTTTCAAATGACTTTGTACGTAATACTGGAATTTCATTTCGTATTGAAACCCACTATGGTTTCTTATAAAGGCAATTCGCAGAAAATCACTAGTCTATATATCTAACGTATTCTTAACCATACAATTATCGCACTAAGCACGGTTATACAGCCAGATACTCCAATTGCTATCTGCCCAGTTAGATTACCTAAATCACCAAACATAACAATTAATAAGGATGTAATAAAACCACAAGACATTAATGTTAATTGCAACAGAAAACGTCGGTGTTGTTTTTGATGTTGAAGATATTGCTCAATTAAGTCTTGCTTCATTTGAGGCATATTATTTAGCGTTGTTAAGCCAGAATGCAACATTTCTGGAATTTCAGGCGCCTTTTCTAACCAGTAAGGTAAATTTTCTTTGCTTGATTTAAAAAATGCTTTAAAACCCATTTGTTCATTAACCCATTGTTCTAAAAACGGTTTAGCGGTTTGCCATAAATCTAATTGCGGATAAAGCTGACGCCCAAGCCCTTCAACATATAATAATGTTTTTTGTAATAATACCAATTGCGGCTGAACTTCCATTTCAAATTGCCTAGCGGTATCAAATAAACCAATAAGCACTTGTGCAAAAGAAATTTCATCTAAAGGTTTATTAAAAATTGGGTCGCAAACTGCACGAATAGCAATTTCAAACTCTTGTACATTTATATGGCTCGGTACCCAACCAGATTGCACATGCAATTGCGCGACACGCAAATAATTACGATTAAAAAATGCGACAAAATTTTCAGCCAAATAACGCTTATCTTGATCGTTAAGAGTACCCATAATTCCAAAGTCGATGCCTATATATTGCGGATCACTTGGGTTTTGTTTAGAAATAAAAATATTACCAGGGTGCATATCGGCATGGAAAAAACTGTCCCTAAATACTTGAGTGAAAAACACTCGAACACCACGCTCTGCCAGCTTCTTAAGATCTGAACCTTGTTGTAGCAACGCATTGGTATCAGACACCGGAATACCATAAATACGTTCCATAACTAATATTTTTCGAGTAGACAAATTCGGATAAATTTCAGGAATATACAAATCATCGGAATTGGCAAAATTATCGCGTAAACGAATACCGTTGTTAGCTTCTAGGTTAAGATTAAGCTCATTTAAAATGGTTTTTTCATACTCTCTTACAACTTCTACAGCTCTAAATCTGTGTGCATCTTTGGTTTTAGAAATAAGTTTGGCAAACAATAACATTAACGATATATCAGATTTTATTTGCTGTTCTATATTAGGCCTGATCACCTTAATAATTACGTTAATCGGTTGCTGTTCATTTGGTAGTTGTAATTGAGCTCCATGAACTTGAGCCATAGATGCAGTTGCAATAGGTTGCTGATCAAATTCACAAAAAACGTCAGATATTTGTTCAATATTTAATTCTTGGCAAATTGTTTCTAAAACTAAAGATGTGGCAAATGGGGTAACTTGGTCTTGTAACTTGGTTAATTCGACACTTAATTGCTCAGAGAGTAAGTCTTTGCGAGTCGACAACATTTGGCCTAATTTAATCCAAACAGGGCCTAAGTGTTCAAGGGCAATTCTGAGGTTATGCGCACTATGAGTTTTTTTTGAAGTCTTAGGATACCAAAAGCATAAAAGGACAAAGGCTTTTAATAGAAAAGGTGTTTTTTTAGCAGGTATTAATTCATAAAGACGATAATAAAGAAAAACATGAATTATTTTGAAAATACGAGATAGTTTATTCAATTTTATGCACGCTTTTATTGTTTAAGGGTTAATTGTTCAGACGCTAACTTATTTATGGTGGCAGCTAACTTGTCTACTTTGGCAGAGAGAGAATCTACATCATCTATAAAAAGGCTAACTTCATTGTAATGCGGGCTTAATTTAAGCTCTTCGGTAATAGCCGTTGATAATGTGTAGTCCATATCTTTCGACTTTACTTTTATGTTGTTTGCTAAGATTTTAATACCTGTAGCTATTTTGTGTGCCATAGCATCACCAAAATAACTCGACAATAACTCTTGCCAGTCTATGTCGTTGTTAATTAATAGATCTGAAAAGCTTTGGGCTATTGCTAAATCGCCGTCGAGTTCTAGGTTATCTTGCTTTATTAACTTAGTTAATTGAGATGCATCAGATAAAGAACGTAAATATTGGCTGCTGGTGGTCACTAAACAATCGTAACCATCAATATTGGATGATAACTGAACTTTATTATTTAGCACCTGCAGTTTAATGCTTACTGACAGGTCTGTTAAACAAACACTTAGGCTTTTATTTTCTAATTTTGTCAGCTTTTGACTTGATTGTTCATCAAAAGCCAACAATTTATTTATACCCGGCTCAATAAAAGTGTGAGCCAGTTGTTGTAACAAGATCAAAACTTGAAACCTTTGTGTAATGCAACTATACCGCCGGTCATGTTTGTAAATGACACCTGGTCAAATCCTGCTGTTTCCATCATGCCTTTTAATGTCTCCTGGTCAGGATGCATTCTGATTGATTCAGATAGGTATTGATAACTTTCTTTGTCGCCAGCGATTAATTGACCCATTTCTGGCAGGATTTTGAATGAATAAAAATCATACGCTTTGTTAAGCCAAGCTTGTTCTGGTTTGGAAAACTCAAGTACTAATAATCTGCCGCCAGGTTTTAGTACTCTAAAGATAGAGCTAAGAGCTTCGTCTTTATCCGTTACATTTCTTAAGCCAAAAGCAATGGTAACTAAATCAAAGGTATTTTCAGCAAATGGTAATGCTTGAGCATTGGCTTGAACATATTCAACATTACCAACTACACCTAAGTTATGCAGCTTTTCACGGCCAACTTTGATCATAGAGTCGTTAATATCGGCAAGTATAACTTTGCCTGTTGGTCCTACAGCTTGACTGAATTTACGAGTTAAATCACCTGTACCACCGGCTAAGTCTAATACCTTGTTACCGGGACGAACATTACTCGCGTCAAGAGTGAAACGTTTCCAAAGTCTATGTACACCAAAAGACATAACATCATTCATTATGTCGTATTTAGCTGCAACAGAATGGAATACATCAGCGACCATGGCTTGTTTTTGTTCTGACTCAATAGTTTTGTAACCAAAGTGAGTTGTAGATTGTTGATTTTTTTCAGTAGTCATATTTTTACGCATGCAAGAGTAATTAAAACAAGTGTACTTAAATGTTGGCTTAAAACCAACAGTACATAGGCATTTGATGATTAAATGTTATATAAACACAATATGTGTAACCTAATGCTATCAGTAGATAGCAAATTAATCTGAGTAAACCCGATTTCGTCCTGTGGCTTTTGCCATTCGTAAAGCAGAAGAGGCTTTTTGAATGGTTCCATTTAAACCTAACGTAGGACAATACTCAGTGACACCAATTGAGATCGTCACCTTTGGTAATCTCTGTTTATTTTTAGCATTCACAAATTGTAGATTTTCTACGCCTAATCTTACTTTTTCAGCAATTTCATTGGCACTTGTTGGTGTTGCATCAGGAATTAATACTAAAAACTCTTCACCAGCTAATCGAACTGGCAATCCAGTTTCAGATACATAACTTTTAATTTTTTGAGCTACTTTGGATAAAATAACATTGCCAATTGTCATGCCATAATTGTCATTGAATTGCTTAAAGTGATCTAAGTTAATGGCGAGAGCTGCAATGTTTTTTGTATTGTTACTTACCCAGATATCGACAGTTTGATCCATCACCGCACGATTATATAAACCGGTTAGTGCATCAATTTGACGGTTATTATTTAAATTTTCGATATGTTGTTGTAATTCTTTTGATTTGTTTTGTGCTTGCTGTAAGGCTTTAAATAATACTTTTTGAGTAATTTGAGTATAAGACGTGGCTTTAATTAATTTATCGACTACTTGGCGAGTTACTTGTGGGTTTGAATCATCCAGTAATAACAGTGCTTCATCTAAAATATTGGTGTAACTTTTACTATCACGCTGTGCTTTTTGGACATGCTTTTGAGTGGTGTTTATGATTGAAGAGGTGCGGAGCAATATTTTTTCATTGTTTTCGTCAGAATTAAGCATGTATTGACGGTACAGTTCTTCCATTAAAAAGGAATCAATTATGCATCCATCTTTGATATCGTTATTAATATACTCAACAATATCAGTGTTTTTTGCGCTGGCGTATTCATAAGCCACGCTGTAGTTGATAGGGCTAGCGGCTAATCTATGTTGCTTTAAAAACAAGAGTGTTTTTTGCAATTTAGATTCAGCCTGCTCAATGGTATCCTGATACGTCATTAATTTAGATCCCGGAAAAATAACATTAAGGGCTGTTTATTTTCATTTTTTATGAAAAATAAACATTCCTAATACTGAATGTATATTCAAGTCGGTATTCTAACCGTCGCCACAGTAATGGCAACTAAAATGCAGAGTTGAATACGCGAATTTTTATTATTGTTATTAGTGCGTATTTATTGTTTTTTTATTACTACAACACCTTATTAAAAGTGAATTGGTAACTGTTAATTACATATTTATATTATGTAATTGTTTATAAACTAAAATTCTTTTATTTTAAGGTCAAGGAAATACTGTAATATTAAGCACTAATGTAGCAAAAATCCTTAAACAATTAGTTAGTAGATACTTATGGAAATTAAAAAAGCTAAAAATCAAAAACAAAAATTGCAAAGAGTTAATGGTATTTTAACGGCTGCAGAAGCTTTATTCATTGACTCAGGTAACATATTGCCATCAGCAATAGAAATAGCTAACAAAGCCGAAGTGGCAAAAGGAACGCTATATATATATTTCAGAACCAAGGAAGCTATATTTTTAGCATTGCTTGAAAGACACCTACAAAACTGGATTATTTCCGTTGAAACGGAAACTCGTAGGTATGAAGCAACGACCGTAGATGATGTTTGTAATTATTTAATACAGTACTGGGTAGACAATCCTCAGTTTGGACAACTTTGTCGAATATCTGATGCATTGTTGGAATCTCACGTAGATGAAAAAGTATATACCGCTTTTCATAATAAAACCGTCAATGGCTTAAAACGTATGGTTCCTGCATTAAAAGATTTAAATCCCGATGTAGAAGCCAGAGAGTGGTTAAACTTACTTCAACGCAGTTATCAAATGTTAACGTTAGCTTGGGTTGAAAGTCATCCTAAGTATCATATATCGCTTAGAAAGGTACCTGATTTTGAAACCTTGAGCTTCAATTTATTAAGCCCATTTTGGCAAGAGTTAATCCAATATAGTAAACACCAACCAGTAGAGCAAAAAACTGGATGGCGAAAACTACTAGGGAATTAAATTTGTTCATTAATAGATTAGCTATATTGTTACGGAAACACTTTATTCATGTTTCTTGGATGTCCATTTTTTCTCTTTTATGCTTTCACGCCATTTTAAGTTGGTTGTTATTATATTGGGCACAAGAGTATGAATTAACGAACCTTAGTTCGTATATTTATTATTATGTAGTGACTACGAGTACCGTGGGGTATGGGGATTTAAGTCCGTCATCCTTTGAAGGGAAATTAGTAGTAGCATTGGTTCAAATTCCGCTAGGGCTCGCAATATTTGCAGCTTTACTTGGTAAGTTGGGACGTTCAGTTAGCACAGTATTGAGACAAGTTATGACAGGCACAAAAGATTTTAGTGATGAAGATTCACATATATTAATTTTTGGATGGCACGAAGGCCGTACAGAAAAAATGATCAAACATATATTGGGTGATAACAAACGCCAAAAACGTAAAATACTACTTTGCGTGACCAATGAATTAGAACATCCATTTTTTAGTCATTCGCTGGTGGAATTTGCTAAATTAAAATCTATGACTCAAGACGATGAATTAACCCGAGTAGCAGTTACTAAAGCCGATAGAATTATTGTTGATTGCGATAATGATGATCAAACGTTCACCTGTGCATTAAAACTAAGTTCTTTAGTTAAAGATGGCTGTCACATAAGTGCTAATTTTAGTGACGACACAAAAATTGAAATGCTAAATCGTTATACAAAAAACATTGAATGTAATTCGTCTAAAACCGCAGAAATTTTAGTTCGTTCAATGCAAGATCCAGGAAGCAGCCGTTTACAAGAAGAAATGATGTCCACATTAAATGGTCATACTCAATTTTCTACACAAATTCCCTTAGATACGGCACCACATAAATTTGCTGATTTGTTTTTCCATTTAAAACAAAATCATAATGCAATTTTATTAGCTGTGGCTGAAGACCGAATTGGCATAAAAATGCATTTAAACCCAGCAAATGACTTTAGTGTAATGCCAGGTCAAGTTTTACATTACGTATCAAGTGAAAGAATCATTGCCGATGAAATAGAATGGACAGAAATAGCTGTTAGAGATTTATTATGAGCCAAAAAGCATTAGAAACATTATTGAGTGATCTTAAGTTAGAAAAAATTGAAGAAGGTTTATACAGAGGTCAAAGCCATGCTTTAGGCTTTGGTCGTGTATTTGGTGGACAAGTTATTGGCCAAGCATTAAGTGCTGCTAAAGAAACTGTGGAAAACCGTTTTGTTCATTCTTTTCATAGTTACTTTCTACGTGAAGGAAACGACCAACACCCAATAGTTTATGAAGTGGAAAATATTCGTGATGGTGGCTCTTTTAGCACTCGTAGAGTAAGCGCTATTCAGTTTGGCAAAACCATATTCCATATGACTGCTTCCTTTCAAACAGAAGGCGAAGGTTACGATCATCAATCAAGTATGCCAGACGTTATCGGACCTGATGGGTTAATCTCGGAACTAGAATATTATCAACAGAATTTAGATAAAGTGCCAAAACCACTGCATTCTATAGTACTTGCGGATAAGCCAATTGAAATGCGCCACGTTCAACAATTTAATCCATTTAATCCACATGTCATGGAACCTGCTTCTCAGACTTGGATTAAAGCCAGCGGTTTATTACCTGACGACCCTCGTGTCCACCGTTATTTATTAGCTTATGCTTCAGATTTCACATTTTTACCAACAGCCTTGTTGCCGCATGGCGAAAGCTTTATGCAGCCAAAAATGCAGGTGGCGACGTTAGACCATTCAATGTGGTTTCATCGTCCTTTTAAAATGGATGAATGGATATTATTCAGTAAAGAAAGCACAAGTGCCAGTGGCGGTAGAGGATTAGTTCGTGGACAGTTCTTTAATCAAAAAGGCGAATTAATAGCATCTGCAATGCAAGAAGGCGTGATCAGAAATCACGAGCTTTTTCCTAAACATAAATAGGCTAAAAAGAAATAGCTTCTGCAATCCTTCCTAATATGGGTTTAATATGTATTCCACAGATTAACTAAAAGCTAATCGGTGGAAATGTTATTCACGGAATTTATCTCTTAACCTAAAGAGTTTAACGACTGCAACAACTCTGCACTTAACAATGAATTAATCGTATCCGATGTTTCTTTACCTAGCTCAGTTAGGTGCATTAATCCTGCTTCATTAACCGACACGTAATTTTGTTCACGTAAACATGAAACAAAATTAGATATCACCTTCTTATCAAAGTATTCAGGCGCTTTAACGTCATGTAATTTAAGCAAACGTTTTGCTAGTTTCTGGCAATCTGCTTCCAACTCGCTGCGCTGAATACCGTTAACTTGCTCAATTCTAATAAAGCCAAGCGCATAACGCTGTAATGTGTCTTTCATTATTTTGGCTAGTAAATTTAGCTGTAAATAACCCATAGAATTTTTATCAGCAATCGTTAATGAACCGTTTTTGTCCTGTATTAATTTTTGCTGGATAAAGAACTCTATGACTTGGTCACAATATTGTTCAATGTCACAGATTGTGATGTATAACTCGTGTCTTAATAGAGGAAGTAAGTCGTTTACTTTATCTAAAATTTGCTCTTTAGTCGTAGTTGATGAGTTAACAATAACACCAGCAATAATGGCTGGAATCGCAAATAAGTGAACGACATTATTGCGGTAATAACTCATTAATATAGCGTTTTTATCATCTAGTTTAATGATAGTGCCGTATTCATCACTTTCAGCTTCCACTTTTTCAAGTTGTATAGCTTCTTCAATTATTTCATCTGCCGTTTGCGATGGAACTTGAACCTTATGTGCATAAGGGACTTGTTGATTTAATTGAATGTAAAAGTTGAGTAATTGTTGCATTTCAGCGCGCGGTAATGCGTGGCTATCGGATGTAAGCAAAGTTAATGCGCAAAGGTTTACGGTATTTAATACCGCAGCGTCATTAATAGAACTCATAATTATATTTGCTGTGTGGTTAACAACTGGCGTAAGCCAACTTGGTTTAACTACATCAACCGGGTCAATTAAGTCACGCCATTGCGGAGCTTTTTCGTTAAGGATCTCATTTAAGCTAATTGGTTTACCAAAATTCACGTCACCATGACCGTAATTTTTTAAATTCTTAAGTGCTTTAAATAGGCCAAATATAGACTCACTTTCTTTATTTTGACCTTTAAGTTCTTTTAAGTAAGTGTTCACTTCCATTACATGCTCGTAACCAATGTAAACTGGCACTAAAGTAATTGGGCGGTCTACTCCACGTAACATAGCCTGAATGGTCATCGCTAACATGCCCGTTTTAGGACTTAACAAACGACCCGTTCGAGAACGTCCACCTTCGGTATAATATTTTACTGGATAGCCTTTAATGAATAATTGCCCTAAGTATTCACGAAAAACCGCAGAATATAACTTGTTGCCTTTAAAGCTTCGACGTAAAAAGAAAGCGCCTGCTTTTCTGAAAATAGGGCCTGCAGGCCAGAAGTTTAAGTTTATTCCCGCTGCAATATGTGGCGGAACTAACCCTTCTTTATAAATAACATAAGTAAGTAATAGGTAATCCATGTGACTTCTATGACAAGGCACGTAAACAATTTCATGTCCTTTTTGCGCTAAGTCCCTTAATTCATCAGCATTATGTACGCGAATACCGTTATAAATTTTATTCCATAACCAAGTTAATATGCGTGATGCATAACGGATATAAGATTCTCTATAATCACCGGCAATTTCATTCAGTAGTTTTATCGCATTTTTTTTGGCTTGAGCCATGGAAATGTCTTTAGAGTCCATTTCTTCTTGCAGTGCTTTCTTAAGCGCTGGACTTGCTAGCAAACTATTAAACATAGCTGTACGAGCCATTATTTTTGGTCCAGTAGCAACAATGCGTTGACGTTCAAAGTGAATGCGAGCGACCCTAATTAGCTTATGAGCAGACTCTTTTGATGTGCCATATCTATTTACCATTTCCATTAATGAAACGGGTTTTGATATTCTGATGAAGTTATCTCTACCAGAAAATAAAACAATAAAGAATTTGCGGAAACGACTGGCTTGTAGATTCTCAGCAATTAAATCTTTAATACCTATTTTTGTATTCTCTTTAACTTTTTCAACACCGGGAGCGCGCCCCCAACAAACCATTACAGGCACAAATTGCACATCCCGTTGGCTGTCGGCCACTTTCATTAATAGCTCTTGGCTGTGCTTAACTATTTTAGCTTCATGTTTCTTTTCTGAAGTGAAAAGTGATTTTCTATGTTTTACACCCATGGCTCGTGAAAGTGAGTGTCCGCCTAGCTTAAAGGACTTAAATGGACTCGGTAAACCCTGTTTTCGGCAAACTTGTTCTAGTGCTAATTTATCAGCAAATGAGTTGGTGACCAGTACGTATTTAATCGGTTTAGTGAGGTCCAGTGATAAATCACTATCCGATACTATGTTTACTTTGATAAATGGACGGGTGAGCCAATAAAAAAGGTAAGAAATATAAGCCATTAGATCTAATCTCGAGAAGTTATAAAATTCAGACAGTGATATTAACAAAATGTTTTGCAAACACTAACCAACATTTAACTTATATTTGCAGTTTTAATTTTGCTGTATATACTAACAGGTATTGTAACTGTATGGAAAACCAGACTATGCGTCCATTAACTGAAAGACAAGCTCAAATACTTGAGTTAATAAAACAAGCTATTGTATCAACAGGCATGCCTCCAACTAGAGCCGAAATAGCTAAACGCTTAGGTTTTCGTTCAGCTAACGCCGCTGAAGATCATTTAAAAGCATTAGCTAAAAAAGGCTATATAGAGATTTTAGCTGGAACATCACGCGGAATTCGTTTAACTGAAGATATTTCTAATATTGAAGCTGGTATTCCAGTTGTTGGTAAAGTTGCAGCAGGCTCTCCAATACTAGCGATGGAGCATGTTGAGTCTCGTGTTAATTTAGACCCAGCTATGTTTACTCCTTCTGCTGACTTCCTATTAATGGTTGAAGGCGAGAGTATGCGAGATATTGGCATAATGGACGGTGACTTATTAGCCGTGCATAAAACGCAAACAGCCAGAGATGGACAAGTTATTGTGGCTCGAGTTGGCGATGATGTGACAGTAAAGCGCTTAGAAAGAAATGGTAGTCAGGTTCTTTTACATGCCGAAAATCAAGATTTTTCACCAATTAAAGTAGATTTAAATTATCAAGATTTTGCCATAGAAGGCTTGGCTGTTGGTGTTATTAGAAATAGTTCGTTAATGTAATTATTTAATATATATAGATAAAACCCGCTCGGTGAAAATCACTTAGCGGGTTTTTTTATTGGTGATTATTTGCACTATTTAAATAAAAGGTATAGGTTTGTTTTGTTGAGTAAAAATTATACAAATAAAATATCAACAGTAAATCAGCGTTATAGACTGATTATAAAAATAATATGAAACAAACATTTTTTGGGGATTGTACAAGTCTAGCTAACTAGATTTATACACTGAGGTGAGTTGTACAGACATCTTCTTCTAATGTTTCAATAGGGGAGTGTGTTTAGTGGCTACTAAGCAATTGAGTTGGTTGATCCCAGCTATCGTATTGTCAGGTAATGCTAGTGCTAATGCAGATGAAATGCGTCTTAATATGACTAAAGGCGTTACGGATATAAGTGCAAGTGTTTACAATTTGCACATGATCATATTCTATATTTGTTGTGTTATTGGCATTGTCGTTTTTGGGATCATGTTCTGGTCCATAATCCATCATAGAAAATCCAAAGGTGCTAAACCTGCTAATTTCCACGAAAGTACTAAAGTAGAAATACTTTGGACTGCCATTCCATTTGTTATTTTGATCGCCATGGCGTTTCCCGCCACTAAAACATTAATTGAAATGGAAGATACTACTGACGCAGATCTGACGGTTCAAGTTACGGGCTCTCAGTGGAAGTGGCATTATAAATACTTTGAACATGATTTAGATTATTACAGTCTGCTGGCGACTCCCCAATCTGAAATTAAAAACAAAATTGCAAAATCTGCTAACTATCTACTTGAAGTTGATAGGCCACTAGTGATCCCTACAGGTCAAAAAGTACGTTTTTTAATTACGTCCGATGATGTAATTCATTCTTGGTGGGTACCTGAATTTGCAATAAAAAAAGATGCTAACCCTGGTTTTATCAATGAGGCTTGGACGCGTGTTAATGAACCGGGGATTTATCGAGGTCAATGTGCCGAGCTATGCGGTAAAGATCATGGCTTTATGCCAATCGTGGTTATTGCAAAAGAGCCTGCAGAGTTTGATAAATGGATGGCCGAAAAAGTAGAAATTGCTAAAAAATTCAAAGAAGAAGAGCAAAAACTGCTAGCGATGAATATGCCAATGGAGGAGTTAATGGCCTTAGGCGAGAAAGTATACAACGCAAATTGTGCAGCTTGTCATCAACAAAATGGTCAAGGTATTCCAGGAGTGTTCCCAGGATTAAAAGACAGTGCCATTGCACTTGGTGATGTTAAAGAACATATAGATATTGTGGTTAACGGTAAAGCGGGAACTGCAATGCAAGCTTTTGGCAAACAACTAGCTCTGAAAGATTTAGCGGCAATTGTCACTTACGAGCGTAACGCTTGGGGTAACAATACAGGTGATGTAGTACAAGCTGCAGCAATCAATGAATTTTTGGTCGATAAATAGGAGGAGCACGTTATGAGTACAAAAAATTTAAACGCTGATAACCATGTTGAAGAACATCACGGTGCACCTTCGGGAATTATGCGTTGGTTATTAACAACTAACCATAAAGACATTGGTTCTTTATATCTTTTATTTTCATTACTGATGTTTTTTATTGGTGGTGCAATGGCTATGGTCATTAGGGCTGAGTTATTTCAACCTGGGCTGCAAATAGTTGAACCAGACTTCTTTAATCAAATGACAACGGTGCATGGCTTGATTATGGTGTTTGGTGCCGTTATGCCCGCGTTTGTTGGTTTAGCTAATTGGATGGTTCCTATGATGATAGGCGCACCAGATATGGCGCTGCCGAGAATGAATAACTGGAGTTTTTGGATCTTACCTTTTGCATTTTTAATACTATTAATGTCTTTGTTTATGGAAGGTGGCGGTCCTAACTTTGGTTGGACTTTTTATGCACCACTTTCTACCACTTACAGTAATGACAGTACCGCATTGTTTGTATTTTCAGTTCACATTATGGGGATCTCCTCAATAATGGGGGCGATAAACGTGATTGTCACCATATTTAATTTACGAGCCCCAGGCATGACCTTTATGAAAATGCCGCTGTTTGTTTGGACTTGGCTGATCACTGCATTCTTATTGATAGCAGTCATGCCGGTTTTAGCTGGTGCTGTAACTATGGTGTTAACCGACAAGTACTTTGCAACGTCATTTTTCAATGCCGCAGGTGGTGGCGACCCCGTGATGTTCCAACATATATTCTGGTTCTTTGGTCACCCAGAAGTGTACATAATGATACTGCCTGCATTTGGCATTATCTCGCAAATTGTTCCTACCTTTAGTCGTAAAAAACTGTTTGGTTATTCATCTATGGTGTATGCCACCGCATCAATTGCACTCTTGTCGTTTTTGGTCTGGGCTCATCATATGTTTACCACAGGTATGCCGCTTGCTGGCGAACTGTTCTTTATGTATTGCACTATGTTGATCTCGGTGCCCACAGGGGTAAAAATCTTTAATTGGGTGGCAACCATGTGGCGAGGGTCATTAACGTTTGAAGTGCCCATGATGTTCTCAATTGCCTTTATCGTCCTATTTACCATAGGTGGATTTTCAGGCTTGATGTTAGCCATTACACCTGCCGATTTCCAATATCATGATACTTATTTTGTGGTCGCTCATTTTCATTATGTACTGGTTACCGGCGCTATATTTTCAATTATGGCGGGGGCTTATTATTGGCTGCCAAAGTGGACCGGTAATATGTTTGATGAAAAGTTAGCAAAAACCCATTTTTGGTTATCATTAGTATCAGTAAACGTGTTGTTTTTCCCGATGCATTTTGTAGGTCTGGCGGGAATGCCAAGACGAATACCTGACTATGCTTTGCAGTTTGCTGACTTTAACGCAGTAATAAGTATTGGAGGCTTTGCATTTGGCTTATCTCAATTGTTGTTTGTTGCTGTGGTTTATAAATGTATTAAAGGTGGTGAAAAAGCGACAGCCCAAGTTTGGGAAGGTGCTGAAGGATTAGAATGGGAAGTTCCTTCGCCAGCTCCGTATCATACCTTTGAAACACCACCGACAATTAAATAGATACTGTTAATTCAACGACTAAATAGGTTGAGTTTTAATGAAAGATGAACAGAAAACACAACAGGCTACCAACAAACTCGTTAAGAAGTTAGTGGTAACTGTATTTCTAATGTTTGGTTTTGGCTTTGCTTTGATTCCGCTGTATGACATTTTTTGTGATATCACCGGACTTAACGGTAAAACCAGCGAAGTCGCTGCATCACAATCTTCTTTCGTGGATAAAACTAGAACCATCAGTGTTGAATTTATTGCAAGAACTCAGGGTAATTTACCTTGGATATTCAAACCAGAAGTAAAAAAAATGAATGTCCATCCTGGCGAAATGCATCAACTCAATTTTATAGTAAAAAATAACTCAGTAAGCAATATGGTTGTGCAGGCAGTTCCTTCAGTGAGTCCTGGTATTGCCGCTGCATATTTTAATAAAATCGAATGTTTTTGCTTCAATCAGCAACCTCTAGAGCGTGGAACGTCTGCTGATTTAGGGTTGCAGTTTTATATAGACAAAGATATTCCGGCTGAATATTCAACCGTTACTTTGGCTTATACCTTGTTTGATATTAGTGAAAATATTGAACAAGACGAATTTATAAAATTGTTCGCAGCAAACAAGAATTAATGCTCATTTGAGAGGGCAGAATATGAATAATAATGAATATGAAAAGTATTATGTACCATCACAAAGTCCATGGCCTATTGTGGGCGCGATTGGGTTGTTTTGTATCGCCTTTGGCGCTGGTAATTATGTTAATGATATTAAAAACCAAGTAACTGGTTTTGGTGGTTATTTACTTTTTGCTGGAATGGCAATTACCATCTTTATGCTCGTGGGCTGGTTCCGTAACGTGATTGATGAGTCCATGTCTGGCAAATACAGCAAGCAACTAGATAGATCATTTCGTCAGGGAATGAGTTGGTTTATTTTTTCAGAAGTTATGTTTTTTGGTGCATTTTTTGGTGCTTTATTATATGCCCGAGTCTTCTCTGTTCCTTGGTTAGGTGGTGCGAGTAATAATGCGATGACGCATGAAGTTTTATGGCCTGCATTTGAAGCTATTTGGCCATTAACAAAAACACCAAGTGGTACAGTCACTGAAGCTATGGGCTGGAACGGCTTGCCACTTATCAATACGATTATATTATTAATATCTTCAATTACCTGCCATTTTGCACATGTTGGTTTGGAGCAAAATAAACGTAAGCAGCTTAAATGGGGTCTAGGGTTAACCGTGCTTTTAGGCTGTATTTTCTTATTTTTACAAGTAGAAGAATATACTCATGCATATCAAGAAATGGGCTTAATGTTATCTAGCGGCATGTACGGAAATACCTTTTATTTACTCACTGGTTTTCATGGTTTGCATGTCACATTGGGCACCATAATGTTGTTCATTATGTTTTTAAGAATTGTAATTAAAGATCACTTCACACCAGAGAATAGCTTTGGTTTCCAAGCTGCGAGTTGGTATTGGCACTTTGTTGATGTGGTTTGGGTTTGTTTGTTTATATTTGTTTATATCATTTAGATTGTATAACCCTGCCAATAAATATTGGCAGGGCGTATGTACAATATTAAAAAGGTCTGGGGTTAAGCTGAATAACACCAGTGAATAAACAAATTAACAGTATCGAGATAAGTAACACGGTATAGATTAATCGTTTACCAATAAAGTACGACATAGGCTTTTGCTCTGGATGTTGTTTTAACATTGAAGTCATAGCTTTAAATAAGTTAAATATAATGAAAATTAATATTAATCCGATAGCGATTTTGACTATTAGTGCCATACATTAATTTCCTTTATCTTAGTTTTTGGATTGCAGTATATTGATAATATTTCAACGCTTTTCAGTATCAATTTTACCTTTGGTGGTTACTTTGGCCGCTTTTGTTGCAATGTGCAAGTTAGGTTTTTGGCAATTAGATAGAGCGGAACAAAAGCGTCAACAAATCGCATTATTTTCACAGCAAGGTGAAATTACTGGCGAAGATTTATTGCAACGTACTGCAATAACACTCATTGAACTTAATGGGCGTAAGGTAAAACTACACGGCAAGATAGTTACCGACAATACTTGGTTATTGGATAATAAAACCTATAACGGAAAAGTTGGCTATAACGTGATAACGACTCTTCAACTACAAGGTAAAGAGCAACAAAATCAAACACCACAAGCCAAGCAAGTATTAGTCAACTGGGGCTGGATTCAGGCTAGTAAATATCGTTCTGAATTACCAAGAATAACTCTACCTGACAATATTGAATTAACAGGGGTTGTCAGAACCACAGATTTTAAACAGTTTTCACTGCAGCAAGGGCAAGACGAAAACGGTTGGCCAAAACGAGTCCAGTCTATTTCTAGCATTATTGCCAACTTAGATACACAGGACGTGTTACCCGTAGTGGTTTATGCAGACACTAATGAAAATATAAATTATCCACAAATATACAAACCAGTGGTTATGTCACCAGAGAAACATCAAGCCTATGCGGTGCAATGGTTTTTACTCGCATTGTCTAGTCTCGTGGTCTTTATGTTTGCCAGCTTGCATAAAGGTAAACAAATTCAAAAAACACCAAGATCGTCGTTAAAGGAAAACAATGAAAACTAAATCTTTTTTCACTATTTTTGTAGGCATGGCAGTTGCGTCATTTGTACTGGCTTTTATGGTTTTAAAGTTTGGTTGGTTTACTCCAGGCGCTACAGCAAAAGGTCAATTTGTTGATCATGAAATAACGTTAGGTTTAGTTGAGTTATCTGACAGACCTATGTGGCGGTTAGTGTTTCAGCCAAATCAGCATGACTGTGATAAAAAATGTGAAGAGCAGTTATACGGTTTAAACCAAACCTATATTGCTTTAGGAAAATTACAAAAAAGAGTTGATGCTTTGGTGTTAAACGAGTCGCTTGATTTCTCCCAATATCCGTTACTGAAACGTCAGCAAGTAACTAATACTGAATTAGATATGGACCATATTTATCTTGTTGATCCATATGGCAAGGTGATCATGCAATACGCAGGAAGTGTCTTACGCGAGGATACAATAAAAACTAGCAAAGACATTCTGGCGGATTTAAAAAAACTACTGAATTACGCCAGAGTTGGCTAAAAGTAGGTTGGTTATGTGAAAAATCATGCTCAAAATAATAAGAAAAAAGGAGCCATCTATATGGTACGCACGTTATATAAACTTAATGTAATCGCCATTTTTGTTGCTGCGGTGGTGGTTATTTTAGGGGCTTATACTCGGTTAACAGATGCTGGGTTAGGCTGCCCGGATTGGCCAGGGTGTTATGGTTTTATGTCGGTGCCTACTCACGAAGCTGATATCGCTCATGCCGAAGGTATTTTTCCTGATAGACCTGTAGAACATGCTAAAGCATGGAATGAAATGATACATCGTTATTTTGCTGGTTCGTTAGGTTTGATAATTTTAGCTATGTTTTTATTAAGCATTAAAACCAAACAAAAAATGATACTCCCTACTGTATTACTGCTGACCGTTTGTTTTCAAGCGTTACTAGGTATGTGGACAGTTACGTTAAATTTGATGCCGTTAGTCGTTTTGGGGCATTTGCTCGGCGGCTTTACTACTTTCTGTTTACTGATTGTTTCGTTGTTAACGCTGCGCCGACAAAGTAATACTAGCCATATTATGAATTCACCATCTTCTTTATGTCGCCACTTATATAGACTATCTCAAAGTGCTTTATTGTTACTGGTTTTACAAATAGCCTTGGGCGGTTGGACTGCATCTAATTACGCGGCGGTGGCTTGTACTGATTTACCCATTTGTGAAAGTGGCTGGACTGAGAAGTTTGATATAAGCGAAGCGTTAACTATTCCCACAGGGCATCATAATTATGAATATGGGGTTCTACCGTATGAAGCTCGAATGTCTATCCATGTTTTACATAGATTTGGTGCCGTCGTTGTTTTGTGTATTTTTGCGGTATTGGCATTTAATTTAATACGTTCAAAAAGCACTGAATTGAAAAAGCACGGCATTGTGTTATCAATTCTGGTGTCTACTCAGTTTTTATTAGGTGTAAGTAATGTGGTATTTCAACTGCCAATATTTATAGCAGTAAGTCATAATTTTATAGCGTTATGTTTGTTAGCAAGCTTAGTGACTCTTATGTTTAATCTAAAGTCACAAGGGCAGCACCAAGCATCCTTAATACGTAGATAAAAGGGTAATTTATTATGAATGTTTCTAAATCATTTCAATTACAGTTTATACAGCCTTTAGTACAAGTGTTGGCCGATCTCTATGAGATCACCAAGCCTAAAGTCGTGGCTATGTTAGTGATCACTGCCATAGTAGGCATGGTGTTATCACAAGAAAGTTTACCTAGCTTATGGTTAATGGCCGTCGCTTCCATGGGGATTGGTTTACTTTCTGCTGCTGCGGCAGCACTTAATCATATTGTCGATCAAAAGATAGATGCAAAAATGGCGCGAACGTATAATCGGCCTTTGGCCAAAGGACGGATTAATAATACGCAGGCAATATTATTTGCCCTGTTGTTAGCCTGTAGTGGTTTTGTTTTACTGTATTTAGAAGTAAATGCGCTAACGGCATGGTTAACCTTGTGCAGTTTATTTGGCTATGCCGTTGTATATACATTAGTGCTAAAACGATTAACACCGCAAAATATTGTTATTGGTGGTTTAGCCGGTGCAATGCCTCCATTACTGGGGTGGACATCAATAACTGGTGAGTTACATCCTCATGCATATTTTTTAGTGATGATTATTTTCACTTGGACCCCACCACACTTTTGGGCTTTGGCAATTCATCGGAAAGAGGATTATGCAAGGGTGAATATACCAATGTTGCCAGTTACACATGGTTCTGAGTTTACCAAAATGACGATAGTGTTATACACAGTATTACTGTTGTTAGTGTGCCTTTTACCTTATTTGGTTGGCATGACAGGACTTATTTATTTAGCGTCGTCTTTAGTGTTAAACTTAATGTTCTTACGATATGCATGGTTACTAAAAACTAGCGAAGACAAAGCATTAGCAATGGAGACGTTTCAATTTTCCATTAAGCATTTGTTATGGCTGTTTGTTGCTCTGCTGGTTGATCACTTTTTTAAATTTTAGGTTATTAAATGAAACTTCAAGAAAAACTCGGCTTATTGCTAGCTGCAGCGATTGCGTTATTTGTTGGCCAATATTTTTACCAATTAAATGAGCAGAAGCAATATTCTGAAACCACATTAGTTTATCAACAGCCCAGAGAAATTCAGCCATTTAAACTTTACGATCAAAACGAACAGCTGGTAGATAACCAAGCAATTGCCGGTAAATGGAACTTAGTCTTTTTAGGTTATTTATCTTGTCCAGACATTTGCCCTATGACTATGGCTAAATTAAGCAGCGTATTACCAGAGTTGAATAAACTAGCAGCGGAGCCAGTACAAGTATTGTTTGTATCGGTTGATCCTAAAAGAGACAGTGCTGACAAGCGTAAAAAGTATGTTGAATATTTTAATTCAGACATTCTAGGTTTGGGCGCAGAGCACAAAGACTTGTTTCCATTTGTTAGAAATTTAGGCCTGATGTATTCCATTCCAGATAACGACGCAAAAGACTATTTTGTAGATCACAGTGCTTCAGTTGCTGTTATCAATCCAAACGGAAAAATAGTCGCCATGTTTAAGCCAAAAATAGAACTTAACCAAGTACCAACCATAGAATCTAAGATACTAGTCGAAGACTTTACCACCTTGGTTGATTAACACTTATTCATCAGCTTGATTTATATACTGTGTTGGTGACTTGCCCACCAAGGCATGAAAAAAGAGATAATGTTTATTTTTTGGGGTTACGAAAGCCTAACTGTTACGTGAGAAAGCGATGGTAAAGGATAACGTAATTTGCTAAAAATAAATAAGAGGAACCAAGCTGTCAGAAAGTTATCTGGTCTACACAGCGCAAGACAAGAACACATAGCAAGTAACTAGGAGGAACAACTTTGATTGGAAAATTAGCTGACAAAATTATTTTTGGTACTGCGTTAATTATCGCACTGCAGGTTCCTCAACTGGCTGATCATTATCAGCAGTTTTTATCTGGATTATATGAGTCAACCAAGTGGCAAGTTGATGGATATGAGGCTACTGCTAAGCAGCATGAATATCCTGATCTCAGAGCCATGATCAATCATCACTTAGAAAATGATGATGCCAGCGTAAGAACAGATGCTACACAAAAACTTTATACCCTTGAGTTATATGATGAGTTAACAAATGGTGTGATAGTTTTTGAAGAAGGAAACTTGTTAGATAAAGCTATTTATATGTTCAATCCTGCAAGGTACGGAAATTTAGAGAAAACCGTTAGCAACTTCAAGCTTGGCATACCGTTAACTCTAAACGGAATTGCGTTTGGGGTGATAGTAGGCTTGTTAATAAACTACATTATAACACTGCCATTTATTCTGTGGACTCGACGTAAAAATCACTTATAGGTGCTTTCAGTATCTTGAGTGGTTTAATCAAGCTCTTTGCTATTGTTTATTTTAGACACACAGATTAAACAAAATATAACTACAGAGATACAAAGTACATGGAGAAAAAGACAGAAACTATCAATGTATGAAATCAATTTGTCTTGTTCATAATGTAGAAAGGTTAGGAACCGTCGACAAGAAAGCAAGCGGTGATGCTCACTCCAATTTCAAGAGCTTATTCTCTAATTTCAGAAATTAGAATCAACCAATTTTCCTCTTAATTTCAAATCACTACCAATTAATTTGCTTTCTAAAATACTTAGTAGTTACAAATTTATCGTGCTAAATAGAGTCTAGCAAGAATCGGTGTTTTAATTTAAAGTGGGATATCCTTATAACTTTTAAAACGGATTATTATGAAAAAGTATATAACATTAATAACTATTGGATTAAGTATATTGTTAGCTGGTTGTACAGCCCGACCGGAATTACCAAAAAAAATAAACACAAATGCGTTAGATAATAATTATTCTTTAATTGTGGGTTCTCTATCAAGAGCTAACGGTTTACAGAGTTTTGATAGCTGGTCGTTGTTATTCAGATCAATTAATGCAGACATGATATACAAGAATTTTATAAAAGGTAAAATGGATAAAAGCGTACCTTTTGGTAAGTACGATTTTGATTTTAAAGAGAAGAAAAACTCAGGTAATATTTTTGCGTATATAGTTCCGGCTGGGGATTATGAAATTTATGGTACACAGATAACTCAATCATATGGCTATACGCATACAAACTGGCAAGATAGCGACAATTTTTCAATTAGGTTTCACGCTGAAGCTGGAAAGATCACTTACATAGGGGAGTATGCAATTCAACCTGTATACAATGGTAAAAATCTTTTTGGTGCTTCTTTAGTGTCATCAGGTTATTGGCTTATTGCTGATAAATCAGAAAGAGACTTAGCTTTGCTCCAGAAAAAATACCCTAATTTAAATTGGAATGAAGTTAAGAAAGACATAATAGAATACCCTAACACGCCAATTTTTGTTCGAGAAAAGTAATTAAATATAAATGAACCATCTGTTTCTCAATAGACAAAACTCCAATTAGCTGCCATTAGGCAGCTAATTATCTATATATGTTTGTAAAGTTCTTAATTTTAGTTACAAATTTATCCATAATTTAGACATCCAATAAAAACGTCCACTATGTTTGATGGATGGGGCCGTGCAGTTGTATTTAACTCGCCCTTTAGGAATGTCATGTTTTGAAGCAATTTTAAAGTCTAACTCTGACGTCCACTCTGGTTTTTGTGGCTTATCCGATCCACTAATAAAGCACGCTAGCTGGCTTTGGTAAAAGTCTTTATTTAGTAAGCTTACTTCTAATAATGGTTTGCTACTGCCCGGCTTCGTATCGCTAGGAGCAATAGATTTTATATTGAACGGTAAGCTGTTTAACTTAGCTTTAAGTGTCTTAGGGTTAGCGTAAATTCCGTTTGCTGGAAATCTCGATAACGCTAAAATATCACTAGTTTCATTAACCGCGCCTGAGTGTTGCGCAAAACCAACATAACCTAGCTTCTTTAGGTCTTGTTTAATTTTCTCATCATATTCACCATATGGATAAGCAAGTAGCTTGTGTGATTGGTTTAATTTTTCTGTAATTATCTTGTCAGCTTGTTTGATGTTGTCCATCATCTGTTTGTCAGTTAAACCGTCTTGTATTAGGTTTTCATGTGCCATTGTATGATTGGCAATAATACCTTGGTGTTCAGCCAACTCTGCTAATTGATCCCAGTCTAAATACAGTTTGCTTGGTCCAACCATTTTAGGATTTACAAATACGGTAAATGGAAAGTTATATTGTTTTAACAAAGGCAAAGCATTGTCATATACACTGTGGTATCCATCATCAAATGTAATGGCAACCCAGTTATTATCTACAGGTGTATTTGCTCTAATGGCATCAGTGATTGTCGTTAACGGAACAACGGTTAATTTTAAGGTATTAATTAATTCTAAATGCTCTTTGAATTGTTCAGTGGAGACGCTGGTGGATTTCGGGGTTTTATCACTGACATGATGATAAATTAAAATAGTTGCAGCATCCGCTTTAAATACCATACTAGCGGTAATAACAAGAACAAATAATACTTTCTGGATAACTCTTTGGTTCATAATGATAATTTCTACTTTTCAAAAATTTAGTTTACATACTATTAGTGCAAGAAAGATCTGGGTGCTTGCGTGGCCGATGATTCTAGCAAATATTAGCGTGCCTTTGTTAGGTTTTGTTGATGTGGCGGTGATAGGGCATTTACCTTCACCTGCATTTTTAGCTGGAACAACATTAGGTAGTTTAGTCGTAATGGTGTTGTTTTGGTTGCTAGGATTTTTGCGTATGTCTACTACCGGATTAGTTGCGCAAGCATTTGGCAATAAAGACACTCAGCAAGAAGCGATAGTTGTGTTGCAAGGCGTGGTGATAGCGCTTCTGTTAAGTGTAGTAATATTAGTTAATCAGTCGAGTTTGTTTAGTTATTTTATTTCCTTATTAGCGACTGATGTAGACTTAACGGCTTCTATAAACGCGGCCACATCCTACTTTTCAATACGAATATGGACAGCGCCAATTAGTTTGATCAACCTTGTATTTACTGGCTACTTAATTGGTAAAGGACAGACAAAGACGGTTTTGTATGCATTATTAGTTTGTAACTCGGTGAATTTAATTGCTGATATTGTTTTAGTGCCAGTTCTTGGGTTTGATGTTGCAGGTGTTGCTATTGCTAGTGTGTTGGCAGAATGTATCTTGTTTATATTTCTGTTTTGTCATGTTTATCCACAAATATCATCTTACTTACGTTTTAACTTAAGCATAGTGCTTGGCAGTAAGCAGCTACTCTCACTCAATGGCTTGTTGTTTATGCGTTCTATGTTGTTGCAGTTATGTTTGTCTTTTATCACTATTTACGCCACTCGTTATGGTGAAGTGGCGGTTGCAACCAATGCTATTGTGATGCAATTTTTCATGTTTATCTCTTTTACTATGGACGGTATTGCATTTGCTTTGGAGTCACTAATTGGTCAACTTTATGGGAAAAAACAAAAACGTAAAGTTACTTTATTTATTAGAACGGGATTGCGGTTAGCTACATTTGGCGCAGTTATGTATTGTTTAATTTATTGGTTATTGGGTGGGTATATTGTTTATTTGTTAACAAATATTCCAAGCTTACAACAAGCATTAGAAAGTTATTATATTTGGATTATTATGCTACCGCTTGTAAGTTTTATGAGCTTTATTTTGGATGGTGTTTTTGTTGGCTTAGCGTATAGCTATAAAATGTTTAAAAGTATGTTGATTGCGGCCATAACTTTTTTCGTGGTGTTTTATTTAACAACAGAGCTAGGTAATCATGGTCTTTGGTTAGCATTTTGTAGTTTTATGTTGGCGCGTGGTTTGTCGCAGTTGTATATGGTGCAAAAGAAAAATTTTATTTGATGTTTTTAAAGCGTTCTTTATTTACTTTTGCTTGATGACGATAAAACGCAATTCTGTTAGACACAATACCAATATAACCTCTAATGGCAAAAATAAAGGCAATACAAATAATAGTTAGACCGAGTACTTGGACAAATGACGGCAAACCAATACCCATATAAACTAACGCAACACCAGCTAAAAATAACACTAAACCAATGATAAATTGTTTAACACTTTTTTGTGGATTAGAACCTTGTTTCACAAGGAAGTTTTGTAGTTTGTCATTTTCCATATTCATCAACTTGTGCCGCATTAATAGTTATAAAAAAGAATAGTCATAAAAAAAGGCAAACTTTAGTTTGCCTTTAACATATCACACATTAGTAATATGAGTGTTCGCCAGCTTCGTGTTCTGTAGTATCTTTCACGCTAGTGATTTCACCTTCAAACTCAACAAGCATTTGTTTTTCAATGCCTTCTTTAAGGGTTACATCAACCATAGAACAACCATTACAACCGCCACCAAACTGAAGGATAACTGCGCCGTCGTCGGTAATATCAACAATTTGTACATTACCGCCATGACTCGCTAAACCAGGATTTACTTCTGCTTCAATAAAGTACTGAACACGTTCACGCAATGGTGAATCATCAGATACTTTACGTGCTTTAGCATTTGGTGCTTTCAATGTTAATTGTGAGCCCATTTGGTCAGTAACAAAGTCAATTTCTGCATCTTCCAAAAACGGTGTACTTTCGCCATCTAAAACGGCTTCAAACCCATTAAATGGTAATATAGTGTCGTCTTTTTCTACCGACTCTTCTGGGCAATAAGATACACCACATTCCGCGGTGCGAGTGCCAGGATTTACAACGAAAACACGAATGCGTGTTTTAGGAGCTTGGTTATCTAACAGTTTTACAAAGTGTTCTTGGGCTGATTCTGAAATTGTGATCATATAAATAACTGACTAAATTACTAGGGTATAGCTATGATACGTTTATTCGTCGCTTGAGCCAAGTCGATCGGCTAATTATTTGTTAATAGATTTGCGATTTAGCTTTGATAGTTGGTAGGGTTAGCTAACTTTAAAAAAGGTGCTCATATCTATGTTCCGTGTAACATCCAAATATCTAATAACTATATTATTAATTGTTAGTTCATTTTCAACACTTGCCGTTGATTTAAAATTCTATTTACCAGACGAAAAGTTTGATACAAATATCCCAACGCCAGAATCTGTATTAGGTTATCAAGTGGGTGATTGGCATGTTAGACACGATCAGTTGGTTCTATATTTTAAAACGTTAGCTAAAAGCTCTGATAGAGTTTCAATTAAGGTAATTGGTAAGTCTCATGAGCAAAGAGAACTACTTCAAGTCATTATTACATCAGCTGAACAGCAGAAAAAACTGGATGTTATTCAGCAGCAACATATCGCTCGACTCTCTAAGTCGAGAAAACCAAGCGCAAAAAAATCACCTTTAATTGTAAATTTAAATTATAGCGTTCATGGCGATGAAGCATCAGGTAGTAACGCTTCATTATTAGTGGCTTATTATTTAGCCGCGTCGAATAATCCAGAAGTATTAAGTTATCTAGATAATATGGTTATTTTACTAGACCCTAGTTTAAATCCAGACGGGCTAAGCCGCTTTGCACAATGGGCGAACCAACATAAAGGACAAAACTTAAATGCCGACCCAAATAACCGTGAGCATGTTCAAGATTGGATTAGAGGTCGTGTTAATCATTATTGGTTTGACTTAAATAGAGATTGGTTACTGCTGCAACATCCAGAGTCACAAGCGCGAATTGAGCAATATCATTTATGGCGACCAAACGTATTAACTGATCATCACGAAATGGGCACCAATAGCACCTTTTTCTTTCAACCTGGGATTAGTTCTAGGAAAAATCCATTTACTCCAAATAAAAATGTTGAGCTAACAAAACGTTTAGCGATGTTCCATGCCAAAGCATTTGATAAACAAAACCAATTGTATTTTACCGAAGAAGCGTTTGATGATTTTTATGCGGGAAAAGGCTCAACTTACCCTGATTTGCATGGTTCAGTTGGGATCTTATTTGAACAAGCGTCTAGCCGTGGGCATTTGCAAGAATCAATCAATGGATTGTTAGCTTTTCCTACCACAATTAAACATCAGATAATGGCGTCTTTTTCTACTTTAGAGGGCAGCTTAGTCAACAAAAAAGACTTACTCGATTTTCAATACGAGTTTGCTCAAGAGTATAAAATCTTGGCTAAAAAAGCCGATCATGTGGGTTATGTATTATCGGAACAATATGACAAAACCAGATTTAATAAACTGCTAACGTTATTACAAAAGCACGATATTCAAGTTTATCCAATCACAAAAAATACAGAAGTAAACGGCCATAAATATAATAAACAAGACTCTGTTTATGTACCGTTAGCACAACCTCAAATGCGACTGATTCAGTCTATATTTTCCGATAGAAAAAGCTTCAACGATAATACCTTTTACGATGTGTCTAGTTGGAATTTAGCGATGGCGTTTAACATAACCTATGACAAAGTAGATTCTAAACGACTTATCACCAAGGCTGATCAACAGTGGCATAAACCAAGTAAACAGGTGGCTAATTTAACGGACAGCTACAGCTACGCAATTGATTGGGCAGACTACCAAGCGCCAGCATTAACCTATGCACTATTAAGCGCTGATTTTAAAGTAAGAGCTTCACTCAAGTCTTTCACAGCCATTACACCAAAAGGAAAAAAAGAATTTAAAGCTGGAACTATGCTAATTAATGCAGGCCTACAAAGTGGTGATTGGTTAGCTGAGTTTAAGCGTATAGTAAATGAGTTTAATGTTCCGGTTTCATCTATATCCAGTGGATTAACTACCAGTGGTATAGACTTAGGTAGCCGTAACATGATGGTAGTTAATAAACCTAATGTACTTATGGTTGGTGGTTTTGGAACTAACTCGTATGAAGTGGGTGAAACTTGGTACTTACTCGACAAGCAATTGGGTTTCTCACCAACTATTATAGAAAAACGCTGGTTGGCGAGTACTAACTTAGATAAATATACACATATCATTATGACAGATGGGAATTATAACAAAGGCGATGATAATTTATTATTAAAGTTAAAAATTTGGACGCAAAACGGTGGCGTATTATGGTCACAAAAGCGTGCTGCATTATGGTTAGCGAATAATGATGTGCTGCAAACTGCTACGTTCTCACAACAAGAAATGAACATGAGATTCGATAAGACAGAGTTAAATTACTCTGATATGGAGTCAATTGCAGGTAAGCAACGTATTGCCGGTGCATTTTTTAATATGGAGTTAGACTTATCTCATCCCTTAGCTTTTGGTTTTAATAAACCTCTATTACCTGTATTTAAAAACCGTACTGACTTGTTAATGGATGGCACTAAAGCATTTTCAAATGTAGCTAAGTATACTCAAAAACCACTTTTAGCTGGTTATGCTGATAATACTAATGTGGTTAAAATCTCAGAGGCTACGGGATTAGTGACACATAAATATGGTAAAGGTGTGGTTATTGGAATGACTGACAATCCAAACTTCCGCTCAATTATGTATGGTACTAATAGATTATTATTTAATGCTCTGTTTTTAGGTGATGCAGTAGAGGCCAAGTAATTCTACCAATCTCATTAATTATACTTTCGGATTGCAACAGCTGCTAAATATACAGCTGTTGCGCCTGAATTTAGTAATTCTTGCGCTGCGGCATTAGCTGTATGACCTGTAGTGATAACATCATCCACTAATAATACCGTTTTGCCTTTTACTGTATCCTCACAAGCAAACGCTTGTTTCATATTTTGCTTACGCTCAATCTTATTTAACTCAGTTTGTGGTTGGGTGTATTTTGTTCTTGTTAAGGCATGGGATAATTTTGAATGTGCCGAGTGATCAATAAACTTACACAGTAATTCCGCTTGGTTGTAACCTCTTTGTAGCAACCTCTGACTGTGTATTGGCATTGGCATTATGAGATCGATTGTAGGCCATAAGCTATTTGCTAAGTGCTCATTTAACATTTGGCCCATTAACTTTGCACTATTAATATGATTGTGAAATTTCATTTGGGGTATCCACTGTTCAAATGGCCATTGATAATTACTGACTACCGCAATACCTGTTATAGCATTATGTATTATATGAGAGCTGATACTGGTATATGAATAGAGTAAGTCTGTGCCTAATGGATATAAGTCGAGATCTGACCTACATAAATCACAAAGTAATTCTGTATTATTTTGTGTGCGGCTGTCACATAACAAACAGTCGTTATGAAAAAATTGTTTAATAAATTGCAAAAAACATCCTTATTTTTTGAAGCAATAAAGCAAGCATCGTAGAATGCATACATTCACTTATCTTATTATGTGAATTTAGGAGAGTAAGAATATGCGTACCGATGTTAGTTATAATTTAAGCTCTGAAAAAACACCAATTATTTTATTGCATGGTTGGGGAATGAATAAAACCATCTGGAGTGAGGTTATTAAGTTATTACCTCAGAATATTCAAGCTAGGATACGTTGCTTAGATTTACCCGGTTATGGTGATAACCGACTTGAGTTAGAGGATTATAATTTAGCTGCATTAACTAGTTGGCTAGCTAGTGAAGTTGATAAACCTAGTATTGTTATTGGTTGGTCTTTAGGTGGCTTGTTAGCGCAAAATTTAGCGTTTTGCTTTCCAGAGAAAGTAATTAAATTTGGCCTCATTGCTAGTAGCCCTAAATTTATGAAGAGTGATACTTGGCCTGGAATTAAGTCTGATGTGTTAACTCTGTTTTTGAACCAACTTAGTAAAGATCATGTAAAAACGGTAGAACGATTTTTAGCGATTCAAGCTATGGGCAGTGAGTCGGCTCGTAAAGATATCACAGCCTTAAAAAATGTAGTTTTGAATGTTGAGTTACCATCACAAATTGCGCTGCAAGAAGGGCTAAGAATATTACAAGATGTGGACTTAACAGAACAGTTGTCGCAATTGACTTGTCCAGTGTTCGCTTTGTTTGGAAAATTAGATTCGTTAGTGCCTATAGCTGTTGAGCAAGAAGTGAAGAAAATTAATCCAAATATACAAACAAGCTGTTTCGACAAGTCTTCACATGCGCCTTTTATCTCAGATACCGCTAAATTTAATGCTTGGTTAATTAAAAATATTGAGGAATAACAAGGGATAGGCTGTAAATATTGAAATTAATTGAATTAAGGCTTTATATATAAGTCATATTGGTTAATAATTGTACGTTAGTAGTAGTGGATAAGGTTAGGATTATTATATGCAAATTGATCAAATGCCATCAGCATTCAATTCTGGTTTAACTGGAATAAAAAAAGCCGAGCAAGGTGTCGATGAGGCCGCAGTACAAATCAATAGATTAAACACTGAACAACAAAAAGTTCAGGATGTAAAAGCGGATAATAAAGAAAACCTAGATGCTGTTGAAGCTCGCCCACAGGCGGATTTATCTGAAGCCGCTGTTAAGTTAGTTGTTAATGAACATTTAGCAACAGCAAACACTAAAACAATTAAAACTGCCGATGAAATGATCGGTACGTTAATAGATACAACGGTTTAATTTACCATGTCGATGAACATACCTCCTCATATCCCGCAGGTTGTTGCTAATTCAGCAATGCCTGCAGTGGAGTCATTAGCAAAAGCTAATGCGGTAAGAGAGGTAGTGCCACCAACAGTGCAAGCTGAGGCTATCGTTCCACAAAAATCTAGAGAACAAGATGTTCGTTCTCCGGTAAATCAACCAACATCGTCAACCTACGAAGATATTCAATTAAAACGTTCAGACGCTGAAATTATTCCAGAAAGTGATGATCAGCAAGAAGGCGACCAAACCTCAGATCAAGAAAGTAATTCTTCTGATACAAATTCAGAACAAGCTAATCAAACAGATGCAGCTGATGGTGAGTCAAAACCGTCGGAGTCTTCTGAAGATAGCCAAGCTAAACAGCAAGAAAACCAAGAAAAAGAACAAGAGCAAGTTGAGCTTCAACAAATACAAGAACTTGAACAAAGAGATATTGAAGTTAAAGCACATGAACAAGCTCATGCTGCAGTAGGTGGTACCCATGCAGGTACACCTAATTATGAATATGAAACTGGGCCTAATGGTAAAAAATATGCGGTAGGTGGCGAAGTTTCAATTGATGTATCAAAAGAAGCAACGCCTGAAGCGACAATTCGTAAAATGCAAACCGTGCAGGCTGCGGCATTAGCACCAGCAGAACCTTCTTCACAAGATCGTAAAGTGGCAGCGCAAGCGGCCAGTAATATAGCAGAAGCAAAAGTAGAGTCCGTTAAGCAAAATGCTGAAACCGCTGAATCAAAATCTGATACCAATAACGTTGAAGGTGTTAATGGGGACAATACTGAAACTGGTGATGTAAAAACAGAATCGGATAATAACTCAGGTGAATTCTTAGCAAAAGCATCAGCTAATAATGTTAGTGATGTAGAACTCCCTAATACAATGCCGTTAGCAAAAGATGCTGAGCAAGAAATTAATTCACAAGTATTTCAAAGTAAAACTGCGCAAGTCATTTCAAACCGATACGCAAATGCATCAACACCTCACCAGCAAGGTTTTAGTGCTGTAGCCTAACCCCCAATTTATATCCTTTTAAACATTATCCTAAAAATAAAATATCTAATGATCTCAAAACAATTAATCTGTTGAACGTTAGAGTTAACGAATTAATGCATTGATAAAGCATGGCTATGTTCAAACAGCCACTTTTTACTTGAGTTACAATGTGGACAAAAATCCTTATTCAGCTGCCAAAATTTAGCTGAATGGTTCATATGGGTTAAATGGCTCAGTTCATGGATCAATACACAATCTATTACCCAATCAGGAGCTCCCATTATCATCGGATTTATTCTGATCAATCCTGATGCATAACAGCAACCCCAGCGACGTTTATATAATTTAAACTGTAACTCTTTTGCCGTTAACTGCATCTGTGTTTGCAATTTTTGAAATCTAGGCGTGATGTATTCTTGTGCTTGTTGGTTATAAAACAGAATTAATTTGTTTCGTATATATTGCGGTGGATTTTTAATATTTTTAGGTTGGGTAATAACTAACTGTTTTTCGATACTATCGAGTTTAATATTAAAGCGGGAGCCGGTAACAATAATTAACGTTATCCATTGGCCAAGTAATAAAACTTTGGAACCAGATTGATAGTCGTTTTGGTTTTGAGGACGCAACGTTTGTTGAGTTTGTTTTTCTACAATCCAACTTTGTTTTTTTATTAAAAACGCTTCAATATATGCAAGCTCGGTCCAATAGGGGGCTTTGACTAAAACTGCATTATGCTTGATTTCAACACTCAACGAGCGTCGACGTTTACTCAATTTTAGCTGATATTTTAGTGTGGTATTTTCTGCGGGAAGATAAAGCTCAAAATCTCCATTAACTGCTTTTGGTAAAGCAGTTGAAGGAGATTTTAAGGTACGTTTAAGTAAGTCTAACAATCGTTAGTTTTTCTTAGTTAATTGAACAGCAGCATCTTCAAGTTGAGCAAATAATTCGCTATATGTTTTTACTTTAAAGCCACTGTTTAGGATCTTATATTTACCATTAACAATAAAGGTTGGCACACCAGTAAGAACTTTACGACGCGAAAGCGAGTCTTGCTCTTTTTTCATTTTACTAGCCGCCGCTTTCACTGCGAAGCTGTTAAATGCTTTATCAAATTTTTCACCATCAACATTATGAATTAAGAAGATATTACGGATATCTTTTTCTTTAGTGAAAACACCGCGTTGAACATGGATATATTCAAAAATTGCTTTCGATACTTGAGGCACATTTAAAAGCTCTGATGTTACTAATGCTTTAGTTAGCATTAATTGAATATCTGGACCTGCCGCTCGTAAAAAATCAACGTGGCTTTTTACAAACTTAAAGTTATCCGTTTCGGCTGCTTTTTTTAGGTTATCAGCAAGAGGTTCAAAATTGTGACAGTGTGGGCAATAGTATGAGAAAAACTCTTTTACTTCAGGTGTAGCCGTTGCCGTTGTACTGATCACTTCATAGTGTACGCCTTCTTTCAGCTCTACCGCTGAAACTGAGGCCGCCATGAATACAGCCATGACCAATGTAATTAACTTTTTCATTTAATATAATTCCTATTTGAAAAGACTCACGTCATATTTTAATTTTGAACACCCTCTAATTATTGCCTTTGTAATGTCACATTACAACCACAGATAAGTTATGGGTTATTCCATTCATTAGACTATGGAAATAGGGTTAATGTTGGTTCGTTTAACGCGGCAATCTGTTCTTTCATCGCTAATATCTGTTGCTCCCAGTATTTATCAGTAGCAAACCAAGAAAAATTACGTGGGAATGCCGGATCTGACCAACGTTTAGAAATCCATGCCATGTAATTAACCATGCGTCTTGCTCGTAATGGTTCAATTAAAGAGAACTCAGCATGATTAAATTTATGAAACTCTTCATAGGCATTGATCATTACGTCAAGCTGCATTAACTTTTCTTGGCGATCGCCATTTAGCATCATCCAAATATCTTGAATTGCTGGACCATTAATACAATCATCAAAATCCACCAAAATAGCATCGCTTTTTGCATCATGTGATTGCCATAAAATATTACCGGCATGACAATCACCATGTAATTTTATTGTTTGATAATTCGTATTTGCGTGTTTCAACGTGCGCTCTGTTAATAAAGCGAGGTCGCTAAAAAAGGTATTCTGTAAATAAGAGGGAATGAAGTTTACTTGTTTAATAACCTCTGTAGATTCAAGTAACTCTTGTTCTATATTTATAGTTGCTCTAGAGGTAAACAAACTACTCGAACTGGCTTTATGTAATTTACCTAACAGTCTACCTAACCATTCAAGTTGGTCTAAATTATCCAACTCAAACATACGACCGCCGACACTTTTGTATAAGCAGAATCGGTATCCGTTAAATTCAAATAGTGTTTTACCGTTTATAGTAATAGGCACAACTAATGGTACGTCATGCTCTAATAAGTCGTAACTATAAGTATGTTCTTCTAATATTTGTTCATCGGTCCATCTATTTGGACGATAGAATTTAACTACATAACGTAAGTTGTCATCTGCTTTAAATTGATAAACACGATTCTCGTAACTATTTAATGCTAACAGTCCAGATTCTGGGTAGATACCAATTGATTCAATCGCATCTAAGATCAGATCTGGACCAAGGTTCGAGAAGTCAAAATTGCTCATTATCTTCCTTTGAAGAAGCGCGATTCTTCATATACTTTAACGTCACCATCTTTAGATGTAACGGTTATGGTGATGTTAGTGACTGCCTTTTCTAAATCATAAGGGTCAACCGCTAAACTAATAGGTAGAGTGAATGCTTCACCTGCTGATATATTTACTTCTTTTTCACCAAAGTACTCAAAGTTATCAAGCCCTTCGACGTTAACAACGTAAGTGTTGTCATGCTGACTTTTATTTAAAATCAATAAGGTATATGTATTTTCAATTAAGCCTTCACTGTTTTCTCTAAACAATGCCGTACGGTCTCTGTCTATATTTAACTCAAGCGGTAAACGAGAGGTTATTTGCCATATAAAGGCAACCGTCATAATAAGAATAACCGCAAGGTAACCAAATAGTTTTGGTCTAATAACGTGAGTCTTTTTGCCTTCTAAGCTATGTTCGGTGGTATAAGATATTAACCCTCTGTCATAATTCATTTTATCCATGGTTTCGTTACATGCATCAATACAGGCACCACAGTTTATGCATTCGTATTGTAAGCCATTACGAATATCTATGCCTGTTGGGCAAACTAATACACATAAGTTGCAGTCGACACAGTCACCTAAACCAACTTCTTTAGGTTCTACTTTTCTAGATCGAGGGCCACGATTTTCACCGCGTTCTGCATCGTAAGTTACAGTGAAAGTATCTTTGTCGAACATAGACGATTGGAATCGAGCGTAAGGACAAATATGTAAACACATAACTTCGCGCATCCAACCGGCATTTGCATAAGTACAACCAGCAAAAAATAAAGTCCAACCAACAACGGCACCAGAGCTTTCAAATGTGAAAAAGTTTACAAACAGCTCATCAATAGGCACAAAGTATCCGACAAAACTCAAGGCGGTGAGTAATGAAACAATAAACCAGGAGGTATGCTTTAGACCTTTCTTCCATACTTTTTCGAAGCTCAGTGGTAATGAATCTAATCGCTTGCGTTTATTCGCTGTGCCTTCAATTTTCTCTTCAAACCAAATAAACATAAAGGTCCACACAGTTTGTGGGCACATATAACCGCACCAAACGCGACCATAAAAGGTAGTAACAAAAAACAATAAGTAAGCAGAGATAATCAATAAAGTAGCAAATAAAGTAAGATCTTGAGGCCATAAGGTTAAGCCAAAAATATTAAATTCTTGATTGGCGATATCAAATAAGATGGCTTGTTTTCCATCGTATTTTAACCAAGGCAATAAGGCGAAGACAGCAAGCGATATGACGCCAATTTGTTTCCTAAGCATTTGGTGTAAACCTTTTACTGCTCGGACGTAAATTCGGCTGCGAATATTATACTGTGGCGTTTGATTCGGGTCTGGTTTGTAGACTTTGACGTCACTAGGAATATTTTTAATGTCTATTTTATCACTCATGGGATTTTCCAGATTCTTTAAAATTAAATACAACTCAATTAATAAAGTGAGTTAATACGATTCTGTATATTATTTTAATCTAATTTACAGGAGTAAGTGTTGATCTAGCTCTAATTTAACGAATTAAAAATCGTCGTAAGCAGAAACACTTATCCCTTCCATAGTGTAACCAACTTGGGCTAATTCGCCTTTCCACTCTTTGGTACTTAACTTACCAGTTACCCAAATTGGGTCGTACATAGCTTCTGCTGGAGCACCGTCAGGTAAGGTTACATAGATCAATTGATTAGATGGTGGTGGTGGAACATGAACACAAGCACCAAAATATGGAACCAGTAGAAACTCGGTTACCTTATTGTCATCTCCTTCGAGAGGAACAACAAAACCAGGTATTTTAATAAGTTGCCCGTCTAATTCTTTTACAACAGGGGCGTTGATCGTTTGAGGACCAGCCATAGCTTGGCCAATATGGGCAATATCTGGGGTTCCAGCATCAAAGCCTTTAGGTACTAAGTCGGACCATTCTAATTCTTTGGGTATTGGATCTGCATTAACTAAGGGTGAGACAAAAAGACAAACGGTAATAAAACTATAAACAATTCGTAAAAACATAATACAGGCACAAATATAGTAGTTGAATTAAGTGTGTAGAATACAGCGTGAGCTGATTAAAGCCAAGTTATACGTTGGTAATTTGCGTTCAGTCGCGTTAAATTGTTGTTATAAATAATTAACAAATTTTCAATATGACAAAAATTTTAGACTGGCAGGTTAAATCATTCTCTCAACTGACTACTAATGAACTTTATGACTTACTTAAATTAAGAATTGATGTATTTGTGGTTGAGCAAGAGTGTTATTACCCAGATTTGGACGAAATAGACCGAGAGCCCAAAACGCTACATATATTTAATTATCAAGAAGGTAAAATCACTAGCTATTGCCGTGTACTAGCTCCTGGAGTTGTCTATAAAGAAGAATCTGCAATTGGCCGGGTGATTGTGTCTCAGCAATTTAGAGGGCAAAACTTAGGGTATGAATTGATGCAGCAAGCTATCACACAAACGGATAGACTGTGGCCTGAAAATACATGTCATATTTCAGCACAAGAGCATTTAGCAAAATTTTATAATTCGTTAGGCTTTGAGCAAATCTCAGACATGTATTTAGAAGATGGCATTCCCCATATCGCAATGAGACGTGCAGCATACAAATAATCCTAGCAATTTACCGATTAGAAATTTACACTTGCAGCGAATACCAAGGAGTGTTCCTACTCAATGACGAGTAAGGACTGAGATGCATTAGCAAATCCTTAGAACCTGATCCGGCTTGTACCGGCGTAGGGATGGTGGCATAACCAATATCGATTTGCTTATGCATTATTACACACATCAATTTATCCTCGCTTACGACCGGCTCTTTTGTCTTTCAAATTAGAACAAACAAGAGAACCAAATGAAAACCAGAACTGGAATATACATACCATCTTTCATTGCTATTGGCCTTGCATTGTCAATGCCTGTCATTGCAGATGAGACTCAAAATAAAGAAATAGAAACCATTATCGTTAAAGGTGAGTTATTACCAACTACCGCGCAAAATGCAGCTAACTCAATTGATGTTATCAGTAAAGAAGCGCTAGAAAAAACAGGTGCTGCACATATTCAAGATGTACTGCAACAAGTTGGCAACGTGAATGTTGCATCTGGCAGCTCACGTGCTCGTTTTTTCCAAATTCGTGGTATTGGTGAACGCAGCCAGTTTGTTGATCCAGTAAATCCATCAGTTGGCGTAGCGATTGATGGCATTGATTACACAGGTATTGGAAATGCCGCGACCTTGTTCGATATTGACCAGGTTGAAGTGTTTAAAGGCCCACAAGGCACGAGTGTTGGCGCTAATGCAATGGCTGGTTTCATTAACTTAAATAGTACTGAAACAGGCTCTGATCAAGAAAGTAAACTTCGCTTAGAACTTGGTAATTATGGATTACAGCAAGTGGCTGCTGCATTTGGTGGCGACATTAACGAGGACGTTGAATTCCGAGTTTCTGCAAGCAAGTTGCAAGGCGACGGTTACATAGAAAATACCTATTTAGATCGCAAAGACACGAATGGTTTTGATGAATTAGCTATTCGAGCGGCAGTTGATGCTCAGGTAACTGACGAATATTCAATATCTGCGGTATTACACAAGTTTGATATCGATAATGGTTATGATGCGTTCTCATTAAATTTAGACAGAACAACACTGTCGGATGAGCCTGGCTTTGATCGCCAAGACACCACCGCATTTGGTTTAACGCAAAAATACCTAGGTTTAAATGCGGTAGATCTGCAATTATTCTTAAGTACATCCAGCTCTGATTTAGCTTATGGTTATGACGAAGATTGGTCATACGTTGGTATAGCTCCGGGTTGGGAATACAGCTCTACCGATCATTACTTTAGAGATCGTGCTGCAAATCAAGTAGATTTTTCTGCAACAAGTAAAGATAAAGATTGGGTTGTTGGGCTATATAACCAGTCTTTATCTACTGATTTATTGCGTGAATACACATACGCCGCTGCAGATTTTTCAAGTAAATATGATGTTGTAAACACGGCAGTCTACGGTGAGAAGCGTCATGCATTAGCTGAAAATATAGAAGTGTCAGTGGGTTTGCGTGTTGAGCAATACACAGGTGACTACACAGATTCAAATGCGACCAACAGCGATACAGACGAAACCATGATTGGTGGCCACTTCTCGGCAAATAAACAATATAACGATGAATTTATGGCATATTTCCGTATCAGCCGTGGTTTTAAAGCGGGTGGTATTAATGGTGAAGCGCTTGCCAATGTTAGTAGTGAAGCTGACATCGATTTACAGCAAGAACTGCTTGATAATTCAAGTTTTGAGTCTGAGACGCTTGATAACGTAGAGTTAGGTTTGCGCTTCAATAGTGCGGACAATAAGTTAAGTGCAGAAGCTAGTTTATTCTATTCAACCCGTACTAACATGCAAATCAAGCAGTGGATAACAAACGAAGACGAAGTAATCGCCGGTGGTGAGTCTCCAACATTTATTGGCTATATTTCAAATGCGCCAAGCGGAAGCAACTCTGGTGTCGAAACCAATGTGAGTTATCAATTAGTTGATGCGGTTCGAATTTACGCTGCGTTTTCGATACTAGAAACAGAAGTTAATGATTTTTATCGTTTAGAAGAAGATGAAAATGATAACGAATATCGCCTAAGTTTAGATGGTCGTGAACAAGCTCATGCACCTAAATACCAATTTAATCTAGGTACTGATTGGCAAATAACAGACCGTATTACCGCTAACCTTAACCTATCTGGTAAAGATGAATTTTTCTATTCATACAGCCATGATGAAAAATCTGACTCTGTAGTCTTAACCAATGCGAGCCTTAGTTATAAAGGTGACATGCTTGATGTAACGTTATGGGCTCGTAATATCACAGATGAAGAATACGGAGTTCGTGGTTTTTACTTTGGTAACGACCCAAGAGACGAATACACTCCAAAAAATTGGGAACAATTTGGTGAGCCAAGTGTTATTGGTATAAAAATAGATTACGTATTCTAAATAGCTGCGAATATTAAAAATTTATATTCAAATTTATAAGTGCATTGGTGAAAATTGACTAGCATCAATGCACTTTTCATTAACAAGGAAAACAAAATGCAATTAAGTGTTGAGATCAGCAAATACCCACTAGCAGAAGTAAATTTTATAGCTGCAATTCAAAATTTTATCGACCGTATTAATAAATACGACGACATTACTGTTATTACTAATGTAATGAGTACTCAGCTATTTGGTGAATACGATGTAGTTATGAATGCATTATCAACAGAATTAAAAGACAGCTTTGAAAAATACGGAACAACCGTTTTTGCCTGTAAATTTATACCAGGCAATTTATATGAAAAGTACGCAGGTTAATATGATTGACCAAGTATTAACTGGCTTTCAGGCAATGTCGGCATGGGAATATGTTGGGGTATTTTTCAGTTTGGCTTATCTAATTCTAGTGATGAAAGAAAGTTTATGGTGCTGGCCAGCTGCATTTATTTCAACCTTGATTTACACCATTTTATTTTGGCAGGGCGCTTTATTACTAGAAAGCGTTTTAAGTTTTTATTATCTATTAATGGCTATTTACGGCTGGTGGCAATGGAATAAACTTAATCAAACCAATAATAGTAAGCATGGACAAAAATCGATCGTAAGCTGGTCACTGTCAAAACATGCAATATGGATTGCCAGCGCAACAGTTACCTTTATTGTATTAGGGTATGTAATGAATGAATATACGCATGCAAAAATGCCATATTTAGACGCGTTTACTACCGTATTTGCAGTGATGACAACTTATATGGTGACTCAGAAAGTACTGGAAAATTGGTTATATTGGATAGTGATAGATCTTGCGTCTATATTTTTATACGTGGAGATGAACTATTACCCCACAGCTATACTTTACGTTTTGTATAGTGGACTCGCATGGCAGGGTTTTAAAATCTGGCAAAATCAGTTACCGACTAAGCAATTGTCGACGAAGCAAGAGACGTAGATTAATAAAATGAAAAATAATGCGTTAGCTGACGATTTTTGGCTGCATAATTTACCAAGCTCTCATGCTGACTATTTATCCTATACCGTAATCGAGTTAGGCCGACACCCTTCGGCTTTTCTTGTTTATCAAAACCAGCAAAAGTTTATCAAACAAGTTCCAGAGCATATTCAGAAGATAGAGTATTCGATATTGTCTTGGTTGGAAGAACTTCAACTAGACTCTAACCCATCTGTAAGTAAAACCTCAATATCAAAACAGCGCCCGACTGAGCTTCAATTACCCAAACCAGATGCATTAACCTCAAGATCAGACTTGCTTATCACCAGCAAACTAGATGGCACTCAATTGACCAAATCAAGTTTGATATCTCGTTTTCCTTTGGTGTGTAAAATATTGGTGTACCTTCATCAGCTGGTAGAGGTTACTAAATTACCTAGCATTATCGTGTATTCGTTAGATTATGAATTACCCATTAGTAGCGATGATGTAGAGGGCTGTTATTTAGAGCTGTTTAATCAGGCGAAAATAAATATAGCTGACAACATCTCAATAATAGGATTTATACATGGTGATTTGTCTATGGGGAATATTTTAGTCACAGAAACAAGTATTGGTATTGTTGATTGGGAATATGCCAACGTGAGAGACTGTAGATGGGATTTAGCAACTATCGCGGTTGAGTTTGAACTGAATTCAGATGAATTTAATAATCTGTGTGACGTTTATTTAAAACAAAAGGGGTTACAGGAGGATAACTTTATTGATGTAGCAAAGAGCTGGGCTGTGATTTATGCAATAACCTGCTTATCTTGGGCTAAAAAAAATAACCAACAAACAAACAGGTATATGCAATTTTTAACTAGATTAGTTAAAAATTAAAGACCGCCTAAACGTAATGCGATTTCTTTATATTTTTCAACGTCAGCTTTATCAAACAACGGTTTTCCATCAGGATCTTTATCAGCTGCATTTAACAAATGTTCGCGTTCTAAACGGTTAACTCGAACGTCTTTCACACCTAAAAATTCAGCAACTTCATCAACGGACATTAGTGACATATATCTTCTCCAAAAAATGAGATAATGGGTAATTAAAGTACAAAGCACAGAAATTACTAGTTTAAATTACTCTTATACTAAGTCATATCTCGTGAATTTGAAAAGGTAAAAGTGAACTTTTTATCAAAAAGTAGATAACTGTTTCTATCACTGATGTATCTTACCGTTTGGTAAGGGACTGTAATATCCGGATCTACTGATTAATTCGAAAAAAGTTATTTATTATGAGGTAGTAAATAATATTTTTATTGATTAGAATGCTCGCGCTTAAGCGACTGTTTAAAGCTATTTGCGCTCTCGTGGTGAAGTGGATCTCACGCGTCCCTCCGGAGGATGAGTCGCAGGTTCGATTCCTGCCGAGAGCGCCATTAATCAAGAAATCTATCTTTAAAATCATTACTACTTCACTAATCAAAATTTTAACTGTATATATCTATACATTAATTGTTAAAACAGCAAAAATATTATGAAAGCATTTGTTACAGGTGGAACTGGTTTTTTAGGTTTTCACGTTATTAAACAGTTACTCGCTAATAATTGGCAGGTAACGGCTATGCATCGCCATAACTCAAATGTTGCCGATTTAGAAAAGCTAGGCGTTACTTTAGTTGAAGGCACGCTGGCTGATATTAATGAGTTACAAAAAATAGTCCCTGATGATCTAGACGCTATTTTCCATATTGCAGGTGACACAAACATGTGGGCTTGTAATAACGAAAGGCAATTTCAAGTAAACGTTATTGCAACCCAAAACCTAGTTGAAGTGGCGTTACAAAAAAAAGTTAAACGCTTTATTCATACCTCTTCTATTTCTGCTTATGGCTTTCATACTAAAACTATTACTGAAGATGATAAAAGTACGGCAATGCAGAGTAATATTAACTATTTAAAGACCAAGTACTCAGGTGAAAAAATAGTTAAAGATGCTGTTCATTTTAGAAAGTTAGATGCTGTAATACTCAATCCATGTGCAATTATAGGTTCGCACGACAAACAAAATTGGTCTCAATTATTTACCATGATCAATAATGGAGATTTGCCTGGTGTCCCTTCTGGAGAAGGTTCTTACTGTCATGTTGATGAAGTAGCCGCTGCACATATTGCTGCATTTGAAAAAGGTAAAATTGGAGAGAACTATATTTTAGCAGGGACGGATTGTGCCTTTCTTGAAGTGGTTACAAAAATTGGAAAACTGCTAGGTAAAGACACACCAAATAAAACGGTTCCTCAGTGGCTATTAAGTATGGTTGGTTATACTTCTTATTGGTTGTCTTTATTAACTAAGAAAGAGCCAACCATGACTCCAGAAAAAGCCATCATGGTTTCAAAACGAGTAGTAGCCTCAAGCCATAAATCGGTAACGGAATTAGGTTATGTCGATAATATCTCTATTGACGTAATGTTAGAGGATTGTTACTTATGGATGAAGTCTGAGCAATTAATTTAACTATTAAGCTTATTGGCTACGTAATCAGTACTCTTTATTAGCATTTGTTACTGACTCAAATGCGCTAACAGCCTGTCCATTGCTCGGTAGTTGAGTGCCTCAATTAAATGTGTTCGGGTTATGTTTTGACATTGCTGTAAGTCGGCTATTGTTCGGGCCACTTTTAATATTTTATGGTAAGCCCTAATCGACATTTTGAGTTGATGAATAGTATGTTCCAAAAATATCTGATCTTCTTTAACTAATAAACAATATTTAGATACCTCTTTACTGGAAAGTAAGGCATTAGGCTTTCCCGATCTAGATAACATCACCTCTCTTGCTCTATTTACTCGCTCTCTAACGCTTGCAGAGGTTTCTCTTTCTTCTGTATTTTGAGTTAATGCGCCTTTGGGTAATGCGGGAACATCTATTTGAATATCTATTCTGTCTAATAAAGGTCCTGATATTTTATTTAAGTATTTTAAAACCTGATCTGAGGTACAGCGGCCATCATTATGATGACCTGTTGGACTTGGGTTTAATGCACCAACAAATTGAAAACGAGCTGGAAAGTCAGCTTGCTGAGTTGCACGGGAAATTGTAATTTCTCCCGTTTCCATCGGCTCGCGTAATACATCTAAAACTTTACGGTCAAATTCTGGCAGTTCGTCTAAAAACAAGACTCCATTATGAGATAAGGAAATTTCACCAGGTTTAGGTACGCTACCACCTCCAACTAAAGCAACACCGGATGCTGTGTGATGAGGATTACGGAAAGGGCGGGTTCGCCATTGAGTAAAGTCGAATGGCTTACCGCTTATTGAATGAATCGCGGCGGTTTGTAATGCCTCTTCTATCGACATCGCAGGAAGAATGCTGGCAAGTCTTGACGCCAGCATCGACTTTCCTGTTCCTGGCGGCCCTAAAAATAATAAGTTATGTTGACCTGCAGCGGCAATTTCTAATGCACGTTTTGCCATAACCTGACCAATAACATCGCTCAAATCATTTTGCACATTAACTACTTCATACTCAGGAGTTTGCACTGGAGTGATAAAGGACAAGTTTTGCTGTCCGGTTAAATGATGAAAAACAGCCATTAAGGTCGCAGCTTCTAGCATCTCTGTGGTTTCAACTAAGCCTGCCTGTAAACTATTTGATTGAGGGAGGATACAAATGCGATTGGCATTACCACAGGCAATAGTTGTGGGTATTTCACCTATTATTCCACGTACATCGCCATTTAAACCCAGTTCACCGTAAAACTCGTATTGATTTAACTTATCGATAGGGACTTGCGCGGAGGCAGCTAGAATACCAACAGCAATAGCTAAATCAAAACGTGCGCCTTCTTTTGGTATATCAGCAGGTGATAAGTTTACGGTTAATCTTGTTTGTGGAAATTGAAAGTCGCTATTTACTAAAGCACTACGAACGCGATCACGAGACTCTCTAACGCTGGCATCAGGCAGTCCAACAATTTGGAATGAAGGTAGGCCATTTGATATATGAACTTCTATGGTAACTAGCGGTGCATCAATACCAACTCTAGCTCGACTATATACAGTAGCAAATGACATGAACGCTCCAATTTCCCTATTATTAATACAAATATAGTTTTAAATTATTAATATTCAATGTTGTTTTGTAGCTCATATGGAAATTATTAAGACGAAATACTTTCTTTTTTAGTAAAAAGTTAATACACTGACTGGTAAGACATCAGACCAGTTGTGTTTTAATATGTATTATATTTAACTGAATCTGAAACCAAGTCCTATACTTGGAATAACTATAAAACAAACAACAGAGGGGCAATCATGAGCCTAAGAACGTCATTTAGAAAAATTTTACCTGAAATTTCTCGCACAGAGCAAGAAGCTCTAGACGCTGGAGATACATGGCTTGAAGCATCAATTTATCAAGGCAAACCAGATTTTAACGCTTTGTTACAGACTGCCCCTTCGAAATTAACGGAGCGCGAGCAAGCTTTCATCGATGGTCCGTTAGAAGAATTGTTAGAAATGTTGGATGATGTAGAAATACACAACAATATTCATATTCCACCACGTATTTTACAGCACTTAAAAGATCATAAATTTTTCTCGTTCATCATTCCTCAAGAATTTGGTGGATTAGAATTTAGTGCTTATGCTAGTTCTACTATTGTTGCGCGTATCTCAACAAAAAGTAACCCAATTGCCACAACAGTAATGGTTCCTAACTCATTGGGTCCAGGTGAGTTACTAGCTCACTTTGGTACAGATGAGCAGAAACAACATTATTTACCGCGTTTATCTGACGGTTTAGAAATTCCATGTTTTGCACTAACTAGCCCAGAAGCTGGTTCTGATGCTGGTGGTATTCCAGATACAGCTATTGTTACTAAAGGCATGTATAACGGCGAAGAAGTTGTTGGTTTACGTTGTACTTGGGACAAGCGTTACATTACGTTAGCACCAATCGCCACTGTACTTGGTCTTGCTGTTAAAGCGTATGACCCAGATAACCTTTTAGGTGATGAAGAAGATTTAGGTATTACCTGTTTATTACTACCTACAGACTATGAAGGTGTGGAAACTGGTAACCGTCATAACCCGTTAGGCGTTAAATTCTATAACGGTACTACACGTGGTACAGATGTATTTGTACCAATGGAATTCGTTATCGGTGGACAGAAAAACATCGGTAAAGGCTGGCAAATGCTAGTGGCTTGTTTAGGTGCTGGACGTGGTGTTTCATTACCTGCTAATGGTTGTGCAACTGGTCACGCTTCTCTTAAATCAACATCTGAATACGCTGCAATTCGTGAGCAATTTGGTATGCCGATTGGTAAGTTTGAAGGTATCCAAGAGCAATTAGCGCTAATTGGTGGCTTAACTTACAACTTAGAATCAATGCGTCACTTAGTATTGAACTCGTTAGATGCAGGTTTAAAACCGTCAGTTATTACTGCAATGGCTAAATATCACATGACTGAAATGGGTCGTGATTGTCTTGAAGCAGGTATGGACGTGCAAGCTGGTAAAGGTATCCAAATGGGTCCTAACAATGTATTAGCAAGTGCTTACTTTGCAACACCAATCGGTATTACGGTTGAAGGTGCAAATATCTTAACTCGTAACTTAATGATCTTTGGTCAAGGTGCAACTCGTTGTCACCCATATGTTCAAGACTTAATTTCTGTAATTCACTCTGAAGATAAAGCAGCGGATAAAGAATTTAATAAGTTAATGCGTAAAACGATTGGCTACAGTACTAAAAACTTTTTACGTGGTATTGCAACTGCTTACTTACCAGGTTTTGGCCGTGGTAAAAATGCAGAGCCTATGGTTAAGAAATTTGAAAAACAAATTAATCGTTTGTCTTCAGCATTAGCAGTTCAAGCTGATTTTGCATTATTAGTTCTTGGCGGTGATTTAAAACGTAAAGAAATGCTATCTGCTCGTTTAGGTGACGTAATGAGTTACTTATTCATGGCTATGGGGAATATTAAGTTTTACTTGCAAAGCGACTGTCGTGAAGAGTTAAAACCATACTTCAACCACGGTACAACTTGGGCATTAAAACAAGCTGAAGATGCATTGTTTGCGTACACAGATAACTTCCCTAATAGATTCGTTTCTGGTTTCTTAGGTGCGAGTTTAGCGATGCCGTTTATCAAACGTTCAAAAATATCTGACAAAATGATAACTGACCTTGCTGAAGCAACATTGAAAGATGATGCAGCTAAGAAGACTCTTACTTCTTTAGTTAGCATGGTTGGCCGTGATGGTTTCACCGTACTAGAGGATGCTTATAAAGCTAAATTAGATGTGCTTCCATTGTTAGATAAAATGAAAGCTGCAACTCGCTCTGGTAAAGTTAAGAAACAATTAAGATTTGCTGGTTTAGTTGATGTGTCTTTAGCTGCTGATGTAATAACAGCGGAAGAAAAAGATAAATTAACTGCTTACGATGCAAAACGTAAACTAGCTATTGCGGTTGATGAATATACTTTTGATTTAGAGTTAATCACTAATATTGATGCTCCTAAAGTATAAAATATATTGTTATGTAAATAACAGATTAAAGAAGGCGCTTATTTAGCGCCTTTTTTTATGGCTGAAAATAAGCCGTAAGCCGTTCCAAAAAGTAGACTCTAAGTTAGTTTAAGCGGCGATAAACAGCCTCTAGTTCAGACTCAATAAAGTACGCAAAATCCATTGTGAGTTGATCACAACGTGAAAAAAAACCGTAACATAAGTTACGGTTTAATTGGTTTATAAACCTAGCTTTCTAACAAGCTTAGTTGTTCAGTTAACTGAACTACTTAGTTTGTCCAAACGTTTTACCAAAGAAACTATCTTCTAACCAGTAAGGACGTTCGTCTTGGTTTGCTATTGTTAAACCAATACGGATATTAACATCGGCAAACACTTTCGCTGCGTCATAGTTAATTGGTAAATCTAATGAATCAGATGGTTTGTGGTAATGCTTGGCAAAAAACTCACCCCAAACTTTTCCGCCATCTTCGCCTTCAGTTTTTGAAGTGAAGCCAGTCATTAAGAATACAGCTGGAACACCTTTTTTTACAAAGTTGTAATGATCTGAACGAGTAAATATAGCTTGTTCTGGCATAGGATCTGGGCTTAAACCAATACCTAATTCACCAGCAGCTTTTTCAACAACCGCGCCTAAAGAGCTATGATTTGCACCAAAAGCAATTACGTCAGCAAAATCATACAACAATACAGGCATATCTAAGTTCACGTTGGCAACCATTGACGATAATGGAACCGTAGGGTTATTGGCAAAGTAACTTGCGCCTAATAAGCCTTTTTCTTCAGCGGTAACAACCGTGAATAAAATAGAACGACGTGGACGTTCAGAATTTGCTAATACACGTGCAGTTTCTAATAATACAGCAACACCAGAGGCATTATCCATTGCACCATTATTGATACGATCTTTAGTTGTTACGTCTTTTGCTAAACCAATGTGATCAAGGTGAGCGGTAAATACTACGTACTCATCTTTTAATACAGGATCTGAACCTGGTAAAATTGCCACTACGTTTGGTGAACTGATTTTTTCATGACTAGATTTAGATGCAATTTCAATGCTGGTATTTAAAGGAAAACCTTTAATTTCTTTATCTTCATTATCTAAAGTGAAAATGTCTTCTAACTGTGTTGGTGCATTTGCAAATAGCTTTTTACCCGCGTCGATATTTAAGTATGCGCCACCTTTAAATTGCTTTTGCACACCAAATGGAGCGTCGTCTTTATCTAACCAACGAAGACTTGGAGCGTTTAGATAGTTAAGAGATGTTGTATAAGAGCGTACTTTTTCTCTTTTTGGGGTATGTAATGTTACAAAGCCAATCGCGCCATGTTTTGCTGCATTTTCAGATTTAACTTTACCAGATCCTAAATGAGCACCTTCTTCAGATGGCCATGCTTTCGGGCGACCGGTTAAAGCGACAACAATTTTGCCTTCAACATCTAAACCGGCATAATCATCATAGTTATAATCTTCCGCTACTAAACCATAACCAACAAAAACCACTTCTGCTTTTACACTTGATTCTGTAGTTGATGTGCTAGCACCCATCATATAATCTTGAGGGTATTTTAGTTCAATAGTTTTAGCACCAGAACCAATCTTAACAACTGTGCTGGTTTGATCTAAATACGCACGTCTAAATGGAACACGCTGCATATAACCGTCTGTGCCAGCTGGTATTAAACCAATTTTTTTGAATTCTGCGGCAACATAATTTGCTGCTATTTCATGGCCTCGGCTACCAGTATCTCGACCTTGCAATTGATCGTCAGCAAGAAATTCTAGGTGAGCTTGTATGCGTGATTTTTCAACGCTAGCGGTATCAGTTGATTCAGAACATGCTGCAAGTACAGTTACAAATGATGCAACTAACGCAGTTAGACTAAATTGTTTAATTAATTTCATATTATTGTTTTAGTAACCTTATATATTTGGATATGCTTGATTCTACATGTATTAATTGCTTTTTTAAAACAAGCAATTAATGTTTAACATCGGACTAATTAATAGAATCACTTTGCTCAGCTGAATCTTTAAATAGGGCTTCTACGTCTACCGCATCAAAATGATAATCGGTTAAGCAGAACTGACATGTTATCTCTATATCACCACGTTCTTCGATTAATGCCATTGCATCATCAAAACTTAGTTTTAAGATAGCAGCAGATGTTTTCTCACGAGAACAGCCACATTCATAAGTGATCTCTTGAGGCTCAAATAACACTGGATTATCTTCATGGTACAGCCGAGTTAGTACTTCTTTGGCTGGCAGATTTAATAACTCTTCATCTTTAATCGTGTTAGTTAATGCTTCTAAGTGAGTAAAGTCATCGTTAGCTTTTGCTTCAACAGGTAGTATTTGTAATAACATTCCTGCCGATTTACCGTTGTGCTCAGATGTATCGGTAGCAAGCCAAACTCGAGTGCGTAGTTGCTCAGAGTTTTTAAAATAATCTTCAATACATAAGGTTAACGAGTCTTTATCTAATGCTGCAACACCTTGATAACGTTCACCTTGATCCGGTGCAATTGTGATCACCATATAGCCAGAGCCAATCAATTCAGGAATAGTTCCGGGTTTTATATCGTCTTTATATTTAGCAGTAGCACGCATTTGTTGTTTGTTATTACCATTAACCACGGCATAACTAAGCGGACCATCACCTTGAAGTTGAATACTAATATCACCTTCAAATTTAATGGTTGCTGTTAATAAGCTAGTGATAGCTAGTAATTCCCCAAGTATTTGTTTTACAACATCTGGATATTGGTGGTTTTCTAGCATGGCATTATAGCTGTGACTCATTTGCACAATTTCGCCACGAACGTGACGTTGTTCAAAAATATATCTGTGTAATAAGTCTTGTGTGTTTTTCTCAGTCATAAGGTGTTGTTACTCAAAGTTATCGGTATTTTTAAAATTAATTAAGGTTCTGCGTTGTTTTTTATCTGGCTTTTTATCTGGTCTCGGTGAAAACGCGATACTTTGCTCGCGCGCAAGTTGATCGCTTTGTCGCAATTCTAGGCTCTCATCAGTTTCTTGGTAGAAGGTTTGGGCTATTTCAAACTTCTGTCGCTTGTCTGAAACTATCTTCACTATGACCGTTTTTGAATCGTAGCCTTGGCGCAATTTTACGCTTGCACCCACATCTACAAGTTTTGATGCTTTACATCTTTGGCCATTATAATGAACTTTACCACCATTGATCATGTCTGTAGCAGTAGAACGTGTTTTATAAAAGCGTGCGGCCCATAGCCATTTATCTAAGCGTACCTTGGTTTCTGACATTGTAGTTATTAAAGTATCCTAGGAATAAGTGTTAAAAAGCGACGATAATTTAGCATAAATAGTGATTTTTAACCATGTGTAAGGTTATACTGAGCGGTAAAATCACTAATTTCAAATGGAATTAAGTTTGTTATTGTTAATGGCGCAATAAAACATTAATAATAAACTGATATATTGGAGTACCAAAATTAATGGAGTCGTCTCGCTTGTTTGAGCAGCTCAATACCTTTACGGGCAAATTACCACATCAAAAATTGAGTAAAATTATAACAATCACTTTGTTGGTTTATTGTGCGTATATATCGGCTGATTTAATTTGGAAATTTATACCAACATCATCAGAATATAACAAAATTACAATCAGTAGCTCTTCTCTTAGCGGCCAGAATAATACGGCAACGAATAATAAAATAGATATTAGTGATTTACTGAGTATTAATTTATTTGGCGATTTAAAAAAATCCACAGTAGTTAAATCACCACAAAAAACAGATCAACCAGCACCTAAAACACGTTTGAATGTTAAATTAACTGGCTTAGTCGCAGATAGTTCAAATACCACTTCAAAAACAAGTGTCGCAATAATAGAAAGTGCGGGCAATCAAAATACTTATGGTATAGATGAAAAAATTGATGGTACTTCTGCATCTGTACATGAAATATTACTAGATAGAGTTATCTTGTTTGTATCAGGTAGATTTGAGACATTAATGCTAGCTGGTATTGAATATTCAACCTCAGTACCAGGCTCTGAAAATAAAGTAAATCGTGATCAGCAAACCGTTATCCAAGATCCTAATCCAGCACAAAAAAGCAAGCCGTTAAAAAAAGAGCGACTTGATAAACGTGAAAATGTTGAACTTTCTCGCTCTTTAAGAGAACAAAGGGAAACCTTATTTGATGATCCTAAAAAGTTGCTCGATGTTATTAGAGTTAAACCATATAGAAGAAGTGGTGAACTAAAAGGCTATAAACTTTCCCCAGGGAAAGATGGAAAGTTATTTTCAGAAGTTGGATTAAAGCGTAATGATTTAGCTACAAGTATAAATGGTTATGACTTAACAGATATGCAACAAGCATTGAGCGTAATGAAAGAATTGCGAACAATGACAGAAGCAACAATAACGGTCGTTAGAGACGATACCGCAATTGATATTATTTTGGCACTTTAACCCCTGGAGTTTGTTTTAATGGGTTTGTTTACAGCATCAATAAATACCTTAACAATTAAATTTGTTAAATCTATAAAGGTGACGGCGTTATCTACCTCGTTAACTGTATTGGCATTATCCAGCTTATGGGTATCCCAACCAGTCCACGCGGCTCAGTACTCGCCTAACTTTAAAGGTACTGATATTAATGAGTTTATTAATATTGTTGGTAAAATTTTACAGAAAACCATCATTATAGACCCAACGGTTCGAGGTAAAGTAAACGTTCGTTCTTATGATTTATTGTCAGAAAAACAGTATTACCAATTCTTTTTAAACGTATTAGAGGTATATGGATACGCTGTTGTTGATATGGGCAACGGTATTCTTAAAGTTGTTAAAGCTAAAGATGCAAAAAATTCTGCAATTCCAGTAGTAGGTAATGATGCACCAGGTGTTGGTGATGAAATGGTTACCCGTGTTGTTGAAGTTAAAAACGTATCAGTGCGTGAATTATCTCCGCTATTACGCCAATTTAGTAATCAATCAGGTTCTGGTCATGTTGTGCATTATGACCCATCAAATGTGATAATGATGACAGGTTCTGCGGCAACGGTTAATCGTTTGGTTGATATTATTAATCGTGTTGATAGGGCTGGTGATTTAAAAGTCGAAATTGTTAAATTGCAATTTGCATCAGCCAGCGAAATTGTTCGTATTTTGGAAAGTATTTACAGTGCCAAAGGCAATAAAGACCAACCAGAATTTTTAATTCCTAAAATTGTATCTGATGATAGAACCAATAGCGTTATTGTTAGTGGTGAACCGCAAGCTCGTAGCCGAGTTATTAAATTAATTGAGCGTTTGGATGCGGAATTAGAAAGCTCAGGTAACACTCGAGTTCATTATTTGAAATACGCCAAGGCGGAAGAGATAGTTAAAGTGTTAACTGGCGTATCAGACTCATTAGCCGCAGACGCTAAAGGCGGGACGTCAACTAAAACCTCATCGCGTAGTCAAAAACGTGATTATTCAATTCAAGCACACGCAGATTCTAACTCGTTAGTTATTAACGCAGAACCTGACATGATGCGTTCTTTAGAGCAGATTATTCGCCAACTCGATATTCGTCGTCAGCAAGTACTAGTTGAAGCGATAATAGTTGAAGTGTATGAAAGTGAAGGCATTAATTTAGGTGTCCAGTGGGGCAGCGAAGACCTTGGGTTTACTCAGTTTAATAATGGTGCAGTTACACCAGTATCCACTCTTGCAGGAGCCGCTTACAGCGCAAGAGAAACAACCACGGAAGAGATTGTATACAATACTAATGACGATGGTGAGTCTGTAGGCTCTGTATTATCGACTACAACTGAAGGTGATTATACCACTCTGGCTTCGGTACTAAGTAGCGTAAGTGGTTTTGCTACAGGTATCTTTAAAGATGGTTGGGGCGTTGTTCTTCAAGCTGTGAGTAATGACACTAACTCTAATATTTTAGCAACTCCATCAATTACTACTTTAGATAACGAAGAAGCCTCTATTTTAGTGGGCTCGGAAGTGCCAATTATTACTGGTTCTTCAACTGGAAGTAATAATGCTAACCCGTTCCAAACGGTTGAACGTACTGAAGTTGGTATTAAATTAAGCATTACACCACAAATTAATGAAGGTAATGCAGTTCAGCTATTGATAAGCCAAGAAGTGTCAAGTGTCAGTGGAGCAACGGGTGTTGATTTAGGCATAAATAAACGCTCTATCAATACAACGGTTTTGGCAGAAGACGGTGCGACTATCGTTATTGGTGGTTTGATTGATGAAGACGTGCAAGAAAGTGTTTCTAAAGTTCCACTACTTGGCGATATACCAATTATAGGTCACCTGTTTAAATCGACCAGTACTACAAAACGTAAGCGTAATTTAATGGTATTTATTCGAGCTGTAATAATCCGAGACGATGAGACCTTGGCTGGTGAGAGTAATCGTAAATATAATTATATACGCGCTGAACAATTAAAAAGTGAAGAGGATGGCATAGCATTAATGCCATTCACTAGTCAGCCGGTATTAAGTGAATGGGATGAGACAATTGCCTTACCTCCATCTTTTGAAGAGTATTTAAATGAAAATCAATCTGATACGTTGAAAAAATTAGAAGGAAAAGCTTCAGATAAAGAAACTCTAAAGAAAGATAATGAGAGTAAGGGCGATAACTAATAATGTCAGAATTAGTTAACCAAAACTTAGATCCTGTCAGTCCAACTATACTGGTAGAGCAGGGTGATATAGATACATCTATTAAGCGCGTGCCGTTTGGTTTTGCTCAGCGCTTTGGTGTATTAATTTCATATCAACAAGATAAACCGAGAATGTTAATTAAAGCGTCTACATCTATGGATGCGTTAATTGAAATTCGTCGTTTTCTCGGCTTTGTATTACCTACATCAACTATCCCAGATGATGAATTTGATACTGAGTTGGAGCAAAGCTACCAACGTAATGCATCTGAAACCCAACAGTTAATGGAAGACATAGGTAACGAAGTTGACCTGTTTTCTATTGCTGAAGAAATGCCGGGTACAGAAGACTTATTAGAGGGTGAAGACGACGCGCCAATTATTAAATTGATTAATGCGACATTGTCAGAAGCTATTAAAGAAGGTGCGTCAGATATACATATTGAGACATTTGAAAAGCAATTAGTTATCCGCTTTCGTGTTGATGGTGTATTGCGTGAGGTGTTATCACCAAACCGCAAACTTTCCTCTTTGCTCGTTTCAAGAATAAAAGTTATGGCTAAGTTAGACATAGCTGAAAAACGAATTCCTCAAGATGGTCGTATATCTTTACGTATAGCGGGTCGTGCAATCGACGTGCGCGTTTCAACCATGCCATCATCTTATGGTGAGCGTGTGGTGATGCGTTTGTTGGATAAAAATAACGCCAAATTAGATTTAGTTGACTTGGGTATGACGCCAACTAACCAAGCAAAATTTGCTGAATTACTGCGTAAACCGCACGGTATTATCTTGGTTACAGGACCTACAGGTTCAGGTAAAAGTACCACCTTGTATGCAGGCTTAACCAACATCAACAGTAAAGACCGCAATATTTTAACGGTTGAAGATCCGGTCGAGTATGAATTAGCTGGTGTTGGTCAAACACAAGTTAACACTAAAGTTGATATGACTTTTGCTCGAGGATTAAGAGCAATATTACGTCAAGATCCAGATGTCGTAATGATAGGTGAAATCCGTGACTTAGAAACGGCAGAAATTGCAGTGCAAGCTAGTTTAACTGGTCACTTAGTTATCTCTACCTTGCATACAAATACCGCATCAGGCGCTATTACTCGTATGGAAGATATGGGAATTGAACCATTTTTATTATCATCAAGTTTATTAGCGGTTATTTCACAACGATTAGTTAGAACCTTATGTAGCAGCTGTAAAGTTGATTATTCACCTGATAATGCTGAAAAAGAAATGCTTGGCTTAAAAGCCGACGACACGCGTACTATTTTCCACCCTAAAGGTTGTGACCAGTGTAACTTTACAGGTTACCGTGGACGTGTCGGTATTCATGAATTATTAGTTGTTGATGAAGCGGTTCGTGAAAATATCCATACAGGTAAAGGCGAACAGGCTATAGAAAAATATATACGTCAGAATACGCCTAGTATTCGAGATGATGGTATGGGTAAAGTTTTAGCAGGGTTAACAACTTTAGAAGAAGTATTACGTGTTACCCGTGAGGACAGTTAATGGCTGCCTTTGAATACAAAGCTCTGGATAACAAAGGCAAAACTAAAAAAGGCATGTTAGAAGCTGATACTGCCAAACAAGTTAGGCAGCAGCTTAGAGATAAAGGGTTAATCCCAATAGATGTTAGTCAGTCGAGCCAAAAAGAGAAACAAGCTGAAGCGGGAATATCACTATTTCAAGCTAAGATATCAGCATCAGATTTAGCGCTTGTTACTCGTCAGTTAGCCACCTTAGTTGGTTCTGCATTAACCATAGAATCTGCATTGTTAGCGGTTGCAGAGCAATGCGATAAACCAAGATTAAAACGTACAATAATGGCTATTCGCTCCAAAGTTGTTGAAGGTTATAGTCTTGCTGAAGGCATGAAAGAATTTCCTTATATTTTTGACCACTTATTTCGCTCTATGGTGTCGGCCGGCGAAAAATCTGGTCATTTAGATGAAGTATTAAATAGACTTGCTGATTACACAGAAAAACGTCAAGAGACTAAGTCACAACTAACCCAAGCTATGGTTTATCCAATAATGTTAACCGTGTTTGCCATTGGTATAGTGACATTTTTGTTAGCATCGGTAGTGCCTAAAATTGTTGGGCAAGTAATGAAGTCTGGGCAGGAACTTCCTGGAAGCACTCAACTCTTATTAAGTCTGAGTGATTTTATTCTTAACTACGGTATTTTCTTGGCTATTTTTATTGTTGCAGGGATTGTGGTTTTTCAGCGGATGTTAAAGCGTCCGAAATTCAGATTGAAGTTTGATAAAAAATTACTAAAACTGCCTTTAATAGGCAAGGTGATTTTAGGTGTTAATACAGCGCGCTTTGCTCGTACGTTAAGCATTTTAACTTCCAGTGCGGTTCCTATCTTGGAAGGAATGACCATATCTGGCGAAGTATTGTCTAATGCTCATATTAAAAAAGCGGTTATAGAAGCGTCCGATAATGTACGTGAAGGTGCATCTTTAAAAAGCTCATTAGAGAATTCAAAAACATTTCCACCTATGATGTTACACATGATTGGCAGCGGTGAAAAATCGGGTGAATTAGAGCAAATGTTAAAACGTTCAGCAGATAACCAAGACAACGAACTGGATGCAATTGTTAAGATAAGTTTAAGTTTATTAACACCATTAATTGTTGCTGTAATGGCCGGTATGGTTATGTTTATTGTAATGGCAATTATGCAACCAATTATGCAAATGAATAATTTAGCTGGCATGTAAATCAATTTTAAATTACTAGAGTAAATGGAGTAAGAAAATGAAAATTATTAGAAAAACACAGAAAGGTTTTACTATATTAGAAGTGATGATCGTTATTGCTATTTTGGGCATGATGGCGTCATTAGTTGTTGGTAACTTAATGGATAGTGCCGACGAAGCTAAGGTTCAGAGTACAGCAATTGAAATTAAAAATTTAGAATCAATTTTAGATTTATATAAATTAAAAGCCGGTCAATATCCAACGACAGAACAAGGTTTGGAAGCATTAGTTTCTGCACCAGAAATTGAACCTGTTCCACGTAACTACCCAGTAAATGGTTTTCTTGATGAATTACCGCAAGATAAATGGGGTAATGATTACCAGTTAATTAATCCAGGCGAAATGGGTAAATTTGATTTGTTTTCAGTCGGACCAGACGGTGAAGCCGGTACTGAAGACGATATTGGTAACTGGAACGTAAAAGACTTTTTATAAAGGCTTAATATAAAGCGATATAAATACTAGGATGTTTATAAATTTAAGCATCCTTATTCTTAAAAATAGTGCCATTTAGTAAGGGTCTATAAGTGAACAAACATAAAGGTTTTACTCTTTTTGAATTGATGCTTGTGATCTTGTTGATGGGACTTGTTGTCAGTACTGTTAAATTTCCAAACTTAGCCCAAGACCCATTTGATCAAGTTGATCAGCAAAGTAAAAAACTTGCTGCGTTAATTAATCTAGCGTCTGAATATGCAGTATTGAATAATACCTTATTAGGCTTTTCTGTTAGCGAATCAAGTTACGTATTCCTAATGTTTGATGGTGAAAAATGGCAACCAATGCCAGAACCGCCATTTACAGAGACTGAATTAGAAAACGATATAACTATTGAATTAGCCTTAGATGGTTTGGAATGGCAAGAGCAAAACTTATTAAGTGCTGTTGAATGGATTGATGAAGAACAATTAGAAGAAAATAGCGAACAAACGGAAGAAGAAAAGCAGATGTCTTTTCCACAAATTTTTATCCTATCCTCAGGTGAAATATCTCCTTTTGACCTCGATGTTAGTTATGACAATGGCTTTGATGAACCAGTTACATTTAAAGTTAGAGGTGAATTTATTACTCCCGTTTTAGTACTCGACCCAAAGCAAATAGATGAGCTTTAATATGAGAAGTCATCAAGGGCGCACAAATCAAAAGCAAACTGGATTTACTTTAGTTGAGTTGTTACTGGCATTAGCTATTTTTGCTTATTCAGCGAGTACAATTTTAAATGTGGTTGGCACATCGTCTAACAACTTAAGTGAAATAGAACAAATTACATTTGCTTCTTGGGTAGCAAACGATCAGCTTATTGAGTTACAAACTAGCGAAGTTTGGCCACCAAAAGATAAAGCAAAAGGTGAGCAGGAATTAGCAGGCCGAAAATGGTATTGGCAACAAATCGTGGTTGAAACGGAAGATAAGTCTTTACGCTCAGTGACTATGAATGTATCCACAGAGAAAAATGCAGCGACATCTGTTTATTCTTTAACTACGTACTTATCATCAAATGTGCGTAATAAATAACATGACTAATTACAACTCAAACAAAGCACAGGGCTTTACCCTGCTAGAAATTTTAGTGGCCTTGGCTATTTTTTCCATGTTGAGTGTCGCTATGTTTTCTGTGGTTAATACCACAGTAAATGGCCATGAAGTTGTTATTAACCAAAACAAACAGTTAACCGATTTACAACGTGCATTTACAATTATAGAAAACGATTTTACCCAGCTAGCGCAACGTAAAGTGAGAATTGACGGTGAAGATAGCGGCGATACCTTTTTTCATGCTAGTGATTATTTGTTTGAATCTGAAGCGGTTGGTTTTGCTTTTGTCAGAGATGGTTGGACAAATCCAGCTATGGTGCTAGCAAGAAGTGAACTACAGCTTGTGGCGTATCGGTTAATTGAAAAAAAATTAGAACGTTTGTACTTTAACTTTGTTGATAATGAAATGGGTACTGAACCTAGAGTTCAAGTTCTAATTAATGGCATTGAAGCAATGAGTTTGTCTTACCACGTCAATGGTGAATGGGGCGATGAATTACCCGAGACTGGATTACCTTCGGCAATAAAACTTAAGTTGGAAACGGAAACTTTTGGTGAAATTGAACGTAGCTTTCTTATCATTCGACAAACAGTGGTAGAGATAAAGAATGATAATTAAAACACAAAGCCATCAACCAAAGCTTAAAAGTAAATTGAGTGGTAAGCGCAAACAAATTAAAAGCCAGCATAAGCAAAAAGGCGTGGCATTAATTTCCGTGTTATTGGCGATTGCTTTGTGTGTGATTTTAGCGACTGAAATTTTGTCAGCACAAGCATTCCAAGTTCAACGAGTACAAAATATTTTAGAGCGTCAACAAGCTTATTGGTATGCAATTAGTTCTGAAAACTTTATTAAAGCATTATTAAAAAAAACCGCAGAAGATGAAGATGGTATTTTCAACCTAGACCAACCTTGGGCGTTAAAAGGCATGAGTTTCCCGGTTGGTGATGGTCTAATTGAAGGTGAAGTGACAGACTTGTCAGCTTGTTTTAATTTGAATAGTTTGTACTACCCAGGTATACCTGATGATATAAAAACAGAACGTATCCAGTTGTTCGTTAAGTTACTTGATTCATTGGATGTAAAAGGTGAAGTGAGTAACGACGATTTAGCTGTGAATTTATATGACTGGTTAGATGCCGACGATTATCCTTCTGGCTCGGTAGGTTATGACGGTGATATGTATACGAGTTTATCGTTTCCATATTTAAGTGCCAATTCAATGCTGGCTCATGAAAATGAATTAAGAGTTATTTACGGTTTTGATTTAGCGGTCATGACGCAACTTATGGATAAAGTGTGCGTGATCCCAAATAGCAATCAACTTAGTATTAATGTAAATACCATCAGCTCGGATAATCCAGAGTTTTTGATGGCAATGTTAGATATTGAACGTGATAAAGTAGACGCAATATTGGCAGAACGACCAGATGATGGGTTTGACAATATCGATGACTTTTTTGCACTTACTCAGGTAAGTTCACTGTCAAACATAGCAAAGATAGATAAAAGCCAATTTACGGTAAAAAGTAGTTTTTTTAAATTGGTTACAAATGCTTATTTAAATGATATTAAATTTGAATTGACTAGCATGTTTCAATTAGATGATAAATATAATGTAGACGTAATTGCGCGCCGTTTTGGAGGAAAGATTGAGCGAGAAGCTAATACTGAGACTGAGTAGTCAGAACTCAAGTTCCATTCCTTGGTTGGTTTGGTCACAGGCCACAAAAGAAGTTATTGTCTCTGGTGAATTGGAACATCAAGATGATTTATCTGTATTAACAGAATACGCGAAAGGTCGTTATGTCACTGTGCTTGTTGATAGCGCAGATGTTAGATTGCACCGACATTTTATGCCAAGTAAGCCAACCCGTCAGCTGCTTAAAGCTTTGCCATTTATGTTAGAAGATGAATTGGCGGAAGACATAGAAAAATTACATTTTGCTATTGAACAAACTGGTTTTGATAAAGAATTAGAAAAGTACTGGGTTAACATTGCGATAGTTAAGCGTACATTATTACAAAGCTGGTTAGACAGATTAGCGCAAGCTGACATTCAAGTAAAAAGTATGTTGCCAGATGTTTTGGGCTTACCAAACGAGGCTATTAAGTCTGAGCAAAACAGTAAAAGTATCTCAATACTTGGTTATGCTAATGGTTGGTTAATAAGAGAAGATTCTTGGCGTGGATGGTTTTTAACTGATCCTTGGTTACCTTTGTATTTTGAAAAATTGTTAGCAGAGAATAGTAAAGCAGATGATGAAAGCGCAGAAGCTCAAATAGAATTAAACTATTTTTCGCCGCTTCCTGCGGAATTAACTGCTAATTTAATTGAATCAGAGCGTGTAAATCTAATTGCGGCTGAGCCAGAATTACCTATGTTGCTATTGGCACAACAAACTGATCAAATTAAATGGAATTTGTTACAAGGTGATTTTTCTCAGAAAAAAGCCGTGAGCAAAAATTGGGTATTGTGGCGTCCAGCCGCAGCGTTGTTATTAATAACCTTGTCCATCCAATTTGTAATGGTAATAGCCAAATGGCGATCAGCAACCACTGATCTTGAAGTAGCCAAAGAGGATTTGGCGCAAATGTATCAAGCTGCCTTTCCAAAAGAAAAATTAAGAATAAATATTTTACGTACTCAGTTAAAACGTAAAGTTGCAGCTGTCGGTGGTTCTGACAGTAGTGAACTCGGTGGATTTACTGCATTTATGGCTGAGTTAACACCCATCTTTAAAAAGCGTCCAAATATTAATATAGAATCAATTAGATATGATGAAAAACGTGGTGAACTTAGACTTACTGCTAACGCTCCATCTTTTCAACAATTTGAACAATTCAAAAATGATATAGAAAAATTGGGCTTAGAAGTTAAGCAAGGTGCGGTAAATAACGAAGGTAATACAGTTGCAGGTTCGTTAAGTATTCAGGAGGCCAAGTAAATATGGATAAATTAAAGCATACATTAATCACTTGGCTTGGCAGTAAAACAGAAAGCGAACAAAGGCTAATTAAAGTCGCCAGTGTGGTATTTATTCTATTTTTATTGATCACTGTGGTCACTAAAATCAATACTGGTGTTACAAGTTCACAAGCAAAACTTACGCAACAACTAGAGTTGAACAAGTGGGCTAAACAACAAATTGAGATTATTAAATCAGCGAGTATAAATACCGGCTCAGCATCAGGCAATGAACGTTCTATTACCCAAGTTATTAATTCAACAGCTAAACGATATGGTGTTGTGATTGAGCGAATTCAGCCACAAAAAACAGATATGGTAAAGGTTGGAATTGATGAAATTGGTTTTAATAATTTAATGCGCTGGTTAACGGAATTACAAACGAAGCATAACATTAGTGCTCAAAATATTGATTTTTCTAAAGCCGATACTAACGGCATGGTGAAAGTTAGACGATTAGATTTAGGGCGAGAATAAATGAGTAAAGTTAAATTAATCGTTTTATTTATTATAAGTTTTATATTGTTTTTGGTGACACTGATCCCCGTTAGCTTAGTGGCTAGCAAATTAAGTTTACCAAAGAACGTTGCCTACCAAGGTATGTCAGGAAACATCTGGCAAGGTGAAATACAATCTTTGCAAGCTAACAAAATGCTATTTGAAAATATCCATTGGAAATTTGAATTTAGTAGCTTACTACATGGTAATTTAGGTTTTGACGTTAAGTTTGGAAATCCAAGAGAAAGTCAGCAACTAAGTGGCCGTGGTATTGTTTCCACTGGTTTAACAGGTCATCAATTAAGAGATTTTGTTTTTAGAATGCCTGCGGATGACATTAGACCATTTTTACCTTTACCACTGAATCCTATTGCAGGACGTTTTATTACCACCATAGATATTTTCCAAAGTGGTACTCCAGTCTGTGAACAATTGTCAGGGGAATTTATATGGAGTAAATCTGGCGTTAATATGAACGGTCCTATTCCATTGGGAACCATTGCATCTACGTTATTGTGTGATGACAATAAGTTAGCGATTAAGTTTGATGGTGATAACCTTCTTGGTATTGATGGAACTGTATTTGTTGAGTCTGGCACAAGATATAATATTGATGTGTTTGTTAAACCAGATGCAAGTTTACCTGCCGCAATACATCAAGGTGTTGGCATGTTAGGTAAAATGGATAATAAGGGTAAGTATAAAATTAAACTCTAAGTTTAAAGGAAGTTTAAAACTAAATTTAAAGGCAATATAAATAAGTCATTGCTGGGCTGTTAAATAATTGAGCAGTAATGACATTGTAGTTTTATGTTTGCAACTCAACGGATATATTGACGTAGATAAAGCATAAACACATGAAAAAAATAAGTAACATCTCAAAATTGAAATTGTTGGAGTTTTTAAATCGTATCCCACTATTTAAAAACCTAGATGCTAATGACCGCAGAACCGTTTCTAATATTCCAGATTTAGTGGTTATGATTGAAAAGGGTAATGTTTTTATAAAACAGAACCACCTAGATTCTGACTTTTACATTTTGCTAAATGGCGAAGCTGAAGTTACTGTGGATAAACAATTTATTGCCAAAACGACTCCTGGTAATTTTATTGGTGAAGTTGGCTTTATTTGCAACGAACCAAGAAGCGCCACAGTAACGGCAAAAACAGATATCATAGCTCTTAGAGTTACCCGCGACTTGTTTGATATGCTGCCGTTAAAAGTAAGAGAATCAATAAAACAAAAAATCATTAATGGCTTGGTTGACCGAGTTTCAAAACAAAATGTGAAAATTATTAAACTAGTAGAGCAAGTTGATGTGCTTGAATTGAAACTAGATCCAGATCGCGACAGTAATAAACAAGATGATGGAATAGCGCACGTATTAAATATCAAAAAACGTTAACGACTAATTTATTTTGCTTGTTTCAATACCCGCTTTAATTAGCAATTATTGAATGAATATTAGGAAGTCATTATGCCGCACACACTTTTACAGCAAGCTCTTGAAGATGCAGTTGGTCAAAACCAAGTTATTATAAATAAGCAAAAATCTCGACGTTTTCGTCTTGGCTGGCGCACTGGCGGCGGTGATGCATTTGCTGTAATTAAGCCGCAAAATCTATTAGCTTTATATCAAGCTCTGCAAGCCTGTGTAAAACACAACACCATCATTATTATGCAAGCTGCAAACACTGGTTTAACGGAAGGCTCGACTCCAAGTGGTGACGATTATGACCGACTAATTGTTATTATTAATACGTTAGCAATGGATGAAATACATTTGCTCGAGCAGGGTAAACAAGTTCTAAGTTCCCCAGGCACTACACTTTTTGGTTTAGAAACCTTACTTAAATCAATAAAACGAACACCACATTCTGTAATTGGCTCTTCATGTTTGGGCGCATCTGTTGTTGGCGGAATCGCAAATAACTCTGGTGGAGCGTTAGTTAAACGTGGTCCTGCATATACTGAAATGGCATTGTTTGCACAAGTGACCGAGCAAGGTGAGTTACAGCTGGTAAATCATTTAGGGATTGAATTAGGTGAAACGCCAGAGGAAATGATCACCAACTTAATGAAGGGTAATTTTGCTAAAGATAATTTAAAGGCAAGTGATGCTCAGTGTTCAGATACTGAATATCAGGAACGAGTTCGCCAAGTTGATGAAAATACACCGAGTCGTTTTAATGCAGACCCAAGACGTTTATTTGAAGCTAGCGGTTGTGCCGGCAAGTTGGCGGTTTTTGCTGTGAGGTTAGATACTTTTCCTGTTGCAGAAAAAGAGCAAACATTCTACTTAGGTACAAACGATCCGCTTGTTTTGGGTAAATTCCGTCGTGATGTGTTAAAAAGTTATAAAAATTTACCTGAAGTTGGTGAGTACTTGCATAAAGATATCTTTGATGTGTCAACTAAGTACGGCAAAGATACATTTTTAAGTGTTAAATATTTAGGCACAGACCGTCTGCCTAAATTGTTTGCTATTAAAGGTAGAGTGGACGCATTATGTAAGTCATTACCTTTTCTGCCAACTCACTTAACTGATTGGGTAATGCAAGCTGTTAGCAAAATTTTTCCACAACACTTACCATCACGTATTTTACAATACAGAGCTAAATACGATCATCACTTAATCTTAAAAATGAGTGGTGATGGTATTGCAGAAGCAAAAGCACATCTCACAAAATTTTTTGCACAAGAAGAAGGTGACTTTTTTGAGTGTGACGAAACAGAGACTCAAGCTGCAGTATTAAATCGCTTTGCAGCAGCAGGCGCTGCCATGCGTTATCACACTTTATATCAAAAAGAAGTGGGTGATTTATTATCACTGGATATTGCCCTAAGACGAGATGATATTGATTGGCTTGAAAACTTGCCAGAATCTATAGAGCAGCATTTAGAAATGAAATTGTATTATGGTCATTTTTTCTGTCATGTATTCCACCAAGATTACATTCTGAAAAAAGGCGCCGATCCTAAAGCGGTTAAAAAGAGCATGTTGGAATTATTGAATAGCAGAGGCGTAAAATATCCAGCGGAACATAATGTCGGACATTTATACGAAGCTGAGCAAACACTTAAAGAGTTTTACTTAACGCTAGATCCAACCAATACGTTTAACCCTGGTATTGGCAAAACAGATAAAAATCAACGTAATTGCAGTTGTCAGCATTAATAAAGGTTATATAAGCGAAAAGTAAAAACGAAAAAGCCCCATATTTATGGGACTTTTTTATGTGTTGAAGTAAAAAATGCTGTTTATAAAGCCGGTAAACCCCATACTTTCATTTTCTTTTTGTATTCATCTTTTGGTAAAGCCAAGTAACGAGGATTTTGTTCTGGTTTTAACCAAGCCAATAACGCATCCATTTTTGATTCTTCCATAGATGTACAACCTGCGGTTGGTACTTCTGGACCAAACCATAAATGAGCAAAGATACAGCTGCCTTTTCCACTAATATTATCTGGATTGTGGTTTATCACTATGCCTTTTTTATATATGGTTTGACCGTCTTTATGAATGTCACGGCGCATAGGCTCTGTAGAATCTTTAACTGTGTCTTCACCGACAACGTTTTTATCCACAATTTGGTTATACAAAGGTGAGTTGTTCACATCCATACAATAATGATCCGCAGACATAGGTTGATAAGGCATGTCAGTATTCGCCTCAGGTAAATAGCCAAACGTCGTAGTTAAGTTAAATATGCCGGCGGTAGCTGTTCCATCACCTTCAACTTTGTAATTACCGCTTTGAGTCGGATGAAGTCCTAATCCCCATGACATTCCTTTACGTCCTAAATTGACAGGAAAAGCATCGTCTATTTTTTGCCATTTATCATCTTGCCACTCAAATTTTTGCAAAGTTGCAGTTGTTGCACTCCAATCATCAGAGACAACAACAACTAACTGTTTAGTGTCTAAATTTTGTAATAACGCGGGAGTTGAGTCTGAGTTACATGCACTAAGTAAACTGGTTAATAACATGAAGGTTCCCGTAACTATATAGCGTGAATTTAAAATGGCCATGTTAACTCCTGTAAATTGTTAATAGTTTCAATACCAAGGCCTGCGCCTTGACTCAATTTTATATTTGATAAGTCAAAATTTACACCACCAACAACTGGATCAAATTGACCAAGAGCTGGGCCGTCTAAATCAATTAACGAAATACTCGACGCTTTTGCTGCAGCTAAGTGCGCAGCAGCTGCAACACTGACACTGCCTTCAAGCATACAACCTATCATGCAAGGAATGTCATGCAATTCAGCTAAATCAGCAATTTTAATCGCTTGGCTAAGTCCAGCGCATTTCATTAGTTTGATATTGATAATATCAGCAGCACCTGTACGAATTAATTCTAAAACCTGTTGAGGTGAAAATGCACTTTCATCAGCCATAACAGGTGTGGTTATGCGTTCGCTAATATAGCGTAAACCGTCGATGTCTTTGCTTTTTACTGGCTGCTCAATTAGCTCAAGCTCTACACCTAAATTTTCTAATTTTTGAATGGCGTAAACCGTTTGTTTGGCGGTCCAACCTTGGTTTACGTCTAATCGAATAATGGCTCGTTTAGCAACATTTTGGTAAATAGAATGAACGCGCTCAATATCTTTTTCAATGTCAGTACCAATTTTCACCTTTAAGATTTCAAAGCCTTGCTCAATAGCTAAATTTGAATCCGTTAACATCTTGTCTATATTATCAACGCTAATGGTGACATCGGTTGTTAGCTCTGGCATTCCACCACCTAACATTTTATATAAAGGTGCATCAAAGCGTTTTGCCCATAAGTCATAAACCGCAATCTCAAGAGCTGCCTTTGCGCTGGAATTACCCACAATTGCATGCTGAATTTTATGACAAATACTATTTAAGTTTTCAACGTCCATACCAATAATATGTGGAGCAATAACATGTTGGATTGCATAGGCGATTGAACCATGTGTATCGCCGGTAATTACCGGCGTTGCCGGAGCTGCACCATAACCAAGAATACCTTTGTCCGTTTCAATTATTACGACAAGATCAGTAATGTTTTGTACTGTCCGCATTGCCGTTTTAAAAGGCGTAATTAACGGAACCTCTAATTTTGCAAAACGGATAGCTGTAATTTTCATACTGGTTTAATGTCCTTCAACGTTGTTGAGAGTTAAACGTTTAATATTGTAGATTTTATCTAGGTAAGTAGTGGTTTCATTTAACTGCAATGTGATCAATGGCGTTACTGAAACTGCATTTAGTACGCCTTCAACAAACTGTCCTTCCGGTGTCCAATACGCTAACCCTTTTACATCATGAATAACAATAGGTTGGTTGTTTTCTTTTCCTAAATACACCATAACATGGCCAGGAATATAAATAAGATCGCCTATTTGTAATTTCTTGATGACAGCTAATTTACTCGCAGGATCAGAATGTTCATCAAAACGGAAGTTAGTGCCGTATTTACCGTTACCTTGTTGACCTGAATTACGTGGCATTAATATACCAAATGTTTTGTAAATTTCGCCAACAAACCCTGTGCAATCTCGACCATCGTAATCGTGGCCCCAACCATATCGTTCGCCTAAAAATTTATACGCTTGGGCGATAACATTTTCAGGAGTGTATTCCAAATAACCTTCATGCACATCTTGAGTACGACCAATTAACGCTGTTTTAATGCTCAAGCTACCATCTTGATTTCGTACTGGAAGTTTAACTTGATAACTACCAGCAGTACTTTGTCCGTATAACTCATTATGTTGTTCGGTACTGCTAAGTAATGGCAGTTTAACTCCCATATCTAACTGTATTTGAGATATTTTTGGTTCATTAGGTACATAACTAGTGTGTACTTTTGCGCCTGACACCAATAAAAAATCGTCGTGATCTAGATAGGCTTGGATTTCTTGTTTGTCACCAATGGCAATATCATCGCGCTGCACCCAAGCTAAATAATTATAGTTTTGTACTAGCAGCCATTTACCGTCTTTACTGGTGTGTAATATAGCGACAGCTTCACTTGGAAATACGCCAGTTTCCTGAAAACGGTCTAAATCAAGGTCCATTTCTTGGTTAAACACCCTATCTAAAGTAGGAAATGTACGCAGTGCAGAACGTTTGGTTACTAAACCAAATTGAACGATATTATTATCTTTAACATCTTGGATATTAAGGTTGTCACGGTAACGTGCAAAATCTTGTGGGGTAAGTTCAGTTCCATCGGCGTAAAAACGCGCACTAGTTGGAATACTACTGATGTCGTTAATTTTTTCTATTAAAGCTGTTTTATCTAAATTTTCTAGGCTAGCTAATGGCCTAACTACATGAGGATCACTTTCAAATAGTTGTTGATTGAATGCAGCGATATCTTGGCTTTTCATCGACATAGTCTCGTTGTTTTGAAGCTTATTTTGCCAATATTGAGCGTTTAACTGCTGGCCCGTAATATCGGTAATGTTAAGGTTATATGTTGTCTTTACAGGGCTACAAGCGCTAAGAGCTGATAGCAATAAAATGTAAGACAAGCTTTTATAAATTTTTCGGGACTTATTAGTTCTTGTTTTAGTTATATTTTTCATAGCAATAACTCGTTTGGGTAATAGGCTAAGTGACGATTCAAATTTAGACTTTTCATGTTAATAATCTATAGATAAGCCAGATTTAAATAAATGCAATGCGTACTACATTTTATACGCTGTCATCAATCCCTACATAAAAACCTTTATATAGGTCGCCACATAAATCTTCATATAAAAAATGATAATATTATATTCCTTAACAAATACTACATTTGAATAATTATTTCAGCAAGGTGATCTTGTACAAAATAAAAAATAATTAAATGGGTAAACTTGTTCGCCATGTAAAAAGCCGTTTACCTTTAAATTTTTGTACATCCATTTTTAATTTAGGATTGACTAAAGCTAGTCTTGATGTAAATAATAAAATATTCCAAAATTTATTTAATTTAGGAATATTGACGGTGTTAATGTGCAGTTAATAATGCGCATACTCCACTAATATATATTCTCAGTTTTTCGTTTAGGAGAAAAGTTTTGATCACTAGCTCGTTTATTTATGTTACTGCTTTATTAGTCATTGCTGGAAGTCTTAAATTTTTAGAAACCACAACACGTTGGCGTTTATTCGAATACTTACCAGCTATTGTGTCTCTCTATTTTGTGGTCATGCTTTGCTCTACATTTGGTGTATGGGAAAAAACCGAAGAAATTACCAATGCTTATAAAATGCTACGTAATAACTTACTGCCTGCCATGATATTTTTAATGTTACTTGACGCTGACTTACGACAAATAAAGCAACTGGGTGGCAGAATGTTACTGGCATTTTTTATTGCAGCTGCCAGCATAGGCGTGGCTTTTGTTTTAGCTTTTACGGTATTTCAAAGCTATTTACCTGCCGATGCATGGAAAACCCTTACTGCGCTCAGCGGCAGTTGGATGGGTGGCACAGGTAATATGGTTGCTATTCAATTGGCGTTAGATGTGCCGGATGCAAGCATGGGTTACACCTTATTAATTGACTCAATTGATTATGCTTTGTGGGTTATGTTTTTATTAGCTTTAGTCCCTCACGCCAAGCGTTTTAATTTATGGGTTAAAGCGGACAGTCAATTACTAGAAAAAATTGGTGCCAATATCGATATGGATAAAGAGCAACAGCAAGTAGATTCCGGTGGCTTGTTAATACTTTTAGCTACGGCTTTATTAATGTCTGCTTTAGCGCAAAGCGCAGCATTATGGTTACCAACTTCAGCTTATTTTACTCCCACAGCCTGGACTGTATTATTGGTTACTGTAGCTGGCGTTATTTGTGCGCTAACCCCTTTAGGTAAAATTGCCGGAGCGAGTCAATTGTCTATGTTGATGTTATATCTGATCATCGCTTTGATAGCTTCACGTGCAAATTTAGCTGAACTCACTCAAGCTCCTCTTTATATTGCTCTAGGGTTAATGATTTTACTGTTTCATGGCTTAATAATGTTAGTTATGGCTAAGTGGTTAAAACTAGATTTATTTACTTGTGGTGTTGCATCATTAGCTAATATTGGCGGGGTTGCTTCAGCGCCTATTTTGGCAGCGTCTTACTCTAAATCACTGATCCCAGTTGGTGTATTAATGGCAATGATAGGTTATATAGTTGGCACAGGAGGAGGTTTGTTGGTGGGTAAAGTCTTGTCGTTTATAGCTTCTGGGAGTTAAGGCAATTTGCCTTAACTCTATCAATCAGCGTCATGTTGTAAAGCATATTAAATGAAAGCTAGGAAAATTAGAGCTTGGTAAAATCTAAGTCCTGAAAATCATAACTGAAGTCTATGTCTTTTGATGCTGGCGCTAACGTCATGCCATTAACTTCATTCTGCTGATTACGCTTGAAGGTAATAACTGCATCGGCTTCCAAGCTACGATCATTCCAGCGGATCAATAACGTGTCATCACTACTTTGCAGATGTAAATCACCAACAAATTTTTCTACTCGTAATGAACGTATACGTAAATTAGCGTTTTTATCATTATCGCTGTACTCAATAATAAACTGTCCCAACCATGGATCTTCATAAGTACCTACGTACTGTTTAACGTCAGAATTAGTTGAATTTGCCAATACATTATTTAACTCAGTGTTATTTTTTTGTTTGTTGGCTGATGATGATTTAGAAGATGCTGGAGCGAATTTAGCTAGCCAGTCTGTTGCATTATCACCTAAATAGGGTTTCATAACGGTATACATTAATGCACTGCGAGCCGCACTAGATTGCTGATTGGTTAGCACAACAAAGCCTAAATCTAACTCTGGGAATAAACTAACAAATGAGTACATTCCAGCCAAACTGCCAGTGTGATGTACTTGTAAGTGACCATCCATATCATTAATACGCCAACCTAAGCCATATGAACTAAGGTGAGTATTGTCGAAACGTTTGCTACGAGTTGACACTGGCATTATGGTATGTGGTGTCCACATCATTTTATGCTGAGCTTGGGAAAACAATGACTTTCCATCGGTTATTTTACCCTGGTTGAGTTGCACTTTTACCCATTTAAGCATGTCGTTAAGACTACATTGTATACCGCCAGCTGGCGCTGATACGCTTGGTTTATCTGGGTCAATAGGGCGAATTATTGTTTGTAATTTACCACCAACAACTCCATGCGGAGTTGCTATATCTTTTTGTTTTTGCTCATTTACGTTACCAGCAAAACAATGCTGCATACCCAAAGGTTGCATAATTTTTTGCTCAATAAATGTTTCCCAGCTTTTACCTGTTACCGCTGGAATAATTTCACTGGCGACAATATAAAGTAAGTTATCGTAAGCGTAGTCAGCTCTAAATTCTCCAGTGGGTTTTAAGTAACGTAAGTTATGTAAAACTTGCCGGCGAGTAAAGCTAGACGGCTCTGGCCATAACATTAAATCACCGGCACCTAAACCCAAACCGCTACGGTGGGTGAGTAAGTCTATTATATTAAAATGCTCACTAACCCAAGGGTCATGCAGTTTAAAGTTAGGTAAATAACTTTGTACTTTACCGTCCCAGCGGATCTTGTTTTCATCTACTAAAATAGCTAAAGCTGCGGCAGTAAAGGCTTTTGTATTTGAGGCTATTTTAAAAATACTGTCAGTATCAACGGGTTCTTTGCTGTTTATATCTTTAACACCAAAACCTTGAGCTGCAATTATTTCACCATTTTTTATTACGCCAATAGCGACACCGGGAATGTACAACTTTTGCATGATTGTTTGTATTTTATCTTCATCTAAAGTAGAAGGTTTTGCGTGAGTAAACATAGATAAACCACCAATTAAGAGACTACAGATTAAATACTGAGATGAAAATTTTTGCATTAGGACTACCTACTAATTATCTAAAACGGCTTCGTACACTAAGCTGATGATACTGCCATATTTGCCAGTTTCAAATAGCTTACCTTCAAACTTCTCTGTGGTAACTTCTGGATCATGTTCATCAACTACTTGCACAATTTCACTGTGTCGAGCATTAGTTAGTAATATGATGGCTAAGTCATATTTAGGATCGATAACAGTGACCGTTCCTGTCCAGCCTGTATGACCATAAGCAGAAGCGCTAGCGTAAGGGCCAAAGTGCCATTTACGTTTACCATGAGCTGCACGACGCCAGCCTAAACCAAAACTATTATCGCCTTCTTCTGGCTTAATAAATTCATCTAACACTGAATGCTCAAAGACTTTAGTTTTACCATAACCACCACCATTTAATAACGTTTGGGTTAATACCGCTAAATCATCAACAGTGGAAAACAAACCTGCGTGCCCAGTTACACCAGCAAAAGAATGGAATGCTTTTTCATCATGAACCTCACCTTGTAATACATAATCACGTACATTTTCAAAGTAAACTGTACCACCGCGCGTGGTTCCCATTATTTCTGTTGCAGCAAACTGACTCTTTATAAACCCTTTTTGCAGTGGATTAAAAAGGGTGTTGTTTAAATTAAGAGGATGGTAAATATGTTGTTCTGCATACATATCTAAATCTTGATCAGTGACTCGCTCAATTAATAAACTCAGTAACATGTAATCAGTATCGCTATATACAGCTTTGGTTTGTCGTGCCATTTCAAAGGGCACGCGGGATAGCAGTAAGTGTTCAGTTTGTTTTTTATTCTGAGAAAAAAACTGTGGACCTAATTTGTTATCCCGAGTGAAAAAACGCACTTGTGGTGAGTATCCTGCTGTGTGAGTTAGGAGATCACGCACCAATCTACTCTCGCGTCCTTGACCTTGGTATTCAGGCAAGTATTCATTAATCGGTTTGGTAACATCAATTTTTCCTTCTGATACTAATTTCATTAGCGCAAAATTTGTAGCAAACATTTTGGTGTTTGATGCTAAATCAAACAAATGTGTGGTTTGCATTTTGATTGGTGTTTCCAGTAACTCGCCGCCATCGGCATATTTTCTGGCGTAACCGTAAGCACTACGTTTAATGATTTTTCCGTCTTTTACTACCAATAATACAGCGCCAGGAAACCCCTCGTTGATATCAGCTTGTATCAATTCATCCACTTTAGAAAAACGTTTACTATCAAGGTTAGTTTTTTCTTGTAAGGTAGGGAAAGGGATCATTACCCTAATAGTACTGCCTTCTGGTAATACATTTTCAACGCGTAAAGTGTTTTCACCATTTTTGGTTCTACGGGCTAAAGAATAATTGTAACTTTGGTAAGGTTGCAGCGTTTTTTCTATATTAAGTTTTTGACCGTTAATATAAATATCTGCACTTTGGGCATCAATGTTCTCGATAATGATTTGACCTTCGTTGGTATAGCCTTTGAAAACATTGCGATCATTTACCCATTCACGTGTACTTCTATCTGTATTCGGAAATATGTCATTTACTTGGTAATAGCTTAAGTTAATTGGTGGTTGAGCTGGTTTTTTTTCTAACTCGTAACGCATTAATAGCGTATCAATTTCTTCTGGGAAGTATTTGTCTATCAAAGCAAATAGGGCTCCCGCGGTTTTACTGTCAAGCTTGCCGGTAACTGACCAAGGTAAAAAGTGCATTTGAAAGGCCGATAATGTGTCAAGTGTCGTATTGTCATTGATCCCCGTTTCTACAATGCCGTAACCATAAATACTTAATGCATGCTGCATTAAACTAATACTAGGGGGTGAAGTGTTAAACTTCTCCCAATATTCTTTTAAGGTGTCATTATCGTACCAAGCGCCGATACCATGTTGGTATAATTGATACCAAGGGAAACGAGGACCGGGATCATTTTTACGAGTGGGTGCAATGTCGGAATGACCTATAACAGCAGTCGGTGATATATCTGGATTTCGGGCAAGAATATCTTTGGAAAGTGTAATAAGTAATTCAATTTGCTCAGGGTCATAATCTGGGAAAAGGCAAAGTCGGTCTGGAGTATTTTCGCGTTGTTGTAAATCTGCACTAGAATTGTCGCGCATGCACTCAGGTACATTAACTATCTCAATTCCAATAGATTGATCATTTAAATCTTTTCTACCTTGCCAATAACTTTTTCCAGCGTGCCATGCTCGACCAGATTCATCTACGAGTTGAATAACTTTTAACTCATTGTCTTGGTAAGAAGGGTCGTTGCGTTCTGGAATTAAGTAATGCGCACTTAACCCTCCCTCATCAACTAAAGCAGTTACTGATTTTTGGTAATCAATTGCAGTAAAGTGCATAACCAAAAATTTAATACGTTGGCTGTAATTTTTAGATTTTATTTGTGATAAAGGTAGTGAGGAACAACTAACAATAAAAACTGTTAGTCCAGCAATAAACCATAACCTGCGTGATAATGACCAAAAACACCGCGATTTTGATTGATTTTTAACACTATGCTGCATAACAAACCACCATTTAGAATAAATAATTATCATTTAACGAATAATAAAGAATAATTATTCTACACATATTTACAAGTGAATAATAAGTAATTTTATATATTAAAGTTTATTTTTTAAAATTGGTGAAACAGTTATCTACTTTAGCTTAGCTCTTATTTCTATTCATGCTTATAGCTACTTTGAATATTCTTTTTTGTTATTTATGATAGTTATAAAAACATAAATTATTACTATTAATTAATAAAAATGGAAAATATTATTCTTGACGAAGTCGGTTAATATTTGTTAAATAAAGTTATCTGTTATAAATCACCAGTCGTCACAAGAGTGTAATTAGCAGAATTTGTGGAGCAATGTCACATATATAATTCTTATAAAAAAGGTGGAATACATGTCAACACATAATAACAACTTCACTAAGCGACGCTTGCATCAGGTCGTTTGTCAAATATTAAGGACTCCAGCTGCATCTATTTCAGCTGTGGTATTAGCAAGTGCATTAATGTCTGCGCCCGCTATGGCACGTGATAGTGCTATTAAGGGTAAAGTCGAAACTCAGGCGGCTAACGTATCTGTCTCTGGTGTTACCGTTACGGCGTCTAGTAATGTTATGCCAAAGCCAAGAACCGTTCAGACTAAAGCTGATGGTAGTTATGTATTACCAGCGCTTAAGCCTGGTACTTATACATTAACATTTACCTCTGCAGACGGTTCAGTTCGTGAAATGATGGTAGATGTACTATTGGATCAAACTGCAAAAGTTGATGTAGCGTTTGAAGCTGCACCAACTGGTAGTACAGAAGTTATTCAAATAGTTGGTGCTCGCATTAGCCGAGAAGGTGACTCATCGTTAAGTGGTTCACTTGGTAAAGATGTATTAGATCGTGTACCGGCAGGACAAGATTATCGTTCATTACTAGCTATTATTCCTGGCGTACAATATTCAGAAAACTCTACTTTAGGTCCATCAGCTGGTGGTTCTGGCCGTGATAATAAATATGGCTTTGATGGTGTAGATGTGTCTTTACCTATGTACGGTAACTTAGCGTCAGAGCCATCAACTCAAGATGTTGCCTTTGTGTCTATTGACCGTGGCGGTGCTAAAGCTATTGGTTTTAACCGTGCTGGCGGTATGTCTATAAACACTATGTCTAAGTCAGGTACTAATGATTTTCATGCTAGCGTAGAATATCGCATTGAGCCTAAAGGTTTAGTTGCAGATAAAAAGACAACTGACAGTTCTACTTTAAGCTATAAAGAAAATAAAACTTGGATGAGTGCTAATGTTAGCGGGGCACTACTTGAAGATGAGCTATTCTTTTATGGTTCATATTTTGGTCCCGAAGTTACTCGTGACAACAAAGAAACTGCATATGGCCCTGTAAAAGAGTACAAAAGTTCGCGTGACGAATTTTTTAGTAAATTTACTTGGGCACCTACCGACGATTTATTATTAAACTTAAGTTACCGTACTTCAGATAAAGAAGTAGAAGGGGACTCGGTAAGTTCAAAAGCAACGGACTCAACCTCTGAAGGTAGTACGGTTACTCAAGATATTTTGACTTTTGATGGTTCTTATATCCTAAGTGATAGTACTATTTTATCTTTCCAATTTAGTGACTTTGAAAATAAAAACTCTGGCCGACCTGATACTGTTTTCTCTGGCGTTAACCCTTCTCTCGGTGGTTCGTTAGATTTAGATAATTTAGATCAACTAGGTAATTTTTATGTGCCTTCGCTAAAAGATGATGCAGGCTACGATAATGTAGAAGCACAAGCCTTAATTGACGCTTATGGTTATGAAACTGATGGTGTAAAAACCGGAGGCGGTAATGTCGGTGGCGGTTCTTCATTTAATAACCAAGACTTCTATCGTAAAAGCTTTGAACTGAAATTAGATCATGAGATGGATATAGGCGATACTTTCCATAGTATTCACTTAGGTTATCAATGGAAAGAAAGTAAAGAAGTATTAACTCGTTTGTCAAATGGCTGGGGCGGAATTAGCTATGTTGGAGGTTTAAATACAGATACTGATTTTGTATCTACAACGCCAATCTATTATAGCGCATCAGTTTACTCTAATAGTCTATTAAGTGATGAGTTAAGTCCTCTAACATCGTCTTCTGAAACCATTAATATTGAAGTGAATGACACCATAGAGTATAACGATTTTACATTTAACGTTGGGTTTTTATTTAGTAACGATGTGTTATATGGACAAGGCTTAAAAGAAACGGCAAAAACAGAAGCGATTCCTGCGACTCCTGACACTCCTGCGATTGCTGAAAATGTATCTGGTTATGTAGTAGCGCCTGGTGAAAAATACAAAATGTATGAGTTGGATTTTGTCGATATGATCCAACCGCGCTTAGGTATCACTTGGGCTTATACCGAAGACAGCACTGTGTTTGCTAACTATGCCAGTTATAACCCAGATACAACTTCATTAGCACGTGCGGCATCGTGGGATCGTAATAATCAATCAACCCAAGAAGTTTATTTTGATGAAAATGGTGACTTTATTGGCAATACCGAGGCTGGTGGTTCATCGGGTAAGTTATTCCAAGATGACTTAAAAGCGCGTCGTACCGACGAATTCACCATTGGTATGACTCAGTATGTATCAAACGAACTATTTATTCGTACCCATTGGCGTCAACGTAAAGCGTTACATGCTTGGGAAGATACGCCAAATGATTCACGCTTATATGATTATACTGATATAGATGGCGGTCCATTTGGTGGTGTGCCAGCGAATATTGCAGCTAAAGGCTTATATATTGAGGATTTAGATGCTTATCGTGCCGAAATTGGTGGTGGTTCTTATGTAATTGCAGAACTAGATGGCGCTGAGAATACATATTATGAGTGGAGTATTGAAGGTGATTACACCGGTGAAAACTTCTATTTGAATATGTCTTATGTATGGAGCCATTATTTTGGTAACTACGATCAAGATATTACTAGTACAGCTTCTGATGGTAACTTATTCGTAGGGTCATCTAACTTAGCGGATGGTATTGGTCGCCAATTATGGGATGGTAAATACGGTAAGTTAAATGGTGACAGACCTCATATTCTAAAAGCTTTAGGTTACTACACAACAGATTGGGAGGCCGATATTGGTTTCAACTTTGTATTCCAATCTGGAGATGTTTGGGAAGCATGGGATGGTTCTTTATATGGTTATTCAAGTGACACCATTCGTTATGCAGAATCTGCTGGTAGCCGCCGTGAAGCAAGTCATTGGCAATTAGATTTAAACTATGCTCAAAGCTTTGATTTGAATGAAGATTTTGTACTTAAGTTTAAAGCTGACATTTATAATGTATTTGATAAGCAAACGGGTTATAACTACAACCCAATTGTATCAAGCGAGACGTTTGGTGAAGCACAAACTTTAATCAATCCTCGTCGAGTACAATTCTCGGTAAGTATAGATTTTTAAACGTAGTGTTTTTTATGTTTAGATATTTATAATATTAAATAATCCTCGCATTCAGCGAGGATTTTTTATATCTAAAAACCAAGAAAACTTATAACTAAATATTTGTTAAAGAATTGCTGCAGTTTAGGTTACAATTATTCCTAATCGATGAATAAATTATTTATGAGTAACAATGTCAACATTTACTAAAATTAAAGCACTGAAGGACTCGTTGTCGAGTAGTGAGCTAAAACTAGCCAAATTTGCCTTGGACTCATCCAGTGCTATTCGTGAATTATCCTCATTAGAGTTAGCCAATGTAGTTGGTGTTAGCCAATCCTCAGTGGTTAAGTTCTCTCAGAAATTAGGCTATAAAGGCTACCCAGCGTTTAAAATGGGTGTTATTGATGCATTGAATATTGCTACTGCTAGCAATAATTTGCACGGTAAAATTACTATTAATGACAGCTTTAGTCAGATGTCAGATAAGCTACTTAGTAGTAAAGTTTCTGTGCTTAATGAAACACAAAAGTTAAATGATGAGGCTGCATTTATTGAAGCAGTTGAATTATTAAAGTCATCAAAGCGTATATTAATTTGTGGGTTAGGCGGCTCAGCTCTGGTAGGAAAAGACTTTTCTTATAAGTTGCAAAAACTGGGTATGTTAGCGATAGAAGAACCTGATGCCCATGCTCAATTGGCCTTTGCTGCTACTTTATCTGAAAATGATTTAGTCTTTGCCATTAGTGAGTCAGGTAGTACCAAAGAAATGATCAACGTCGTTACTGAAGCTAAAAATAATAAAGCTAAAATCATTTCTGTAACACGCTTTGGCAGCACACCTATTTCAGATATGGCTAATTTGAAACTGTATTCGGTAGCTGATGATGAATCGGCTCGCTTGTCATCAATTTTAACCCGTACGGCGCAAGAATTTATTATAGATATCTTGTTTATTGCAATTACTCAATCGTCTCGTCAAGGCCGCCAAATATTGGAAAAAACTAATACAGTAGTTAGTGACTTTAGGCGCAGTATGTAAATAATTTTAATTCAGGTTAAATATAGAAACACATATAAAAAAACGCAGTTTTAACTGCGTTTTTTTATGCATAAAATAAATTATAAGCCGTTTATTCAGGTTTCCTAATTGTATTAACAACCGTTAATACAATTCCAAATAACGATATTACACCCAGGTAAATAAATACTCCCCGCGCAGTCCCGTATAAATAAGCAAATAATACAACAGAGGTAATACTAAATATTACTGAGATTAAGCGGTGCTTTTTATTTTGCGTGTATGAGCCATTTTGATTTAAAAAATAAATACCTACTATGGCAGTAACAAAAGCTAAAAATAACATATTACGCTTTCTCCTCCGTTAATGTTTCATCTTGTTCTGAGTCTTTACTATCGCCACCAGGTAATGAAAACAGTTTTTTATAACTGAACAGCATTAATAAGCCTAAGAATAGTAAAACCCAGTCAACGGAAACCGATACAAAATGTTGCGTTTCAAATACATTAAATATGTGGCTAGAAGTTAAGACTGCATCCATTGGCATAACCAATGTTAATAAAGCCGCAATCATTAAATATATGGCTTTGATTGCCTTTTTATAATGTACAAGAAAAGGAATAAGCAGAGCAATTAACCAGACACTAAAGAAAACATTAAAAATAGCACTGGTATGATCAAGGCCATGCATGACTTTATTTAATATAAGTTGAGTCGGGAATAAGGCTGAAGTCGCCAGAACAATACCACCACAAGAGCCTATTAATAACTTGTTGAAATTTTGATAAGTACGGCGACTATGATTTGGTTGTTGAGAATTAAGTCCGCGCTCAATCCAAAGCATAAGCCCAGTTATAGGTAGCAACGCTGTTATCATACCTAATATAGACCAAATAGCTTTTACTAACACGCCTCCAAAATTACCATAATGCAAAGGGAACATGGCATCTAATATCTTTCCGGTTACACCTTCTAGTCGGCCAAATCTTGCTTGGCTTTTTATATATTCACCAGTCACTCCGTTGTAAACTAACGTCTCCCCTCCCATTTGGTCACTACCTGTTCCATATATATAGATCATAGCGTTTTTATCGCCATAACCCATAATTGCTATATCTCTGAAAGTTAAATCAGGCCTACTTTTTTCTGAGTGCTCTAAGATATTAGATAATTGTGTTGGTTGCTCTACATGCGAGATAACGGCAGGTGGTATAGCGGTAAAGGTTTCTAGTAACTTTTCCTGATCGCCATTAAAGCTAACATAAGCTGCAGCCGGTACTAAAATTACAGTGGCCAATCCTAAAAAAGCACCAGTGAAAGCAATTGTACTATGGAATAAAACAGCCCATACACTCATTACTTTGTGACCATCTGTTAGCATCAATGAAAACGTTTTTCGTATTCTAAAAGTAAATAATTGAGCTAAGATTTTTCTGTGAATAAACAAACCTGTAACAATAGACACCATTAAGGTTAAGCCTAATAAACCGGTTAATATTAAACCTAGAGGATTCCCTAAATGTAAGTCAGCATGGAAATGAGCTAAAAAAGTAGATATATCTAACTTATCTTGCTCAAAAAAAGTATCCATGTCAGTTTTAGTTAATTCTTCTAATGTTTCAGGGTGAAACTCATAGACAATACCTTTATGCTCTTCTTTGCCTTTGTCGTTTTCAAAATGACCTTCAAAAATAACACGAGAGGATTGAGAAACTCGTGACGATGGCAACCGAATGTGAACCTCTTCAAGATACTCAGGACCAACTTTGCTTGAATATTCATCAATGAGCTGCTCTAAACCTTGTGAGTTACTTTGAATTGGTGCTCTTATTTCATCATTTGCCCAAATTTTTAACTCAGGTAATGTGAATACAGCAACTGAGCCACTAAAAGCGATAATAAAGAGTAAAATTCCAGTAATTAAACCAACCCACGAGTGAAGTTGATATAACTTCTTTATTGTAAAACTTTTCATTAAACGCCCTTATTTACTAAATAAAGCAAAATAAATACATGAGATATGGATCACATTAAGACTGATCATAACCAGCCAAACCTGTTTAACCGACTCAGCCATATAGCTATAAATAAATAGCCCAGTCCAAATAAAAGGAAATAATAAAACAGGTATGCCAATAGCGTCATTTTGAACAACCGGAAGGTATGTTGGCATTGCTGGGATCATAAGGACTGAGGTAATTAGAGTTAACACCACAGCCAAGAATGTACGGTTTTTAAAAGCTGTAAATGTGTTCTTTTTAGAGATTTTATCCATAGCACTTATCATATAAAAAATAATCGACATAAAATATATGAAATTCATTGATTTAGCAAGTGAGAATCATTATCATTTGCAGCATGTGAACAAATTAATAACTCATATTTAAGTGAAAAATAATGAAGCTAACTAAACTAGCCCTCGCTGTAGGTTTTGGACTAAATACAATTTCTTTAGGTGCTATGGCAGATGTTTCAGCTATTGAAGATATTGCCCAAGAAAGTAAAAATGAAAAGAGTGTAACTCAAACAATAGAAGCTATTGTAGTAAGAGGTCAAAAAATAGACCGTAGTATTCAAGAAACACCTACCAGTGTTGCTGTTATTACCGCTAAAGATATAGAGAAACAGAATGTGCAAAACGTCAGTGACGTATTTTCTGGTATGGCCAATGTAACTGGCACATTAAGTGACGGTTTTACTATTCGAGGTATAGATGCATTTAATGTTTCAGGCGGTGGTGGTAGTTATTTAGCTACTATGTACTTTGATGGAGCTCCGTTACCTTGGCGTGTTGTTAACAATGGTGCGGTGCCTGTTTGGGATCTTTCTCAGGTGGAAGTATTCCGTGGACCACAATCTACATTACAAGGTCGTAATGCGTTAGCTGGAGCCGTGCATATCAGGAGCCAGGATCCAACCTATGACTGGAGTGGTAAAGGTAAAGTCACTATTGGTAATTTAGGACAAAAAGAATACGCATTTGCTGGAGGTGGCAGCATTATTGATGACATGCTTGCCTTTAGAGTCAGTGTTGAAGATAAAGAACTAGAAGGTGATATTGATAATGTGACCAGAAATGAAATGTCTAACTACGAAGAGTCAAATACCGTTAGAGGTAAATTATTATACCAACCAACTGATAATGTTACCGCATTACTTACATTGTCAAATACAACCAGTGAATTAGGTGTGCAATGGGCAACCTATGAGTATGGCGCTGATATATTCGATAGAAAAAACTACTTTAATTCTCCAACTTTCAGAGACTCTGATACAGACATAGCCACATTAGAAGTGTCTTGGGATATTACAGATCAGCTTTCTTTGGTCTCTGTGATCACGACGAATACCTCAGAATCAGGATATAACTGGGACGGTGATTCAACATCTGAACAATTATCACCAGATACACAGAATACTCGAACAGACAAAACCAATAGCCAAGAGTTAAGACTTGCCTATGATGGTGACAATCTACAAGCTGTTGTTGGTTTTTACGCATCAGACTTAGATGTTGTGGATAACTCTTTAGGTGGCACATACATTGATGTAGAAAATGCTCTCGGTTATGATTTCCAAACCGCAGTGACGGGTCTGTTAATGACAAATGGACTTGATGGCGCAACTGCAAGTTATCTGGCTGGACAAGTTACTCCGTTGTACCCAGATATTGATCCTATCTTACTTGATTTTACGTCTGATTTTACGCAATCGGTGTCAACTAAGGCTTTGTTTGCAGATGTTACCTATTCTATTAATGATTCGTTTGATTTATTAGCAGGTTTACGATTTGAAAATGAAGAGCAAGCTAATGACAAAGAGTCAATCTATTCAATATTGAATACAATGCCAGATCCTAGCGTATATGATGCACAGACAGGGGCGATATTAACTGGGATAAATGGATATTTAAATGGACTGGCCGACAGTTCTTCTGGAACCGAGCCTTTATCATCGACAGACTTTGATGCGTTCTTGCCTAAATTAGGTGTTAGCTACCATATTAATCAAGACATGACGACTAGCTTTACTTACCAGAAAGGTTATCGTTCTGGTGGTGTAGGAACGAACACGGCGCAGAATTATTTATATACTTACGATTCTGAATACACAGATAATTATGAATTATCATACCGTTCAGTGTGGATGGCAGGCCAATTCGTGTTTAACGCCAATGCTTTTGTAATTCAATGGAAAGACCAACAAGTACTAAATCAATTGTCGACGAGACAATTTGATGTGGAAACACAAAATGCAGGAGAGTCAGAAGTTAAAGGTGTTGATACAGAAATAGTTTATTATCCGAATCAGCAGCTACGTATTACAGCAGGCCTAGGTTATTCAAAATCAGAGTTTATTGATTATACTTATGTGCTAGCAACAACGGGTGAAGACGTAGATTTATCAGGCCGTTCATTTGCAGATGCACCTACGATAACCGCAAATATTTCAGTTGATTATGATTTTGATTCTGGCGTATACACTAATATCAATGCAAATTATCAAGACAGTTCAAAAGCGTATTTCGACCCTGTAAGCATTGTAGGTGAGGACGGTGGTGATCCTGAAAATGATGCTCGTATGTTAGTAAACGCTCAAGTGGGCTATGACTTCGGTAATTATCAGGTTCGTTTTGATATTAGAAACTTACTTGATGAAGAATACATTTCTGTCTATTCCGATGCTGCAATTGAAAATGGGCAAAATGGACAACATATTATCGGACGTTCAAGACAAGTTAGTCTAAGTGTTCAAGCTGCATTTTAAGCATTAGCTAGTTTACTACTAGTGGAATAGAAGCTAAATAAATGTAAGTAAAGCCCTTATAAATATAATTTATAGGGGCTTTTTATTTGGGCGCATAAGTCTTTATTTAGGGGGGCTTTATTTATTGTTCATTTCTGAATAACTAGCTAGATTGTGCATCAATCGCTTTTCGTAAAAAGCCTTTGTTTTGTTGTAATAGTGATTTAGCTTCTTGTACATCCGTACCCGTTAATATCATCATAATCGCAACCTTTGCTTCATTGTTAGCTGCTGTTAATGCATTAGACGCAGTTTGCTCATCACATTCTGTTGCTTGCATAACGATGAGTACTGCTCTGGCGTATAACTTGTTGTTGCTGGCGTTCACATCCACCATTAAATTTTGATAAGTTTTGCCTATTTTTATCATGCTAACGGTACTAAGCATATTAAGAATTAATTTTTGTGCTGTTCCAGATTTCATACGAGTAGAGCCTGTTAGAACCTCTGGCCCTACGGCGGCACAAATATCTACATTGGCTTGCTGGCCAATAGGCGAATTAGGGTTACAACTAACGGCTACGGTTTTAGCACCAAGACCTTTTGCGTATTTTAAGGCGGAAATAACGTAAGGAGTACGGCCACTGGCGGCAATTCCAACAAGTACATCTTTGTTATTAAAGTTAATGTTTTTTAAATCTTCAATAGCTGCACTTTGATCATCTTCAGAGCCTTCAACCGCTACTTTAATCGCTTTTTCACCACCGGCAATAAGAGCGATGACCATATCTTTTGCCACACTAAATGTAGGAATACATTCAACAGCATCTAAGATCCCCAAACGACCGCTAGTACCAGCACCTATATAAATTAAGCGCCCCTTATTTTTAAAGCTTTCAACAATGGTATCAACCGCAATAGCAATTTGGGGTAAAGAAGACCTTACAGCTAAAGCGACTTTTTGATCTTCATTATTAATTTTTTGCAAAATGGCATCTGTAGACAATAAATCAATGTTCATGGTGTCAGGGTTACGAGTTTCCGACAAAATAGTATTGAGTTCATTTATCAGTGAATTATTGTTCATAGTGTTTCCATTTATACTTCTAATTTGACTAGGTATTACTGAACTAACGCAGTGTATTGCCTGAGATCGTAAGTTTATCCCACTGCTTAGCATTGGAATATCGCAAGAATATATTATTCTTAAAATGTTGTATATAAGAAATAATAATTGATTTATGATTGATGGCGTGTTTTTATTTGCAAATAGAAACAGCTCAACAGTTGCCAATATGACCCTTAAAACTAACTACTAGATAAAACTAATAGTGTGAATGACTCAAGGCTTTTCATTCTTATTTATCATATCGGCAAATAGCAGTACTAAATGAATAGATAATTAAAATATTATTAAGAATAAGCAGATGACAGTATTTGGAAGGCCAACTTACGCAGATATAAATTTGACCGCACTGGTTGATAATTATCGACAAATGTCGGCGCTGGCAATCAAAAGTAAAACTATGGCAGTTATCAAAGCAGATGCTTATGGCCATGGTTCGGTTGCGATTGCTCAGGCCTTGTCGAATGAAGGTGCAGGGTTTGCTGTTGCTTTTATAGATGAAGCTATACATTTACGTGAATACGCTATCACCAAGCCTATTTTGTTACTTGAAGGTGTGATGTGTGAGGCTGAAATGGCATTGGCGCATGAACTAAACCTTTGGGTTATGCTACATACTCGTGAACATTTTGAATGGTTACGTAATTTAGATCCCTCATTGCGCCCAACAGTATGGATAAAAGTTGATACTGGTATGCATAGGTTAGGGATTGAGTTTGCAAATGTTAACTCTATATTGACTGAATTTTCTGACTTATTAATTGACTGTACTGTGTTATGTAGCCACTTAGCCTGTGCGGATGAAAAAGATAATGTTGCGAATAATAAACAAGTTGCACAGTTAGCTGAATTGGCCGAGTTACATGGTTTAGATTTTAGCCTGGCAAACTCTGCGGCTATATCTCAATGGCCAAGCTCTCATGGTTGTTGGAACCGATTAGGGATTTCTTTGTATGGTTGTACTCAACCAGTAAAGAATAAAGAATTAACGTTAAAACCTGTTATGACATTAAGTGCGCCAGTTATTGCCATTAGAACTCTAGAGAAAGGTGAAACTGTAGGTTATGGACAAAGTTGGATAGCTCAACGAAAAACCATTATTGCTACAGTCGCAATAGGTTATGCTGACGGTTATCCACGTCATGCACAAGCTGGAACGTTAGCTTGGTTGCATAATCAAACAATTCCGTTAGTCGGACGTGTATCTATGGATATGCTCACATTTGATGTAACTGGTTTAAACCAAGTTGAAGTTGGCGATATTGTAGAGCTTTGGGGTGAAAATGTTTTGGTTGAAGATGTTGCTGAATACGCTTCGACAATTTCTTATGAGTTATTAACTAGATTGTCTGCACGTGTTAAACGTCGCTATATCACTAGTTAACTTAACCAAACATGGCTTAAATGTTAAGCAATAAATTAATTAGCAATGCTTCATAAGCAACAAGGACCAAGAAATAATATGAGCAAACAGATTACATTTAACAATCCACCTTCTAATGCAATTGTCGGTTGTGCTTCAACGGAACTTACAGATGAAGAAAAAGTATTGTTTAATAAAATGCGTCCATTGGGTTTGATTCTGTTTGCTCGCAACATTACTGATCCAAAGCAAGTAACGTCATTGGTTGAAGAGTTTAAGTTAGTAACAGATAACAAATATGCATTGATTTTAATTGATCAAGAAGGTGGACGAGTTTCTCGCTTACCAGCTCCACATTGGCGTAGACCTCCAAGTCCTACTGAGTTTGCTAAGTTATACAAACACTCCCCAGACGCTGCAATCCGCGCATGCGAAATTAATTATCAACTAATAGGTGCTGACTTAAAACGTGTAGGCATTAATGTTGATTGCGCACCTATGTTAGATATTCCACAGGCTGATGCTTCAACCGTCGTTACCGACCGAGCATTAGGAAATACACCCGAAAGTGTTATTGCGCTTGCTCAAGCAACTATCAATGGTTTGCAACTTAGTGGCGTTGAGCCAGTTATAAAACATGGTCCGGGTCATGGACGTGGAACAACTGATAGTCATAAAGCATTACCGATAGTTGATGCCGATATAGATAGCCTAGCTACATGGGACTTTTTGCCTTTTGAGCATTTTAAAAATGAGTCGATGTTAATGACCGCTCACATACTTTACACCGCAATTGATGCTGACTTTCCTGCAACTTTAAGTTCTAAAGTACTTAATGACGTAATAAGAAAGCATATTGGTTTTGATGGATTAATCATGACTGATGACATTGATATGCACGCCTTAACTGGTACGTCAGCAGAAAAAGCGGAACTAGCATTAAATGCAGGTTGTGATGTGATATTGCAATGTAGTGGCAATATTGATGATTTATTTTCTCTTGCAACTGCAGTGCAACCATTAAACGGTAAAGCATTAAAACGTGCTGAGATTGCAGCATCAAAAGCTGCGGTCCATAAAAACGAAATAGACGATGACGCATTATTAAATGAGTTATCTGTGCTTTTATCTAAGAGTGATAATTAATTATGATTGATCAATACACAAGTTTGGACGTTGCTGTTTTTGGCTTATACTTTTTAATATTACTGGTGACCGGTTACATATTTAACCGACGAGCTAAAAATACTAACGACTATTTTCTAGGTGGAAATAGTATGTCCATTTGGACGGTAAGTATTTCTGTACTCGCTACGTCACAGTCTGCCGCAACTTTCTTAGGCGGACCAGATCAAGGTTATCGTGGTGATTTAACTTACCTTTCCACTAATATCGCAGGCTTTATTGCCGCATTTTTTGTGGCTAAATTTCTACTACCTCGTTTTTATGCATTAAAAGCATTTACCGTGTATGAATTACTCGGTAGCCGCTTTGGTGATAACGCTAAATATCAAGCTGGTTTGGTATATTTATTTGGTCGTTTGTTTGCCAGTGGTGCACGTTTATTTATGGCGGCTATTGCGGTTGCCATGATTTTATTTGGTAATGTTGAACCAAGTTCAGTTGCTATCGCCATCTGTATTATTACGGTTGTTGGCTTTGCTTATACGGTTTATGGCGGAATAAGAACGGTTATTTATTCAGACGTTGTTCAATGCGTTATTTATGTTGGTGCGGCGGTATTGGTATTGTTTCATTTGATGAATGCTATTCCGTTAAGTACTGGCGAGATTATAAATGTGCTGCAAACTCCGGCAATTGATCAGGCATCTAAACTTACCTTTATTGATTTCTCAGTCGACTTTACCAGTTCTGGTGTTTTTAATATTTGGTCAATATTGACGGGCTTTGTGTTGTTAAATATTGCTGCATTTGGTTTAGACCAAGACGTAACTCAACGCATGCTAACGTGCAAAGATTCTAAAAGCGCAACCAAAGCGCTTGTTTCATCAATCATGATGGGCATTCCTATTGTTCTAATATTTGTTTGTATTGGCTTGTTACTTTTCATTTTTTACCAACGTCCAGACATTATGGCGCAAGCTGCTGGTGGCGCTCCAATTCCTGAATTTGAAGGCCAAACGGTTACCATTTTTATGTACTACGTTTTGACCAGCTTACCTAATGGGATAAAAGCGGTTGTCACAATCGGGATTGTTGCGGCTGCGTTATCAACCTTAAACTCCGGTTTGAATTCTATGTCGTCGGTTGCAGTACAAGATATTTACCGTGGTTGGTTTAAAAAGGGGATAGAGGTAGCAGAAGATAAATTAGTCCGTGTTGGCCGTGTGACAATGGGCATTGTTGCTATCGCACTCGGTTGTGTCGCTTTACTTTGTTATTACTGGCAACAATATACAGACACTCCGTTATTGGCGTTTGCCTTAAGCGTAATGGTATTTTCATACAGCGGATTATTAGGCATTTACTTTACCGCATTATTTTCAGAACGTGGCACACCGGGATCAATAGTTACAGCGCTTATTGTGGGTTTTGCTATTCCAATGTTAATGCAACCTTATGTGCAGTCATTGTACTTACCAGAAGCTTGGCAATTTGATTTAGCCTTTACATGGCAGTTGGTGGTTGGTACTGCAGTGTCTACCTTGATCTGCCTGTCTAGAAAAAACAGCACTCAGAAAATTACAGGAAAACTATAATGTCACAGTCACTTATGGTGGAAGAAGCACTACAAACTCCAGAACGAATAGCGACACAGCTTAGTGAAAATAAAGATAGAGTAAAAACCATTGTAGCGGGAATAAAAGCATTTGCGCCAAAGTCAGTAATGATAATAGGTAGAGGCTCTTCTGATCATGCTGGTGTATATGCAAAGTATTTGATTGAAACTGAATTAGGTTTACCTGTTTCTGCAGCCGCACCGTCAGTAAGTACTTTATTTGGTAAAACGCTTAAGTTAGAAAATACCCTGGTTATTTGTATTTCTCAATCAGGTAGAAGTCCTGATATTTTACACCAAGTTGAACAAGCTAAAAAAACCGGAGCATTTTGTTTAGCGCTAGTAAACGATGAAACCTCACCTCTAGCTGAACTGGCTAATGAAGTATTACCGTTACAAGCAGGACCAGAAAAAGCAGTAGCCGCAACTAAAAGTTTTTTATGTACGTTAAGTGCAATCGCGTCACTTGTTGCTACATGGTCAGGCTCAAAAGACTTATTAGCCGGATTAGAAAATTTACCAAAACAATTACAGCATGTAACAACACAAGCACCGCAACTTACTTTCGATGCTTTAAAACATGTTCAACATTGTGTGGTGTTAGGGCGCGGTTTTGGTTATGCCATAAGCCGAGAATTAGCGCTTAAGTTAAAAGAAGTTTGTGGTATTCATGCTGAGTCATTTAGTAGTGCTGAGTTTTTGCATGGACCTATTACGCTCGTAGCAAAAAAGCTGATGTTGGTAGATGTTGAGATTGACGATGAAACGTTAATAAATCATAAAAAACAAGTTGCTGACGTTATCAGCCGAGGCGGTGTTGTAGTTACATTAAAAGTTGATAACGATAACAGCACTGAAGGTGATAAAATACATAAGCGTTTAGCACCACTGGCTATTATGTTGCGTTTTTATCTGGATATTGAGCAGGTAGCACAACAAATGGGATTGAATCCAGATGAACCTGTTGGTTTAAATAAAGTTACGCAAACACTGTAATTTAAATATATTTCAGATACGTAAGGTAAAGGAACTTCACCATGACATGGTTTTGTGCAAAACAGTTTTTTGATGGCACTAATTTAAAAACTAACTACCGCTTTCAAGTTAAAGATGGTGTGGTGACATCAACCGAAAGTGACCAGGGTTCAAATGGAGGTGGCTTAAATGACCAAGGTTCAAATGACTTTTTATGCCCTGATGTGCAGTTTAATGGTTTAGTGACCCCTGGTTTTTTAGATGCACAAGTCAATGGTGGTGGTGGAGTTTTATTAAATCAGGCTCCAAGTGTCGTTACCCTTAAAACCATGTTTTCAGCTCACCAGCAGTTTGGTACAACGTCTATGTTGCCAACGTTAATAACAGATAATTTATCTGTTATGCAAAATGCTGCTGATGCAATTGCACAGGCAAAATCTGAAAATATTGAGGGTGTTGTGGGAGTGCATTTTGAAGGGCCGCACTTAAGTGTAGCTAAACGTGGTATTCATCCATCTGATCAAGTTCGTGCAATTACTGATGCTGAGTTAAAGGTAATCACTCGTAATGACTTAGGTAAAGTCCTGTTAACCGTAGCGCCGGAAAATGTCAGTCCAGACGTAATAAAGGATTTAGTAAGCCAAGGTGTGATTGTCGCTTTAGGTCACTCTAATGCAGATTTTAATACGGTTTTAGCCGCAATTGATGCAGGTGCAACAGGCGTAACACATTTATTTAATGCTATGTCTGGCCTACAAGCTAGAGCGCCAGGATTAATTGGTGCTGCGCTGGATGATGAACGCATAACTGCGGGATTAATTGTTGATCTTCTGCATGTGCATGAAACTAACTGCCGTTTAGCCTTTAAAGCAAAGTCAGCTAAAGGCGTTATGCTAGTTACTGATGCAATGGCGCATGTTGGTAGCGACTTAATGTCTCTACCTTGGTTAGACTCAACAATTACTCGTGTTGGTGACAAGCTTACAACTCCAGATGGCACTTTAGCAGGCTCGTGTCTTGATATGATGGCAGCGGTAAGAAACTCACAGCAAGTGCTTGGGATTCCGCTGGAAGATGTACTACACAGCGCCACACAAGTTCCAGCTAAATTTTTAGGCTTAAATGATATTGGTCATTTAAATGTTGGAGCCAAAGCTGACTTTTTAGTGATCAATGACAATATGCAAATTGAACAAGTCTACCAAAGCGGTCGCTTAATATAAGTTAGAGGGGTTGTAATTAGATTTATGTAGCGGCTCTAGTTGATTGTTAGAACTAGAACTAGAACTATGCCTGCCAGTTAATATCTATTTTCTTATGGGTTGCAACACAATCTCTCAGATATAAATTTATTAAGCTTTGATAAGGAACGCCTGACTCTTCCGCCATGGCTTTAAAATAAGATATAACATCCTCATCAAGACGCATTGTTACCGGCTTTTTTAATTTACCTGCGTAAGTATTTTTACGCGATTTTATTGCTGAAAAATCATATTCATCTTTCATCATTAACTCCCTCGCTGTTAGTTTTTACTTTCATTTTTTGTCGCTTCTTTGGCCGATATAACTGTAATAATATTCCCATCCTCACGTCCGCAATGAGCAAGTAATATATTGGTTTTATTACTCATACAAGCATCAAAAAGCGATCTTCAGTTATGGCATTTTATTCATTAAAAACTGCACAGCAAACACATCAAAAAGTACAGACTTAGCTTCCCCCAAAAGAAACGCCGTATTTGTTACAGCTTTTGCTGTATTTTACTCTAATTAAATCATATGTACATTGTATGTACGCGTGTGAGGAGTGTTAGAGTAGTTATTATGAGGGAAAATTGGTTAATTTCTACTGCTCAGTAACACTCTAGTTAATATACAGTTCACAGACCTATTTTCAGTTTGCTCTTCTAGGGAAGAGGAATGTTTTATGGATTCAGGTTATCCACAAAAAGGCCTTACTTCATTCATATTTATTCCAAATCGAATTATAGCGATATCAATTTAAGGTAGTACATCCATAGAAAGCTAACAGGTTTATAGCGAGCGAATTGCGTGTTTTTTTACCAGAACATCGCTCACATTTCTAAATAATTTATTTTTAGCAGAGTCGTTAACTAATTACTAAAAAAGTAATTTAAATCTGAAGTTTAATTGGTTACTCGCGAAGGGGCGAAATCAGATTATCTAGATGAAAGCTAATTAAAAACCTCCTGAGATATTGAGCGATACTATTTTATTTGAGTTATCAACGTTCTAAAATCCGTTGTATTTACATAGCCTGTAATTTCTTTTGCCGGCTTTTTACTGTCTGGGTTTGCGATTGCTAATAAATGCTGAATACCAAACTTTTTAGCTGAGTCTAATACTGGTTTTGAGTCATCTACAAATAACGTATGTTTATTATCAAAACCAATATCTTGTTGTAGTTGTTGCCACAACCTTTGGCTTTCTTTACTCACTCCGTATTGATGACATGATATTAGCCTGTCTATGTGGCTATCTAATTGGGTCATCTCTACTTTTAAGCTTAGTGAATTAGGGTGTGCATTAGTAACTAAAATTACTTCTTTTCCTGCGGCATGAAGTGCGTCCAAAAATGGGATAGTGTCATCTCGTAATTGGATTAAATGGCTGATCTCGCGTTTTAATTCCAAAATAGGTAAATCTAACTCTTGCTGCCAATAATCTAGGCAATACCACTCTAATTGTCCATAAACAGCATCGTTTTGAATTTTTAGTTCTGTTTGCGCTTTTTCTAGTGAAACGCTATGCTTTTTAGCAAATGCTTTTGGTACATGTTCTATCCAAAAATGGTTGTCAAAATGCAAATCAAGTAGGGTGCCGTCCATATCAAGTAAAACAGTGTGTATATCAGACCAATTAAGCATAGATTTTTAATCTTTGTTCGTTATAGTAGTAACTAGGTATCCGATTCTAGCAGAAGGCCATCCATGTCGGAGCAAATAAAGCAAAAAAAACCGCAATTACCTGTTATTCATAGTTCTGAATTAGTAGCTAAAAGTCGTTTATTTAAAATAGAACAACTGGAATTAGAGTTTTCCAATGGTGAACAACGTACCTATGAACGCATGAAAAGTTCAGGTCGTGGCGCGGTTATGATCATCCCCATTGTGAATGAACAAGAATTTTTACTGGTCAGTGAATATTGCGCTGGAACCCATAGTTATGAACTCGGTTTCCCCAAAGGGCTTATTGATCCAGGTGAGTCTCCAGAACATGCAGCAAACCGAGAGTTAAAAGAAGAAATCGGTTTTGGGGCAAAACGTTTAGTCCAATTAAAAAGCTTATCAAGCACGCCTAGTTACTTTAACTCAATCATGCATATTTATATGGCGTTCGATCTCTATCCAGAATCTCTTGAAGGGGACGAACCAGAACCGCTTACTGTGGTAAATTGGCAATGGGATAATCTAGACGAATTGATGAGCCGAGAAGATTTTACCGAAGCACGTAGTGTATCGGCCTTGTATATGGCGAAAGAAAAACTAACCTTATAGTATAAATATGAGCTAGGGAGTTAAGTGTGACATTATCACTAGAGCAGTTAGCAGCACATGCGGTGGAAATAGCAAATTCTGCAGGCGCCGCTATTTTAGAGTTTTTTGAAGATGGTGACTTTGAGCAATTTAGTAAACTAGATGAATCCCCTGTAACCAGCGCAGATTATGCTTCTAATGGAATTATAATGGAGCAGTTAACTAAGTTAACGCCAGACATTCCAATTATGTCAGAAGAAATCGAAAACATTCCCCTAGCAGAGCGTAAGATCTGGTCACGTTATTGGTTAATTGATCCATTAGACGGGACACAAGAATTTGTGGCTGGTCGTTCAGACTTTGCGGTTAATATTGCGTTAGTTGAAAATGGAAAACCGATACTTGGTATTATTCATGCACCTGTTACCAAAGTTACCTTTTGGGCGGCGCTAGGATTAGGTACTCATAAGATATGCGGTGGCAAAACGACACAAGTGACGGCAAGTCCCGTCGATTTGGCAAACCCATACTTACGTGTTGCTATTAGTCGAGTACAAAAATTAGAAACCATCACTAAGTTTATTAAACCTGATGTCGCATTAGAATTTGTTTCCATGGGAAGCGCGGCGTTAAAGTCATGTTTAGTGGCTGAAGGTAATGCGGATATATATATTCGAGTTGGTATTACAGGTGAATGGGATACAGGCGCACCACAAATTATAGTGGAAGAAGCGGGTGGCTGTATTTTAGATTCTGAGTATGGTGAGCTAACCTATAATCAAAGAGAGTCGGTATTAAATCCTAACTTTATGGTGGTTAGTGATAAGTCGTTTGATTGGTCAACAATTACTATCCCACATACATCAAGACGAGATTAAGGAATAAGAGTTATTATGATCACTGATATTAATAATTTGATTGGTTGTGCCATGTCACTATTAAGTGGCCGAGAAGCAGATTATGTAGATGGTCGAGTGCTAAGTCCGCAGTCAGCCGATGATATGAAATGTATTGCACATGACATTACCGAATATCTTAAAAATAGCTCGATGAAGTCAGAAGTTGAAATGCAAAAGCTAGAGCATTACAAACATACTTTATTGGCTATTTCGCCATTTGGTAGCCGTTATATTTCAAATCGACACGATCACTATTTTATTATTCAATGTGAGTTTGATTTTGATTTATTAGAGGATGCTCTTGAGCATGAAACGTTAGATGATATGTACGACTCTATGTCTATTGCTCATGACTTTGAGCGAGCAGAATTTGAATCCACAGCGATTATCGTACGTGAAATGGATAACAATATTCTAGCTTGTGATTTACGTGGTTGTTGGAGTCCGCTAACCGATAAATTCGCCGTTAGGGTAGAAGACTGGGTTGATCACTACGCAATTTAGAGACTTATCTAGTAAATAATACAATTGGTATAAAAGCCGTTAACCTTTGAAATCGTTAGCGGCCATCAAATTTACGGTTTCGTGTAGTTCTGAATAAACCAAAACAACATCACCGTTATTAAGTTGTCTTTGTACGTCTAGTTTTTTTTCTTCAAATGAAATTTCAGCTTCGCCATAATCAGTTCCTTCTCTCATGACAAACTCTTCAATTATTCCACTTAATGCATCGTTACTTATTTGCTGCCATGGGATGATCATTTTTTCTCAATTAATAAGCTTTTAATAAAGGCAATGCTGCGAGTTTCTAACCAAAATTCTGGTTTTAAAGGATTATTGCCAGCTAAAAATCCGACATGCCCACCTTTTTTACTCAACTCAAATTGAACCGAAGGAGACAGTTCTGCCTCGGTTGGAATAACAGATTCATTCATAAAGGGATCGTCCTCAGAATGAATGACTAAAGTTGGTGTGTTAATGGTCGATAAGAATTGCTTGCCACTGGATTGTTGATAATAATCTTCAGCGTCAACAAAGCCATTTAAAGGCGCAGTGACTAATCTATCGAAGTCAGTCATATTCGTTATGTTATCGAGCGTTTCTTTGTCTAATAGCCTAGGATCGCTACCATTTAAATGTTCTATTTTTTCATGGGTACTTCTTTTCAGTTTATCTAAAAGGTACTTTTGATAAATCTTAGCAAAACCTTGGTTTACCGCTTTTGTACACTCAGATAAGTTAAATGGCGCTGATATAACAATCGCACCATCTAATTGTGAGTCTTCTCTTTCCCCGACATATTTCGCCAGCACATTTCCACCTAATGAAAAGCCGATAGAGAATATTGGATTGGTTGGATGTCTTTGCCTTAGATAATCAACAAATTCACTCACATCTGAGGTTTGTCCAGAGTGATAGCTTTGTGTTTTACGATTTGTTTTGGCACCGCAGCCTCTAAAATGCATGAGAACCGCAACCCAACCTTGCTGATAAATAGCATTCATCATGCGCTTGGTATAAAAACTATCAAACGAACCTTCTAGTCCATGAAACAGCAATACAATTGGTTGGTCTGGTTTTATTTTATTGACTTGATGTGACCAAGTAACCTCTACAAAATCGTCATCACTTAGCTCAAAATCTTGAATTGCCGGCTTAAATAGTGATTTTATAGGATATGTTCTAGGTATAATTGTCTGTAAATGACGATTAGTCATCCACCAAGCTGGTTTAAATTCTGATTTAACTAACATGTAACCCTCAATGTTTATCAAATATAAATGGGGTCGAATTAGTTAAATTCAAATTTATTTATCCTTTTTAATCATGGAATTGTTGGTAATAAAACCGATTTTATACTGATAATGATAGATTGAAGTAATTACCGATAATAATCAATATTATTGCCAGCCGATTTTCCACTTTGTAGGATCTTTTAAGTCTCGCCAATTAATCTGGTATTGCTGATTATTAATGACAGCTTCAATGACACACAAAGATACTTTTTGTTCGTCATCAAACTCAACGTCTATAACAATAAAGTGCTTTTCTTTATTGTTCACAAGCATTGCTGTCCATTTACTATTTAATAATGCCTTTGGATTTACTCTATTCATAATTACAGCTCGTTTTGCCTAATTACTTTCTTGATTCTGCATGCGGGGAACGTTGTTCTTGTATTAAATCAAAGGCATGTGTAGCTGCTTTTTGAAATGCAAGTAACTCGGATTCTTCATCATATTCAAATGAAAAACGACTATGGAACATTAATGTTATCGTCACATCTTTAAACCTTAGGTAGCAAGTGTAGCCGTCTATTTCGCTCCAGGCGCTAAAATCTCCAAAAGTGACTTTTGAACCTTCTTTAGTGCCATGTGTCATCACATGATTAAATAATTCTAAATAGCTTATGTATGTCATATGTCACCTAATATTTATTGTTAAGGTTTTAAAGTTGAGCATTCTACTTATAGTAATACGTTTAAAGTTTAAAATACGATTAACTTTATTTATAAGCTATTGAGGAAATAATTTTTGAGATTCATTCAATAAATGCTGCACGGCAGGGTGCTTTACTTTGCGTTCAGGAGAAATAAGATAATAGTGCTCCATAATTTGGTCGGTTCTTCCTATTACGGATAAGTCGAATTGTTCTAGTACATGACTTTCAATAATTGTAGGCGCACAACACACGCCATAGTTAGCTTGGCAAAAGTAATTAGCCAGAACTGAATCATCAAATTCACCAATAATTTTAGGCTTTACATCTATTTGTTCAAACCAAGATAAAACATTGATTTTCTGATTAGTACCTTCGCCAGCTAAGAAAAAAGGTACCCCATCAAGAGAGTTTGGGAAGTTTTCCTCTAAATCATTGGCTTTGTTCTGGGTAGCAAAAAAGCTCATTCCACTTTTGCCTACCACATGATTAAACGCTTTAACGGCCGAATGAGCTGGTAATGATGTATCGCTTAATATGGCATCTAACTTGTTAACGGCTAATTCGCCTAATAGTGTATCTAATTGGGTCTCTTTACATATAAGTTTGATGGAGCTATCCATGGTGTAAATGTTTTTTAAGAAATTAAAAGAGAATACTTTTGGAATAACATCCGTGACGCCAACAGAGAATTGAAACGCAAATTTTTCTGAATGGTTTTTTAATGAATTTTGTAGCTCATCACCAAGATTAAATATTTCTTTGGCATAATTGTAAGTCACATTCCCCATGGCATTTAACTGCATTTTTCTGCCAACACGATCAAATAGGTTGTAACCTAATTGTTCTTCTAATTTTTGTAGTTGAGAACTCAATGTTTGCGGAGTGATATGCAAAAAAATAGATGCTTTTGCAATGCTGCCATGAGTTGCAATGGCGTAAAAATATTGAAGGTGGTGATAGTTTAAGCGCATGTTTTTTCACAGTTATAATCAACGTTATGTTTCAATATAGCATATTAATATCAACTTTTAACTGATATCTGATCAGTTATAATCGACTGTTTAATAATTACACCCTCAGCTATAACTTATAAGTTGGAGACAATTAATTCATAAGGAGTTCATATGTCAGAAAATGCACTTATTTTAAAATGGAAAGAATTTATAAAGACAGATGCCAGTCCCGGTATCATTCTTGTTCTTGCCTCACTTATTGCGCTTATATTAGCAAACAGTCCACTTAGCCCAGCCTATAACTCTTTCTTAGAGTTTCCAGTAAGTATCGTACTTGGTTCATTTGAAATAAGTAAACCTCTGGTTTTATGGATCAATGATGGCCTCATGGCTATATTCTTTTTTGTTGTTGGATTAGAAATAAAAAGAGAATTGTTATACGGGCAATTAGCATCCAAAGACCAAGTTATTTTGCCATTTTTAGCTGCGATTGCAGGGATCATATTTCCAGCGCTTATATATGTAGCATTAAATTATGAAGACGCTATTGCCATGAACGGTTGGGCAATACCATCCGCCACAGATATCGCATTTGCTTTGGGATTATTCATATTGTTTGGTAAGCATTTACCACCAAGTTTAAAACTGTTCTTACTGTCGGTTGCTATTATTGATGACATTGGTGCAGTTATTATTATTGCTTTGTTTTATTCAACTGATTTAGCTCCTAACTCACTAATTATAGCCAGTGTTGGTTTGGTGGCTTTATTTCTGTTTAATCGTTTGAAGCTATCGAGTAAAACGCCATTTATTTTAGTGTCAATTGTTGTTTGGGCTGCAGTATTAAAATCTGGTGTACATGCTACCTTAGCAGGTTTTGCAGTGGCTTTATTTATCCCTATAGCTAAAGAAAAATCTGAATCCATGTCTTATCAAATTGAGCACGGTTTACACCCATGGATTGCCTTTTTTGTTTTACCTGTCTTTGCCTTTTCTAACGCTGGTGTTGAGCTAATTGGTACATCAGTTTCTGAATTCTTTACACCGGTAACCTTTGGTATTATTGGGGGGTTATTTATAGGTAAACAGTTAGGTATTTTTGCTGCTTGTTATGCAGCTATCAAATTAAACCTTTGTAAATTGCCGAAAGATGCCACTTGGACTCAACTATATGCAGTTTGTTTACTCTGTGGTGTTGGTTTTACCATGAGTTTATTTATCGGTTCTTTGGCATTTGAAGAGCAAGGCTTAGCTTATCAAACACAGGTTAAGGTTGGTGTTTTGGTAGGATCAATATTATCCGGAGTGTTGGGTGCTGTACTTATAAAACGCTCATCTAATAAAATAAAAGTAGAAGGTTAATAAAGATGAATTTAAAAAATGTACTTGTTGCCGTTAGTTTTATGTTGATTACTTTTGTCGCTAAAGCTGATTTTAAATCAGAAATCATAGAGTCCTGTGCTCATTACCAAAAAAATGATGGCGGTAAAGCTGTCAACGCCTGTAAATTGTATATTGATGGATTTATTGATGCATCAATGCAATATCATGAAAGCAGCAATAACGATGATAAAAGTGAATTTATTAAACGGGTTTACCGCACCCGAACTATGTCAGGTGAATTAGTAAGTAGTGACTTTGAAAGGCCGTTTTGCATTCCTAAAAAAATGCAAAGACAGCAAGTGGCATCGTCAGTTGCTAAAGCGTTAGACTTATCTAACTTAGATATTACGGATTTTAGAATAGTGGTACATCACTCTTTAGTGAAGCTATACCCTTGCTAGAGTTTTGTATTCCCGCTTAGATAAATATAAATCTTGTAGGTAAAGGAATACCTATAAGAGCTTTGTAAAACTCATAACCAAACTTAACAAGTATCTATTAAAATTAATCAGTAAAGTGTGATCGCGAAGTAATAAACTTACGTATTAACAGCTAAATGAAATGCTTAAACTAAGCTGTTAAATCAACGAGCTTAGTTAATACGTAGAAGTGATACCTATGCAACATTTTAACAATGATGAGTTAAGTGAAATGGCTACACGTTACCGAGTGCAGCTAATTAATAGCTTATCTGGTTTCAAAAGTGCCAACCTTGTTGGTACTTGTGACAAGCAAGGTAACAATAATCTTGCTATCTTCAGCTCTGTTTTTCATTTAGGCTCCTCGCCTGCATTGGTCGGTTTTATTATGCGACCAGACAGCGTTTCCCGCCATACATTAGATAATATTAAGCAAACAAAGCAATACACAATTAACCAAGTGAGCGATGATTTTTGGCGTAAAGCGCACCAAAGTTCAGCTCGTTATTTGAGTGACCAAAGTGAGTTTGAACATGTAGGATTAACGCCAGAGTTCATTGCTAATGTTACCGCTCCGTTTGTGAAAGACAGCCGTTTAAAATACGCATTAACTCTTAAAGAGATAATCCCAATTCAACTTAATAATACCCTTTTAGTAATAGGTGAAATTACAGATGTTTTGTGCGAAGAAAGTGCGATACAAGATGATGGATACATAGATATAGAGTTATTAAATACCGTGGCAATTTCAGGGTTAGACAGTTATCACTCCACGCAACGATTATCCCGTATTAGTTACGCTAAACCGGATAGATTACCAGTAGAAATTCCGCTGAATGGTCCCGTTAAAAATGAAGGGGCATAAAATGCTAACGATATTTTATGACGGTCATTGTCCTTTATGCGCTGCAGAAATGAATCACCTAGCACGCAAAGATGTAAATAATGCAATTGAATTGGTTGATATTCACCAAGACGGGTTTTCACAACAATATCCAGAAATAGATCATGCAGAAGCAATGAAAATACTACATGGTAAATATCAAGGTAAAACGTTACTAGGATTGGAAGTTACGCATAGGGCTTGGACTCTTGTTGGTAAAGGCTTTTGGGTGGCACCGTTAAACTGGCCAGTTATAAAAACACTCAGCCATTTTGTGTATTTGGGACTGGCTAAATACAGGCAACCAATTTCATCTTTTTTGGCAAAGGTTTTTGGTTTAAAAGCCAATAACTGTAATTCGGGGACTTGTTATGATAACTCAAAAAACACTGATAATAGGCGCAAATAGCGCTATTGCTCAGGCTATTGCGACCGAACATTCTGGTTTATCCAACAGCGAAGTTATACTCGTTAGCCGTGGGTTTTCTGATAATGTATTGGTCACATATCAGAATTTACAAAATACTAGACTTATTAGTGTAGAAGATTACACCGTCAGTTCCATCGAGCTAGCTTGTATAAAAATACAAGCAGACTCTACATTGCCTATAACCAATGTTTTTGTTTGTAACGGTATATTGCACAGTGAGACGATACAGCCAGAAAAACGCCTAGAAGATTTTGACGCAGAATCATTTAACCAAGTTATGTCAGCAAATGCATTAACGCCTATGTTGTGGTTACAAAAGTTAGTGCCGATATTAACTGGAAAAATCAGATGTAATATAATTGTTTTCAGCGCTAGAGTTGGCAGTATTAGCGAGAACAAATTAGGAGGTTGGTATAGCTACAGAGCATCAAAAGCCGCACTTAATATGATGCTAAAAACCGCATCGGTAGAGCTTGCTCGTCGAGCAAAAAATATCAAAGTCATAGTATTTCATCCTGGTACTACGGATACTGAATTATCAAAACCATTTCATAAAAACGTACCTAAAGGTAAGTTGTTTACCTGCGAATTTGTTGCGCAGCAATTATTAGAAGTCGTTAAAGGACAGGAGCTTGATCAAACGGCCAGTTTCTTAGATTGGAAAGGTGAAACTATTAATTGGTGATTAGAACGTGTTGAGTTTAAGTTAATGTTAAATTAAAAATAGATAAAGAAAACGGCTGCGGTTTTTGGATGTTTAACTTTGTTAAATTAAGCAGAAATCCAAGTTCAACAATATCCTCAGACTTTAACTCAGGGGCATTAGTGATGTCTCTCCCTCGGAAAGATGCCTTAAAGTCGCTTAACTTAAAGGTTATTTTTTGTCTGTTATCAAGACTAGTTGAAAATTCGTGTTTGTAAGATAAACGATAGCCATCGACTATGGTATTTAATCTTAATTGATAAACATGACCGTCACCTTGTGCATTAATTGTAATGGTTTCTTGGTTTGCAGCTAAAGGCGTAATAGGGCGAAAGGTGGACGTGAATCCACCATTATTTGCTAGAGAAACCTCCCCTGTAAATAACACACTATCTTGAGTCTGTATTATTCTACCTTGTGACTTTCCACCCATAACACCGTCGTTTGTAATACGCCAATTAGCTAACTCTTGAGAACCTGTAAAACCAGTTACGTGCACAGTATTATTTTTGAAAATAGTAGGGTTTAAGGTATTCATATTTTTATATTCAGCCTTTTGGAAAACAACATAAAGCAGTAAAACTAAGGCAAGAACCATGACAACCGATATAAGAACGATTAACCATTTCATTTTATTACCTTAATATGGTTTGATTAAACGCCATGTGTATTCTCAATTATCTTTTGCAAATCTGTGAGCTCATTCACCACAAGCGTGGCCAAATGAGCATAGTCTAGTGTATTACCGTGTGTCACTAAACAAGACATAGTATTTGCATTAATTGCTGCTTGAATGTCATATAAGTAATCCCCCACATACAATAAGTTTTCAGGTGAAATATTCCATTGATTTGCCAAAAATAACAAGGCGTCTGGGGCTGGCTTTGCTTGGTGTTCTTCTCTTGATATGAGTATAGGAATATTAAGGTTATTATTGTTAATTTTGATTAAAGCAGCTTCACGACAATTACGAGTGACAATGGCTATTGGCATGTTTAGGTCATGTAATAATGTTAATACACTATCAGTGCCTTTTAATTTTACTGAGCTGGCAGCTTCACTGATTTCATAGTCAATTAATTTTTGTTCTATGATGCCTCTCTCTGTCTGAGGCTTACCATCTAAAAAATCCAATAGGTCTATATCTAGTGGACAATCTAGATAACTTTTTATTTTATTAAAATTTAAAGTAGACGACACTAATGTGTCGTCTAAATCAAAAATAACACCCTGCAATTTATTGGGTAACACAGTTTATCCTTACAAGGCAGTTACAATTAGAAAGTAATACTTTGGCGACATGGCTCTGATGTACTTGAGCCACACATTTCATCATACGCTGTTTGAAATTCTAGGGTTGCCATAAAAATATTATGGCTGCGCAGAAAGTTTTTAGCTTCAATTAATGAAGAGGTGACGGTTATTTTATCAGGGGTATTCAACCCAATTAAGTTATGAGATGAATCTAACGTACCGACAAGATAATGGGTAGATTCTGCTACGCAAATGATAGTTGGTGTTAGTTCTGAATTTGCTTCGGTTAAAGTGTTGCTCATAATAAAACTCCAATTAAAGTAGTTTAAGTAATTACGGAGCAATTGTTGTTAAGGATCATTGCTAATAGTGAATAACTTAGTAAAGAGCTTAGTGAATATTTATCAATTCTGAGTGAACTTTATGGAAATCAATAACGTATATATAACAAATTAATTTATAAAAGTGATATTAAAATGCGTATCTTTATTTTTTCTATAGTTTTAGTCCTGCTATCAGCGTGTAGCACAATGTATCCAAATCAATCTGTTAAAGGGCAAGTGTTCCCATCAATTACAGGTCAGACACTGGAACAAAATGAGCTGAATATTCCTGCTGATTTAAATCAAGAAGCCGTTTTATTATTAATAGGTTACAAGCAAAACTCGCAGTTTGATATTGACCGTTGGTTAATTGGTTTAGACATGACAAATACCTTAGTTGATGTTTACGAGCTACCCACCATTCAAGGTATGTTTCCAAGAATGTTTAGCACCGTTATCGACAATGGTATGCGCAAAGGCATTCCAAAAGAGTTATGGAAAGGCGTGGTAACCGTTTATGAAGATGGCGAAAAAGTACAAGCGTTCACTGGTAATGAAAATGGCAATAACGCTAGAGTCGTTTTGTTAAACCAAGACGGCTTGGTTGTCTATTTTTATGACCGAGGCTTTTCAGTGCAAGCGTTAAATGAATTAAGAGAGCTCTTATAATAGCAGTTTATAAAAGCTCAATTTTAGTTAAGACAAGATGTATTAGTTCCGATTAGATCTGATACATCAATTAATCAAATGTGAGTGAAACGCCTCTGTGGCGTTTTCCTGATTGAGAAGCCGCATTTAACTTATTATTACGGTTCGTAATTATTTGTAAGTCACCAAATCCACTTTCCTTGGTTATGTATCCCATTTTTTGTAACTCTTTCAACGTCCCTTTATTAATACCTGTGTAATGCCTGATTTGATTTTTAGGCAGTAGCTGGTGGTGAAATCTAGGTGCATCTACTGCATCTTGCGCTGACATGTTAAATTCAAAAACATTTAAAATGGATTGGTAAACTGAGGTAATTATTGTTGTACCACCTGGAGATCCAGTGACTAGCTCGACTTTTCCTTTATTGAGTAAAATAGTTGGCGTCATTGATGACAACATACGTTTGTTCGGTTGAATTTCATTGGCGACACCACCAACGGCACCAAATACATTTGCTACACCTGGTTTAGCACTAAAGTCATCCATTTCGTCATTAAGTATAAAACCCGCACCTTCAACCACTACGCCACTACCAAAAGTATAATTAATGGTGGTTGTGTTGGCGACGGCATTTCCCCATTGATCAATGATTGAAAAGTGGGTGGTATCTTCACTTTCTGGTAAGCCTGGTTTGATGTGTTCTGTGCTAGAAATGCTATCGGGCGAAATACTTGATGTGCGTTTAGTTAAGTAAGTTTTGGCTAAGAGTTCCTCAACAGGCACATTAAAAAAATCAGGATCTCCTAAGTATTCAGCTCTATCTGCGAATACACGTTTACCAACTTCAGATAACAAGTGTATGTATTCTTTAGAATTGTGTTTAATTTTTTGTTGCTTTGTTAAACGATCTGTTTTTAATAAATCATACATAGATAACCACTGTAAAACGGCTATTCCGCCAGAACTTGGAGGTGGTGCGGTAACAACGTCGTAACCACGCCATTTAATTTGAATTGGTTTACGCCATTTAGAGACGTAATTAGCGAGGTCTTTCTCGGTAATTATTCCACCATTTTTAGCCATAAAGTCACTAATGACTTTAGCTGTTTTTCCTTTATAAAACCCGTCTTTACCATTACTTGAAATTAGCTTTAGCGTTTCAGCTAATTCTGGTTGCTTGAATAATTCACCCGCTTTGGCATGAGCAAAGTATTGAGAAAAATTAACATCTATATTATCTTTTTTAAAACTTTCAATACGCCAATTAATATTGTCTTTTAAAGCTGGATGAACAACAAATCCTTTGGAAGCTAGTTTTATAGCCGGAGCCAACAACTCTTCCCATGTTTTAGAACCATATTTTTTGTGCGCTTGCCACATACCATCAACCGTACCGGGGACGCCAGAAGATAAAATGCCATAAAGAGACAAGTTTGGGATCACCTCTTTACTATCGTCTAAATACATATCTCGATGAGCTCGTTGGGGGGCAACTTCACGATAGTCCAAGAAATCGGTTTTACCATCTTTGTAGATAGTCATAAATCCACCACCGCCAATATTCCCAGCCTCTGGTAATGTTACGGCCAAAACAAACTGTGCAGCAATAGCAGCGTCTATTGCGTTTCCACCGCTTTGTAAAATGTCTTTTGTTACCTGCGCACTATAACTATCTGGCATAGCAACAGCTGATTGAGCATATACAGAATGAGTGATCCAAAACTGGAGTAGTGCAATGATTAATATTGATGTTTTCATTGTGTAACCCTTAGTGAAAATATTTAGTCAGGGTTAATTTAACACGGAGAATGCAAAGTGAGCAGCGTAATTTTTTAATGTATAGCCGCTGATTTTGACGTATTTCATATACTTATCATCAAGGCATAATACTCAATTTTGCTTATTTTATATTTAATACTATGACCAAATATCGTTAAAATATGTTTTTAATAATTCCGCCACTATCACCACTCTTTCAACATGTTGGTAGCGCTTATGGATGACCATATGTAATTCACCAGCAGCAAATTCACTCAGGTCGATATCTAATGCTTTAAGTCCGTTAATTAATGGGCTTTTTACTAAACTATCGGGCAAAGCTAATGCACCTAATCCAGCACAACAAGCGGCTACCTGAACGTTATAATCATTAGAGCTAAATGCAGGTTTAAAATTCTGTATTTCTCTCTTTAAAATTTGATTAGTCAGTAAGTGGTCGTTATCTTCAGACCAGCAAATCCAATTTAAATCTTGAAAAGTCACATCATCACTTAACGAGTCAGCAACATCTTCCGACACATAAACGCTTATTCCACAATAAAAAGAGGCCATACAAATAAGATCTTTATATTTTGGTTTTTCTGTACGAAATGATATGTCTGCTTCACCGCGCGTTAAATTAAAGGTATTGGTGCCACTTAACACTTCGAGCTGAATACCTGGGAATTGGTCTTTTATTTTTTTGCCGGCTTGTGGGAAAAAAGCAAAACATACCCCTGGAGGCGCAGTGATCCGCACTCGCCCTTCAACTTTATTTGGTGCTTGAGCTTGCGTCATGGTTTCAACCGACCAAATCGCCATTTGTTTTGCAGCGGGTAAAAGCCTTTGACCTAAAGCAGTAAGTTCACAGCCTTGACTAAAACGAGAGAATAATGGCTGACCAAGTTGCTGCTCCAACTCAGCAATCCGTCTACTTAATGTTGGTTGGCCCAACTTTAAATGACGAGCTGCAGCACTAAAACTACCTGCTTCTGCCACAGCTAAAAAGAGTCGAATATCTTGCCAGTTTAATTCATTGCTATTCATTTTTGGATGTCTCAATCAATTTTTAGTGGATTTACATATTTTATTGAATGACTAAACTATGTCATATCTTCCTTTACTACTAAAGAGAAAAGGCAAAGAGAAATAAATTTCATCAACTAATGACGGAGTAAATAACATGAATAAACATAAGCGATATATAAAAATGGTAATTGGCTTTCTTAGTTTATTATTCGTATCTTTCATAATATGGATTAATCAAGCAACGCCAACAAGTCACCCTATTATTCCGTCAACATTAGGGCAAGAAAGTAATTACCAATCGCTTGTTGATAGCCTAAGCACAGGTAAAAAAATATCGGTGAATAAGGTTAAGTCTGCAAATTGGAAAGTACCTTTAAGCGGTTTACTTAACTTAGAAGCTGATGCTGCAAAACATGCGGGTTTAGAAGATCATGATGAAGATATTCAAATCTTCACCTTTCATCTTAAGCATCCACTACATGGCAATTTTTTGATTGATACCGGTGTTAGTCATCAGTTTTATAATGATCCACAGTCGTTAGGCATTCCTAGTTGGTTAGCATCCGGATATGGATTAGAAAAACTGACAATACTGACTGCAACAGATGATTATATCAAAGAAAAAAACTTGGATTTAAAAGGTGTGTTTTTAACGCATTTACACCTAGACCATATAAGTGGTATGTCAGCAATAGATAAACACGTTCCTTTGTATGTAGGAGAAGGGGAAACTCAAGAAAGTTATTTTTTATATGCGGTAACTCGGAATGCGACGGATATCATGCTTGAGGGAAGACCTGAGTTACAAGAATGGCCTGCAGAATATATTGATGTCTTCGGTGACGGTAGCATGTTTGCAATTCATTCCCCTGGTCACACCGCAGGTTCTACTGCTTATTTGGTAAATACCGTTGAAGGTCCAGTATTGTTTATTGGTGACGCAAGTCATACTGCATGGGGATGGAACCATGGTGTTGAACCGGGTAGTTTTTCAACGGATCAAGCTCGCAGTCGTGGAAGTTTAGATAAACTCATTAAGTTAGTTAAAAGCAACCCTGAAATTAGAGTACAACCTGGACATCAAAGTCTGTAAGTAGTATCGATATATTTGGTGAGGCATTATTATGCCTCGTTAAATATCTATTTCACAAATGTACCAAGATAGACGCTTGATCTTTTTGGGGCATATTACTTACAACTAACATATAAGAATTATCTATCATGCGCTCAATTTCTCCTTGAGGTACTGAGCCGTCTAAAATAATGGTATTCCAATGTTTTTTGTTCATGTGATAGCCTGGAATTATAGAAGGGAAAATATCGCGCAATATTAGTGCTTCATCAGGGTCACATTTTAAGTTTAGCCAATATGGCTCAGAGTCGTCTTCTGCTTTAACCTCAGCCTTGCTTTCACTTAGGATAGCAAACATCTTATGCTTAACTTTATACACTTCAGATACATTATCAAATGGAAAATTCACTAAGGTTTCAGGCTTTGATTTTAAGTATGTTTGAACTGGAATTTTAAAATTCATTAATAGCTTCCATTTAAGTGAAAATACGGGCGTCAAGGTATGCTAATCAATAAAAAAGAGCAATGTATATTGCACTTTATCTAGCATTATTAAGTATTTTTAATATAGTTGTTTAGTAAAATTACAGCTATGCGATATAAAGCATGCACGAGTAATAGGCGATAAATTAAATATTGATAACACTCACTTTAACATTATTTAAATAAACAAGCTCTTGATGTTCAATCATTAGCGGTTTGATAAATAATACACAATTTCCCCTGCAACATCATGTTGGAATATCTAGAAGGTTTTGGATATTAACAGCGTTTTTCTATGTTTTTTTTGAGATTATTCATACAAGTAAATAAAATACAGAGCTAAATTTGACGTTTTTCGACTATTTTTATTTTTATATACACATTATTTTAGTTAGGAAAAATAACAGGTTAATTTGATATAGCTCAATACTCGTTGCTCTAAGTTGGCGAGATCGCGATTGGTGGTTTACTTTTAAAGTTGTGATATCGGTTTATTTTGTATCACCAGCTTTCACTTTAAGCGGTCATATTAGTTTTGGCTCGCTAGTTTTAAATGTAAATATCAACAACAACAACATGGGTTATATTTAATGAAAAATACATTAGCAGCAGCAATTATAGTTGCACTTGGTGCAACATCGACATCTGCTTTGGGGGCAGATACTCAAATTAAGGGGTTCGCTTCTGTCATTGCAGGATTTACTACTGACGAAGATGTAAGCTTATTTGGTTACAATGATAAAATTTCATTTAAGCCAGAGAGTTTATTTGCTTTACAAGTAACGTCTGATTTAGGTGATGGTTTATCAGCAACAGCTCAAATTATGTCTCGTGGTGAAGATGATTATGCGGCAGTATTTGAGTGGGCTTATTTGTCTTATGAGATATCTGATAACTCTCAGCTAAATGTTGGTAGGTTACGTATTCCTTTTTATCGTTATTCCGATTTCTTAGATGTAGGCTATGCCTATAATTGGAATCGCCCACCTTCAAGTGTATACAACTCTATATTTAGTACTTATGACGGTGTGAGTTATGTATACAGTAATACCTTAGGTATGGTTGATTCTAGTGTGCAAATAATTGCAGGTTCTCATAGTAGTGAAACAGATGTTGGCTCTGCTAAATTAGATAATTTAATGGGTGTTAACTGGACATTAAATTACGATTGGTTAACGGCTAGAGTTGGTTACTTTGTTGCTGATGTTACTGTTGAGCTTAATAACGAAGGGTTAATTAGTATAATCAATTCATTAGATTCTGTAGGCTTAACTAGTGTGGCAGATACCATAAGAGTCGATGAAGATTTTGGTGACTTCTTAGCTGTAGGTTTGAGTGTTGACTACAATGACTTCCTTTTCGACTTTGAATTAATTAGCTCTGGTACGGAAGATGCGATAGCGGCAGGTCAAGATTCATCTTATGTTTCGGTTGGTTATCGTTTTGATGAGTGGACTATATTAGCCACTGCAGAAACCCGCGAAGATGGATTTGATGATTCTTTATATGGTCAAGTTCCAAGTGCTTACGCTCCGCTTGATGCATACGTAGATGCTGCATTTACAGGCCAAGAAATACAGCAGGATATCGTCTCCGTAGGTGCTCGTTACAACTTCCATCCATCTGCAGCATTAAAATTTGATTATACAAGTAGTGAAACTAATGATGCGGATGCAGTAAATGTATTCACTGTTGGTGTGGACTTGGTATTTTAAGGGGAAATAAATGAAATTTTTAAAAACAAAATTATGTATAACGATTCTTGGCTTAACGTCAGTATTTGCTCAAGCCGAAATCGCCGTGGTGGTTCACCCTTCAAATGCATCTGCACTTGATAGCTCTGCAATCTCTAGGATCTTTTTAGGTAAGTTAAAAAGCTTTGATGGCGGCGGCCAAGCAGTCCCTATCAATCAGGAATCTTCAATGGCTGCGACAGATGAATTTAACTCTAAAGTGTTAAATAAATCGGGTAGCCAATTAAAGTCATATTGGTCCAAGTTGGTATTCACAGGTAAAGGTACACCACCAAAAGTAGTTGCGAATGATGCAGAAGTAATTAGTTTAATTTCAGCAAATCCAAATTTAATTGGATATATCGACGCAACTGCCGTTACAGGTACTGTGAAGGTAATAGCTAAGTTCTAAATTAAACATAAGCTCCTTAAGATAAAAAAGGAGCTTATGCTCCTTTTTTATATACTTATTCCTGTCTTGAATAACATTAGGGAAAACCACTATAGGTTGCAAGTTACCAAAATGGTATAATTTTCACGTAAAGTCATTAACTGTCTATTAAAGGCACTATCTTCTTTTATATTCGATAGGGTTAATGTAAACATCAACAAAAAATATGGATCATTAATTAATGAAAAATACACTTGTAGCAGCAATTATCGTTGTACTAGGTGCAACATCGACACCTGCTCTTACGGCAGAAACTAAAATAAATGGATTCGCCTCTGTTGTTGCTGGGATAATGTCTGATCCTGATACAGAACTGTTTGGCTACTCAGATAAAATGTCATTTAAGCCTGAGAGTTTATTTGCGTTGCAAATTACTTCAGATTTAACTGAAAGCGTAACGGCAACCGCACAAATAATGTCCCGCGGAGAAAATGATTACTCTGCTGAATTTGAATGGGTTTATTTGTCTTATGAGATATCAGATAGCTCTCAACTAAATATAGGTAGATTACGTATCCCATTTTATCGTTACTCTGACTTTTTAGATGTTGGTTACGCCTATAATTGGAACCGTCCACCTTCGAGCGTATATAACTTAGATTTCACTTCTTATGATGGTTTGAGTTATGTATATACCAGTACGATTGGCGAAGTAGACTCTAGTTTACAATTAATTGCCGGATCTCATAATAGTGTGATCGATGGTGACCCTTCAGAATTAGGTAATTTAATGGGTATTAACTGGACATTAAATTACGACTGGCTAACAGCCCGAATCGCTTATTTTGGTGCAGATGTTTCTGTTGATTTACAAAATGAAGGTTTGGTTGAGTTAATTGGAATTCTAGACTTGTATGGTTTAGATGAGGTTTCAAACGATATAAAAATTGATGAAGAATATGGCGACTTTTTAGCCATAGGTTTAAGTGCTGACTACAATAACTTTATCGTTGATTTTGAAATAATCAGCTCTGCGGTAGAAAATAGTATATCTGCTGATCAAAATTCAGCTTATTTGTCTCTTGGTTATCGTTTTGATGAGTTAACACTGTTAGCAACTATCGAAAACCGAAACGAGGAATATGACGACTCTAGATATGGTCAAATTCCAGCTGCTTACGGCACATTAGGAGCAAGTGTTGATGGGTTATTAAAAAGCCGAGAAATAAAACAAGATATTGTTTCTTTAGGCGCTCGTTACAACTTTCATCCATCTGCCGCATTAAAGTTTGATTATACAAATAGTGAAACTAACAAAGAATCACGCGAAAGTGTTATGTCAGTTGGTGTAGATTTAGTCTTTTAAAGGGTAACAAATGAAATTTTTAAAAACAAAATTATGTATAACTGTTCTTGGACTTGCGTCAACGTTTGCTCAGGCAGAGATTGCAGTAGTGGTTCACCCTTCAAATGCTTCAGCAATTGATAGTTCATCTATCTCTAGAATATTTCTAGGTAAAAAGAAGAGTTTTGATGGCGGCGGTCAAGCGGTACCAATTACGCAAGATCCATCAAGTGCAGCAACAGATGAGTTTAACTCTAAAGTGTTAAATAAATCAGGCAGCCAAATAAAGTCATATTGGTCTAAATTAGTATTTACAGGTAAAGGCACACCACCAAAGGTTGTGGCTAATGACGCAGAAGTGATCAGTCTTATCTCGGCAGATCCGACTTTAATCGGTTATGTAGATGCTAGCGCTGTTACTGGTGCGGTAAAAGTAATCGCTAAATTTTAAGTTCTGAGCTCTGATAGATAGAGCTATTTAAAGTTTTAGTTACGGTAATGTAAATCAGCTCAGGCTTCGATTTATTATCGTAAATGTAAGAATTAACAACAAAATATGGGAAGTAACTAATGAAAAATACTCTAGCAGCAGCAATTGTACTTGCACTTAGTGCAACATCAAGTTTAGCTCAAGCGGCAGATACAAGAATTAATGGTTTTGCATCAGTCGTTGCTGGTTTAACCAATGACGAAGACACAAGCATGTTTGGTTATAATGATAATATTTCATTTAAACCAGAAAGTTTATTTGCTTTGCAAATAGCGTCTGACTTAGGTGACGGTTTATCAGCGACGGCACAAATCATGTCGCGAGGATCGAATGATTACGCTGCAGAATTTGAGTGGGCTTATTTGTCTTATGAAATTAGTGACAGCACACAGATAAATGCCGGTAAACTTCGTATTCCATTTTACCGTTATTCAGACTTCTTGGATGTTGGTTATGCATATACATGGGCACGTCCACCACAAGCAGTATACAGCTTAGTATTTTCTACATTTGATGGTTTGAGTATAGTAAACAATCATACACTAGGTAATTGGGACTCAAGTATCCAAGTTATTTATGGCAGTTATGATGGTAGTGTGGATTTAGTATCAGATGAAGATCCAGCCACATTAAATAATATAATGGGTATCAACTGGACTCTAACTTATGACTGGTTTACAGCTCGTGCAATCTATGCTCAAGCAGAAACATCAATTAGTTTTGAAAATAATGAAGATCCGGATAGACTGTTAAATAACGGTATTGCTCTGGTTGGTAATATATATCCACAAGTTGCTAGTGATTTAAATGTTGATGATGATATAGGTTCGTTTATTGGACTTGGATTCGCTGTTGATTACAATAATTTATTAATTGAGGCTGAATTTACAACGGTTGACGTAGAAAATAGCATTGTAGCAAAACAAGAGCAGTATTATGTATCTGTAGGGTACCGTATCTATGACTTTACTATCTATGCGATAACTGAGCATGGTGAAGATACTAATGAGGGTGATTACGATTACAGCTCTGTATTACCAGTAAGTTTAGATATAACTGGTTATGGTACTGTATATCCGCAAGGAACATATCAAGCTCTTATTGCATCTCAAGAGGAAACAATTGATACAGCTACAATTGGTGCTCGTTACAATTTTCACCCATCAGCAGCATTAAAACTTGATATCACAAGTACTAAAATTAACGATGCAGATGCAATAAATGTATTGTCAGTTGGTGTGGACTTGGTATTTTAAGGGGCAATAAATGAAATTTCTAAAAACAAAATTATGTGTAACGATTCTTGGCTTAACGTCAGTATTTGCTCAAGCCGAAATCGCCGTGGTAGTTCACCCTTCAAATGCTTCAGCAATTGATAGTTCATCTATCTCTAGAATATTTCTAGGTAAAAAGAAGAGTTTTGACGGTGGTGGTCAAGCGGTACCAATCACGCAAGATCCATCAAGTGCAGCAACAGATGAATTTAACTCTAAAGTGTTAAATAAATCAGGCAGCCAAATAAAGTCATATTGGTCTAAATTAGTATTTACTGGTAAAGGCACTCCACCAAAAGTGGTAGCTAATGACGCAGAAGTGATAAGTCTTATCTCGGCAGATCCGACTTTAATCGGTTATGTGGATGTTAGCGCGGTTACTGGTGCGGTAAAAGTAATAGCTAAGTTCTAATAGAGCTTAATTTATTCCATTAAAAAAGGAGCGAAAGCTCCTTTTTTTGTGTCTGAATTTAACTAATCATTAATTAAATTAGATGGGTTAAACCAATAAATGTTTAATATTGGCTAACTCAGCTTTACCTTCTAATAACTCTTCTTTTGTTAATCCAGAAAGTTCATGTGGAAATACTAACCATTCTTCACTTTCGTTTATATAATAATCAGGAATAATGTCTACTTGGTTATTAGTAGGTTTATACCAAGGACAAGCAATACGAATGTCTTTTGGTGTATTAAGGCGAGATAATGAGCGTATTTGCTTAATTAAGGCGTCAATGCTGCGGCCTGAGTCAAATACATCATCAACAATTAATAATGAGTCAGAGGCGTTTGCATTCTCAATTAAATAGTGCAAACCGTGCACTTTAATTTCTTTAGATTGTTGCCCAATTCCGTAATAAGACGAAGTACGGACTGCAATGTGATCAGTTTCTACTTTTTTAAAGTCAAAAAACTCTTGAACAGCTATACCTATTGGTGCGCCACCGCGCCATATACCTATGATAAAGTCTGGACGGAAACCATCTTCAAATACTTTATGAGCTAATCTAAATGAATCTTCTAGAAGCTCTTGTGAAGTTATAAATTTTTTTGTGCTCATTGAGGGGCTACCAATTAATAAATGATTCCAAATTATAGATTATTTATTCAGTGGCTAACACGTAATTTTTTTAGAACTGAGTAATATAAGCAAATAGAATCGGTTTATATTACATTAATGCATTGATGGCGGTAGTTGTGTTTTTTTAACTGGTTCTTCAAGCCCCTCATTTAGTCCTCTTATATCGAATGGTTTTTCATCACGAATACTTTCTGGATCTTTTTCTATTACACCAGATAAGGTATCAAGCGAGTAGACAAACTCTTCAAGAATAGTTGGTAGGGCTATATTATAAAAATTAACTTTAAAGTCACGGGCGCTAATAGGAATTGACTGAATAAACTTATCAAACACACCTGGAAACTCTTCAGGGTATTGAGTGTTTTCTATTCGACACTTATCAAATACTCCTCGGCATGACTCAACGATATGGAGTAATCTTTCAATGTTTTCTTCAGATACAGGCTGAAAAACAAAAAAGTTAGTGACGATTGATGTTAGTCTTTGTCTTGACATAACATTAACTATATTGTCTGTATAAAGCGGAGCAACAAGCTCTCTAAAGCTCGCTTGAATATCTCTTACTTGTTTGTTCATTGATTTGTTTTTAGCTTCTATCTTTCTTGCTTCTTGCAGACGCACTAAAGCTAGGCCTATCATTAAAGTAAATATGATACTTACAATAAATGAAACAATAAATGTCATAATAACGTACCCAAAATAGTAAAAGATGATGGAAAATATACTCTAATGGGTCTTAAGTCAAATGAACATTTTTATACTATAAAGTGAATGAATAACGAGATAAATAGTGAGAAATAGTAAACACGCACCAGATACAAATCCAACCGAATTTAGTTGGCGATCAATAACGTCCTTATTACCATATTTAATGGAACATAAACTTCGAGTTGTGTTGGCATTAATATGCTTAGTGTTAGCTAAAGTCGCGATTGTTGGCTTGCCGTTTGTGTTGAAAGAAATTGTAGATTCATTAGATCAAGTTAATGAGGGTGTGGTCGCTATTATTGCTGTGCCAGTTAGTTTGGTATTAGCGTATGGCCTACTTAGATTTTTTAATGTTATTTTAGGCGAGATCCGCGACACTTTATTTGGCAGAGTAACAGAGCGAGCAATGCGCAGAGTTGGCTTGAAGTTATTTAATCATTTACATAACTTAGACTTAGACTTCCATTTAAATCGCCAAACAGGTGGGCTATCCAGAGATATGGAACGCGGTACATCTGGCATCAGCTTTTTAATGCGTTTTATGGTGTTCAATATTGTTCCTACCTTATTAGAAATACTATTTGTAGTTGCTATTTTCTTTTATCAATACGGTATAAGTTTCGCTTTAATTACTTTCAGCTCAATTGTTTTATACATAGCTTTTACTGCGTATGCGACAGAATGGCGAACTAAATATATCCGCGAAGCCAACAAAGCAGACTCATCTAGCAACTCGCGTGCAATTGATAGCTTGCTAAATTACGAAACCGTTAAATACTTTAATAACGAAGAATACGAAGCCAAACGCTATGATGATGAATTAGCTTTATGGGAAAGTGCTCGTAGAAAAAACAGGTTAACCCTATTCGGTCTCAATAGCGGCCAGGCGATGATCATAGCGTCGGCTATGACCGCCATGTTATTACTGGCAGCCCAAGGTGTTGTAGCTAAGGAAATGACCTTAGGTGACTTTGTGTTGATTAATGCCTTTATGATGCAGTTATTTATGCCATTAAATTTTTTAGGGTTTGTTTACCGTGAAATTAAAGGCTCATTAGCAAATATTGAACGTATGTTTGAGTTGCTGGCGCGCAAACCGAAAGTGACAGACTCAAACGATGCGGTAGATTTATCGATTAGTAAAGGTGCGATTCGCTTTAATCATGTTAAGTTCGAATACGATCCTAGTCGACCAATCTTAAAAGGCATCAGCTTTAATATTAACAGCGGTGAAAAATTGGCTGTGGTAGGTGAAAGTGGTTCTGGGAAGTCGACATTAGTTAAATTGTTATTTCGTTTTTACGATGTAACTCAAGGTTCAATTGAAATTGATGGCGTTGATATAAAAACAGTGACGCAGCAATCTTTACGAAAACATATGGGCATAGTCCCGCAAGATACGGTTTTATTTAATGACACCATTTTTGAAAATATCCGATATGGTAACCCCAATGCGGATGATTCGGAAGTTTGGCAAGCCATCAAACATGCGCACTTGTTTGACTTTATTCAAGACTTACCAAAAAAAGAACATGCAATCGTTGGAGAAAGAGGTTTGAAGTTATCTGGTGGAGAAAAACAAAGAGTCGCCATCGCCAGAACAATCTTAAAACGTCCGCCAATACTTATATTTGATGAAGCAACGTCGTCGTTAGACTCAGGCTCAGAACAAGCAATCTTAAAAGCACTACAAGATATTTCCACAGGGCATACATCGTTAGTGATTGCTCACCGACTATCCACTATAGTCGATGCAGATAAAATTATTGTCATGCATCAAGGTGAGATTGTAGAAACAGGTGATCATCAACAATTAATAGCTGCTAATGGACGTTATGCAAAAATGTGGACAATGCAGCAAGATTAAGTGAGTTGGCTTTTGTTATTAATTGAGTGCCATTAATCGAGAGTTAATAAGTAGTGAGTACCTTGTTTCTCTGCATGATAAAGCTTTGGTAAAAAAACGTTGAGGTTATTCACTTCTTCAACTTGATGTCTAATCCATTGTTTAATCATAGGCTCTGGGAATAGCTTGTAGCGGATAATTAAATTTATAACTGGGGCAATAATGGGTAAGTCAGATCCTATTAAGCCACTGACTCGATATTCAGTGCCAGTTGTCGTTTTAGTAAATACGTGTTCAATTTTTGCAAAAGATAATCCTGCAAGTTCAAGCTCAAAGGTTATGCCTTGTTCTGAAAATTCTACAACACGTTCAGTTGTTAGGTTATTGTAAGATCCAAACCATTGTTTTTTTTCTATCAATGCACCTACACCAAGACCACTAGAGCCGTCTGTGGCAGGTTGTAAAATATTAATACTTTTATGTTCCGATGGATGGAATATTTGGTACCAAGATAACTTTTCTTGGCCAATTTGTACTGTCGATATAGGTAGATTTTGATAAAACCAAGTTAACATTTTGGGCGTTATATCAATAAGTGGTACATGGGTAATGGTGAACAAAATTTGCCCATTATCTAAATACTGGTAATTTGTTTTAGCTAAGCTAGTATCGTTAAACTGCCAAGGTAGTGTTATCGGCGTGTGATGAGGAAAGTCAGGCATTGGCTTTACTAAAAAGCCGATCGCGAATAATACGATTATATAGGTGAAAATTTTAAAGCCTGTTTTTAGCATTTTTTATTACCCATTTAATCAGTTTCACACTATCTTAACGTTAATATTTTATATTTTAAATCTACACTGTAGTTTTACTCATCTTAAATTGATAAGTAGGGTGACGAGACGTTCATAAATCAATTTTATGCTAAATAATAACAATTAACGGAGAGCTGAATATCCAATTTATTTATCGCTATATAGTTGTATTTTTAATTATATCATTGTCTTTTAGTTCATTAGCTGACGCTGGTAGTTGTGATATTTTTGAAGTTATCGATTGCGATAAAAATACAATCCCACCTAAAGAAGAAAAAGGTAGGTGGATCCTTGGTGTCGGGCTAGCTTATGCGCATGGCGTGCCTGACTATATAGGTTCAGATGAAAGTAGAAATTTAACGCTTCCATTGCCTTATATACTTTATAACGGTCCAAAAATGAAAATTAGCTCAAGTGGAATTAATAGAAAGTTATTCCACAATGACAAGCTTTTCGTTTCTTTAAGTTTATCAGGCGCTATACCTGTGGACAGCGATAAAAACCAAGCAAGAAAGGGCATGGATGATATTGATGCGGTTGTCGAATATGGCCCAAGTTTTAAATATTTTTTACAAGGTAATAACAAAGCCGACAGTGCGTTGTTTATTGACCTTAGTTTTAGAGAAGCAAGAACCTTAAAACTTGATTCATTAAATTTTAGCTCTAGCCCAAGTATGGTTTTTAGGAAAAAATTACAGCAAGATTATTTGGGTGGACGAGTAAGTATGTCGAGTACTTTTAAGTTTGAATTTGTATCAGACAAATATGCTCAAACTTTTTATGGCGTTGATCCTATTTTTGCAACAGCGACCAGAGAAAGTTACAAAGCAGAGGGTGGTTATGCTGGTATTCGGTTCAACAGCACCTTACGTTGGCAAAAAGATAACCAAATTGTTAGCATGTTTTTCGCCTACAGTGACATCAGCGCAGCAAAATACGTATCCTCTCCTTTAGTAAAGGTAACTACTCATGCTTTATTTGGCGCTTCGTATTTTTGGTTATTTAATTAAGATCAACAAACTCTAAATTTATCATTAAAGATGGAAAGTTAAGAAATGGCAATTGGCGTTATATCAGAATTGGTTATTTATCCGGTTAAATCACTGCAAGGGATCAGCTTAGATAAAAGTGTTGTAACGGAGCAAGGGCTTAAATGGGACCGACATTGGATGATAGTTAACGATGATGGTTTGTTCTTAACTCAGCGAACAAACTCAGCCTTGGCAACCATACAAACAGCTCTCACCAATACTCATTTAATCCTTAAGCACCCAGAATATGAAGACTTGTTTATCCCTCTTGAATCTAACTTAGCAGATCAAAAACTCGCAAAAGTATGGAAAAGTGAATGTAAGGTGTTAGATGAAGGGCAAACTGCTTCAGACTGGTTAGTGCAAGTTTTAGGTTTGTGGCGAGAACAACGTTTACATTTGGTGCGCATGAATCCAAATTTCAAACGTCAAGTCAGTGTTAAGCATACAAATGGCAATACAAACTCAACCAATTTTTCTGACGGTTATCCATTTCTAATCACCAATACAAATTCTTTAAATGAATTAAACAACGAATTACAACGCCAGAATATCCCCGCGGTACCAATGAATCGCTTTCGCAGCAATATTATTGTTGATAAAGTACCGGCATTTATTGAACACCAAAGTGACAGTCTTAGATTATTTGGCAAACATGAAGCCCAAGTTGGAATTATCGACTTTTGTAATCCTTGTCAGCGTTGTCCTGTGCCGGGAATCGATCAATTCACAGCTGAAGTACCGACACCTCAACAACCGTTAAAAACCTTGTTTAATATGCAGCATGTTCCAGAAAAAGGTGCTTTTTTTGGACAAAATGCGGTGCTTGCACCTAGTAGTAAAAACCTTCCAACCTTTATTGTCTCCATTGGAGATAAAGTCGAATTTGTAAATGATAACCATTGATAAAAAGTGAGTTTTAATATGATCCAAGCTGTAATTTTTGATATGGACGGAATACTTATTGATTCCGAAGCTATGTGGGTGGAGGCGGAAAAACAAGTCTTTTCATCGGTTGGTGTTGAAGTAACCGACGAGCTGTCGAAATTAACCTCGTCTTTAACTACAAAAGATGTAACTAACTTTTGGTATGCAAGATCGCCTTGGGAAAATAAAAGTTTAGAGCAAGTAGAAAATGAAGTCATTAGTAAAGTAGAACAGTTTATTACCGAGAATGGCCAGCAAATGGATGGTGTAAAATATCTGTTAGATTTGCTGATCAAACATAAAATGAAAATAGGTCTATCGACCAACTCACCAAGCTGTCTTACCAAAGCGGTATTAGATAAGTTGGGCATTGCACATTATTTTGAAGTGACGACATCATCGGATCAGGTTGTTAACGGTAAGCCTAGTCCTGACGTTTACTTAGCTACAGCCCAAAAATTAGGAATAGAGCCAGAACACTGCTTAGTATTTGAAGATTCGATTACTGGCTTAACTGCGGCCGTTGCTGCAAATATGAAAGTGGTTGTTGTTCCTCCTTTATCCGCTTTTTCTAATGAAAAGTACAAACCTGCCATTCATAAATTACGCACGTTAAATGACTTTACGGAGCAGGATTTAGCTCGATTAATTCACGGCTAATCTTCAAAACGGAAAGGTATATTTAATTTTTAGTTATTGCAGTACTATGTTGCGAAATAAGCTTAGCGAGCTTATTCGCTTCAATCGGTTTAGAGGCATAGTCATTCATGCCAGCATTTAAGCAAATATCAATATCTTCTTTACCGACATTTGCGGTTAACGCGATTATTGGCAAGTCTTTGAATATAGGAATAGTCCGTAGTATTTTGGTTGCTTCTACACCGTCTAAAACTGGCATTTGCATATCCATTAATACAACATTAAATGTGTCGTGATTTAGCTCAAGCAACTCGATAGCTTCAGCACCATTGTCAGCGACTTCAAATGTAGCACCTAACTTAGATAATATTTTTCCACACACAGTCTGATTAATTCTATTATCGTCAACCACTAGCACATGCATCCCTTTTAATGTATCGGCATCAAATTCAGTTGGTGACTGGGCTATAGACTGTTTAATATCTTTGTTTTTGATTAAGCTGAGTTGTTCATTAATGACATCAAATACGTCGGATGGTGTGATTGGTTTTACCAATAATTTATTTATAGAATCAGAAAATCCAGCTTCTCGCATCACTTCACGTCCATACGCGGTTTCCATAATAATTACTGGTTTCTTATCTGAGCTTAGCTCTGTGATTTTTTTTGCAATCGACAAGCCATCTTTACCTGGTAAGCGCCAGTCCATAAAGATTAAGTGTATTTTTTTACCCGCTATAATAGATTGTTGGTAAAAGGATAAGCTATCTTCGCCTGTTGCAAAAGACGTCACTTGGCAGCCAAAGCTGTTTAAAATTGAAGATAAATACTCTCTGGCCACGGTATCATCATCAACCACTAATACATTTAGCTTTTTAAAGTCGATTTCATCGTATGCGCGGTACTGTACTTTAGTTTTACTCCGTGAAAATGGCAGCTCTACTATAAAAGTTGAACCTTCATTAATTTTACTGTTGATTGAAATTGAACCACCCATTAACTTAGTTAATTGGTCAACAATTGAAATTCCTAAACCTGTACCACCAAAACGTCGAGTTGTTGATGTATCTGCTTGTTGGAATGGATTACGAATTAACTCAATGGTTTCTTCACTCATACCACAACCGGTATCGGTGACGGTAAATTTTGCTAACACCACATCATCTTGTTCCGCGGTTGCTATATCTAAAGTGACACGACCTTCACTAGTAAATTTAATTGCATTACTGATTAAGTTGATAAGAATTTGGGTTAATCTAAATGCATCACCAGATAGTTCAGAGATAACGTCATCTGAAATAGATGTTAATACTTGGATATCTTTATCTTTTGATAATTGGCGACTCATACCGGCTACGTTGTCTAATATTTCGTGTAGATGGAAGTCTTCTTTTTCTAGCTTGAGCATATTGGAGTCGATTTTAGAGTAATCCAAAATATCGTTCACTATTGATAATAAATGTCCACAGCTCGACTCTAAGGTATTAATTAACTTAAGTTGTGATTCAGTTGGTGAGTCATTTTTGATTAAAAACAACATGCCAACAATTGCATTAAGTGGCGTTCTGATCTCATGACTCATATTTGCTAAAAAGCGACTTTTGAATTCAGCACCCTTTTTTGCTTCCGATAAAGAATGAATAATTTGTTGCTGGTGTTGGCCTTTTATTTTTTGATAACGGATCGCGATGAAGAGGATGGCTGTACTAAAAATACTGATCAGTAAGAAGTAGATTAGGTAATGGTATTGCAAATCTGAAATTGCTGAATTCACTCTTTTGGCGGGAGTGGATACAGCAATAAATCCAGAGTAAAGCCCATCTTGAGGACTGTGTTGCATCGATAAAATCGAGCCTGATTTATCTTTAATAGTTTGTGTTGTTGCTAAAGAAGGTAATAATTTTCTGCCGATATTTTCAGTTATCGTCGCGTGCTCTCGGTCGGGTAAAACGTTGCCCCATCTCAGTTCATCGTTACGGTGGTATAAATAATAACCTTGATTATCAGTATGCATAAACTCTAAATCTCTAGATTCTACGAACTCATTAACTTTTTTATACAGGTTATTCAAATCTAAATTTAGAATCACAATGCCAATACGTTCGCCTTGTTTATTTGTGATAATTTTTGCCGCACGTGTTGTTGTCACAAAAGGCGTTTGAATAACGCCTTGCTCTATATTTAAGTCTATATTTGACCAGTAAGTATTACCTTTTGGGGTTGCCAGAGCTTCTACGAAGTAAGTTCTAGAGGATTTGTTTTGCAAATCTGACGGTTTAGCAATAATAATTTCTGGGCCTTTATGATCCACCCTAATTTCTTCCATGCCATCTTGATCAATCACTCTAGCTTGTAAATATAAGTTTTCTCTGGCATTTAATAATTCTTGGAAAAGTAAGGCTAGTGATTTGGGAGCATCAAGGTGGTTGGCATAGGAATTAACTAACAAAGTTAGATCTTGTTCTACTACGTTTTGTAATTCCCGAAATGATTCTTTAGATAAAATTAATACTGAATCTCGTTCATTTTTCAGTTCAAGCAGGATTAAGTTTTTATCTTTTACATAATTGAAAATTAAAGCGACAACTAATAAGGCAAACAATAGTAGAGAGGAAACTGCACCAAATATTCCATCTTTTATCATTAGTTAATACCCATAATAATCTTGCTATTTCATTGTGTTAAGGATTATAGCACCAAATTAGAATTGTATATCAATTTGATAGCTAGTTACTTTAGAGGTTTGGACTGAGAAGGGATTATTGACCCGAGTGTTTCAAGAATGCATTCAATTATAGAATGGGACAATGAGTAGTGGGTGATAAAAGATTTAAGTAAAAATGGTACGTATATCAACGGTAAAGCGATAAGCAATAAAGCGCGTAGTTTGATTAAGCTAAACGACGTGATTAATTTTTCAATTAATGGCAGTAGTTACATCGTAAAAGACTTATCACCTCCATGTGATATGTTAATCCCAATAGATAACTCGGTAGCAACAGAAGCGATTAAATTAAAGACATATAATTTATTACTAAACGATAATGAGCTGGAAATAGCTATAATTTATAATGCGCTTGCTGAAAGCTGGTATGTCGAACATATCAATCAAGAACATGAAAATACGGTTTTCTTACAAGATCATGCTCAAATAACCGTGAATAACGTTATTTACCAATTACAATTGAGTCGCATAGTCAGCGACACTCAAACCCTGTTCAATACTAAATGCAGTTTAAATGACTTATCCTTTATATTTTACCTTAGCTTGGATGAAGAAATTACACATTTGCAGCTGCAATCTCCTGTTGGGAGTATTGATATGGCAACAAGAGTTCATCATTACCTAACATTAAGTTTAGCGCGCTATAAAGTTGAAGATATGCATAATGATGTAAAAGAGGAGCTTCAAAGTTGGGTGAATACAACAAAATTATGTAAAGACTTAACGCATTTAAATATTCAAATTCATAGAGTTAGGAAACAATTTACAGATATACTATATGATTATATTGGTGCAACAGAGTTAATTGAAAGGCGTAAAGGATAAGTACCTTTTACCGGGCAGGCGTTCGAAATTTATAAAGGAAAAAAGTTAGAGTTATCAAATATAACCAACACATATGAACACTCATAGTAGAGTATTAAATAGCCCAATTAACGGACAATATGTCGGACATTACCAACTTCAAAATATTATTGTTCAAGGAGGAATCGGAGTTGTTTATTTGGCCCACGATAACCTCCTGACACGAACTGTTGCTATTTCACTAACCAAGTCCATATATTAATGGTATTACTTATCGTTTGTTTTTAGCTAGGTCGTAAGTTTTTTTAGGGAAGATAATAGTAATTAATGCACAAGAACTATGAACAATTGCTAACACCCTAAATGGAGCAATAATCGGATCAATTACTACAAATAAAATGAGTACTGCATCCAAAGGCAATCCCAATGGCCCAGATACAATTCCTAACATAGTGAGCAATGATACACCTGATGATCCCGCTGTTGCAGTGCCGGCTAAAACTGAACCAAAAACCACAAGTAAGAACACTCCAAAACTGACATCTAAACTATAAATCTGTACAACAAACATGGTTGCTAATGAGAAATACAGTGTTGGTCCAATTCGACATAAAGTAAAAGTGAGCGGGATAAGTAAATCAATTTTTTGTTTGTCATACCCTAACTTATCATGCATAGCTTCAAGTGCACTAGGCAAGCTGGCCATGGTATTTGATGTCGATAACGATATCATAATAGGCTCTTTTAATGCTTTTAGCGGCATAGTAAAAGATCCAGTTCGAAACTTCATAACAATAGACATGAGCAAAAACCATATGATGAAGGTCAGTATGACTAAAGGTACAAACTTCACCATGGCAAGCAATGCATCAAAGCCAATCTTTGATAGTGTTGATGCTAATAAACCACATATACCGAAGGGGAAAAGAAACATAAGCCACTGTACTAATTTTGAAAAAGAGCTATATATTGCATCGAAAGTGAGAAATATGTGATCTGATGTTTGTTTTTTTAATGCACCAATAGCGAAGCCAAATAAAATAGCAAAAAATAAAATTTTAATGGTAGAGCCGCTGCTTAATGCGCTAAAAATATTTGAAGGTACTAAGGTGAAAAGCAATGCAGCCATAAACGACTCATCTTCTGGTGCTTGATAAGCTTCAAATAGATTAACTTCTAAATCAGGCTCGGATAAATCATGAATAATATTACCTATGGCAGCCAATGAGTTACTGCCAAGATTACTACCTGGACTAATCGTATAACCGATAATACTGCCTAATGTGCTAGCAAAAATGAGACTCAGAACAAAGGTAATAACAAGCCTAGATAAAAATTGTTTATTATCTGTTTGTTTAATTAAACGACCAATACTTAAAGAGATAGCTGTTAATAGAATAGGTAATATACACATTTGTAAAATACTAAGATAAAGATTTCCTAGAGGTTCAACAATACTTATATATTGAGGTTCAACAAACCCTATATATGCACCTGCTCCAGCACCTATTAATACAGCCCATCCGCTTTTTAACCATTGAAAATATTGCATAAATAATCCTTTAATTATTAACTTTCGTTATGTCGTAGCGATTTAAATGATCAATCACCGAATCATATTCAAAAAGGACAGAATTAGCGGTTAGCTTTAGTCCAATTGAATCTATATAAAAATCTAGAAGTGCTTTAAGGTAATTTGCATGAGAAGGTATAGCTATGCCTTTAGGATCAAAGTCGTCTTCTAATACAACAGTTAGCAGATTTATCGCGCGATCTTTATTATCTAAAATAACTTTTTTTATCTCAGCTTCATCCCTAAATCCTGCAATTATTTGTTGCGATAAAACGGCATCGACCACTTCTTTCCAAGAGCTGTACTCTTTGATTTTCATGTTATTGAATCGTTGCTTTGCATAATTCACATACGAAGAATTCCCTATTACACCTAACGTTCCTTTTAGCTGCTGAATAACTTCTTTTTTATGTCGACCACTAAGTTGCTGTTGCAATAGGACTCGATTCACTAATAGCCCTTTGCGCAACATAATATATGGCTCAGTGAACAACACTTTAGTTGCCCGAGAAAAGGTAATGCTAAGTTTACAGATAGCTAAGTCAGCCTCTCCTTGAGCAACGATATTTATCACTTCATCTAACGTATTAGCGTGTCGAATAAATTCCACCTCGAGCCCCAGCCTTCTTGCAAAACCTTTTATAATTTCAACATCAACACCTGTTAGCTCATTTTCATCGTTAACAAAGTAAAACGGTGGAGTGTCTCTTTTGTACATAGCCACACGTAAAACTTTTCTTTCAAACAGTCCAGCTAACTCTTTAGCGTGAGGTTGTTGTAATTTTATAGTTTGTGTTTTGTCATTAGCTTGAGCGTTTGAATCTAACGAGATTACAAATATAAAAATTGTCAAATATATGTATTTTTTATAATTTATCATTGGAGTATTTCCTTATATCGGTGAGTTCTAAAAGCGAATTTTTGTTGATAGTTGAAAACGCTTTATATTGCCTTGAGCTCCAGATACTTTTATTAAATTAACTTGTGAGTACTCAATACCAGCTTCCATATGTGGTGTAACAGACCAAATAATATTGCTATGAAAAGATGTTAACGTTTTGGTATTACTATTGAATGCATTTTGAGTATCCATAGATGGATAATCGATATCCATAAACCCTGAACTCATATTGACGCGTAATGTTTCATTAAAAGTATGTTGATAACTTAAATAACCTCCTTTGGCTTCCAATAACATTAAATCGAATTCACTGTGAGTAGCTGACAATGATTGAGTCAGTATTCCCGCAGCTCCTGCTGCTTCTTGAATATAACGGCCAATACCAATTCCTTGGCTGTAATGAAATTTAATTAGATCTTGAGGTGTTAGCTGGGTTTTACCTGAAACGCCTAAGCCGTAACCAATTTCACTGAGGCTATTAGAATCAGTTTGAACCTTGTGTTTTCTCAGTACATTTTGTAATGATAGATGGCCCCAAGCTGATTGGTATTTCGCTTTGGCTGTGAAATCAAAAATAGGATCTATGCTTGGGTCAGACTTCGCGTCTGTAGAATCTAGACCTGTTTCTGTAAAATCTACATCTGTTTCTGGGTTTTCAATTGAATAACTGAAAATTAAATGTTCCGTGCTATGTGAGTAACGTATTTGACCTTGCCTAATAAATGACTGTCCTGTGTCATTAGAAAAATCTAACGTTTCAGGGAAAGACTTAACATCTACATAATTTGACCATGTTTGCCCCGCTAACCATTGTCCGTAAGACATATAAGCGTGACGCAACCTGAATGACGAGGCGTTTGAAATGTTTTCTGAATTAACAGGACTGTTAGAGCCTCCAGCATAGAAATCGCCCTCTAATATCGTCGTATATCTTTTACCTAAAATATCTTGTGATGTTGAAATATTGAGTCGACTTTCACGAGCATGAATACGAACTTGTCCTTTAGGGTTATCAGTCGTTATATTCGTGTAGTCAATACGATCTCCGCTAGTGACTCCAGCATCGTAAATAACATCGAGTTTAATCATACCGCTAATATTGAACATTGGTACTTGGCTTTCTTGACTGTATGTAAAAAAAGGAAAGGCCAATAAGGTGAAGCTGAAATAAATAGTTATCGCACAACATAATTTATTGAATATACACATGTTAAATATGCTCCATTTAACGTGGTTTAAAGAAAGTGGATTGCAAACTTTTATAAGGATAATAAGTAGTAGCACCAGAAGTCGCTGATGCTAAAATTACATTTTTATATTGGTTAAACGAAGTAGATTTAATATATTGATAACAAGAGGTTGGTTGTTTTCAGCTATTGCTTTTTATAAAACTCGGCTAAAAGTTTAACCGAGCTAATAAAAGTGAGCTATGAAAAAACATTTAAAAGTTTCACACACCTCTATGGGTTATCTTATCTTGCAGAAATTCCGGTAGTGATCTTGCGTAAAGTAGCTTGCTAAAATCTTCTTTGGATTATCTTGAGTTAGAATGACAACACGATGCCGTCCTCTGCCGCTAAAGCCATCCTGACCAAGATCAAACTCGTAATAGCTTTCATTACGGCTAAGCTTAGGTAATTTATTTTCATTGTTATTAAAAACATTTAATCTTACTTTGTTTTCCATAATTACATATCTAGCCATTCTGTAATTTTCATACTCATCATTGCTCTTAGTTGGTCCTCTTTTTACACAATCCTCAGGCTCTTTTGCGATTGTATTAAAGGTGAGTAGTAGTGTTCCGATTAAAAAAATAATCACTTTCATAGTTAGTTTTAAATTCATTTTTCTTTCCTTAAATAAAATTTTGATAGATTTACAAAATCTAAAGTTTATTTTTCTGAGCGTCTCGTACTGCTTCATCGCATTTTCTGCATTTGATGAGAAGCTCAAGCTCTTACCGAAGTTTTTTATTATTGAGTCAATATTGACTAATAACGATTTAAAAATAGAAATGCAGATAAAGTCTGTATTTTTAATAAAGCTTCGGAGAGTAATTTGATGGCTGTATCGTAGGGATAAAAAGAGTGCTTTTATCAAAGCTAAATTTTGCTATAACTTCTTTAAAAACACCCTGTAGAAAGTTTACAATTCGCCAGGTTGAGGTGCAGGTATGCCTGTTGCATCTCCCCATGCTCGGCGGAACTGAGCATCATCCCATCTATTATTTTTAGGTTTTCCTATGTTTACACTAAGTTCACCTTTTCTAATATTGAAGTTACCATTAGTAAGTTGAACTAACTCACCTCCGTGCCCTTCAACATATTCTTGTAAGTCTTTTGTTTTAACGTTTGACATATTTAATTTCCTTTATGTGTTATTTTTAGAGAAAACTTCCAATAAGTACCCGCAAATACACTGACAGTGCATAAGGTTAAATAGTTACTGATACTTTAGGAATATTGTTTTCGTTAGTGGGGATTTGACTATTTATTAATTCAAAGCCGTCGTGATCGTTTAGGGCTATAGAATTATTGTCTTCTTAGGTTTTGTTTTTCCTGAATTCAGGAGGCGTTATTCGTATGCTTTTATTTACATTATTAACTTACCTACGCCTCCTGGAAGATATCCTGCAATAGTGTCGGTTAAGTTGTTGGTTCCTTCTATATCCATATGTCCGGTATTTATTTGTGGTTGCCCTCCATTCATACTAACTGAGACAGCTCCACTGTTAGCCGGTCTCATATGGAGGTGAACTACAAAATTTTTTAAATAACTGGATAATTCGACCAAATCTGTCGAATAATTTATAGATTTTACATTGCCATAATATAACCAAATTTGATCTGGGCTAATGTCCAGATTCATTATATCTATTATTTGTTTTGCTTCATTTTTTAAATGACTTGCTGCTGGATGATGATACATTCCTGCTACATTTGTAGTGGTATTGATCATAATGACGGCTGAGCAACTTTGCAGCGCATTGCCTGGGGCAGCCAATGAAGGCCCTGTATAGATAGTATTATTATTTAAGTCATTTATGACGAGTGCTTGACCCATTGCTATGTGATAATTTGGCATAGTCGCTCTCCTTGTTATTCGATGTTAGTTTTATAGGTGAGTTAAACTTGACCTTGCTTAAGCTGTTCAAATTTTTTCATTGCACTTTCAGCAACTTGATGACTTGAGCTACTCGAGACACCACAGCTTTGATTGGAGCAGCTAAAGCTACTTCCTTGTATCAAAAGCTTGGGATCAATGAGTATTTTCTAATACACTGACATCACATGTGATCGAAGTAGTTACTGATATTCTAAGTATATTGTTTTTATCCGTTGTGCTTTGACTCACTATTGTCCCAGTTGCCGTTGCGTACAACCGATCTACAGTATTTCTACTTTCTTCGATTTTATATTGCCAAGAGCCTGGAGGTGTATTATGTATATGGCCTGGGTGCCTATCAACATTAGGGTATGAAAAGCCTATAACACGCTTTAGTTCGTTTTTTTTCTCATCTAGTTTATATATAGCGTTCCAAGAATTAGTATCACGTAATGTATTAATAATTGTCTTTATCTCTTCTTTAGTTTGATCTACAGAATCATCTATATTCAGTGTTACTAATGAAATAGTAGTTTTGATAATCGGTTTATGAGGCATTTTGACTCTCCTAATTAATAAAGTTTTTAACTGATCAGTAGTCAGTTGTTGTATTAAATTTTGTTGGCCCACATCCAAATAAAGGTGTGATAACCGCTGGTGCATTACAAAATTAAGTGGTGTTATGCTCTCGTTTGAGTGCATACATTTGTTTATTGTTTTTGTATGAAGTGATGGAACAGGTGTTTTAGGTTAAGCTTAAAATCATAAAGCGGGTGCATGGTCCAGGGTTACCTGGACCTGACTGAACATTCCAATATTCAGCCGTGAACCAGTTTCTGAAGTTGTCACGAGAATTAAATCTGGCACAGCCATAATTGGGATCAAAGAAATCGACTTCAGCGCCATTTCTAGCAAGGGCAATCGTGTGTTGTGACCCTCCACTTATAAATGAAATTAGTTCATAACCTTGAGTCAACCCCAAAACCACAGAAATTCGCTCAGCCGTAAGAGCCGTAGAGATGTCTTTTTCAACTCCTTGATTTAACCCCGTCGCATTGTTGAAACGGATGTAAGCCGCATCTGAAAAGCCATCAATGGAAGATTGAAAGTTTTCCACATCTCTTATACTGCTAGGAGTCAGGATGGAGGCACAGAATGTTTGCAGTTGTTCGAGTTTATGTTTTTTGATCCAGTGTAACGATAAACCGGAACAAGCACCTTGCTGCGTGGTACTGGCGATGTTTATTGGGAAATCAACCGCTTGATTAAAAGCAAACATATTGACTCCAGCAAATTGGATTAAACTTGGTAACATAATAGTTCTCCTAGTTAATATTTTGCTTAAGCTGTTCAAATTTTTTCATTGCACTTTCAGCGACTTGATGACTCGCACTACTTAATGAAATAGAGACGTCACAGCTTTGATTGGAGCAACTAAAGCTACTCCCTTGTATTAAAAGTTTGGGATCAATAAGTATTTTTCCCTGACAACTAGGGCATTGAATTTCGCTGTAATCTTTCATACCAACCTCTTTAATAATTTAATGTTTGTAGAAATTGCTCGACCTATAAAGGTCGAGCATGAACTATGTTGTTGCCAACATTCTCAATTCTGAGTTAAGTCAGATTATGCTGTTGCCGCTTCAGCTTTAAGCTGAATAGGAGCAATACATTGAGAGAAAGCTTGTATGATGGTTGTCACGCCTTCAGGTAACGGTAATTGACCTGCGTGTGCATTGATCTCATATCGTGCAGAATTTGACTTCTCATAATGAGATTTTTCTGATGACGCCGATTTACTCGACGAAGATACAGAACCACTCACTTCCGCAGAGAAACAGCCAAAACCGACTCTCGCACTAAAGCTTCCTTCAGCCGCAGATTCAGATTCACTTGATGTTTCTTTGTCATTTGAGAAAGAGCTTTTAACTTCCATTTCAAATTTTACAGAGATGTCATCAACCGCTAATGAATTAAGAGGCATAATGGTTAGTAGAGGTAAGTCAAATCTAGTTTTAACTGGGTCTCCCGCGCTGCCATCTGCTTTAACAACTGAACGAGTTAAGGTCATATTAATCATGATAGGATCATAATTTTTATTGTCGCCGTCCTCTGTCACGTTAAAACAAGTGCTCAGTAAAAACTGTGTTTGGGTAATTGCCATTTTGCTGTTTGCTTCTGCACCAGCAAGTAAAGGCGCGCTGATCAGTGATTTAACTGGTAAGCCACTAAATTGTTGTGCCATAGAGACTAAAGCTCGATTATCATCAGGCATTGTTATTTCCTCATTAAAATAAATGTAAAATATGATTTATATCAGGAATGCTAATTTGGTGTTTTAAGCTTCCGTGTTATAAAACAGTGGCCTTGTTTACTTAATTAACTGTGAACAGTTATGTTGATAAGACAAACAAGGGGTTAGCAGACAATGTTCTTCCTGAACAACGGCAGTTGCATTTTGAAAATGCCACTCTTAAGCTCATTCAAATAATTATGAAGTGCTTTTAAGAGGCAAATTAAGTTCCATCTTAATTTCTTGTAAACACAATCGTTCGGCACTATGAGTGCTATATTGTGTTTGGTATTTTTGGGGATGAGATGTAAAGAGTGGATGCTTTTTATGTCACACTCTATTAAGTTTTGTCACAGCTAGCTATTAAAGCTCACCTTTTAACATGAGTTAGACTTGAGATTCAGTCTGTTTATTTTTCTGCTGGCTGTTCTCTGCCTTCAGGTGGATAGGCGCCATAGACTTACTAAATGTTTCAATTATTGTTGTTACTCCTACAGGCAAAGGAATTTGACCTGCGTGGGCTTTAATTTCGTATTTAGCTGAATTTGACTTTTTGAAGCTCGATTTATCACTGCTATTTGAGCTTTCTGACGCAGCAACCGAACCGCTTAACTCTGCTGAAATATTATTATTGTTAATTTTTCGACTGATAGAGTTTTCGTCTTTGTTTTCTGCTGATGCGTCTGATGAGCTGTCCGAAGTAAAGGAGCTTTTAACCTCCATTTCAAAACTGACGTTTATATCATCCACTGCTAATGAATTTAATGGGATAATCGTTAACAAAGGCAAGTTAAAGTCAGTTTCAACGGATTCAGCGGCTGAGCCGTCAGCATTAATAACTTGCCTAGTTAATGTCATATTGATCATGATGGGTTTATATATTTCTTTATCACCTTGTTTCTTTAAGAAAAAGCAGGTTTCTAATAGAAACTTAGTCTGTGTAATTGCCATCATGTTATTTGCTTGTGTTGCAGCTACGAGTGGTGCGCCTATCAGTTCTTTCATTGGCAAGCCACTAAATTGCTTCGCCATTGAAACTAACTTCTTGTTTTGATCTACCATTTTATTTCTCCTTGAGCTCAAAGCCTGTTAATAATGTTTAACCTGGAATTTGTGCTCTTAAGGCTTTTTCATAGCCTTCAATTATTTTTTGTAATCCCTCTGGTGGCTCATGGCCAACCAAGCAGATTTCGATATGAGTATTTGTCGTGTCTTTGGTGATAGTGTCTTTCCCTCCACTGACTTGCGGAGGTCTAAATGCCACATAAAGCTCGTCACTATCGTCTGCAGTCACTTCTAAATCAGCTGAAAAATTTACATTTTGTATTCTAGGGCTACTGATCGGACACAAGGTAATTAATGGAACCTTCACAACAGTTGAATCAACACCGTTTGCACCTTGACTTGGGAATGCCATTGCTACCATTTTAGGGCGATAAGTTGCTTCATCTTCACTGCCCTTGGAACCATCTTCCGGAAGCTCATTTATTTCTTTTAGCAGTGCATCAGCTCTTGCTGTGTCACCACTGTTCATTGCTTCGTTGAGCTCTTTTGACTTATCGCGTCGCTCTTGCGTTTCTTCATTGACAACTTTGTCAAAAAACTTATCAATATGTTTAAAGCCAGCGGACTCAACAGCTTGTGCTGCGCTATGTATGCTTTGTTGAACAGCGTGCATCAATGCTTGAAAACGGATCATAGTATTTTCCTTATGGGTTATTGGGGTTTAAGTATGGGTATTATTGGAATTTAATGTTTGTTCATAATGGGCAATGACATCATTGAGTTCATCGCTACTAAGCTCTGGGTTAATAGAAATAATTAGTTCGTTAGTTTGCCCATCATTTATATGCTTCTTTTTCTTATTAATGTCCGCATTTTGAGACATACGTATATATAGTTCGTCATCATCCTGATAAATGCTGTGCATTTTAGAGGTGAAAGTTAATTCTTTAATTTTAGGTAGAACAACAGGAGATAGAGCTAATAATGGTACATTTATATACTCTACTTCCCATAAACCATTGCGATAAACCGGCATTTCAAATGAGGTCATTTTAGGACAGTAATCCTCTAACTGACCTTTAGAAGGGTCGCTTAACTCCTCGATATCTAGTTTTAAATCTGTGAGTAAATTAGTCGCCGTGTTAACCGCGCCGGCGTTAAGAACCTTTTCAATTGCGTTCAGTTTATAATTCACTTTTTTTAAGATGTCAGGTTTAGGCTTCTTGTTGAAAAACTGTTCAATATACTCTAACCCTACGCATTCTAAGGAGGCATTGGCCTTAATAATATCGTTTTGTATTTGTTGAATTAAGGTTGAAAACTTTATGTCACTTTCAATACGCTGATTTTTACTTTTTGAGCTTTTACTTAAGCGTTGAAATAATTTGGTAAAAATATTCATATTCATTCCTTAAACGGTAATGGGGTAACCATGAAGTCACAGTTTTACTGCTCTTGTAGAGCGTCCTTAGGTACTTTGATATTGAAAAATAGTTTCAAACTTTTTATTTCTACCGCTAAGTTGTTATTGCTTTGATCTTCCAATAAAACTCCCTGGTATCCAGCTAAAGCACCTTTTGTAATTTCGACTTTTGTTCCTTTAACGAATTTACTCGGTGGGCTGTATATATCGGATTGATGCTTAACAACCTTTTGTATCATCTCCATTTGTTCTGTAGAGATTTTTGAGGGCTGTGGGCCAAATCTTACATAGTCGCAAACGCCTTTCATTTTTACTATTTGATGGAAAGCGTTATCATCATGTCTTACAAAAATATAATTTCTAAATAGTGGCACTTTTTTAATTCGAGTCCTGTCTCGCCACTGTTTAACTTCTTCTCTTAGCGGTAAATAGGTTTCATAATTTAATCCATTAATTTGACTGTAATCTGAAATACACTTTTGCAGTGCTTGTTCAGAATTGTGCTTTGTATAAATGGCATACCAATGTAGTGTCATTTCCTTGCTCTCCTTGTTACAAGTAAGCTCCGCCATTTCAGTCCATTTTGAACTAAAATTATTTCCTATCGTTTTATTACTGCGTTTAACAACTTCGCTACCTGTGCTGTTTGAAACAATAATCTAGCGTATCAATTTCATAAATTCTTTTGATGGCGTATGAGAAACTTTTTAAAGAGTAATTACTTACTTGTTACAAGATTCTTGCAAAGTTTCTCTATATAAATTACATGCCAGTTTAATGTCACTTACTAACTATTAGAGTGACAAGTAAGCTCCGCCATTTCAGTCCATATAGAACTAAAAAAATTATGCTCTTTCTTTTTCATAACCTTGTTACTTGTGCTGCCTGAAATATTAATTTAGACCTCTGCGAAAAAAATTCTTTTGATCCCGTGTGTAAAACTTTTGAAAGAGTAATTATTCATATTCTGGTTAATTTTCTTTGTTGACGAGGAGATATCTTGAAGTACTTCTTAAAAGCAGTAGAGAAGTTAGCGCAGTTTTCATAGCCAACTTCAAAACCTATTTCTTGTATTGAAAGGTTGGACTCAATTAGTAAAGATTTAGCTTTGAGCATTCGATGCTCTCTAGTCCATTCAAATACACCAACACCTAAGATTTGTTTAAAGCTTGCAGCTAATTTACTTCTATTTGAACCCACTTTAGTTGCTATATCATCAAGCATTAATTTGCTATTGAGGTTTTTCTGAATGTGAAGACATGTATTTTGTACTAATAGATTATCTCTATTACTTACATTACCTATATCACCCTCCAAAGTGATTTTTGTGTGGGGATTTTCAGTATTTGATTCTACGCTAGAGCATTCTTGTATTTCTACTTTATAGCCACTGGCTTTTAAAAGCTGTATAAAATAAGGAAAGTTTTCAAAACTCAATTTAACCATCAGTGTCTTATAACTTAAATGCTCCATAGCTTTTCCTTGCTCAGTTTGTTTTGTTAACAAACGTCCCAGAGTTGCTGGGTATATTTAGAATAAGAAAGAGCATAAGAAAATAAGACGAGGTTACTTGACGTGAGGCTTACAGTTTCTTACCAAACTATTACCAATTAATAAAATTTATAAAAATCAATGGGTTGGTTTTGTTGTGGAAACATGGTTTAGTGTGAATTTATTTGTCCTAGCAGTTGATAGTTATTTTCTAAGTTGTAATCTAATTTGGTTTTGACTAATTTTTGGGGTCATAGCAACAATTATATTGAGCGGGATAAATACTACCTATAAGTAATATTTATTCAGCTTCTCTCTATACTTTTTTGCATCTTAGAAAATTAACTGGCTAGTGCTTAACAGATGAAAAGGTATTAGCTTTGAGCAATTCAACCGACTTTATAACTCGCCCTTTTTACGTAGAAGGTTTGTACGTTGAGCCATCACAATGCATTATCATTATTAAAAATGAGACACATAGTATCCAACCTAAAGTTATGGAGGTATTAACTTACCTTTGCAGTAAAAGCGATCAACTTATTTCTAACGATGAATTAATTAAGGCTTGTTGGCCAAATCAATACATTGGAGACAGTCCGCTACATAAATGTATTGCTCAGCTACGTAAAGTATTGGGTGATGATCCAAAGCATCCACGTTTTATCAAAACTATTCCTAAAAGAGGTTACGTATTCATTGGCAAAACCAAAGGTTTAGACACTAGGCCTCAGAAGTTAGCTGTTAACTGGAATGGTGATCCACCTTATGCCGGGTTAAAACCTTATACTTTTGAACAAAATTTCTGTTTTTTTGGACGGGAACAAGTCATTGAAGATATTCATTGCTGGCTCGCTCAAAAAAATGAAGATGAGCCTATGTGGTTATCACTTTCTGCACCTGTAGGAGCCGGTAAAAGTTCTCTTGTGTATGCTGGATTACTGCCTAAATTAGTAACTCATATTTTTGTTGATAAAAAGCATCAGCAATTTTGCAATACTCTAGATCTAGCTACGATAAAGTCACCTAATACAGCGTATTTAAATTTATTATCATTGTTAATGAAAAACGAATTGTTATCAGCAAGCTTGACCATAGAAAACTATACAGAACTAATATCAAATCAAATAAAAAACCTTAATGAGACTGAAATGATTGATCAATTTCAGTCTCATTTATTGGTGAAAAATAGTCATAGTCGGTTTGTTATTTTTATTGACCACCTGGAGTACTTATTTGACAACTACTCTACAAACAAACCCAGTAAAGAACAGCTTGGATGTTTTTTTTTACTTATACACTTATTAGTAAGTTCCAAAAAATGTTTTTTGATAACTGCTATTCGTGAACAATTTTTACCTGATTTCCACCAAGTTAATAGACAGAAGCCGTTGGCTTATCACTATAAAATACCAGCATTCAACCACACTGAACTTATTGATGTTGTTAATAAACCAGTTGAATTGGCTGGCCTCAGTTTTGAATATAACCAAGAAACTAGGGAACGTTTGTCTAGTGTGATAATCCAGCAATTACAAGTAGAGCCTTTCCCTGTAAGCATATTGCAGTTTTGTCTTGAACAGCTTTATCAAAAAAGAACTAAGCAACTGATCACTAATAAAGTTTATAAAAGTATTGGCGGTATTACCGGCTGCTTAGTTTTGATTGCGGAACAAAACTATCTAGAGTTGACAGCTCAAGAGAGAAAAGATTTTGAAAGTATTTTATTTTATTTATTGGCACTTAAAAAAGATGGAAAAACTGTAATAAGTCAAAAATCTTGCTCTATTAATAATTTTACAGGAAAGGGCACTCTTTCCGTTATCAATAGATTCATCAACTCAGGTATTTTTCGATTAACATACTCGAACGAAAAAACATTTTTTTGTTTAACTCATAATAGTTTATTAACAGAATGGGCGAGAATAAATCAATGGATTAAAAGGAATATAAAAGCATTATATCTTCGCCATGATTTGGATGTTGCAACGGAGAGATGGCTATATCACGAAAAAAGTACACACTTTTTACTTCACTCCAGTAAAAAAATAAAAAAACTTAATCAAACGGTTACTAGCAATAAATTTAGTATCACCGAAGATGAGAAAGAGTTAATAACCTCATCTAGTACTATGTTAGCTCGTATAGGTTTTGCAAAAAAAATGATGTTTACAGTATTCTCTTTAAGCATTTTCAGTTTGTTGTGGCTATCAATATCTTTAACCCAAAAAAATGAACAAATTACAGCGACACGTAATAATGCGGAAAGTTTGATTTCTTTTATGCTATACGATTTAAAAGATAAATTAGAACCTCTTGGTAAGGTTGAATTACTCAATATGGTCGGGAATAAAACACTCGATTATTTTGCCGTGTCTGGAACAGATCATTTAATTGGCAAAACGCTCTACCAATGGATTGAGGCATTACAGCTTTTAGGCAATGTGAGCATCAGTAAAAATAATTACGCGGAAGCAGAATCATATTTTAACCAAACAATAAACGTTTTAGAGCACGCGTTAGAATCGGATGGAGATAACGAAAAACTACTAGAATTGGCTATGCTATCTAACTATTGGATGGGGTATTCTGCTTTTTTACAACAAAACTACGACACAGCAGAACCATTTATGCGTAACTATCTTGCATACGCAAACAAGTTAGTGAAATTATTTCCAAAGCAAGATTGGCAGTTAGAGCAATCTTATGCTTTAAATAACTTAGGGTCTGTGGCTGAAAAAAAACACCTATTAAGTATCGCAAATGACTACTTTGAACAGTCGGCATTAATAAAGCTAGCGTTATTGGAAACACAACCTAATAATTTAGCATTAAGAGTCGATTTAGCCGATACCCGCTCTTGGCAAAGTAATATTCAAGCCAAAAATGGCAAGCTTATTATAGCTATACAGTACTTGCAGAGAGCTATATCACAAATTGAAAAAATCTCCTCAATTGAAGAAAGTTTTAACAATATAGAAAGCTTAGCTCTTTTGGAACACAAGCTTGCATTGTTATATTATAATAATAGCGATTTAATTAATGCGTTACATCACTCGAAAAAAGCGGAAAATAATATAAAACGCTTGGTAAATAATGATCAAAAGAACTTTTTGTATAAAGAAGATTTATTGTGGAGTTATTTATTGTCTGTTCAAGTCTTGATAAATCAGGCTCAGCAAGATCAAGCATTAGTTCTTATCGGTAGAGCTAAAAAATTACTTAACCAGTTAAAAGTATCTGATACTCAAAAAAATCAAATCATACGAGCAAACGTTTATTTATTGCAACAGCAAGCTAGAATTATGGCTTCATTAAAGCAATACAAAAGTGCGCTTGTTGCAATAACAGATGCGGTAGAACTATTTAAACAATCTTTATCTGTAGAGGACAACACCTCATTTTACTCGCGAATTATATTAACAAAGTTAGGTATAATAAGCATGACCAAGGATGTTGATAAGATGGTTATACATCGAGAGTTAGATGTACTTTTAAAGTTACTCGCTGCTAAATTAACCCCAACTAACCCAGATTATGATGTGATTTCTATCTACTTAACAATTCTAAAGTTTATGGATAAATTGCCTATCGATGAACCATGGTTGAAGCTTTACGAAAGTTCTGATTATAATATCCCCGATTATTCAATTATAAGTAGTATGGATATCAAAAATGAAAACTAATTTAAGAGCAGTTAGTTACTAACATATTATTATGTAAATTTTTTAAACATCTAAAGGAAAAGATCAATGAATAAAATAAAAAATCATATCCAGCTACTTTTAAGGATAAATCAGAATCCGGATCATTCTCATAGCTTCCAATATTTATGTCTAATGGAAAGTGGTGCTGTGGTAAATTTACAGGGCTTGGTCATTTCTGAGGCCACTAAAATAACACTTGAGCTAGACTCGGCTACAAACGCTAACTTTGATATTACTCAATGCTTAATTCCTTGTGATCAAAAAACGCTAACAGCTGAAATTAAACATGTTGATGGGAAAAAAGTTGTTACTTTAATCGATCGCGATAATGAAAAAGATCCTGAAGATTATAACTTTATTATTATTGCGGTAAATCTCCACACTCGTGAGCAAGTAGTATGTGATCCGCAAATTCGTAATAGAGGAACAATGTAACTATTTATTTGTATAATCAAAATGTTTAGCTAGATTAGAACACTCAAATAAAAGCCTGAATAGAAATATTTGGGCTTTTGCATAACATGGGTAAATTTCTCTTATACTTACCAGCAACTAGATAGCAAATAATTGTACTTACCATTCGAACCCTACTCTGAATTCAGAGCAGGGAGCTAGGTTCAATATAAACCCCTTATTTCACACTATGAAATAAGCGTTTTTTTTATGAGTGATTTTGACTAATTAGCAGAATGCAAAAAGTCTAAGCTACTCATTGTTTATTTATCGGGGTTTCAAATGTTGAAACATCGATTATGCTGAGATGATTTTTTATCTGTGTAACGCCGCCAGACTCAGGAATCTCTCACTCTAAAAAAGACGTATACAGAAGTAATACCAACTATTTATGCGAATTGGTGTAAGTCTATTTAGTCAGTTATCTCTAAACTGACAGGTACTTACCTACTAACTCATCTGTTAACTCAGCCATTGATCCTGATGCAATAACACTGCCTTTTTCCATTAAATGGAACTCTTCGCCTACTGCGCGAGCAAATGGTAATTTTTGCTCAACAAGAACAATGGTCATGCCGTGTTCTTTGTTGAGTTTTAACAATACGTCACGAATAAGTTGAACTATATTTGGCTGAATGCCTTCATTTGGCTCATCAAGGATCAGAATATCAGGGTTGAGTACCAAGGCACGGCCAATCGCTAATTGTTGCTGCTGACCACCCGATAAATCACCGCCACGGCGCTGAAGCATTTCTTTTAATACCGGAAACAATTCATAAATGTACTCAGGAATAACTTTGCTAGTTTGGCGTTTGCAGTTAAGGCTAAGCTTTAAATTTTCTTCCACGGTAAGTTGTGGAAAAATATGACGACCTTGTGGTACATAACCCACGCCAATTTCAGGACGGGTTTCCACGGACTTTTTTGCCATATCTTGGTCGTTAATCACTAACGAACCTGTGCTTATTGGAAGCAAGCCCATAATCGATTTTAAAAGCGTAGTTTTACCTACGCCGTTACGACCCATAATACAAGTACGTGAGCCTTTTTTAATATTGAGATTTAAATCCCATAATATTTGTGTGCCGCCGTATTTTTGATTTACATCTTTTAATTCAATCATATTAATTTCTAGCCTTAACCCTGATCTTCGCCAAGGTACACCTGAATAACATCAGGGTTACTTTGAATTTCTGACATGCTGCCTTCTGCTAACACGCTACCTTGATGTAACACTGTCACTTTACGCGCTATCGACCGAACAAATGCCATGTCGTGCTCTACTACAATGACAGAATGCTCACCCGCTAGTGAAGTTAACAATTCAGCTGTGCGTTCAGTTTCTTGTGCCGTCATACCAGCTACCGGTTCATCAACCAATAAAACTCGGGGCTCAGCGGCGAGTAACATGCCAATTTCTAACCATTGTTTTTGACCGTGGGATAAACGCCCCGCAGCGTAATAACATTCTTTGGCCAAACCTATGGTGTGAAGAACGTCAGCAATTCGATCTTTTTGTTCGCTAGAAAGCTTGTGGAATAATGAGGTGATAATGCCTTTATCGCCTTTCAAACTTAACTCGATATTTTCAAATACGGTTAACTCTTCAAAAACAGTTGGCTGTTGAAATTTACGACCAATACCTGCACGTGCAATTTCTGATTCACTTAATTGGAGTAAGTCAACCTGTTGACCAAAACTCACCTTGCCAAAATCTGGGCGAGTTTTACCGGTAATAACATCCATTAAGGTTGTTTTACCCGCGCCATTTGCACCGATTAAACAACGTAATTCACCGTCGTTTATGTATAAATTCAAATCATTTAATGCTTTGAAACCATCGAAACTTACGCTCACATCTTCAACGTATAAGATAACGCCATGACGTGTATCTGGTTTTATGTTCTGTTCGGCTAAAAGCGGGGAGCCTTTTTTATCAACAACCATTATTTAGCCTCCGCCGGGTTTGAAATATTATTACTTTCTGAACGTTTATTCTCGTAATTATCTGATGGTTCAATACCATCGTTCTCTTTTTCTGAACCTTTCGCCCAACTTGCTGGCAACATACCGGCAATACCTTTTGGTAATAACAAAGTAGAAAGTACAAATAAACCGCCCAGTGCGAACAACCATGCTTCAGGCATAATTGCGGTAAAACGAGTTTTTGCGTAACTTACTAATACTGCGCCAATAATTGCACCGTATAATGTACCTCTGCCTCCAATAGCTACCCAAATAACCATTTCAATAGAATTAAGTGGAGAAAATTCACCAGGGTTGATAATACCAACCTGCGGTACATATAACGCACCTGCAACTCCTGCTAACATGGCTGATACAACGAATATCCATACTTTGTAATGTTCAGTTTTAAAGCCAACAAAACGTGTTCTGCTTTCAGCATCTCGTATAGCGGTTACCACACGGCCCATTTTTGAGCTCACAATATAATGGCTAATAATATAACCAATACATAAGGCAACAGATGTTGCCACGAATAGGACTAACTTAGTGCTTGGGTTTTGTAATGACAAGCCGAATATTTCTTTAAAATCAGTTAAACCATTGTTACCACCAAAACCCATTTCGTTACGGAAGAACGCTAGCATTAATGCATAGGTTACCGCTTGAGTCATAATTGAAAGGTAAACACCACTTACACGTGAACGGAATGCTAAGTTACCAAATACGTAAGCTAATAAACCTGGGCCGATGAATACCATCGCCACCATCCACAAAATATTGTCAGAGCCTGCCCAGTACCATGGCATTTCGCTCCAGTTCAAAAACACCATAAAGTCAGGTAGATCTGGGTTGCCGTAAACACCACGGTCACCAATTTGGCGCATTAAATACATGCCCATTGCGTAGCCGCCAAGCGCGAAAAATGCGCCGTGACCTAAGCTTAAAATACCGCAATACCCCCACACTAGATCAACCGCTAAGGCTAATAATGCGTAACATAAATATTTACCAAATAAGCTGATAGTGTAATCACTCACATGCAGGAATGAACCTTCAGTGAAGGCCAAATTACATACTGTTGCGTACAAGGTTGAAATTAATAAACAGCCAATTACAAAATGTAAGCTACTAAGTTTTTGAATTTTTTGCCCAAACGGCGATTGAATAAAAGTGCTCATTAGTCTGCTGACCGCCCTTTTTGTGGAAATAACCCTTTAGGTCGTTTTTGAATAAACAACACTAAGCCAACTAATACGATGATATTTGCTAATACTGAACCAGTTAACGGCTCTAAGAATTTGTTGATTGTACCTAACGACATTGCCGCCACCAACGTACCCCATAAGTTACCTACACCGCCAAATACAACCACTAAGAATGAGTCGATAATATAGGCTTGGCCTAAGTTAGGTCCTACGTTTGTTAACTGACTTAAAACAACACCAGCCACACCTGCAATACCAGAACCTAAACCGAATGTGATGGCGTCAACCCAGTTACTTTTAATACTTAATGCACGTGCCATGTCTCTGTCTTGCGATACCGCTCGAACATGCAAACCTAAAGATGTTTTCTTTAAAATAAGCATCAATGCAAAGAACACCATCAATGAGAAAATAATGATATATAAACGGTTATAGGTCAGTGCAAATACTGGATTGATTTCAAGAGAGCCGCTCATCCATTCTGGAGATGACACTTGACGGTTAAGTGGTGAAAAGATCGTACGAACTAGCTGCTGAAGTATTAAACTAATACCAAAAGTTGCTAATAAAGTTTCAAGCGGACGACCTTTTAAATGACGAATAACACCACGTTCTATAAGTACACCAACTAAACCAGACACTAAAAATGCTGCTGGTATTGCCATTAATAATGAATATTCAATTAATCCTGGGAATGCTTGCTGAATAACGTAAGTGGTATAAGCACCTAGCATCATCATTTCGCCATGCGCCATATTGATTACGCCCATTACACCGAAGGTAATGGTTAAACCAATTGCGGCAAGTAAAAATACAGAGCCTAAACTTAAACCGAAAAATAAGTTTTCAATGATCTCGAAAATATTACGGCGTTCGTCAATTTTATCAATCGCTAAGGTTAATGCCTTGGCAAGCGCTGCTTGATCAGCTGTTTTGACAGTACCTTGTTGGGCAAGTTGTTGCGTTAAATCGTCAAGTTTTTTTATCATCATATTTCTAACAGATGGCTCTAAGCTACCTTTTAAGTTTTCAATAGCGCCAAGTTGCTCGGTAATCATCCCCGTTTTTAAACTGTTTACGGATAAAGCAACGTGCATTAACTCTTTTACATCTTCGTCTTTTTCAGTATTAACTAAAGTTGCTAATGCAGTAATTGACGCTGTATTTGGTTTATCAAGCAATTGCTTAACCGCTTGTAAGCGTATGTCTTCATTCGCATCAGTTAAATCAATTTGTGCTAACAAGCCCCGCATTTTTCCACGCAATGCGTTGTTGGTTCTTATCTTCTTTATTTTATTCTTCTTCATTTCGCCCAGTGATTCACCGGTGAGTATGTTAGAAACGTCATAATTTTTTGATAAGTTCTTTTGCGCTTTAACAATCGTTTTACCTGATTTTACGTAATACAAATCACCATTCATTAAGGTGGTAAATATTGAACGTACCTCAGGTGCTTTTGTTTCTGCAATTGCAGTGATTAACGCCGGCATTTGCTTTAATTTGGTTGTAGGCAGTTGCGTCATTAACTCAGTTAGCTGATCCTGACTTTCTGTTGGCGTGTTAGCAAAAGAGCCAAACGACAATAGGCATACTGCAAATATGGGGAGTAATGTTGAAAGTAATTTGGATAATAATCGCATAGTTGCGTATCCCTTAGTTGAATATGAATGAGCTGATAACGAGCAATTACTGCTTTGTTATCTGTAATTCTTGGTTGTAGTTAGGTATAACATTGATTTTCTCTGCGATTGCACCACTGAATATTTAATGCAATTGGTATTAAACATATACTCAAAACATTCTATTTAAACTCTAGAGAATACTTTGAGTATATGGGAGACTTTCACCTCCCATCAGTTTACAAAATAGATTTTAGCTTCTAAGTGCTGCATGAGCGCTATCCATAGCGCTTTTAGCAATAATTCCTACAAGAGGACTTAGAAGTTTTGACCTGAGCATTTAGCAGTTTTAACATCGAAGTTTCCGCAAGATACTGGTGCTGTCCAATCTGAAATTAAGTTTTTAGAGCTTTCTAAAAAGTCTGACCACGCATCACCAATAACGGTATCAGCAGTTTCCCAAACAACTTCAAATTGACCATCTTCTTGGATCTCACCAATTAATACTGGCTTAGATAAGTGGTGGTTGGCGTTCATGACGGCAATACCTCCAGTTAAGTTAGGAACAGCAACACCAATTAGTGCTTGCTCTACAGCATTTACGTCAGTAGTGCCTACTTTCTCAACCGCTTTTGCCCACATTTTGAAGCCAATATATGTAGCCTCCATTGGATCATTAGTTACACGTTTATCATCGCCGATAAATTTTTTCCAATTAGCTATAAATTCTTCGTTTTCTTCAGTTTCAACACTTTGGAAGTAGTTCCAAGCCGCTAAATGACCAACAAGTGGTTTAGTATCAAAACCAGAAAGCTCTTCTTCACCTACTGAGAATGCAATAACTGGAATATCTTCTGCAGAAATACCTTGGTTACCTAATTCTTTGTAGAATGGAATATTTGCATCGCCGTTAACCGTTGAAACAACGGCAGTTTTCTTACCCGCTGAACCAAATTTTTTAATTTCAGCTACAATACCCTGCCAGTCAGAATGACCAAATGGTGTGTAGTTGATCATGATGTCTTCGTCTTTAACACCTTTCGCTTTCAAGTACGCTTTTAATACTTTGTTTGTTGTACGTGGGTAAACGTAATCTGTTCCCGCTAGTACCCAACGGGTAGCTCCTATATCATTCATTAAATAATCAACTGCGGGAATAGCTTGTTGGTTTGGCGCAGCACCTGTGTAGAATACGTTTTTAGATGACTCCTCACCTTCGTACTGTACTGGGTAGAATAATAAGCCGTTTAATTCTTCAAGTACTGGCAATGCAGATTTACGTGATACTGATGTCCAACAGCCGAAAATAACATCTACTTTTTCTTTCGCTAAAAGCTCACGTGTTTTTTCAGCAAATAATGGCCAGTTTGACGCAGGATCAACCACTACAGGTTCAAGCTTTTTACCTAATAAGCCACCTTTAGCGTTTTGCTCTTCAATCATCATTAAAACAGTATCTTTTAATGTGGTTTCAGAAATAGCCATGGTGCCTGAAAGTGAATGCAAAACACCTACTTTTATAGTGTCTGCTGCTGATGCGATGTTAGTGATTAAGCTACTCGCAACAATTGAACTCGCGATTAACAGTTTTTTAAATTTCATTATATTGTCCTTGGTGATTAAGTGTTACAAACAAAGCTTTGTTACCTAAAGCGTAAGCAATTAGGCTCTATTCATTAAGTCTGGTTATAAAAAGATTAGAATGTTACCAATGCTTCTAAAGCGAATGTGTTTTTGTCAGCACCGCCCATGTCGTCCATGCGGTATTCAGCAACGATTAATACGTTGTCGCTTACCGTGTAACTAGGTGCGAGGGTGATACCGCTGTTATCAGTGGTTGTTATATCTGCTACTTCAGTTTCGTATGCGTGGTAACGAAGCGTTACGCCAATTTTTTCATCAAATGCGTAGTTAACCATTGCTAAGTAACCCGTTGAATCTGTATCTGTTTCACTGTCTGATGCTGAGTTAAATTCAGCACCTAGTGTTAAAGCGCCTTTTGAGTAGCTTGACCAAAGGTTGATAAAGCTTTTATCGCCTTCCACTGAATAGAAGCCTTTAACAGTTATTTCGTCAGTTGGCATAAGTGCAACCATTGTCTCGATACCTGGTATGCTTGTATCGGTAGCGGTTGGCCCTGCTAAATCATTTACAACGGAAATAGCTAATGTGTAATTTGAACCAGAGTAAGATGCTGAAACACCTTGCTGGTAGTAACCGTAAAATAATGGTGCATAGCCTGTACCTGAATATTGGTACAAACCTGTTGGCTCTTCCGCTTCAAAGCCAGAGTAACTTAGGAAACGACCAGCTTTCAGGCTTACCGCGTCAGATACGGCGTAGCTTAAAAATGCTTGCTCAACATCAACACCGTTTTCTTGGTATTCAACTTCAAGAGTCGTTGATAACTTGTCATCAACTTTGTAGCCAAAGTCAATTTCTACTTGGTCAACTCCCATTACAGATGACGAGTCATCATCAGTGCTTGTGTAGACAGTAGACATATCAATAAAACCGCTTACGCTAAGTTTTGATTCTTCTGCATGTGCACCTAAAGAAACTAGCAATGTTGCAGCAATAGGCGTAAATTTAGTTAGTAATTTCATGTTCAAGTATCCAAATGATTAGAGAGTGTAAATATGTTTGGTTATCTTTTTTTATTGATAACTCTAAAATGCAAGACTATTTATAACTGGGGTTAGTATCACTTTTTCTGTCAACGAAAAGAATGCGTAAAAGCGCGCAACTAACTACGTAAAACTACGCATAGTCACCATGAAATATTCTAAGTAAACTGTAATGATCATTTTTTAAAATCTTGGTTTTCTAATTAACTTGCTCACTAAATGGGTTAATTCAGAAAGTTGTATTTTCACTCTGTAAAAAGAAAAGTACTTCATGCGATCCAACCAAAAAATATTGTCGACACGCCGTACCTATAATAAATTTGTCGCTAACGAAATGATGGAGGACTTTGCCCTGCGTTATACGGCAAAACGTGCTCGGTTAACTTCATTAAGCAAACTGTCAGGAACTGCGCTAGGTATTGTTTCATTTTTGGTGCTTGAGGCGATTGGCGGAGCCATTACTCTAAATTTTGGTTTTGAAAATGCGGCGTGGGCAATATTATCCGTAATGATTGTGATTTTTTTAACCGGATTACCGATCAGTTATTACGCAGCCAAATACGGTGTTGATATAGACTTACTTAGCCGAGGGGCGGGGTTTGGCTATATTGGATCAACAATAGCCTCTCTCATTTATGCGTCTTTTACCTTTATATTTTTCGCACTTGAAGCGGCCATTATGTCAATGGCGTTACAAATTTTATTCGATATTCCGCTTGCTGTTGCCTATATCATTAGCGCGGTAATCGTTTTACCACTTGTCACTCACGGTATTGCTTATATCAGTCGTTTTCAGGTTTGGAGTCAGCCTTTTTGGATCGTTCTTCAACTTATTCCACTTTATTTTGTTTTTACACATCCCGACAGTCAATTGAATGACTGGGTTGCTTTTACAGGTAAAGCGGGTGAGTCAGGTGAAAGCTTTAATTTGTTATTGTTTGGAGCTGCTTCTGCGGTGTTACTATCACTGGTTGCTCAAATAGGTGAACAGGTCGACTTTTTACGTTTTTTGCCTGAAAAAACTGAACAGAATTCAACGAAGTGGTGGGTAGCATTGATATTGGCAGGCCCAGGATGGATTTTATTTGGTGCATTAAAATTATTTCTAGGGTCTTTTTTGGCGTATTTAGCCATACAGAATGGTGTAGCACCTGAATTGGCTGGCGACCCTGCACACATGTACCAAATGGCTTTTGGCTATGTTTTCGATGATCCTAAAACCGTGGTTATGGTCGCTTGCACCTTTGTTGTTATTTCACAAATGAAAATTAACGTGGCTAACGCTTATGCGGGGTCTTTGGCATGGTCTAACTTTTTTTCACGTGTCACGCATAATCATCCAGGCCGTGTTATGTGGATGTTTTTTAATGTCGCGATTGCCTTACTTTTAATGGAGTTAGGTATTTACCAAACCATTGAAAGCATGCTTTCGGTATATTCTGTACTAGTACTTGCATGGTTAAGTTCTGTGGTTGCAGATTTAGTTATCAACAAACCGCTAGGGATCAGCCCAAAACATATTGAATTCAAACGCTCACATCTACCTGACATTAACCCTGTTGGTGTTGGCTCAATGCTTATAGCCTCCATTGTTGGATTTACCGCACATTTAGGCTGGTATGGTGAAACCATTAATGCCTTGGCTTCATACATTGCATGTTTACTTCCTTTTATAACAGTGCCTTTGATTGGATATTTAACCAAAGGTAAATTTTACCTCTCATCGAACAACGAGATAACCATTACTCAGTTTTCAACCTGCTATATATGTGAAAACGATTTTGACGCTGAGGATATGACACATTGCCCTGCTTATAATAACTCTATATGTTCTTTATGCTGTAGTTTGGATGTACGTTGTGGTGATAAATGCCGCCCAGGTTCTACCATTGCTCAGCAGTCACATCACTTTTTCAATCGATTCTTAACTACCCAATTGCTTAATAAACTTACATCTCCTTTTATACAGTTTTTATCTGTAACGTTAGGGCTTAGTTTTATTGGCGCTGGTATCCTTTACCTCATTTACTTGCAAGTGCCTCTTGATAGCACCGATGTGAAACAAGTATTTTCCAGCACACTTATTAAAATATTTTTCTTGTTGTTCATTATTATTGGTATTGTCAGTTGGCTATTTATTCTTGCGCGAAGCGGCAATCGTTTGGCATTAAAGGAGCTTCGTTCACAAACATCTGCGCTCGCACAAGAAATTGAAGCTCATGAAAAAACATCGGTAGCATTACAAAACGCCAAAGATATTGCCGAGTCGGCCAATCAAGCCAAAAGTCGCTATTTAGCAGGTTTAAGCCATGAATTGCGAACACCATTAAACGTGTTATTAGGTTACGCTCAGTTACTCAGTCAAGACGAAGAGTTACCAAAAAGGCAGCGAGAAACCCTTTCAATTGTAAAACGTAACGGTGATCACTTAGCTGATTTAATTGAAGGTTTATTAGAAATATCTAAAATTGAAGCTGGGAAAGTAAATTTACAACGTGATAACTTCAATTTACGAAAAATACTTCAACAGCTGGTAGAAATGTTTGAAATGCAGGCCAGCCAGAAAGGACTTTTATTCAACTTTATTATAGATCGACGCGTGCCGGAGTTTGTTTCAACCGACAAACAAAGACTTCGTCAAATTATCATTAACCTGATATCGAATGCGATTAAGTACACTGAAACTGGGTCGGTGACATTGGAAGTGAATTACCGCAGCGAGGTTGCTATATTTACGATTACAGATACTGGTGTTGGTATTTCACAAGACGACCAAGAATTAGTATTTAAACCGTTCGAACAAGTAAGAAACAACCACACTCGTGCTATTAGCGGAACAGGTTTGGGCTTAACAATATCGCGATCATTAGCTGAATTGTTGGGAGGCGATATTACTTTAAAAAGTAATATAGGACAGGGGTCCACCTTCACGTTTAAATTAATGCTGTCAAAATTACGTGAAGCCCCCAGCGAACCTGAATACGCTAAAACAAAAGCAGTATCCTATAAAGGCGAAACTAAAAAAATTCTGGTTGTTGATGACGATCCTAACCAACGTCGTTTAATGTCTGATTTACTTACACCACTTGGGTTCGTTGTTTTAACGGCTGAAGATACTGAAGAGGGTTTTAAGCATTTATCAAATTCAACTATCTCATTAGTACTACTTGATGTACGTATGCCCATAATGAATGGCTGGGAAATGGTAAAAAAAATACGAGCACAAAACATGATAATGCCTGTATTGATGGTTTCAGCCAATGCCCGTGATGCCGAATATAATTTACAAGCAGAAGGGCATCATAATGACTACCTTGCTAAGCCTGTAAATTTAGATACGCTATTAGGGAAAATAGGGCAGTTATTAAAGCTTGAGTGGCAATATAAGGAAATCAGTTCAGTTAAAAAGTTAGCGAAAAAATCTGTTTCATCCAACCAAGAAACTAACAAAAAATATATCAGTTCAGAGCAATATCATGAACTTATTGCTCTTGCCGAAATAGGCTATTTGTCCGGTTTTAACGATAAACTTGCTGAAATATGTGAGCATTACCAATGTCCTGACGATGTGCGATCTCAATTAGCAAGTTATCTTGAGCAGTGTAACTTTCCAAAAATCATCCAATACTTAAATGAATTAAGCGAACTAAAAGAGCCAAACAATGAAGAATAAAATGGGCGATGTCGTATTAGTGGTAGATGACTCTCCAGAGTCACTTGGGATGTTGAATGTAGCATTAAACCTTCAAGGGTATACTGCTTTAGTTGCGCTAAATGGTTTACAAGCAATCGCTATTTCTGAAAAGGTTGAACCTGATGTTATTTTACTTGATGCCATAATGCCTGAAATGGACGGATTTGAAACTTGTAAACGACTTAAGCAAAATTTGCCACACGTACCTATTATTTTCATGACGGGCTTAACGGATGTAGAAAATGTAGTCAAAGGCTTTGAAGCGGGTGGTACTGACTATGTAACAAAACCTATTTCGCCGGATGAAGTTATCGCACGCATTAAAACTCATGTTCAAGCAGCTAAAATGGCACTGAGTGCACAAGACGCACTCGATTACGCAGGGAAAAATGTATTTTGTGTAAATGACAAAGGTCGGTTGTCCTGGGCAACACCTCATGTTCATGAAATGATTGAAGACGTCGCGAAGAAAGACGAAACACCTTGGTTAACATTATCCAACCACATCAGTACATGGTTGAAAGATGACACTTCTATCAACCTTAAATTACACTGTTTTTCAGAACCGGTTGAAATCATTTTTGAACGAGAACAAGAAGAGCTGTTTTTGCTACGTATTATTGAAAACAAATTAGCTAAAACTGCAGAAGATTTAAAAGATAAACTCCCTATTACCAAACGTGAATCAGAAGTACTTTATTGGGTCTCAAACGGAAAAACCAGTTGGGAAATAGCTCAAATTTTGGAAATGAGCCCAAGAACAGTAAACAAGCATTTAGAGCAAGTTTATAAAAAACTTGGCGTTGATAATCGAACGTCTGCGGCAGCGATTTCTATTAGAATTTTAGAAGCATAATTAATACAAAAAACGTAAGAAATATGCTCACCCATTAATAGAAGCTTTAGGGTATTGTAAAAACTTTGAAAAACGCATCCAAAAAAAAGCCCAAACATTACTGTTCGGGCTTTGTTTTATCATTTGAAACTTAATGAGTTTCTATGAAACGGTGTGATGTGTCTTTCGACTTACATCATGCCGCCCATTCCACCCATGCCGCCCATTCCACCCATGTCTGGCATAGCTGGTGCTGAGTCTTGTGGAGCGTCAGTGATCATCGCTTCTGTTGTGATCATAAGACCAGCAACTGATGCCGCGAACTGTAACGCACTACGAGTTACTTTAGTTGGGTCAAGAATACCTTCTTTCACTAAATCAACGTATGTGCTGTTTGCTGCGTTATAACCAAAGTTAGCAGTAAGCTCTTTTACTTTATTTACAACAACTGATGCTTCATCACCTGAGTTGAAAGCGATTTGACGAAGAGGTGCTTCCATTGCGCGTAGGGCAATTTTAATACCGTGAGTTTGGTCTTCGTTATCACCTTTTAAACCAGCTAATTTAGCTGCAACACGAACAAGTGCAGTACCACCACCGGCAACAATACCTTCTTCTACCGCTGCGCGAGTAGCGTGAAGTGCGTCGTCAACACGGTCTTTTTTCTCTTTCATTTCCATTTCAGTTGATGCGCCAACTTTAATTACAGCAACACCACCAGAAAGTTTAGCTAAACGTTCTTGTAGTTTTTCTTTGTCGTAATCAGAAGTAGACTCTTCAATTTGAGCTTTGATTTGAGAAACGCGGCCGTCAATGCCTTCTTGTTCGCCAGCACCGTCGATAATTGTTGTATCGTCTTTAGTGATCACAACACGTTTTGCAGTACCTAGGTCTTCAAGTTGTGCTTTTTCTAGTTCCATACCGATTTCTTCAGAAATTACAGTACCACCAGTTAATACAGCGATGTCTTGTAACATTGCTTTACGACGGTCACCAAAACCAGGAGCTTTAACCGCTGCAACTTTAACAATACCGCGCATGTTATTTACAACTAGAGTTGCTAACGCTTCGCCTTCAAGATCTTCAGCAATAATTAAAAGAGGTTTACCAGACTTAGCAACGCCTTCTAATGTTGGTAGTAATTCACGAATGTTAGAGATTTTTTTGTCTACTAATAAGATGAATGGGCTGTCTAATTCTACAGAGCCATTTTCTTGGTTAGTCATAAAGTATGGAGATAAGTAACCACGGTCAAACTGCATACCTTCAACAACGTCAAGTTCAGTTTCTAAAGATTGACCTTCTTCAACAGTGATAACGCCTTCTTTGCCAACTTTTTCCATTGCTTTTGCAATGATGCCGCCAATTTCAGTGTCTGAATTTGCAGAAATAGTACCTACTTGAGCAATTGCTGTGCTGTCTGAACAAGGTACAGATAACTCTTTTAATTCTTCAATTGCTGCTTTAACCGCTTTGTCGATACCGCGTTTTAAGTCCATTGGGTTCATGTCTGCGGCTACGGCTTTAATACCTTCGCTGATGATTGCTTGCGCAAGTACCGTTGCCGTTGTTGTTCCGTCGCCAGCTGCGTCATTGGCTTTAGAAGCAACTTCTTTAACCATTTGAGCGCCCATGTTTTCAAACTTGTCAGCAAGTTCGATTTCTTTTGCAACAGAAACACCATCTTTAGTGATTGATGGACCACCAAATGATTTATCTAAAACTACGTTACGGCCTTTTGGACCTAATGTTACTTTTACTGCGTCTGCAAGTACGTTTACGCCGGCTAGCATTTTAATGCGTGCGTCGTTACCAAATTTTACGTCTTTAGCTGCCATGATATTTTATTCCTAATAATTCTTTGTTTGTTACTTATTTTAGCTAGTTAAATAATTAGATTAAGTCGTATTATTCTACGATTGCTAAGATGTCAGATTCTGACATGATCAATACTTCTTCACCGTCTAATTTCTCAGTTTTAACGCCGTAACCTTCACTAAATATAACTGTGTCACCAACTTTAACGTCTAACGCTCTCACGTCACCGTTTTCTAAAATGCGACCATTACCTACAGCGATTACTTCGCCGCGAGTTGATTTTTCTGCTGCTGAACCTGTTAATACGATTCCGCCTGCTGATTTAGTTTCTTGTTCATTACGTTTAACAATTAAACGGTCATGTAGAGGACGAATAGTCATTTATCATAATCTCCAGATTTAGGGTTGTTTTTTTTATGCTCAAGGGCATTTAATTAGTTGTTGATATAGTGGGGGTGATTACATAGATTCCAAGTCAAAAAATAAAAAATCTTGCCATAGGTGAGCACATTATTATCTAATGACTAAAACCATAAAGGAAAACCTCTAAAAGGAATGATTTTGAAGTATTGGATTCCTATATTAACCGCCGCAGTATTATTAACAATATCTAACTATAGCGCTGCTAGTGTTACCTTAAAAAAGGCGCACAAAGACTGTAGTAAAAATTGTTCCCAAACCTTAACCGTTGGTAATAAGAGCTTTCGTTATAATCACAAAGCATCATTAAAACTTTCATCAAGCTATAACAGCATAGAGTGGGCGCTCATATCTTTACCTGTGAAGCAAAATAAGAGGACTGTGACGTATTACTATCTGCACAATTCAAAAAATAGAAAGCGATTTAGTACAACAGAAATATGCCGAGGATTAGACCGAGATATTTCTGTAGTAGGTGAGTTAGTTTGTATTGATCGTAATTCAGTAAACGTTCTAGGTAAATTTTCTGGTAGGCGAGATGCAAAATATCCTTTGTTACAAAACGTGGAAGCGGCTGTAGTTGATCATTACAAAGGTGGTGTAATTAATTTAGCTTATATAAGTAAAGATGAGCCAGAGTTTGAAAATGCTGATGAGCTTGAATCTACATATTCTTTATATGTGACAGATTTGAATAATATTAAACGTAAGAACTCCAACTGGTTCAAAACCCAAACGAATCTACATAAAAACAGTGACTTTAGTAATATCTTAGCCGTTAACTCCAGAGGTGATGGAAAGTACTCTGCAGCTGTTTATGAGTGGATAAATCCATACAACAAAGGACTTGTTGCCTATAACTTTATGTCATTTGATAATGTTAGTAGCGGAAAAATAAATTCAAGTGAATTACATAATTATGGATTTAACCCCAATGTTGAGATGAACAACGGAAAAGTTATATTTAGCGCCTTAAATAGCTCAACCGGAGATCGTCAACAGTTCACTTATTCTAACAGTGAATTAAATAAAATGAGTTACAAACAGCATGAATTTGCTAATGCCAGTTATATCGAATTTATGTTTGGCGCTGGTTTTCAACCATCATCTTGGTCCGTTAGCCAAGATGTTTCTGTCAATGATCAGCTAAAAGCTAAAACTGAATATGATATGAATACCAATGTATTAACCTCATATTACATGCAAGGACGTTGGGGGGACAGTCAATTAGCCGTGAGCTTACTGCAAAACAAAGCTAAAGAGAAAGTTAACCACGCAATAGATAATGACTTAATTCAAGAGGTGGTAAAAGAGTACGTTGTACAATATGACTATCACGGGCTTTTTTCTGGAGCTAGCACCTTAAGATTAGTGTACGGCTCACTGAATGCTGGTGGTATTGCCAGTTATCAAATAGGTAATGAACCTGAGTCACAATATGAATTTGAAAGTAAACGTGTCTCTTATAAAGTGTTAGTTATGTCTGAAAAGGGCATGTATTGGGGGGGTTATCATTCCAATTATGACTCACCTAGCATGGTTGGTTTTGTTAATGAAAACGGAAATTTTGCTGGTGCTGCTTTTGATGAAAACTTTAGATTATCAAAACTCGGTATGGTACTTGGTTACGACGAAGGCTGGTACGGTAACCGCTATGAAACTGATTATAATCGTTGGTATATTAGTGGCGAAGTTGGGTTAGGTGGTGTTCGTTTACACACAGATAAAGATACGTTGTTCGATGCCATTGGCACTAGAGATGGTGATATTAATGGTAAAACGACGATTGAATTTAACGGTACTTTAGATGTAGGTTATATTTGGCAAAGACGGATTAAGTCATTAAGAGGTTTAGGTATGTCAGTGCTTGCCGGGTATAAATTACAGTATGAATATATAAATAAAAATACAGATGACGACGATGACTTAAACGATGGTTGGACTATAAATTACGCTCGTCAAGATATGATCCATGGTCCGTATATTAATTTGAATGTTATTTTTTAAGTTGGATGTTTAAGGCTATAAGCTAAGTAAGTTACTTATAGCCTCATAAAAGATTTAGTCTTTACGCTCAAATTCACCATCTAGCGTTGATGATTTATCTTCAGTGATCCTGTGTTCCGTGTCTGTCTTTTCAGTAAACTCGCCTTCAAACGTTGAATGGCTTTGAGATTGAGATTGCTGAAAATGAGCAGATGCGGCTGCTTTAAATTTGATTTTGCTGCCAAACTGGCGATAAGAAGCAGCTCTAAATGCTGGGATCATTAGCAAAAGTCCAATCACGTCAGTAATCAAACCTGGAGTAATTAACATAACACCAGATATCAGAATACAAATTCCATCAAACAATGACTGAGCAGGCAATTGCCCTTGAGCCATTTCTTGTTGGATATTGCTCCAAGTTTGTAAACCTTGTTGTCTAACTAATTTAGCGCCGATAAAAGCAGTTGCGATAATAAGAACAAATGTCCAGCCTATACCAATCATGCCACCTACTTGAATAAGTAACATTAATTCAATTAAAGGCACGACGATTAAGATTAAAAATAAGGGCATAATAAATTCACAATTTGTTAACGTAACTCTATTTATATGGGACATGTATCCCGTTATCAAGTAAAGTAATTCACGCGCTTTGTAACTAAACGTAAATGAACCTAAATGACATACAAATTAATTTTAACAACTTGCCCCGATTTAACCTCTGCACACTCTATTGCAGAAGGGTTAGTTAAGCTTGAAATAGCCGCTTGTGTTAATATTTTACCCACTATTATCTCTATTTATAAATGGCAAAATAATATTGAGCAATCAGCAGAATCTCAATTATTTATTAAAACCAATGAAAGTAATTGGCCAAAAGTAGAGTCTTATATAAAAACCAACCATCCCTATGATGTTCCAGAATTGATAGAGCTTGATATATCCAACGGCAGTTCGGAATACCTTTCTTGGATGGATAATAATTTACAACAAGGCGAATGATGATGTTTCGAACTTTGGCAAACCAGTTAACTCCTTTAATATTATCAATCACACTCATATTCGCATCTGTGCTTTCTACTCCAGCAAGCGCGTTAGATAATGACCCACTAAAAGATATTTTCTCATCTTCTTCCCAACCTAGCTTTTTAGAAGTGGATGATGCTTTTATGTTTAATTTTGAACAAAAGGGTTCAAAACTAACTTTATCTTGGATAATTGCAGATGATTATTACTTGTACACTGACAAGTTTAAGTTTGCGGTAGAAAACGCGGTCATAACAAAAACAACTAAAGGAAAGGGCACTCAAATAGTTGACGATTATTTTGGCGCAACTGACGTGTACTTTTTTGAAGCTAAAGTTGAACTTGAGTTAACTGATATTACCGAAGGGGCTTTAATCAAAGTTCGTTACCAAGGCTGTGCTAATGCTGGTTTATGTTACAACCCAGTAACTAAGACAGTGGAACTTGATCTGGTTGATGAAAACGCAACTGCAATGGTTGATAACACTGAAAAAGTTAGCGCAAACAGCTCACAGCAAAATCAACTTGCCGATACCTTAAACAGTGGTAGTTTACTTTTTAGCTTATTAATATTTTTCGGTTTAGGTGTTGGTCTAGCCTTTACTCCTTGTGTGTTCCCAATGTTTCCTATTTTGTCAGGCATTATTGCCGGACAAAAAAACTTAACCATTAAAAAAGGCCTGTATCTAGCCTTTATCTATGTACAAGGTATGGCGCTGACTTATTCGTTATTAGGCTTAGTTGTTGCTAGTATGGGCGTACAATTTCAAGCGTATTTACAACATCCATCAGTATTGATTGTCACTAGTATTATTTTTGTGCTTTTAGCCTGTGCAATGTTTGGTTGGATTAATTTACAGCTGCCAGCGTCTTGGACCTCAAAACTAACTGAAGTGAGTAACAAGCAAAAATCAGGCAATGTGTTTGGTGTATTTGCTATGGGCTTATTAAGCGGTCTTATCGCGTCTCCTTGTACTACGGCGCCATTAACAGGCGCTCTGTTATACGTAGCTCAAACAGGCGATATGTTAATTGGCTTTGTTACCTTGTATGTATTGAGTTTAGGTATGGGATTACCTTTGTTAGTTATAGGCGCATCTGGAGGTAAGTTATTACCAAAAGCCGGTGCTTGGATGGATATGGTAAAAGTGATCTTTGGATTTATTTTATTGTCTATTCCACTTATTTTATTAGAACGTATTATTGATGTATCTATTGTATTGCAGTTAGCGGGGGTCTTGTTACTGATATTGGCTACGTATTTACGTTTTCAGTATCTATCTAATACGAGCGCTAAAGTTAAGAGTATTTTCTGGTTGTTATCTTTAACCATATTGTTAACTGGTTTTGCTTTGGTTGCTAAACCTTGGTTATCACTTGGTAATAATTCGAGTGTTCAGCAGCCTGCGGCAAGTCACACTGGCGAGTTTATTAAAGTGGTTACTCTGCAAGATATTCAGCAGCAAGTTGAGAATGCCAAAGCAGATAGTAAAACAGTGATGTTAGACTTTTATGCTGACTGGTGCGTGGCTTGTAAAGAGTTTGAAGCATATACCTTTTCTGATAAAACCGTAAAACAGCAAATGGCCTCGCTTGTTTTGCTGCAAGTTGATATGACAGGTAACACGGATAAGGATATTGAATTATTAGAGCAATATAATATTTTAGGTTTGCCAACAATTATGTTTTTTGACCCAAACAAAGGTGAATTAACTAATAACCGAGTAACTGGATTTATGAATGCGAAAGAATTTTCTAAGCATCTTGCTTTAGTGAGTAACTAGTTCATTTATAAAAATAACCACGGCCCTAACTAAAGGTTGAGTTACTAAAAATCAAGTGGCTTTACCTTTAACAACTCTCTTCTAACTAATACCTTTTTTGGTTAAAGCTCAAAAATCATGGTTTATCAAAATTTCACTTAAAATGATAAGGCATGAATTTGTTATTCATCGTACTAAATCAATTTTAAAACTAATATTCATGACTAAAATCTACTTTATATTAGCGATGGATTTTCGTTCACCCCTTATGTTTAATGGTCTCGACTCGAGTTTTGTGTCATTAGACCAGTATTTTGCTGCTAATTGCATTGATTTCTCTATAATACATGCTTAATTTCTTTACATTCTTGTTTTTTACTCGTAATTTGATTAGAACGACAAAATGTCAAAAAGAAATGCATGATAAGAACAGAAGGTGGGTGAATGACTACAAATAACAGTGTTTTATTGTTAAATGGACCAAATTTAAATTTACTAGGCAAAAGAGAGCCAGAAATTTATGGGGCTCAATCTTTAGACCAATTGGTTGATGAGTTAACCGCCCAAGCTTCAGCTAGCGGTGTCCAACTAACACATACACAGTCTAATTCAGAAGCTGAGTTGATAGATGTTATTCACCAAGCTATGGGGAAAGTAGATTTTATTTTATTTAACCCTGCCGCTTTTACTCATACAAGCGTGGCACTACGAGATGCTTTATTAGGGGTAAATATTCCCTTTATTGAAGTGCATATTTCAAATGTTCACGCTAGAGAAGATTTTCGTCATAAATCATTTTTATCTGATATTGCTCAGGGTGTGATTTGTGGACTTGGAACCAATGGTTATCGTTATGCTTTAATGCATGCCATCGAGCATGTGTCGAAGTAGTATTTAACAATTAGCTTTTAATAAGTAGGTATTAAAGTATGGATATTCGTAAAATTAGAACATTAGTTGATATGGTTATTGAATCTGGCGTTGGTGAGATTGAAATCACTGAAGGCGAAGAGTCAATACGTATCTCTGCAGCAGCACCTGCTCCAATTATGCAAGCAACGCAAATTGCAGCAGCTCCTCTTGCAGCTCCAGCTCCAGCAGCACCTGCGGCGACTGCTCCAGTTGCAGCGGTTTCAGTTGAACCAACTGGTCACCAAGTTAAATCTCCAATGGTTGGTAGTTTCTACCGAGCATCTTCACCTTCTACTCCTGCATTTGCTGAAGTAGGCCAAACGGTTAAAGTTGGTGATGTGTTATGTATCATTGAAGCAATGAAAATGATGAACCAAATCGAATCTGACAAAGCTGGTGTTATTAAAGCTATTCTTGTTGAAAACGAAGACCCAGTAGAATTTGATCAACCTTTATTCATAATTGAATAAATAGGGGCATCACATGATAGATAAAGTCGTTATTGCAAACCGAGGTGAAATTGCACTTCGTATTTTGCGCGCATGTAAAGAATTAGGGATTAAAACAGTTGCTGTTCATTCAGTGGTTGATAGAAATCTTAAACATGTATTGTTAGCTGATGAAACCATTTGTATTGGTAAAGCCTCAGCTCAAGAAAGTTATTTAAATATTCCACGTATTATTGCAGCTGCAGAAGTAACTGATGCTGTTGCGATTCACCCGGGTTACGGATTTTTAGCGGAAAATGCTGATTTTGCCGACCAAGTTGAAAAAAGTGGTTTGATTTTTATTGGTCCTACTGGCGATACCATTCGTTTAATGGGCGATAAAGTCTCTGCTATTGAAGCCATGAAAAAAGCAGGAGTACCTTGTGTTCCTGGTTCTGATGGCGAACTTGGTGATGATCCTGAAGTAAATAAATCTATCGCTAAACGTATTGGTTATCCACTAATCGTTAAAGCTGCAGGTGGCGGTGGTGGTCGTGGTATGCGAGTTGTTAGAAGTGAAGCTGAATTAATTGATTCAATTGCACTTACTAAACAAGAAGCAGGCGCGGCATTTAATAATGATGTGGTTTACATGGAAAAATTCCTTGAAAACCCTCGTCATATTGAAGTTCAAGTATTAGCCGACGGTCAAGGCAATGCGATTCACTTAGGTGAACGTGATTGCTCTATGCAACGTCGTCATCAAAAAGTAGTTGAAGAAGCTCCAGCTCCGGGTATTACTGCTGATTTACGTAAGTATATTGGCGATCGTTGTGTAAGAGCTTGTGTTGAAATTGGTTACCGCGGTGCGGGTACATTTGAATTTTTATACGAAAATGGCGAGTTCTATTTCATTGAAATGAATACACGTATTCAGGTTGAACATCCAGTAACTGAAATGGTAACTGGTGTTGATTTGATTAAAGAACAGCTTCGTGTTGCTGCTGGTCAGCCTTTATCTCTTACACAAGATGATATTGTTATTCGCGGACATGCTATTGAGTGTCGAATTAATGCTGAAGACTCAGAAACATTTATTCCATGTGCAGGGGAAATTACACGTTTCCATTCACCTGGTGGATTAGGGGTTCGTTGGGATTCACATATTTATACAAACTATAAAGTTCCGCCTAACTATGACTCTATGGTTGGTAAGCTTATTACTTATGGTGAAAACCGAGGTATAGCTATCAAACGTATGGAACATGCTCTTAATGAATTGCTGATTGAAGGAATTAAAACTAACATTCCTCTACAGCAAAAAATTATGGCTGATGAGCATTTCCAAAATGGTGGAACTAACATCCATTATTTAGAAAAGAAATTAGGCATGTATAAGTAGTTTTACTCTGTAGTAAACTTGCTATTAAAAACCGAGCTGATGCTCGGTTTTTTGATATTAGAGCTCTGTAAATTACATCAAGAAGTGAAGGTGAGGGTAACTACTCGCTTACGCCAAGCGAGTAAAAGTGTTTAGCGCTGGTAATTCCTAAATGCGTTAGGCCGTCTATTACCTTTTCTTGGCTGATGTTTATCCATTGGTAATATACATTTCTATGTACTTTAGCGGTTAAACCTCTATGCAGCTGAACATAGAGCTTAGGTTGTTCTGGGTTTGATGTATTTACCGTAATAGGGTGTTGCTCTGACACAATAGCTTTGTGACCAAGGTTAGATGTGACTTCTATCGCATCACCATTGTTTGTTGAGATTGTTTGCCAATCAATAATAACAAATGGAGCATCTTCTACTGTTATGCCAATTTTTTCGGCGGGGGTTTTTAAAAAATACTTTGAGTTTTCTTTGATCAAAACATTAGCAAACAGTTTAACTAACTTCATTCTATTGATTGGCGTGCCCATATACCACCACGTACCGTCGGATTTAATTACCATATCAATATTGCCACAGTTAGGTGGGTTCCATAACTCAAATGGTGGTTCTGACTCAAGAGAATCGATTTGTTGGACTAAATTGTTTAAATCCATTCTGCACTCAATATTATTTTTGATATAGTTTGGCAATGCTAGCATAATATTATTTTTCTAGCTGATTGATCAATTATAAGGAAATTTGTTTAAAGCTAAACTCACCGCCACATTTAGTGTAATTATTATGTTAACGATCTCATTCTACTTTATGAATGCAAGCAGGCTAGTCACATCAGTAATTATTTCGCCTGTATTGTTAGTATTTATGTTTATTTGGTCCAGACCATCAGAGGTAAAAAGTAGTAAGTATGAAACCCGATTTTAAATATCAACTTATCAATGACAACGACATAATTAGAGTTTGCGTTGACCCAAAACCAGATTGGGATGAATTTGAGCAATTTGTGGATTTATTTTTAAAAAATGAAGGCGTAATCTTAATCGCTCAAGATCTTGGAATGGACCGACATCAAGTTCGTTATCGCAAAGAAGAGAAACAATTTATCTTACAATACGAACATTACACCGATTCTATTTGGATTGAACAAGATTTTTAGACAAGTGGTCGAATTTAACTTCTAAAGTTAAGCCAACTTAAGATAAAATAGAATTATGTCGTGCAGATGAAATTATAATAATAGTTTGAATTTGTATTTTGAAATTAAGAGTTAAAGAGTAAAACGTGTGAATAAAGTTTTTGGGATGTTGGTGGCCGTTGTCGCGTTAAGTTTTTATATATTAAATACATTGTTTTGGTGTCTACCAATATTTTTGTTATCTATCTTTAAATTGATCCCTATTACAGCGCTAAGAGCTTTTATCGGGCGAATTTTAGATCGTTGTGCAACGGGTTGGGTAACTGTAAATTATTTTATTCAGCGAGTATTCAGCCGAATGGATGTTCGAGTTTCCGGTAATTACGAATTATCAAAAAAAGATTGGTATTTGGTTATATCAAATCATCAGTCTTGGGTCGATATAGTCGTTCTACAACGAGTTTTTAATCGTAAAGCGCCATTTTTAAAATTCTTTTTAAAACACGAATTAATTTATGTGCCTCTATTAGGCCTTGCTTGGTGGGCATTAGATTTTCCTTTTATGAAGCGTTATAGCAAATCATTTTTAGCTAAACATCCACATCTTAAAGGCAAAGATTTAGAAACGACAAAAAAATCATGTGAAAAGTTTAAACACACTCCAGTGTCTATTATGAATTTTATGGAAGGCACTCGTTATACGGATACAAAACATGCAAAACAAAGTAGTCAATTAGAAGGGCTGTTGAAACCAAAATCTGGCGGTGTAGGTTTTGTATTAACGGTAATGGGGGAGCAGTTACATAAGGTGATTGATGTCACTATTTATTATCCGAACAAGATCCCAACCTTTTATAACTTCTTATCTGGCCGTGTTAAAAATGTATTTATGCATATTGATGTTCATGAGATCAGTAACGACCTAATTGGTGATTATGCTACGGATAAAGAATACAAAAAGCATATACATCAATGGGTCTCTGGCTTGTGGCAACAAAAAGAGAAAACATTACAGAAGTTGAAGTTAGAAGCTGAAAGTCAGGGGCTGAATTAAGTTCACTCATTTCAGGACTAGAAAAATATAATAAAAAAGGGAAAACATAGTTTTCCCTTTTTCGTTTTACTTAATGTATTATTTCAATTGGTATTAGCCTAGCTTTGATGATTAAACAATAGATTACTTACTCAGAGTAAATTCCAGAAGTAATTGGTTTGTATCCAATTGTATTTGTTCTGCATACTTCTGTTCCGCTTCCATCCGTTGAAGATCTAATTTTAGTATATCTTTTTTACTAAACTTCTTCCTTGCATCGTGGGTTGGCATCTCTTTTATTTCTGAATATAAAGAGAAATAGCCGTTATAAAATTCATTATAATTTTTAGGCTCAGCTTGTTCTTTATTATAATGCTCTAGCAAAACCCAAATTCTTAATACACCTTCAGAAGGTTCACATTGCTCAGCTTTCATCGCTTTTGCTATATGGCAGATGCTGTCGGTAATGTAATTAAGTTTTTTGGTTTGTTCTTCTTTTTTAGCTTCTTCTTGCTGTCTTACTCGCCACAGTAATGTGCCGGCATAATAAGAAAGGGCAACAAGAAGTAGTACAGCTAATGCGATAATCCAATACAAAATGCTACTACCTTACTTTTCTTCGTCTAACAAATCATCCCATTGATCAGATTTTAATCCTTCAACTGGGTCAATTTCATCTTCAAAGTCATTTTCTTCTTCATCTTCAACACCAAGGATTCTAAGAAGCTCAGCGTGACGATCCATTAATTTGTTAAAGTACTTAGCTTCTTTACCTGCAAGTAGCTCACCGTCTTCTACACGCTCAACTAACGCAATTAATACTTCATCTGATTCTATATCCGTTAGTTCTACATCTGGTGGGATACTAGCAACTTTAGCTTTACTCAGTTTTCCAGCGGGTTTACTAGTCGAATGAGATATTTCTTTTTCAATGACTTCTTTTACAGGTGATCCAGTCAATGAAATAGGTTTTTTACTACCGTGTTTTGGATCTTTTTTAATATTAGATCCTGTTATAGCCGTTTTTTGTTCTTCCACTAAGCTATTTCTGGTTCCTGCTTTTTGACCTTTAGGCGTTTTTTTGCGACGATTTTCGGTAGGTTTTTCATCGCGAGTCTCTTTACTTCTAACTCTGATCTCTGCGACTTTTCTGCTTTTTTTCTGGCGTGTCATTATTTATCCGACATATAGGGTGTTTAGTTAATGTGAGTTTACTGAAGAATTTGTATTTATGGAATAAAAGGCAATAAAAAAGGCGACAGTGTGACATCTATCGCCTTGAATTTTTGAGCTTGTTCAAACTAAGTTTGACACCTCTCCTATTTAATTTCGATAATTCCTTCCGAAAGCATGACACCTTGTCTAGTCACTCATTTAATAATCCGTATTATTTTTATTTAATGTCCGTATATGTCTTTATTAATTATTGGTCATCTTGACACTTTATTATATCGTTCCTTGGGAGACCAATTGGTAACTCCACAATTTTTATCCACACCCACTTCCCTGAGTCGCTTCCATATTTTTATTCACTACGTGGTAACGGGGATTAATGTACTCTTATTGACAAAAGTCACAAGTAAATATTTATATTTTTTTACATCTGCTTATTAAGTAAACTAACAATTCCTTGGTTTACAAAGCCTTGATGTTGTATTTAAATTTTTTTATCAGATATTTCCTACACACTTTAGTGCGATATGTCTTACAGCTAACTATAGCCAATGACTTACATTATTCAGAAATAAAAAAAGCGTCTAAGACGCTTTTTTTAATTTAATGTTATTTAAAATAACTGACTAGTGAAGTCCAGACATATATTTTGATAATATTTCGATATCTTTATCACTTAATTTAACCGCGATATCTTGCATCATACCATTCATATCATTTGATCTTGTGCCATCGCGAAATTTCTCTAACTGAGATTTAATATAATCCGAATGTTGGAATGATATTTTTGGAAAGCCTGCAAGGCTATGTCCAACACCACGTGGACCATGACAAGCTAAACATGCTGGTATGCCACGCTCCATATCACCACCGCGGTACAAATCTTGTCCTGTTTCAACAACACTTTCTGCTGTACTTCCTGAAGTCATTGTTTGCGATGAGAAATAAGCAGCAAGATCTTTCATATCTTGATCTGATAGAGGAGAAGCCATTGCACTCATTACTGGGTCATATCTGCCTTCTTTTCCGCCAGATGTCATACCTAACTTTAATTCTTTTAACTGCTTATAAATATAACTAGCATGTTGGCCAGCAATTTTAGGATAAATAGCGAGTGCTGCATTACCATCAGCGCTATGACACGCAGCACAAGGGGCTGATTTTGTTTTACCGGCTTCGGCATCGCCTTCAATAGCGTGGGCTGAACCAATGAGTCCAACTAACATAGTAAGTGTAAATGCAATATTTCTCATAGTATTGTCTCTATTATTTAAGTTATCTCAACCCCTTTGTCTATGAAGCAGTTCACGCAAAGAGTATAATTAAGGATATTCTACACCAAATGTGAGAATGTGAAACATTCTTAGCGAGTATATTTATCTCAAGTTGCTGAATATTAAAGTTTGAAAACACACATATAGAGGAAATACGGTGTCTAAATCAATTATTAACTATACAAAAGCGTCATTTTTAACGTCGGCGCCTGATATTCGCCGTTTACCTATCGATGCTGGATATGAAGTTGCGTTTGCAGGTAGATCAAATGCAGGTAAGTCCAGCGCACTAAATACATTAACGGATCAAACTGGTTTGGCTCGTACGAGTAAAACCCCAGGAAGAACTCAGTTAATTAATGTATTTGATGTGGGGAATGAACGTCGTTTAATCGATTTGCCAGGTTATGGCTTTGCTAAAGTACCTTTAGCGATGAAAATAAAATGGCAAAAATCATTAACTGAATACTTACAAAAAAGAAATTGTTTAAAAGGATTAATTGTTTTAATGGATATTCGCCATCCAATGAAAGATTTGGATAAAGATTTAATTCATTGGGCAGTAGAAGTTGAGTTACCGGTTTTAGCTTTATTGACTAAAGCAGATAAATTTAAATCTGGTAAACGTAAATCTGAGCTATTACGCATTAAAGAGATGGCGAAAGAGTTTAATGGTGATGTGTCGGTTGAGACGTTTTCATCATTGAAGAAATTGGGTATTCCTCAATTATCTAAAAAACTTGATCTTTGGTTTGATGCTGAAGAATTAAAACCTGCAATTGTTGAAGAACCTGAGCTTTAAACTTTATTAATACTGCCTATCCATACAACTATTAATTAAAAGTTAATAGTTGTAATCAAATTACAAAACAGTCAATAAATTATAAAAATGCAAAAAAAAACCGATACTTTAAAAGTATCGGCTATAGCAAATTGGGGAGAGGCTATTAATCTCGTCAAATATCAACAGGGTCAACTCATAAGAGCGACTGTGGTTATAATAACGTTTTAAAATTAAAAGTAAAGTTTTTACTCTAAAATAACTGAGTTTTTATTCTTCGCTTAACCCTTGTAAATAAAGGGGTTAACTTTTCCCTGTGTAATAAATCTGCAACAATTACTGACTCGACTCTAATTTTTACATTTAAAATAACGAGTTAGTATTATTGTATAATTAGAAATTGAAGATGTTTTGAGCAATAAAAAAGATATTTTTTTTGAAATGAATGCTAAACACGGTTGTGTAATTTAATTACACAACCGTGTTTTTATTATGGTTTAACGTTTAGTTAGTGTGCTTGTTCCCAGTTATCACCAATACCTGAGTCGGCAATTAAAGGTACATTTAATGATGCTGCACTTTCCATTAATTCAGTTAGCTTTGGTAAATACTCATCAACAAGGTTTTCATTTATCTCGAAAACCAATTCATCGTGTACTTGCATTACCATCTTCACACCTTGTATGTTATTTGATGTGAGCCACTGGTAAACGTTGATCATGGCCATTTTGATAATATCTGCTGCAGTTCCTTGCATAGGCGCATTGATTGCGGCACGTTCCGCTGCTTTTCTACGAGGAACATTGCGCGCCGTAATATCTGGTAAGTAAAGTCGTCTGCCAAATAAGGTTTCAACATAACCTTGTTTTTCTGCATTAACCCTTGTGGTTTCCATATAAGTTAGAACACCAGGGAATCGCTCAAAATACTTATCTATATATGACTGGGCTTCACCACGTTTAATATCTAGCTGCCTAGCTAAACCAAATGCTGACATCCCATAAATTAAGCCAAAGTTAACAGCTTTAGCCGCACGTCTTTGCTCTGTAGTTACTTCATCAAAAGGTGTTGAAAAAACCTCTGAAGCGGTTTTCTTATGAATATCTAAGTTATTTTCAAAAGCGGTTAATAAGCCTTTGTCATTACTTAAATGCGCCATGATGCGTAGTTCGATTTGTGAATAATCGAGAGCAACTATTTTGGTTCCTTGCGGGGCAACAAACGCTTCTCTAATTCTTCTACCATTTGCATTCCTAATTGGAATGTTTTGTAAGTTTGGATCAGTTGAACTTAGTCTTCCTGTTGCTGTAATAGCTTGATGATAAGAGGTATGTACTCGTCCCGTTGCTGGTTTTATCATTAACGGTAATTTATCTGTGTAGGTAGATTTGAGTTTACTTAACCCTCTAAATTCCATTATTACTTTTGGTAAGTCGTAATCATGTGAAAGCTCAAGCAATACTTCTTCTGCTGTGGATGGTGCACCTTTTGGTGTTTTTTTCACAACGGGTAACTCTAATTTTTCAAACAAGATAACTTGTAGCTGTTTTGGTGAGGCTAAATTAAATTCTTCACCTGCAAGTTCATGAGCTTTTAATTCAAGCTCTTGTAACTTGATAGAAAATTCGCTGCTTAAAGCATGCATCTGATCTGCGTCTATCAACACACCATTATGTTCAATGTGAGACAAAATAGGCATTAATGGCATTTCAATATTATGTAATAGATCGTTCAGCGGTGAAATTTTCTGTAATTTCTCTTCAAAATATTTATACAAACGTAATGTTATGTCAGCATCTTCTGCCGCATAAGGCGCTGCTATTTCGATATCTATTTGATTAAAGGTTAATTTTTTAGCTCCTTTACCGGCGACATCTTCAAATGAAATACAGCTATGACCAAGATATTTTAACGCTAAGCTATCCATATTGTGTTTGGTTGCATTGCTATTAAATACATAGGATTGCAACATAGTGTCGCTAATAACACCTTTAATAATTAGCTTATATTTAGCTAAAACATTGATGTCGTATTTAAGATTTTGTCCTACTTTGTGTATAGACTCATCTTCTAACAAAGCTTTTAAACTTGGCGTGATAGCCTCTAATGAAATTTGCTCAGGGGCGTCTTCGTAATCATGTGCAAGTGGAACATACACCGCTTTAATATCGTCATTAAATTCATAAGCTATGGAAAAACCAACTAGATCTGCATCCATATAATCAATGGATGTAGTTTCAGTATCAAATGCGATGAGCTTTGCATTGTTGATTTCAGTTAAAATTGCTTGCCACTGAGTTGAATCAAAAACAGTTTGGTATAAGTCTTTATTAATAATTGGGGCGGTAGGATCAACGGCCTCAATATTATTGTCAGTGCTCGTGTCAGTAGAGGTTGGTTTTTGAGTCGAGCCAACCAAAGGTGGTTCAGAATTATCATTTCCAGCTAACACTTCTGCCAACCAGCGTTTAAATTCACACTCTTTATATAACTCGGCTAGTTTGTTTTTATCTGGAGATTGAATAAACATGTTCTCGGCGGAAATGCCATGGTCTACATCAAGCTTTATAGTGGCTAACTGATAAGAAAGTTTAAGTTGTTCTTGGTTATCAACCAACTTAGCTTTCATGGTCTTGGAACCACGGAATCCTAAACCAGCAACGTCATCAAGATTTTGATAAATATTATCGATGCTGCCTAAGCCCTGAATAAGTCCAACGGCTGTTTTTTCGCCAACACCGGGAACGCCAGGGATATTGTCAGATTTATCACCCATTAATGCTAAATAATCAATGATCTGTTCTGGTTTAACACCAAACTTAGTCTCAACACCTTCTGGATTTAGAATTGTATTGGTCATGGTATTGATAAGGGTGACATGCTCATTAACAAGTTGCGCCATGTCTTTGTCGCCAGTACTTATTAATACTTTGTTACCTAGTTTAGATTGCTCATCTGCAATAGTACCTATTACGTCATCGGCTTCTACACCTTCTATTGCTGTAATTGGTAATCCCATAGCTTCAATAATTTTATGCAAAGGCGCAATTTGCGTCCTGAGATCGTCAGGCATAGGAGGGCGATTAGCTTTATATTCAGAATACATTTCATTTCTAAATGTTGGGCCTTTGGCATCGAAGATAACAATCATCTGTTCAGGTGAGTATTGTCGAACTAAACTTTTTAGCATGTTGATCACGCCATAAATAGCACCAGTGGCTTCACCGCGAGAATTAGTTAGATGCGGTGGTGAATGATAAGCACGAAATAAGTACGAAGATCCATCAACTAAAATTAAAGGTGAGCTAGAGTCTGCAATACGATCATTAGACATGTGGATTATTTCCAAATTACTTTGAATAAATTAGTGTGTAAGAATGACATAAAATGTCGAAAGCCGCTATAGCTATAGCGTTCAATAGAAGATTAAATTTGTGTATAACATTTTAAGCTTGTGGATAAGTACGTGAATAACACTTTATTCAGCTAAACAAAAAATTAAAATTTTAAATGGGGTTATTAGTTTGTGTTAAGCGACGGTGGCGACTCCAATTTCTTATTATTATAGTGGTTTATTTATAACCTTTAATGGGTTGATTATCATTCTATTTCAAAAATAGGACAGCTAACTTACACATAAAATAGAATTGGATCTAGGACTTTTTAATATTATTTTCAATTAACGTATTTTTATTTATATCGTCTATTCTTGGTATCAAGTTTTGCTCTGTTTAAGCAAATTATCGAGATGAGCAAATTATACGGTTTATGCTCGAATTGAGAATAATATATCTTTATATATTGAAGAATATGAAAGATAAATAGACCTTAATAAGAAATAAATAAATAAATATAGGCATTTACTTGATTTGCTAGTGCTTATAAATCCATAATATCGCAATGGATATTTAAATCGATAGAATTTACAAGATATAATGTCTGTGTATCTTAAAAAATAGGTGAGCTCATAATGAGAAAAATACTTGTAACACTTTTAACTGTACTATCTATAGCTTCGGTTCAAGCAACTGAACCAACGAAAAGTGCTGTAGAGCAAAGAATTCAACCAGTTGGACAAGTGTATCTTGCAGGAGCTGAACCTGAAAAGGCTGCAGAACCTACTGGACCTAAGTCAGCAGAGCAAGTTTATCAACAAGCGTGTATCGCTTGTCATGGAACTGGCGTTTTGGATGCACCTAAAAAAGGTGATGCAGCAGCATGGGCTCCAAGAGTGGCACAAGGCATGGATGTATTGTTAAAACATGCAATAAACGGTTTTAATGCTATGCCGCCTAAAGGAACATGTATGGCGTGTTCAGATGATGAGATTAAAGCCGCTATTGAGTTTATGTCTAAAGGTTAGTTATTTGATGACTCGGTAACTAAATCTGCTAAATTGTATTTATGCTTAGCATTAAAAAGCCAATCTTGATGATTGGCTTTTTTGTATTTGCGTGTCATAGCTTGAATATTACTTTTGTAGCATAGAACGTAAGTTAGCTATGTTAGCTTTATTTTTTTGCTGACGTTGTTCTTGTGGTACAACTTGTCCTGTTTTTTCCCATCTAAGATCTTTTTCATCAAGCTCATCAATAAATCGAGATGGTTCACTCATAACAGTTTCACCATATTGACGACGTTCTTTGGTGTAAGTGAGTACTAATTCCTTTTGCGCTCGAGTTATTCCAACGTAAGCTAAACGTCTTTCTTCTTCAATGTTATCTTCGTCAATACTAGATTGGTGTGGTAAAAAACCTTCTTCCATACCCACCATAAATACATATGGAAATTCTAAGCCTTTGGACGCGTGCATTGTCATTAATTGAACTTGATTGTTACTTTCGTCTTCATCTTCATTTCTTTCCATCATGTCACGTAGTGCTAACTTGTTAACTGTTTCAAGTAACGTTAATGGCTCATGCTCACTATCACCTTGTAACATTTGAGTTACCCATTTATATAACTCGCTGACATTCTTCATTCTCATTTCTGCAGCTTTAGGGCTAGCGCTGGTTTCAAACAGCCAATCTTCGTAATGAATGCCTTTTAATAGCTCTTTTACCGCATCTAGCGGCTCACTGCGTAATACCTGATCGCTTATTTCTACAATCCAACGAGTAAAATACTGGATGGCTGATTTGGCAGGACCTGAAATCATACTAATAAATGCAGTATCGAAAGACGCTTCAAATAAGCTGATGTGTTTGTCATTAGCTAAATGACCAAGCTTTTCTAATGTCACCGGGCCTATTTGGCGTCTTGGTGTATTTACAACACGTAAAAATGCATTGTCATCATCTTGATTAACCACTAAACGTAAATACGCCATGATGTCTTTAATTTCTGGGCGAGAGAAGAATGACGTTCCGCCGCTTATTTTATAAGGGATTCTATTTGTAGTTAGTAACTTTTCAAAAATACGACTTTGGTGATTACCTCTATATAGAATGGCGTAATCACCATAATGTGTTTTATTGGTAAACCTATGACCAATAATTTCGGCAATAACGCGCTCGGCTTCATTGTCTTCATTTTTGGTTTGAATGACCCGAATAGGGTTGCCGTATTCCATTGTTGTTTTTAGTTTTTTATCAAAAACGTGCGGGTTTTTATCAATAAGAACATTAGCAGCGTGTAATACACAACCAACAGAGCGATAGTTCTGTTCAAGCTTTATTAGGTTTAAATTCGGAAAGTCTTTACTGAGTAACACTAAATTTTGTGGTTTAGCGCCACGCCAGGAGTAGATAGATTGGTCATCATCTCCAACCACAGTAAAGTGAGCACGCTTTCCAACTAACATTTTGACCAGTTCATACTGACTGGTGTTGGTATCTTGATATTCATCTACCAACAGGTATTGAATTTTTTCCTGCCAGCGAGCAATCACTTCAGGGTAATTTCTAAATAATAAGGTAGGGATCAGTATTAAATCGTCAAAATCCAATGCGTTATAAGCTCTCATTTGAGATTGATAACGTTGATATAGCTCAGCATACAATGCAGTTTCCGAGTCTTCTGCCTGACTTATGGCAGCCTGTGGCAGCATTAATTCATTTTTCCAATTTGATATTTTATTGATCAATTGGTAGATACTTTCTTTATCTTCACCTAATTCAGTTTCTGTAAGTTCTTTTAATAATGCAAAGCAATCCTGATCGTCAAACAATGAAAAGTTTGATTTATATCCAAGTATTTTTATCTCTTTCTTTATTATATTTAAACCTAAAGTGTGAAATGTCGATATTTGTAAACCTTTCACTTTATGTTTTTCAATCGACTGATTAACACGCTCTCTCATTTCACGTGCGGCTTTATTGGTAAACGTAACCGCTGCAATTTTATTTGCAGGAACATTACAGTTTTCAATAAGATGGCCGATTTTATTTATGATAACGCGGGTTTTGCCAGAACCGGCACCAGCCAATACTAAACATGGACCATCAACATATGTAACGGCTAATTCTTGCTCTGGATTTAATTTCACGTTGTACCCTTTTTGTTTAGGGTGGGATATTACCAAATAAGTAAGGTAATATAAAAAATAACTGTATTTCATTACAAGTTAGTTTATCTTGGACTAATATCAGTGGGTGAATAAAATACAATCAAAAAAAACACAGTTAACTTTTTTCTAGGAGAATTCATGAAAAAGTCAGTATTAGCTATGGCCACTTTAGTTGGGCTAACAAGTACATCTGCATCTGCATTTGATTACTTTTTTCAAACAGGCCGTTCATCAGGCTACGGTAGCGCAGGTACAACTTATGCGCATTGGTCAGCTGCCGCAAATTATAATCCAGCTCTTATTGGCTCTGCTGCTGGTACAGATGAAGACTTTTTTCTAGCCTTAAATCTATCCGCTCGCTTAGTTGAACAAAATGATGCAATAGATACTATGGACGAATTTTCAGAAAATACGGATGATTTTGATGGATTCTCTGACGTAAATTTATTAGAAGATGATATAGAACTACTGCAAAGCAATATTGATTCGGCTAATAATTTGACTGACTCTATGGAAAAACTTGATGGTGCCGGTTTTAATCTAGGTATTGGAGTGAATGGTGGGCTTGGGATGTCATTTGAATCTTTTGCAATGTCATTTCAAGTTAATACACAGGTTATTATTGGTGGAAAGGTGAATGTAGCTGAGGACGATACAGCTACCTTTCGTCGTTTTGCTGAGTTAGGTCAAGTGTTAATTGATGATGTTCGCCCGTTATATGATGACTTGGCTGAAAAAGAAGCTGAGTTAGCGGCAATTCAAGAGTCGTATGATGCAGGCAACGCGACACAGGACGATATTAATGACGCACAATTATTAGTAGACGAAGCGGAAGTAATAGCAGAAGACGCTAAAAATACACAAGTTGGTATCGAAACGGAATTCGCCGATGTTTTTGATACAGACTCTCAAAGCATTAAGTTTGATGAAGAAGATTTAAAATCAAATACACGTTTAGCTGCAATTGCATGGGCTGAAGCTGGAATGACAGTTGGTAGTAACTGGCAATTAGATGGCGGGAAAGTATTAAGTGTTGGTGCTACATTTAAAACTGTACAGTTAGAATTCTTTGATTATCAAGCTTCTACATCTGGTTTTGAGGATGATAATGTTGATGATGATCAATACAGAAGTTCTGAAAGTTTTGTGACTGCGGATATCGGTGCTATTTTAGCGTTAGATTCAGCTGATAAATGGCGTGTTGGTGTGTCAGTTAAAAATTTAAATGGCGTTACTATTACATCAAATCCAGATGGTTTAGCCGCTGATCAAGAAGAGCTTATCTTTGAAGTTAAACCTCAAGTACGGATCGGTACAAGTTATAATGGCGATTGGTATCGTGTAGCTGCTGACGTTGATGTTACAGAATCTCAAGGCCCTCATTTTGCAGATGGCACTGAATTCTTCCAAGGTACTCAATATGCAAGTTTAGGCTTAGTGTTGAATGCTTGGGACTTTGCTGAATTGAGAGCGGGTTATAGACATAATTTAATAGAAGCAGATGATACGCTTGCAAAAACTACTGATGCTCAAGGTCTTTATACTGCGGGTATTGGCTTGTATCTAGGTCCTATTCAAATCGACCTAGGTGTACAAGCATCTGAAGATCAAGTCGGTGCTAACTTGCAAACTATGATCACATGGTAATTAAACGTTAGTGTAAAATATTGAAATAAAAATATAAAAAGGCCAACATATGTTGGTCTTTTTTTGTATTATCACTCAATAATAAAATTTTAAGGATCACACTATGTTAAACGCTAAAAAAATAGAGCAGTTAGCGGAACAAATAACAAATGCCATCCCTCCAGGTGTTAAAAACATAGCTGACAATGTTGAAGAGAAAGTAAAGGCAGTTTTACAAGCTAAACTGACTCAATTAGATGTAGTTAGCCGTGAAGAATTTGACGTGCAGACTCAAGTACTAGCGAGAACTCGTGCAAAGTTGGAACAGCTAGAAGTCATAGTTGAAGAATTAAAAAATAAGTAACTTTTCTTAAGACCGCTTTATATTAACTCCACAATATAAATAAGTAACATATGTACAACTTGTGTTACTTAGCTTTATTCCATAATTCAATATCTTCAGGGAAATGGAAGTTTTCTATTTTATTAACCATTAATATATGGTTTTGCATATTAGGTACGGCAAAAATATAATGCTTATTATTAAATGTTTGCTTTAAATAGTCGCCTAACAGCATGACGTCCTCATCATTATCAATTAAGCAGTTTATTACTAACCAACCGTTCGGATTTATTAAATCGAATAGTTGTTTGAATAATCTCTGATTTTTAATAAGTATTGGTGATTCGTCTCCATGGAAGAGATCTGACAAAATCCAATCGTAACGGGTTTGTTTTTGGTGTGCAGAATCTATAAAGCTAAACGCATCTTGTTTAATCACGGACGGTTGATTAATAGTAGGAAAAAATTGATCTACCACATCCAAAATTTTCCGACTGCCTTCAACACTAGTCATCTTAATAGCAGGGTAGGCATAACTTAGATAACGCTGTATAGAAAGACCCCCACCACCTAGCTCTAAAATTGAATTTGGTGCTTTGTGATGTAGCATAGGCAGCAGCATAACAAAACAATATGGCAGAATTGGTCTATAAGGTTTTTGGTTTTCTATTGCACTTTGAATTACATCTTGTACTAACAACCAAGTGTAGTTTTCGTTCTGATAAATAGTGATTCTATTGTTTGAATCGTTATTCATATAAACCATTTTAGCTTGTTTATCTGGAGATAGTATTTGCGCTAAGTTCATGAATAGTCTTAAATGGTTGAAAGATTGAGTTATTTGTAACGTAAATAATAAAAAATATAAACATAAAAATAATAGTGTTTTAAATTCGGCAGGGGATATATATGTATCAAGTGGTTGCTCCACAAACAGAGGAAGAGTGGGAACATTACTACGAGATCCGTTGGCAAGTATTAAGAGCGCCTTTACAAGAACCTAGGGGATCAGAAAAAGACGAATATGAACAACATGCTTGGCATCGAATGGTTATTGATGATCAAGGTAAGGTTGTTGGCGTTGCTAGACTACATATAGTTAATACGGATGAAGGGCAGATCCGTTATATGGCCGTTATTGAGCAACACAGACGTAAAGGCTTGGCAACGATCATGTTGGAGTCTTTAGAGGCAATCGCACGACAAGAGAGTGTTAAACGAGTTATTTTAAATGCTCGTAAAAGTGCGACTAATTTCTATGAAAATTTAGGCTATCACGTTACAGGAGAAGCTCCAGAAATATTTGGACAAATTCCACATATGCAAATGTGTAAACCATTAGAGGGAGTAGAAGTTATTATTCGCAACCCTCAATGGTGTTTAGATTTACAAAATATTTGGCATCAAGAGATCCCAATAACCCAGCTTATGGGAATTCGGGTATTTCAATATACAGGTTCTACTTTTGAAACTAGAGCGGCATTAAACCCAAAAATGAACTTACAAGGCACTATGTTTGCGGGCAGTATTTATTCATTAGCTACTTTAACAGGCTGGGGCTTAGTCCACTTGATGATGAAAGAAGAAAAAATCGAAGGTGATATTGCACTGGCTGATGCAGATATTCATTATCATAAACCGGTTACAGAGTTACCTCGTTCAATTGCTAATTTTGAAAATATCGAAGGTGATTTTAAGCCACTAGAGAATAATGAAAAAGCCAAAATAACCGTGAAGGTAGAAGTGTTAGATGATGTAACTCCAGTTGCTGAGTTTACTGGTCATTATGTGGTGATCCCCAAAGTAGAAAATGAAGAGCCGTAACTTACAAATTAGTAGCAGGTAATTGCAGTTATTAATAAAAAGCAGTGATTATAATCACTGCTTTTTTTGAGCTAATGCGATGACTTTGCTAGCCACTGATCCAGCTGATTAGCAAATTGTTGCTTATCTTTATCACCATATTTAGGCTGTCCGGTGCTATTAATCCCACTTGATCGCATAGTATCCATAAAGTCACGCATATTAAGTATTTGTTTAATGTTGCTGGTGGTGTAAAGCTCACCTCTTGGATTTAGTGCCAATGCGCCTTTTTCTACTATTTCAGCCGCCAGTGGAATATCTGATGTTATAACTAAATCATTAGGTTGCGCGCGCTTTACAATTTCATCATCGGCCACATCAAATCCACTAGGCACTTGTATCATTTGAATAAACTGTGATGGTGGAATTTTAATGTATTGATTTGCCACTAAAATTAATTGTGTTTTTGTTCGCTCTGCAGCCTTAAATAAAATTTCTTTTGCTGGAAGTGGACAAGCATCTGCATCAACCCAAATAGTCATAGTTCTTTTTTCATCTCGTTATTAGTTTCTCTTATTCGGATTCTGTTGTATTTTCTCTAATTTATCTATTGTTTATTAAACTTAGCAGTAAGAAAAATTAAAACTATCAGCTATATTTGTTTAGTGTTTATAAGATAGGTAAGAATAAATTCAAACGTTTGTTTTAATTTGTTCTTAATGTATAGTTTGTTAACTTTTGATCAATGAGTGAAAAAAAATGAGTAAATATTCTGCCCCTGTAAATGACATGAACTTTTTATTATTTGACGTATTTCAAGCGGATGAATTTTGGCAAGATAATGCCCAATTAGCAGAAAGCATTGATCGCGAAACCGCAAATGCAATTTTATTAGAAAGTGCCAAAGTAACAGAAGGTGTTATCGCACCAAATAGCCGAGCTGCAGATGAAGAAGGCGTAACTTGGACAGATGGTAAAATTACCACGCCTAAAGGATTTAAAGAAGCATACAATGTTGTAGCCGAAGGAGGCTGGGTTGGTTTAGCTGGCGATCCTGAATATGGCGGTATGGGCATGCCTAAAATGCTATCAGCTATGCATGAAGAAATGATGTGTGGCGCAGATCTTGGCTTCTCTTTATATTCAGGCCTTACCGCTGGAGCATGTGTATCTATTCATGCTCACGCCTCAGAAGAATTAAAAAATACTTATTTACCAAACATGTATGCAGGAACTTGGACCGGCAGTATGTGTTTAACGGAAGCCCATGCGGGGACCGATTTAGGTTTGATTAAAACTAAAGCCGTTAAAAATGATGATAACAGCTACAACATCACAGGCAGTAAAATTTTCATAACTGGTGGTGAACACGACCTAACTGAAAATATTATTCATTTAGTGTTAGCAAAATTACCAGGCGCACCAGAAGGCTCTCGTGGCATTTCTTTATTTATAGTGCCTAAATATAATGTAAATGGAGATGGCTCATTAGGTGAGCTTAATACAGTAGGTTGTGGCTCTATTGAACATAAAATGGGTATTCATGGTAGTTCTACGTGTGTAATGAACTTCGATGACGCTAAAGGTTATCTAGTTGGTGAAGAAAATAAAGGGCTAGCGTGCATGTTCACTATGATGAACTACGAGCGCTTATTTGTGGGGATTCAAGGCTTAGGTGCGTCAGAACGTTCTTATCAAAATGCGTTGGAATACGCTATAGATAGAAAACAAGGCAAAGGCACAGTTAAGACTGAAGATAAGAAGCCTCAGCCGATTATCGTTCATCCAGATGTTCGTAGAATGTTATTAAACATGAAGGCGTTAAATGAAGGCGCAAGAGCATTTAATACTTATGTTGCTATGCAACTCGATATTGCTAAATTTTCAGATGATGCGGATGCAGTCAAAACAGCATACGATAAAGGTCAGCTATTAACGCCAATTGCGAAAGCATTTGTAACTGACATGGGCTTTGATTCATGTGTTGCAGGTCAACAAGTATTTGGTGGTCACGGTTATATTCGTGAATGGGGACAAGAGCAACTGGTTAGAGATTGTCGCATTACACAAATATATGAAGGGACAAATGGCGTTCAAGCCCTTGATTTAATTGGCCGAAAAGTAGCAATGGATAATGGTCATACAGCAAATTTATTAGCAAAAGAAATTATTGAATTTGCCAAGCACAATGAAGCAACTTTCTCAGATGAATTAGCTCAACTGATAGAAGCTGTTGACTTGTTATCTGCTGTTACTGTTGATGTTCTAAAGAAAGCATCCGTTAATCCAGACGAGCTTGGTGCTGCCTCGGTTGAGTACTTACACTTATTTGGCTATGTTATGTTTGGTTATATGTGGGCTAAGATGATGGTTTCAGCCAACAGCATAGATGACAAAGTGTTGGCTCAGTCTAAAGTGAAAACAGGTAAATATTACTTTGCTAGAGTATTACCTAAAATAGCTAGTCTAAAACTACAAATAGAATCTGGTGCAGATAATCTATATCAGTTTGATGTTGAAGACTTCTAGTAAAGTAAGCATTTATTCTACGTAAGCCAATAAATACTGATTAATCGAGCAATTACCTATTATACCTCCGCTTAACACTTGAGCTGGAGGTATAATGATTAAACCCGTCCTAGAATAAAGCCTATCTAATTTTATCCCCCTCAACTTAATTGAGATAAATGTCAATTACCTGTTGCATTTATAGTCAGAATCTATAGAATGCGCACTCCCATTTTGTACTTGTTGCAATTGTATGGGCAAACCAATAATTAAAAATGTTCTTTTGATTGGTTTGAAAGACTAACAATTAGTTAGTTAAAACAGGGGTTCCAATTGGGAATCCAATTAAATAGATAAATTTACACCGCTTAGGGTTCTATAAAAGGAAAACTAATGCGATGTTTTTTTATGCTCTTTCTAAAATGCTCTTTTGAGGTAAGTAATGAACAGTCAACGTATTCGTATCCGATTGAAAGCGTTCGACCATCGTTTAATCGATGTGTCAACACAAGAAATCGTAGAAACGGCTAAGCGTACAGGCGCGCAGGTTCGTGGTCCTATTCCACTGCCAACTCGTAAAGAACGCTTCACTATATTGGTTTCTCCGCATGTAAATAAAGATGCGCGTGACCAATATGAAATTCGTACGCACAAGCGTTTAATCGACATTGTTGAACCAACGGAAAAAACTGTTGATGCATTAATGCGTTTAGATCTTGCTGCTGGTGTAGATGTTCAGATCAGTCTGGGTTAATCGAGAGATTAAAGGGGTTTCAAAATGACTATAGGTCTAGTCGGACGTAAAGTAGGAATGACACGTATCTTCACTGAAGATGGTGTATCGATTCCTGTTACGGTAATAGAAGCAACACCTAACCGTGTTACTCAAATCCGTAACGAAGAAACCGACGGTTATCGCGCATTGCAAGTAACTGCAGGCACTAAAAAAGCGAACCGCGTAACTAAGGCACAAGCAGGACACTTTGCGAAAGCAGGTGTTGAAGCTGGCCGTGGTATGTGGGAATTTCGCTTAGCCGCAGGTGAAGGCGACGATATCGCAGTTGGTAGCGAAATTACAGTAGAAGTATTTAATGACGCTAAATTAGTAGACGTTACAGGCACGTCAAAAGGTAAAGGTTTCCAAGGTGGTGTTAAGCGCTGGAATTTCAGCATGCAAGACGCAACTCATGGTAACTCACTTTCTCACCGTGCGCCGGGTTCAATTGGTCAAAACCAAACTCCAGGTCGTGTATTTAAAGGTAAGAAAATGGCTGGCCAAATGGGTAACGTACGTACAACAACTCAGAATCTTGAAGTTGTACGTGTAGATGCAGAGCGTAACTTATTGTTAGTTAAAGGCGCTGTACCTGGTTCAATCGGCGGCGACGTCATTGTTAAACCTGCTGTTAAAGCGTAATCCGGAGAATAGTGATGAAATTAGATTTTGCTGGCGCTAAGGGCGCTGTTGAAGTTTCTGAAGCTACCTTCGGTCGTGAGTTCAATGAAGCATTAGTTCACCAAGTAGTAACTGCATACGCTGCAGGTGCTCGTCAGGGTTCTAAAGCTCAAAAAACTCGCTCAGAAGTTAGCGGTGGTGGTATTAAACCATGGCGTCAAAAGGGAACAGGTCGCGCTCGTGCGGGTACTATACGTTCTCCAATATGGCGTTCTGGTGGTGTTACATTTGCTGCAAAACCACAAGACCATTCACAAAAAGTGAATAAGAAAATGTATCGTGGTGCTATCCAAAGCATCCTATCTGAATTAGTTCGTCAAGAACGTTTCGTAGTTGTAGAAAGTTTCGAATTAGAAACTCCTAAAACTAAAGCACTAGCTGCTAAATTAAACGAAATGAGCTTGAAAGATGTACTTATCATAACTGAAGAAGTATCTGAGAACTTATTCTTATCAGCACGCAACTTATATAAAGTTGATGTACGTGACGTTGCAACAATCGACCCGGTTAGTTTAATCGCGTTTGATAAAGTTGTAGTAACTGCTGGTGCCGTGAAACAAATTGAGGAGATGCTAGCATGATAAGCGAAGAACGTTTGTTAAAAGTATTAGTAGCTCCGCATGTTTCTGAAAAGAGCACATTAGCGAATGAAGCTAACAACACGTTAGTATTCAAAGTTGCTGTAGACGCTACAAAAGCAGAAATTAAAGCTGCTGTTGAAAAACTTTTCGAAGTTGAAGTTACGAAAGTAAATTCACTTAATGTGAAAGGTAAAGCGAAACGTACTGGTGCCCGCATGGGTCGTCGTAAGAATTGGAAAAAAGCTTACGTGACACTTGCTGAAGGTGCTTCTCTTGATCTTGAAGACGGCGCAGCCGAGTAATAGGAGACTGAAAAATGGCTTTAGTAAAATGTAAACCAACTTCTCCTGGTCGCCGTCACGTAACGAAGGTAGTTAATACCGAGTTACATAAAGGCGCACCATACGCTCCTCTTTTAGAAAAAAAATCTAAATCAGGTGGTCGTAACAATAACGGTCGTATTACTGTTCGTCACATTGGTGGCGGTCATAAACAACATTACCGTGTTGTGGATTTTAAACGTAATAAAGATGGGATCCCTGCAAAGGTTGAACGTCTAGAATACGATCCAAATCGTAGTGCAAACATTGCATTAGTTCTTTATGCAGACGGTGAACGTAAGTACATCATCGCGCCTAAAGGTCTAAAAGCAGGTGATCCAGTTATGTCTGGTATCGATGCCCCGATTAAACCTGGTAATGCTATGCCTATGCGTAACATGCCTGTAGGTAGCACAGTACATAACGTTGAGTTGAAACCTGGTAAAGGTGCACAGCTTGCTCGTTCTGCAGGTGCTTACGTACAAATCTTAGCATTTGATGGTCAATATGTAACAGTACGTCTTCGCTCTGGCGAAATGCGTAAAGTTCTTGCTGATTGTCGTGCGACGTTAGGTGAAGTTGGTAACGCTGAACATATGCTTCGCAAGCTTGGTAAAGCTGGTGCAAGCCGTTGGCGCGGTGTACGTCCTACAGTCCGTGGTGTTGTTATGAACCCGGTAGATCACCCACATGGTGGTGGTGAAGGTCGTACTTCTGGTGGTCGTCACCCGGTTACTCCTTGGGGTAAACCGACTAAAGGTGCTAAGACTCGTAAGAACAAGTCAACGGACAAGTATATTGTTCGTCGTCGTAATAAATAATTAGTGAGGTAATACCATGCCACGTTCTCTCAAGAAAGGTCCTTTTATAGACCTACACTTGCTGAAGAAGGTTGAAGCAGCCTTGGAAAGCGGGAACAAGAAACCAATTAAAACTTGGTCTCGTCGCTCAATGATCATTCCTGATATGATTGGATTGACCATCGCTGTCCATAATGGTCGTCAACACGTTCCAGTATATGTTTCTGACGAAATGGTTGGACACAAGTTAGGTGAGTTTTCACCTACACGTACGTACCGCGGTCACGCGGCTGACAAGAAAGCTAAGAAGAAGTAGGAGTAGAAAATGGAAGCTTTAGCTAAACATCGTTTTGCCCGTACTTCTCCACAGAAGGCTCGCTTGGTAGCTGACCAGATTCGTGGTCTACCAGTGGACAAAGCGTTAGAAATTTTGACATACAGCAACAAGAAAGCGGCTGTGTTAGTGAAGAAAGTTTTAGAATCTGCAATCGCCAATGCTGAGCATAACGACGGTGCAGACATCGATGAACTTAATGTTGCGAAGATATTTGTGGATGTAGGTCCAACAATGAAACGCATCAAGACTCGTGCAAAAGGCCGTGCTGATCGCGTTCTTAAGCGCTCTTCACATATCACTGTTGTAGTAGCGGATTAGGAGATTAACTAATGGGTCAAAAAGTACATCCTACGGGTATTCGCCTAGGTATCACTAAACCATGGGTTTCTACCTGGTACGCGAATACTAAAGAATATGCGAGTCATTTAAACGGCGATATTAAAGTCCGTCAATTTTTGACTAAAGAATTAAAAAGCGCTTCAGTATCTAAGATTACGATTGAACGTCCAGCTAAATCTATCAAAGTAACTATACACACGGCTCGTCCTGGTGTTGTTATTGGTAAGAAAGGCGCAGACGTTGAAAAACTTCGTAATGTTGTTGCAAAATTGACAGGTGTACCTGCTCAAATCAACATCGCAGAAATACGCAAGCCTGAGTTAGATGCACAGCTAGTAGCTGACAGCATTTCTAGCCAGCTTGAACGTCGTGTTATGTTCCGTCGCGCTATGAAGCGTGCGGTTCAAAATGCTATGCGTATTGGCGCTAAAGGTATAAAAGTTGAAGTTAGTGGTCGTTTGGGCGGAGCAGAAATTGCACGTTCAGAATGGTATCGTGAAGGCCGTGTACCTCTACACACTTTACGTGCTGATATCGACTATGCGACTTCTGAAGCATTAACTACTTACGGCATCATCGGTGTGAAAGTATGGATCTTTAAAGGTGAAGTACTAGGTGGTTTCGGTTCTGTTCAAGTTGAAGAGCCAAAACAACCAAAACCAGCGAAGAAGCGTCGTAGCCAAAAAGCGAAGTAGGGAGTAGACGATGTTACAACCAAAACGTACAAAATTCCGTAAGCAGCATAAAGGCCGCAACCGTGGATTAGCACAAAACGGTAACAAAGTTAGCTTTGGTACTTTCGGTCTTAAGGCTACTGGTCGTGGTCGTATGACAGCTCGTCAAATCGAAGCAGCTCGTCGTGCTATGACTCGTGCGGTAAAACGTCAAGGTCAAATATGGATCCGTGTTTTCCCTGATAAACCAATAACGGCAAAACCGTTAGAAGTTCGTCAAGGTAAAGGTAAGGGTAATGTAGAATATTGGGTTGCAGAAATTCAACCTGGTAAAGTACTTTACGAAATGGATGGTGTTAGTGAAGAACTAGCACGTGAAGCATTTAAACTTGCTGCACGTAAATTACCATTCAAAACCACTTTTGTAACTAGAACGGTGATGTAATGAAAGCTAGCGAACTTAAAGATAAATCTGTAGAAGAGCTAAATGCTGAACTACTAAGTTTGTTACGTGAGCAATTTAACTTGCGCATGCAACATGCTTCGGGTCAACTAGCTCAATCACATTTACTGAGAATAGTACGTCGCAACATTGCGCGTGTTAAAACAGTAATTGCACAAACTAAGGTAGGTGCGTAATGAGCGAAATTCGTACATTACAAGGCCGCGTAGTTAGCGATAAAATGGACAAGTCTATTGTTGTTGCTATTGAACGCAAGGTAAAACACCCTATTTACGGAAAATTCGTTAAGCGTACAACTAAGATGCACGCACACGACGAAACTAACCAATGTGGAACTGGCGACACGGTAACTATCCGTGAATGTCGTCCACTGTCTAAGAATAAATCTTGGACGTTAGTAGACGTAATAGAAAAAGCAAAAGCTCTTTAATCTAATTAAAGAACTTTTGTAATGAAAACCGGAGCTTAGGCTCCGGTTTTTTTATACAGATACAGAGTGATACTTAACCTGTATTTTAACCCTTACTTCTTTGCATTGAGGTCATGGTTTATATTTCTAAGCGTATGTGAACAGATCTTAAACAAATTCAAATCATTGGTTGAATTTGTTTAGGTGTTCAGTTACACTTGCGCGCCCTTTTTGAGGGTAACCTCGTAAAGGGGTTTGAAGGTAAGCTTTGTCCGAAAGGGCAGTAAAAGTAAATTAATAGTGGAGCACTAAACATGATCCAAATGCAAACTACGCTTGATGTGGCTGACAACAGCGGTGCACGTCGCGTACAGTGTATTAAGGTTCTAGGTGGCTCTCACCGACGTTACGCCCGTGTAGGCGACATCATTAAAGTTACTGTTAAGGAAGCAATTCCTCGCGGTAAAGTTAAAAAAGGTGATGTTCTTAACGCGGTGGTAGTTCGCACTAAAGCACCTGTACGTCGTTCAGATGGTCAATCCATCCGTTTCGATAGTAATGCAGCTGTTATATTGAACGCCAACTTGCAGCCAATTGGTACTCGTATTTTTGGACCTGTTACACGTGAATTACGTAATGACAAGTTTATGAAAATCGTGTCCTTGGCACCTGAAGTAATTTAAGGAGCTAAACATGGCAAGCAAAATTCGTCGTGATGATGAAGTCATCGTTATTGCTGGCAAAGATAAAGGAAAAACTGGTAAAGTTTTGAAAGTTATCGCTGGTACTGAACGAGTAATCGTTGAAGGGATCAATCTGATCAAGAAGCACACTAAGCCTGTACCTCAGTTACAGCAGCCTGGTGGAATTATTGAGAAAGAAGCGTCTATCAACGTATCAAATGTTGCGGTTGTTAACCCAGAAACTGGGAAAGCAGACCGTGTTGGATTTAAATTTGAAGACGGAAATAAAATTCGTTTCTTCAAATCTAATGGCAAAACTATCTAATCTTGGAGTATACGATGGCGAAACTGCATGATTCATATAAAGACAGCGTAGTGCCTGAACTAGTTAAACAGTTCGGCTACACATCTGTCATGCAAGTCCCTCGACTTGAGAAAATTACCCTGAACATGGGTCTGGGTGAAGCCCTAGCTGATAAGAAAGTTCTTGAAGCTGCAACTGGAGACATGCAAGCAATTGCCGGTCAAAAGCCTGTAGTAACAAAAGCTAGAAAATCAGTTGCTGGTTTCAAAATCCGTGAAGGATACCCGATCGGTGCCAAGGTAACTCTACGCGGTGAGCGTATGTGGGACTTTTTAGAACGCCTTATTACTATTGCACTACCTCGTGTACGTGACTTTCGTGGTTTAAACCCGAAATCATTCGATGGTCGTGGTAACTATAGTATGGGTGTACGTGAGCAAATAATCTTTCCGGAAATTGATTTCGATAAAGTAGATAAAATTCGTGGTTTAGATATCACAATTACTACTTCAGCTGAATCAAATGAAGAAGGTCATGCTTTGTTAGCTGCTTTCGGCTTCCCATTTAAAGGATAAGGTGTAGAGTTATGGCTAAACAATCAATGAAAGCACGCGATGTAAAGCGTACTAAATTAGTTGCTAAATTTGCTGCTAAACGTGCCGAATTAAAGGCTACTATCAGTGACGTTAACACGTCAGATGAAGATCGTTGGGCAGCAGTGCTTAAGCTTCAAGAGCTTCCTCGTGATTCAAGTGCCTCGCGTCAACGTAACCGTTGTAACGTGACCGGTCGTCCTCATGGTTTTTTACGTAAGTTCGGCTTAAGCCGTATTAAACTTCGTGAAGCAGCTATGCGTGGTGAAGTTCCAGGCCTTAAAAAGGCTTCTTGGTAAGAATCTGGGAGTATTGAAAGATGAGCATGCAAGATCCTATCGCGGATATGTTCACCCGCGTTCGTAACGGCCAAATGTCTAACAAAGTTGCCGTTACTATGCCTTCATCAAAGTTGAAAACAGCGTTAGCTGAACTTTTGAAGAGCGAAGGTTTTATTACTGGTTATGAAGTGTCTGGTGATGTTAAGCGTGAGCTAAACGTTACTTTGAAATACTTTGAAGGTAATCCAGTAATAGAAACAATTAAACGCGTTAGCCGCCCTGGTCTTCGTATATATAAGAAGACTGGAGACCTACCTAAAGTAATGGGTGGTCTGGGTGTAGCTATCGTATCAACATCGAAAGGTTTGATGACTGACCGTGCTGCTCGTAAAGCGGGTATCGGCGGCGAAATCATCGGCTACGTAGCTTAATAGGAGAGTCATAATGTCTCGTGTAGCAAAAGCACCTATTAATGTTCCTGCCGGTGTCGAAATCGCCGTTAATGGTCAGGACGTAAAAGTTAAAGGTAAAGTAGGCGAGTTAACTATTATTGTTAACCCTGCTGTTGAAGTTGTCGTTGAAGACAACGTAGTTCGTACAGTTCCACGTGACGGTTTTGCCGACGCATGGGCTCAAGCGGGTACAGCTCGAGCTAACATAAACAACATGGTTGTTGGTGTTAGTGCTGGCTTTGAAAAGAAACTAGTTTTAAACGGTGTTGGTTATCGTGCAGCCTTAAAAGGCAACGTACTTAACTTATCACTAGGTTTCTCTCATCCAGTGAATTTCGACGTGCCAGCTGGCGTAACTATCGAAGTACCTACTCAGACGGAAGTCGTAGTTAAGGGTGCTAGCAAACATCTAATTGGTCAAGTTGCAGCGAATATTCGCGCTTATCGTGAACCAGAACCTTATAAAGGTAAAGGTATACGTTATAGTGATGAAATTATTCGTCGCAAAGAGGCTAAGAAAAAGTAGGGTAAGACGATGGATAAAAAAACAGCTCGTTTACGTCGTGCCAAACGCACTCGCAGAACGTTTATTGAAAACGGTGTTACTCGTTTAGTAATGCACCGTACGTCACGTCACGCTTACGCTCAGGTAATTTCTCCTGAAGGTAAAGTATTGGCGGCGGCGTCTACTGTAGAAAAAGATATCCGTACAACGGTTTCTTCTACAGGTAACGTTGAAGCAGCGACTGCTGTTGGTAAAGCAATTGCAGAACGTGCGGTTAAAAATGGCGTTGAGAAAGTGTCATTTGACCGTAGCGGTTTTAAATATCACGGCCGTGTGAAAGCGTTAGCAGACGCTGCTCGCGAAGCCGGTCTTCAGTTCTAGGAGTAGCTCATGTCTAATGTAGATACAAAACAAACAGAATTCGAAGAAAAGCTTATCGCGGTCAACCGTGTATCAAAAGTAGTTAAGGGTGGTCGTATATTCTCGTTCACTGCTTTAACTGTTGTTGGTGACAAAAACGGCCGTGTAGGTTTTGGTTATGGTAAAGCGCGTGAAGTTCCAGCTGCTATTCAAAAAGCAATGGAAAAAGCGCGTCGTAACATGGTAAATGTAGAGTTAACTAATGGTACATTGCAACACCCAATTAAGGGTCGTCACTCTGGATCAAAAGTTTACATGCAACCAGCTTCTGAAGGTACAGGTATCATTGCCGGTGGCGCTATGCGTGCCGTGCTTGAAGTAGCAGGTGTACATAACGTACTTTCAAAATGTTACGGTTCTACTAACCCAATCAACGTAGTTCGCGCTACAGTAGATGCTCTTGCTGGAATGAAATCTCCTGCACAAGTAGCTGCTAAACGTGGTCTTAACGTTGGCGAAATCTTGGGATAAGAAACCATGGCTAAGAAAACGATTAAAGTAACACAAATACGTAGCTCTATCGGTCGTTTACCGAAGCATAAAGCTACACTTCGTGGCTTGGGCTTACGTCGTATCAATCACACAGTAGAGTTAGAAGACACTCCTTGTGTGCGCGGTATGGTAAACCAAGTTCAATACATGATTAAAGTTGAGGGGTAATCGGATGCGTTTGAATACTCTATCTCCAGCGGCAGGTTCTACCAAAGATAAGAAACGCGTAGGTCGCGGTATCGGTTCTGGTAACGGTAAAACAGCCGGTCGTGGACACAAAGGTCAGAAGTCTCGTACTGGCGGAAGTGTAAGACCAGGTTTTGAAGGCGGTCAAATGCCTTTACAACGTCGTCTACCGAAATTCGGTTTCACTTCTCGTAAGTCTTTGGTAACTGATGAAGTAACATTGTCTGAAATCGCTAAAATTGAGGGTGACGTAGTCAACCTTGAGTCGCTAAAAGCGGCTGGTTTAGTGAAGAAAGATATACTTTTCGTAAAAGTTGTAATGTCTGGCACTATTTCACGTTCAGTAACTGTAGCTGGTCTACGTGTTACTAAAGGTGCATTAGAAGCTATCACTGCAGCTGGCGGAAAAGTAGAATAAGGATAAGTACATTATGGCTAAACCAGGATTAGACTTACAAAGCGGACAAACCGGTTTTTCCGAGTTGAAACAACGCTTATGGTTTGTATTGATTGCAATCGTAGTTTTTCGATTGGGTTCATTTGTTCCAATTCCTGGGATTGACGCCGCAGTACTAGCTGATCTATTCGAGCAGCAAAAGGGTACCATCGTAGAAATGTTTAATATGTTCTCCGGTGGTGCGCTTGAGCGTGCTTCAGTATTAGCGTTGGGTATTATGCCGTATATAACAGCCTCTATTATTATGCAGTTATTAACGGTTATGCATCCTTCTTTAGCTGAGCTAAAGAAAGAAGGCGAGTCTGGTCGTAAGAAAATCAGTCAATACACACGCTATTTTACGCTGGTACTAGCGACATTCCAGTCGTTTGGTGTTGCTACATCATTACCAAGTATGATGCCCGGACTAGTTATTGATCCTAGCCCAGGTTTTTATTTTACCGCTGTAGTTAGTTTGGTTACCGGTACCATGTTTTTAATGTGGTTAGGCGAACAAATTACTGAACGTGGTATTGGTAACGGTATTTCAATACTAATATTTACTGGTATCGTTGCAGGATTGCCGTCGGCAATAGGACAAACAGCGGAGCAAGCTCGTCAGGGTGAACTTCACGTATTGTTATTATTGTTGATTACAGTTGTTGTTTTTGCGGTTACATACTTTGTTGTTTTTGTTGAACGTGGTCAACGTCGAATCGTCGTTAATTACGCTAAACGCCAACAAGGCCGCCAAGTGTTTCAAGCACAAAGCTCACATTTACCTCTTAAGGTAAACATGGCTGGCGTAATACCTCCAATTTTTGCTGGTAGTATTATCATGTTTCCAAGTACAATAGCAGCTTGGTTTGGTACAGGTGATGGACCTGTTGCAGATTTCTTGCAACAAATGTCTTTAACTTTATCCCCAGGGCAACCTCTATACGTAATGTTGTACGCGGCTGCTATAATATTCTTCTGTTTTTTCTATACGGCGTTGGTTTTCAACCCGAGAGAAACAGCTGATAACTTAAAGCGCTCAGGTGCATTTATTCCAGGTATCAGACCTGGTGAACAAACGTCGAGATACGTAGATAAAGTAATGACGCGTTTGACACTAGCTGGTGCTATGTACATAACATTTGTTTGTCTTGTACCGGAATTTATGATGATAGCTTGGAACGTCCAATTTTATTTTGGTGGCACATCGTTGTTAATCATCGTTGTTGTTGTCATGGATTTTATGGCTCAGGTTCAAACATTATTGATGTCTCATCAGTATGAATCTGTTCTTAAAAAGGCAAACTTAGCAGGAAACGCTTTAGATAAAGCTAACCTGAAAGGTTATAGCCGCTAAAATTGCGGAGTATAAGCAATGAAAGTACGTGCTTCCGTTAAGAAGATTTGTCGTAACTGTAAAGTAATTAAGCGTTCAGGTGTTGTTCGCGTAATTTGTACAGACCCTAAGCATAAACAGCGTCAGGGTTAATACGACATAAACTTGATGGGCGAGAATATATCTCGCCCTTATTTACAATCGGTCAGAGGTCGAGTATCCTAACGGGCTTTTCGACTGACCCATAACTATAGGAGATGTGTTAGTGGCCCGTATCGCTGGCATTAACATTTCCGATCGTAAACATTCTGTAATCGCACTTACAGCGATTTACGGCATCGGTAAAACACGCTCACAAGCTATTTGTGTAGCAACCGGTATCGCAGAAGATACGAAAATCGGAACTTTATCTGAACAAGATTTGGATAAATTACGTGAAGAAGTTGGCAAGTACACCGTAGAGGGTGATCTTCGCCGTGAAGTAACATTGAATATTAAGCGTTTAATGGATCTAGGTTGTTTTCGTGGCATACGCCATCGTCGCAGTCTTCCTTTACGCGGTCAGCGCACTAAAACTAATGCGCGTACCCGTAAAGGTCCACGTAAACCTATTTCAAAATAAGGCGGAGGTAGCAAGAAATGGCAAAAGCTCCAACTCGTTCACGTAAAAAGGTAAAAAAGCAGGTTGCTGATGGTATGGCTCATATACATGCATCTTTCAACAACACAATCGTTACATTAACCGACCGTCAAGGCAATGCGTTGTCTTGGGCTACGGCAGGTGGTTCAGGTTTCCGTGGTTCACGTAAATCTACACCATTCGCTGCACAAGTAGCTGCTGAACGCGCAGGCGAAGCAGCAAAAGAGTACGGTTTGAAGAATATTGAAGTTTTCGTAAAGGGCCCTGGCCCTGGTCGTGAATCTGCAATCCGCGCATTAAATGGCGTAGGTTTCAAGATTACTAACATTACTGACGTAACTCCTATTCCTCATAACGGTTGTCGTCCGCCTAAAAAACGTCGTGTATAACGACTGTTAGTGGAGAAAGAACATGGCTAGATATTTGGGTCCAAAGCTAAAGCTTAGTCGTCGCGAAGGAACAGATTTGTTCCTTAAAAGTGGCGTACGTGCTATAGAATCTAAATGTAAAATCGATACTGCACCAGGTCAACATGGAGCTCGCAAAGCTCGTTTGTCTGACTACGGTTTGCAGTTACGTGAAAAACAAAAAGTACGTCGTATTTACGGTATTTTAGAAAAACAATTCCGTAACTACTATAAACAAGCGGCTCGTATAAAAGGTAATACTGGTGAAAACCTATTACAACTTTTAGAAAGCCGTTTAGATAACGTTGTTTATCGCATGGGTTATGCAACTACCCGTGCTGAAGCTCGTCAACTAGTTAGCCACAAAGCAATTGTAGTTAACGGTGTCGTAGTGAACGTTCCTTCCTACAAAGTGTCTGCTGAAGACGTGATTGCTATTCGTGAAAAATCGAAGAAACAAGATCGTATCGCTGCAGCTCTTGAGTTAGCTGAACAACGTGAAAAACCGACTTGGATTGAAGTAGATAATAAAGCTATGACTGGTGTTTATAAATCAAACCCAGAACGTACTGATTTATCTGCAGAGATTAATGAACAGTTAATTGTTGAACTTTACTCTAAGTAAAGTTGAAACATAAGAGGATATATAATGCAGGGGTCTGTAACTGAATTCCTTAAGCCAAGGCTTGTAGATATAGAACAGGTGAGTCCAACTCGCGCTAAAGTAACATTAGAACCACTAGAACGTGGATTTGGTCACACTTTAGGTAATGCGTTGCGCAGAATTTTGTTGTCTTCTATGCCTGGTTGTGCAGTGACCGAAGTAGAAATCGACGGTGTTCAGCACGAATACAGTGCCAAAGAAGGCGTGCAGGAAGATGTGATTGAAATCTTGCTAAACCTTAAAGGTTTAGCAGTAAGCGTAGAAGGGAAAGACGAAGTTATCTTAACTTTAACTAAGTCTGGTAGTGGCCCTGTTACAGCTGCTGATTTTCAGCACGATGGTGATGTAGAAATCATCAACCCTGAGCACGTTATTTGTAATTTGACGAGTGCAAACTCTGAAATATCAATGCGTGTAACAGTGCAGCGTGGCCGTGGCTATGTTCCTGCATCTGCGCGTGTGTCCTCTGACGACGAGGATCGTCCAATTGGTCGTCTTTTACTTGACGCATCATTCAGCCCTGTTGAGCGTATAGCTTACAATGTTGAAAGTGCTCGTGTAGAACAACGTACTGATTTAGACAAATTGATCATTGATATGGAAACGAATGGCACATTGGATCCTGAAGAGGCAATCCGTCGTTCATCTACTATTTTAGCCGAGCAATTAGATGCGTTCGTAGATTTACGTGACGTAACTGAAGTTCAGCAAGAAGAAGAGAAACCAGAATTTGATCCAATTCTATTACGTCCTGTGGACGATCTAGAGTTGACTGTTCGTTCAGCTAACTGTTTGAAAGCTGAACAAGTACAATACATCGGCGATTTGGTACAACGTACTGAGGTTGAGTTACTTAAAACACCTAACCTTGGTAAGAAGTCTCTAACAGAAATAAAAGACGTCTTGGCGTCTCGCGGGTTGTCACTAGGTATGCGCCTAGAAAATTGGCCGCCAGCTAGTCTGTTAGAAAACGACTAAACCAAATTACGGTTATAAACGAATTAGTTAGAAGGAAAAGCTCATGCGCCATCGTAAGAGTGGTCGTCAATTAAACCGCAACAGCAGTCATCGTCAAGCGATGTTCCGTAATATGGCGGGTTCATTGGTGAAGCATGAAATCATCAAGACAACTTTGCCTAAAGCTAAAGAATTACGTCGTGTTGTTGAACCATTGATCACAATGGCTAAACAAGACAGCGTAGCTAACCGCCGCTTAGCGTTTGCTCGTACAAGAGACGCAGAAGTAGTTGGTAAGTTATTTAGCGAATTAGGTCAACGTTACAATGAACGCCCTGGTGGATATACACGTATCATTAAGTGCGGCTACCGTACTGGTGATAAAGCACCAATGGCATACATTGAACTGGTTGAAAGACCAGAAGTTGATGCAGATGCTGAAGTAGTGGAAGCTACTGAAGAGTAAAGAAAAGCCGGGTTCGCCCGGCTTTTTTGTATCTAAAATTTATCCTCGTAATATCAATATCAATATCAATATCAATATCAATATCAATTAATTACATTTCCTATCCCTGCTATTAATATTTTAACTGCTTATATAGTCCAATTTCCGTTTTATAATTTATTTGTGACTATTCAGCTTTTAGATAGTTTACTGTTGAAGGTTATTATTGGATTTTTAAGTTAAAAATAGTAATTAGCTTTACTTATCTGTGAAAATTTTTGATGTAAAGTTTGTTTTGTAGATCCCCCTAAATATATCTATCAATCGTGGAATAATATATCGAGACAAAAATCACTCTTTTTAATAAATAACACAGAGTGGGATTTTAGATAATTAAGCAATACTGTTTGGCTTTAATTAACAAAGATAAATATCTACATTAGCAAATATGTAACATAACCCTATTTAATTACATATATATGGTAAATTCTTTAATAAAATTAAGCACAAGTATTAGAGTCAATAGCCATATATCTATAGTAATAAGCGTATTTAAATCAATTTAATTGTACAGATATACTCCAATTAACTATTGATTCTATTGTTTTTTATACAAGTTGTCTGGTATTTGACCAAACAAACATAAATGTTAAAAAAGATCTTGCGCGGGTTTAAAAGATCCCTATAATGCGCCCCACGTTGTCAGGAAGACATCAAACAGCAGAAAGACAAAGTTAAGTAGGCCGTTTGAGATTG